>NZ_CAJYGQ010000008.1 GCF_913773635.1 uncultured Mucilaginibacter sp.
TACCAGGTAGTGGTATCAGCACTAGCCAAAGGCACCACCGGCATGAGCATCAAAGGCCATGCGTACACCGAGGGTGTGATCTTTGCAGGTATGCAACAACAATCAGCTCAAAGCACTCCTGCACAGGTACTGGCCAGCAGAGAATAAGCTGCAAGTAGCAAATAAAATTTGAAACTCTATTATTAACTCAAATAAAGCAAGAGGTCGTGTCAAATTGATACGGCCTCTTTTACATTTATATCATTGGGTTAGCGCTGTAAAGCGTCCATAACTCATCAAGTGATTTTCCGGTCAGTTGCTTCCAGCTATCGGCGTTGTAGGAATGATTCCGCAACTGCTTATCTAATTCTTTTACTACACCTTCTTTTTGCTTTTGCTCAATCCAGTTCAAAAATCTGGCAGTAATCCTGTAACTGTTTGTGTAATGTTGAGTTGATTTGTACTCAGGAAGTTTCCAATTTGCGGCGCTATTATTAACGCCAAACTTGTACCGTACGTAATCGGCAATACCCTCGGTAAGCCAGCCCGGCCCAACACTTTGCTTATAGTCCTGTACTATGTGCATCCCTTCATGCGTTACTACATCAATATCTTCAGGATGTGTTTTAAACCAGCCGGGATTATAAACAATGCGACCATTTGAAGTTGCTGCCACCCCTTTGTAAGCCGTATCAATTACAAAAGTCACTTCTTTAAGCGTTTTATTATTATACTCTTTGGCAATCTTAGGATACACCTCAAAGAACGTTTCGATAAGTTTTTGCTTAACCTTGGGGTTAAAGCTGTTATCATTGCTTGTAAATACTAATGTGTAACCCTTACGTTTAATTGTTTCCTTGTTTTGAGCATAAGTATTGTTAAAGGCAACCAGTGCCGTTAAACCCATGCTTAAATAAAGTGCATGCTTTTTCATATGGCAATTTACGGTCATAAAGCCAAATTGCACAAGCAGTGTTAACATATACTATGTAAAAAATCCTATACATTTGCACCGAATGCGTTAACGCCTTTAAGGCCAAAGCACCTTTATGAATACCATTGAAACCCTATATAGCGAGGCGGTCAACCTGTTGAAAAGCCTGATTTCTACCCAATCATTTAGCAGAGAAGAGGATAAAACTGCTGATATTATTGAAGCTTTTTTTAACCAGCAAAATATCAGCACACAACGCAAGCTTAATAATGTATGGGCGTACAACAAGTATTATGACAAGACAAAGCCAACTATTTTGCTTAATTCTCATCATGATACTGTGAAGCCCAACTCGGGTTATACGCGTAACCCGCTTGAGCCTGCGGTTGAGGACGGAAAACTTTATGGTTTAGGCAGTAATGATGCAGGTGGATGCCTGGTTTCACTTATTGCAGTGTTTATGCATTTTTACGAGCAAACCGATCTAAAATATAATTTCTGCATTGCTACCACCGCCGAGGAAGAGGTATCGGGTACTAACGGGCTTGAATTGGTGATACCTGACTTAGGTGAGCTTGAATTTGCCATTGTGGGCGAACCAACCCTCATGCAATTAGCCATTGCGGAACGTGGCCTGATGGTGCTTGATTGTACAGCACATGGTAAAGCGGGGCACGCTGCCCGCGAGGAGGGCGAAAATGCTATTTATAAAGCGCTGGCAGATATTGAGTGGTTTCGAAACTATCGTTTCACTGAGGAATCGGAGCTATTTGGCCCCATTAAAATGTCGGTTACTATTATAAACGCAGGTTCGCAGCATAATGTGGTTCCTGCTACTTGTACTTTTACGGTAGATGTGCGCGTTACCGATGCTTACCGCAACGAGGAAGTACTGAACATTATTCAACAGCAGGTAAGCTGTGATGTTGTGCCACGGTCTATTAGGCTTAAGCCATCATCTATAGATAAAAACCACCCAATAGTGCAAGCCGGCATAAAGCTTGGCAGAAGCACTTACGGATCGCCAACCACGTCTGACCAGGCATTGCTCGATATTCCGTCTTTAAAAATGGGGCCGGGCGATTCAGCAAGATCACATACCGCCAACGAATTTATTTACCTTAAGGAGATTGAGGAGGGTATAGAGCTTTACATTAAATTACTTAAAGAAATTGTTTAATAGCATATGGAGTTTGGCAAGGTAGCACAGCAACAGCTTAGTTTTATTGATTACACTTTGCCGCCCGATATGCCTGTAACCGCGGCTTCGCTACAGCGTAAAAGCTTCGGGCAACCTGAGGTTTACGTTGGATGTTCGAGCTGGGCACAAAAAGTTTGGAAAGGCAATTTATATCCACCAAAAACGCGGGACGCTGACTTTTTGCAGGAGTATGTTAAGCATTTCAACATGATTGAGCTTAACACTACCCATTACCGTATGTATGATGCAGAAGCCATACGTAAATGGAAAGACAAAGCGGCTGCCAACCCTCACTTTAAGTTTTGCCCAAAGTTTAACCAACTCATAAGCCATATTAAAAGGCTTAAGGGTGCAGACGAAATAACTACCGACTTTTTAACAAGCATGCTGGCCTTTGAAGACAAGCTGGGTCCGCTGTTTTTGCAGCTGAATGACAATTTCACCCCTAAGGACTATCCTGCGTTAAAAGCTTTCCTTGAAAGCCTGCCGCGCGACCTCGAGATATTTTTGGAGTTGCGTCATCGTGATTGGTTTGGTGTACCACAAACCCGCGACGCCGTATTTGAACTAATGCACCGTTTAGGCATTGGCGCAATTGTCACCGATACCGCCGGCCGGCGCGATGTAGTGCATATGGGCTTACCAACGCCTGCTTTATTTCTAAGGTTTGTAGGTAACGCTTTGCACCCTACCGATTACGTTCGGATGGATGAGTGGATTGAGCGTATAAAAGAATGGAGTAAAGTAGGCCTTAAATCGGTTTATTTAGGCATGCACCAGTCTGACGAGGTAGCGGCGCCGGTGCTGTGTGATTATTTTATTGAGCGTATAAACAACGAACTTAATATGAGCATTGCCCGGCCATTCAACAATCCTGAGCCAAATACATTGTTTAATCAGTAATTACTGGTTTTATTTATTTTCAGGAGCCGGGGAAACTTCCTCTTCTTCCAGCAATTGCTTTTCATAAAGGTCAAAGTAAATGCCTTGCCTTTCCATCAGTTCCTGATGGGTGCCTTGTTCAGCAATGTGACCCTCATCCATTACCAGTATTTTATCAGCATTACGAATGGTTGAAATACGGTGAGCAATAATTACGCTGGTTTTGCCTTTCATAACCCGCCCTAGGTTTCCTAAAATTTCCTCTTCGGTACGTGTATCAACAGCCGAAAGGCAATCATCAAAAACAAGAATTTGCGGCTGTTTCATTATAGCACGGGCAATACTAACACGCTGTTTTTGTCCGCCCGAAAGGGTTACACCGCGTTCGCCTATCAACGTTTGAAACTGCTGTTCAAGTTCCATGATATTCTTGTAGACGGCAGCATCTTTAGCAGCCTGCTCTACAGCATTGATGTCAAGCACATCGGCGCTGAATGCTATATTATTAGCAATGGTATCTGAAAACAGGAACACCTCCTGTGGTACAAACCCAACCTGCGAGCGATATCCTTCCAGGTTCAATTGCTTTAAAGGGTAACCATCAATCAAAACTTCGCCATCCGTAACATCATACATTCGCATAAGTAAATTGGCAATGGTTGATTTACCCGAGCCTGTACGGCCTATAATTGCCACCAGTTGCCCCGGTTCAACACTAAAAGATACTGACCGAAGTGCTTTAATGCCCGTATCAGGGTAAACAAAGCTTACGTTATTAAACTCAATTTTACCGGTAACTGGTTTTGGCAATACCGCAGGCGAAAATATTTCGGGCTGCTCAAACAAGAATTCATTAATGCGCTTTTGCGATGCCGCTGCACGCTGTATTAATGATGACACCCAGCCTAATGACATTACAGGAAAGGTAAGCTGCCCTAAGTAAACTATAAACTCAGCTATATTGCCCGATGTTATATTACCTTTCATTACCTCTACTCCACCAATGTAAATAATAAGCACACTGCTAATTCCTACAAGCAATAACATCATTGGAAAAAACAAAGCCTGAACCTTGGTTAATTCCATTGACTGCGTTTTATAGTTTTCACTTTCATGACTAAATTTCTCGTTTACGAAGTCTTCGCGAACGTATGACTTTATTACCCTGATACCCGATAGGTTTTCCTGCACAAAGCTTGAAAGGGCAGACAGACGTTCCTGTATCTTCTCGCTACGGTGCTCAATAATGTTATTAACGTAATATATACTCAGCACCAATAAAGGCATTGGCAATAATGAAAAGAAAGCTAAACGGGCATTTACGCTCATCATGGCGTAAACGGTTAGCACAAACAATACAACCGTGTTAATGGCATACATTATACCCGGACCAAGATACATACGCACCCTGCTAACATCTTCGGTTACACGGTTCATTAAATCGCCGGTATTATGCCTGCGGTAAAACGCCAGCGACAGGCGCTGATAATGCTCATAGATTTCGTTCTTAAGGTCAAACTCAATATGCCTGGACATAAGGATGATGGTTTGACGCATAAAAAACAAAAACAAGCCTCTTAAAAGCGATAATGCCAATACCAATACGCCAAAAAGTAACAAGCTTGCTCCAAATATATCGTAAATAACATCTTGCCGCTCAAAGCCTGCGTACAAGTGGTATATCTGTATATTTTCGGCCACCAGGTTAAAGGATATACGTATAACCTGGGCTGGTAGTACCCCAAAAATATTGGAAATAATTACAAACAGCACACCCGGCACCAGCCTCCAGCGGTACTTGTAAAAAAACTTATTTAAGTAAGCAAGGCTTTTCATAAGCTTGGCAAAGGTAGTAAAAAACACTCAGCACCCTTAAATGTTCGGCACTGTGCAAAACATACGTTAGCCTGGTATGATCATTTCTATTTAACAGAATTCTTACATACAGGCAAGTGCCTATTTAGGCAACGCCGTTTAGGTTTAATCAAAAAAATATCTACTTTTGCACCAGCATTGGTTAACTGGTTTATTAAAGCAATAATAGCAGCAAGCTGGCGTTTATTTTTTTGCAATTACAGCAACAAAACAATTGCTCAACTGCTTAACTTAATTCAACCGTTAACCGAAACATTAATTAGCACCGAAAAAAACCGTTCTTACCCATGTTAAATAGAAGGCACCTTAGGGTTAAAGTATTACAGGCATTATACGCTTATCATCAATCTGAGCCGAAAGATAAAAAACAACACGAAAAGCTTTTGTTGCAAAACATTGATAAGGTTTTCGAAATGTACATCTGGATGCTGTCGTTAATTGATGAAGTAATACAATACGCCGCCAACGATGCCCAGGAACGCGCTAACAAGCACCTTCCTACCGCCGAGGATCTTAATCCTAACCTTAAAATTCTTGAAAACCGCTTCATTGCTTCGCTGCATGTAAACAAAGATTACATTGCTGCTATCAAAAAATACAAAGTATCGTGGGATTTTGAACCCGAGCTTGCAAAATCATTATTCATCACGCTGAAGAACTCTGACGACTACCGCGCGTACCTTCAAAAAACTGATGATACCCTTCAAACCGATAAAGACATCATCAAATTTATCTTTAAAAAGGTAATTCTTAAGTCGCAGTTAGCTGAGCAGGTTTTTGAAGATAAGTTTATTGCCTGGCCGGTTGATAAAGACGTATTACAAGCATTGATAGCTAAAACTTTCAAAAACTTCTCATACGACGATCCGAAGCAGAATAAACTGGCCGATGTTACAGGTAACTGGGCAGAAGACCAGGACTTTATAGTTGACCTGTTTGAGCTGGCCGTGCGTTATGATGCCGACTACCAAGGCATGATTGGCCAGAAAACCCAGAACTGGGAGCCTGAACGTATTGCCATGATGGATACTCTGCTAATGAAAATGGCAATTACTGAGTTTATAAACTTCAACTCGGTACCCGTTAAGGTTACTATAAATGAGTACCTTGAAATAGCCAAAGAATTCAGCACACCAAAAAGCAACTCGTTTATAAATGGTATTTTAGATAAAATTTTATTCGAATTAAAAGAGCAAAACCGTGTTCGTAAAACAGGCCGCGGACTTATTGAATAACAATGATTAAACAAATTACCGCAGGTTTATGCCTGGCAATTGCCCTTAGCGCCTGCAACCAAACCAATAATACACAGCAAACTGCTGATAGTACAGCCGTTGCCGATGGGGCAGTAGCAAAGAGCTTAAATGCAGCCGAGGCTCCTGTTATGAAGTTTGAAACAGAGGCTCATGATTTTGGAAAAATTAAACAGGGCGATAAGGTTACCTATGAGTTTAAATATACCAATACAGGTAAATCGCCTTTAATAATAAAAGATGCCTACGCAACCTGTGGCTGTACGGTACCTGAGTTTGACAAAACACCAATAGCGCCTGGTGCCTCAAGCGTAATAAAGGTTACGTTTGACAGTGCCGGTAAAATTGGTATGCAAGAGAAGATTATTACCGTAGTAGCTAACACTGTACCTGCCGAAAACCGGGTACGCCTCATTGGCGAAGTATTGGCAAAAGATGCGGTAAAAACTAAGTAGTACTTATTTAAGAATATATAGAATGTTAGGAACAATTTTATTAGAAGCTGGCGGCGGTATGGCTACTCAGCAAATAGTGGTAATGGTTTTGATTATTGTGGTGTTTTATTTTTTTATGATACGCCCGCAAATGAAAAAACAAAAAGACCAGAAAAAATATGTTGAGGAACTAAAAAAAGGCGATCGTATAGTTACTACAGCCGGCATACACGGCCGTATTGTTGACCTAAATGAAACCACCTTTTTGGTTGAAGTTGATAACGGCCGAATTCGCTTTGATAAAGCCGCCATTTCACTTGATGCCTCAAAAGCCCTTAATGCACCGGCTAAAGAAAAAGAAGCCAAAGCTTAATAAACAGAATATTGAAAATGCCGTTTCTTTTTTAATAAGAGAAACGGCATTTTAATTTTGCGGTAAACCAAGCTACGCAAAACAGTATAACTAAAAGCAGTATTTGCCTATGCCCATCATAAAACTATCTGTATCTGAAAGAAGGCGTTTGTCGGTATTTATTACCTGCTTCCTTATTGCCACAGTGGCGTGGATTTTAGCCACCTTATCGGGCACTTATAGTTTTACAGTTAAGCAGGCAATAACCTTTAAAAACGCACCACAAAAGCGTGCCTTCAGGGCATTGCAGCCCGATACGGTTGAAGCAATAATGCAGGGCACCGGCTGGCAGGTGTTATTTTCAAAGGTAAGTTCATCTACCGAACCTGTTAAGGTTGATTTGCATACACTTGAGCATAGCAATTACATTGCTTTAAACACTCAAATTGCGCAAATTAACAAAGTGATGGACGCGCGTCACAAAATAATTGCCTTCACACCCGATACGTTGTATTTTGATTTCACAAATCGGGTAGTTAAAAGGGTACCAATTGAACCTGTATTAAATTTAACTTACCAGCAGCAGTACCAGCAGTCAGAAAAAATTCAGCTCAAACCGGCTTACGTTACCTTAAATGGGCCTGGTAATGTAATTGAACATATCACATCATGGAAAACTGATACGCTTAAGCTTGATAACGTTAATCAACCAATTAATACAACGCTTGGCTTGCAACCGGTAAAAGAGGGCAACATTAGCATATATCCTAAAAGCACTCAACTTAAAGTGCCGGTTGAAGAGTTTACTGAGAAGACGCTTAGCATACCTGTTAAGCTTATCAACAACGTGCATTACTATAATGTAAAATTGGTACCGCACAGGGTTAACATTACTTTTACGGTACCATTGAGTAGGTACACAGAGCTTGATGAGGACTTTTTTGAGGCCACTGCCGATTTTGGCTTGTGGGAACAAGGCTACACCGTGTTACCTGTAAACATAACCCGTGTGCCTGCTTACTGCCGCATTGTAAAAACCGTTCCGCGTAACATTAACTTCCTTGTAAAAAAATAAGATGCTTAAAATTGGCATTACCGGCAACATAGGCAGCGGCAAAACAACAATATGCCGTGTTTTTGAGCTTTTAGGCATACCTGTATTCTATTCAGACGATGCTGCCAGGCAAGTGATGACTACTGATAAACAACTTATTGAAGCGTTAAAGCAGCACTTTGGCAACGAGGCATACTTCAACAATGGTGCTTTGAATAAAAAGCTTATCAGTTCAATTGTATTTAACAACGCTGCTGAGCTTAACAAGCTAAACAGCCTTGTACACCCTGCTGTATTCAGGGCATTTGATGCCTGGATAATTAATCATACTGATGCCCCATACGTTTTAAAAGAAGCTGCCATATTGTTTGAAAGCGGCTCATATAAAGATTGCGATCATACTATACTCGTTACAGCTCCTACCCCAACCCGGCTACAGCGCGTAATGGAGCGCGATAATATTACCATTGAACAAGCCGAAGCACGTAATTCGAAGCAAATGCCGCAGGAAGAAAAAGAAAAATTGGCTGATTACATTATTAATAATGATAACTCAGTTCCGGTAATTCCGCAGGTACTTAACCTTCATAAACTATTTACCCGGCAATAACGCCCAACTGTTTATTCATGATTTTAGAAGATTTTATTGCCTTTGATGCTAACGGGCTTTATTGTCGTTATGGTAACTTTTATTTAGATCCGCAGCAACCTGTAGAACATGCAATAATCAGCCATGCACACGGCGACCATGCGGTGCCTGGCAACCGCAACATACACTGCACAGCACCCACACGTGATTTTATGCACTTGCGCTATGGCAAAAATGCCGGCAAAAACTTTGTAGTACATTCATGGCATGAATATTTTGAGGTGGGTGGCGTACGAATCAAATTCATATCGGCCGGACACATGCTTGGCTCGGCTCAAATAGTAATGGAATACAAAGGTGTTACTTACCTGTACACCGGCGACTATAAGTTACAGGCCAACCCTACCTGCCAACCTATTGAATGGGTACATGCCGATGTACTTATCACCGAAAGCACCTTTGCCAATCCTCAAACACTACACCCTGATCCTGTTGCCGAGATAAAGAAACTGGAAAATATTAAAACGAACATTTTGCTGGGTGCTTATGGCTTAGGCAAAGCACAACGGCTAATAAGAATGATAAATGACTTTGTTCCGCAAAAAAAAGTACTTGTACACTTCCGTATTGCGCCCCTAAATGCCATTTATGAAAAACATGACATTCATTTAGGAAATTATGAGCTTTACAGTCGTAAACTGATGAAAGCGCAAAACGAGTATGTTTACATTGTTCCGCCGTTTACATTTGACAGTTACTACAAAGCTACAGGGGTTACAAGACTGTTTGCTTCAGGGTGGAAAAACCTCCAGGTGAATGAAAAAGATTCGCTGTATATATCAGACCATGCCGATTGGGATGATGCTTTACAAACCATTGAACACGTAAAGCCCCAACAAGTATGGACCTTGCATGGTGATGGCTCCCATCTAAAAAATCACTTCGCCGGTAAGTTGATTACTAAATCATTGTCGTAAACATACCTGTAACGCGCCTTTTTATATATAAGTTATCAATTGCGTAACCGCAAATCTTCTCTTACCTTAGCTAAAAAATTAACTAATATTTGAATTTAATAAATTAAACAGCAAATTTACGCCGAAGATTGATAAATGATATCTCGTTTAAATACAAGGTTTTTGATGTATTATAAATCTTCAATACAAAATAATAAGTGGTTTTATAACCCAAAACAAAATTTAAGCAGGTAAATGTTACCCTCTTATTTGTTATAATTGTAATTGAATGAAAATAGAAGACGAAATACAGAGCAGCAAATTTGAAGATAATTACCACAAAGCAGTAATTAATATATCATACACTTCGGGCTGGCTAAGTAATTTGCTACGCTTAAATTTCGAAAAGTATAACCTTACCAGTCAGCAGTTTAACGTGCTGCGTATTTTACGCGGACAAAGGCCCAAACCTGTTACCATCAACATGATTAAGGAACGCATGATAGACAAGATGTCTGACGCATCGCGTATTGTTGATCGTTTGGTTCAAAAGGAGTTGGTATCTCGCTGCACCAATAATATTGACCGGCGTGCGGTTGATATACATATCACCAACAAAGGCCTTGAAATTTTAGATAAGATGGATGTTGAATTTAAAACATCAGATTTGTTCAGGCATAACCTTACTGAAGACGAGGCAGCGCAGCTTAGCGACTTATTAGACAAACTGAGGGGATAGCAACTTGCCTGTTGCGTTTTTCCAAACGGTTTATTAAACAATAAACTTTCAATTTTGGGGTTAATGTAAAAAATGTTAAACAATGCCTTTAAGTTAGGTAGCATGTTTTTAGCATAGTATATTTACCACCATTACACCATTGGAGTTTTCCTGATGATATACCGTTACGCTTTATCTATTCTTATCATATCCCTGTTTGGCTCTCCTGTATTTGCACAAAAGCAGGATAGTGTAAGCCTGAACAGCATTATTGAAAAAACAGGCAAAATGGCCAGCTCACGGCCTATTGAAAAATTGTACCTGCATTTTGATAAACCTTACTATGCTGTTGATGATACCGTTTTTTTTAAAGCATACTTAACAGACAACTATAAGCAACCCTCCCAACTGAGTAAGGTAATATACGTTGAGCTGATGAATAGCCGCGACTCATTGGTGCAAATGCTGAAGCTGCCTGTAAAAGAGGGCGTTGCTTACGGAAGCATACCACTGCCAGAGCTTACTTTCAGACAGGATAACTATCACATACGTGCTTATAGTAAATGGATGGCCAACTTTGATGCCGCGTACTTCTTTACTAAAACGCTGCCTGTTGGCAATGCTATTGACAAGCAAATAAACACTTCCATTACCTCCACAAAAACCGGTTCAGATAAATCTTTACAAATTACATCACGCATAGTATTTAAAGATACCGATGGAAACCCGCAAGCCGGTAAAAAGGTAACCTGGGAGGTTAGCAGCAATGTTGATGATGTAGCCAAAGGCAAAGGCACAACCGATCAGAACGGCGCACTTACCGTAACATTTACCAACAATAAGCAGATTGACTTAACTGGTGCAGCAATCACCGCATTTATTGATTTAGGTAGCGGAAAAAGAGCAGGCCGAAGCTTTCCGCTTAAATCAATATTAGGCAATGCCGATGTGCAGTTCTTTCCTGAAGGAGGCGAATTGCTCATTGGAACACGTACGCGTGTTGCAGTAAAAGCCGTATCATCAAACGGACGCGGAATTAATTTTACAGGTGTTATAACTGATAACAGCGGAGCCACAGTTGCCAATATCAGCTCACAACATGCTGGCATGGGCTCATTCACCATGCTGCCCGAAACCGGCAAACAGTATAAAGCAAACATTACATTTGCCAACGGATTGAAAGCAAGTTATGACCTGCCCAAGGTGCAGGTTTCAGGCATAAATTTGAGCATGACAACAGCTGATGCTCAAAATGTAACGCTTAAAATGCTGGCAAGCCCGGCTTTCTTTGAAGCCAATAAGGGTAAAGTTTTTTATATCATAGCGCAAAGCTCAAACACAGTCTGCTTCGCAGCGCAAACAGCTTTGAAAGAGCAGGTTTTTTCTGCCAATATTCCGTCAAGTAAGTTTCCTACTGGAGTTGTACAATTTACTTTATTTACCAGTACGGGTATACCAGTAAGTGAGCGTTTAATATTCGTTCAGCATAAAGATCAACTTAGCCTCAACGTAACCAGTGATAAGCCCGCGTATGGTGTAAGGCAAAAGGTTAAATTTAATGTAACTGCCAAAAACAAAACGGGACCAGTTGACGGAAACTTCTCTGTATCGGTAATAGATGAAAGCAAGGTGCCTGTTGATGAGGATGGTGAAACAACCATACTAACCAGCTTGCTGTTAACATCTGATTTAAAAGGCTACATTGAGAAACCAAACTATTACTTTAACAAGGCTAATGATCAAACCGTGTCAGACCTTGATGTATTAATGTTAACACAGGGATACCGTCGTTTCTCATATACTGATGTAATAGCAGGCAGGTTACAGCCAATAACGTATTTACCTGAGCAAGGCATTGAAATAGCAGGCACTTTACGTACGCTTAACGGCATGCCTTTTAAAGGTGGGAATGTACGTTTGTACATTCCTGATAAGTATTTTTCAGCCAATGCAGTGAGTGATCCGGAGGGTCGTTTTAAATTTAGCAATTTGTCGTTCCCTGATTCCATGAAGATAATTGCTACTGCTAAAAATAATTATAATGGCAAAAACCTGATGTTGATGCTCGAGCCTATCACCTACCCGGCCATTAACAAAAATCAACTTTACCCTGATGAGGTTGCCAATATTGACAGCACCATGCGCCCTTACCTGCTAAACAGTAAAAAACAGTTTAACAGTATGCACGTGCTTAAAGAAGTAGTTGTACGTGCGCCTAAAACTGCTAAAATTAACCATACGGCTTACCCTGCCCTTTCAGGCTTAAGCAGTATCCCGGACCATTTAGTAACCGGCGACCGCTTTATTTGCCCTATGTTGCTAACCTGCTTACAAGGCACGCTTATGGGTGTAACTTATGATCAAAGCACTAATGCGTTTTACGTAACCCGCGATTACAACCAGGGCCGCAGGGTACCAATGGCTATTTATGTACGCGGTATGCCTGTTGATGTAAATTACCTTGCGAGCATGCAATCAACAGATGTTGAATCGGTTGAAATCTTTTTGCGCGATGATTTAGGCTTGATTAACAATGCCAACCAAACTAACGGCGTATTGGTGTTTAACACTAAAACACCACCAAAAGGCACAAAAATAAGCTTACAAGAGTTACAGGAACTTATTCCACAGCCTAATACTGTTAATATAATGCCTAAGGGTTATAATATTGCACGCGAGTTTTATATGCCTAAGTACGATGTGCCCAAACCTGTAGGTATGGATTTACGCAGTACTATTTACTGGAACCCCCGGGTAGTTACTGATAAGGCTACCGGTGCTACAAGCGTAGAATTTTACAACGCCGATGGCAAAGGAAGCTACCGCGCAGTAATTGAAGGCTTTGATAAAGACGGTAACATAGGCCGGTCGGTTTACCGGTACAAAGTGCAGTAAATGATGACTAACAACTTGCAGCAAACTTTCGGTAACATTGATATCTATCTGTTCGATCAGTTATTGAAGGGCCGTTACGATAATTGCCGGAAGGTGCTGGATGTAGGATGCGGAGGCGGCAGAAACCTGATTTGGTTTCTGCAAAACAATTACGAGGTGCACGGCATCGACCCTAATCGCGAAGCAATTGAAAATGTAAAGCAATTATCTGCTCACCTGGCCACCTCAAACAGTTTGCAAAACTTTGAGACTGGCGTTGCAGAAAACTTACCATTTGCAGATGGAAGCTTTGATTTGCTCATTTGCAGCGCCGTTTTGCATTTTGCCAACAATCATGAGCATTTTGATAACATGCTGCGTTCAATGTGGCGCGTTTTAAAGCATGGCGGCTATTTGTTTGTGCGGCTGGCATCAAACATAGGTATTGAAAACTTAGTGCAGCACACCGGCGGCGGCCGTTATTTGCTGCCCGATGGTTCGGAGCGGTACTTGGTGGATGAAGAAAGATTGCTTAATTACACTACCGAATTAGGCGGCTATTTACATGAGCCCATCAAAACTACAAACGTTCAAAACTTACGATGTATGACCACCTGGTGTTTGCAAAAACTGTAAACACCACAACTATATTAAACTTTTGTCAGTTATCTAAGCCTTTAATTTGCAGTTTGTACTTTGGCGGCAATATGGCTTCTTTAAGCAACCAGTCGAGCTTTAATTGCTTAGCTAACTTGTACAGCCCCAATACCGGCCCGAGCCACTGAAGGCTGTTGAAATTTAAAAGCTTAAAAACCTGGTTGGGTACAAGCAGCATTTGTACCTGCTTCAATAATAGGTAACGCCCGGTGCCCAAATGTTTGCGGTACTGCCTGTACAGGTCAATTGTAAAGGTGCTGCAAACTAAGTTTTCCTTTAAATGATTTTCGCGCATTACAATCCATTCGCTATAGCTTTGGGGTAAGTCTTGTATTTGCATACGCTTACCAAGGCGATAAAAAACATCATAAAGCTCGCGTTTTTCGTTGTCTGTAAGTTTACGTTCAAGCAGTTCAAATGATCGTACCGAGTAATCAATCAAAAGATACAAAACATCGCGGTAAGCCCATTGAGGTATTTCCATACCCCTTGCAGTTTCTACTCCTTTATGTATAGCAGTAATTTTATCTATAGCCCATAATGCATCATCATACTTCGAGAACAATATTTTCTTGGAATATTCAACGGTTGAAAATAAGCGTGCTAACGGATCGGCAGGTAAGTTACCGGTAAAGTAAAGCCAGTCTACCGCCTTATTAAGTGCAAACTCAGCCGCTGCACCGGCAAATATGAAAAGAACGGTATCAGCCTTCCCCCATATACTACGCACTATCGAATCCTCACTCACAAAATATTTCATAGTTAAAAGTACTTTTATATACAAAGTTAATCAATTAAACTAAGTTTTAACTCACTTACATTTCACATTACTTATATAAATATCTAAACAAAACCCCTTAGTAATTACTCATAGTAATTACCAAGTATTAAAACATTATTGAAGTATGAGCACTTATACTTTGCAATAAATTTCAGATGATCATGTCAAGTCTTACAAAGCTAATCCCGGGAATTATATTAATAGCCATTCTTACAATCTTCAGCCATACCGCTGTGGCGCAGTCACAAGCAACTATGACAGCTGATGCCAACAAAAAATATCAGCAAGCTGATAAGGAGCTAAATACCGTATTTGCACAAATTGTTAAAGAGTATTCGAAAAAACCGGTTTTTGTAAGAAAAATGAGAGCAGCGCAGCGCTTGTGGATCAAATTACGGAATGCGGATCTGGCTGCCCGGTTCCCTGATGCCGGCGGAAGTTCGGCAGCAATGTGTAAGGCCTTTTACCTTGAAAATGTAACAAGAGAACGTACCAAATACTTACGCGCCTGGATAACCGGAATACCCGAGGGAGATGTTTGCAGCGGATCGATAAAAATTGGGCAACCGTAAAACTTATAATTACCTGCCGCAGGTAAAGGCAAAGGATTGACTATTTATGACTTCTTCTGCTGCTTGCTTGATGTATGAGTTGCGACGCTGAAGTAATTTTGTAAGATAAGGTTTCAATAGCCACCTGTCAACCATATTCCCCAGATAGCCAAAAGGCGAACGGAAAACAAATTCGTCTTCCATAAGCGTGCCATTACGTTGCGGCCAAAAAGCATGGTAATGCCGCATGTATTTAAACGGACCAATAGTCATTGCGTCAACAAAATATCCCGGTGCATTCATTTCAATAATCTTTACAGTCATTTTAAAAGGGATGCAAAAGTGCCTGGCTTTCCACGTTACGGTATCATTTAAACAAATCAGGCCTTTGGTAATGCCTGTAACTGCCTTTTCGCTGTGGCTATGCATGCTTTTAACGTGTAAATCAATACTGCGCGAAAGGTAAAAGCAATTAACAACCGGTGCTTCAATAAATGTTTGTAGTTTGATTACTGCCATTCAAGTTTTGAGTTTAATAGTCACAGCATAAGCAAATATTGATTAGCAGGTGCCTCATCTCTGTTAAAATCATTTTATTGACTACTTATAATCTTATCTACAGCTTGTGGCGCAGTCACATACTTAAACGTATAGCCAGCATCAAGTAAGCGTTTTGGAGTAACCCAACGGCTTTTAAGTATTAACTCTGTCTCGGTTCCAATAAGCAGCGCACCTATTTCAAGCAACCAGCCTGGCGCAGGTAACCCAATTAATGAACGACAACTCTTGCGTATGCTAAGCATTAAATCTGAGTTTTGTATTGCTTGTGGTGCGGTGCAGTTAATTACTCCATCAAGCTCATTGTGCTCTAGTAAAAATTGTGTTATGCCGGCAACATCACGCTCATGTATCCATGATACATATTGTTTTCCGTTACCTTGCTTGCCACCCAAGCCAAATTTCACCAGGTTGTGCAACCTCGGGAATACGCCGTCACTTGCACCTAATACAATGCCCATTCGCAAGGCAATTTTTCGTGTGGCAGGTGTAACGGTATCGAAAAATGTTTTTTCCCATTGTTTACATACATCTACAGAAAATCCACTACCAATTTGGCCAGTATAATCATCCTGCGCGCAATCTTCAGCGTGGCGATAAATTGTTGCTGATGTTATATTGATCCAAAGTTTTGGCGGGTGGGAAAGCTTGCCTATAACTTTACCTAACAAAGCTGTAGGTACAACTCTTGATGCAATTATTTCCTTTTTATTTTTCTCGGTATACCGGCAGTTTACGTTTTTGCCACAAAGGTTTATTAGCATATCGGCATTATCCAATACTTTGGTCCAGTCGCCTTCATTTTGGCCGTCCCAAAAAACAGTTTTTATGTTTTCGTTGCTCGCAGCCGGCTTGCGGCTTAGTATAATCACTTGGTTAGCCTCGTGTCTATAAAAGTTTGCCAGTACTGTGCCCAGGTAACCGTTACCTCCAGCAAGTACAATTTTATTGTACTTTTTCATTTTAGTTGTTTAAATAAATAAGTGCTAAAACCAATAATCGGTAGGCCATCCAGCTTATGGTAAGCAGCCATCCAAGCTTCAATATCCGTGTGCGGCGTATATGCTCAAGCAACATCAAACCTGCTACGCCCAAAAAGCAAAAAGTATAAACCCAGGCATCCAACGCTATATAAACACCTAGGCTCAAAACCGGCAGTAACAACAATGCACCGCGAAAAGATATAGTCATCATATTGCCCAGGTAGTCCCAGCGCTTAGCAGGCATAAACACTGAGATTACAACGCCCTGAAACAATATCTGACCGCCGCAAATAAAGTATTCCCTTAACATATGCCCTACTGGCACAACGAGTGCCAGATGTACTGCATAGCTGGTTAAAACCAAGGCAACAGCCAACCATGTAAATATCAAATAGGCAACCCTGTAGCCCAACCTAAATGATGGCTGTAACGGATCATCGTCCTTATTAACCGCAGGTATAATTACCCTGCGGTTGTAAGATATAAATGCATAAACTTTACGAAGTAGCCATATGAAAGGGGCAAAACCAAACAGCGGTTTAAAAACAGGCCATGCATTCCCGAATACTTTTAATAAACTTTCGATGCCGTAACTTACCTGGCCTGTTTTGGTATTCACCAAGGCAATTTCATTTACTGCACGGTGCAGATCAACCACAGGGCAAACCTCGGTGGGCATGTTTTGATAGCTTGCCCTGCCATTATTATCAAGCATGCCAGCGTTTACAAACGTTTTAGTATACAGCTTGCACATAGGGCAATTTGCATCGTAAAGTATGATGTGGTTTTCGAGCGTCTTCATGGCTTATTCAATTTGGCTATGAAATGAAATACAAATACTATTGGTTATGAGGCTGGCTACCTGTTTGCTGGGCACGGCTGCGCAGCTTAAAAAATATGGTAAGGTTAAGAAAATGCATGGCGCCTAATATTAAAATGATAGTGCCTATTTTACGGCTCAACACCTCAATGAGTACACGGGCATCGGCAATTACTCCCGTTTCTTTAAGTACCAGTGATATGTAACCAACGTTGATAAGGTAAAAGCCAACCACCAGTAATTTGTTTACAGAATCGGCGAGGAGTGTATTTCCATGGAAAATGTCGACCAAAAATATGCGCCCGTTACTAAATAAAACCCTGGCAACCCAAACAGTTAAAGCAATGCTGATTAACAAATAAACAATGTAGGTTAAAATGAAGTAGTTCATGATGTGATAAATTAAATGTATAATAATTATTGAATTTTCAGTATTTTTTGAAAGATTGATTTAAAAAAATAAGATCTATTTGAAGATCTTAAAAATTGAACCCCAGAACCAGTTCTCTTCGGCTTTCAGCATGGTTTCGAGCGTTTTATTTACGTTTCCTGCAAGTTTATTTATGCTGGTTATAGATGTTTTAAAAGTTTTGTATTCAGGGTCCTTTTCATCGCCTTTAACGGAAGATAGTTCGTTCAATACCTTAAGTATTGGGTCGAGCTCTCTTTTCTTTCTTTCCTGAGCAACCTGCCTTGCAATGGTCCAGGTATCTTTTTCAGCAAAAAAATACTCTTTACGCTCGCCCGCTTTGTGCTGCTTTTCTATCAGCCCCCATCCTATCAGGTCGCGCAAGGTCATGTTCGCGTTTCCGCGTGATATGCTCAGCGCCTCCATAATTTCTTCGGTGGTCATGGCAACCGGTGATGTCAGCAGCAGCGCGTGCACCTGAGCCATGGTTCTGTTTATTCCCCACTCCGATCCCAGCTTACCCCACGCTTCAATAAACTTACTTTTGGCTTCCGCTAATTCCATGGTCAAATGTATCAATACTTATTAAACTTTCAAAACTTATTGAAAGTTTTTTTTAGTTATTCACTTTTTGATTTACTCAACTTTTCGAAAGGCACAACTCCAATACGGTTTGACCAATTATTGTATAATTGCTCAAGCTTTTTTACTTTCTCGGGGTACTTTACTGATAAATCATTTTGCTCAGAGCGATCTTCAGCTATATTATATAAATGCCATTTATTAGCAGGATAATCAGATACAAGTTTCCAACTGCCCTGCCTAACCGCCCTATTGCCTTCATGCTCCCAAAAAAGAGCATCATGACCTTTCCAAGGCTTACCTTTTATTACAGGCAACAGGCTTATACCTTCGGTTGGCTTAATTGAATTGCCTTTGTAAGTTGACGGATATTTAGCGCCGGATAAATCAACACAGGTAGCCATTAAATCAACAAGGTGACCCGGCTGCTTACTTTCTATATGCTTTTTAATTACTGCCGGATAACTTACTATAAAAGGCGTTGCTGTACCACCCTCGTAAACCCAGTGTTTAAAAAGCGTTAATGGTGTGTTACTCACGTTGGCTCCCTCAAAACCGTAAGCGGTAAAAGATGATGGGTCGCTTGACAATTTTTGGTTGGCAGCAAGCATTTCAGGAGTGAAGCCCGGCCCTTTAATGCTTTCACTGCTTGCGCCGTTGTCTGACAGGAACATAATTACGGTATTGTTTTCCTCACCGCTTTCGCGTAACGCCTGTTTAATGCGGCCAATATTCTGGTCCATGCGGTCAATCATGGCTGCGTACACCGCCATTTTATCATCCCAAACCATTTTTTCGGCATCTGTAAGTGAGTTCCAATCAGGTATTTTGCTGTCACGGGGAGACAGTGCGGTTGTACTATTAATAATGCCCAACTGCTTCATCCGATTAAAGCGTTGCAGGCGAAGCTTATCCCAGCCGGCCTTATACTTACCTTTATACTTTGCAACATCGGCAGGCAGTGCGTGTAATGGCCAGTGCGGGGTAGTAAACGCCATGTACAAAAAGAAAGGCTTCCCACTTTGCTTGTTGTCTTTAATATACTTTACCGCATAATCGGCATATGCATCTGTTGCATAAAATCCTTTTTGTGGCACGTACGACTGATCATCTAAAGCAATAGTTAATTTTTGATTCGGCCGGTACGGATTTGTTGGATCAAAATAGCTGCCCGCACCATCAATTAAACCAAAATGATGATCGAAGCCCCTGTTAACCGGCCACCTGCTAGGTGCTGTGCCCACATGCCACTTACCTGCCATATAAGTATTGTAACCAGCCCCTTTGAGTACTTCGGCAATGGTTACACAATTATTGTTGAGCCACCCTTGATACGCAGGCTCAACCCGGTGGTTAACCATATCACCTACTCCTGCCTGATGCTGGTATAGCCCTGTTAACAACGATGCTCTTGAAGGGCAACATCTTGATGCGTTATAAAACTGCGTCATTACCAAACCTGTTTTAGCCATACGGTCAAGGTTGGGCGTTTGCGTTTCTGAGCCAAAACAACCAATGTCTGAGTAGCCCATATCGTCGGCCAGTATAATTATGATATTAGGCCTTTTTGCAACCACATGCTTTCTTTGCGCATGTGCGTGATAAAAACCAAGTACTAATGCAGGAAAAATTAAAGTAGCTTTAATAAAGTTCATATAAAGGTTGAGTTGAAAATTGGCTTAGTGTAAATATAGCCAATTGAATAATCTTTTAAATTAAAGCAGTTAAGAGCAGGATGGCATCAGGGTAGCGTATTGTGGCAGCTCACACTCTTATACAATACCGGCGCATATTTAATTGCTTATCTTTGCATTTGTGAATCAAAATTTGCTTAAATACAGTCAATTAATTAAGGATGAGGCAAAACGCCTTGGCTTTATGTTTTGCGGTATTGCCAAAGCAGATTTTTTAGAAGAAGAGGCACCCCGACTAGAAAACTGGCTTAAACAGGGCAGGCATGGCGAGATGCAATACATGGAGAACTACTTTGATAAACGTCTTGATCCGCGTTTACTGGTAGATGGTGCCCGTTCAGTAATATCGCTTGCCCTAAATTATTATACCGATAAGCAGCAGACCGATCTGCTGGCGCCCAAAATTTCCAAGTATGCTTACGGAATGGATTACCATGACGTAATTAAAGATAAACTGAAGGAGCTACTATACTTCATTCAGGAAAATATTGGTGATGTTGGCGGAAGGGCTTTTGTTGATTCGGCCCCGGTGCTTGACAAGGCTTGGGCGCAACGTGCGGGCCTTGGCTGGGTGGGTAAAAACGCCAACCTTATCAACAAAAAAAATGGCTCGTTCTTTTTTTTGGCCGAACTAATTGTAGATGCGGAACTGGCTTATGACGTTGCCCCTACTACCGACCATTGCGGCACCTGCACCCGTTGCATAGATGCCTGCCCTACTGATGCAATTGTAGCTCCTTACGTGGTTGATGGCAGCCGGTGTATATCATACCTTACTATTGAGCTAAAAAATAACATTCCTGAAGAATTTAAAGGAAAAACCGACGATTGGATGTTTGGCTGTGATGTATGCCAAAACGTTTGCCCCTGGAACCGTTTTTCGCTACCCCATAACGAACCGGCCTTTACGCCACACCCCGATCTTTTGGAGATGAGCCGCCGCGACTGGCAGGAAATTACCCAGGAGACATTTCAGGCGGTTTTTAAAAAATCAGCGGTAAAACGTACCAAATACTCGGGACTTAAAAGAAATATTGAGTTTTTGGGATAATTAAATTAGTATGATGATAAGATGCTTTTACAGAATTATCATCATACTAAATATTTGTTTTTTTAACTCTTTTTAAACTTATTTGCCAATGCCTGCAACATATCCCCGTCTACAGGTTTGGCTGGTTCATCCTTTTTAAAAGGACGCTGCTGTTGCTGTTGTGGGCGGTTATTGTTAAATGGTTGCTTATTAAACGGCTTTTGCTGAAAAGGCTTTTTATCTACATTACCTGAACCAGCCGGCTGTTGTTGAGATTGCGTTGATTTAGGCTGCTGCGGGCGGGTGGCTTTAGTGGCCGTCCAGCGCTCATATATTTCCTTAAGCTTTTGCTTGGTGTACAAAGGAAAGTCACCGTTCATCATCCATGCGTAGTAGCTCGGTTCCACGTCAAATACGTCTTCAACACGTTTACCTTTATGCTTACCAAAGTTAAACAACTCTTCGCCTGCTTCATTGTAAACCATACGGCCAACAAAGTCTACAGCGCGCTGCAAGTTTGTAAACTCATGTAACGCAGCTACTTCATTTTGTACGGGTATAGTTTTATTACCTTTTTTATCAATAAACTCGGTATCCTTATAACGGTCAACCTGTGCAAGTAATACTTCCATAGTGGCACGTGTATCGGCCTCGGCCGAGTGCGCATTTTGTATTTCTTTATTGCAATAAAACTGGTAAGCAGCTTTCAAGGTGCGTTGCTCCATTTGATGAAAAATGTTTTGCACATCAACAAAGTGCCTGCCTTTTAAATCAAATGCTACCCCGGCGCGTAAAAACTCTTCAACCAGCATAGGTATATCAAACTTGTTTGAATTATAACCAGCCAAATCACAGTCATCAAGAAATTCAGCTACTTCGGCAGCCACACTTTTAAATACCGGCTTGCCTTTTACGTCATCATCATAAAAGCCATGAATTAATGACACCTCAAGCGGTATAGCCATCTCCGGATTTAAAACCCATACCTTGCTTTCTTCAGTTCCATCTGGCAATAATTTTATAACTGCCATTTCAATTATACGGTCAACACCTAAGTTGGTACCGGTGGCTTCAATATCAAAAAAGGCAAGCGGGCGTTTTAAATTCAGCTTCATTATATAAAATGCTTTGTGGCAAAGGTCGGGAAAAGCTTTAAAGTTTCGACATTAAGTTTTTATATTTATGGCAACTTATTTACAATAATAATTGACCTGATCTTTTCACAATGAAAAAACTCCTGCTCTTGGCATTGGGTGTTGTATTAATGCATACGCCCGTTTTAGCCAGTGATTTTCCTTTTGGCAACTTTACCGTTGAGGAAATGAGCCTTAAAGCTTACGAAAAAGACAAAACAGCCAACGCCGTTGTACTCAATGAATTTGGAAAAAGCTGGATAAGCAGCGGCGACGGAATACCGCTGATTCACGAATACCATATTAAAATCAAAATCTTCAACAGCAAAGCCTTTGACAAAGGAAACATCGAAATACCACTGTATAAAAGTGATAACAACAGCTTTGAGCGCGTACGTGACATTGAAGCGGTAACCTTTTATACTGATGATAACGGTGGTGTACAACGCCTGGCATTTAACGCCTCAAACATCATCAGGGAAAATAAAAACAAGTATTGGGATGTAGTAAAGTTTGCTATGCCCGGTCTGCGCGATGGTTGTATAATTGAGTATAAATATACTATTGAATCGCCGTACACGCTTAACATGAAAGACTGGACCTTTCAAACGGATATACCTAAAATAAATTCGGAGTATGAAGTACACATACCCGGATTCTTCAATTTCAAAGCTACTTTGGTCGGCCCTTTAAAGCTCACAAAAAATACCGGCGATTTAGAGCGTGAATGTTTCCAGGTGAGAGGCAGCAAGTCCGATTGCTCAAAACTGGTATTTGGGATGGCCGATGTTCCGGCATTTATTGAGGAAGATCATATGACGTCGCCTAAAAACTTCATTGCCGCAATTGATTTTGAGCTTAACGATTACGTTGACCCTTATGACGGCACTAAACACGTTAAAACCCAAACATGGACCGATATTGATAAGAGTTTGAAGCAAAGCGACAGCTTTGGTAGTCAGCTTAAAAAATCGGGTGTTTTTAAAGATAAGCTTCCGTTGATACTAACCGGCGCTACTGACAGCCTTTCAAAAGCCAGGGCTATATACGCCTACTTTCAAAAAAACGTAAAGTGTAATAACATTTATGGCATATGGTCAGACAATGGCGTAAGAAAAGCACTTGACACCCACTCAGGAAGCGTTGCTGATATAAACTTAGGTTTGGTTACAGCACTTAATGCTGCCGGCTTAAACACAGAAGCTGTTATACTTGCCACGCGCGATCATGGCTTTATTAATAAACTTTACCCCGTAGTGGGCGGCTTTAACTATGTAGTGGCCAAAGTTAACGTTAACAACAAAACTTACCTGCTTGATGCCACAGAACCTTATTTGCCGTTTGGCATGCTGCCCGAACGCTGCCTTAATGACCAGGGAAGGGTAATGAGCCTAAATAAGCCATCGTATTGGATTGACATGAAGGCTTCGCAGAAATGGGCACGCACTTATGCTATGGATCTTACCCTGCAGCCAAACGGAAAGCTGACAGGCGTAATCAAAAACTTTTCGATGGGTTATGAAGCGCTTAGCAAACGTAAGGCCATCAAGAAATTCAACAGCATTGACGAGTATGTGGAAAATCTGGATGAAAAAAACACCAAGCTCAAAATTTTAAAAGCAGAGGTTTTAAATGTTGACAGTTTAGATTTGCCACTAAGCGAGGTTTATGAAGTGGAGATAAATTTATTTGACAACATGAACAACAATCGCATGGCGTTCAATCCTTTCTTTTTAAACCAAATTTCAGAAAACCCTTTCAAACTTGCCGAACGTACTTACCCGGTTGACTGGGGTGCACAATCAGATACAAAGGTTATCCTAACCATGCATTTGCCTGAAGGGTACGAAATTGAAAACCCACCTAAGGGCGTATCGTTAGGGCTACCTAACAGCGGAGGACGCTTTTTAACAGCTTTTGATTCACAGTCCACTACATTTACGTTCTCGCATGTTATACAGCTTAATAACGCCATCTACTCTTCTGATGAGTATCCTTATTTAAAAGAATTATTCAACAAAATAATACAAGAGCAAAAATCAGATATCATTTTCAGAAAAAAATCATGATTAAGTATATACTGATTACCGGTATTTTATTGACCGGATTTGCAGGTGCTGCCCAAAACAAGTACGAAGCTTCAACCATACCCAAAGAACTTTTGCCTTATGCAAGCGCTGTAATACGCAATATGGAAATAACCTCTGAGGTGAAAGATTTAAACACCTCTATTTACAAGCATCACGAGGTAGTTACGGTGCTGAACAAAAACGGTGATACTAACGCGGGTATTGAAATATGGTACGACAAAAATCGCCGTATAAAAAATATAAAAGGCACCGTATATGATGAATTTGGAAAGGCGGTAAGTCAATTCAGTGAACGTAACTTTAATGATTACAGCTCATACGATGGTTTTTCAATGTTTACTGACAACCGAATTAAGTACTATAAGCCGGCAGTTGTAAACTACCCTTACACTATAGACTATGAGTTTGAAATATCTTCAAAGCAATCATTAAATGTTGGCGACTGGAAACCAATTACAGAGGTTGGTACAGCTATTGAAAAAAGTACTTATACTTTTATATGTAAGCCCGATTTTATTATTCGGTACAAGCAATTAAACTACGCCGGAGCACCTAAAGAAAGCATTACCGAAAAGGGGCTTAAAACTTACACATGGGAGGTAGCTAACGTAAAAGCTATACGTAGCGAGCCCTTTGGGCCTCACCCCGAGATGTACCAGCCTATAGTAAAGGTAGTGCCTCAAAAATTCAATTATTTAGGGTACGAGGGGTCATTTACAAATTGGAATGAACTTGGCAAATGGGTTTATGACAAACTACTGGCCGGGAGAGCCACATTACCACCTGCAACAGTACAAAACATTAAAAGCCTTACCGATACTATAAAAGATCAGAAGTTGAAAGCAAAGGCCATTTATGAATACATGCAACGTAAAAGCCGGTATGTAAGCATACAGGTTGGGATTGGCGGATTGCAGCCATTTACCGCCGCAGATGTAGATGCTTTAAGTTATGGCGATTGTAAAGGCCTGGTAAATTACACTCAGGCTTTACTGGCGGCGGCTGATATACCATCATACTATTGCATAGTTGAGGCAGGCGACCTAAAGCGAGACCTGATGCCCGACTTTGCAAGCGTTGCACAAGGCAACCATATTATACTGTGCCTGCCATTTAAAAATGATACCACCTGGCTGGAATGTACCAGGCAGGATAGTCCGTTTGGCTATTTGGGTGATTTTACTGATGACCGTAGAGTTTTAGCGTGCACTGCCGAGGGTGGAAAGCTGATGCGTACACCCAAGTATAGTGCCCAGGAAAGTACCCAGATCAGGAAGGCTGTACTTGAGCTTAAACCTGATGGCGAATTGGCGGGCAGTATGACCACCATATTTGATGGATGGAAGTTTGATAACCGCCCTGTAAACCCGGGAGATATAAACGAGGAGATAAAAAACACGAAGAAAAATTACGGCATAAATAATCTGGAGATTGAAAATCTTCAACTAAAAGCGGTTAAAAACTTAAAGCCCGTAAATAACGAAACCATAAAGTTTAGTGCAAGAGACTATGCCTCGCAGGCAGGCAACACATATTACTTCATGGCCAACCTGGCCAACAGGCGCACCAATGTTCCACGTGAGGTTAAAAACCGAACAACTAACGTATACATAAACCGCGGGTATACTGATATTGACGAGATTACTTATAACGTACCTGAAGGCTTTAAACTTGATAGTAAACCACTATTAGTTAACTTGAAGAAACCATTCGGAACTTTTACGGCAACAGCCGTTAAAGTTGGTAACCAGGTTGTTTATAAGCGTAAACTTGAGGTGCTGGACGGTGTGTACCCTAAAGAACAATACCAGGAGTTAGTTGACTTCTTTCAGGCAATTGCCGATGCTGACAATTATAAAGTTGCGCTGGTAAAGAATTAACTGAATATAATTATGCCCAAGATGGTTCCCACAACCATAATTACGTAAAGCATAATTTCATTACCTGCAAACTGCTTGTACTTAGTCCAAAAAGTATAATCTTGTTTTTGCTTTTGCATGAGCACGCAAATATACAGAAAAGCCCCGCTTTACAGGCGGGGCTTTTTCATTGCAGTATCTATTCGTTTTGTGCCAAATTGGTTCCTTCAATGGAACCGCCGCGAGAAAAATATTTATACATCGACGGGTCTTTAAGCCTTACAATCATCACGCCGCGGCGGGTACTTGCGTGTACTACATACCCGTTTTGAAGGTATACGCCTACATGGCTGAATTTTCGCCCGTCAAAATCAAAGAAAACCAAATCACCTTCGCGCAACTCTTCTTCGTATTTACGTTTAATTACATTGATTTGCTTGCCCGTGTTACGTGGTATGTTGATGCCATAAACCTCTTGCTGCAGTAAATAAGTAAAGCCCGAACAATCAACACCGTTATGATCAAGACCTGCAAATTTGTATGGCGTACCATACCACTGGTCAATAAAACTGTATAGCCTTCCGTTGGTAATGTCGCGGGTATCAACGTTCATCATTTCGGCATACTTATCGGCAATAAATGCTTGCGGTTTAACCACATCGCCGGGCGAGCCTTTAAGCACGGCCCTCTTAGATTTACAAGAGGTAAATGCCACGCAAGCCAATAACAACATCCAAATTAACCGGGAGTAATTTTTCAATAGCATAAGTTAAAGGTAGATATTATTGAACCAAGAGACAAGAGCAAGAAACCAAGACAAGCTGTTGTTACTTCAAAAAGCGGCACAATGCCTTACCTGAATAATTAACTTTTAATCAGTCTCTGAATCTCGTCCAGCTTCATCAATGCTTCAACCGGGGTTAGGGTATTTACATCAAGGTTGTTCAGCATGTCGCGTATTTTAACCAGTATCGGGTCATCAATCGAAAACATTTGCAGCTGCATGGCCTGCTTCTGCACTTTCTTAATACTTTCCTTGATATCCTCACCCCCGGTACGTTCGGCTTCCAGCTTTTTCAATATTTCGTTAGCTCGGGCTAATACTTTGGCAGGCATACCGGCTAGTTTTGCAACATGTATACCAAAGCTATGCTCACTGCCGCCGGGCACCAGTTTACGCAAAAAAATGATTTGATTGCCAACTTCCTTTACCGTAACGTTGAAGTTTTTTATACGGCTAAACATATTGGTAAGCTCGTTTAACTCATGGTAGTGAGTAGCAAAAAGAGTTTTTGCTTTGGCCGTTGGATGGTTATGCAAGTACTCTGAAATAGCCCAGGCAATGGATATACCATCATAAGTTGAAGTACCCCGGCCAATCTCATCAAGAAGAATTAAACTACGGTTGCTTAAATTGTTCAGGATGCTGGCAGTTTCGTTCATCTCCACCATAAAGGTCGATTCGCCGGATGAAAGGTTATCAGATGCCCCTACCCTGGTGAATATTTTATCAACCAAACCAATTTGCGCATGCTTTGCGGGTACAAAGCAGCCCATTTGCGCCAACAATACAATTAAACCGGTTTGCCTCAATAAAGCCGACTTACCCGCCATGTTCGGACCGGTAATAATGATGATTTGCTGACTGTCAGAATCCAGGTAAACGTCATTGGTAATGTATTCTTCACCCACCGGCAAATTCTTTTCAATTACTGGATGGCGCCCTCCTTTAATATCAATGAGCAGCCCATCGTTCATCTGAGGCTTTACGTAGTAGTTTCTGATAGATACTGTTGCAAAGTTCAACAACACATCTAAACGGGCTATTAGCTGCGCGTTAAGCTGTATAGGCTTAATATACTCGGTAAGCGAATACAGCAAATCATTGTATAATTGGGTTTCAAGAGCAAGTATTTTCTCTTCGGCACCCAAAATTTGTTCTTCGTATTCTTTAAGTTCGGGAGTGATATAGCGCTCGGCGTTTACAAGCGTTTGCTTGCGTATCCAATCAGTTGGTACCTTATCACGGTGCGAGTGGGTAACCTCAAGGTAGTAACCAAATACGTTGTTAAATGCAACTTTTAATGATGGTATACCCGTAAGCTCGGCTTCGCGCTTTTGAATTTCAAGCAAATAACCCTTACCCCCGAAAGCGATTTTGCGCAGGCGGTCAAGCTCATCATGAATACCTTCGGCCATCACACCACCTTTTACCAGTTGTACCGGTGGCTCTGCGTTTAACTCATTACCAATTTTTTCGCAAATGTATTCGCAAGGGTTTAGCTGATTGCCGATGGCCATCAGGGCGTCGTTTGGCTTGGTTATAACGTTAGCATCGTCACTGCCAGTGCCTAAGCAAAGCGTACGTATATTGCTTATAGCCTGCAAAGCTTTGCGCAACTGGCAAACCTCGCGCGGGTTAGCTTTTTGTAATCCTATTTTGCTAATTAGCCGTTCCAAATCGCCTACCTGACGTATGCAGCTCTGCAATTCATTACGCAGCTCTTCATGATCAATAAGGTGCTGTACAACGTTTAACCTGTCATTGATAGGTTTGAGTTCCTTTAGAGGCATCACTATCCAGCGGCGCAGCAGGCGGGCTCCCATTGGTGAGCACGTATGGTCAAGCACATCAACCAGCGTCATGGCGTTATCGTTTGATGAACCCACCAGCTCGAGGTTGCGTATGCTGAAACGGTCGAGCCATAAGTAGCGGTCTTCTTCAATACGGCTTATGGCGCTAATATGCTGTAAATTGCGGTGCTCGGTTTCGTTCAAGTAATGCAGTGCCACACCTGCAGCTACAATGCCCAACCCGAGTTTTTCTATACCGAAACCTTTTAAAGATTTTACACCAAAGTGCTTGGTAAGTGTTTCATAGGCATAATCGCCGCTGTAAGGCCACTCGTCAAGTGTATAGGTATAATAACGATCGCCAAATTTTTCAAAAAAATCGCGTTTGCAGCTTTTTGGGTAGATTACCTCACTGGGACTGAAAGATTGCAGTAATTTATCAATATAATCGGCGTTACCCTGTGCAGTTAAAAACTCACCGGTTGAAATATCAATCAGTGCAATACCCAGGCTGTTTTTCTCAAAATAGAGCGATGCCAGGTAATTATTGCTTTTTTGCTGCAGTATGTTGTCACTAACGGCTACACCCGGCGTTACCAACTCTGTTACACCCCGCTTAACGATGGTTTTGGTCATCTTGGGATCTTCGAGCTGATCGCAAATGGCTACGCGCTGGCCAGCGCGTACTAGCTTAGGCAAATAAGTTTCGAGCGAATGATGTGGAAAGCCGGCCAGCTCAATGTGTGATGCTGAGCCATTAGCACGCTTGGTAAGCACAATGCCTAATATACCGGCGGCCTTTACAGCATCCTCGCCAAACGTTTCGTAAAAATCGCCTACCCTAAACAGCAACAAGGCACCCGGATATTTTGCCTTGATTTGATTGTACTGCTGCATCAGCGGCGTTTCTTTGGTTGCAGACTTGCCCAAGCGTTATCCTTTTTAATTAAGAGGGTAAAATTAAGCGTTTAACGACGATTTGGCGGAGGGTGTTGAAAATTTATTAAAGTGTGAAGACTTAGTGATTAATTATGTTATTCAAGCGGGCATTAAGTATGCCAATTCTAATAAACGCCCCCGCCGGTAACCATAGCAATTTTACGTTTTACTTCGTCATAGTTTTCTTTAACGGTTACGTATGATTCTTTGTCACCAATTACATAAACATGCACCTCTTCATTAGGCGTGGTGTAAACCACAACAGACGTAATGTTATTTACGTTGATTAAAGCCGGACGATCATTTTTATCTGTTAGTTCTATAAAGGGAATTGTCATGTTACTAATACATCAATTTTTTAATATATGTTTTCCGATTTGCTCAAACGGTTTTCAAACGCCTTCTTTAATAGCCTTCACTTAACAGATGTCTACTTATTCAGCTTTATTTTGGCCATAAAATCCCATAATACTATGCCAGCTGATATCACAATGTTAAACGAATGCTTGGTGCCAAATTGGGGTATTTCTAAACAAGTATCAATTTGGGCCATAGCCTCCTCGCTTACCCCATTTACTTCATTACCAAAAATAAGCGCGTACTTTTGATGGGCAGCCGGTTGAAACTCATGCAACATCACACTGTTTTCGGCCTGCTCAATGGCTATGATGGTATAACCAAGGTCTCTTAATTCAGCAATAGCCTCAGTAGTATCAGCGTGATAGCTCCAGTCTACCGATTGGGTTGCACCAAGAGCGGTTTTTTCAATTTCGCGGTGAGGTGGCTGCGCAGTAATTCCGCATAAGCAAATATGCCCAACGGCAAAGCCATCACCAGTACGAAATACTGACCCTACATTGTGCATGCTGCGAACACTATCTAAAACAATAACAACCGGTAGTTTTGATTGTCCTTTGAACTCCTCAACCGACACGCGATTCAGCTCATCTAATTTTAATTTGCGCATTATGTTCTATAAAAAAGTCCATAGCTGTAAAACTATGGACTACTAAAAGTAAATATTATTTAGTTGACTAAAAGCCTATTTTAATTTACCAACTCGTGTACGCCGCTACTGATATTGGTGGCGTATACCGAAGGTGCATAACCTATTTTAGCGGTATAATAATCAATCAGATTTTTGCTGTATGTTTCAAATGCATCTGCTTTTACAATGGCAATGGCACATCCGCCAAAACCCGCACCGGTCATACGGGCGCCAATAACATTGCTGTCTGTTTTGCTATATTCTACAGCAGTATCCAGCTCAACTCCGCTTACCTCATAGTCGTGCTGCAATGATTGATGCGAAGCATACATCAGGCGGCCAAACTCGGCAAGGTTATGCTGCGCAAGCGCATCTGCGGCCAGCTTTACCCGCTCGTTTTCTTCAACTACGTGTTTAGCACGTTTTAACACAACTTCATCAGTAATTAAATGCTGATGACGGCTAAATGTATCGCTGTCAATATCACAAAGGTAGCTGATGTTAAGTTCCTGTTGTAAAGCTTTCAACGCTTGTGCACATTCTTCAACACGTTCGTTGTATTTGCTTTCGGCCAGTTTACGCGGCTTGTTGGTGTTTATTACTGCCAATACATTATCGCCTAGGTAAGCATCAACGGCTTTGTATTCAAGGGTATCACAATTAAGCATTAACGCCTTGTCGGCTTCGCCAAAAGCCACGGCAAACTGATCCATAATACCACTGCTCAGACCAATAAAATTATTCTCAACCGACTTAGCCATTTTAACTAATTCAAGTTTAGAGTAGCCTGTTTTAAAGTATTGGTTGAAGGCAAATGCGGTCGCAATTTCAATAGAAGCCGATGATGAAAGGCCCGAGCCAATTGGAACATTACCAAAATAAAGTACATCAAGCCCTTTCACTTGCTTACCGTCAATTACAAAGTGATGAAGCACACCCAGCGGGTAATTATACCACTCGCGACCGGTTTTTTCGTAGCTGTCCTGCACGCCTATATCATAGGTTTCTTCAAAATTTACACTTCTGAACCTAAATACATTATCTTCATTTGGCGCCAGCAGCATCCAGGTGCCAAAGTTTATAGCACAAGGCATAACTAGCCCGCCATTATAGTCAATATGTTCGCCAATCAAATTAACGCGGCCAGGGCAAAAGTAAGTCTCTAACGCCTGCTGGTTAAATGCCGATTGAAATTGTTGTTTAAGTTGGTCTACTGTCATGGTGTGGCAAAAATAAAAAAGCTCTTTACATTTGCAGCTTAATTTTAATGTATTTTAACACATACTTATCAGGTTTACTACCAAATATTTATTCAAATCGATTGTGTTAATTGTACACCACTAAAAGCTGCACCTCGTATATGAAACAATATGTTGTAACCGCTTACGATTTTACAGACAACAATGCACTTAACAGGCGCCTGGAGGCGCGACCGGCGCACCTGAAGGGAGTTAAAGTTTTAAAACAGAACAATAACTTTATTGCAGGGGGAGCTATACTTAACGAACAGGATCAAATGGTGGGTTCGGTGATGATTGTACAGTTTGAAACGGAGCACCTAATGCAGCAATGGCTTAAAAACGACCCTTATGTTATGGGCCAGGTGTGGGAGAAGATTGATGTCAAACCTTTTAAACAAGCCATAGTGTGATCTATTGCCTCAATCTCGATATCATAAAAATAAAATGCCCGTTACGTAGCATGCAAAAAACTACATAACGGGCATTCAAACTACAAAGCTGATTAACTCCAGCCTGTACCTTTTTTAGCATTACCATTTTTGATATGCTCTTCGGCGGTTGCTTTGCTCATGATAGCAGCCATTTTGTTGCCATCAGCATCTTTACCGGTTGCAATGTACCTGCCTGATTTTACGTCGATAACCGGATCAACCATAGGTACATTTTTAGTTTTTGTTTTAACAGAGTAAGCTGTTATTGCTCCTGAATCTGATTTAGTATCTTTTGCCTTAGCCATAGTAATTTGTTTTAAGAGTTTTAGGCTAAACTAACAACCTCATTATTTGTTTTATAAGTTACTAAATAAGCGGTAATTCATAACATTAATACCAGAATACGATGAAGTTGGGCGATGAAATACTTAAGATTTTAAACAAAACCTACCAGCCAACTACAATGGTTGAGCAAACATTTAAACGCTACGATTTAGCCTTTAAAACCGATGAAGCCGGAAGGCCCATACTTTTGTTTATGGGTAAAAAAGATGTACATGGAAATGTTCAAGGCCAGCGATTTGCCAGAACATTAAAAACAGACAACGACGGAAATATCATCAAAGATCACTGGGAAAACAAAGGTTCTGCAAGCTGATCCATTATAACTTATCTACTTTTTTACTTACCTGATAAACTGCAATTATATTGTGGAAAAGCATCATTAAGAGTCAATCTTTATCGTAGCTAGGCCATTTTACTTCACTGTTGATACTTATACTATAGCTTCGATGTATTCATAATTATCCACAGTAATTGTTAATAAACTGCTACATTGCTGTTAAAAATGTGTTGAAACATTTTATATCAAGGGCATTAACACTGGCTTAGAAATTGTTGATTTACAATTACATAAGCTAATTGTATATGAATGCATTTTATGAAAGGCTATCGCACTTTGCTGACATGGTTAAAGACGCGAGCAAAAAAGAAAGGCAGAATTACGCTAATTACTTTTTGGTGCAACACCCACCCCATCCGGTAGTTAGCTCAACCCGTAGCGTAATGCCCAAATTGTTGTTTGATGAAAACTGCCCGGGCGAGCTAAGGCTTAAAATAAGGCAAATGCTCAAAAAATCTTTCAACCGCATACGTAATAAACAATAAAAGCCATTATGCCCGAATTACCCGACTTGCAAGTATTCAGTCAAAACATAACCAAAGTTTTAGAAGGCTGTACTTTGCTTAAGGTTGTTGTTATACAAACCAAAAAGCTTAACGTAAGTACTGATGAGCTTAGTGAAGCGCTGAACAATGCAAAGTTAAAAGATGTTATTCGGGATGGGAAAACATTGCAATTCAGGTTCAACAATAGTAATGTACTAGGCATTCACTTAATGCTGCATGGACAGCTTAAATGGTTTGAGCTTGAAAACCCGCACAAGTTTACGATACTTGAAATGCATTTTGAGAACGGAAAAGGATTAGCCCTTACAGATTTTCAAAAAGCAGCCACGCCTACTCTAAACCCCGATAAATCAAATGTACCTGACGCGCTGGACGAAGAGGTAGACTTAAAGTTTTGGAAAGAAAAATTTGCAAAGAGCCGTAAGCCGGTTAAAGCACTATTAACTGACCAAAAAATTGTAAGAGGTATTGGAAATGCCTATGCTGATGAAATTTTTTATCACGCCAAAATATCGCCTTTCTCTGCCGCTAATAAAATTCCTGATAAGGTAATTAAAGTGTTTAACGCATCCTTGAAGAAGGTGCTTGAGCACGCCGAAAAAGAAATACTTAAATCACAGCCCGATATTATAAGCGGCGAAGTAAGAGACTTTTTCAACGTTCATATACCTAAAGAAGACAAAACAGCTAAGGGCGAAACAATCAGGCAAAAGGATTTAGCATCACGAAAAACCTATTTTACCGATATGCAAAAAGTGTATAATTGAGATTTTAATTTTTTGATGTGCTAAATTAAAATCCACTTAATCATTTTATCAATGGAATCGATTTAAAATTAACATATTCATAAAAAACAAAATTAATGAATATAATATTTGCAAGATAATTGAACTACTATTATATTTGTATCAACAAAGAGAAACAAATACACTGTAGGATGGTGAAACTTTGGCAAACACACCTCCTTGTCCCGGTGGCGGAGATCATGGGAACCTTAGCAATAAGATAACCACTCCTTGAAGGTTCGACCCCTTCTCCTACAGCTCTTCTCATAATTTAGGTTTATAATTGGTTAGTATAAGTCCCCTGCCCATCAGGGGGCTTTGCTGTTTTATAGGGTTTTCTGAACTAGCTTTTATAAACTTAATCAGCTGATGCTATTCACAAATTGATGCTTATGATAAAGGGTTAGGCTTGGGCGCACCGGCAGTTTTATACTTATCATCAGGCAGTGGTATAAATTCATGGTTATCGTTTGGTGGCAGTACAATGCATCCTTGCTTCCAATCTTCTTTAGCTTGTTCAATGCGTTCCTTTCTTGATGAAACAAAATTCCACCATATGTACCTTTCGCCTAAGGGCTCACCACCTAATATCATTAAAGAGGTTTGCGTTTTTGCAATTATGAGAGGATCGTTCTCTTTGTTAAATACCAAAAGCTGCCCGGCGGAATAAACATTTCCTGCAATTTCAATGCTCCCCTTTACAATGTAAAGTCCGCGTTCACTATGCTCTTGAGGCAATGCAAAGGGTGTAGCTGCATCAAGTTCAACGTGCAGGTAAAATAAAGGCGAATGGGTTTCTACGCTGTTTTTCAATCCGTAGGCGGTACCTGCTATCAGTCGCATCCATATGCCTTTATCAGTGTATACAGGAAGTTGCTCAACGCTGTAGTTGTCAAAAGCCGGATTGCACTCTTCATCCTCTTCTGGCAGTGCAACCCATGTTTGTATCATTTCAAGCCCGCCTGCTAATGCTGCCGGATCTTCAAACCGTTCAGAGTGCGCAATGCCTTTTCCGGCAGTCATCCAGTTAACCTCACCCGGACGTATAATTTGCTGCACACCCAGGCTATCGCGGTGTGTTACCTGCCCGCCAAATAAATAGCTTACGGTTGAAAGACCAATATGTGGATGAGGTAAAACATCCATAGCTGAAGGCGGCGTTGGTATATTGGCTATTGGCCCCGCATGGTCCATAAAAACAAACGGACCAACCATACGGCGCAAACGGAAAGGCAGTATACGCTTTACGGCAACTGCTTCACTTACGGCTGCCTTGCGGGCTTCAATTACAATATCGAGCATAAATTATGTTTGGTTGCCTAAATATAAGTATCACCCGGTAATTTTGCTAAGCATACCCCTAAAAATGAAGTAATGAAACGGAAGCATACTTACCCAGTATAATCTTCCCAGCAAACCTAACGGCCTGAATGTGGCCGTTTGCTTTACGCAATTATTATCATCAATTTTAAACTCGAGCCATGCTTCGCCGGGTAATTTCATTTCGGCATAAAGCAGCAGCCGTTTTTCCTGCTTGCTTGAGTATATCACCCTCCAAAAATCAAGTGCATCCCCGGGAGCTAAATCTGATTGATTGCGCCTGCCCCTGCGCAACCCTACTCCGCCAAAGAGCCGGTCAAAAAACCCTCTGAAGTCCCAAAGCCAGTTTGCATAATACCAACCGTTTTTACCTCCTATGGCAAAAATGCGTTCCAGCGCTTTACCTTCATCTTTGGTTTTCATGCTTTGCTTATCGGTAAATACACCATATTGGGGCACTTCAATGCGCTCAGATAGTCCTTTTGAAAATATATTGGTGGTTACAGAGTCATTCCAGGTAGAAAGCACCATATTTTGCTCAATTTTATCAAATGCAATCTTTATGGCTTCTTTGTAAGGTATTAAGTGGATATCTAGCTTTTCGGGTAATTCATTTTTCTTTCCTATAACATCAACCTTCATACTTTCCACCAAATTTTTGGCAAGCGGATAAGATGTTGACGTAACAAAATATAACCAGTATGATGACAGCTTAGGCGTCATAACGGGTACAGTAAATATGCGGCGCTTTAATTTGCGTACTTCTGCAAACTGCAACAGCATTTGTTTGTAGGTGAGCGTATCAGGTCCGTAAATATCAAAGTGCTTGTTGTAAGTATATTCCTGCATAAGCACTCCTCCCAGCATCTCAATTACATTACGTATTGAAATAGGCTGGCACCGCGTGTTGAGCCATTTAGGCGCTACCATTACGGGTAGTTTTTCAACCAAATCTCTGATAATTTCAAAAGATGCACTTCCAGAGCCTACGATGATACCTGCCCTTAAGGCCGTAACCGGAACGCTACTCTTCCTTAGCTCATCTTCAACAGCCTTACGCGATGATAGATGCCTTGACAATTGCTGTTCATTCGTAATACCCCCAAGATAGATGATTTGTTGGGCCTGCGTACCATCAATATATTCAACAAAATTTTGAGCCGAATCTTTCTCTGTTTTACTAAAATCGCCCCCACTCATACTCATGGAATGCACCAGGTAGTATGCGACATCAATTTCAGTTGGTAAGTTTTTCAACGATCCGGCGTTTGTCAAATCAGCTTCTGCAAGCTGAATTTTACCCGCCGGGTAAGCATCAACAGGAAAACGTTGCTTATCGCGCACCATGCAAATAATCTCATGTCCTTGTTCAATTAAAACAGGCAGCAGGCGCCGGCCTATATATCCGGTGGCACCGGTAAGCAGTATCTTCATAGTTTAAAAATTTCTATCGTCTGCTGATGGTCCGTAAATAGCTGGAACAGCAATATCATTTAACCGCATATAAACGGTAAGCTGCCCGCGATGATGAACCATATGATTAATGGTTGATTCAAGGCTGTGTCTTTTTGTGCTGGTAAACATCACTTGTCCGTTGCCTTTTAAATCAAACTTTGCATCTAACTGCCCGTTTTCTACACTCATTAATGCTTTGCGTGCACCTTTCACATTTTCATCAAAGTGCGTTACCAATTCCTGAGTTGTTGTAGGTTTAAGGTGTTCAAACGTGGCATAATCTATATAATCTTTATATATCATGTGCGTGATCCACAACGGTATTTCGGCAACCAGTAAAGCCAGGTAGCCTAACTCCATCGACTTTGGATGCGGTTTCCAGCTAAAAAGTTCTACAGGTATACGTTCAAGACACTTACGGGTAGCGTTTGTTTCGGCTTCGAGTTCGGAGATATAGCTTTGCGCAAAAGTGATATCGTTCATAAGCAACAGTTTCAGTTAGAACACGCGTCATCTTCAATGGTTTGTTAACTAAGCCTGCCGCCAATTTAAAAACAAAAAGGCCTTCCTTGCGGAAAGCCTTTAATGTATTCAACAGTTAGCAAAAATCTACTAAAATCCCTAACTATTGGTTAGTATGCCGACGCTAAACTGACCCCTGTTAGCTGATCGGCAAAGGCTACGAAAGCCTTGTTATCAGATATACGTTGCTGGTGAGTGATCAGATTTTGAAGATTAATTTTCCCTATCACATATTTAAAATCACCCGAGTAATAGCGCTCATAAATATGAATGAAGCCTAAATCATGCACCAAAAACTCATCTTCGTAACGGAGGTAAACGTTAAGCTCTATATTATTGGTAAATTTCAATTCGTTTTGTGCATGGGCTTTTTTATACTCGTAAGCATAATCATAACGCAGTGCTGCAATGTCTGATAATACCGCCGAACCGGTTGGATGGCCTCCGGCTCCTTTACCGAAAAAGAATTGCTGATCGGCGAAGGCTGCTTGTACTGTAACACCATTATACTCGTATTCAACGTTGTATAAAAACTCAGTTTCTGTAACAAATTTAGGCAGTACAAATAACGCCACACGCTTATCGTCAAGCTCTTTGGCAACAGGTACTAATTTTATTTTGATACCTTTTTCGCGGGCATATTGCAAGTCATAAGCCGAAAGAGTTTGTATACCTATATTGAGTACTTCCTCCGGCTTTATGATTACACCGTAGGCATGGGCAGCTGCAATAATAAGTTTAAACTTGGCATCATAACCGCCAACATCCATGGTTGGGTCGGTTTCGGCAAAGCCTAAATCCTGGGCTTGTTTAAGGGCAGCATCGTAATCAAGCCCCTCTAAAAATCCTTTTGAAAGTATGTAGTTTGATGAACCATTGAAAATACCGCTGATGGAGTGCAGCAATTCGTTATCATAATACTCTTCAAGATTACGAATGATAGGAATACTACCGCAAACAGCAGCTTCGTAAAGCAACGATGTACCGTGTTGGCGTTGCAAATCAAGCAGCTCCTGCAGATGAAGAGCTACCATTTTTTTACTGGCCGATACTACATTTTTACCGGTTGACAACGCACGTGATACAATTTCGAAAGCAGCTTCGGTATCGTTAATGAGTTCGACAACGGTATTAATTTCCGGGTCGTTCAGTATCTCATTACGGTCGGTTGTAAAAAGTTCGGCAGGTAGTGTACGTGACTTTTCCGGGTTTTTTATCGCAATTTTTTTGATCTCTATATTAAGGTTCTTGGTTCTGATGATGTCATGCAATCCTTGTCCAACAACACCAAAGCCAAATAAACCAATAGTCAGTTTTTTACTCATTAAGCTATTTTTTGTAATTCAATAATCTTTCCTCTAACGTCGGTTTTTATGAATGAGGAAATAATTTTAGTCAGGGTATCAGTTTCAATTAAAAAGCCATCATGGGCATAAAACGAATCAAATTCAGAGTAAGCAGCTTTAGGAATGTGCTGAAACAGGTATTGCTGCTCCTCAACAGGAAATAAAATATCAGATTTAATGCCTATTACCAGTGTTTGCGCTTTAATAGAAGCCAATGCTTTCTCTAACCCGCCACGATTACGGCCAACATGGTGCGAATCCATAGCCTTGGTTAAGTACCAATAGCTATAGGCGTTAAAACGATTTACCAGTTTATCGCCCTGGTAACTTTGGTAACTTGAAGCACGGAAGTTATCAGTAATGTTATCGTCATCCTCATGCTGGCGAATGTTGTAGGCCTTATAACCTCGATAAGAGAGTAACGCCATACTACGCGCCGCTTTCAAACCTAAGCTTCCGCCCTCGGGCGTGCCGTTGTTAAAAGTAGCGTCGGCCTGTAGGGCCAGCCTTTGCGATTCGTTAAAGGCAATACCCCAAGGTGAATGTTTGGCATTGGTGGCTATCAAAATAAGCTGTTTGATACGCTCAGGCTCCATAATGCTCCATTCCAGCGCCTGTTGGCCGCCTAACGAGCCGCCAATTAAAATATCTATTTTATCAATCCCTAAGTAATTAGCCAGCCGTAAGTGTGCCTGCACCATGTCACGTATGGTAACTTGCGGAAAATCGAGATGAAAGGGCTGTCCTGTAGCCGGGTTTATACTTAGCGGATTGGTTGAGCCATAATTTGAACTCAGCACATTGGCGCATACAATAAAATGCTCCTCCGGGTTAAAAAAGTAACCCTCGCCAACAATACCTTTCCACCAGTCAAACACATCTGAATTTGCGGTTAAGGCATGGCAAACCCAAACTACGTTATCTTTAGCAGCATTTAACTTGCCAAACGTGTGGTAGCCAATATCTATACCTTCGAGCTGTGCGCCCGATTCTAGTTCAACTGTGCCGTTATACCGGTAGTGTTGTGTACTCATTCTAAAAATCTGAAAGCCTCCCCTGCAAACGCCGGGAAGACTTTACTATTAATCAAAAAAATAAATCAGTTTAGTTCGGCCAATGCGGCTTCCTGTTGTTTAACTTTTGTAAAAGCCTGTTCAAAATCGGCTTTAATATCATCAATATGCTCAATACCTACTGCCACGCGCAATAAAGTAGGTGTTACACCTGCCGATGCTTGTTCGGTTGCTGACAGTTGCTGATGCGTGGTAGCTGCAGGCTGAATAATCAGCGTTTTTGCATCACCAACATTTGCCAGATGGCTTACCAGTTGCAACGAATCGATAAATGCCGAAGCATTTTGCTTATTACCTTTTATCTCAAATGACAGCACCGCACCGAAACCATTTTTTAAATATTTTTTGGCCAGCGTGTGGTGTGGTGATGATGGCAAGCCCGGATAATTTACTTTTTCTACCTGCGGATGTTGCTCCAGCCAGGTTGCCAGTTCTAAAGTGTTATCTACATGGCGTTGCACACGTAGCGACAAAGTTTCCAAACCCTGAATTAACAAGAATGAATTGAACGGAGATTGCGATGCGCCAAAATCGCGTAACCCTTCAACCCGTGCGCGTATGATATACTGGATGTTGCCAAACGGACCATTTACACCAAATACATCAGCAAATACCAATCCGTGGTACCCTTCAGATGGTTCGGTAAATTGCGGATACTTCCCGTTGCCCCAGTTATAATTACCTCCGTCAACAATAACACCGCCAATACTGGTACCGTGGCCGCCAATCCATTTAGTAGCACTCTCTACCACTACATTGGCACCATGCTCCAGCGGACGGAATAAATAACCGCCTGCACCAAAAGTGTTATCCACAATTAGCGGTAAATCATACTTGCGGGCTAAGGCCGCTATTTGTTCAAAATCGGGGATGTTAAAACCGGGGTTACCAATGGTTTCGAGGTAGATAGCTTTTGTCTTATCGTCAATAAGTTGCTCAATGCTATCTGCCTGATCGTTTTTGGCAAAACGTGCTTCAATGCCTAAGCGTTTAAAGGCAACTTTAAACTGGTTGTATGTACCACCGTATAAAAAGGGTGAGGTTACAAAGTTATCTCCTGCCTGTAAAATATTGTTAAGCGCTAAAAATTGCGCCGCCTGGCCCGATGCCGTTGCCAAAGCTGCCACACCGCCTTCTAAAGCCGCAATGCGCTTTTCAAAAACATCGGTAGTAGGGTTCATTAAACGGGTGTAGATATTGCCAAATTCTTTTAACGCAAACAGATTGGCGCCATGCTCGGCACTGTTAAATACGTATGAAGTAGTTTGATATAACGGTACAGCACGCGAACCTGTTGTTGGGTCAACTTCCTGACCTGCGTGTAATTGTAAAGTTTCGAATTTTAATGCTGACATGTTTTTTGATGTTAAATAAGTTTAAAACCTTAATTTGCTTGTTGCTACAGGCGGAGGTAGGCTTACGCGCAGGGTATAGCAAGGGCCGTTGCGTAAATACACGTTACATTATTGCAGTAAGTTGCAGGGAATGCCTAACGTGCGTTGCCTTTAACAGCAGCAACACATGCACATGCAAGCGTCAGCAGCGTTGCAGGTTACAAATGCACCCGTGTGGGCAGTAAATACGTTAGCAGTAGTAAAGTAGTTAACTTGTGTCATGGCTATTAACTTATATTCCCCGGCCGTAATATCCAAACCGGGACAGGAATTGGCACCTTCTCCGTTCATCGGAGGGTTGCCAGCGGGTCTGTGAGCCTGATCTCTCGCCGCTTCTTTATAAATCAAAACCTCATAGAAGAGAATTTTTGATCAATGGTGTTTAAACCGTTGTTGCAAAGTAAATGCTAAAGGAGGAATTATGCAAGAAATATTTCGCTTTTGTTCACTTGTCGCTGCCAGGCACTGCCCTATAATGAAAAGTTATCTTTTGTTAACGTTTTCACTCTCAACACTTCCTCACCTTTGTGATACATAAAACAACAAATCTATGCATATCATTCTAGGAGCAGGCGGACCGGTAGCCAATGCACTTACCGCCCGTTTAATTAAAGCAAATACCCCTGTAAAGTTGGTAAGCAGGCGGCCGGTTGATCTTAAGAATCCTCTGGTTACCTGGCAAAAGGCTGATCTGTTACAATCCAACGATGTTTTGCTGGCAACTAAAGATGCCACTGTTATTTACATGTGCGCAGGCTTAGTTTATGATAAAGACATATGGAAACTGCAATGGCCTATAATTATGCAGAACATCATTAATGCAGCCAAGTCAGCTAATGCCCACTTAATATTTTTTGATAACGTTTACATGTACGGACTTGTAAACGGCCCAATGCTTGAAACCACACCATATAACCCTGTTAGCGTTAAAGGTGAAGTACGTGCTAAAGTTGCTGAACAGTTAATGAATGAAATAAAAGCAGGTAACATTAGGGCCACCATTGCTCGTGCGGCTGATTTTTATGGTGCCGAAAGCCTGAACAGCTTTTACGACATGATGGTGTTGGCTAAATATGCAAAAAAAGAAAAAGCCATGTGGATGGGCAAAGCCAAAACGCTGCACAGTTTCACTTACGTGCCTGATGCCGGTGAAGCCATGTATTTATTAGGCCAGCATCCCGAAAGCGACAACCAAGTATGGCACTTGCCCACTGCCAAACCATTAACAGGTAGCCAGCTCATCGAACTAGCGGCCCGCGTGTTTAACACTAGACCTCGCTACATGACCGTGAACAAGTTTATGCTTCAGTTAATGGGATTGTTTAGTAAAACCATACAAGGCACGGTTGAAATGTATTACCAATACAGTCATGATTATATTTTTAATTCAGACAAGTTTGAGGAAGCGTTCAACGTTAAGCCCACAGGTTATGAGGATGGAATAAAAGCGTTTGCGCCAACGCTGTTTAAGTCAAAATGATTTAGGGATTACAGTGGAAAGCCCACAGTGCAGCGTAGCGAAACGAGGACTTGCAACGGAAAGCCCGACCCGGAGGGGGAACTCCCATGTTTTATATAATAAGCTATAATGGCAAAATCTAGATAAAACTAGGGCTTATGTAAATTCTCATCCTAACACTTGCTTTATCATCTGCACATCTGCACATTTGCACATAGCATATTTACAATGATAAACACTAAAGAAAGAACATACATTCCTGCCCAGCTTGAAATTAACTGGGAAAATCTTGAACCATTATATAAAGAGCTCACATCGCGCCCAATAAACTCAGTTACCGAACTGGAACAATGGTTACGCGATCGTAGTGAGCTGGAGGCTGCTTTGGAGGAAGATTTTGCCTGGCGATATATTAGGATGACGTGTAATACAGCAGATGAAGATTTACTGCAGAAGTTTCAATATTTTGCTACCGAAATTGAGCCTAAAATTGCACCATATAACAATGAGCTGAATAAGAAGCTTGTTGAAAATGAGTACATAGACCAGCTTAACGAAGACAAATACTTTGTATATCTCCGCTCCATAAAAAAATCGCTGGAGTTATTCCGTGAGGAAAATATACCTGTACAGACCGAAATTCAGGTTGAACAGCAAAAATATCAATCCATAACCGGGGCTATGTCGGTTGAAATTGGCGGCAAGGAATTCACCTTGGAACAGGCCGGCGCTATTTTAAAAGATACCGACCGTGCAAGAAGGCAGGAAGCCTGGGAGAAAATAACAGACCGACGCCTGCAGGACAAAAAGCAATTGAACGAGCTTTTTGATTTGCTGCTGGTATTACGCCATAAAGTTGCACTGAACGCCAATTTTGAAAACTTTAGAGATTATATGTTTCAGGCGCTTGGCCGCTTTGACTACACCCCGCAGGATTGCTATGATTTCCATGCGGCTATAGAAACCGAAATTGTGCCCATTTTGCGCGAGCAGGCTCAAAAACGCCAGGAGGCTTTAGGCCTGGAAAGCCTTAAGCCGTGGGATATGGATGTAGACATTACCGGCAAACCTGCTTTGAAACCTTTTGCTAACGGCGATGATTTAATCAACAAATCAATACAGTGCTTTAATGCCATTGATCCGTACCTGGGTGAGCGCCTGGAAATTATGAAGGCTAACGGCTTGTTTGATGTTGACAGCCGTAAGGGCAAGGCCCCCGGAGGGTATAATTATCCGCTGGCCGAAACCGGTGCACCGTTCATCTTCATGAACTCTGCAAATACCTTCCGCGATTTAACCACCATGGTACACGAGGGGGGGCATGCTGTACATACCTTCCTTACTGCCGGGTTGGAACTGAATGATTTTAAACACTGCCCAAGCGAAGTTGCCGAACTGGCTTCCATGTCAATGGAACTGATTTCGATGGATAACTGGAATGTGTATTTTGATAATGAAGAAGACCTGAAACGTGCCCGCCGCGACCAGTTAATCGATGTATTAAAAACACTTCCATGGGTTGCGGTGGTTGATCAGTTTCAGCATTGGCTATACACCAACCCCGATCATACCGACACTCAGCGTACCGAAGCATGGAAACAGATATTCGAGCGCTTTGGTGCTGGCTTTATTGATTGGAGCGAACATACGGAAGCCGAACAAAACCTGTGGCAAAAACAACTGCACATTTTTGAAGTACCGTTTTATTACATTGAATACGGCATGGCTCAGTTAGGCGCCATTGCAGTTTGGAAAAACTATAAAGAAAACCCTCAGCAAGGCCTGCAACAGTATATGGATGCGCTTAAATTAGGGTACACCAAAACCATAAAAGAAATTTACGAAACGGCCGGTATTAAGTTTGATTTTAGCGCCGGTTACGTAAAAGAGCTGGCAGAATTTGTAAAAAGCGAATTGGATAAAATAAACTAAAACAGATTCAGGAGTTAAGCTTTAAATATAATTCAAAAAACATTTGTGTCATCTCGAACGGTAGTGAGAGATCTTTTTCAACTGGCAAATCAGTTGTTGCAAAAGATTTCTCCTATCGTCGAAATGACATTTTTATTTATCCATGAAGTCATTTTTTAAGTGTTATATTCTGATTGTTGCCTTAATACTTGCCGCCTGTAATCAGCCTGTAAATAATAAACAGCAATCTCCATCATACCCGGGAGAGCAAAAAGCTAAAACCTTGGAGCTACATGAAGATTTTGAAACCGGATCAAAACCATCTTATGCCACCGGGCGAGTGAAACTTCAAAGCGGGATGTGGTATTTAAAAGATGCCTTGATAGCATCAACAGATAAAGATGCTAAAGACGGCAACCAATCTATACGTTTAAAAGGTAAAGGCGTTTTACGTATGGAATTTGACGTTAATGGAGCATCAAAAGTAACTATTGAACATGCAGCCTACGGGGATAATAATACTTCGGGCTGGCAACTTAAAATGTCCGTCGATGGCGGCAGAACGTTTACCCAAGTTGGTGCAGGCATGGTAGCTAATAAAGGCAACTTACAATCTGTCACTTTCATTGTAAATTATAAAGGTGCTGTACGTTTCGAAATCTGCAAAAACTCGGGAGGTAATAACCGCGTAAATATTGATAACATCGCCATATATAGTTTCAATAACAATGCACCTGTGGGCACTACTATTCAAAGTGATACCACTTTGCTTAAAGACAGTGCAGTTGCCGGCGACAATACCAATTTACTTTTGGGCAACCCCAGCAACGCAACCGCAAGTACATCAAATGCTGACAACTTTTTAATGGAAAAACCTTACTATACCATTAGCTATAATCGTAGCCGGGGTACGCCAAACTGGGTAAGCTGGTATGTTGGTAAAGAGTGGCTTGGCAATACCCGCCGCAGTAACGATTTCAGACCCGATGAAACTTTACCAAAGGGCTGGTACCGCGTACAAACATCAAGTTACCAGGGTAGCGGTTTCGAACGCGGACACAATTGCCCATCGGCCGATAGGGCCAGCTCTGTAAAAGCAAATTCATCAACCTTTTTGATGACTAATATGATACCACAGGCACCGGCTAATAACCAGCACACCTGGGGAAACCTCGAAGGATACGAACGCATGCTGGTTAAGCAAGGCAACGAGGTTTATGTAGTAATGGGCAGCTATGGTACCGGCGGCTATGGTACCAGCGGTTTTCATAACACTATTGATAAAGGGCGGGTAGCTGTTCCGGCGTTTATATGGAAAGTTATTGTAGTGCTGCCCAAAGGCAATAACGATTTAAAGCGAATTAATACGGCAACAAGACTTATAGCGGTAATAACCCCTAATAACAATAATGTTGATGCCAACTGGACAAAATACATAACAACCGTACGCGAAATTGAAAAGGCAACAGGCTACAACTTGCTGTCTAAAGTTCCGAAGGAAATTCAGGACGTAATTGAAGTTAAAATGGATAAGGGAATATTACCCGATGATGGTTATATCATGCGATTATAGTATTTAGTTGTAACTTGTGTCAAACAAATGTAAAGTTGATTGAGTTGAATCTTTACCACTTTGTAGAGTTATGGCTAAAAGGATTCTCACACTCACGCTTTTTTATTGTTTAACATGCTTTTCGCTAAATGCAAACAAAGCAGTTGAACCATGCGACATGATTTGCGGAAAATGGCAGTCAGAGAAAAAAAACTGTATTGTTGAAGTAAGCCATGATGATGACGACTATGTTGCGCGCTTAGTTTGGTTTGACGACTCTGATGACCCATCAAAACCAATGGAATCGCGCTTAGACACTAATAACCCCGATAAAAAACTGCGCAGCCGCAAGCTTGTTGGCATGAACGTTTTACAGGGCCTGGTTTATAAGTCTAAAACCAACAGCTGGGAAAACGGAATGATTTACGATGCACAAACAGGCAAAAAATGGAATGCTGCTGCAAACCTGGTAGCCCCGGGTAAACTTAAAGTAACCGGTTACTGGCACTTTAAGTTTATTGGCCGCAGCATGATCTTTAATCGCGTTTCTTCATAAATGCAATCACGCAAATTGCTCAATAATTTGCTTCAATTGCCCGGCTTGAACTACTCCACTCTGGCGCCATTTATTTTGCCCGTTTTTAAATAGTATTAGCGTAGGCACTCCCTGTACATTATAGGCACTTGCTACCGAAGGATTTTTGTCTACATCTATTTTTACAATTTTTACCCTGTCTCCCATCTCGTCTTTTACCTGCTTTAAAATCGGGGCCATTGCCTTACACGGGCCGCACCATTCTGCCGAAAAATCAATCAAAACAGGTTGCGGAGCATTTATTATGTCTGAAAAAGTTGCCATAAACGTTAAGTATTTACAAGTTTAACAATGTGCTTTACAATACGTTTTGTCCGGGTAGCATTTTACGTTAAACACTTACACCACAATAGCTATATTTACCACTTGAACAGGAGCAATGGATAAATCTATATTTAAAAAATTCAGTGACATTACACCCAAGCAAATGTCGCCTGGATATATGGCGCAACTAATTCACACCGATGTTAACACACTCAACTTTCTTGAGGTTGAAGCAGGTGCCATATCGGCTATACATACTCACCCTCATCACCAATGTGCGTTTGTTTTAGAGGGCCAGTTTGAGCTTACCGTAAACGGAGAACCTCAAATACTGGATGCTAATACATTTGCAGTAATTCCTCCAAACGTACCACATGGTGGCAGGGCTATAACCAACTGCAAGCTGCTGGATATTTTTAGCCCCATAAGGGAAGATTTGAGAGATCTATAAAAATTCAACCGCCGGTTGCTCTAATCGGCTGTTGAAGTTTCGCGATAAAGCAATCTTAGAATAAAGTAAAATCGGCATTGATTTATTAAGACAAGCTGACCGAACAACGTAATGTCTTTCAGGTGCGCAACTCATTTACCTTTCAAACCAATAAAGATAAAAATTGATAAGTTTTGTAAAGCAGATAGGCGCTAACCACATTTACATCCAAAAGTTGTAAGAAATTTTCTACAAAATTTGGAGGCACTATATCTTTTTAGCTAACTTAAGTTCACCTTAATTAATTTAACTAAAAGATGGAACAAAACCCAAACATTGCTTCGTTGGGCTTTTATAGTGCCGATGGATTTTTTCAACCCTTGAAGGGGCTTAATACCAGTAATCTTGAATTTGTAAGCCGCTCGTTATATGAGCTCGAAATGATGCTTGACGAAAACGTGCGCTCTGAACGTTATGAAAAATGCGCCCAAATAAGAGACGAAATTATACGTCGGGCAATAAGCCGTATGTAATTGTAAAGCATATTTAAACAAAAAAAGCAGCCGAATAATATAAATACGGCTGCTTTTTTGCTTTGCTGCTAAACAGCAAGCGCTTCATAAATTTCGGCAGTCAGCAAACCACTGCCTCCGCCATAATGCTGTATTATTTTAGTAGCAGGGCGGTGGGCCAGGAAATAAGCCCGCAAATTTTCTTCCGACTCACTGCTGATTCCATTACACAACAAAATGAGGTCAAATACTTCGTGGTCAAACGCCTGAACGGCTTCCTTATCGGTAATGGCACCTTTGCCCTCCCAGGCATCATTGGCGTTAATAAGACGTACAACTGTTTCCAGAATTTCTTTATTGCGCCCAATGGCCAGTATTTTAACCTTTTCGTTCATGCTTTTTAAAATATCATGGGTACTTCCATCAGCAAAAACTCAGCATCACTATCGGCTGTAATATTAAGTTCATCTACTCCCCAAATGCCAAAGCCATCTCGTGTATTTAGCTGCTGCTGGTTTATGCTTATATCACCGTTTAATACAAAAGCATATACGCCATTGTTTTTACCTCCTTTTATTGTGTAGTTGGTGGCAACACCTTTATCAAATTTACCCATATGAAACCAGGCATTTTGGTATATCCAAATACCTTCGTCGTCTTTATTGGGTGAAAGCACCTGCTGTAACCGGTTGTGGCGGTCGTTAAGGTTCAATGTTAACTGATCGTAGCGTGGCTCTACATTTTTCTGGTTTGGATAAATCCATATCTGCAAAAATTTTACCTGCTGGTTTTCATGTGCATTTTTCTCGCTATGGTAAATACCTGTACCCGCACTCATGGCCTGAATATCACCTTTACGAATAATTGCGGTATTACCCATACTATCCTGATGCTCTAAATCGCCATCTAACGGAATGGAAATAATTTCCATGTTATCATGCGGGTGACGGCCAAAGCCCATACCTCCGCTCACCGTATCATCATTTAATACACGCAGCACACCAAAATTCATTGCCTGGGGGTTATAATAACCGCCAAAGCTAAAGGTGTGAAAACTATTTAACCAACCATGATTAGCGTGGCCGCGTTGATTTGCTTTATGTAAGATAGTCTTTGACATGACTGTTTGTAATTAATACAACAAAGTTAGCTACCCTGCCCTACCTCACACTTAATGTAGGTTAAGAAATTTTGCTTCATAAAAAAAAGGAGGCAATGCCTCCTTTAAACTGTGTTATATTAACAATTGCTATGCAAACGCAATAGTAACATACCTGGTTATAATACGTGCTGAGCAAGTATTCTTTGCAAATCGTAAATGTTTACCTGTTTGTTAAACTTTTTGGTGATGCTGGCTGCAGACTCGCCCGATACCCAAATGTTAAGCTCCGCATCCAAATCAAGGTGGCCGGCTGTGGTAATGCTGAACCTTGAAATACTTTTATAGGCAATTGACATGTACTCTACTTTGCTGCCGGTAATGCCTTGCTTATCTACCAGTATTAAACGTTTGTTGGTAAAAATAAAAACGTCGCGTATTAGTTTAAAGCCAATTTCAATGGCTTCGCTTTCAGCTAACAAATGTGCATAATCTTTGGTTAGTTCGGCTTCATTAGCCACACCTGCGTTGCCAAGCAACTTAGAAAATAAACTCATGATGGTTTTAGATTGAGTGTGTTAAATAATTGCTTAAATATATCAATTAAAAGACAAGTGACTGTCTTTTTAAAAGAATTATAGCCTGATGAAGTACGGTTTATTGTCAGCGTGCCTTACATTAATTATGGAGTAAGCATAAATAATCAGACTGCCTAATAAAAATATTTAAAAACTACAACGCAGCCCTTGTAGGTAGCAAACTGGTTGCTTAATTGCCTTTTATGATTTATTTTGGCGGAGTATGATTTTTCAACGCCCGTTTACCTTTGGTTTATATGTTAGGCTTATTGCTATTAGCACCATATTATTCTCCTGCAATCAAAAGCCACCGAAGGATATAGCCGTACAAGGCACCTCTCCTGATAGCGAACACCAGCGCGTAAGCTTTAAACCTATTGAAGGCATTGCCTATACCGAAATACGACGTGAGTACGAAAATGGTGTTGGCTTTAATCCGCTTGGCTATCATTTACAACCCGAATGGAAAGTAACCTTTTTACCTGGTAAAGATTCGGTACGCATATTTAGTCCGGTACTTGGGCGTTTTATAGTAAACGAGGTCATTTATGATCATGACTCGGTGGTAAACGTTGCACACTCATGGTTGAAGGTTAAATTACTTCACCCCGATAGCCTGAAGTTTCAGGTACTGTATGTGCGCAATAAACGTATTATGGATACCACCGGGCAAATTTTCATGACGCTTTACAGCAATAGCTATATAAAAGATAAACTTAAAACTACCGTTGAAGAACTACAGAAGCCGCCCCGCCGCGATAGTGTTTACATTAAAAACCTGGTGAGGCAATCATTAGCACAGGTTACAAAAAAAGCTTTTGCCGCCACCGAGCCGGTTACTTTAACCAGCAAGGTACCACAGGTTAAAATAAAACGGCAGGTGCTATCGCGTGATAATGCGCTTAAAGATGCTACCGTAGCCGATAATTACCTTTTACCTACGTTTGATATTGAAATTCATAAAGCATATGCTAATTTCAATCACTCCATGCAGTTGATAGTTGATCAAAATGGCAAGCTTATATTTGATAAACCCACCGTTTTACTATATGATGAAATTGAGAACCGGAAAAAAGTAATGAAAGGGGTTGTTGATGGCTACCTTACCTACTATATATCCACCACACCAGGCAAAACTTTAGGCTTGGCTCACCCCAGCTTTATAAGGGTTAATGTAAAAGGCATTCAAGATTAGTTTGAGCAATGGAAGATTATAAAACTGTACAGTATTCACAAACTACTTTAACGGAGTTAATGATACCTTCCTACTCCAACTTTGGCGGCAAGGTACACGGAGGAATTATATTAGGATTGATGGATAAGGTTGCGTACGCCTGTGCAGCCAAACACGCAGGTAATTACTGCGTAACCGTTTCTATTGATACCGTTAACTTTTTAGCGCCTGTTGAGGTTGGTGAACTAGTTTCGCTGCTGGCCTCGGTAAACTACGTTGGCAATTCATCCATGGTAATTGGTATACGCGTACAAACAGAAAACGTACGTACAAAAGAAGTTAAGCATACCAATTCCAGTTACTTTACTATGGTTGCTATGGGCGATGATCATAAACCAGCGCAGGTTCCGGGCCTGATTTTAAAGTCGCCGGTGGAAATTAAACGCTTTTACGAAGCATACCACCGTAAGGAGCTAACAAGATACTACAACAGCGAGCAGGCACGTATAAAGAACGATGCAGAAATTGAAGAAGCATTGAAACTAATCAGCAATGAACGCTGCAGAATAGAACTTGAAAATAATTAGCCTGATAAACAAATTTGTACATTATTGTATACATAAAAAAGCGGCCCTAAAGCCGCTTTTTTATGTATAATTAATAAGCTATTAAATAGTTGTAGTTGATGACGGTCCTCTGAACATACCCAACACTAATGATATAACTGCTAATACGATTAATATGTGCACTAAACCGCTTACTGAATAAGCAAATACGCTGATCGCCCAACCTATTACCAGGATAACTGCGATGATATACAATAGTGATCTCATAGTGAATGTTTTTTTAGTTAAATGTTACTTAACTATATTCAAAATCGTGCCATTCACTGTTTCACCTAAAATTTTTGGATAAATTCTAAACCTGTATTACATCGTTTCAAGACTATCAGGGTGCCGTGGTTTCCACCATATGTAGTAATACACTAAACAAAACAGGCCCAATAAAAATGGTATTAAAGCTAGATGCTTATAGGTCACCCCTGCAAAAACTATTAACTCATCAAAGTGCAAAAATTCGCTAATCATCCAGTAGGAGTTGGCACTTATCCAAAAAGCAATAGCCAGGTTATGGCAAAGCTCCGAAACTAACTGACGGGTATTGTAAGCAATGAGTATAGCAATTAAAAGGGTAGGAAAAATCATCACCAAACCAAGAGGTTTCCATATAAGGCACCAGCCTATATCTTTTAGCAACCAAAAAACAATGTGCAAGTTTTCCATTTTGCGATACCTGAGCGGAATGCTATACTGAGCCATGTGCCTAAAATAAAAAGAAATGATGAACTTTAACCGTCTTTCAATTTATTGCGCAATGCTGCTGCAACTGACTAAAAGGCCAACTAAAACTTTATATTTGTAACAAATTAATGACGGCAACCCTTAATGTCTAAACTTATAAAGCTGTTTACCAACCGTATTTTTGTTACCATACTTTGGTTTGCACTCAGCTTTTTTGCTATTCTCAAACAGGTATTGCACCAGCACATTAACAATTATTATATTTATAAGTACACATTTGTAAACCTGGTTCACCGCGTTAACTTATACATACCGCAACCCCAATATTTTTTAGATACCAACCATTACGGGCCACTATTTGCACTGGTTATTGCCCCTTTTACCCTTTTGCCCGATGGCATTGGTGCTATACTTTGGGTTATGGTAAACGCATGGGTGCTTTATGCCGTTGTTATTCGCCTGCCACTTACGGCTATGCAACGCACAGCGGTACTGCTAATTTGCGCTCATGAACTCATGACATCGTCATTCAATGTGCAGTTTAACCCAATGATGGCGGCGCTCATTGCACTAAGCTATATACTTATAAAGCGCAAACAGGATTTTTGGGCAGCGCTGGTTATTGTAGCCGGCACTTACATAAAACTGTATGGTGTTGTAGGTTTAGCATTTTTTTTCTTTTCCGAACACAAAATCAAGCTCATACTATCACTCTTGTTTTGGGGCGTGGTATTGTTTGTGCTTCCCATGCCGTTTTCATCACCATCATTTGTAATTCAAAGTTATTATGACTGGTACACGAGCCTTGTTGAAAAAAACATGCAAAATGCGGGCTCAACCATGCAAGATATATGCGTAATGGGAATGATCAGGCGCATATTCAACTATCCGCAACTATCAAATTTACTGGTAATGCTGCCTGCATTAATACTATTTGGGCTAGCTTATTTAAGATTCAACAGTTTTAAGCAAACCTCCTTTCAGTTGCTTGTTCTGGCATCTACCTTAATATTCACGGTTATTTTCAGTACGGGGTCTGAGTCGCCCACTTATATCATTGCCTTTTTGGGCGTTGCCATTTGGTATGTTAATCTTGACCGGCCGGTAACCAAATTTGAAATCGGCTTATTAATTTTTGCTTTCATAATAACCAGCTTGTCGCCATCTGACTTATTTCCAAAATACATCAATAAAACCTATATAAAACCATATGCACTTAAGGCTTTACCTTGCTTTGTGATATGGTTACGAATTGTTTACGAGAGTTTAACCCGTGATTTTAGCCGCAAACCGGTTTACGTAGGTCAATAATGAGAAGAAAGATTTCTGTAGTGATTCCTTCTTTTAATGAAGAAGGAAATATTGAGGTTTTAGCTACCAAATTGGTAGAAGTACTGAAAAAGGTAAATTACGATTACGAGGTAATTTTTGTTGACGACGGTAGCTCGGACGGTACATTAAATAGCCTGAAAACACTAAACGGGTTAGATGAAAATCTCTACTACCTTGAGTTATCACGCAACTTCGGGCATCAAAATGCGCTAAAGGCCGGGTATGACTATGCCGATGGCGATGCCGTTATCAGCATGGATAGTGACATGCAGCACCCGCCCGATATGATTCCGCAATTTTTAGAAAAGTGGGAAGCCGGTTATGACGTTGTGTATACCTGCCGCGAATACCAAGATGAAGCTACTTTTTTCAAAACCAAATCGTCAGATTTATTTTACTCGGTTATCAATTCCCTGTCTGACACTAAACTGGAGCGTGGCACTGCCGATTTCCGCTTGATCGATCGGAAGGTAGCCAATGTGCTAAGCAGTTTAACTGAGGATGGCTTGTTCATTCGCGGCCTCATTAAATGGCTTGGCTTTAAACAATACGGCATACATTACCAGTGCGACGCACGTTTTTCGGGCAAGAGTAAATATAATTTAAAAAAGATGTTGCGCTTTGCCGTGCAGGGTATTACTGCGTTCAGCGTTAAGCCGCTTAACATGGCTATTGGCATCGGTGGCTTTTTTGCTGCCTGCAGTTTGCTGTACATACCCTATATTTTAATAAGTTACTTTGATGGCGAAGCCGTTTTGGGCTGGTCATCTATTTTGGCTACTATAGTTTTTTTTGGAGGCGTTCAGCTTATGGTGATGGGTATAATTGGCTTGTACCTAGGCAAACTGTTTATGCAAAGCAAACAGCGCCCCAACTACATCATCCGTTCAACAAACTTACAACGTATAACTCATGATATTACTAAGCTTCGACATTGAAGAGTTTGACATGCCTTTTGAATATGGCAAAAGCATTCCTTTTGATGAGCAGCTTTCCATATCAACCCAGGGCACTTCAAGCATTTTAAAAATTTTGAAAGATGCCGGCGTTAAGGCAACATTTTATACTACTGCCAATTATGCCATGCACAAGCCCCAAATTGTGCATCAAATAATTGATGAAGGGCATGAGCTGGCATCACATGGTTTTTATCATTCTGATTTTAAGCCCGAGCATCTTTTACAATCAAAAGCCAAGCTCGAAGAAATTGGCGGTGTAGCAGTAAAAGGTTACCGCATGGCAAGGATGATGCCTGTAGATGAACGCGAGATTGAAAAGGCCGGTTACGTGTATAATTCTTCGATAAACCCAACATGGTTGCCAGGCCGTTATAACAACTTTAATAAGCCGCGAACATGGTTTTATCATCACAACGTATTACAGTTGCCGTCATCTGTATCGCCGCTTATACGTTTTCCGTTGTTTTGGCTAAGCTTTCACAACCTGCCTATGGGAGTTATTAAGATGCTTAGTTCGGCTACGCATCGTAAAGACGGGTATCTGAATCTATATTTTCATCCATGGGAGTTTACTGATTTGGATCAACCTGAGCGCTTTAACTTTCCAAAATACGTAGTACGTAATACCGGCGAGGCCTTTATTAACCGGCTCAGCGCTTTTATAGCATGGGCAAAGGGTAAGGGATTTGAATTTTCACGAACAGATGCATTCGTTGCAGCTATAAAGGATAACGCTAATCTGAAAAAATAGTCTACAAGTCACTTAATCAACAGTATATCAGATTATCAAAAAACTAATCAAATGATTAGTTTTTTACTTTTCGCTCACAATACTCCTATTTAATTGCGTATTTTTGCAAAATATAAGCAAACTTAATAGTTATATAATTACGTAACATTATAATATACACAGCGTCTTAGGTAGAGTTTAAACGGCCGGTAAAAGTTAAAAAATTATTAGGAACACGGCATTTTACACTTTTCCCGTTAGTTATTACTCAAAAGTTTGTTACGACGTCCTTAAATTAAAATGTGTTACAAAGGTTATTTTAAATATTTATTAGTTGCTTTATTACTGTTTACTGCTGTTGCAGCTGTAAATGCTCAAAATACTATAGTAACCGGTTTTGTTACCGATGCTGCAAACAAGCAGCCTTTATCGTACGTAACGGTTAGCTTTCCGGGCACTACCACAGGTATAAATACCGATAGCAAAGGCCGTTATACCCTTTCCACATCCAATCGCAGCTATACTAAGCTGCAGGTTTCCTTTGTAGGTTATAAAACATCAATTATTGATATCACTCCGGGCAAAGAGCAAACTGTAAACGTTAAACTACAACCTGATAACACTGAACTTGATGCGGTACTTATAAGACGCGGCAAAAAAAAGAAGTACAGCAATAATGACAATCCTGCTGTTGAACTTATAAGAAAGGTAATAGCTAACAAAGAAAAGAACCGCCCCGAAGCATACAATTACGTAGAGTACAAAGGTTACGAGCGACTCAACTTTTCATTCATTAACGTGTCAGAAAATTTTAGTGATAAGAAATTTTTCCGCAAGTATAAATTTCTGCTCGATAACCGCGATACCACCACCGTACCAGGCAAAAACCTCTTACCCGTTTACCTGAACGAAAAAGTATATCAATATTACTACAGCAAAAATCCTGAAAGAAAGAAAACTACCGTATTAGGAGAAAAAGGAGTAAACTTTGGTAGCTTTTTGGATAGTGAAGGTATTGGCGTTTACTTTAAGCACCTATATCAAAACGTTGATATTTATGCCAACAGTACCGTTTTGGTAACTAACGAATTTTTAAGTCCTATATCTGACGCGGCACCCTCAAGCTATAAATTCTTTATTACTGACACCATTGTTGTCGATAATAACAAGGTGGTTGAGCTAAGCTTTACACCGCGTAATACTAACGACCAGCTTTTTGAAGGCAGCATATACATAACGCTAGATGGTAACTACGCAGTACAAAAAGCCGACCTTACCATTAATCGTAAAATCAATTTAAACTGGGTAAAATCAATGCATATTATGCTCGACTTTGCCCGCAATACTGATGGACGCTATTACTTAAGCCGCAGTAATACCATGGCCGACTTTGGCATGTCCAAGAACAAAAAAGGTGGCTTATTTGGGCAACGTTTGGCAATATTTAATAATTATGTTACCAACGTACCACGCCCTGACACTACTTACCAGGGAACGCAGGAGATAACCTCTGATGCAGTAAAGCATCGCAGCGACGACTTTTGGGCGCAACAAAGGCAAGATACGCTTACCGGGCCGCAATCAAAGGTATATGCTAATATTGACAGCCTGGGGCGCATGAAGTCCTTTCGCCGTACGGTTGACATTGCTTCATTATTTTTATTTGGTTATAAGCAATTTGGCCCTTTTGATTTAGGTCCGGCAAATGCATTTTACAGCTTTAACCCGGTTGAAGGTTTCAGGCTGCGTGTAGGCGGGCGCACAAATGTTGAATTCAGTAAACGGGTTTTGCTTGAGGGCTATACTGCATACGGCTTTAAAGATCAGCGTTGGAAATACTTTCTATCAGGAACGTTTTCACTCAATAACAGTTCTATATTCAGATTTCCGCAGCACTACATTAAAGTGGGCTTTCAACGTGATACACGCATACCCGGACAAGAGTTGCTGTTTTTACGCGAAGACAACTTTTTACTTTCGTTTAAGCGCGGAAATAACGACAAGTATTTGTACAACGATAACTACCGTATAGACTACCTTAAAGAGTTTCCTAACCACTTTTCAATTGGAGTAGGTTTACGTAAATGGACACAGGAACCTGCAGGATCGTTATATTTTGATAATAGTATAAACGGCTTGGCCAACCGCGTTCATGATCTTACCACATCTGAAGCAACGCTTACATTACGCTATGCTCCGCACGAAGAATTTTACCAGGGCAAAGTGTACCGTAAATCATTTATTAACAAGTATCCTATTATTACCCTTAACTATACCAAAGGCTTTAAAAACGTTTTCGGAGGCGAGTACAATTACAGTGACGTATCGCTAAATATTTACAAACACGTTTTTATGAAAAAGCTTGGCGAGGCCGATATATGGATTGACGGGGGTAACACCTTTGGGCAGGTTCCTTACCCATTACTTACCATACACCGTGCTAACCAAACTTTTGCATATGACCCTATTTCGTACAACCTCATGAATTTCCTGGAGTTTGTGAGCGATCATTATGCAAGCATTAACGTTGATCAGCATTTTAAAGGGTTGCTTTTTAACCGCATTCCGCTGTTAAAAAAACTTAAATGGCGTGAGGTGGCTTCTGTAAAATCTTTATGGGGCGGCATACGCGATGAAAATAACCCCGACCTTCATCCATCACTTTACGAGTTTCCAAAAGAAAGTAACGGCGCGCCCATTACCTACGCTTTGGGCAGCAAGCCGTATGTTGAGGGCAGTGTAGGTATCGAGAATATTTTTAAGGTTTTAAGGGTTGACCTGGTGAGACGTTTCAACTACCTCGATCATGCAAACATTGCCGATTGGGGTATCAGAACCCGCATACAATTTATTTTTTAATTAATTTAGCGCCGGATTTTCCGGTTTAAACAAATGGCACAGCAAACATCGTTACGTACAAATTTGCAGTTAGGCATTTACCGCGTAATCGATCCTTTTGTAAAGGTTTTGATTAAGGTTGGCCTTACTCCAAACGCAGTAACCCTTATAGGTTTTATTTTAAATATTGGTGTAGCCGGCATATTTATATGGGGAGCTGAAGAATCAACCCGCGACGATTTATCAGAAGTGGGCTGGGCAGGTGCATTAATATTATTTGCAGGCTTGTTTGATATGTTAGACGGTCAAGTAGCGCGTCTTGGTAACATGAAATCTGTATTCGGTGCCCTGTTTGATTCTGTTTTAGACCGTTACAGCGAGCTGATTATGTTCTTAGGTATATGTTATTACCTTGTGGCTAATCATTATTTCTTAAGTTCAATATTTGCTTTTGTAGCTCTTATAGGTTCCATGATGGTAAGCTATGTACGTGCCCGTGCCGAAGGCTTAGGCGTTGAAATAAAAGGCGGACTAATGCAGCGCCCCGAACGTGTAGTAACCATTGGCCTTTTTGCACTTATTTGCGGCGTAACCTCGGCCTATATAGGAGGCGATTTTAAATGGTATATTCCGGGAATCAAATATCACGTATTTGAAACCATGTCAATATTCACTGTGCCAATTACCATATTGGCAGTACTAACCAACCTTACCGCATTCCGCCGCCTAATGGATGCTAAAAAAGCTTTAGGCGAACTCAATAACCAAGGTTGAAAAATTAGTAAATGAAACTGAACATAAAAAACGTACTAAGCGGCATTGTTTTAACGCTTGCTACCATTACCGTTGCACAGGCAGGCAGTATACCCGCCGATACTGTTAAAAACATAAATGCACTGCCAGGCAACCCATACCCTGCGCTACCTGCAACCGTAAGCAGGTTGTTTTATGTACAACGCACACCAAACTCTAATACGATAGTTTACGAGCTAAACTTAGATAAAGACGGTAAGCCTGATGAAGAAACGCCGGTACACCCTTACTGGATACGCTACCATGATAAGGGTGAAAAAGCTGAGCTCAATTTTATTCAGCGAAAATTTGCCTATGGCGTTACCTCAAAAGCCTTAGGAAATGGCAAATATGATATCAGATTTGTGTCATACAAAAAATTTCCGCTTACGCTGATGAAGGGTGCTGACGGAAAATATCATATCTTCGCAACTGTTTCGCAGCGCCAGTTTATAGTTAACCGAATTTTTTTGAGGATAGAAGGTGGCTCATTTTGGGTTCCGAATGTGCGCTTTGTGGAATTTAAAGGAACAGACCCGGCAACCGGTAAAGAAGTTACTGAGCGTTTTAAACCTTGATTAGTGATGAAAAAGAATTACGTTTCCAACTCGAGTGAATCTGTGCGTATGTTTAAAAGCGATCTTTTAGAAGCGCTTTCAAAAGTACACTGGACAGTGCCCCTTTACGTTTTTATACCAATTATAGGCTTTTTAAGTTACTGGGCATTTACCCATACCGGCATTACTGTAGCCGGCTTTTTTGGCCTTATGGTGGCGGGGCTTGCTTTCTGGACTTTTGCCGAGTACATTTTACACCGCTACGTATTTCATTTTGTGCCCAAGGCTGAATGGGCTTTACGTATACATTTCATTTTCCATGGCGTTCATCATGATTATCCAAGTGATGCAAAACGCTTAGTAATGCCTCCATCGGCAAGTATACCAATGGCAACCATATTATTTTTGCTTTTTAACTGGATATTACCCGAAGGATATATCTTTTCATTTTTCCCGGGCTTCCTCATAGGTTACCTTGTATATGATATATCGCATTACGCTATACATCACTTCAATTTTAAGGGTGGTATGTGGAAACGTATTAAGCAACATCATATGCTGCACCATTACCAAGACCCAAGCAAAGGTTACGGTGTTAGCTCGCCAATTTGGGATAAAGTTTTCGGTTCTGATTTTATAAAAAAGGCTAAATGAGTTTTGCCATATCGAAGGGCGCCCCGGTAACGTTTAAAAACTTTTTAATTGTTACCCTGGCTGCTGTTTCTTATCTTCTGGCATCTTACTTCCTTGTTGGGTTTAAAAGTGATCAGATTGTATTAATTGGCATCTTTTATACTCTTTTCTATGCCTCAGAGGTTACCCGCAAGTTTGTGCTTGGCTTTTCTATATTCATCGTATACTGGATCATCTTTGATTACATGAAAGCTTTTCCAAATTACAATTACAAAGCCGTTCACCTATCTGAACTTTACAATTTTGAAAAGCATCTATTTGGCATAAAACAGGCTGGTACTATAGTTACACCAAATGAGTACTGGCGTATTCATGGTACTACTTTTTTAGATATATTAACAGGACTTTTTTACCTCTGCTGGATTCCGGTTCCTCTGGGCTTTGCAGCTTACCTGTTTTTTACGCGTAAACGTGAATTTTTATATTTTTCACTAACATTTGTACTGGTAAACCTGCTTGGGTTTGTGGTATATTACACTTACCCGGCTGCACCACCCTGGTATATTCAATATCATGGCTTTCACTTTTTTAAAGCTACCCCTGGCAATACTGCAGGTTTAAGCAAGTTTGATGCGTACTTCGGCATCTCACTTTTTAAAGATATCTATTCCAAAGGTTCTAATGTGTTTGCGGCAATGCCATCGCTCCACTCAAGCTACCCATTGATAGTGGTTTATTATGGTTTAAAAAACAAACTTGGTTGGGCTAATATCTTTTTTATAACGGTTACTGTAGGTATATGGTTCGCTGCTGTATACACCAGCCATCACTATTTACTTGATGTACTTGCCGGTATTACTACTGCTGCATTAGGTATTGCATTGTTCAACCTCATTGTAACAAAATCAAGGGTCATTAATGGTTGGCTAAACCGTTACGAAGCTATAATTCAATAATTTAAGCCTTAATTTTCCACATTTTCACTCCTTATTGTGGATATCATATAATCAGGCATGTGATTTGTACACTAAATTATACATATCATTTCTGATTATGAAAAAGATTTTTTTACTACTTACTTATATATCAGCACTTACCATAGGCGCTAAAGCCGACACTTTAGACAGCCTTAAACAGCAATTGCAGCTTACTACCGATGACAAAGCAAAGGCTGTAATATATAATAGCATGGCTGATTGCTATCTGGCATTTAAAACTGCACCCAACAGCTATACTAAACGCATTAATTACGAAAATGCGGTGAATTATACCATGTTGGCCATGAAAACATACTACAAGTACAGTGATACTACGGGTATGATTTACAGCTATAGCAACCTATCGCGTGCTTATCGTTCGCAGCGTAAGTTTGCACAGGCTAAATGGTTTATTCTGCAAGCTAATACCCTGTCAAGACGCCAAAAGTCTGTACCCTCAATTATAAATACTCTTGTTGATTTGGCTGCCATAAAAATAGATATCAAGGATTATAACTTGGCAAAAAAGGACTTAAAAGAGGCTCACCGCCTAGCAATGAAAAACAAATTAGCTGAACAGGATTCATCTGTAAAAATTGCTTATAGCCGTTTATACACCTTTATTCAAGTACCTCCTGCCGAAAACGTATTTCAGGGGCTGGATGAAACTATCAAAAACGAAGAGCTAGCATATGCAGCCAAGCAGAAAAAACTGGCCGCTCTGGCTTCTTTAAAACAGTTAAAGAAAACACAAACAGGTAAAAAGAAACTGCTTGCAGCAACCGCAGCATCAAAAGTACCTGTACAACAAATTAAGCTAACGGCACCAACTATTTACTGGGAAACGCCATCGAGTAAAACTAATACTGATAGTTTGAAAACAGTATCGTTGTAACCGTCAGTTTTCAATAAGTAATTAAACAACAAAAGCAGCACTTTGGGTGCTGCTTTTGTTGTTTAATGCAATGCCTTGCGCTTTAACAGGCCGCCAGTAGTATCATCAATACTGTGCTGTATAATAAAAGCAGCAGGATCTATCTTTATAATCTTCTCTTTCAATGCAGGCACCTCCAAGCGTGTAACAACGGTAAATATAATATCACGTGTTTCGTTAATATGGCCGTCCTTACCATAACCGCTTTTGCCTTGATAAATGGTAACACCACGTCCCATTTGCATGGTAATAACTTTTCGAATTACTTCGCTTTTTAAAGATATTACCGTTATACCGGTGTACTGTTCAATACCATTTAAAATCAAATCAATCATTTTTGAAGCCGATACATAGGTTAATATAGAGTACATGGCACGCTCAATACCTAAAAAATATGCAGCTGTAGAAAAGATTACGATATTCAGAATTAATACAATGTCACTTATTTTAAGTAGCTGCGCCTTACGGCTCAAAAGTAGTGCAGCTATCTCAGTACCATCAAGCACCGCACCGCCGCGCATGGCAAAGCCAATACCCACTCCAATGAACACGCCACCAAAAACCGCTGTCAATAGCTTATCAGCCGTTATATCAGGAAAATGCACAAACGCCACACACAATGATAACCCAATGATGCCTACAGTACTTTTAAATGCAAACTGGGCACCGAGCCTTTTATAGCCTAATATTAAAAACGGGATATTCAGCAACACAATGTATATGGCAATGGAAGTATCGGTTATATTGCCTATAAGCATTGATATACCGGTTACCCCACCATCAATAAAGTGGCTGGATAACAAAAAGCCCTTTAAACCTAAAGCCGCCGAAAAAATTCCTAAAACAATTAATAACCAGTCTATAGCAATCTTCTCTTTAGTAACTTTCATATTGTAGTTGTTGCAAAATATTTTTAAATTTATATTGATGAATACCTGTTACAACACAGGTTTGGCGGTAAGATACAAAATCGGGCTTAATTTTTGATAAGAATGGGTATGGAAGGTAAGCAAAAAACGATACTAATTGCAGATGACGACCAGGCTATTGTTGACTCCATGACGGCTATACTCGATCATTCGGGGTATGAGGTATTAAAAGTTTTGGATGGCACATCGGTGATGCAAGCTGTTAAAGCACAACCAGATTTGATATTGCTTGATATTCAGATGCCGGGCCATGATGGGCAAGCCGTATGTAAGCAGCTTAAGCGCCAGGCTACCACTAAAGATATCCCGGTCATCATGGTTTCGGCCAGTATGGATGTGCGTAATAAAGCTGCACAGGCCGGAGCCGATGATTACCTTGAAAAGCCGTTCGACATGGATGTTTTACAACAAAAGGTATTTACGCTGTTAAACAAAGCTGCGCTTTAAAATCCTTTTCTATACCCTGCTTGTCTATAATTATGAGCTAATTACAAGTTAGCAACAGATATAATTGTTATCTTGCCAAGATTATAAACGTTGCGTGTGACTTTCAAAGACTTTAATTTTAATGAGCAGCTAACCGAAGGCTTGCTAAGCATGGGTTATAAAACGCCCACCGCCATACAACAAAGTGCTATACCTGTTGTAATGGAAGGTAAGGATGTTATTGCTTGTGCACAAACCGGTACAGGTAAAACTGCTTCATATCTACTTCCTGTTTTAAATTTAATCGGTGAGCATCCTAACCACCAAATTAAAGCTTTGATATTAGCTCCAACCCGCGAACTGGCCCAACAAATTGATCAGCAGGTTGAAGGCCTTGCATATTTTACCGAGATAAGTTCACAAGCCATTTTTGGTGGTGGTGATGGTATTGCCTATGAACAGCAACGCCGTGGAATTGACAATAAGGTTGACATTTTGATTGCTACACCTGGCCGCCTAATTTCATTTCTTGCATCGGGTTCTCTCAAACTAAATCATCTACAGTATCTAATTCTTGATGAAGCAGACCGCATGTTGGATATGGGCTTCCAGGAAGATATTATGCGCATTATTAGCCACTTACCGGCTAAACGCCAAACACTGCTGTTTTCGGCAACTATGCCGGGCAAAATAAGGCAACTGGCGCGCACTATTTTAAATGAACCCGAGCAAATAAATATTGCTATCTCACAGCCGGCATCAGGCATTAACCAGCAAATTTACAAGGTGCATGATGAGCAAAAAACCAAGCTTTTGGTAAGCATTTTGAAAAGCGGCGCATTCAACAGCATCATTATATTTTCATCTACGAAAGACCGTGTTAAATCTCTTAATAAGGAACTCAAAAGTGCCGGTCTTAAAGTTGATGCATTTCATTCAGACATTAAACAGAGTGAACGCGAAGACATATTACTTGACTTTAAAAACAAAACTCTTCCTATTATAATTGGTACCGATGCACTTTCGCGTGGTATAGATGTTGAGGGTATTGACCTGGTGGTAAACTATGACGTGCCGCCCGATCCGGAAGATTATATACACCGTATAGGCCGTACTGCCAGAGCTGCCACCACCGGCACTGCAATAACATTTGTGAACCAGCGCGATTTTAGGCGTTTTCAAAGTATACAGCAGCTAATTGACCGTGAAATTGAGGAAGTAACCCTGCCTCCTGAATTTGGAGAAGCACCAAAGTTTAAAGCCGATGCAAATAACCGCCCACGCCGTGGTAGGGGCAACAACCGTAATAACAATCGTAACCGTAAACCTGGCAGCGGTCCGAAACAGCAAGCTAAAGGGCAGTAAATTATTACTGTAACCGGTAGTTGCTGACTATTAAATTCCAGCAACAATTAATGGTTTATTACCTGGACTTTAATCATTAATGCCCCATTTACTGGCCCAGGCTGCATATTGGTTTATTACCTTTTGCGGACTATAGGTATACCAAGCATAGCCCGAGCGGCGCTCGCGCATTACCTCGGCTAATGAATATACCACTTTGCTATCCCTGTTGCAGAATAAAGGTTTGCGAGTATCCATTTCGTAATAGCGCGTCCAAATTTGTGGTGCGTTACTATCTTCTACCACAACTCTATCCATGCGAGATATGATGAACTGGCTGGTATCGGGCTTAGCTTTTATGGTCTCTACTCTTATGCCTTTAATTGCCGATTCTTTGAACCACGCTACAGCGCTTTGCACGGCTTTCATAACCTTAGGTGCAGGCTTATCTAATTGCATTAACAGAAGCACAATGCCAACGCTCTCCGCACTACAAATTGCTGCCGGCTCAAATGCCCGTGCCCAGGCCGGCTTAAGTGTATATTCATCATACTGCTGACACCATGCAGCAGTACCTTTTTTATCGCTGATCTGCGTATTCAAAATACAGGTTATACCCTTATTGAAGGCGGCCCTTACGCTATCGCGCAGTTGCTTGTATATAAAACCGTAATCAGTATCATTCTCACCAATTTCTTTTAGTAGTTCCATAATGCCGATGAAAGTATCATCATTGTAAGTTATGTGGCTGCTATAGTTTTTTTGCAGTGGATAATACTGTGGCCATCCGCCGTTACTGTACTGTGCACTGAGTATGAATTTAACGCCTTTAACAGCCGCTTCCTTAAATCTTGCAGCATGCTTAAGGTTGTAAACTCCTGCCAGATAAGCCACATGTGTGTATGATGTGCCATTATCACATGTAGTATTCAAAACGTTTTTAGCGGCTTTTACGCTATCTAACTGCTTTGAGGTAAGTATGGCCGTCATATCATAATTTTTTGGCCAGCCTCCGTTTACCTTTTGGTATAATATAATATTATCGCCTATTTCCTCTAACTGATCAGCCTTGTATTTGGGTTGGTTCTTTTTAGGATTGATAATGTTGTGCTTATCAGCAATGCCGTACCAGTGCGCTGCACTACTGGAAAAACTGTTGACATCAGTATTTTTATGAAGCTGGTTTTGTGCAAACAACAAATTGCAGCACAAAAGCCCAAAAGCAAACAGGAAAATTCTTCTCATAACGGTTGCTTAAAATTAGGCAATACCTATCTATAAATAATAAGTTCTTGACGTAACTTGCTTGCATATATGTAACAACAGCGTGACTTTAAGTTGATATGAGGTTTACCTATATTGGCTTTATGAAACTAAAACTTAACTCACTGACCTTTTTACCTGCCGTAGCCTTGCTCTTATCAAGCAATTTTGCGCACGCTCAAAACAGCGTTATTGACCAGATTGTAAAGGAGGGAAACGAAAACTCTCAACTCGAAACCCTGGCACGCGAACTGATGGACGGCATTGGTCCGCGCTTGGTGGGCACTCCGCAAATGCTTAAAGCAAACGAATGGGCTGTAGCCAAATACAAAACATGGGGTGTAAGTGCCCGCAACGAAAAATGGGGTGAGTGGCGCGGATGGGAACGCGGCATTTCACATATTGATATGGTTTATCCCCGCATAAAATCATTAGAAGGCACACAACTGGCCTGGAGCCCGGGCATGGGTAACAAAACAGTTACTGCCGAAGTAATTGCCCTGCCAGACCTGGCAGACTCAGCCGCTTACCAGGCATGGTTGCCATCTATCAAAGGTAAGTTCATTATGATATCGATGCCACAACCAACCGGCCGGCCGGATTATAACTGGAAGGAATTTGCCATGAAAGAGTCGTTTGACAAAATGCAGGCCGACCGTACTGCTAAAACAACCGCATGGGCAAACCGCATTAAAAAAACAGGCTACACAACACGCACGCTTCCGGTAATACTCGAAAATGCCGGTGCAGCAGGTATAATCACCTCCAACTGGTCAGCAGGCTTTGGCGTTGACAAAATATTCAGCGCTTATACTAAAAAGGTTCCTACAGTTGATGTAGCTTTAGAAGATTACAGCTTACTTTACCGCTTAACCGAATCAGGCATTAAACCCAAAATAAGCATGCACACCGAATCAAAAGAACTGGGTGTAGTGCCAACCTACAATACCTTAGCCGAAATCAAAGGCGGCGCTAAAGCAAACGAATACGTAATGCTTTCGGCTCATTTTGATTCGTGGGACGGTGGTACCGGCGCAACCGATAATGGCACCGGAACGCTTACCATGATGGAAGCAATGCGTATTTTGAAAAAGGTATACCCTAAGCCTAAACGCACCATTTTGGTTGGTCATTGGGGAAGTGAAGAACAAGGTCTTAACGGTTCAAGGGCCTTTGTGGAAGACCATCCGGAAATCGTAAAAAATCTTCAGGCTTTGTTTAACCAGGACAACGGCACCGGAAGGGTTGTGAATATTGGCGGACAAGGTTATGCTAAAGCTGCTGACTATATAACCCGTTGGTTAAAGCCAGTACCATCATACATACGCGATTCTATAAAGACAAGCTTCCCGGGTGTACCAGGAGCAGGCGGATCAGACTTTGCTTCGTTTGTTGCTGTTGGCGCTCCCGGCTTCTCATTATCTTCATTAGGTTGGAGCTATGGAAACTATACGTGGCACACTAACCGCGACACTTATGATAAAATTGTGTTTGATGACGTACGCCGCAACGCTATCTTAACCGCCATACTAATTTACATGGCCAGTGAGGATGCAGAAAGAACATCAACTGAAAGAGCACCTTTAGGCACCAATCCACGCACCGGCCAGCCCTTAAAATGGCCAGAGCAGGTTAAAGCAACCCGCCGCGGTGGACTTGATTAGACTGCAAACAACTATATATTTTTCAAAAGCGCTCATTTAAACCAATGAGCGCTTTTTATTTGAGGAAATACCAACAAATATTTTACATGATTTAAGCTGCAATTACTAGGTACAGATAATATTGTACAACAGGTTGTAAACATATTACACTAAACTTTATTGCACAGGTAGCATATTTGATATGTATACCAATTAAACTAAATCAAAGTTTATTTATAAACCTGTTAAATGAGTAAAAAAGTATTAAGCACAGTGATGCTGATGGCCACCTTTGCGACAGCAGAAGCACAATATCCTGTTATTCCACCTGCTGTACAGGCCAAAGCCGATTCAGCGCTTGCTGTAGAGAAAAAGTTAAGTGACGATGCATGGAATAAAGCGCAGGCAATTATAAAGCGCGACGAGAAAAACGGAAAACCTTTCGTTCCGTGGGCATCTAAGCCGTCTGACTTACCTCAAGCAAAAATACCAGCCTTTCCGGGTGCTGAAGGCGGAGGTGCCTACACTCCCGGCGGTAGAGGAGGAAAAGTGTACGTAGTAACCAGCCTTGCAGACAGAGGCCCGGGCACCTTTCGTGAGGCATGCGAACAAGGCGGTGCACGTGTTATTGTTTTCAATGTAGCCGGTATTATTAAACTTAAAAGCCCTGTAATTATACGCGCACCGTACATCACCATTGCTGGCCAAACTGCCCCGGGCGATGGCGTTTGTATAGCCAATGAATCGGTATGGATTGATACGCACGATGTAGTTATACGTTACATGCGGTTTCGCAGGGGCTCTACAGACGTTGCTCGTCGTGATGATGGTTTGGGTGGCAATCCGGTTGGTAATATTATCATTGACCATGTTTCGGCAAGCTGGGGCTTAGATGAAAACATGTCGCTTTACCGCCATGTATATGATCGTGGTGGAGACAAACAGGAAAAGTTACCTACGGTAAATATCACTATTCAAAACTCAATTTTTTCTGAAGCTTTAGATACTTACAATCATGCTTTCGGCAGCACTATAGGTGGCCTTAATAGCACGTTTATGCGAAACCTGTGGGCTAACAACATTGCGCGTAACCCATCTGTAGGTATGTATGGCGATTTTGGATTTGTAAACAATGTTGTGTTTAACTGGTGGAACCGCAGTGCCGATGGGGGCGATGACAGATCATTATTCAACTTCATCAACAATTACTACAAACCGGGGCCAATTACTCCGTTAAATCAACCCGTGGGTCACCGCATATTAAAACCCGAGGGTAGCCGTGAAAAAGGCCGCCATGATGTTTACGGGCGTGTGTATGCTAACGGCAATATTGTAGAAGGCAATGAAAAGGTTACTAAAAACAATTGGGACGGCGGTATACAAATTGGCAATATGCCTGATGCAGGACGCTACACCGATAGTATTAAGGCGAACAAGCCCTTTCCTATGGCAAAGGTTAAGATAGTGACAGCTAAAGAGGCTTACGACTACGTGCTGGCAAACGTTGGGGCTACCCTACCTAAGCGTGATGCCGTTGATACGCGCATTACTCAGGTAGTTAAAACAGGTAAAATTGTTTATAAAGAGGGAACTGATAACACCATAGGTAAAGAATTTATTAAACACCGCCTGCCGGCAGACTCTTACAAGCAAGGCATTATTACCCACCCTGACCAGGTTGGCGGCTATCCTGACTATACCGGCACACCTTATAAAGACAGCGATAACGATGGAATGCCCGACAGTTATGAAATTGCGCATGGCCTTAACCCTAAAAACGCAGCTGACGCAACACTTGTGGCAAAAAATGGAAATGGCTATACTAATATTGAGGTTTATTTGAACAGCGTGGTTCCATTGGCAAAAGTGGTACCCGGAGCAAGATAATTAAAGTCATTTCATCTTTAAGGCCTGCTATTAGATAAGTAGCAGGCCTCTTTTATGCTTTACACAGTTATTAATAAGCGGTTGTTGCCAATAATTGCTAAAAAACAAAAGCGATAACAACCTAAGTTATTATCGCTTCAAAGCTCAATATTAATTTGTAGCTATTAATTGCCACCGGCGCCTTGTGCCGAACCAATAGCAGCAAGCTCTTTGCCCGCTTTAGTTGCACCGGCTGCAAGGTTTGGAGCCGACACTTTTAACTTTTGCCCAGGCAAAGGCTTTTTACCTTTAACGTTATTCCAAATCCGTAAATCTTCTTCGTCTATTCCGTATTTTCCAGCAATTATGCTGTAGGTTTCACCTCTTTTTACAGTATGAGAAGTGCCTGTTTTAGCAGTTATGGCTATAGCCTCTTCGGGTTGTGGTGTGTATACCTTTTGTATAGGAGCAACCACTTCACCGTTAAGGGCAGCGTAAAGCTGAGGATACTGCTCTTTACCAATTTGCGGTATAACAATACGGCGCGGAGCCTTGGTTGTTCCGTTAATAACGCGTTTGGTATATGATGGATTAAGCAGCGACAATTGGTTTACATCGATACTTAAAGCTTTGGCAATGTTGTTCAATGATATAAACTTGTTTACCATTACCGTATCAGTGTTTAAGGTAATATTGCAGGCTTGTGGCACAATGCCATGCTCATTATGATATTTCATAACATACATGGTTGCTATAAAGGCTGGTACATACCCACGTGTTTCGGCAGGCAAATATTGCCTTATCGACCAAAAGTCAACCGCGTTGGCTTGTTGCATAGCGCGCTCAACACTGTTTTTACCACAGTTGTATGAGGCAATTGCCAGCAGCCAATCGCCAAACTCCTGGTACGCATCGCGCAGGTAGGCGGCAGCTGCGTAACTTGCCTGTATAGGGTCGCGGCGCTCATCAACATAATTATTCATATCCAAACCATAAATTTTTGCGGTTGAATACATAAACTGCCATGGGCCGGTAGCACCTACCCTTGAAACTGCATTGGGATTTAGCGCCGATTCTACTATAGACAGATACTTGATTTCGTCAGGAATACCGGCATCTTTAAAAGCCTTCTCGTAAATAGGGAAATAGTATTTGGTTAAGCCTATAATACGTCCCATTTCGTCTCTCCGGCTTGCAGATGTATAATTACTAATGTAAGCCTGTACAAACTCATTATAATCAAGCTGCACATCGCCTTGAATAGCATCAAGACGGGTACGGTAAGGTGAATTTTGGTAAGAAATTTGCTTTAACTGGGTGATTACAGGCGTATTAACTGCAGCAGGTCTATAGCTTTGCATGTAATTAGGCCTGAAATTCTCTTCATATAATGAAGTGTCGGTGTAAGCAGGTTGGGCAAGTGAGGTTAAAGACTGAAAAGTAGCAACACAAAAAATGATCGTAAATAATTTCTTCATTCTCAAGCTTATAATCACGCGTATTTCGATAAATTACTAAAGTATTAACTTTTACGCAATCCAGCAAAATAAGTTGCAAAGTTTAACAAATCGGCTTCGGCGAAGGCTTTGGTAACCAGTTGTAACCCTAACGGTAAATTTTGGCTATTGTTTTCCATCGGCAAAGATATAGCCGGCACACCGGCAAGTGATGCCTGAACTGTAAATATGTCTTCCAGATACGTTACTACCGGATCAATATCGGTACGCCCTATCTTAAACGCAGGCTCGGGCGCCGTTGGTGTTAGTATGAAGTCGTATTGCTTCAAAATCTCATCGGTACGTTCTTTAATAAGCCGCCTTACCTTTTGCGCTTTCGCGTAATAAGCGTCATAATAACCTGCGCTCAGCACAAATGTACCAAGCATAATACGGCGCTTAACCTCAGTTCCAAATCCTTCAGAACGTGAACGCTTGTAAGTACTGGTCAAATCAGTTGCGTTTGCACTACGGTAACCATAATGCACACCATCATAACGAGCCAGGTTTGATGATGCCTCGGCCATAGTAAGTATATAATAAGTTGGCACTACGTAGTCCAGGTATTCAAACGATACTGGTTCAACGGTATGTCCATCTGCTTTAAGCTGTTCAATAGCGGTTAAAAGGGTTTCTTTAACTTCAGCATCAAGCCCTTCGCTATCAAAAACTTCTTTTATATAGGCTATTTTCCTTTTTTGATCAGTATTAATTTTCAGGGTGCTATAGTGCTCAACAGGTTTGCGCGATGCCGTACTGTCATAATCATCAGCACCGGCTATAACTTCAAGTATCAGGGCCGCATCCTCTACCGAACGGGTAATTGGCCCTGGCTGATCGAAAGAAGAAGCATATGCTATAATACCATGCCTTGAAACGCGTCCGTAAGTAGGCTTAAGCCCTACCACACCGCAAAAAGAGGCAGGCTGACGGATTGAGCCGCCCGTATCTGTACCGATAGCTGCGTGGCACATACCTGCCTGCACAGCAACCGCCGAGCCACCTGATGAACCACCCGGAACGCGGCTTTCATCGGCCATGTTTTTTACAGGGCCATAATTTGAATTTTCGTTTGCACCGCCCATGGCAAATTCATCGCAATTGCATCTGCCTATAATAATGGCATCCTCGGCAAGCAAACGCTCAACCACGGTTGATGAAAAAATTGATTTAAAGCCATGTAAAATTTTTGATGAAGCAGTAACTTCATGCCCCTTATAACAGATGTTGTCTTTAATGGCAATCACCATTCCGGCAAGGCGTCCGGTGGTAGTTTCACTGTTTTGCAGGCGAATGTCTAAGGCGGTGGCCTGTGCAATTGCTTCCTCTTCAAAAACTTCGTTATAAGCATTTAAATGAGCATATTGCTTAATATTAGCGAGGTAAGTATTTACCAGGTCTTTAACAGTAACCGTTCCGGATTTTAAATCGCGCTGAATTTCTGTTAAAGTGGTATACATTTTTCCCATAGGCCGCTAAAATAAAAAAACTTATCAGTTGATAATAAAATTACCAACCAATAAGTTTCAAAAGGTATAAATTACCGAATAAAATTTCCCTTACTGAGAAACTTTGCTTTTTTCTTCGGCCGTATCTTTATTAGATGCGTCTTTAAATTCTTTCACGCCCTGACCTAAACCTCTCATTAGTTCAGGAATTTTGCGTCCTCCGAACAGAATTAAGATTGCAATGATGATCAGAATGATTTCTGGTGCTCCTAAACCCATGATTTAATGATTTTTGTTTTTAATATTCTTTTTTAACACTGGTTTCTGCCTTTTCGTGCTCTTCACTTACAGCAGTTGAGTTGTGTGTGTCGGTTTCAGTATCGGTATTATAGTTATTACGATATTCAGGTTCTGATGGTTTTTCGTCGAAGCTGTTTATTTGGTTATGAATTTCACGTTTAACACCTTCTGATGCATCTTTGAAATCGCGGATTCCTTTACCTAGTCCGCGGGCCAGCTCAGGAAGTTTATTACCACCAAATAACAAAAGGGCAACAAACAAGATGAGTATAAATTCGGGTCCGCCGATATTAAACAACTCCAAAAGCACCGGACTATACATAATGATTTATTTAAAGGTACAAATATATACAATTATAACTTCACAATGTTCATACTTATTGTGAAGCCAACCACGTTTTAGGATTGACAATAGCGCCGGCCTTGTTTAATTCAAAGTGAATAACCGTTTCGCCGGTGAAAGGATCAGTTGCTACGCTGCCTAATGTTTGCCGCGTATTTACCTTTTGCCCGGCACTTACGCTAACTGAACGTAAATTAGCATACGCCGTTATATATGAACCATGGCGAAGCAGCACCATATAGCTGCCGCTAATATCGTTAACACTTATTACAGTACCTTCGAACACTGCACGCGCAGCGGCACCGCTTGATGTACGTATATCTATGCCGTGATTATCATTACGTATACCATCACTTACATACGGACCAAAATCCTGAATAATTTGGCCCGTAGCAACAGGCCATGGCAGTAAACCCCTGTTACCCATAAAATCGTTATTAAGCTTTGCAGCTTCAGGCGTGGCGGTAAGTGCTTCGGTTGCGGTGCTGCGTGTAATTGGCTTTGGCTTCGCCGCCTCTGCAATTTCGGCGGCCGATTTATTTTCGGCCCTCGCCTTCTCAGCAGCCAGTGCAGCCCTGCGGGCAGCTTCTGCCCTTGCCTCTGCTTCGGCTTTACGGCGTGCGGCCTCAACCTCGCGGGCAATGGCATTTTGTATTTGCCTGTCTATCTGCCGGCGTTGCGCCATTAAGGTGCGCTGCTGTTTCTTTAAAGTCCCTTCTTGTTTCGAAAGATCGTTTACAACGGCAGTTTGCGTGTTACGCTCTTTACCAAGAGTTTCCCTTTCCTTTTGCTGCTCCTCTAACAAGTTACTTTTCTCGTTCTTCGTTCTGTCGAGCTGATTGATTTTTACATGGAGTTCTTTTTGCGTACCCTGAATTGAAGCTGCCTGGCGCTCCCTATAAGTACCAAATTGCTGTAAATATTTTAAGCGTTTGTAAGCCTGATTAAAGTCCTTTCCAGCAAATACAAACATCATCTTGTTATACGCACTTTGATTATGGTAGGCAAAAACCACCATAGCAGCGTACTCCTTTTTAAGCTGATCTAACTGACCCTGCAGTGTATGTACCGTATTAGTATTTTCGTTTATCTGGCCGTTAAGCTGTCGTATCTCCGAGTTTACGGTTGTTATTTTTTCTTCTCTGAGGGCTATTTGCGCCTTTAATATATTCAGCTGCTTAATAGTTGCCTTTTTGTTTTTGCGGGTTTCTTCGTACTCGCGGTTAAGATCGGCAAGCTCATTGTTCAGCTTCTCTTTTCTACGTTTTAATTCGGCACTGCTTTGGGCATGTACCTGCACTACGCCTAATACGCTTATAGCAAAAAGTAAAACTTTTATAAATTTCATCCGCTTCAAAAATATTGAATTTAGTTGGCAGGTGAAAATCCTTGCGGAATGCTGAACGGATAATCAAGCGGGCGGTTAAACTCGGTACGGTTATATTCCAGTTCGGCCTGAATGTTTTTATTGCTTACTGCAGATGCTATACTGATATGTGATGGTATGATGCGGTTATCGGCCTCAACAAACTGGCTATTGGTTACTTTTAATGATTGCCTGGCTGCCTGGTTAGTTAAACTGGTTTGCGTAACTTTTTGGTCAGGACCGATAAGCAGTGAATACACCAAACCCTGTAAACTTCCGTTGATAGTTGAATTTCCTCCTGCTCCGGGCTGTAATTGTCCGTTCTCATCAAGTAACTCATTTATAGCGTTACCTATAAGCAGGGCCTCAACGGTTTGATAATTTACCTGCCGGCCTGCATAGTTATGAATATAACTGAAAGGCTTTTTAATATAAACAGATTGCAGCTTGTTTATCACCTGTATACTGTCAGGAGTTATAAGTGCACGGGCAACTTCCAAACCTAAAATTGCAGTAATGGAAACCCATATTTTTTTATCATGCTGAATGCGTATGTTAAGCGTAACATCATTGCTTTTGCCATCAATATTCAGCTTAGTTTTTGCACGACCCGAAAACGTGTTGAACGTAGTTTGCCTGGCCTTTACAGCTTCTATTTTTGCTACAACAGGGTTTGCTGCCTTAGTGGTAGTTGTTGTAGCGGCAGAATCGGCTTTGCGGGTTACCAGTTGCTTTTTAGCTTTACAGCTGAATAATGCGGTTGCTGCTAAAGCTATAAACAGCTTATTCAATATATTTCTTTTCATTTATTTTACGGTCTAATAGTGGTGATGAAGCACCGGCTTGTTTTGCTTTTTTCCAGTTGGCAACGGCATCTTCAGTTTTGCCAAGGTAAAAAAGTATATCGCCATAATGTTCAACTTGCACAGCACTGCTTTTATTATGCTCAATAGCTTTTTCTATCCATTGCTTTGCCTCAGCATACTTTTTTTGCCTGAATAATATCCAGGCATATGTATCTTCAAACGAAGCTGTGTTGGGTTGCAGGTCAATACTGTGTTTTGACATTTGAGCGGCTTTTTCAAGTTGTTCACCACGTATAGACAGATAATAGGCGTAGTTGTTTAACGTGTACGAATTATCAGGATTATAAGTTAAGGCCTTATCATAAGCAGCGTCTGATTTGCCATTGTCTTTTATCTCGTGGTAACAATCACCCAAAGCAGCATATGCCTGCGATGCCAGGTCTTTATCATCAGGTTCCACAGCAACTACGTTCTTCAGGTAGCTTAACGCCTGTTGTGCATTTTTCTTTTGCAAATAAGATACCCCAACCAGATAGTTCATCCAAGCCTGGTTTGGAAACATAGATAAGGCATTCTCTCCATGTTTAATAGCTTCGTCAATTTTATTCTCGCTTAAATCAAGGCGCACCAATTGTTCATGAACAATGTACATCTCAGGGTTAAGCTGTACCGATTTCATGAAAGCCTCCCTTGCTTCCTTCAGCTTATCGTTTTGCGCAAGCATGTCTCCGTAAAGGGCTTGCACGCGCGCCTCATTGGGGTGTATGGAAGCAGCAATGCGGCTAAGCTCAAGCGCGCTTGCCTTAGCGCTGGCATCGGGAAACTTAGGCACATAGCCCATAATTATCCGCACCTTTTGATCAACATCAAGGCTTGAGGAATTAAACGCCAGTTCTAACTCTTTATAACTGGCATCCGTATTTTTGAGAGATCTGTATGTTTCGGCTAAAGCCAAGTGCAGCAAGCCATCATCTGGTTTTTTTTGTGCAGCACGCTGCAATACCTTCAAGGCCTTGTCCGGAACTCTGTTTGAGTTGTAAATTTCGGCCAGCAGCAAATAGTACCTGATCTGATCCGGGTTGGTTTCAATCAGCTTTTCCATCTCTGCGGCAGCCTGATCAAGTTTATTTTGACGCAGATAAATTTTTTGACGGTTGGCAACCAATTCATCGGTTAAACCCGTCATTTGTTCAAGCTTACTATAAACACCCAATGCCTCATCATATTTCTTTTCCAAGTAAAAGGCACTGGCTTTATCATAATAATATTCAGGCTTTTCGGGGTTTATTCTGAGTAACTGATCAAATACGTTTTGAAGTTTAGGCAGATTATTGGTCTTCTCGTAACTATCAGCCAGTGCTACCCAATACCATTCATTATTGGGTTTAATAGCTACGGCCTTTTCCAATAACTGCTGGGCATCGGCCTGGCTGTTTTGAGCTTTATTAAGCATGGCTAACTGGTACATGGCTGCATCGTTGCTATTATCTAATTGCAGCACGCGGGCAAATAAATCACCTGCTCCCTTACTGTCTTCAATGGTTTTTTTACGTAAACCCTCAAAGTACAGCTGTTGCATGGCCACGCTATCTGCCGGCGTTAATGATTTTTGAGCCTGAGCCGTAACTGTAGCTTTACTACTGCTTTGAGCAATAGCCAAAGCCGGAACCATCAGTAAACCAAGTATCCAGTAAGCCGGTTTATTCATTTTATACTTTGCCTGTATGCCCGTAACCGCCGGCACCGCGTATTGTTTCACTTAGCACATCAACCTTTTCCCATTCAACCTTCTCATGTTTGGCAACAATCATCTGGGCAATACGGTCGCCGGTGTTTATCTCAAAATCGGTATCAGAGAAATTAATTAACAAAACCTTTATTTCGCCCCTGTAATCGGCATCAATTGTACCTGGCGAATTAACAATGCCTATACCATGTTTAAACGCCAAACCACTGCGCGGGCGTATTTGCGCCTCAAAACTTTCCGGTAGTTCAATATGCAACCCTGTTGGAATTAATTTACGTTCCATTGGTTTAAGCACAACGGTTTCTGTTACATCTGCACGTAAATCCATACCTGCAGCGTGCAACGTTTCATATGCCGGAAGGGCATTTTTAGAATTATTGATAATACGAATGATCATTACTTTCTTAGGATAGCTGATATTTGTCTGCGTTCGGCCAAAAATGCTGCGGCTGCAAATAAAACAAGCAGGCCGTTGCCAATAAACAGGTTACGTTTAAAAACGCTGAATGATAAAAATACAATTATGATTGAACTTACAATGTAAGCAAGGTTTTTTTTGATGTTGTATGGTATGGGATAGTTTTTTTGTCCCCATAGGTACGAAAGCACCATCATACTGGCATAAGCAACTAGTGATGCCCAGGCCGAGGCCATGTAACTATACTTTGGAATAAATACAACATTTAATACAACAGTTAGAAAAGCACCAACCCCTGATATATATAACCCGTAACGGGTTTGATCAGACAGCTTGTACCATATGGAAAGATTCATGTAAATACCTAAACTGAGGTACCCGAACAATAATAGCGGCACAACACCTAAACCCGACCAGTACGACGGGCCAATAAAGTATTTCAGCAACTCAATATTTGCCATTAATGCCACAAAAATAACAGCAACGGCAATTACAAAATAATCCATAATAAAGGCATAGGTGGTACCTGCATTTTTGTCTTTGGCCTTGCTAAAAAAGAACGGCTCGGCCCCTAAACGAAACGCCTGGACAAACAGATTTAAGAAAATGGCAATTTTACCACAAGCCGAATAGATGCCTAAATCTGTAGAATTCTTTATAAACTTTGGAAGCAAAATCTTGTCAAGATTTTCATTTATAATGAACGAAAAATTGGCAACAAGTACCGGCCAGCTGTAACTCAGCATTTCGGCAAGCATAGCTTTGTCAATACGGGGTTTTACACCGGCTAATTCGGGCAATAAAAGCAAAAGCGTTACTACACTGGCAATAAGGTTTGACAAAAACACATATCCCAACCAACCAGGCCTGAACCAGCTTTTAAAAAAATCGGCTCCCGGTAATTGGTGTTCTATAATGTAAGGCAACACAATAATAAAAGCCAGGTTAAGCCCTATGAATGTAAATATATTCACCAGTTTAAGCAAGCCATAGCGGCCGGGGCGCCCATCAGCCCGTAAACGTGCAAAAGGAATTACACACCAGGCATCAACCACCAATATAGCTAAAAAATACCGGGTGTAATTGATATAGTCCTGTGCGGGTGTTTTTGCATCAATACGTACCCAATTGGTTATGGGGCCAATAAAGGGTAGCGTAGCCAGCAGAAATATAATAGTGATTATAAAAATAGCGCCAAACGAGTTGTTGTAAACCGTTTGCTTATCATCAGCACGCTTGTTTAAATACCTGAAGTAGGTGGTTTCCATACCAAATGCTAAAAAAGCATTCAGCAACGATGCCCAGGCAAACATGTTACCAAATATGGCGTAAACGCTTGGCGGATAAGCCCTGGTATATAGTGATGTTAAAAAGAAATTAAGCGTACGTCCGGCTATGGTGGTTAAACCGTAAACTGCCGTTTGGCCCGCAAATTTTTTAGCTGTAGACAATTAAAATACCTTTTAGTTAATAGCTCACTGCTGATGACGCATGGCGGTATAGTATTCGTTGTAAGACGTTTACTGCCACAAAAATAACAAACCATTATAATCAATTAAATCATCGCTTCACTACCTCAAAGTTACGATAGTTTTTCAGTTCAGCTTCGTTGCTTTTAACCTCGGCTACTTTGGCGTCTTGCGGGCCTTCGTTACACCACTCTAAAAACATATCCAAAAACATGGTATCGGCTTCGGCTTCTATATAAACGTCGCCATTGGGTTCATTACGTACAATGCCCCGCACACCCAACTGGTCGGCAACGGCCTTGGTTGACGCACGGTAAGATACTCCCTGAACTTTGCCTTGTACGGTTATGTTTAAATGCTTTATCATATAGCCATAAAATATGAGTCGCAATTATACGGCTAATGCTGCAATAATAGCACCCTTTATAGTAAACGGGTTACCTGCGTTTCAGGTGTAATTTTGAAGCCATCTAAATTAGTAAGCAAATTCAATCCAGGCGTTTTACCGGGCTCAATGGTGCCTATTTCATCATCAATGCCTAAAAACCTGGCACCATTAATAGTGGCCCATTCTAACAACTTATTTAAAGGCAAGGATGGAATATGCTGCTGCAACACCTGCATTTCGCTCAAAATGGATAGTTTATCGTTTGATGCCAAACTATCTGTACCGAGTGTGATATTGAAGCCTTCATCTAAAAACAACTCAACCTTGGGTAGTTTTCCTTCAATGTAAAGGTTTGCGTTAGGGCAAAAACACCACGTAATATTGCGGTCAAAGCGCTTTACAAAGTAAATATCTTTTAAGTTGGTGCAGGTATTATGTACAAGCAATACTTTTTGCTTATTACTTAATAACGGAATTATTGATTGGATAGAATTGCGCGCCTGCGGTTTGAAATAGCTTATGTCGATACCAAAACCATCGTACAGGTCAATAAACTTACCGTTTTTGTAGCGGTAAAATTTATTCTCATCCTCACACTCTTGGTTGTGTATGCTTAACAGATTACTGCTCGCAGAATCACTATAATTCTTCAGCAGTTTAAACAGCTCTTTTGATACTGAGTACGGCGCATGGGGCACTACCGAGGCTGCCAAAGGCTTAAATTGCTTTTGCAGCTCCAGAGCGGCATGAAATGCTCCTTCGGCGCGTTCTGGTAAAAAGCCAAAAACCTCAACAAAGGTGTGATAGTAAATTTTGCTGGCTTTTTTTAGAGCTACCGAATGATTGCTATTTGATATGTCTCCAACTGCAACTATACCATTGTCATACATTTGCTTATCAGCAGCCAGGGCTGCCTGCTGTATAATTTCATCGTCTACTTTACGTAAAGCTTGTACGGACTTTATAAATTCAACAAGGCCAGAAACTTTAGGTGTTTGCCCGTGAAGGTGTGAAAGCTCAACATGACAGTGGGCATTAACAAAACCCGGACAAATTATGCCATTTAAGTGTTCGACAGCCACGCCCGGCTGTACGTATGTATTTACTGATACTATTTTACCGTAGTCATCAACGGTAACAACTCCATTTTTTATCGGATCGGCATTAACAGGAAAAATGTAATCGGCTCTAAAACTTTTCATTTAATGAAATTTAACTTCAATCCCCAACACCAATCTTTAATTTTTGTATCATAGTTGTACTATTGATTCATTTATACAATTAACTTTTAGTTGTTGTTTTTTAATTTTACATTTCCAAAACGGAGTTGTAAAGTCACTCAATCAATTTTAAGTATCTTTGTAATGTGAACGCAAATAAAAGCAAGATTGACATCCGCAGCCTCAGCCTTGAGACTCTGCAACAACACTTTACCGCCATGGGCGAAAAAGCTTTCAGAGCTAAACAGGTTTATGAATGGCTTTGGAAAAAATCATGTTTTTCATTTGAGGACATGAGCAATATTTCAAAAGAACTGCGCAAAAAACTTTCTGATAACTTTGTTATTAATCACATAGTTATTAATAATTCACAGTTTAGTGCGGATAAAACTATAAAAAATTCCTTTAAGTTGCACGATACGCATTTAATTGAGGGCGTATTAATACCAACTACCGAACGCATGACGGCCTGCGTATCATCTCAGGTTGGCTGTAGCCTTACCTGCAAATTTTGCGCTACCGGCTACATGGACCGCAAACGCAACTTAAATCCTGATGAAATTTATGATCAGGTTGTTTTATTAAGCCAGCAGGCGCAGCAAAATTACGGAATTCCTCTTACTAATATTGTTTACATGGGTATGGGCGAGCCTTTGCTTAACTATGCCAATGTTTTAAAATCAATTGAGCGCATAACTGCTGATGATGGCCTTAACATGGCTGCTAAGCGCATAACAGTTTCAACCGCAGGCATCGCCAAAATGATTAAAAAGCTAGGAGATGATAATGTGAAGTTTAACCTGGCGCTTTCACTCCATGCTGCCAATGATACCAAGCGCAACGAAATTATGCCTATTAATGAGCAAAATTCGTTAAAGGCGTTGGCCGAGGCGCTTAAATATTATTATAATAAAACAAAAAATGCAGTTACTTACGAGTATATTGTATTCCACAATTTTAATGATGAGTTGCAGGATGCAATGGAACTTGCAAAGTTTTGTAAGCACCTCCCCTGCAAAGTTAATATCATTGAATATAACCCAATTTCGTTTGCCGATTTTATAAACGCAGGCGAAGATAAAATTGAAAGCTTTGCTGCTTATTTGCGAAAACAAGGCATTATTACTAATGTGCGTCGTAGCCGTGGTAAAGATATTGATGCTGCATGCGGCCAGTTGGCAGTGAAAGATAAGGCTGCGGCTGCCACTGTGTAGTTTTATTGCAGTAGTTAAAATCTATTTCTAGCACTCAGCATGCTTAGTATTTTTAACTGCTACTAAACCCCTACCTTGTTTCTAAGCTTGTGGCTCTATCCCTAATGCGCAACTCTTACCTGTCCAATTTTATTGATTTGCTATTCCCGAGGCTTTGCCAGGCTTGCAAAGCAAACCTGCTGGGAAGCGAAGATTTAATTTGCACTGCCTGCCTTTATAATTTGCCTTACACAAACTTCCATTTACAGGCTGAAAACATTGTAGCAAGACAATTTTGGGGAAAAGTAAAATTGGAATGTGCTTATGCTCTTCTTTACTTTGAAAAAGGAGGAAAGGTTCAACATCTTATGCACCAGTTTAAGTACAATGGAATGCAAAAGATAGGTAATAAACTTGGGGGAATTGCCGGTAACCAGTTAGTTCAAAACACTTCGCTTCCCACAGTTGATTTTATTATTCCTGTACCACTCCATAAATCGCGCTTGCGCGAACGTGGCTACAATCAAAGTGTCAATTTTGCTCAAGGCTTAGCTAAGGCACTAAAAGCAACCGTAATTGAGCAAACACTTGTACGGGCAGTTAAAACATCAACTCAAACCCGTAAATCGCGCTTTGCCCGATTTGAAAACATGCAGCATGTTTTTGAACTGTGCAACCCGGCTTTATTGGAGAACAAACACATTTTATTGGTTGATGATATTGTAACAACGGGCTCAACGCTAGAGGCATGTGCACATGAGTTATTGAAAGTACCGGGCCTGAAATTAAGCATCGCTGCTATTGCTTATGCTGTGTAAGCTAAGCTCAATCAAATTTCTTTTAATTTAAGTTTTAGCCGGTTGCAACTTTATAACCATCAAAGGCGTATAAACACCCGGAGCGTTTGATCATAATTAATGGCAGGAGTATGTTGTAAAAGGCAGCTCCTGTTTTTTTTTGGTATATAAAGCAGAAAGCCGGTTAATTAACCGGCTTTCTGCTTTATATATTTCAGATAACTATTGTTGCTGATACCGACTCAACTTATCATACAGGTTTTTTGGATCAAATGGCTTTAATATAAAATCATTCATGCCCGACTCCTCAATTTGGTTTAACTGATTGCTAAGCATTGATGCTGTTAAAGCTATAATAGGCAAGGTTTTGAAATAATCATCTTCCTTGGAACGCAATACCTGTGTTGCTTCCAATCCTCCCATTTCAGGCATGTGTATATCCATTAAAACTACATCATAGTTGCGGTTGGCCGTAACTTTTTGAACAGCTTCAAGCCCGTTTTCAGCAAAGTCGGCCTGAACGTTCCACTTTTTAAGTACCTTATTAATCAGCAAACGATTAATTTGGTTATCATCCACAACAAGTACATTTATTTTTAATCCTATTTCGGCGCCCTCGTTACTCATAGTGCTTGTATTGTCTGCTTTTTTAAATGTAATGGTAAACCAAAATGTTGATCCTCGACCTATTTCGCTATCAACGTTTATACGCGATTCGTGCAGCTCTACCAAACGCTTGGTTATAGCCAGCCCTAAACCTGTGCCGCCGTATTTACGGGTAGTATCGGTAGAAGCCTGCTTAAAAGATTCAAATATAGTATTTGTTTTATCAGCAGGTATGCCTATGCCCGTATCAGTGACTGCAAACCTTATACGAACCTCCTGTGCACTTTGTTCTATTACTTTCAGGTCAATTGTAACACCGCCTTTTTCGGTAAATTTAACAGCATTGCTGGCCAGGTTAAGCAGTATTTGTATAAGGCGGGTTCTGTCACCAAGTATGCATTCAGGCACATCACTGGCTATGCTATCCTTAAAGTAAATCTCTTTACCATTAATATTGTGCCGCATGGAGTTTACCACGCTATGTACCAGCTCGCGTAAATCAACGCTGGTCTTTTCCAATTCAATATTACCGGTCTCAATTTTAGTAAAGTCGAGCACATCATTAATCAAGGTCATCAGGTTCTCGGCCGAGAACTTAAGGATAGACAAGTTCTCCTTTTGCGATTCGGTAGGATTATCTTCTGCCAGCAAATGCGACATACCAATAACTGCGTTAAGCGGTGTGCGTATTTCATGGCTCATTACCGATATAAACATGTCTTTAGCACGGCTTAACTGCAAGGCTTCTTCCTTAGCCTGTATAAGCTCCATCTCCGCTTTCTTTTTGGCCGTTATATCAATAATAACCTCAATATATTTTTTTACCCTGCCATCTTCATCAAGTATCACCGAATTAATGACCGATATCCATAATGGCTGACCATCGCGCCGATAAACCAATAAATCAACTTCAAAAGACTGTTTGTTTTTTGACAACTCACGGGCGCGTTGAATAATTGACAAGTCGGTATGCTCGCCAGTAAGCACATCACCTAAATGCCTGCCTTTAACGTGTTCAATGTTAAAACCGGTTATCTTTTCAAAGGCATCGTTAATCCATTCAACATTACCTTCGGCATCATTAATTACCACACCGCTCATAGTGTTACCTGCAACTAATGATAGCATGGTGAGCTGCTCTTCGGCCTTTTTGCGTTCAGCAATATCAACGCATACGGTTATCTGACGTTCAAGTTCACCTTCCTTGTTAAAAAACGGACTATTAGCCAGGTATACCCAGCATGGGGTACCATCCTTTTTATAAATCTGTATTTCTATTTCGTAAGGCTTATTTTCGTCATAGGCGGCCTTGGCCACTTTAAGTACATCAAGGTCAGTGTTCTCGCCAATAAGCATATCACCAAAAACTTTGCCTTTCAGTTCTTCAAGTTTATATCCTAATGTGTTTTCCAAAGCCTCATTCATCCAAATGATGCGACTTTCACGATCACGTATTACTACGCCACTTGGCGATTTTTCTGAAGCAAATGAAAGTATTTCAATATCACGTTCGGCACTTTTACGCGCTGTAATATCAAGCAGTACTTTTATATACTTTTCAACCTTTCCATCTTTATTAAGCACCGGCGAATTCAACACTGACAGCCACATAGGCTGCCCATCCTTACGTTCAATGCTTATTTCTATTTCAAAAGCCTTACGCGTGTTTAAAAGCTCATCAATACGATCAGTTGTATTCTGATCAATATAATCACCTTTAAAAACCTCACGCATTTGCTTGTTTGAAACATCATCAAAGCTGTAACCTGTAATGGTTTCAAAAGCTTTATTTATCCAAATAACCTTGTTTTGAGAATTGGTAATAGCTACGCCGTTACTTACGTTACTGGCTACCAATGATAACAGCTCAAGCTGTTCTTTAACTTTCTTTTGCTCGGTGGTATCGCGCCCGCTGCCGTACCATTTGCCATCGGCATTGATAACGCTCCAGCTTATGCAACGCTCCTGCCCTTTGCTGTTCAGCAGGCAGGTATCCATTTCAAATGATCTTTTAGTACGCAGTCCTGTTTCAATAAGGTGAGCAAAATCATTACGGGTTTGCCCAACTACAAATTCCCACAATGAACGACCTATGAACTGGTCGGGCTTTATGCCCAACGTAGTTTCAACGGCGTTGTTCATTAATTGAATTTTGGAAGTTTCGTCGGCTATGTAATGAATTTCGGATGAACTGTTAAAAAGGATATAAAAATCTTCGTGAAGTTTTAGATTTTTTTCCAGTTCCTTTTTTTGCTTACGTAGTGTAAGGTGAGATATTACCTCATTGGCTAAAGTGCGCAGAGCATCTTTTTGGTTATCATCAAGGTGTTTAGGCTGCTGATCAAAAACACATAGGGTACCAAGGCGGTAACCGTCGGGATCAATAAGCGGCGCACTTGCATAAAACTTTACCCCCAGGCCGCCTTTTACATGCTCGTAAGCTGCAAACTCTTCATCCTGGCTTAAATCAGGTATTTCAACCAGCACATCATTAAGCAAGGTGTAGCGGCAAAAGCTTTCGGCGCGGGGCAATTCACCTTGCGGAAGACCAACGGCTGATTTAAACCATTGTCGGCGCTCGTCAATAAATGTAATTAAAGCTAACGGGGCATGGCAAATGTACGAGGCTAACCGCGTAATAGCGTCATACTCTTCTTCCGGAAACGTATCCAGAATATCATAAGTATGCAAAGCCTTTAAGCGTTCATCCTCGTTATCAGGAAGTACCATACCCCGTTTTAATATCATTTATTTAGTTGTTCATCAATCGTACAACGGAAACTTCTCCGTTAACGCATGAACACTTTTACGTACTTTCTTCAAAGAATGTTCGTCTTCAGGATTTTTTATTACCTCATCAACCAACTCGGCAATTTTCTCCATTTCCTTTTCTTTCATGCCTCTTGTGGTGACTGCAGCAGTACCTATACGGATACCTGAAGTTACAAACGGAGATTTATCATCAAAAGGAACCATGTTTTTGTTAACCGTAATATCAGCCTGAACCAAAGCATTCTCAGCCGCTTTACCCGAAATTCCTTTATTACGTAAATCTATCAAAATCAAATGATTATCAGTACCGCCTGATACAATTTCATAACCACGCTCAACAAAAGCCTTGGCAATGGCTGCACCATTAAGCTTTACCTGCAATACGTATTTCATGTAGCTATCGCTTAATGCCTCATGAAAAGCCACAGCTTTAGCAGCAATAATATGCTCTAAGGGACCGCCTTGTGTACCCGGGAATACAGCTCCATCCAATAAGGCCGACATTTTTTTAATTTCGCCTTTTGGAGTTTTAAGTCCCCATGGGTTTTCAAAATCTTTGCCCATCATAATCATACCGCCACGTGGACCGCGTAGGGTTTTGTGGGTGGTAGTGGTAACAATATGACAGTGCGGAAGCGGATCAGTTAATAAGCCGCGTGCAATTAAACCGGCAGGGTGTGAAATATCTGCCAGTACTAAAGCGCCAACCTCATCAGCCACCTGGCGAATGAATGCATAATCCCAATCACGTGAGTAAGCCGAAGCTCCGCAAATAATCAGCTTTGGTTTTTCGGCCAAAGCGGTAGCACGTAATTGCTCATAATCAATTAAACCGGTTTCTTTAACTACACCATAAAAGTGTGGCTGATAAAGTTTACCTGAAAAATTCACCGGCGAACCATGAGTTAAGTGACCGCCGTGCGAAAGATCAAAACCCAGTATTTTATCGCCCGGATTTAAAATTGCCAGCATAACGGCTGCATTAGCCTGAGCACCAGAGTGTGGTTGAACGTTTACCCACTCGGCATTAAAAAGCTGTTTTGCACGCTCAATAGCAATGGTTTCAATTTCATCAACAATCTGGCAGCCACCGTAGTAACGTTTGCCTGGTAAGCCTTCGGCATATTTGTTGGTTGCTACCGAACCGGCTGCTTCCATTACCTGCTTGCTTACAAAGTTTTCGGATGCGATAAGCTCCAGGCCTTCTTCCTGGCGTTTTTGCTCATCCTCAAGTAGTTCAAATATCAGTTTGTCTTTTTTCATGATCTTTACGAGGTGCCTAAGTTAACTAAAATGAATGGGCTGATTTGGGCGAAATCCAAAAATTATTGTAATCAAGCCCCAGTTGAATATCAATCAGTTCCTGCTGAAGCATTTCCAGCATGGCTAAAAAGGTATAAATAAAATGTACCCGGTTTTCGGAGTTTTGCACCATGGCCTTAAAATCAAGACGCTGGTTTATTTGCAATAAATCGGCTATGGCTTTTTTTTGCTTTTCAATAGTGTACGGGTATTGCACTACGGTGTGGGTAACTTCCTCGGCACGGCTAAGGTACCGGCGGTTTACGCGTGCATAAACCTGCATTAAGCGGTACAAGGTAAGGTATGAAAGTTCTTCGCCTGGTAAGGCCTCCGCTTCAATGCTATTTAATTCCTCAGTAATATTACCGCGGCGCTCCTGCTTAAAGCGCTCATCTTCAAGCGGGCGCAGCTGTTCACAAACATCCTTGAACTTTTTATACTCAATGAGTTTGCGAATCAAGTCTTCCTTACTATCTGTTTCGTTTTCGCCGGTTTCAGCTTCATAACGAGGTAAAAGCATTTTAGCTTTTATACGCATTAGCGTTGCAGCCACAAATATAAACTCGCTGGCAACCTCCATATTGAGGCTGTTCATTTGATGTATATACTGAAGAAAATCGTCGGTAATTTTAGATATGGCTATTTCGTGAATGTCCAGTTCATCACGCTCGATGAAAAAAAGCAGCAGATCAAAAGGGCCTTCAAACTGCGGTAACCGTATAGCAAAACTGTCATCGGCCATGTTGCTGCCAAAGATAATGTTTTTGAGTGAGTTGCGTGTAGTTTTATGATTTAAGCAAGCTCAAAACACATATTTATGCCATAATATCTCGATTAGTATATTAAGCATTCAACCAACTCAGCCTACCTTTGCCAGCAGTTGGAATGTTGATATTTTGCCTGCGTTTATATAATACAAACAACCCGGTAGACAACACACCTATCACCCCTTCCACACATACTGCACCACGCGGACCTAACGAGTTAGCCAACCAGCCAATTAAAAGGCTACCAACTGGTATCATTCCCTGGTAAGCCATTACGTAGTAACTGATAGCCCTTGCCCGCATAGCCGGTACGGCATGCGTTTGTATGAATGTATTAATGGTTGATGTTTGCGCCATCATACCTACGCCAGTCATGGTCATAAATAATAAGGCAACCGGCAACTTAGCTGCATAACCTAATAATAGCACACTAATACCAAATATAAAGCTGGCAATAGTCATTACCTTTATAAGAGTTTTATGAGTTTTTAGCGTTGCCAAGTACACGGCACTTATAACCGATCCCAATCCGGCAGCACTTTCAAACCAACTGAACGTTTTTGCATCACCACTAAAAATATCTTTAGCAAAAATTGGCATCAGTGTGTTAAATGGGATAACAAACAGGCTGCTTACGGTTAGCATTATGATAAGGCTGCTCAAATCGCGATCGCCTGATACATATTTGAATCCATCCTGCAATTCAAGCCAAATGCTTTTCTGAGCTCGTGGTTTAACTGTAATATTCAGCTTCATCATAAACAAACAGGTAAGTACCGGTATGTAGCTAATAAAGTTACCGAAGAAACAGGCATCTTCACCAAAAGTGCTTAAGATTATACCCGCTATAGCCGGACCCGCAATACGGGCTATATTAGTCATGGTTGAGTTTAGTGCAATGGCATTGGGCAGGTCTTCTTTGTTATCAACCATTTCGCTCATCATAGCCTGGCGTGTTGTAATATCAAACGCGTTAATAATTCCCTGCAATAAACTTAGCCCAATGATGGCGGGTATGTTATATACCTTAAATAGTATCAAGAAAGCCAGCGCTCCTGCCTGTAGCATGGATACTACTTGCGTTATAACCAGAATTTTGTAACGATTATGCCTGTCAACCACACTTCCTGCATAAGGTGACAGTATCAATGAGGGTATCAAACTTGCAAAACTTACCAAACCCAGCAGCAATGCCGAGCCTGTAAGGCGGTATACCAGCCAGCTAACGGCTGTTTTTTGCATCCAGGTACCTATAAGGGATATGGATTGACCATAAAAGAAAAGCTTGAAATTACGGTATTTAAGGGAGCGGAAAACATTCATGCACTATATCATTCAACCGGTAAACTTTAGTTGAGCGCGAATACCGTGCTACTAACTTTTACCTTGTACAAATATCGGCATTATTGATACATTTGTAAAATAGATTGTTTTAATGATATTGATTGATAAAAACGATTAATTATGGAATTTCGCCAATTACAGTATTTTGTTAAAGCTGCCGAAACAATGAATTTTACCGAAGCGGCAGCAGCGGTTTTCATTACGCAAAGCACGCTATCACAACAAATAAAACAGCTGGAAGAAGAGTTGGGGATGCTACTGTTTGACCGCATAGGAAAGCATGTGCGTATAACCGAAGCCGGCCATGTGTTTTTATCACATGCGCAAAAAATACTGCGCGATGTGCAAAAAGGAAAACAGGCCATTGCTGAGCTGAATAACGCAGTTACTGGTGAATTAAATATTGGCGTATCATATGCATTTACCTCGTTGCTTTTACCTGCACTCGCTCCATTTTCAACCAAATATCCGGGCATAAAAATTTTCATTAGCTATGGTAACCCCGAAGAACTTGAACGTAAACTGCGGCTAGCCGAACTGGACATGATATTAGCTTTCCACAACGAATCGGATGATGAGGATTTAGAAATGCAGGTTCTGTTTAGCTCGGGCATAGTAGCTGCAGTTTCAAAAGACAATCCTTTGGCTAAAAAGAAATTAGTAAGTCTTGAAGAGTTAGCACAACAGGAATTAATTATGCCCGGCAAAGGTTTCAGCTCACGTACTTACATTCTGGATCAGTTTTACCGCAGAAAAATTGAGCCCAACATTAAAATAGAAATGAACGATGTTCACTCCATATTATCGCTAGTACAAAACGGCAACTGGGCAACCATACTCAACGAAAAGGCACTGCTTGGATGGAGCAACATAAAGGCCGTTAACATAGATATTAAAGAGGTTAAACGCCAATCGTACATTTTGTGGCAAAAAGGGGTATACCGTAAAAAGGCGGCCAAGCTATTTGCCGATGAGCTTTTGCTTGCAATGCAACACAGCTAATGGTTATTCGTAGCTATCCTCAATTTCAAAATGAGGAATCTTCTTCTTGTTCCAGTCAGGCATACCGTTAAATACGGTATAGTATAAATACTTTTTGTTTTTGTCTATACCGGGCATTACCTTCCCTATTGTTTTTTTTACTGCCTCATGCTCGCGCTTCAGAGCAGCTGTATCAGTAACCTTTATTTTCGACGTATAGTAAATCATTGGATAGTTACCTTCACCTCTATCCTGATTAAATATTTTTATAATCTGAGGTTTAGTATCTACGTCATTCAATACTACAGGGAACTTATATTTGTCATGCACCTCAGTAATAACCTTATTGTAAAACCCATCCATATCATCAAGCTCATCATACGTCCACATTGAATTCGGATCGGCGCACTTATAGGCAAGTTCCATTGCAGTGGTAGCGTTCACTAAGTAACCTTGATCATAGTCTTGCCTGGCTTGTAAGTAGAGCTCGGGGGCTGTTTTACCCCAAATAGTATATGGTTTTAATTCCAACCCAGCAACTTTCCAACCGTACTTGTACTTGTTGAATATGGCGGTCAGCAACCATTTATCGGCATTTTGCTGTAAGGTGTAGAGTGATATATAGCGTTCCTGAGTTAAAGGCTCGTACCGTAGCGAGTAACTATTAATATCGTACTTAAACGTTTTAAGCGTTATTATTTCGGGCGTTGGGTGCACAATGTAGTACTCGTCGAGCAGTACGTTTTTATCATCGCGCATACGAATACTACATAACTCTATTAGCCTGTTATTGCCCGGCGCTTCTAAAAACTCCTTCGACATAATATTTTCCAGTTGACGGGGATCGTTTGCTTTAAGCGTTTTTAGTAACTCTGCATTAAGCTGATGAAACTTTTCCTGCTTGTTAGCCGGTATTTTTTCATTAATCCATGTACCTGGTGTGGGCTTACAGCTTATTAATACGGTATTAATTACAAATAGCCAGGAAATAAATGAAATTTTGATGTACAGCGAATGCATTTGCGGTGTGATAAGCAACTCAAATATGGCAAATAACATTTGCATTTATAAATCAACACAATTAACTTTGAAATAAAAAGTACTTTTATTCATAAAATCCGTAGATCATAATTGTCTATATGTGCCAAACAATTACAACACTAATTTGTCAATTCAATTACCAATAAAAATGCCTTACTTTGTAAGTTCAATACCGTTTCAAAATTCCATGCAAGTACCAGCCGGCGATTTACTTAAAAAAATTAATTCACCTTCTGATTTAAAGCAATTTAGCGAAGATGATTTAGAGCAAATCAGTCAGGAATTGCGCCAATATATAATTGACGTGGTATCGGTAAACGGCGGGCATTTTGGTGCCAGCTTAGGTGTAGTTGAACTTACAACTGCCTTGCATTATGTTTTAAACACGCCATATGATCAGCTAGTATGGGACGTTGGCCACCAGGCTTACGGACATAAAATACTAACCGGCCGTCGTGATAATTTTCACACAAACCGCATTTACGGCGGATTGAGCGGTTTTCCTAAACGTTCAGAAAGCGAATACGATACATTTGGTGTAGGTCACTCATCAACATCTATTTCGGCAGCTTTGGGCATGGCAGTGGCATCGCACTACAAAGGCGAAACAGATCGCCAGCATGTTGCTGTAATTGGCGATGGTGCAATGACGGCAGGTATGGCCTTTGAAGCGCTGAATCACGCCGGAATAGCTAACAGTAACCTGTTGGTTATTCTTAATGACAATAACATGTCCATCGATCCTAACGTTGGAGCGTTAAAAGAATACCTTGCCGATATTACTACATCCAAGCCCTACAATAGCTTCCGTGCTGATATTGGTTACGTACTTTCAAAACTCTCGGCCATTGGCCCGGATGCGTTGAAGTACGCCAAAAAGATAGAGAAAAGCATTAAAGGCACCTTACTTAAACAGAGCAACCTTTTTGAGGCTTTACGCTTCAGATATTTTGGCCCTATTGATGGGCATGATGTTAAACATTTGGTGAAAGTATTGCGTGACTTACGCGATATTCCCGGCCCAAAATTGCTGCACTGTGTTACTGTTAAGGGTAAAGGCTATGCCCTTGCCGAAAAAGACCAAACCAAGTGGCATGCCCCGGGCTTGTTTGACAAGATAACCGGCGAAATCAAAAAGACTTACTACGAAAAGCCCCAGCCTCCTAAGTATCAGGATGTGTTTGGGCATACTATAATTGAGCTGGCCGAGCAAAACCCTAAAATTATGGGTATAACACCGGCTATGCCCTCAGGCTGTTCATTAAACTTAATGATGAAGGCCATGCCCGACCGCGCTTTTGACGTTGGTATTGCCGAGCAGCATGCCGTTACATTTTCGGCAGGTTTGGCCTCGCAGGGCATGGTGCCGTTTTGTAACATCTACTCCAGCTTTATGCAACGGGCTTTTGACCAGGTAGTGCATGATGTTGCCATCCAAAAGCTTAACGTAGTATTATGCCTTGATCGTGCCGGTTTTGCCGGTGCCGATGGCCCTACCCATCACGGCGCTTATGATTTGGCCTATATGCGTTGCATACCTAACCTTACGGTATCGGCCCCTATGAATGAGGAAGAACTACGCAACCTGATGTTTACCGCGCAGCAGGAAAATGCCGGCCCGTTTGTAATACGCTACCCGCGTGGTAATGGTGTTATGGTTGATTGGCAACGCCCAATGAAAGCTGTACCAATTGGTAAAGGCCGTAAAATTTGCGATGGCGAAGAAGTTGCTATTCTTTCAATAGGTGCTATTGGTAATGAAGTGGTTAAAGCCACTGCCGGATTGAACAACGAGGGTTACTATCCCGCGCATTACGACTTACGCTTTGTTAAGCCTTTAGACGAGGCCATGCTGCATGAGGTATTTACCAAATACAGCAAAGTTATCACTGTTGAAGATGGCTGTCTTGACGGCGGAGCTGGTAGTGCGGTACTTGAGTTTATGGCCAATAACAAGTATAAGGCCGAAGTAATACGCTTGGGCATACCTGATGCCGTTATTGAGCATGGTGAACAGCCCGAGCTTTGGGCCGAATGTGGTTTTGACGCTGCCGGAATAATGCGCACTGTAAAAAGCATTGGTATTAATCAAAACAGGCATATAATAGCTTCCTAAGCTTTCTTTATACAACGACTTTTAAGAAGAAACCTTAATTAACTATGGATACATTGCGAGGTTCTTCTATCAGGATTTCTATTGATAACGCTTCCAGCCAAAAGAGTAAGTATATATCAGGGACTGTTATATATGAGCGCCACGGAAATAAACTCATTGTAAAACTTTCTGAAGCATTGCAAAGTGGTAAAATGAGAAGCGACGTGATGCTGCTTACACCCCAATTTAAAAAGGAACGTTTTATTTTCGATACGCCAAAAACGGAGATTATGATTAACGGCACACTTATCAGCGAAGATGATGAGCATCAACAGCCGGGCATAAGGGGTATTTTGAGTTTAAATTAACTCTTGCTTTTCAAAAATTGGGCTACAAGATCAACCATCATTTTGCCACTAACCTGGTTCAGGTGTATGGTATCGGTAGTTACCTGAAGGCCATTTAATCCTGCATAACTTTCCCAATCTTGTTTAAGTACTTTTGTACGAAAATGCATGTTTACTTTAAGCCGCCAACCATACGGACGGTATGCAACAGGTTTTGCTACAGGATTTGCTTCCAGATAGCCCGTTATAGCCTCGTTTAAAGGCAGGTAGTGCAGTGCATACTTTCGCACAATGCGTTTAACTTCTTGATTATAATTGCCTACTGCTTTGTTAGCAGTATCCATTAAGTCTTCGCCTATTACAGGCAACGACGTTAGCGCAATGCTTGCATTTGTTTGTTGCAGTAACTTTACTATAATTTGCTCAAGATTGTCAACATACCAAGCCATATCAGGCATGCGGGGCAACGCTGCATTTCTTTTATAAAGCCTTGTATTGGCTTCAGATAGTGTTGCCAGCACATCGTTGGTACCAACAAGTATTACTATGAAGTTAGGCTCAAGCGTAACAAGCTTATCAATCCGTTTTAAATTATTATAAGCCAACTCACCGTTTACACCATAGTTGTAAAACTCATAATCAACTGAAAGCTTTTGCTGTAAATCAGCTACCCAGTTATAACTATCGGTTCCCTGTGTTATGCTGTCGCCCAGGCAGGCTACCTTTATGCTCAACATAATTTTAACTTTATCGCTGCTTGTGCTTAACAACGGTTTGCCCAAAGCGCTGTGTATCGGGGTTCAGGCTCAATTCATTCATGCGGTCGGTATCAACGTCAATAACAACTCCACGTTCCTGCAATCCCTTACCACTAAACTCAACCTCTACACCTAAATTTAAAAAAGCATGGCGTATCACGTCACGCACGGTTCCACCTTGCAATTCGGCGTTTAAATCTTCAACCAATAATTGCGTTTGCTCCCCTTTAACTATAAGGGTTACAAACCTGGTAAGTTCCTCAACTGTTATCATCTGCTACAAAAAAATAATCCTTTACACCTGCAAGGTATAAAGGATCACTTAGGCTATTTAGTTATTTTATTTCTTACCCTTTATTAACTTAAGGAGGTATTGCCCATAACCACTCTTGGTAAGCGGCTTGGCAACTTCGGCAAGCTGTTCGGCATCAATAAAGCCCATACGGTAAGCTATTTCTTCAATACAGGCAATCTTAATGCCTTGGCGTTCCTCAATTACTTGTACAAACTGTCCGGCTTGCATAAGGGAAGCAAAAGTACCGGTATCTAACCAAGCTGTTCCCCTGCTCAAAATACCAACCTTTAATTTTCCGCGCTTAAGGTATTCCTTGTTTACGTCGGTAATTTCATATTCGCCACGCGGAGATGGCGCAATATTTCTGGCTATCTCCACCACATCGTTATCATAAAAATATAAACCCGGAACTGCAAAGTCAGACTTTGGTTCGGTTGGCTTTTCCTCTAATGATATTGCGTTGTTGTTTTCATCAAACTCAACAACACCATAACGTTCAGGATCGGCAACCTGGTAGGCAAACACCATTCCCCCCTCCGGGTCACTGCTGGTTTGCAGCAGTTTCGAAAGCCCGTCGCCGTAAAAAATGTTATCACCAAGTACCAAAGCAACCTTGTCAGTTCCTATAAAATCGGCACCTATTACAAAAGCTTGCGCAAGTCCGTTTGGCTCGGGCTGTACTGCATATTCAAAGCGACAGCCAATACGTGAGCCATCACCCAGCAAGCGCTGAAACTGTGCCATATCATGCGGAGTGGATATAATCAGTATTTCTTTTATACCTGCCAGCATAAGCACCGACAGCGGATAATAGATCATTGGCTTATCATAAACCGGCATCAACTGCTTGCTTACAGCCAGTGTAAGCGGGTGCAGACGGGTACCGGAACCTCCGGCAAGTATAATTCCTTTCACAGTAAGAGTTTTGTAAGTTTTATACGCCTAATATATGAAAAGGTTTACACACCTGCTACCTTATCTTCAAGCTCCTGGTACCACTCCGAGCCATACTTGCGAATCAGTGGCTCTTTCAAAAACTCGTGAACATGAACTTTAAGTTCTGAACCAAAACTGCACGCCGGGCTGCATATATTCCAGCGGTCATAGTGCAGCACATCAAACTCCGGATAATTGGTTATGCGTATAGGATATAAATGGCATGATATAGGTTTACGCCAATCAACCTGGCCTTCTTCCCATGCCTTCTCAATAGCACACTTCGTAATCCCGTTTTCCCAGGTTACGTAAGCGCACTCCTTGTTTGTATCAACACATGGGGTAGTATAATCGCCTTCAAAATCGGTTACGTGGGTACCCTGTTCTTCAACTGCCTGTATACCCTTGGCAGTCATGTAAGGCTTTACTTTGGGATAAATCTCGCGGAGTATATCTAACTCATTAGCGGCAAGCGGAGCGCCCGAATCTCCTTCAATACAACAGGCTCCTTTGCACTTATTAAGGTTGCAAACAAAGTTTTCGTTAACTACATCTTCGTGCACCAGCGTGCTTCCAACTTCAATCATTTTTGCTTTACTTCTTTATAGGATTTAAAGGGTATTTAAGTCCTTTAGCGGCTGTAAGGTCCATGGTTACACTACCTACAACCAATTCAACATGTGCTTTAACGGGTATCCGGTTACCATCGTCGGTAACCCAAAGGTACAATTTACTGTTCTTTCGAAATATGCGGCCTGGAATTATAGTAGGATTAAACTTTAAACAGCTAAACTTACCTAATGAGCAATCAACTGTTTCCTTACCAAGGTAAGTAATGGTCATGGCCTGCACTGCATTATCTAAAAAATACTTCAGCTGAAAGGTTTCTCCTACCTTTAGTTTCGACACATCTAAACAACGCGCAAAATAATAGGCTGATGGAAAATCAAAAATCTGCCCGCTAAATGGGTAAGTACCGCTATTGGCCGTTATTTTTCCGTTTTGATGGTCAAATACCACCTTATCCTGGTGCTTATATTTGGCTTCGTGCCGGTCTTCGGTATAGTAGTAAGGCAAGAGGGTGCTACGGTCAATATAGGTTTCGTAACGGTTGCGTACTTTGTAAAAAACATCAAAGGTTCCGGCTGTTTTACCGTCGGCTATAATATGCCAGGCTGGCTTGCCCCCTTCAAATTTGGTATCTGTTTCGGCAACTCGTAAATGAGCTTCGGCACCAGTGAACCAACCATACTTCAACTTGTAGCTAAGTTCTTCACCGGCCTTAAAAGCAGGCTCGGGCAGTTTTGGTAACTGTGCGTATACACTAGCAGTAAGAGCAATTAAAATTAATGTTATGAGCCACAATAAGCGCAACTTACTAAATGCATGTAGTTGACCACCCGTAGTTGTTTGTTTATGTATAGTATAAGCTGTCATTTCATGAAAAATAAGAATACCTCACATTTATGACACTTATGCAGGGCGGTGGTTTAATGTTAATGAATGTGCCGCTGCTTGTATTAAACAGCACAACGCAACCGGTAATTAGTCCTTACGTTTGTAAATAGGCACTGTTGAACAAGGCTCACCAAACATTAAACTCTTGGCTACCGGGGTTAAACGCTTTGTTAACTCTACATACGCCGATGTTGGAACCGGGGTATCACCGCACCCCTTTAATACAATGCGCTGATCACGAAACTGCTCAAAGTCAACCTTACTTATTTCTTTTTCAAACAAAACCGTTTCAAGTACGTCCATATTGCCAAATACAACTTCTTTAGCAAATGGAGCCATGCGATTGGCCAGTAACATGTATGCCCAGGCAGGTACAATAGCATCGGCAGTGCACGTTATACCTACATTTTTGCCTGCGTATTGTGACCAGTCATGCCCTTTAACAAACTCTCTGAAATCTTTTTCTTTTAAGATAAGTTCCATAAAAAGATTGCCTTTGATGTCATAGATGACGCGTTCACCCTCGGGGTAAAAGTCAGCAGGATCGAGCGTAACCAGTCCGCTTTGGGCTACCTTGTTTATAAAGTTCTCCTGAATTTCCATAACTCCTTTAAATAAAAAATCCGGAAACAGCCAGGTGCCATTTCCGGATATAAAATTAGTTCAATTTTTGTTATAAGAACTTATAACGGTAATCTTTTACATTCGCCTTATCTTTCAAAGCTTCAATTAAGCGGCCGGTAGCCTGCTGAGTGATTGCTTGTGAAAGCTGTTGTTTCTCACGAACGGTATTGGTAAGCGCAGGTGGGTTTTGGAAACTGTTAAGCGATACCACGTAAACACCGTGTGAACCATCAATAGGTTTTGAAATTTTGTTAGGCTGCATACCAAATACAGTACCAATAACTTTATACTCTAATGATAAGCCAGGAATCACTGGGTTAGCAAAAACTATGTTCTCAACAGGAACTGCTTTAGCTCCGGCTTTTTGGGCAACCTGCGCAATGTTTGAAGCACCATTCAGAGCTGATGACAATTTACTGCTTAGTTGCTTAGCTTTAACCTGAAGTAAAACCTCTGGTTTAATTTGATCTTTAACATCAGCTAATGATAAAGTGCCTTCTTCTTTAACTTTAGTTAAGTGAGCAACTACATACTGATCGCCCAGGGTATAAACCTGGTCAACAAGATCGCCTTTTTCGGCTTTGTTAAATGCCCATTTCACCAGTTCACGCGCATTATCCAATCCTGGAAGCGCTGATGCAGTACCGGTAACATCATCTGCATTACGTACGGCAAAACCTTGCTTTTTAGCTTCAGCACCAAAATTATCTTTTGATACACTTCCTAAAAATGCCTGAGCTTTGCTGTAAGCGCTTGATTGTGTTTTGTTGCTGGCAACTAGAGGTTTATCAACTGTAGCCACCTTAACAACTTTTGATGAACCTTTTTGGCTTAAGACATTAATTAAGTGAACGCCAAATTGTGATTCAACAATTTTTAAATCACCAGCCTTGCCGTTAAACGCTGCTTCTTCAAATGATGGAACCATTGCGCCACGACCAAAGGTGCCTAAGTCGCCACCTTTTTCGCCAGACTGTTTATCTTCTGAAAAGTTCTTAGCCAGTTCGGCAAACGGACGGCCACCTTCAATTAATTTCTTTAATGAATCGGCTTTTGCACGTGCTTTATCAATACCACCGGCGGTAGCTGCACTAATTAATATGTGACGGGCACTAACCGAGTCAGGACCAACGCGGCTATCAACCAGCTTAGCAATCCTATAGCTGCCGTTGGCAACATATGGGCCGTAAACAAAGCCTGGAGCTGCAGTAAACATAACAGAATCAAGCTGAGGCTCTAACTGTCCTTTACGCTGGTAAGCTAAAGGAGCTTTATCTTCGGAGTTTACCTGTACAAATAACGAATCATTTGTGCTTGCTTTAAATTCAGGGATCAATTTTTCAATCTGAGTTTTGATAGCAGCAGTATCTTCTTTTGAAGGTGATGCATTAAAGCTTACGTACTCAAAGCTACGAAGCTCCTGCGTGTTCTTAAACTGACCTTTATGCTCATCATAATAAGCCTGGTAGTCGTTATCAGTAATATTTACTTTATTGTCAGCAAGGCTACTGTAAGGCAATTCTACGTAAGTAAATTTAGCCAATTTATTTTTAGCCTCGTAGCTATCTTGTGCTTCAAGCGAGTTAACGTACAAGCCGTTACTTACAAGTGAAAAATATTTTTCGCTTCTTTTACCTTCAATTAATGAAGCAACAAGGGCATTCCATTGCTGTATCATCGGATCGTTTGGCTTAGCACTCTGCATCTGGCTCAAAAAGTTATTCAACGCCTGACGATTCAGCTGACCTGTTTTTTGATCGGTAAAGTACTGGGCAATTTGAGGGCTTACGTTGTTACCGCTAACCATTGATTTGGTTTCATCGGTACCTACAACTATGGCCAGTTTCTCAAGTTCCTTTTTCAGGATGATTTGACCAACTGCCTGGTTCCAGGAATTTTCCTGAACGTAATCGGTAATTTGCGGAGTGATGCTGGATTGACCAGATTGCTGCATAAACATTTCGGTGTTTTGCTTCACCTTGTCCATGTACTGCTCGTAGGCAATTTTTTCGCCTGCAACCTCGCCTAATGTATTGCGGTCGCCACTCATAAACGAGCGTCCGTATGTAATTACTTCACCTGCAATAAAGGCAAAAAGCGCAACGCCAATGATCACGACCAAGATCGTGCCCATACGCTCGCGCAAAAAACTCATGATACCCATATAACCTATAAAAAATAAATTTTACTTCTTTTAAAAGAGGGCGCAAGATACAATTTTTACTAAAAAATTGCGAAACAAAAATTACTGCCCAAAGTTTTGATTGACTGGAATTTGACCGGTGGTATTCTTGATGGTCCAGGGGTACATACTTTCGTTGGTATTTGCACCCGTTCCGTACAGAATTGTACCATCGGCAAAGCTTAATTGAACGGGTTTATTCGAGTAAATTGTTTTCTTACCCATATCCCAAAAAAGCTCGTCAGATTTGAAGGTTTCGCCTTGTGCATTTTTTGCTACCACGTTGCGGCGCAGCTCAATTATATTTTCATTTTCACGCCGTATGCCATATTCAGCCGTAATTTCACCATCCTGTTTACGGTTTGCATCGTAAGAGGTAATTTTAACCCCCTTAGGCATTTCCTGATAATGCTTTTCGCTATACTCGAGCATTAACGGGCTTGTTAAATGGAATTTTACTTTGCTTGAATCGCTGGTAATTATATCAAGGCCGGTAGTAGTGCTTACAGGCTTACTAACCTCCTGAGCCGAAATTTTCTGAATGGCTTTAAGGTCGTTTTCACAAGAGCTAAACAATACTATCGCCGTTAAGGCAAACAGCATGCTTCTCCTTAGCATAAGGCTGGGGTTAGTCAAACTTGTATTTACGGAACCAGATGTCATTAAGCGTGAAGCCTATGTGAATATTGAAGAAGTTTTCTTTAATCAGATTGTTTGTTAAAGTGCCACGCTGACCATACTCGGCAGCAATGTTTATTTTATAAAACGTACCACCGTTTGGCGCTAAAGGCAAACCTAAACCAAACGTTCCGGCGTACTGATTAATATTTGTATTAGCAACGTTGATATACGTTTTATCGTATCTGAAACCTAAACGATAGTCAATTAAAGCAAAATAATTATGTAACGCATTTCCGTTAGGCGTAAACTGACCACCTACGTTTAAGGTTTGGCTGTTACGCAACACCTCGCTACTGTTTGGTATACTTAGTTTTGACCAGTTGCCAATGCTATAATCAGCACCAATTAAAAACTTGCCATCTTTTTGGAATGATATACCGAAGTGATGCATTAAAGGCAATTTAATTTTGCCATCATTAAGTACCTGGTTAGAAAGTGTATCAAGCGCTGCCGACTCATCACCCTCCGCGGAAGTTTTATACTGGCTTACAATATTAGTTACCTTTGAGTTTAATGTGCTTGATGCCGAACCTGAGTAACCAAAAACAAGGTGTTGCTCGCGCTCATCGCCAAAATCAAAGTTAACTTGTGTACCGTAATCAAAATTTACGCCGCCTATGCTGTTGCTGCGTTCGCTACGTGAGTTAAGATTGTTGCCAATAGAAGGTATTTCGGTTGAACGGAATTTGCGCAGGTTACCAAAAATGTAAGAAACGTTACCGCCAAAAGATATGTGCCTGCCAATGCCAAACCCATAACCGGCGTAGGCTTTTGACAGGCCTCCGTCGCCACTGTATATGTAATTAACCGCACTGGTATCGGCCGGACTGCCGGTACCGAAATTTGGTATGCTTTGGCGGTAGTTGTAACCAAGCTCAGAATAGGGTACCAGACCAAAACTTAAAGCCGAGCGCTTGCTTACCGGCGCAGCAAAATTGAAGTGACTAAGTCTGAAGTTACCGTTACGTTGGCTGCTAACATCGTTTTGTTTGAGTGTAGAGAAGCTACCTAAAACACCAATATCAATTGTTGTAAGATTGATAGAACCGTAAGACGCAGGATTTTGCAGATTTATAGTATTGTAACCGTTAATTTTATTTATAGCGGTTGATATACCACCCATGGCACGGGTTTGCGGCAGCAGGCCGGTATTGATATCACCCAGGCCAAACTGTGAGTATGGCGAACTGGTAGTGGCGGTTGACTGCGCCATTGCACCCAGGGCAACTGTGGTAAATAAAAAAGTAAAACCTGCTCTTATATGCTTAATCATTATGCTCTTGTATAGCTGCGTTCAATCCTTTGAGAACCAGGTATGGTTCAGTTTTAATATAGCCGGCAAAGATGCTGTTTTTTAGTACAGTATCCAAAAAAACACTATCGCCGCCTGTTAGTATAATATTGAGGCTTTCTGCCTGCTTGCTGTAGCTTTGTATAAATCCCAGCACTTCGTATAAAATGCCGTTTTGCACTCCTGAACGTATGGCTGTTACGGTATCATCGCCATAAAGTTTATCAAACCCGGCATCAGCGTCAACCTGTGGCAAAACCGATGTATAGTGTTGCAGTGCTTTAAACCGCATTTGTAAACCTGGTGATATGCTCCCGCCATAGTAATTACCTGCGGCGTCAATACCATCATAGGTTATGCAGGTTCCGGCATCTATCACCAGGCAATCAATTCCCGGGTAAAGGCTTTTTGCACCCAAAACTGCCGCCAGCCTGTCGGCTCCTAACGTTTGAGGTGTGCGGTAATGGTTATGTATGCCATAAGCCATCTCGCGATTAAAGTAAGTTACCTTGCAACGTTGCTGCAGGTAGCCAACCCAAGGCTCAATTTCCTTTTTTACAGTTGATATTATTGCGACAGTAATGTAGTAGTTAATGAAGAGATGACCAAGGTCATCATCTTTAACTACAGGGTAATGCCCTGCTCCTATCAGTTCTTCACCATCAAAAACAGCAATTTTGGTAAGCGTGTTACCAATATCAATTACCAATTGGGCCATTTAGGCTTTAACCAGGCTCAGTATTGATTCAAAAATTGCCAGGCCATCTTCGTTAGCCAACAATGTATCGGCAGCACGCTCAGGGTGAGGCATCATACCAAATACGTTGCGGTTGAGGTTACATACACCCGCAATGTTCTCTAATGACCCGTTAGGGTTAGCTTCATCAGTTACATTACCGGCCTCGTCACTATAACGGAACAAAATCTGGTCGTTATCTTTTAACGATTGTAAGGTATCGGCATCGGCAAAGTAATTACCCTCACCGTGGGCAATAGGAATTTTAAGCGCTTTTTGCTCGTCAATTTGTGACGTTATAAGTGAATTTTTAGTTTGTGATACCAGGAAGGTATTACGGCAAATAAATTTGCGCTGTTTGTTATGCAATAATGCTCCCGGTACTAAACCTGCTTCAGCCAGTATTTGGAAACCATTACAAATACCCATTACGTAACCACCTTTAGCAGCAAATTGGATAACCTCCTGCATAATAGGCGAAAAACGGGCAATAGCGCCAGAACGCAGGTAATCGCCAAAAGAGAAACCGCCGGGAAGAATTACCATATCAACGCCTTGCAAATCATGGTCCTTGTGCCACAGGCGAACCACCCGCTGACCCATAACTTTTTCCAAAACGTAGATGATATCTTCGTCGCAATTTGAACCGGGGAATATAACTACACCAAATTTCATGCTACAAAGCTAATATAACCGCTTGAACATGAACGAATGTAAAAGTTAAAAAGTGTTAAACTGGAAGTAAATTATACTGGTAATCAGTAAAAAAAACAGCGTTTCATACATCCAGCGCTTGCTTGCGTACAAAAAATAGTAGGCAAAAAATATTGCAGCGGGTACCACGCACAGTATAAAATGGCTTAACCCAAACATTGGCCGCACATAATATGATACCGATGCAATCAGCACCATGAAGAAAAACAGCTGAAACGCTTTGCGTATAAGCACGTAACTTTTAAAAAAGTTCTCCTGCAGTTTGAGGGTTCCTAATACAAAAATAGCTATTACCGGGATAAGCGAAAGGAAGTCATACTTATCTAAAACCTGCGGCCCTGCAAACTTAGCACCCAACGGCAGCCATATTCTATACAGGTAAGGCAGTTTATCGGTAAGGTAGTAAACAACGCCGATAAAGAAAAAGATGGTAAGGTAACCTATCAACGTAGCCACCCACTCGCGCCAATCAAACGGACGAAAAATAATCAAACCTATCCATACCACGGCCAAAAAGTAGGTAAACGGAAAATATAAAAGCGAACCTGCAGCAGCCAGCATTCCCAGGTCATAAGCCAGGGCTTTGGAGTCATCAGTTTTGTAAAGCTCAAACAGCTTAAACAACATCCAAATGATTACAAAATTGCACAACAAAGGTGCACTTAGAACCAAAAATGGTGTAAACAGCCCTGATAGCACTACATACATTAAGGCAGGTAAAAAGCTGGGCCGCCCTAAAAGATTGTAAGCGTTAATTAAATAATTAATTAATATAGCCTGTACAAGCACAACCAGTGCCGCACCCCAAATGCTTAAGTAAGCGGGTAGGGTTTTAACAATTGCTAAAGGCAGTAGTGCTCTAAAAAAAGGCTCGGCTAATTGTAATGGGTATTCATCAGGAACGGCATCACCAAACAGCAGATAAGCTCCCCGCAAAATAATCAGCAGTAATGCCAGCCATAAAATATTAAGCGGATTAAACCTCCTGAAAATATCAATCATGCACGCCTGAGTTTCAACAGGCAATATTATCAAAAATATTTAAGCTAAAACAGCCTGCGGACGCGTATATTTCTTAACCATATCCTCTACAATTTGTGCAGTTTCATCAGGAAAATCAACCTTGATCTGATTACTGCTTTGTATCCAGTTTTTTATGTGAGGTATGGCATGGCTGTTAATACTTGTAATTACAGGTACCCCAAGTTTTGATGCTGCCAGTGCGTTGCAGCGTTGCTCATACTGCCCGCTCATAGGAACCATCATCACCTTCTTTTGGAAGAACAGAGCCTCCGCAGGTCCTTCAAAACCGCCGCCTGTAAGCAAACCCTCACAACTGGCCATGCTTTGGTTAAACTTTAAATTATCAATTGGGCAAATATGTATGTTACCGGTTTGGTACGGCTTCTTTTGACGTTTGGAAAAAATATGCCATTCCACTTCGCTTACCTGGCTTAACATTTTCACCAATGTTTTATCGTCATAAGCAGGAAGATAAACGGTGTAATGACCTTTATTGCAAGGCTCTAGCTGGCGTATTTCACTCCGAATAACAGGGGTATGAATGAAAGAATCGTACCTATCAAAATGGAAACCTATGTGGTGTGTGGTAGGCGAATAATACTTAAACAGCCACTCGGCATAATTCCAGCGGGCCGGGCGGGGAGTATTAGGCGAAATAAAAGAACACTGGTGGCTTAGCGACACTGATGGTATACCTTGCAAACGGCAAGCCCAGGCACTTACAGGTTCAAAATCGTTAATAATAAGGTCATATTGTTTTAGCGGAAGGTTATGAATATCACGGTATAGCTGCCACAGGTTCATGCGCTTATACGTTTCCCATTTATCAACGCCACCCTTTTTACCAAACACAAAGCTAAAGCCGTGAAACTGATGTTTTAGCGGTTGTGACAAAGACACTTCGGCCTCAGTGCCGCTTACAATCAAATCTAATTCGCCATACTGCTGTAATAAAGGCACAATTTCGCGCGCACGACTGATGTGACCGTTTCCTGTACCCTGTATGCCAAAAAGTATTTTCATTATAACTTAAAGCAGATGCCGCTTTAGCAAATATAAACGGGTTTTGCATTAAAGCGTTTGCAATAGTATAAACTTACTTTTAACAAACCATAACTTATATGTTAATCATTTGTACGGCGGTGCAAAAGCCAGTACCAACCCAGGTTAAAGGAAATAACCGCATGATTAAAAATAGTAGGCAATAACCCGTAATGCTCGCGCATAATATCGAAACGTTCCATCAAACTTTGGCGATGCTTCTTTTTAGACATCCCCCCAACCAGGTATTTAGCCACGTAGCGGTTAACATTCACTATTTTCTTCGCTTTTTGGGCAGCCTGCAGTATCCAGTCAATATCGGCACTTAGCTGGTATTTAAGGTTGTAAGGCTGTGCCAAAGCCCGTTTCATGTAAATGGCCTGATGACTGATGCTCATGCCATACCTAAAATCTTTAAACCTGAATTGTTTTGGAGCCTTGTGACGGCGTTGGCCCAGGTTGTTCCCGGCCTCATCCATCATTTCGGTTTCTCCATAATAAATATCAGCATCGGGCGCCGTGGCAAAAACCTGCTCAACAGTATCGGGTGCGTAAAAAGTATCGCCGGAGTTCATGAATATCACATAATCGCCCGTGGCAAGTGCCAGGCCTTTATTCATGGCATCGTAGATACCTTTATCTTTCTCGCTGATTAGCGTGGAAATTTTGTCTTTATACTGATGAATAACATCAAGCGTACCATCCGTCGATAGGCCATCTACAACAATGTATTCAATGTTATGATAAGTTTGACCAATTACTGATTGCAACGTGCGTTCAATATGCTGCACGTTATTGTACACAATGGTAATAACACTAAGCTTGGGGTTAAACATGCGGCCCTTCCTCCTGCGTTTTGCCAAGAACTCGTTTGTACAATTGCAAATGCTTTTGCGCTATCACCCGTTCTGAAAACTTTTCCATTACCGTTTGCCGGGACTGTTGTTGTAGCGTATTTCTATCAGGATGATGAATTACCCAATCCATCCCATCGGCAAAACTTTCAGAGGAACGGTATTCGGCCAGGTAGCCGTTATAACCATGTTCAACCATATTGGGTATGCCTCCCGTGGTAAAAGCCACCACCGGTGTTCCGCACGACAGGCTTTCCATTACCGTATAAGGCAAATTATCTTCTAATGACGGAATCAAAAAAGCATCAGCCGCGGCATAGCAGTTAGCCAGCTTTTCATCATCGTTTATAGTACCTAAAAATTTGGTCGTGAACGGAAACTCGGGTACGTTTTTCGCATCGCGGTTGCCAAACACCACTAGCTCCACGCTATCAGCTTTTGCACCTAACCGGGTTTTGAGCAGTTCGAGGCTTTCCATCAAATAGCTGGCACCCTTGTGCAAATCTTTACGCGAAGGCATAAAGCCGGTCAGGAAGATAAATTTATCATCGGGCAAACCTAACTTGCGTTTGGCTTCGGCTTTATCCATCGGCCTGAAAATATCTGTTTCGAGCGTATTAGGTATTTGCACGGCAGGTTTATCGTGCATCAAACTGCTTTTCAAAACCGAATCGAGCATCCAGGAGCTTGGCGCAACCACATTTATATTTAGTTGTTTGTATGCATTATCCTTTTGTGCCCAAATTTTACGCGACACGTCATTAGCGTCCGGGTTTTTAAGCAGCGGACAATGCCCGCATTCGCGTAAAAAATGATCGCAGGTATAGCGCACATGGCAGCCACCGGTAAAGGCATTGCTATCGTGAAAAGTCCATACTATGGGCTTGTTAAGTTTAGCCAGTTCGGCTAAGTGCGCCGGGTTTAAAAAACTGTGGTTAATCCAGTGCAGGTGTATCACATCGGCCGCCTTAACATCGGGGTGACGGATAACCGACCGACCGAACCACGTAAATGAAAACGGCGTACGCTTGCTGGGGTTAAGCTCACGCTTAGCCAATACGCGTTCGGCAATAATAGTTGCTGCCGTAAACGCCTTTTGTATAATGTTGGTGTTAAAAGTTAATATCGATGGGTTTTTACCAAATTTGTAATGCACTACCACTTTCGAATCTATCCCCGCGGCAATCAAACCCCGATTCAGCCTTAAGCATGCCCGGCCTGCTCCGCCATTACCATCGTACGTATTTATGTGCACCACCTTTAACATGGCTTCAAAAATACATTTTATCGTTACTTAAAATTGATTCTCATACATTATTTAACTCCCTCTCACCTAGAGAAGGCTGGGTGAGGTTTTTTTCTTTTCTTTGCAATACTAATGAGCAACGAACTCACCGACCGCAAATTCTGGGCAAATTACTGGGAATCAAAAACAGGACTGGCTTTCCAGGTACCTGCCAATTATACTTTTCATCAACTGTTTAAAAAGTTGCTTGCCGAAAAACCCATCAAATCGGCCATTGAGCTAGGCGGCTTTCCGGGTTATTACGCCATCTTTTTAAAGAAATACTTCGGGCTGGAAACTTCGTTGTTTGATTTTTATGTACACGAGCCTATTCTGAAAGAGGTGTTGGCCGCCAACCAGCTCACCCCGCAAAATGTAAAGGTGATAGAGGGCGACCTGTACAAACATGAGCCACAGGAGCAATACGACCTCGTACTATCATGCGGATTAATTGAGCATTTTAACGATACTAAAGATATCATTGCCCGTCACCTCACCTTTTTAAAACCGGGAGGAACGCTGTTTATTACCCTGCCCAACTTTACAGGGGTAAACGGTTGGGTGCAGCGCACGTATGATATGGACAATTACAATAAGCATAACATTAACAGCATGAACCCTGCTTTACTGGCCGCTTACTGTAAGGAATTGGGACTGAAAGATGTGGAGGCTTACTACTATGGCCACTTCTCTATATGGCTCGAAAACATGAAACAGCAAAGTGGTTTGACTAAAGGTTTTTTGAAAGCGTTATGGTTTGCAGGGAAGGTGTTTACTAAGGTTGTGCCTGTAGAGAGTAAGGGGTTATCGCCTTATATTGTGGTGAAAGCGGTTAGATAGCCTATTAAACTTGTCGTTTCGACCATCGGGAGAAATCTTACTTGAGTTGCAAAGTCTGCCATGCAATGTTTGTGAGCCTATCGCTTTCCGCTCATTCGCCGCGGGGGCTGTTACTTTGTCATAGCCACAAAGTAACCAAAAGGCCTATTCATCGCAATCCCTTCCACCCCACGAGCAGCCTCCGGCCGGGTGCGCTGAATGCCCCACGCTCTTTTTTTCAACGACAGTCTTGTTGCGCAACTGCTTATCATTCATGCAAAAGCACTGTATTAATATAACTGTTCTTCCGCGGCATCAGTGTTTTGCGGGTAGCACAAATCCAAGTTAAAGCACAGCAGTTCATAGCAAATAAACGTGGCCGCAAGTTTTTTCTTTGGTACTTTCTTTTTTGTATAAAAAAGAAAGTACATCCACAGGCGTAGGTGCAACCACTTTACCTGTACTAACAGGGCACTGCAAAGAGTGAAAGCACAAACAAAAAGTCGAACAAGATTTCTCTCTATCGCCATAAATGACAGATTGTCAAGAATACTTAATCAAATACTTTTCTTTCATTTGTTTCACAAACCTCACCCCTCTCTCCCACAAATTACCTTTTCTGTTCTTTAAAAACTGCTTAATAGCAGAATAAGCCTTTTCATCTTCTTGCAATACCGATGGGAACCACGTTACGGGTTGACGGCTAACCTGCACCTGATAGATATCTTCATTATTAGAATGCACCCCAGTACCATCGTGCCCAATATTTTGGATGAGAGAGTGCGCCGGGTTAAGCGTTAAGCCGCCTTTTAAAAAGATTGAAGCGTACCAGCGTATAGCCCATGAATTATTTTTGCCAGCTTTGAACTGCTGTATTTGCTTCCAAAAATTCATGGTGCCTTCTATAGAGAACTGGTTGATTTTCTCCTTATCAAACTGCTGAATCAGCTTATCCACATCGGGTTCAAAGTTTTTCCAGGCACGCGCCCAGGTGGCCCAGCCCCAACTGGTAGCAGCACGGTAGAAAAAGGATTGCGTTAAGCCTTGCGCTTTAAGATTGTACATATATGCGCCAATGTGCATCACTTCTTCGTAAGCGGCATAGCGATCCAAAGCTTCGTTAAAGTATTGTAGGGTGTAAGGCGATGATAGCAGATCATCCTCAAAAACGATAACCTTGCCATAATCGTTCACCAGATGCGTTACGCCGCTGATGATGGAATTGGCAAGGCCCACGTTAGTTTCGCGCTCGATTACCTTCACCGATTTAAAGCCCGTAACCGTTTGCGCGTAGCGTCGTATCTCATCTACCTTGGCTTCATCGGCTTTGGTTTTGGCCCCATCCGAAAAAATAAACAAGCGCGAGTCATCGGCCAGCAGGTTTTTTTGCAGGTAGCTGATGGTGCGGCGGGTATGATCGGGCCGGTTGTAAACAAAAAGGGCTATGGGTGCCAGGTTTTGCATGGCTTATGAAGGCTAAAAAATGTCGGCTTGTTTATTGGTTTTGCTGCAAAGCACAGTGTAAGCGTTAGCCAACTCTTCCTGCGTACTTTTGCCTAAAAAGGTACCAACAGCACTTTTAACCATAAACTCGGCAGTAATCTTTAAGTCAGTAACAAAGCTTTTAGGCCTTTTTTGGTTGATGTAAGTATTAAATTTAGTTACCTCAGGCTCTATCATGGAGGTAAGGTCTGCCTCCACCTTAAACCCTTCTGATAACAGCAGGTAACGCAGGGAGGTTGGCGTGTAAACATTTATATGTCCGTAAGCCAAAAAATGCTTAATGCGCCCGTCTACATTCTTCTTATAATCACGCGGGACTTCGATAACGCACATTTTAGCTACACGCTTCAGCTCACGCAGCAGCATACGTTCGTGTTCAACGTGTTCAAGCACGTGCGAGAGAATAATAAGGTCAAAACTATCATCAGCAAAAGGCAAATGATAACCATCAAATACCTGTACTGATTTTAAGTTGCCAATATTGCGCGATTTGATATACTCCACCCCGCTATCCGAAATTTCGACAGCATGGCACTCAGGAGCAAAGTTTTGTTCGGAAAGTATTTTGAGGATGCTACCATCGCCGGCACCAACTTCAAGTACCTTGGCAAATATGCGACCTTTGCAAACATCAATAATGTGTTGGGCCTTGTATTTGGCACCCAGCATGCGCCAGGCTTCGTCGTGCGTTTTGTAAAATTCGTCGTAGGCGGTCTTTACATTGCCGCTCAGCTTATCATCGGCCATTGGGTTATATTCCTAAACAGTTATCAGGTTTATAAAATATGGTAGTGGTTTTGTAGTAAAACAAGCCCGGCGATATTCCGCTGAACGGTATTTGCTTAAAGCCTTTATCAAGCAAATAATTGATACCATCTCGGTAGCCGGGGCGCTCCGAATCGTCGAGCACGATAACACCACTAGCCGATAACGCTTCGACAGCCTGTATACAGCAGTTCACACGGTCGCGCCCATCAACAATAATAATATCAAACTCCTCGCCCAATTTTACCGGCATACGGCAGTAATCACCATCACGCTGCAGTTCGCAAAAAATCATTTCGGCATTATCAGGCTTGGTAGACGTTATTTTATCAAACCATTCCTTATCATGCTCAACCGATACCACAATACCGGTGCGTTGCGCGTAAAATATGGTTGAATTACCTGAACCAAATTCAAATACAGCATGTTCGGGTTTTAATCGGTCTTTTATAAAGTCTATAAAAGAATAAGTAACCCATGGAATAGGGTTTCCCCGCTCATCAACAGGCGATTGGCTATCAAAAGCTTTAAACCAGCCAATTTTATCTAAATAACCTTTGCTATTGAACGACAACAACGAGCGCAACCTTTTGGGCTGCTTCAAAACATCTATAAGTAACGATAAATTGCTCAACGATTGAATGCTTTTTGAAAAAGTGAAATTAAGAATAAAGATTTTAACATTTGTACTCCCTGACCACGAGTTTTTGGTATAAGCAATATAAAAAAAGTAGCTACCGCATACGCTATAAGCGTTGCATAAGCGGCACCAATAATACCATACGCCGGAATGAAGTATATATTAAGCACAATGTTAACCAATGCCCCTACTCCCGTACGCAGCATTGATAATTTAAAGTAACCTTCGGCAATAAGGTATTGACCGCTGGCGCTTCCTAAAAATACAAATATACCCGCCCACACGTGTACCGCTAATACTGGTGCTCCAGGCCAAAATTCGGGATGATTATGAAACGCTATCTTGTAAATGAAGGATGAAGCAAAGGTCATGAAAATAGCAACCGAAAGGCTGATGATTACCATAAGGTCATACATATTTTGCAGGCGCTTATAGTAACGGTCAATATCTGTTTTACGTGCATAAACTATGGCCGGAAACACCGATGTTACTACTGCAACCGGTAAAAAATAAAAACTCTCGCTCAAGCTTACTACGGTAGAGTATATGCCCAATTGTGCTTCGCCAAGATAACTGGTGATCATGGCCTGATCTATTTTCATGTAAATTGATACCAGTATAGCCGAGAACGCCAAAGGCCATGATTTTTTGAATAAATATGCTGCCACAGGGGCTTTATATTTCCACTCGCTTATACGGTTATGCGTGCTGCGGTAAACGATAATGTATCCTGTTGCAATAATTACAGCATCAAACAACAACGCCCACACAAACCACAACAAGGGCATATGTAGAAGCACCAAGGTGAGTTTAATGCCTGCCGAGGTTAAGTTACCAGCTACCTGCACATACATAATATACTTGGCCTGCACTTTAGCCTGAAAGTAGCTTTCAACAATGTTAAATGCCTGTATAAGGGCTGTAAAAGCCACAATAAGTACAAATGTAAATGGCGTATTAAGATGTTTGAAGTGAGTGATAACCTCGTAAGCCACATATACCAATGGCAATGTAATTATACCTGCCAGCAAGCGCATCCAAAACGCGGTACCTAGCAGGGTAGATTTTCTTTCAGGGTGATTGATAAGCTCGCGGGTGACAAAGCCATCTAAGCCTAAGGCGGCTACCGCCATTGAGAAAACCACAATGGTCATGGGGTAGTTAAGTATGCCATTTTGCGTTGGCCCTAAATAACTGGATAGCACAAACGTATTGACAACCATTTTTATAACCATGCTGCCAACACGTGCCATCATTAGCATACCGGTATTCTTAAAATACTTTTGAAAAGCCTGCTGATCGAATCCGGGAATACTGGGTATGCGCATATTTTACTGCAAATGTATAAAATGTGTGATTGTACGCTCACTTAAAATGCATTATGCTTAAGGATGATGCTGAATTTTAAGATATTTTATGCTTTTTTGCCTTTACACACATTAGTTTACATATGACAACCGACCATCCATATTTCAAACCATTGCATTCGTACTCACAAGATGGCGAAGACATGCTGCTGCGTTCTTTATTAAAAGAAGCAACGCCCGGTTATGAAGACTATAAAGGATTTTTTATTGATATTGGTGCTTACCATCCGTTCCGGTTTTCAAATACCATGCACTTTTATGAGCAGGGCTGGCACGGTATTAACATTGAGCCTACGCCTAGTGCTATACAACTATTTAACCAGTATCGTGAAAACGATATAAACCTCAATGTAGGTATAGGCGAAGTACACTCCAAACAAACGCTTTATTGTTTTAACGATTCGGCCTATAATACTTTTGATGAACCTACTGCCCGCCAGCGTGATAAAGACTCAAGCAGCTTTCATGTGGTTGAAACAGCCGAAGTGGAAATTCATACCCTAGCCGAGGTTTTAGACCAGCACCTTCCATCCGGACAATCTATTATTGATTTTATGAGTATTGATGTAGCCGGGCTTGATGTAAAAGTACTGCAATCAAACAACTGGAATAAGTATCGACCTAAATTCGTATTAGTGGAGGATGTTGACAACAATTTTAGCCACCTCGATGCTTCTGAAGCGCATAGCTTTTTAGCCGACCAGGGCTATCGTATTGTAAACAAAACCCTGCGTACACTAATATTTAAACAAGTATAAAACTAATACGTATAAAACGACGAAACCCCGACTATTGCCGGGGTTTCGTCGTTTTATATGCTAGTTAATGCTTATTGATTAACAAACTTTTTAGCGTTTATTTTACGTTCGTTTTCAGTTAAGTAAATTTTACGTATACGCATGCTCTGCGGCGTAACCTCAATGTATTCATCAGCCTGTATGTACTCCATTGACTCTTCTAATGAGAATTTGATAGCCGGTGCAATACGAACGTTGTCATCACTACCTGATGCACGCATATTGGTTAATTGTTTACCTTTTACCAAGTTTACAACTAAGTCGTTATCACGGATGTGCTCGCCAAGAATCTGACCTTCGTAAATATCAACACCCGGATCAACGAAGAAACGACCACGATCTTGTAATTTATCAATAGAGAATGCAGTTGTTTTGCCAGTTTCCATTGATACCAATACACCATTGGCACGGCCAGGAATATTACCTTTCCAAGGCTCGTAAGCTTTGAAGCGGTGCGCCATGATAGCCTCACCAGCAGTAGCAGTTAATACGTTGTTACGTAAACCAATAATACCACGTGACGGAATTTCAAACTCTAAGTGCTGTAAATCGCCTTTTGGCTCCATTACTAACAACTCGCCTTTACGCTGAGTTACTAACTCAATTACTTTACCGGCAACATCACCAGGTACGTCAACAGTTAAAACCTCAATAGGCTCACATTTAACACCGTCAATTTCTTTAACAATTACCTGTGGCTGGCCTACCTGTAATTCGTAACCCTCGCGACGCATGGTTTCGATTAACACTGATAAGTGAAGAATACCACGACCGTATACTAGGTAAGAGTCCGGAGATTCAGTTTCAACTACTTTAAGTGCCAGGTTTTTCTCCATCTCTTTGTAAAGACGATCGCGAACGTGGCGTGAGGTAACAAATTTACCTTCTTTACCAAAGAAAGGTGAGTTATTGATGGTAAACAACATGTTCATAGTAGGCTCATCAATTTTGATAACCTCTAATTGCTCTGGTTTTTCAAAATCAGCAATGGTATCGCCAATTTCAAAACCTTCAATACCTACTACAGCACAAATATCACCGGCGTTAACCTGTGTAGCTTTAACTTTACCTAAACCTTCAAAGGTGTAAAGTTCTTTAATACGTGATTTTTGGATAGAACCGTCGCGTTTAACTAAAGATACCGGTTGGTTTTCTTTAATGGTACCACGGGCAACACGGCCAATAGCAATACGACCTACGAATGACGAATAATCTAACGAAGTAATCTGCATTTGCAAAGTACCTTCATTATAAGGAGCCGGTGGAATGTTTTCAAGGATAGCATCCATCAATGGGAATATATCCTCAGTTTTTTTCTTCCAGTCGGTGCTCATCCAACCTTGTTTTGATGATCCGTAAATAACCGGAAACTCCAGTTGCTCTTCGGTAGCATCAAGGTTAAAGAACAATTCAAAAATTTGTTCGTAAACCTCTTCAGGGCGGCAGTTTTCTTTGTCAACTTTGTTTACAACTACAATAGGTTTTAAGCCTAAAGCCAAAGCCTTTTGAGTTACAAAACGGGTTTGAGGCATTGCACCTTCAAAAGCATCACACAACAGCAATACGCCGTCGGCCATTTTTAACACACGCTCAACCTCACCGCCAAAGTCGGCGTGACCAGGGGTATCAATAATGTTGATTTTTACATCTTTGTACCTAACAGAAACGTTTTTTGACACGATGGTAATACCACGCTCACGCTCCAGGTCGTTGTTGTCGAGAATAAGCTCACCAGTTTCCTGATTATCGCGGAAAATGGCGCAGCTATGAAGAATTTTATCAACCAAAGTAGTTTTACCGTGGTCAACGTGTGCTATAATAGCAATATTACGAATTTGATTTTGCATGAAAATGCCTCTTAAATTTTGCGCAAAGATACGCTTAATTTGTTGCATTTAAAAGGTTTGACTGCTTTTTACAAATTTGTGAATATATTTAATAAACAAGCAGTTAAGGTAAATTGACAGATTTACGAATAAGCTAATGATAAACGCTCTTACTACCAATTATACCGGGTAACCATAATCTACATTTAGTTTTTACGTTACCATTATATAACAATCATTAGTTTTGTAATATGAGCTTTCAAACCCTTATAATCATACTGCTGTTTGCTGCTGCTATATTTTATGTAGGCCGTATGTTGTACAAAAGTTTGTATGTAAAAAAAGGCTGTGGTTCCAACTGTAAATGCGGTGTCGATTTTTCAAATATCGATACTGCTAAACCGCGCTCGTAATTACTCATCTTCTTTTAATGCGGTTTTGCCTAAAACCGTTAGCTTTGCCTTTTTCTGAAACCTATTAAGTGCCAATGGCTCATAAACAGATATTTCAGGCTGATAATCCTAAACGTTGGAACAAGTTTAAATGGCTCAGCCGTGTTATTATATTCGTGCTTTTAAGTGGTGTGGTGGCTGCAGCCATTACGGTAACATCTAAACAATACCCTAGTTTACCCAACCTTGTACCTACACAAAAAAAACTGACAACTGACGAGCTGAATAAACTTAAACGCTCGGCAGAATACCGCGATTTTAAAGTTGAAAAAGCCCGCATTGAGGAAACCCGCCGTGCCTTAAAACGCCATCAACTCAGGCACCCTAACAACGCCAACCGTATTAACGTAGGGTTTTACCTGGCCTGGGAGCCACAGGCATACTTTTCACTTGCCGAAAATATCAAACGACTTGATATGATTGTAAGCGAGGGCTTTGCAATTACACCCGGTAAAGATACCATTACGGTAAGGCTTGATACGGGCTTAATAAACCTCAACAAGCGCTACAAAAAACCGGTTATAGTAAGGCTTACCAATTACATTAACTTAAGCAACACTGAAGGACGTTTTGATACACGCGATGTTCTGCGCATTATAGCTAACAAAAAATTGCGTACGGCATTCATTAACAACATTGCCGACAAACTTTCACAATACAATCTTCGCGGGCTTGATTTAAATTTTGATGATATTAAAAATCGCAAATCAGCCGACTACCTCTCCTTTCAACGTGAACTTTACACCACTTTACATGCCAGGGGCTTTTTGGTAACACAAAGCTTTTGGCCCGAGGATGACGAGTACGATCTGCAATTTTTGCAAAAATATAACGACTACCTGTTTGCCATGGCTATTGACCAGCATAACGAGAGTAGCAATGCCGGTGATATTTCGCACCAGCACTGGGTAGAGGAACAATTGGATGCAGTTTGCCAGAAAATTCCAAGTAATAAAATCATCCTCACTTTTGCGGCCGGTGGTTATGACTGGCCCGAAAATCAATACGGCCGCTCAATAGGTTATCAGCAGGCAGTGAGTACCGCTGCTGAAAACAAAAGCAAAGTTGTTTTCGACCCCGAATCGGCAAACCTGATGTATACTTATAAGGGTACCGATACCCTTCAGCACACGGTCTACTTTGCCGATGCCGTAACCAATTTCAACATCATACGCATGGCCGATGATTGGGCAACCGGGGGCGTGGCCCTTTGGCGGCTGGGCTCAGAAGACCCACGTTTATGGAGATTTTTTGCCAAAAACCTTTCTACAGATTCACTTAAAAAAACTGGGGTTGATACCCGTTGGTTCACCAATAAGGTTGGCCTTAATAACCGTATTGATTATGCGGGTGATGGCGAAGTACTTGACCTGGTAACGCAGCCCGATACAGGTAAAATCAACGTTCAGTTTGATGCCAAGACGTTTACTTTTTCAAACCAGGAATACCTTAAACTACCTACCAAGTATGTAATAAGGCGATATGGTTATGCACCAGGAAAAATTGTACTTACGTTTGATGACGGCCCTGACCCCAATTATACGCCCCGTATAATTGATATTCTGAGGAAAGAAAAAGTTCCGGGTTCGTTTTTCGTGGTGGGTTCAATGGTCGAAAAAAACATACCGCTGCTTAAACGTATTTTTGATGAAGGTTACGAAATTGGGAACCATACATTTTTTCACCCCGATATTTCACAGATAAGTTTACAAAGGGTAAGCTTTGAATTGAATGCCACCCGTAAACTTATTGAATCTATAACCGGGCACAGCACCGTTCTTTTCAGGGCTCCTTTTAATGCTGATGCCGAGCCGCAAACCATTGCCGAGGTTATACCTGTAGCCAAAAGCAAGGAAGAGAACTACATTAATATAGGTGAATTTATTGACCCTCATGATTGGGAACCAGGCGTTACAGCCGATACCATTGTAGCCCGTACTATTAAGCAGGCAAACAATGGCTCAATGATTTTATTGCACGATGCCGGTGGCGATAGTAGGGAGGAAACTATAAAGGCCCTGCCACGCATTATTGAGTATTTTAAAACTCACACTTATGATGGAGTACACAAATATGAGTTTACAACCATTGCTGATGTACTTAACAAAAAGAAAGAAGATTTAATGCCGCGTGTAACAAACGATGCCGACTCAGGAGTTACTGGCCGTTTGTATGACATGTTCAATGTTGGCTTTTTTTACACCAACTGGATTTTGCTTTACCTCTTTTTGTCGGCTATATTTCTAGCGGTTGGTCGTATCATACTCATTGGCATACTGGCACTGCGTCAGTTTGCACTTAATAAAAAGAACCCCGATCATGACGTTGATGCTGCTGCGCTTCCCCCGGTAAGCATTATCGTGCCTGCTTATAATGAAGAGGTTACAGCTGTAAAGACTATTCAAAGCTTATTGCAACTTGAATATCCTGAAATGGAAATTTTGTTTATTGACGATGGATCAAAAGACAAAACGTACGAAATTGTAAATAACGCGTACCAAAATCATCCGGCGGTGCGTGTGCTTACCAAACCTAATGGCGGCAAAGCCTCAGCTTTAAATTTTGGTATTGCACAAGCCCGGCATGAGTTTGTGGTATGTATTGATGCCGACACCTTGTTAAAGAATGATGCCATTATACACCTCATGGCCTATTTTACCGATGCAGAGATTGGCGCCGTAGCCGGTACTGTAAAGGTTGGTAATGAAACCAACATTATTACACGCTGGCAATCTATTGAATACATTACGGCGCAAAATATGGACCGCCGTGCGTTTGATTTGCTCAATAGCATCACTGTGGTTCCCGGCGCTATAGGCGCTTTCCGTAAAGAGGCGGTGGCAAAGGCAGGTGGATTTACCACCGATACGCTAGCCGAAGATTGCGACCTTACCATGCGCATACTAAAACAGGGCTACATCATACGCAACGCCGGAGAAGCAATTGCTTACACCGAAGCACCCGAAACGATACACATGCTGCTTAAACAACGTTTTAGGTGGAGCTATGGGGTAATGCAAAGCTTTTGGAAAAACCGCGATGCGTTGTTCAGAAGCCGGTACAAGTTTTTTGGTATGGTGGGTATGCCTAACATACTGGTATTCCAAATTATTTTGCCATTGTTTTCGCCCCTGGCCGATTTAATGATGATTGGCGGCATGTTCAGTGATCATCCCGAAAAGATATTTTATTTCTACCTGGCGTTTATAGTGATTGACTTGCTTGTGGCTGTAATTGCCTTTAAAATGGAAAAAGAAGATTATCGCAAGCTTATTTACATCATACCTCAACGCTTTGTATGGCGCCAGTTAATGTATTACATTTTATTTAAGTCATTGCGGCATGCCTTAAAGGGCCAGCACAGCGGATGGGGCAACTTAAAGCGCACCGGTAATGTAAAAGCCGCGCAGCCAAAAACTGAATAATTACTTAAATGATAAAATTTATAACCGTTATACTGCTGTCATTATCAACGCTTACTTTAAGCAGTAGCAAGCCTGATGGTACAACATACCCTGATAAGGTAAGCGTTTTTAAAGGGAGTTTTACTGATGATTACGGTATCAAATACACCATCAATGATACGCTTTGGATACAGCATCCGCGTACCAAATTTCACATCATCAAATGGAACTATAAGGAGCAGTATCTTATTGCCCGCAATGATGCAAAAAACCCCGGTGAAGGTGGTTTGTACACACGTATCGATTTAATGCAGTTTGATAACATGCAGCCTTGGCTGTGGGGCTACTGCTTGAGTGTTTTTGATGCTACAAGCAACGTTGCGGCAGAAGCCGTAGCCATTGCCGATCGTAAAAATCCTAGAAAAGGATGCAATGGCTACCCTTTTTCAAGAATGAAACGGGTAGAATAGCCTGCCCGCTTCTTTTTGTTTAAATTGTTAAAGTTATTTTTCTATAAGGCACACGGCATAAGCCACCACACCTTCTTCACGGCCTATGAAGCCCATTTGCTCGTTTGTAGTAGCTTTTATAGAGATGTCTTCTTCACTTATACCGGCGGCCTGTGCAATATTTGTCTTCATTGCTGGGATATGCGGATTTATTTTAGGTGCCTCAAGGCATATCATGGCATCAATGTTACCTACATTCCAGCCCTTTTCCTTCAACAGCTCTATTACATGTTGTAACAAAATAAGGCTGCTTATTCCGCGCCAGCGCTCATCCTTATTTGAAAAATGATAGCCTATATCGCGCAGATTTGCTGCGCCTAACAAAGCGTCGCATATGGCGTGTACCATCACATCGGCGTCTGAATGGCCAAATGCACCCGAATGATGTGGCAATTGCACGCCGCCCATTACAAACGGATGTCCTTCTTTCATCTGGTGAACATCAAACCCAAAGCCTACTTTTATTTTACTCAAAACAAATTCCTTTTTCCGCCAAAGTTAGCAATAAGCGTAAAACGAAGTGTGTTGGCCAACGCACTTTTTTGTTGCGCAGCCACCAGGTATGATAAATCAATATCGAAAATATCATACTTAAACCCTGCACCTACTGTTGCGTACTGCCGGTTACCTTTTGATGGATTTTCGTAAAAATAGCCGGCCCTTAAAAAAAACTGTTTACTATAGCCATATTCTGCACCTGCAGCGTAGCTAATTTCCTTTAACTCTTCTCTAACGCCACCAGGAGCATCGGCAAAAGAACCAAATATCCCGGCAGGTACAGATCTGTTATCGTCATAACCGCTAATAATTGCGCCATTACTGTTTCGTATAGGCGGCGTGGGAGCCATTAGCTTGTTTAGGTCAAGCGTAAGTGTTAATTGGTTAAGCTTATCTAAATACCAGGTATCGGCTACGCCAATGCGCATATTGGCCGGCAAAAAGTAGCTTGCTCCGTTATCGGTGTAGCTCATTTTTGTTCCCAAGTTTGAAAAGTTTGCACCAAATGCCAGTAAGGCATCTTTACCAAATTGTTGTGTTTGCTTTTGATAGTAAGCCGAAACATCAGCAGCTAAAGCGTTGCCCGCTTTGGTTTGCAAGCCGTTAACCGCTGCCCCATTAGTTAAGCCCGAGTATATATACCGTAAGGTTAACCCCAGCGAAAAGTTTTCACCAAACTTACGTGCAAATGAGCCATCGATAGAAAATTCGTTAGGGGTGTACGTACCCTGGTCGGCCTGTGAGCCGTCAATGAGCTGAATTTTACCTAAGTTAAAGTAGCGCAATGATAAGCCTATGGTGTTACGACTGTCTAACTGGTGGGCGTAGCTCAGGTAAGCAAGGTTAACATCTGATATAAGCCTGCGTAACCAGGGGCTGTATGATAATGCAAGGTTATCTTTATCATCAATAAATGCAAGCTTAGATGGATTCCAGTAATTGGCATTAGCATCGGGCGAGAGCGCCACACCTGCGTCGCCCATAGCTCCTGAGCGCGAGTCGGGTGCGATGGTTAGAAACGGTACCGCTGTATTGATGCCGTTTACACTGCTGCCCTTGCTATTGGTGTTAGTGTTATTTGCCTGGCAAAAAGCCGCGGCCGGCAATAGCCAACTAACTATAAAAAAAGCGTTTAGCTTACTCATTTTCATTACCACAAATTAGCTGTAAATTTTTGATATAAACTATCGTTCAAAGCCTTGACAGATAAAATATTTCGGGCGGCTTAAAGATATTTTATATGCTGTGTAACCAATATTGAAAACTGACGTAAAAAAGGCTAATTAACCTCCGCTCTTATCTCAGTTGCTACAATTTAGTGTTTAAGAATTTTGTATTTTTACTAATCAATTTTGTCAGGAAAAAACATGATCAAGCGTTTTACTAAATCTGCCTTACTGTTGGGAAGTGTAGGGTTACTATTAGGCAGTTGCAGTAAGCCCATGCGTTCACAAAAAACCGGTATTGTTTACAATAACAAAGACAATGGCGGTTATATGCGCTTTAAACAAACTCACCCCGCTCCGGGCCCCGGCCTGGTTGCTATTGAAGGTGGAACCTTTGTTTGGGGCGGCAGCGCAGACCAGGATGTAGCTTACGAGTATAATAACGTAAAAAGACGTATCACTGTAGGTTCATTTTATATGGACGAAACCGAGGTATCTAACCAGGACTGGCTGGATTACCTGCATTACATCAGCATTACTTTTCCGGGCGACAGGGAGTTGTACTATAATGCTACCCCCGACACGTTGGTTTGGCGCAGGCCTTTATCATACAATGAACCTTACGTTGAAAATTATTTAAGGCACCCTGCTTTTCAGGATTACCCGGTTGTGGGTGTAACCTGGGAACAGGCTAAAGAATATTGCGTGTTCCGTACCAATCAAATGAACGAGAACATTTTGCGCGAAACCGGAAGATTGGCAAGCTGGAAAGATGCCTCAGGCAATGGAGGTGCAGGCACTGCAGGTGCTAATGGAAAATCAAGCATTACCGAACCATTTGATACTGAAATTTACCTTAACGGACAAATTAAAGGCCAGGGTATTGACGGTAAAAAAATGATGACCGATATGAATCCTTTGGCTAAGCCGGGTGCAAATGGCAAACCAACGCGTACCGTACGCATGGAAGATGGTATAATGAAACCGGCTTTCCGTTTACCATCTGAAGCTGAATGGGAGTACGCAGCTATGGGGCTTGCTGGTAATACGCAATATGAAAATATTGAAGATGGAAAAATTTACCCATGGAATGGCATGGGTGTACGCTCGCCAAAAAGACGCACCCGCGGTATGATTATGGCAAACTTTAAGCGTGGCGCAGGCGATAACATGGGTGTAGCCGGATCATTGAATGACAAGGCTGATATCACGGCTCCTGTACGCTCTTACGAACCCAACGATTTTGGTTTATACAACATGGCCGGAAACGTAAACGAGTGGACCGCCGACACCTATCGCCAAATGACGTTTGAGGATGCTGAAGACTTTAACCCGTTCCGTGGTAATGAATGGACTAATAAAAAACTGGCCGACCCGGAAAAAGGATTATACGCCAAAGATAAATATGGCCGCCCTATAAGGGAGGCAGCAAAATCAAACAAAAAACTATCGTGGGCTGAGTTTACTGCGCAACAACAAGGTGGTAACAGTGTAACCCCGCCGGCAGCCAATGCTGCAGGTACAACCGCAGCAATTGCAGCATCGGGCAAACCGTTTAAGCACGATCAGCGTGGCGCGGCTGATTCAACTGATAATACACTTTACGGGGTAACTACTTTGGTAAACGACCGATCAAAGGTTTACAAAGGTGGTTCATGGAATGACCGTGCAATGTGGCTTAACCCAGCAACCCGTCGTTTTATGGATCAGGGAGATGCAAGCGCCGAAGTTGGCTTCCGCTGCGCGATGACAATGGTTGGTGCGCCCGAAATTAATCCTAATGGCAAGGCACACTTCAGTGTTAAAAAACCTAAAAACTACAATCCTAAAAAGTAAGTATTTTTTGACTGCATAAAAAAAGGCGCCTGCTCATACCGAACAGGCGCCTTTTCTTTACGCGATTATTCTTATTGCTCGTTTTTAATAGTTTGCTGGAAAATGATTCTATAGTTAGCGTTTGAACCTTCGTTATAAAGCTGTAATGATACGTCGGCCGTATCCCAAGGCTGATCTTTCATCGCGGTTGCAAAAGGTGCAAAAGCCGTTGTGTTTGATTGAAAGCCTCTGTAATCAGCAGCTTTAAAATTCAGCGCGCCGTAATTAACTACGTTTTCTGTACCGTTTATAACCTTGTAAACATAACGGTCAAAGTATACATGGGTGTAGCCAACAAGCGTTGGCGGCAAAAATAGTTCATAGTAAGCGTCGGTTGGTAACGCTGCCACGGCAAAGCTTATACCGTAATCAGCATTACGTAAAAACAAGTTGGTTTTCCAGTTATCAACCAGCCTGCCTGTGGGGCCAACAAACGTGCTGCTAACGGCTGTATTTAAGTTTGTTTCAAACCTGTACATCCTTAAATTTGATGTGTAAACTTTGATATTAGTATTCCAATTACCAGTAGACACGCCGTTTAAAGATACGGTGTAAAACGTACCACCTTTTGTAGCGCGCTTACGAACGGTTTTGCTGCCGTTGCTTAAAACTGCAACTACCGAATCGGTTGTGTTGATATCAACACTTGTACGCGGAAAGGTAATAACCACTTGGTTTTGGTTGTTAGCACCATCATCAGTTCCGCTGCCACTACCAGGGTTTACGGGCGTAACATCCTCACTGTTATCATATGTACGGCACGATGATACCGCTGCCAGCAAGCCAACAACAAGCACGGTATACTTAAATTGGGTAAATATTTTCATGTTTAATTTATTCGTCTAAAATTATACCATTTATTGGGTAAGCGCATATTGCACCAGGTTAGCGCCCATCCGCAGTGCCTTGAGCCGGGTTTCCTGACTATCACCAGCGTAGGTACCTAAATCTTCCCAACCGTTGCCTAAATCGCATTCAACATCATAAAAACACACCAGGCGGCCCTTATAAATTAAGCCGAAGCCTTGCGGGCGCTTATTATCATGCTCATGAACCTTGGGCAGTCCGTTCGGAAAGTCAAATTTTTGATGATAAATGGGGTGATTCAATGGCAGCTCAATGAAAGTTAGCTCAGGGAATATCTTCTTCATTTGGGGGCGTACAAACTTATCAAGCCCATAATTATCACAAATATGAAGAAAGCCACCACCTGTTAAGTACTTCCGTAAATTACGTACATCCTGATCTGAAAAGATAACGTTGCCGTGCCCTGTCATAAAGATGAAAGGATAATTGAAAATTTCGGCACTGCCGGCTTCAACAGTTTCGTCCTCGGCCTTAAAGTTTGTTTTAATGTTTTGATTGCAGAATTTAATCAAATTCGGCAACGCTGTTCTATCGGCATACCAATCGCCGCCTCCATTGTATTTAAGCCGCGCAAGTGTATAGGTTGGCACAGGAGTGAAACTGCTTAAGACAATGCTTAACACAAGTAAAATGAAAGCTGACCATTTGATGTTTAGTTTAAGCTTTAAAAATTTCATCTATGCTACTATCTCTCTTTCTGAATAATAATTCAAATCCACTAAATCGCTACAAGGGTGAATAACAAGCCTGGCATTATCATTATCTGTTAAGAAAATTCACCTCAAAGCATGCCTCCAAGGCGGCAGTTTCTGTACGGAGCCTGCTATCGCCTAAAGTTATAGGTTTAAAGCCGTTTTGCAAAGCCTCGCCAATCTCTTTCTCGGTAAAGTCTCCCTCAGGACCTATAAGAACCAGGCAATTACCCTGTAACTGCAACTGGGAAGCAAGGCCTACCTTATCCTGATCTGGCAAGCAATGGGCAACAAACTTTTGTCCTTCGAAAGGAGCACTCAGCAGTTTACTTAATGGCTGAACACCATTCAGCTTAGGGTGATAGGCCTTCAATGATTGTTTAACGGCTGATGTGATTATCTTGTCCAGCCGCTCAACTTTCGCTTCTTTACGTTCTGAACGCTGACATAAAATAAGCGATATTTCATCAATTCCAATCTCTGTAGCTTTCTCTAAAAACCACTCAATACGTTCAATATTTTTAGTTGGGGCAACGGCTATATGCAAATAATGATTGCGCCTACCATGTTCCTGCTCACTGGTTTCAATTACAAGCAATGTTTTTTTTGGATGAGCATCCATAATGCCTGCCGTATAAAAACCTCCTTTACCGTCAACCAACTGCACCTTATCATCAGGCTGCAGGCGCAATACTCTTATAGCATGTTTACTCTCTTCTTCGCTAAGCATGTAGTGCGTAGCATTTGAAGCAATATCGGGTGTATAAAATATGTGCATGCTCAATTGATTACAATACCGCAAAAATACAAACGCGGAAGATTAGCCTCAGCTTTTCTTCCGCGTTTGCAGCAGCTTAATTAAAAAAGATGATCAATGATCATCTTTCATATCCTCTTCGTTAATCAGTAATTCAAGTTTAACCGATTCAATGTTTTGCTCCGATTTGCGCAATACCGTAATATTATAGCCATTTGCTTCACGCTGCTCGCCTACATCTGGTATTTTACCGAAAATTTCGCTTACCCAGCCCGATACTGTGTCAAAGTCACCATCTTCTGGCAAGTCATGCGGTAAATTTTCGTTAACATCGTAAATAGAGGCAACAGCGTTTACTATGAACTCGCGGTCGTTTACTTTCTCAACAATAGGCTTTTCTTCGTCAAACTCATCCTGTATCTCCCCTACCAGCTCTTCAACAATATCTTCGAGGGTAACCATGCCTGCGGTACCACCAAATTCATCCAACACAATGGCTATTTGAATACGGCGCAGCTTGAGCTCGGCCATCAACTCATTGATCTTTTTGGTTTCAGGAATAAAATAAGGTTTGCGAATGATATCTTTCAGATCAAAATCTTCTTTACGAGCCAGTAAAGGCAAAATATCTTTGGCGTGTACTATACCTACAATTTTATCAAGCGAGTCATCGTAAACAGGCATACGCGAATAACCTTCGGTTACCAGGCATTCCAATACTTCCTCAGAAGTGCTTGCCAGGTCAATACCCGAAATTTTGGTACGCGGCACCATGATGTTTTTTACCACACGCTCATTAAAGTCAAATACGTTCTTAATAAGCTCATGCTCGGCAGAATCAAGCGCTCCACTTTCTTTACCTTGTTCAAGCAGGTACTGCAGTTCCTCCGATGAGTGATGCGATTCTTCGCCGTGAACCGTAGTAATACCAAATAATTTAAGTATAAAGTTTGCAAAGTTGTTTAACAACCATATTGCAGGGCGAAACACCAGGAAGAAAAAACGCATTGGATACGATACGGCAAGCGTTGTACGTACCGAACGTTGTATAGCAAGTGATTTTGGAGCTAACTCACCAAACACGATATGAAGTATGGTGATAGTTAAGAACGCTACTACGTGGCTGGTGTTTTTAACCAGGTCAGACGCTACCTCCATGCCAAACATGGAGAATGTTTTAAGCATGATATTTGAAACCACACTCTCACCTGCCCAACCCAAACCCAGTGAGGCAATGGTAATACCTAACTGCGTAGCAGCCAGGTATCCATCTAAGTTGTGCATTATACCCCGGGCAACTTTGGCCATGCTGCTGCCGGCCTTTGCCTGGATCTCAATTTGCGACCCCCGAACTCGCACCATGGCAAATTCGGCGGCAACAAAAAAACCATTTAACAATACCAGAAATATGGTAAGGAATATATGAAAACCGTTTATGTCAATCGTCTCGGGGTCCATGTAGTGGGTTATTGGTTCGAACGGAAAGTAGAATTATATAATTCTAAACTTTCTTGAATTACCTTAAGCGCATATGGTTTGCCCATTAAGTGCTCAATGGTTACGTTTTTGCCTTCCAGCTTTTTATAATCCTGGAAGAAACGTACAATCTCTTTCATGGTATGCGGAGGTAACTCATTCAAATCGTTAATGTAGTTAACCGACATGTCGTTTTTTGCAACAGCAATGATCTTGTCATCCTGCTCACCGTTATCAACCATGTGCATAACGCCAATTACCTTAGCTTCGATCAATGACATTGGGTAAACGTCAACCGAACATAGTACCAGAATATCAAGAGGGTCTTTATCATCGCAATAAGTTTGCGGAATAAAGCCATAGTTAGCAGGATACATTACTGATGAAAACAGCACGCGGTCTAATTTCAGTAAGCCTGAGTCTTTGTCAATTTCGTATTTTGCCTTTGAACCTTTTGGAATCTCAATGATGGCATTAACTACCTCAGGAAGATTGTCTCCCGGTGTAACCTGATGCCAGGGGTGTTGTGTACTCATTTGTAGAAATAGTGTGAATATTGAATAAATTAATGTTCGTCGTTTTTGTTTTCGCCTTTTCCTCGTTTTACAAAAGCAATTATAAGCGGTATGCTTGTTACCACTATCAAGGCAATTACAATATACTGTAAATAGTTTTTAATCTGCGGATATTTTATACCTAAAAAATACCCCAGTAAAGTTAAAATGCTAACCCAGGCAATGCTGCCTACAAAGTTATATAAAGTAAACCGTTTAAGATCTACTTTTACTACGCCGGCAAAAATAGGCGCAAAAGTACGTATTATAGGGAAAAATCGGCCTAACACAAGAGCCATACCACCATACTTTTGGTAAAACTCGCGGGCCATACTTATGTGTTTCCGTTTAAAAAACAGGGTATCTTTTCTGTTTTCCATCAACGGACCGGTACGAAAGCCAAACCAGTAACCGGTATAATTGCCCAACACTCCTGCCGCTATTAATGATAATACCAGCGTATACACCGGCACATCAAGCAGGCCTGTTGCACAAAACAAGCCGGCCATAAACAGTAGATAGTCGCCCGGAAGAAAAAAACCGAAGAACAGTCCTGTTTCAGCATACACCACAATTAGCAACAGGTAGAAACCACCTTTGCTAATAATGGACTGCGCGTCCGTTAGATTTTGGAGATGCTCCCAGAAATTTTCCATTCACAATATTTGTAAAGCTACAAATATTATAACAATTGCTATATGTTATATGTAAGGTTGTGAATTATTGCAGGATAAATACCAATGATTAGCGTTACGAGGGCAGAAAAGCCCAGAACGAACTGATAATACCCCGGTACAGTAAGCGCTTCGTGCTCGGCATTGCGGAAATACATGGCAATAATAACTCTGAAATAGTAGAAGATGCTTACAATGGCGTTAATAACAGCAATGATTACTAACCATAAATGAAAACGACTCATAGCACCGCTAAACATAAAAAACTTCCCAATGAAACCTGCGGTTAACGGTATACCAGCTAAAGACAGCATAGCAATAGTTAAAGTAGCCGCCAGGAACGGGTTGCGTTTGTGAAGGCCATTGAAGCACTCAAAGCTATCGCTGCCTAACTGCTGCTGAACCAGTATTAATACGCCAAAGGCTACTATTGAAGCAATAGAATAAGCTGTAGCATACATAAAAACTGCATTGCCTGATGTAGCACTTAGCGCCACAATAGCAAACAGCAAGTACCCTGCGTGCGATATGCTTGAGAAAGCCAACATACGTTTGAAGCCATGCTGGTATAGTGCTGTAAGGTTACCTACAAACAATGTAACGATAGTTATTACCATTAACGTAGGCATCCAAAATTCGGCAATAGGGGCAAAACTTACGCTGAACAAACGCAGGAATGCCGCAAAACCCGCAGTTTTCACAACCGTTGACATAAAAGCAGTAATCAATGTAGGCGAGCCTTCATAAACATCAGGCGTCCAGAAGTGGAACGGCGCTGCACCTACTTTAAAGCACAGACCAACAATTATAAGGATGATACCGGTATGAAAAAGCGGATCAATTCCGCGAGGATGTTGTACTGCCCAGTTACGGATAGCCTCCAAACCAAATGAGTGCGTTGCACCATATATAAGCGTAATGCCAAATAATAAGAAGCCCGTAGAAAAAGCTCCCATCAGAAAGTACTTTAGTGCAGCTTCGTTTGATGCAAAATTCTTTTTATCAATACCAGCCAGTATATACAAACTTACCGACATAATTTCGATACCCACAAACAACATTGCCAGGTTATAGTAAGACACCATAACAACAATGCCTGCCAGCGAAAAAAGTATAATGGCAATGTATTCGGCAACGTTATCGCTTATGCGCTCAAAATAGCCTTTTGATAACATTAGTATTAACAGGGTTGATAATATAGCTATTGCCGAAAAGGCTACCGAAAAATTATCGAACAGCATCATGCCGCTGAATATAGCCGATGCTCCGTTATTCCATTGCATAACGGCCGATGCCAATGCCACCAGCAAACCGGCAATAGTAACCGGCAGCAGCAATTTATTAGCATTGTAGAGGCCAATGTACAGCAACACGATGGGTAATATGGCTATGATAATTAATGTGGTCATTGTATATCTGAAATTCGAATCTCCAATAGTTTAGTTGTCAGTTTTACCGGCTACAAGCTGCTGGCAGGTACTGATTTATTTTTTATGCAATAAGGCTGCACTTATCTTACTGTTAACATCGTTCATCAGTTGCGTAACTGATGATTCTGTAAGGTGAAGCACAGGTTGCGGGTAAACACCAATCACTATAATTAGTACGCAAATTATACCCAATATAAGCTTCTCACCGGCAGTAATATCAGTAAAGGTTGCTGTAAGCGCATTGGTTTGGCCCTGCATAATGTTTTTGTAAGCCCTAAGCATATAAACAGCCCCCAGTATAATGGTTAAACCGGCTACAATGCCCATCCACATATCGTAACGGTAAACACCGTTTAATAATAAAAATTCGCCAATGAATCCGTTAGTTAAGGGTAACCCAACCGACCCTAATACGATAATAAGAAAGGCAATAGAAAGCTGAGGAGCTACTTTAGCAATACCACCAAGCTGATCAACATCGCGGGTTTTTAATTGACGCTCAATAATATCGAGCACAAAAAAGACACCTACTACTTCTAAACCGTGGTTAAGCATTTGTATCATGGCGCCTTGTAAGCCTTGGATAGTCCACGCTAATAAACCTGCAGCTATCAAACCAACGTGGGCAATGGATGAGTACGCTATTAAACGCTTGCTATCTTTTACCCTGAAAGCAATAATTGATGCATATAAAATACCGGCAATGGCTAACCATAGCGGATTATTTTGCCATTCGTAAAACCCTACCGGCGCTATGGGAATCATCCAGCGAATGGCGCCATATATACCCATCTTTAGCATGATACCTGACAATAACATGGTTCCGGCGGCAGGGGCCTCGGTATAGGTATCAGGCTGCCAGGTGTGCAATGGGAATATTGGCATCTTAATAGCAAATGCTAGTAAGAAAGCTGCAAATACCCATGCCTGCTGAGTGGGATTTAATTGCAATGCATAGAACTTATAAATATCAAAGCTATGTTCGGGCGTTTGCAGGTACAAATAAATTAATGCCAACAGCATGAATAGTGAACCGGCAAATGTATAGATGAAAAATTTAAGCGTAACCTTAACACGGTTTTCGCCCCCCCACATACCACATATAAAGTAAATAGGTATTAGCGCTGCTTCCCAACCTACATAAAACATAAAGCCGTCTAACGCGGTAAATACCAGCATCAGGCCAAACTGCATGAACATAATAAGCGCATAAAATGCCGAAGCATTTTTATACTCGCGTTTAAACGTTGTTCCTATAATAAGCGGCACTAAACCTACGGTAAGAATAACAGGAATGATATTGATGCCATCTATAGCTGCTGTAAAGTATATGCCCAGCTTAGGCATCCAGGCAGCGTCAAATACAAACTGCGGGCTGCTTATATTGGTTTGAAATTGAGTGATGAAGTAAACACCCAAGGCAAGCTCAATTAAAGAAAAAGCAAGAGCTATGGTTTTTACAGCATCGCCTTTGATAAAAAGAAGCGCAAGGGCTGCCAGTAAGGGTAAAAGAAGTAAGATACTAACCGTCATTTTTATATGCAGTAAACGCTTGTTTTAAAACTTAATTAAACTGTATACGAGCACGCCAATTATGCCAATAACCATCATAAACAGGTAGAAACCCACATTACCGGTTTGTAATAGGCGTAACCCTCTTCCTGCCTCACAAGGTGCCTGGCCAAGGCCGTTTACCAATCCATCGATGCCTAACTTATCTACTACCTTAAATAAAAAGTCTGAAAGCGCATCAAGCGGGCGGCGAACAATGGCATCATAAATTTCATCTATATAAAATTTATTGTACGACAGCTTAACCAAGGCAGGGCGTTCTTCCGTATCAGCTACCGGTATATCGGCCTGCTTAACGTATTTAACATAAGCATAAATTAATGCCAATACGGCCACGCCAACTGATACGCCCATAAGCATAAATTCAGTGTTGTGAGCAATAAACATTTTACCGGTTAGTGCTGATGATTTACTCATTACCGGCTCTAACCAATGCTCTAACCAATGATGACCGCCTAATGCTTCGGGCACACCCATAAAGCCACCAACTGTTGACAGCACCGCCAATACAATTAACGGAATGGTCATGCTTGGTGGCGACTCGTGCAAATGATGTTCCTGCTCGTGCGTTCCGCGGAACTTACCCCAAAAGGTTAAATACATTAAACGGAACATATAGAATGAAGTGAACATGGCACCCAACACACCTAATATGTAAAGTATAGGGCTGTGCATATAAGTATGCGCCAGTATTTCGTCTTTAGAAAAGAAACCTGCAAACGGAGGAATACCTGCAATGGCAATGGTACCAATTAACATGGTAATAAATGTTACCGGTAATTTGCCTTTCAATCCACCCATATTTCGCATGTCCTGCTCACCGCTTACTGCATGTATAACCGAACCGGCTCCTAAAAATAATAATGCTTTAAAAAATGCATGAGTTAACACGTGGAAGAATGCTCCAGTATAAGCACCTACGCCTAATGCCAAAAACATATAGCCTAACTGTGACACAGTAGAATAGGCTAACACTTTTTTAATATCTGTTTGCGTTAGGGCAATAATTGCTGCCAACAATATAGTTGCCACGCCAATAATAGCAATTACATGCTGAGTAACCGGGGCAAGGGTAAATAAGATGTTTGAACGGGCAATCATGTATATACCTGCGGTAACCATGGTAGCCGCGTGTATTAACGCCGAAACCGGGGTCGGACCGGCCATTGCATCTGGCAGCCAGGTAAATAAAGGTATTTGGGCCGATTTACCGGTAGCGCCTACAAACAGTAGCAACGTAATTAACATGATGGTGGCGTCACCGCTTTTCATGTTTGCAGCATGGGCAAACACCTTGGTATACTCTATACTGCCAAAAGTTTTCATTATAACAAACACCCCAATAAGGAAACCAAGGTCACCAATGCGGTTCATTACAAAAGCTTTTTTAGCGGCATCAGCATAAGTTGCATTGCCATACCAAAAACCTATGAGCAGGTATGAGCATAAGCCGACACCCTCCCAACCTATAAACATAATTACATAGTTTGAACCAAGTACCAGCAGCAACATAAAGAACACGAACAGGTTGAGATAAGCGAAAAACTTACCAAAGCCCTCATCATGACTCATATAGCCTATAGAGTATAAATGAATAAGAAAACCTATACCGGTAATGATGAGCAGCATAATAGCGCTCAACTGATCGATCAGGAACCCAAACGGAATATGCAGATCGCCAACCTTTACCCAATCAAACAGGGTTACGTTGATAGGTGCGCCGGTTGATTTAACCTGTAAAAAAGCACCAACACTTAAAGCAAATGATAACAAAACCATCAAACTGGCTAAACCGCCAATGATGCTTTTAGGTAAGGTATTGCGGCCCAATCCGTTAATTACGAATCCTGCCAGGGGCAGCAGCGGAATAAGCCAGAGATATTTATCCATGTTATTAGTTATTGAAGTATGAGCCCGGTTATCCGAATCCTGATCCAGTCTCTTTACAATATTTTATTTTAAAAATCTGAAAGCCAATCTCACCTCACACATCCCTTCTCTGGCCTCAGAGATGAACTACCATTTCAATCTGTTCAATATATCTACGTCAATAGAGTTTGTATTGCGGTGTATCATCACAATAATGGCCAAACCTATTGCAATCTCTGCAGCGGCAAGCGCCATAATAAAGAATACAAACACTTGCCCGTTAGGATCGTTGCCGTACACCGAAAATACGGTAAGCAACAGGTTAACGGCATTCAGCATCAACTCAACCGACATAAATACCACAATAGCGTTACGGCGTATTAGTACTCCAATAACACCTATTGAAAATATGATTGCGCTTAACAGTATATAATGGTTAAGCGGAACAACTTTTACAGCTTCAAAAAAACTTTCCATTATACAGTAGTAGCTTTAGGTTTACCTTCTTTAGTGGCCAGCAACACAGCGCCCACCATGGCCGATAACAACAGGATTGACGATACCTCGAACGGAAGTAAGAATTCATTAAACAATACCCTACCCAGGTTTTGTACCGAACCCAAATTTACATCTTGCAACACCACCGGGTTTGACTTTGCGGTTAGTTTGATGGCTCCTACCAGCGTTACCAGTAATACACCACCGCCTATTATACCGGCGAGTTTTACATAAATGCTTTTAGTAGGCTCGGCATCTTTATTCAGGTTCAGCATCATGAGTACAAACAGGAAAAGCACCAGTATAGCCCCCATGTAAACAATAAAGTTTACGACGGCCAAAAACTGGGCATTCAAAATAATGTAATGAATGGTGAACGTAAAAAATGTAATAATGAGGTACAGCACACTATGCACCGGGTTTTTGGCAAAAATAACCAGCAGTGAAAACAGTATGGACAAGAATGCGATAAAGTAAAATACACTCATAGCTCGAGATACAGAAAAATACCTTTACCGGTTAATTGGTTGCCGGTAAAGGTATCATTCTTTTTTTATTGGTTTAAAGGCGGCTCAACTAATTTGTCTTTGCCGTATATAAAGTCTTTACGTAAAAAATCGGTTGGTACAATGTCGCCGTCAAGGTAAATGGCCTCTTTAGGGCAGGCTTCTTCGCACAGGCCGCAAAAAATGCAACGTAACATGTTTATCTCGTATACAGCCGCATACTTTTCCTCACGGTACAAGTGCTCTTCACCTTTTTGGCGTTCACCGGCAGTCATGGTAATAGCTTCGGCAGGACACGATAATGCGCACAAGCCGCAGGCAGTACAACGTTCCTTACCGTTTTCATCGCGCTTTAATGAGTGCATACCACGGAAATTTTCCGAAAACTCTCTTTTTTGTTCAGGATAACGAATGGTTACATCCTTCTTAAAAAAGTGCTTCATGGTTATGCTCAAACCCTGAGCAATAGCAGGCAGGTAAGCACGCTCCCAAAAATTGAGGGGCTTAACTTCTAATACTTTTCGCTTTTTACTTAATGGTTCCATATATGAGGTTAAGCAAACTTGTCAATTAATGTAGATATAATACCGGTTAATACGATGTTAGCAATAGCCAGCGGTATCAAAGTTTTCCAACCCAAGTGCATCAGCTGATCATAACGGAAACGCGGGATAGTCCAACGTACCCACATGAAAAAGAAGATGAAGGCAAATATTTTGGCAAACAGTACTACTACTCCAATTATAGGTGCAATGGTAGGGCCTGCATGTGCCGCCACCCAATCCATACCCGGGTAATTATAACCGCCCCAGTACAGGGTAGCCATAACCGCCGATGATACGAACATATTAATATACTCGGCAAACAGGTAAAAGCCCAGCTTCATGGACGAATATTCGGTATGATAACCACCTACGAGCTCGGTTTCACACTCAGGCAAATCGAACGGGCTCCGGTTGGTTTCGGCAAAGGCGCACACCATAAATATTAAAAAGCCAAGCGGTTGTGTAAGTACATTCCAATGCCAGCCATGTTGCTGCTCGGCAATTTCTTTCAAACTTAAAGTACCGGTTAGCATCAGAAGGGCAATGATGGATAAACCCATCGAAATTTCGTAGCTAATGTTTTGAGATGCTGCGCGAATAGCACCCAGTAAAGAGTATTTGTTGTTAGATGCCCAGCCACCAATCATAATACCATATACACCCAACGATACTACGCCAAAAATGTATAATATACCCACATTAATATCGGTAACCTGTAAATCAATTACCCTGCCGGCAACTTCCATTTGAGGGCCCCACGGAATAACCGCCGAACCTATACAGGCTGTCATGATAGCCAGAGAAGGACCAACAATGAACAGAAAACCGCTTGCACGGGTAGGGATAATTTCCTCTTTCATGAACATTTTAGCACCATCGGCCATGGGTTGTAAAATACCAAACGGACCGGCACGGTTAGGGCCTACCCTATCTTGTAAAAAAGCCGCAACCTTGCGCTCGGCATAAGTAGAGTACATGGCTACAACAAGGCTTATGGCAAAAATTACTACCACAAGCACCAATTTTATGATTAAGTCAGCAATCTCCATTATAATCTGGTCTCCCGTTCAAATTGTTCTTTATTGGCTTCGAGTAAAACCGGGTTGGTTTTAACTACAGGCAGTGGCCTTAGCGTATCGTAATGGTTAGCGCTGATAACCGATTGGTTTGACACCTTGCGCGGCCCCTCGATAACCCAATCGGCAGTTTTCTTTTTATCAAAACGGCAGGTATTGCAAATAAATTCCTCTACCTCACCGTACTGATCTTTACGGGCAGTAACGCGTATTACGTCTTCGCCCTTATACCAAAGCGTTACTTTGCCACTGCATTTTTCGTGGTCGCAATCGCGATGTGCTTCTACCGGTTTGGTAAACCATACGCGGTTTTTAAAGCGGAAAGTTTTATCGGTTAACGCACCTACAGGGCATACGTCTATCACGTTACCTGAAAAGTCGTTATCAACTGCTTTTTGTATGTAAGTAGAAATTTCGGCATGGTCACCACGGTTTAATACACCGTGTACGCGCTGCTCGGTAATTTGATCGGCGGTAAAAACGCAACGGTAGCATAAAATACAACGGGTCATATGCAGCTGAATCTTATCGCCAATGTCTATTTTCTCAAAAGTACGGCGGTCGAACTCGTAGCGGGTTTTGGCGGCACCATGTTCGTAACCTAAATCTTGCAGGTGGCATTCGCCGGCCTGGTCACAAACGGGGCAATCAAGCGGATGATTAATCAGGAGCATCTCTACGATGCCTTTACGAGCTTCAATAACCTCTGGCGAGGTAATGTTTTGCACCTCCATACCATCCATAACACCGGTACGGCATGATGCTACCAGCTTAGGCATAGGGCGTGGATCTTTTTCAGAACCTTTTGTTACCTTAACTAAACAGGTACGGCATTTACCACCGCTACCTTCCAGCTTAGAGTAATAGCACATAGCCGGCGGAACAATATCGCCTCCTATCTGCCTTGCAGCATTCAGAATGGATGTGCCGGGTTCAACATCAATGCTAATTCCGTCAATAGTTACTTTCATTAACCTTATCTCTAATATAAGCGAGGTAATCGCCGTTTATAATCTTTATATGTGATGGACGCAGTTCTTTTATAAAAACATACACCCAACAATTTATCTCACTTTGGTTATCAAGCTTCACCGTTTTTAAAACGCGGTTATACTCGTCACCTTCGTACTCATCAAGTACCGCAAACACCGCTTGCGCATTGTTTATGCGGTATACCTCGCCTGTAATAGTATCAGTTGCACTGGCAACTTCAACAAGGCCAGGGTATTGACCTAAATCGTACAATTGGCCCAAAATAGAGCCATTCCCTTCAAAATGAAGATACTCATGCACGCTGCGCATTACCCCGGCCTCAAAAGTTTTTAACAAGGTGCCATATACAAATATGTATTCCATATAAAACCTTGTTAACCAGCTGCTATAACTGGTACTCTTTTATAACGGGGGTTCCATCAGCGGCGGTACCCATTTCTATATCAATTTTCGCGCCTTTCAATATGGGCGACTCCTGCAAAACAGGAGCAATATTCTTGAACAAAACTTCAGGGTTAGCAGCCGTTAAATAAAACAGCGCTCTGTTGTTTTCCTCATCAAGTTCATAAGTATCGTACTCTCCTACGTTATGATAATTAACTGCATTTTCTATTTGATCCTGCAAATCATCTAAGTAGTCAAAATCTTCTACTTTATAATCAAACTTTATAACAACCGGATGTATTTCTGCCATGTTTTTTCAATAAGCTTAGTAAAATGTTATAAATATAATAACTTATTGCATATCAGAAATATTGCCTCTTGTTAAACCGCAGCCTCGGGCTTTGGTAACGGATCGGCGTAATGTGCCAAACCATAGTTTCGGCTTACCGCCTCGGCTCCGTTTGTTACGTGCCACTCAAACTCATCGCGGAAGTGACGTATAGCACTAGCCACAGGCCATGCTGCCGCATCTCCCAACGGACAAATAGTATTACCTTCTATCTTTTTCGATACATCAACCAACAGGTCCATATCGCTCATTTTACCATGCCCCATCTCTAAGCGGTGCAGCACTTTTTCCATCCAACCGGTACCCTCACGGCAAGGCGAACATTGTCCGCAGCTTTCGTGGTGATAAAAGCGGGTAAAGTTCCAGGTATTGCGCACAATACACTGATCTTCGTCAAAAGCAATAAAACCGCCCGATCCCATCATGGTACCACTTACAAAACCACCTTCTGACAGGCCTTCGTAACTCATTACACGGGCATTACCCTCAATGGTTTTGAGGATGAGGTTAGCCGGTAAAATTGGCACCGATGAACCACCGGCAACTACAGCCTTTAAGCGTTTGCCATTGGCTATACCACCACAGTATTCATCTGAGTAAATAAATTCTTCAACCGGAACACCTAACTCAACTTCGTAAACACCAGGTTTAGCCAAGTTACCTCCTGCCGAGATCAGCTTTGTACCTGTACTTCTGCCAACACCAATTTTAGCATACTCATCGCCACCATCACGAATGATAGGCACAGTAGCCGCAATAGATTCTACATTGTTTACCACCGTTGGGCAGCCATATAAACCCGCAATAGCCGGGAATGGTGGTTTAATACGTGGATTACCACGTTTGCCTTCCAATGATTCTATCAATGCGGTCTCTTCCCCGCAGATATATGCGCCGCCTCCAGGTTGTACGTACAACTCCAGATCGTAACCGGTGCCTAAAATGTTTTTACCTAAAAATCCGGCATTTTTAGCTTCAGCTATGGCCCTTTCCAGGATGCGGATTTGGGGCATCATTTCGCCGCGTACGTATATGTACGAGGTTTTAGCGCCCAGTGCAAAGCTGGCTATAATCATTCCCTCAATTAACAGGTGAGGGATGTGTGTCATTAAATAACGGTCTTTAAACGTTCCGGGTTCCGACTCATCGGCATTGCAAACCAGGTAACGGGGCACACCTTCGGGCTTAGCCAAAAAGCTCCACTTCATACCCGTTGGGAAACCTGCACCACCACGGCCACGCAAACCCGATTTTTTAACCTCTTCCACCACTTCATCGGGTGTTAAGGTCTTCAAGGCTTTTTCCATGGCAGCATAACCACCTTTTTGGCGGTAAACCTCCAGGGTATTGATGCCGGGTACGTTTATATGTTCAAGTAATAATTTGCGTCCCATGTTCTAATTCAAAAATACATAACCCTTACCTACTACAGGCTCGGTTCGAATTGAATGTTCTTCATTAATCAGATGACTCCTAACATCTCGCTTGCCCCTTGCTCTATCTATTTGGTGCATCATCTGTTTATTTTTCTGATTGCTTTTCCGGGTAGAGTTTCTTCTACGTTTATCGAATACCATCGATTTGGTCCCGTATTTAGCATGTAATTTATAGTACCTCTTACTTGCGTCAGCATTTTCTTTAGTCTTACGCTCTCGAAATTCAGACGTATCGTTAAACCCCTCATACAATTCTGGGTTTCTTAAAATATGATAGTCTTTATCCTTTTGCGAAGCCATCTATTAGTTATTTGCCTTTGCTGTTAAATCACTAATTAACTGGTCAACCGACTCAGGCGTTAAATTTTCGTAAAAAGTATATTCGGGGCCAATTTGCAGTACCGGACCGAAGCCACAGGCAGCAAGGCATTCCACACCGCGCCAACTAAACAGGCCATCAGCAGTAACTTCGCCTTCCTTAACGCCTAAAGTTTGCTCAATGTGGTCCATTATTTTTTCGGCACCTACCAAACAGCAAGGGCCTGTGCGGCAAACCTCTAACACATACTTGCCCTGAGGGCGTAAAAAGTACATGGTATAAAAGGTTGCCACCTCGTAAACTTCAATAGGCTCAATTTTTAAATACTCGGCAACTTTATCCATTGCCTTTGAGCTTAACCAGCCATGCTCGGCTTGTACGGCGTGTAGCATAGGTAATAAGGCCGATTTTTGCTTCCCTTCGGGGTAACGGCTTACAAAATCAGCAAACTGCTCAAGCAATGCAGCCGAAAATTCGACCGGTGTTTGGGTATCTTCTACTTTAAGCATCTAACTCTCCAGCTATAACGTTTAAGCTACTCATGTTAATAATGGCATCCGAAAGCAACATACCACGGCTCATATCGGCATACATACTGTAATTGATAAAGCTTGGCCTGCGGAAATGCAAACGGTACGGGCTACGTCCACCATCGTTTACCAGGTAAAAACCCAACTCGCCGTTGGTTCCTTCAACCGAATGGTAAACCTCCCCTACCGGTGTTTCAATCTCACCCATCACAATTTTAAAGTGATAAATAAGGGCTTCCATGTTGTTGTACACTTCCTCTTTTGGAGGCAGGTAAAACTCAGGCACATCGGCGTGGAAAATGGTTGGATCTTCTTTTTCTATCTTATCCAAAGCCTGCTGTATCATGCGCATGCTTTGTTTCATTTCTTCGTTACGCACCAAAAAGCGGTCGTACACATCGCCCGTTGTACCCACCGGAACTTCAAAATCAAAGTCCTCGTATGAGCAATACGGATTCATGGCGCGTACGTCGTAGTCAACACCGGTGGCACGCAATATAGGGCCGCTCCAGCTGTAATCTAATGCAGTTTCGGCAGTTACCGGGGCTACGCCTTTGGTACGATCAATAAATATACGGTTACGATTAAACAGGGATTCAAACTCGTTTAAAACCTTAGGAAAATCTACCAGAAACTTTTTGATTTTGGCAAAAGCAATATCATTGAAATTACGCTCAAATCCACCTATACGGCCTACGTTGGTTGTTAAGCGCGACCCGCAAACCTCTTCGTAAATTTCGTAAATGGCCTCGCGGTATTCCATCATGTATAGGAAGCCTGTAAATGCGCCGGTATCAACACCTAACACACCATTACAAATAATGTGGTCGGCAATACGTGAGAGCTCCATGATGATTACGCGCAGATAATCCACACGCTTAGGTGTTTGTATCTTCAACAGCTTCTCAACCGTCATATGCCAGCCCATGTTATTAATAGGGGCTGAACAGTAGTTTAAACGGTCGGTTAAGGGAGTAATTTGATAAAACGGGCGATGCTCGGCAATTTTCTCAAACGCACGGTGGATATAACCTATGGTTGATACCCCGCTTACAATGCGCTCACCATCCATTTGCAATACATTTTGGAATACGCCATGCGTAGCCGGATGCGTTGGCCCCAGGTTAAGGGTAGATAACTCGCTTTGCAGGTTGGTATCTGTATTACTATTAGTATTTAACGAAGGAAAATTCTGCATAGGTTATCTTCCAAAATAAAAATCTTTTTTATCTACACGGTTCGGATCTTCCAGTGGATATTCTTTACGCATTGGGAACACGGTCATATCGTCCACATTCAGTATACGAACCAGGTTAGGATGGCCTTCAAAGTTCACCCCAAAAAAGTCGTACGTTTCACGCTCCATCCAGTTAGCACCATTCCAAAGTTCAGTAGCTGATGGTATACGCTCATCACCCGCCGGTAAAAACACTTTTACGCGTATGCGCACGTTATGCACCAAACTGTGTACGTGGTATATAACTCCAATTGGGTTCTCCTGCTCGGGATATTGAATAGCAGTAATATCGGTAAGATATATAAACTGCAGGGCCGCATCAGTTTTGATGTAGCGCAACAAGTCTATAATGGTATCGCGGTTGGTTTCAACCGTTAACATGCCGTAATCTTCAACAACAGGCTTTACTAATTCGCCAAATTTGCCGGTTAGGTTTTCAAGCAGTATATCGTTATTTAATTCACCCATTACTGGATTCCGTATTTAGCTAGTAATTGCTGATACTCCGGTGTATCGCGGCGGCGCAACGACTCGGTTTGTACCAGTTTTTGAATATTCATAAAACCATCAATAATAGCTTCGGGGCGCGGCGGGCAACCCGGTACATAAACGTCAACCGGAATAACCTCATCTATTCCCTGCAACACCGAGTAAGTATCAAATATACCACCGCTTGATGCACAGGCACCAACAGCCATTACCCAACGAGGCTCGGCCATTTGCAGGTAAACCTGGCGCAAAACCGGAGCCATCTTTTTAGATATTGTACCCATTACCATGAGCAAATCGGCCTGGCGAGGTGAAAAGCTTAAACGCTCGGCACCAAAGCGCGACAAATCGTAATGCGAGCCCATGGTAGCCATAAACTCAATACCACAGCATGATGTAGCAAAAGGCAACGGCCACAAAGAATGTGAACGTGCCAAACCTATGGCCTTATCTAACGATGTAGCGAAAAATCCCGAACCTTCAACACCCGGAGGGGCATTAACTATCTGTACATCACTCATTGGTTATAATTGCTAAAATTCCGCCTAAACGGATGCCTACAAATTTATTATTATAAACGTATTTTGGTATAGTGTAATATGTACAACATCGTATTTAGAAACAGTCTAAACAGGCTGATTATGTGGGTTATACATTAAGCTTTTATTGAAAATCAAGCATTAAAACACAAAACACCCGATAGATTTAATAACCTATCGGGTGTTTATTTATCATATTGATAATACTAATACCTTTCTAATTAGTTCCAGTCCAACGCTCCCTTTTTTAACACGTAAATAAAGCCTAAAAGAAGGGTTGCCATAAAGATAAACATCTCTATTAAACCATCGGTGCCCATTGCTTTAAAATTTACCGCCCATGGATACATAAAGATAACCTCCACATCAAACAAAACAAACAAGATGGCTACCAGGAAGTACTTGATTGATACCGGTGTGCGGGCATTACCCACTACCTCAATACCCGATTCAAACGGAGTAAGCTTATCGGCGGTGACACGTTTTGGCCCTAGTTTGTGGGTGGCCAGCATGGTTGTTACAACAAATCCAATAGCCACCAGCATTTGAATAATGATGGGCAAATAATTAACCGGTAAACTTTGTGCTTCCATGTAGCAAATATAGTAGTGGGTTTTATAATAACAAAAAAGGTGCAGTTTAAACTGCACCTTTTAATAATATAATTTATAAAAGCATTAATTATTTGCCTTTACCTTTTGCTGCCGGCTTATTTTTCCTGTTGAAGAAATTTGAAGCTTGCGCATTGTTTGGATCATTCTCGCGAGCTTTAGTGTAATTTTCTGTAGCCTTGGCCATATCCTTTTCTTTATATTCAGCAAATGCACCTAAGTAAGCATATGCTTCAGCAAGATTCTTTTTATCAGCTTCTGCAACTGTTTCTTTTGCTTTTGTAACCTCAATTAACTTTTCATAGTAAGGTTTAGCAAAGCCTTGGATGTTGTTACGGTCTTTCTCTTTTAAATCATACAAACGTGCACGGTAAAGCGTAACTGTAGTGTTTGGCGTTGGCACTTTTGATTGAATGTAAGCAAAAGCAGAGTCGGCTTTAGCTAACAACATGGTATCAGCAACAGGTTTTGGAGTAGCTTTGCTTGCAAGCTGATCGCCGTAAGCAAAGTAATAGCTAAACCCTTCTGAAAAATAATCATTCAAAGTTGCTTTTCTAGATTTAGATACATACTGTCTGTAAGCATCACCGGCTTTTTCATATTGACGTTTTGCATAATATATTTTTGCAATATCAGCATATAAATCACCCTGAGTTGTATCCAACTTTACAGTTTTCTCCAAAGTCTGCAAAGCTGCAGTAGTATCTTTTGCTTTTAATTGAATACGACCTTGGTAGTAGTAGTCATAAGGAATGATACGCTTAGGATCCGCCTTGCTCATCCATGAATTCATAGCACTCTGAGCTGTAGCTGCATCACCGTTTTCAAAAGCTGAATAAGCTAAGTAACGGTATGCACGTGCGTTTGCATTAGGCATTTGGCTTAAAGCTGTAGCTTCGGTTTGAAGTTCTTTAAACTTACCAGCCTGGTATAAAAAGTCGGCATAACGAAGACGAGATTCTACAGAGTTATCAGTTAAGCTTAAAAACTTGCTGTACTTCTCAACCGCTTCATTTACTTTGGCTGATGCCTGAGCAGGAACTTTTTGTGCCCAACGAATATCAGTTTCAGCCCACTCACGGTAAGCAGGACCAAAATTCGGATCAATTGCTAAAGCAGCTTTAAATTCTTCTTCAGATGCATCCCAATTGTTAGCCTGGCGCCATACCACACCGGTTGCAACTTTTGCAGCTGCGGCTTTAGGGTTAATTTTCAATGCATCTTCATAAGCTTTTACCGCATCAGTATTTTTTAATTGAGTACGATATGCGTCACCTAAAGCAATATACAATTCAGGATCTTTTGCACTTACAGCAAGACCCTTTTGCAAAACTGCAATAGCAGCGTTGCCATCAGGCTCACCTAGCAAATAAGCTTCACCAACATATTGAAACGGCTTGGTTTCTTTACCTGCAAGTGTAATTGCCTGGTTGAAGTTTGACTGTGCGCCAGCCTGATCTTTACTTAAACGCGCAACCGCGCCTAAACCTGCATAATTTAAAGCTGATTTAGGATTAGCAGCTATACCTTTAGTAAAAACGGCTTTGGCCGAATCAACATAATCCTGTTCGAGGTAAACCCAGCCCAGGTAAAAGAAGTTTTCATCTTTATTAGCCTGAGTCGCTGTTAAATTTTTCAACATCGACTTAGCTTTCTGGTATTGTTCGGCGTCAATGGCTTTCTTGGCGTCGGCAAGACTCTGCGCAAAAACAGTTGAACCTATAAATACCAGCCCTGTTGCAGCTACTGCCGCTTTACTAATCATATTCTTCATGGCTTTTTTTATAGTTTTAGTTACTTATTTATTTTAAAATCATTTCCCGCTGCGGTATTGAATCAGGCAATAAACCCGATTTCAAAATAATCCTTTGTCCGCGGTCGCTCTTTATAAATGCAGCAAATCCTGCTGCTAATCCCATCTTCCCGGTGCTGTTAAGTATATACAGACCACGAATAAGCGGATATTGTTTTAGAGCTAATGTAGTTTGGTTAGGTTTAAAGTACTCTGTCGGCGATTTGTCATTACTTTCATCTTTAACGCCAACTATTTTCACCTTGCTTACCGCATCCGCATAATCCTTATCAGGGTCGTCAAGCCAGCTAAAGCCAACTATGCCTATTGAGTTCGGATGCTCGCTTACATACTTTATTACATCTTTATTTGATTGTAAAGCATAAATGTTCTTCTCTTTTAACTCTTTGTTACCCGAAAAGTCTTTCAAATATCTTACCAAACTCGAATTTGGGTTATCAAACACAATATTCTTATCGGTCATTGTTTTACCGTTAAGCATATCTTTAATTTGCTTTACAGATATAGTTGTATCGGCAGATTGTTGATTGACTATCAACGCAATAGCATCAACAGCAAACCTGTGCACATCCGGTGGTAAACCACGGCGCTCAAGTATCCCTAACTCAGATGGATTTAGCTCACGTGACAAAATGGCAACCCGTATGCTATCTTCCAAAAAGAGCTTTAGCGCTTCATTCTCTGATTTATATACAAACTCAGGCTTGGCCTCGGTAAACAACGCTTTGAATACGTAAGCTTCCTGATCCAATATAGGCTTAAACGATTCATCAGCCAGAAATAGTGCCTTACCTTTAACAAAAGTATCGTCACCTTTAACTTGTGAAGCCTGTTGTTGACGGCACATACCGAAAACAATGATGACAAGAATGCTGCAAATAATAATTTTTATGCTGTTGCTCATCTGCGGTTGTCTGTTCTTACAATGCGGATAAAACGCAGTACGCCGTATACAATAAAAAGTCCACCAAAGGTGTACCGTTGCGTTTGCGATAAATTAAGAGGAAGCTTGTCCCAGAACATAATCATCAAGCCGAGGATGATGACTACGATGAATAAGGCTGCGCCTAAAATAAACAAAAACCGCCTTTGGGGCGATTTTTGTTCATCGTTATTTGAATTTAACATGAATAATCTTATTGATCTTGCAAAGTAAATACAATTGGAACGGTGTACTGTACACGTACTGCACGGCCGTTTTGTTTACCTGGTGACCATTTTGGAGAATTCTTTAATACACGGATAGCTTCTTCTTCTAAACCTGAGCCTAATGTACGGCCAATTGGTTTGATGTCGGTTAAGCTACCGTCGCGTTCTACTACGAAGGTTACGTTTACACGACCTTGTACACCGTTTTCAGATGCCACGGCAGGATAACGCAAAGCTTTGTTAAGGTACTTACCAAAGCCGGCCATACCACCCGGAAAGTCAGGTAACTGCTCTACTGAGGTAAAAATCTCATTTGGGTTTGACTCTGTTACTGCAGCGCTCACTGGTGCGTTACCTACCGGCTCGTCAATACGAACTGTTTGCGTAGGGTCACCTTTGATGTCTTTCTGTCCAGGGTCGGCCACTTTAAGATCTTCCTGGCTTGGTGGATCTTTCTCGCGTACCTGCTCATCTGGTTTAACAACCGGGGGCGGGAATTTCACCTGGTCAACCTTTGGCTTTTGAGGCTCAGGGCTTGGCGGCGGCGGCGGAGGTGGCTCTGCTTCGTTCAATGGTGGTGGCGGCGTAAGCACCACTTCTTCAATTTTAACCTTCTCTTTTGGCTTAGGTATAAAACCTTTGATTTTGTTAATGATGGTTGGCAGTGATACTGCAAACGCAAACAAACTTATCGTAATAAACAACGCAATCATAGTGCTGCGCGGGTTGGTTTTACGTAGTTCGTATGCACCGTAAGATTTGTTACGGTCAGCAAAAACAACATCAAGCCATTCAGGTTTCAGTATGTCTAATTTTGATCCTAAAATAGCCATGACATTAGTTTTTCAAATTCAACACAAGTGCTGATGATTAATAAATTTTATCTCTTTTAAGCAAGTCTATTTCAACTGGTGTGATATCAACAATTGCGTATAGCTTGTTGTTTGTGATGTTAAGCTCATCAATAACGTCAATCATGTTTTTATAAACAGATTTATCACTTGGCTTAATAATAACAAACATTTCCTTACCGGTAGATTGCTTAATTCTCTGACCTTGCTCTACAAGTACTTTACGGAAACCTTCTTTACCGTAACCATCAACGGTTGGCGGGGTAAGTGATTCTCCAGGTACGCCAATAAACCATTCCAGTTTATTGTTGCTGCCTAATAACACGGTAAGCGTTCTTGAGGCCGCAATTGGCTCCTGTACATCAGGCTTCTGATCATCTTTATCAGGCATGGCTAAATCCATTGCCTTTGCTTTTGACAGGGTAGTGGTAAGCATAAAGAAGGTTACCAGTAAGAAAGCTAAATCCACCATCGCGGTTAAGTCAACGCGGGTTGATTGTTTTTTACTTCTTACCTTACCACCTTTTTTCTTACCCCCACCGGAGGTATCTAATTCTGCCATGTTATTCTTTTCCTCTTAATGATGTAATTAAACTGAATTTGTTTACTTCCTGCTTTTGCAGAATGGCAATAATTTTTTGGATAGTCGGATACTCTTCCTGGCTGTCACCTTTGATGGTAACACGAAGCTCTTTACCCGAAATATTTTTGGTTACTACGCGGGCTTCATAAATCCAGTTGAACAATTCGTTGCTAACTGAATCGGTTGGGATACCTGGAGCTTTAAACTCTTTCATTTGGTCGCCATCAAAACTCAGGTATTGTTTAACCTGTGCAATAGGCACACCAATGTTTGGCATAACCGAAAACTTGTTTACCTCTGAAGGCGTAAAGCTGATTTTATATCTGTCGCCCATACGCAGCAACAATTGCTTACGTACTTCAAAACCTTCAACACCAAAAAACACTTTGCCTTTACCGCCAATAGTTAGCGTGGCAATATCACTTTCCGGAAGAAGTGTTTGTGCTGTAGAAGCAGGAGTATCAACCGGAACCGGATCCTCCACCTTAGGTTTTGCCGTTAATATAAAGAAGGTAAGCAAAAGGAACGCAACGTCACACATGGCCGTCATGTCAATTGCTGTACTCTTTCTTGGAATTTTTACTCTTGGCATTTCTGTTTGTCTCTTAAATAAATACTATAACCGGTTAATTATTCAAACCTGCCCGCCGCTGTAAATGCGGGCGGCGGGCAAGAATGTTATATCAAAACCAAATTTTAGTATCTTGCTTTGTTCTTGTGTGAAGCAGCAAATGTTTGTACGATGCTGAAACCAGTCTCGTCAATAGCGTAAGTTAATTTATCAATTTTAGACGTAAATACGTTGTAAGAGATAATTGATAACGCTGAAGTTAAGATACCCAATGCAGTGTTAATTAACGCCTCAGAAATGTGAGATGATAATTCAGCCTGGTTAGGAGCACCTGAAGTTGCCAGTGCGCGGAATGCACCAATCATACCTACCACTGTACCCAATAAGCCAATAAGTGTACCTACTGATACTAAGGTTGCAATGATAGTTAAGTTTTGCTCTAACATAGGCATCTCTAAAGCAGTAGCTTCTTCAATGTCTTTTTGAATAGCTAAAGTTTTTTGATCTACGTCAAGGTTTTCTTCAGCTTCCATTTCACGGTATTTTTTTAACCCTGATTTGATAACGTTTGCTACCGAACCTTTTTGCTTGTCACACTCAGCGCTGGCAGCATCAATGTTACCTTGGTTTAAGAAAGCGTTGATTTTTCTAACGAATGCATCAACGTTACCAGTACCGGCAGCTTTATTGATAACTACAAAACGCTCAATTGAAAATACTGCCATCATCAGGAAGCAGGTCATTAACACAGGAACGATTGGACCACCTTTGTGGATAGTACCAAAGTAATCGGTTGGCTCTCCGTGTTCAACATCACCACCTTTGTAATGGCTTGGATCACCCAAAACGAATATAAACAGTAACACTGCTATAACGAAACAAATAGGAATAACTAAAGACGCAAAAGTACTTGAGGTACCTGAGCTTTCTTTTTTAACAGGAGTAGTTGGTTTTGATGGTGCGGTTGCCATTACTTAAAAATTTAGTTTTAGTTTTTGTTTATAATATTTAGTTAATTAAATATACGCTGTTGTGCGAATAACAAATTTATAATTTAAATCAGATAAAACTATTCAATTTGAAATTCTTCATAATTATTTAACGTTTGTATTTACAAGCTTATAATACGTTTGAAGTTTATTTATAACGTAATTAAGGCCATATATTATGTTTCAACAAACAATTTTTTGCAATGAAAGCCATTTTTTTTAAAACTATCAAGGCTACGGTACTAAAAAAGTGTAACTAAACTGATATAGATGCAGTTTAAGCCATTTTTTTTAAACTTAAGGCGCACAATATACGGTTTGCGCATGCCTACCCTATCCAAAAACGTTAAAAACTGTATTTTTTTAAAAACTTTTCATAAAAAACCGCAACTAAGCTTTTTAATTTTCAAAAAAACGTCTTGGATATTGAAATTTAAACAAACGCTGTGTTAAATTCAACCTCCCGCCTTTTTAGCTTTATAGCCATCATCGGTAAGTTGTAACAGAATTTTATCTCTGAAATCGCCCTGAATTAAAATTTCATAATCCTTTACCGAACCTCCAACACCACATTTGGTTTTAAGTTTTTTTCCTAAAGCTTCCAAATCTGCCTCGGAACCGGCAAAACCGGTAACGCGTGTAACCAATTTGCCCCCGCCTTTACGGTCGAGGTATATTTTAAGGTTTTGTTGATTGGGGGCAGGCGTGCTTACATCGCCGTTGTCATCATTGTGGTACTCAAATTCAGGATTGGTTGAGTACATAATACCATCATTTCGGCGCTGGTTTTTTTTAGACATAACCTCAATATTTATTTAAACGCGGTGGTAATTTGTACCAACAATAACGTTTAGTGAACGCGGAACAATATGCACCTCGGCGGTTACACCTGCTGTTTGCGGCTCGCCGTCAACATGTACGGCACCAGGGTTTCCGCGTTTTATACTAATGTTTTTACCACGTATAATTTCAACGTATTTTGATTTATCGGCTGTTTTGGTAAACATACGCATTCCCATTTCCGGAAACCGGTATAAAGGGAATGGCTTTATAACGCAAACGTCCAGCAAACCATCCTGCACCGAAGCCCTTGGCGATACGTGTGCATTATTACCATATTGCGACGAGTTAGCAAAACTCAGCATGAAAGCTTCACGGTTGTAATCTGCGCCGTCTATCTGCAGTTGATAGCTTTCTGACCGGTAGTTAAGTATTTCCTTTACTGCCGATTTGAAGTAAGTAATGAAACCTCTTGCCTTTTGTTGTGCAAATACCTGGCTTATGTGCGCATCAAAACCCATACCAGCCATATTAAAAAACCATTGCCCATTTAGCTGGCCGGCATCTATGCTTTCAACCTTATTACTATTAATGTTGCGGATAGCCTGACCGGTATCCATAGGTATACCTAAAAACCTGGAAAGACCATTACCCGAACCGAAAGGCAACACACCTAAAGCTGCGTTTGTACCAACCACGGCCGATGCTACTTCGTTAACGGTACCATCCCCTCCTACTGCTATAATAGATTGGTAGGTGCTTACAGCATCTTTAGCCAGCCAGTGGGCATGGCCTGCTTCTTCAGTAAATACAATGGTGTAGTCGATAGCCGAACCGTCGATATGTTGTTGTATAAGCCCCGGAACATGGTTCTTGGCCTTGCCCCCGGCAATAGGATTTATAACAAATAAGACTTTCCTTTTCAACGAGCTATCTTTTTCGCAGCCAAAAGTAAGCCTATTTTCGGCTTTTGTAAAATTGTTTTACTTTTGCTACCCGAAAGTGGACTGATTTGATTATACTACCTGATGGTAGTAAGGATTGCAACCACGTAAAAAAGTGCTAAACCCATTCTTTTCCCTTTTTTACCAATCCAGGTTCAATACGCTTACTTTCTGTTAACTTACGTTTATTATTGACTGATTTTTTATGCCTTATTTATTCACTTCAGAGTCCGTTTCAGAAGGACACCCGGATAAAGTAGCCGACCAGATATCGGACGCACTGATTGATAATTTTTTAGCATTTGACGCTGAATCGAAAGTTGCCTGTGAAACCTTAGTTACAACAGGACAGGTAATTTTAGCGGGTGAGGTAAAATCAACTGCATACCTCGACGTGCAAAAAATTGCACGCGATGTAATTAACCGTATTGGCTACACTAAAGGCGAGTACATGTTTGATGGTAACTCATGCGGTGTACTTTCGGCCATTCATGAGCAATCTCCTGATATTAATCAGGGTGTTGACAAGCAAGACCGCGAGCAGCAAGGTGCCGGCGACCAGGGTATGATGTTTGGTTACGCAACCGTTGAAACCGAAAACTACATGCCTTTAGCGTTAGATATAGCTCACGCTTTATTAATTGAGCTTGCAGCTGTACGCAGAGAAGGTACCGACATCAAATATTTACGCCCTGATGCAAAATCACAGGTAACACTAGAGTATGATGATAACAACCAGCCTCAGCGTATTGATGCTATTGTAATATCAACCCAGCACGATGATTTTGCTGATGATGAAGCCATGCTGGCAAAAATTCGTGAGGACATAATAAACATCCTTATACCACGTGTGAAAGCGCGTTATCCTAAATATGCTCACTTCTTTAACGATGATATCAATTACCATATTAACCCAACCGGTAAATTTGTTATTGGCGGCCCACATGGTGATACCGGCTTAACAGGCCGTAAAATTATTGTTGATACTTACGGTGGTAAAGGTGCACATGGTGGTGGCGCATTTTCAGGTAAAGACCCTTCAAAAGTTGACCGTTCGGCTGCTTATGCAACCCGTCATATTGCTAAAAATCTGGTAGCTGCCGGTATTTGCAATGAGGTGTTGGTTCAGGTATCATATGCTATTGGCGTAGCCGAGCCTATGGGTATTTACGTAAATACTTACGGCACAGCAAAGGTAGGCCTGTCTGACGGCGAAATTGCTAAAAAGGTTGAGGGCATCTTTGATATGCGTCCATACGCAATTGAAACCCGCTTCAAACTGCGTAACCCAATTTATAGCGAAACCGCGGCTTACGGGCATTTTGGTAAACCAAGTGAAACTGTCACTAAAACCTTTGTAAGCCCTGAGGGCCGGCAGGTAACCAAAGAAGTTGAGCTATTTACCTGGGAAAAGCTTGATTATGTAGATAAAGTAAAACAAGCATTCAGCTTATAAAACTTTATTACAACTATATTTTAAGCGGCCTGGTAATTACCGGGCCGCTCTTTTTTTGCCTGTGTTTTTATATCTTAGGGCAATGCCATATTCAGCTGCTCCCTCACGCCTGCTTTTTATATTGTCGTTTGCGGCAGTATACATTATTTGGGGGTCTACTTATCTGGCGGTAAGATTTGCACTAACAGGCTTTCCACCCTTTATTTTAGTGGCCATGCGCTACCTGGTAGCCGGACTGCTCATGCTTGCGTTTTGCATTCTTAAACGCGAGCGTTTCCTATCATTACCAGTATTTGGCCTGCAAGCGTTAAGCGGTATACTTATGCTGGTTGGCGGCACCGGCATGGTAGCCTGGGCCGAACAGTACATAACATCGGGGCAGGTTGCCGTTTTAATAGCAGCGCAGCCTTTATGGTTTTTACTTTTAGATAAAGCAAATTGGCAAAAGTACTTTTCAGATAAATTTATTATTTCAGGCCTCTTGATAGGCTTTATAGGCATTGTACTCTTCATTAACCTGGGCGAGCACGAAGCCAAAGAATCATCCATGAAGCTGATTGCTATGATTGGTGTGCAAATTGGAGCTATGCTATGGGTTGTTGGCTCGCTGGTAACAAAAAAGCATAAAGGCAGCAGTTCGGTAATTATGAACAGTAGTATACAACTTGTTGCTGCAAGTTTATTCAGTGCATTAATTGCATTTTGTGCAGGCGAATTTCGAGCTTTTGAAATAACCACTATCCCGTTAAATGCATGGCTTGGCATGGTATTTTTAATAACTTTCGGTTCGCTCATTGCTTATGTTGCCTACATTTGGCTACTAGGGCATGTTGCACCGGCACTCATTAGCACCTACACCTATGTTAACCCTGTAGTTGCGGTTATATTAGGCTGGCTTATGGCCGACGAAAAATTGCACAGCGGACAACTTTTAGGCCTTGCAGTAATTTTAATTGGCATTTTATTGGTAAACGTAACCGGTTACAAACAGGCGCTATCAAAAAAGCAGGCGGCGTAGTATTTCACTATTACATTTATATTAGTACATGCAAAACCTTCAAGACAATCCCTGGAAAATAATATCTAAAAATGAAGTTTACGACAACCCCTGGATTAGGCTTACTCACTACAATGTAATCACACCCACAGGTACCAATGGCATTTATGGCAAAGTGCATTTCAAGAACCGTGCTATTGGTGTTCTACCGTTAGATGAAGACATGAACACTTACCTTGTAGGTCAGTTTCGTTTTACTATAAATCAGTATAGCTGGGAAATGCCCGAAGGGGGCGGTCCTCTTGATGAAGAACCGCTGGATGCGGCCAAACGCGAACTATTGGAAGAGACAGGACTGAAGGCAAATAAATGGACCGAACTGGTACGCATGCATCTTTCAAACTCTGTAAGTGATGAATATAGCATTTGTTACCTGGCTCATAATCTTGAACAATTTGAAGCCGAGCCCGAAGAAACAGAACAGCTTATTGTTAAAAAGGTACCCTTTGCAGAGGTTTATGAAATGGTTTGTGATGGTACAATTACCGACTCCATGACAGTGGCAGCCGTACTCAGGGCGCAACTTTTAATTTTGGAAGGCAAACTGGGATCTTAACTGTTTCAGTAAGCCGGTCATAAGGTAATATTCAGCCTATCAAAATCTTGACTCCTGATTCTTGGCTCTTGCCTCTTAATTATTACCTTTGAGGTTCTGTTATGCGAAAACTTTTAGGCTATATATTTTCGGCACTGCATTACGTAGCTTTCGGGTTTATATTACTTGTATTTCAACCCATACAATGGATGTGCTACAACTGGGGTGGCTATGGTCCGCACAAGCGCTCTGTTGATATTTTAAACGGATTTTTAACATCAACCTACTATTTGCTTTTTAACCGGGTAACATTTACCAACAAGCAAAATTTACCTGTTGGCCGCCCTATTATTTTTATAGCCAATCATCAAAGCATGTATGATATACCGCCGCTTATTTACAATTTGCGCGCTTATCATGCCAAATTTATTTCCAAAATTGAGCTTACAAAAGGTATCCTTTCTATATCGTATAACCTAAAGGTGGGCGGCGGTGCCAATATTGACCGTAACGACAGGCGGCAATCAATTACCGAGTTAAGTAATTTAGGCTTGCGCATGAAAGAACGCAATTGGTCGACCGTGATTTTCCCTGAAGGTACCCGATCAAAAGACGGGCATGTAAAACCTTTTCAATCGGCCGGCATTGCAACCATATTGAAAAAATGCCCTAATGCGCTGTTAGTTCCTATTGCTATCAATAACGCGTGGAAAATGGTGCAGTGGGGGATTTATCCTTTAAGTACGTTTGAACATTTAACATTTGAAGTGCTTGCACCTATTGAACCCAATGGTCGCCCGGCTGATGAACTGGTTAACGAAGTTGAAGAAGCGATTAAACTCAGAGTACAGAATACGTAGTCAAGAATACAGACTACCTTATAGAACATACACTCAGAGCATTTTCTTTTAGAATCTAAGGTACATACTGACATGCATCTTGATTCCTGACTCTATCCTCTTGACTTTCTTTTAAATATTCTTTTCCTCTACCATTTTAAAGAAATCATCGCGGTAGGTATCACCTATGGGTATTATTTTGTCACCTATAAAAATGCGGCTTCTTTCAATGCTGTCAATTTTATTTAGTGCTACAATATATGACCGGTGTACACGAATAAAATGCCGCTCGGGCAATGCATCTTCAACCTTTTTCATATTTTGAAGCGTAATAATGCGCTCCGTAGGCGTAAAAATTGAGATGTAATCCTTCAAACCCTCAATGAAAAGAATACTGTTGAGATAAACCTTTTGAATTTTATGCTCGGTTTTTACAAAAATAAAATCGTTTGATATATCTGACTGGGCTTGGTGCTGCACTTCCTCCTTTTCAGCTGGCTTGGCGCTGCTTGGAAACAGTGTTGCCTGTACTTTTTGAGCAGCCCTGAAGAACCTGTCGAACGCAATGGGTTTTAATAAATAATCAACCGCATCAAGCTCATAACCTTGTAAAGCATACTCCGGGTAGGCTGTAGTTAAAATAATTTTAGCTTTACCGTTGGCTATGCGCATAAATTGGATGCCGGTAAGCTCGGGCATTTGCACATCTAAAAAAACAAGATCGATGCTGCCATCCTGCACTAAAGTAAGTGCTTCAATGGCACTGGTGGTAGCTTTAACTAATTGCAAAAACGGAATCTTTGCAATGTAGTCTTCCACCACATTTAAAGCCAAAGGCTCATCATCAACTACCAAACATCGTATCATGGTTATAAAACTAATGATAATTCACAAGTATAAGTATCGTTAGTATCGCTAATATTTAAGTGATACTGGCCCGGGTATAACAGCTTTAACCGGCGCTTTACATTTACCAGGCCTATTCCTCCGGCTGCATCACGATTAAGTAAATGCTTTTTGTTATGCATGTAAAAATGAAGACTGCCCTCATCAACAGATATCTTTAACAAAATTGGCGAAGCAGGATCATTGGCTACACCATGCTTAAAGGCATTTTCAATGAATGATATAAGCAGCAACGGTACAATTTGCTGTTTGCTAATAATACCGTCAATATCAAAGTTAACATAACATTTTTCACCAAACCGTATTTTTTGCAGATCAATATAATTTTGCAAATACTGTACTTCTTTAGCTAAATCAACCTTGTTGTCATTACACTCGTACAGCATGTACCGCATAATTTCCGAAAGTTTAAGAATAGCATCGGGCGTATTGTCAGCACGCTGATAGGCAAGCGAATAAATACTGTTTAATGAGTTGAATAAAAAATGGGGATTGATTTGCGACTTTAGCAAAGCCAGTTCGGCAGTAAGGCGTTGGTTTTCCAAATCGCGTTGTATACGCTCGTTTAAAAACCAATCGACCGTAAAATGCAGCAATAAGCTTAAAAGTATAAATATAATGCTGGTGAATAAGGCGCTGGTATAGTATGATGCAAAGTTGATGGTTTTTCCGTTGCGCCCGGTAAGGATGTATTCATGAAATATCCATCCTACCCCGTACTTAAAAAAGCCTACAATAACTACCGCCAGCAGCACATAGAGCACATATTTACCATAGTTCTTTTTATCAAGAAACTTAGGGATGAAGGCGAGATAATTGAGATAAAACAACCCAATGTTTATTGCTCCATACCCAACAAAAGTTACCAGCAAATTAACCGTTGCTATTTTGGAGTTATTGTGTGCAATAAACATGAAAAACGAGATCATGCTTATCCAAAAAAAGAAATGCCAGAATATTTGCCAGCTTTTTTTCATTGCTCCTAATATAGGTTTAAAGCTGTAAATGCCATATCAAATTATATACACCATGTTATTTTGCCGATGAACCGGCTTTTAAAATCGATGAACCGATTTGTCGGGTAAAATTCCGGTTCATCTATAAATGAGGGCAGTTGGTCTAATTAAGTTTAACACATCAATTTTTTGAATTTACTTTGTTTCATCAAATCAGTCACAATGAAAAAGCTATCAAACATCAACCCTTTTATATTACTATTAGTACCAGTAGTATTTGCATTAATACTTGGCGTTAGCTATCAATTTGAACAAGCTAAAGCATTAACCCAAGGTAGTGAAGTTGCCACAGTTGAGCATACTACATCTTTATTTTCAAAAGGTGTACACTTTGTAAAAGCTGTTTGTGCCATTTCACAGCAAAAAACATGGTAATAAAAACCGAAAACCTAAACTTTTACTTTGGCAACCAGCCGGTAATAAAATCACTGGCGCTACAGGTACCTGAGGGAAGCATATTTGGCTTTTTAGGGCCAAACGGTGCAGGTAAAACAACCACTATAAAATTGCTGCTTAATCTGTTAAAATTACAGGAGGGCAGCATTTCTATTTTTGGGCGCGAGCTGCTGGGCAACCGCCTAGAAATACTCAGGCAAATTGGGTCGCTTATTGAGCAACCTGCCATTTACACGCATCTTACCGGTAGAGAAAATTTAATCAACCGTGCACGTTTGCTTGAAGTTCCGGTTAACCGGGCCGATGACATGCTTAAGCTTGTAGGTTTAAATGATGCTGGCCTGAAAAAAGCAGGTAATTACTCTTTAGGGATGAAGCAGCGCCTGGGCATAGGCCTGGCTTTACTGGCAAACCCCAAACTACTTATACTTGACGAGCCTACTAACGGCCTCGACCCAAATGGCATCATTGAGGTGCGCGAACTGCTTATTAAGCTTGCCAAAGAAGAAGGAAAAACAGTATTTGTAAGCAGCCATATGCTGGCCGAGGTTGAGCGCATGGCAACCCATGTGGGTATTATAAACGGCGGCGAACTGGTATTTCAGGGAAGTATTCAGGACTTGGAAAGTATTAGCCAACCAATGGTACAGGTTGAGACAGATAACACTGCCGATGCCGCCAATTATTTAAAGCGCAACGGATATGAGATTGGTCACGTAACTCATAGCTTTATTACGCTGCCTTTTACCTCTAAAGATGACACAGCTACTATAAACGCTGCGCTGCATAATAACGGCCACCGTGTTTACAGCATTGGCAAGGTGCAAAAAGACCTGGAACAATTGTTTTTAAACATTACCCAAAAAAGCTCAACCTAAGCCATGAAAGGATTTTTATTATCACTGCAATCTGAATTTTATAAAAGCCGTAAAACGCTTGGCTTTTGGGGTGCCATATTGTTACCTACGCTTATTATGTTTTCTATGAGTGTAGGCTTCTATTTTAATGCTCACAAGCTGGTTAATCATACACCCGAAATGTTATGGGGCCAGTTTGCCGGTATTCCCTTGGCTATAATGGGGTCATTGCTGTTGCCCATGTATATTATATTTGTTGCGTACTCTGTTAACGTAATTGAACATAAATCAGATACCTGGAAAACACTGTTCACTTTGCCTATCCCTAAGTGGTCAATTTACACAGCAAAATACTTATTTGCGGTAATTTTGATTCTTATTACCCTCACCCTGTTTTTTGTATTAACAATAGCCTTTGGCACCTTGTTAGGGAACATTCAACCCAAACTTAAATTTGGTGGCTTCCATATTGAAACACATCTATTCCAGGTTTATGCAAAATTATTTTTTGCATCGCAAGGAATAATTGCACTGCAATTTTTGATGAGCCTGCTTTGGAAAGATTTTCTTAAACCCATGGGAATTGGTTTTGTAGGCACTATTGCAGGCGTTATACTAACGGGGCCGGCACGCTGGGAGTATGCTTACCTGTTCCCTTATGCTCAGCCATTGCTATCTGTAATGGGCGTTGGCAACAAAAAAATACGCCCTACCGAAACGCCGGTATTTTTCACCAATGAAGTGTTAATTAGCATGGCTATAGCCGTAGTAATATTCATTACAGGCTATTTTATATTACAGCGCCGTAGCATAAAGTAATCACTCAACCCTATCATACATTAAAGACCAAAGGCCCTGTACGGACCTTTGGTCTTTTTAACAATTGCTAAACCGCTACTGTCAAAAAATTTTTCAAGAGATACACAAAAATACGCTACTCAACAAAGCCTTATTTATTTCACCGGCTTCGGATAAACCGCCTGGCTTTCATGCCCTTCGGCATCCACAGCCTGCACAGCAAAAAAGTAATTATCTTTTGAGTAATCAGACGTGTATTCATTCCCCGTTACGAAGGTTTTTTTCTCCCAGTAAGGGCTTATGGTTTCACGCATCAATATGTAATATCCGGCCGGCTTCTTACCTTTCGGCTCTTCCCATTTAAGGGTGGTTTTATTTGTTAAACCGCTGGTACTAACGCCTACATTTTGCGGTTGTGCCGGTGCCGAAGCCAAATTAGCCAATACAGATAAATTCATACGTGCTACTTTCTGGATGTATGAATAATCGGCAAAATCAGGTAAGTCGCCATAGTCAATACCTTTTTCTTTACGAATATCCTGATGCTGGCGTGTAAAATCTTCATTCATTTCAGTAAAGCGCACTGCCGTAAACCCGCTTTGCAAAAAAGGAGTTTGATCACCTCCACGCAAAAACCTATCGCGGCGATAAACCATTTTAACATCTAAATGGCTTACATAGCGTTCAGCAACTTCTTTTACGTAGCGGGCTAATTGCCTCGAAGGGCTATCATTTTCGCCGCCATTGCCAATTAAGGCATTAAGCGCCTTCGAATCTTTTGCGGCTACTGATGGTACACCCTCACTGAATACACGCACGTTGGTATTATTCTTTATGCCGTTTTCCATACCCAGGGTATTACCAACAATGTCGTTGTTTAAAACCGCATCAATATTCCATTTTTCGGCAGTTGCCCGCTTAGCTACGTTGGTTGACCCATTTAAACCCTGTTCTTCACCCACTACAGCCATAAAAATTATTGTTGCCGGAAATGAACGTTTTGACATTACTCTTGCCAGTTCCATTGACACTGCCGTACCCGAAGCATCATCTACCGCGCCCGGTGCAACAGATGCCGAATCCATTACGTTATTAACTCGCGAATCATAATGCCCGGTCACTATGTACACACGCGTATCATTAGGATTAGTACCTTTTAGGGTAGCAAGTACATTTTTTAAAACAGTAGGTTTGCCAATACGGCCTCCGGCGGGTTGCGTAAATGTATCAAACTCAACTTTCATTCTTCCATCTGCTGCTACTGCATAACGTTCATATTCGGCTTTAATCCAATTACGGGCGGCTCCTATACCGGTGGTTTTGCTTGTGGTGTCACTTAAAGTATGGCGGGTTTTAAAGCTTACCAGTTTACGCACAATCGCCTCAATGTTTTGGGCCGAAACTTCATTGTTCATTTGCTTTATAACGGCATCCTGTTTAATAGTTGTTTGAGCCACAACAGGCCCGGCAAATAGCAAGGGAAGTAGAAATTTATATTTCATACGGAGTTTGAGTTAAGTACACCAATATACTGTACATACTTGGCAACACCACCTACCGAACAACATTTTTACCAACTCTACATGGTATTTAGCAATTAGAAGTTATTTAAATAAAAGTTTAACCAATAGATGTTTAATCAAATTAAACAACTTAGCTCTAAGGCAAACTAAATTTTAAAAAATCTTGTTAAATCACAAATTAACCAAAAGTTAACATTTGTTCACTTGTATGCAAAAGCTGCGTTTATTTACGATTGCTGCTATGCTTATATGCCTGACAGCTTGTGAAAAAGGGCCCGAAGCTGAAATTCAGGATACGGTGTCACAGCAGGAAATTGAAGGTCCTGGAATAGCAACTCCCGGAAACCCTGAAGGCGTTGACGAGCCGGATAGTGCTATAATTGCCGATGAGCCAGTAGATCCGCTTGATTTTACTATTCCTAAGGTTTGCCTTGACAAGGTTATAGCGGGTGAGGATACGTCGGACGTTGAAACTAACGGTGTATTTGTACGCGGAAACAAATGGCCGGTTGGGGCCACACTTAAGGTTTACTTTATTAACGGTAGTTCCTATTTACGCGGCAAGGTAATGGAGTATGCCCGTTACTGGTCGAGACATGCTAATATCAGATTTGTTAAAACTAATAATAAAGCGCAATCTGACATAAGGGTTGGATTTAAAATTAACGGAGATAAGGGTTCGTGGTCCTACATTGGTAGTTATGCCAACCAATTAAAAGGCAAGCAAACCATGAATTACGGTTGGTTTAACCGGCAAACTGAAGAACGTGAGCTAAGGCGTACCATTGTACACGAGTTCGGCCATGCCATTGGTTTAGGTCATGAACAATCAAACCCCGACGCCGATATTAACTGGAATAAACCGGCTGTTTATGAGTACTACATGGGGCCACCTAACAACTGGACCCGCGAACAGGTTAACAGCAACGTATTTTTTAAATACCGTAAAAAAGACGTACGCAATACAACGTGGGATAAGGAATCAATTATGCAGTACCCGATTGACGCCGCCTTTACCCGCGATGGACTGGAAATTGGCTTTAACCGAAACTTGTCGGATAAAGACAAAGCCTTTATTGCCAAAATTTATCCGGCAGGCAACAACTAATCAAAAAGAGGAGCAAAAGCTCCTCTTTTTGATTAACACGTAATGCTGTTAACGGCTTAAATATGCAACTAATAGCGCCAGTATTGCCGGCAGACCTTGCTTCAGTAAAATTGACTTTGATGCTGTATAAGCTCCGTAAACTGCTGCTACGATTACACATGACAGAAAGAATACTGCAACGTTAAAAGCCCATTGTTCATCTGCTATTAATAACGACCATATTAAACCGGCCGCTAAAAAACCGTTATACAAGCCCTGGTTTGCCGCAAGCACTTTAGTTTGTTCAAATAAATTCGATGGTAAAGAGGTAAAAGTTGCTTTACCTTTGGTTGTCCAGGCAAACATCTCTATCCATAAAATATAGAGGTGCTCAATTGCTACCAAACCAATCAAAATTGCTGAAAATAATTTCATGTAGTTAACGTCTTAGTTATTATTCTACACCTTCTAAAATATCTCCTGCCTGCTTAAAGTTGCTTCGCACAAAGTGGCACCAGCTACATTCGGGTTTACCGCAGCCGGTGGCAAAATCATGAGCCATAATTTTTTGGTAGGTATCGGTAAGTTGCCTTGTAACGGTAGCTTCATCACCCGGAATAATTACAATTTTTTCTTTATGATACTCCCCTTCATTTATGGGCTCAATAAAATCAAATGTAGTTCCGGTAACTTCCCAATCTTTGTTGCGGTCGGCATCTATAAGCATTTTATAAAATACTGCCTGGCGCCAGTAATCGCCTCCATTAGGATTATCAGTATTTGGACGAATAAATTTTTCTTTAGCGTACTTGAGCTTGCCCGTTTTGTAATCAACAATTGTTGCTTGCTTACCGTTAAATTCAATTTTATCAAGGTGCCCTTTTACCGGAACCCCATTTATAACAACGTTACGTACAGGTAACTCCACCTTTGCAATTTTATTCCAAGTTGGTAAATTTTGCTCGTAATAAGCGGGCAGTATTTTATCACCATAATCCATACGCAGTTTAAAATCTTCTTTGGTAAATGAATCACGGCTGCGCATCATAAACCAGCGAAATTCTCGCATAAAATCATCAGTGGTTGCAAACGCCTTGTCTTCGCTTTTGGCCATTCTGTCAAACACCTTGTAAAGCGCAAAGTGCACCGCCGAACCAAATGCCATAGCCGGACTTTTGCCTGCGGGCACCCGTATTAAGTTTTGGAAATAAAATTTAAGCGGACAATCTAAATAAGCATTTAAATGCGTAACCGACAGTACGTAGTTTTGTAGTAACTGATCAATGTAGCTTTTATCAAGCAGCTGCACTACCGGCTTATCAGCTTCGGTAAACTGGGTTGAAAGGTAACTCATCAAAGCATCGGGGTGCACCTGCGGATATTGAACGCGTATATGAGTAGCAGCCACTATTTCGCCTACAAACTGAGACGCTTCCTGATCTTTATCATTACGGTCTTTAACGGTGTATGATATATTAAGACACTGCTTTGCGCGGGTTATTGCCACATAGAATAACCGGCGTGATTCCTCCTGCTGGGCATTGTCATCAACAGCGCTTTGCATAAGCGTATCAGGAAAGCTAAAGCCACTGTTGCGCCCTTTGGCATCCCAAACCCGTTTATTACAACCTATTAAAAACACATGCTCATACTCCAATCCTTTAGAACCATGTGCAGTTACAAAATTCACACCATTATCGGCATGTATTACCTGGTTTAATTCCAGCCGTATGCCGTTACGTTTCATGAGGTCAATAGTTAATATGACATCCTTAAGCTTACCCTCGGGGTTTTTGCGGGCTTCATCGCGCACAAAATTAAACAAGCTGTTAAGTACCTCCATATGCCAACCTTTATCGGGCTGCTGCATAACGTACCTTAAAATACCTAATGACGTAATTACGTGCTGAAACAGTACCTGAACAGTAAAACTCATAGATACCTTAAGCAGTTCCTCAATATTGCCAATCAACTGGCGTAGCGGCTCTTTGTTGTCAACTTCAAAAAGGTTACCCTGGCGCGGTCCCTGCATTTCGGTAAGGTAGCGGCGTATGGACGTTTTTTGATCATCGGCCAGCACTTTATAGTTGGCCTGGGCTACAGCAATACTTGCCTTGGCAATTTCTATAGGCTTAATGTCAAAGAAATCATAGTGCATTATCTCAAACAGCATTTCATCGCCACTGTACGGTGAATCAATTTCCATAGCCAGGTACTGGAGTATGTTAATGATTTTTTCACCAAACGGCAAAGTAAATATGTCGATTTTACGACGTGTGTTTACAGCAATCTTTTTTGCATCCAGATAATGTATAAGCTGTTCAACCTGATTATGGTTGCGGTATATTACAGCTATCTCGTTGGCCTCAACCCCTGCATGTATCAAATCCTCAATTTGATATGCTACATCAACCAGTTCATGATCGGGGTTAGCATATTCGCTTATAACCGGTTCCACTGTTTGAGTGACAAAGCGTGCGTTGGCCGCCTGCAGGTTTTTGTCGAGCCTTAACTGGCTGGTTAACCGTTCATTGTTGTTACCGATAAGCGCCCTTGATATATCAAGAATAGTTTGATTTGAGCGGTAATTTTGCTTAAGCACAACGGTATACAGGGTATCTACATAATCTCCGGCAAAATCAAGGATGTTTTTCATGTTGGCACCCTGAAAGCGGTATATAGACTGGTCATCATCGCCCACCACAAAAACGTTGGGCGTATCCCAGTAGCTTAACATAAATTTCAACAATTCATTTTGCGAACCGCTGGTGTCCTGAAACTCATCAACCAAAATATACTGGTAACGCTCCTGGTAACGGCGCAGCAAATCTTCGTTATTGGCAAAAGCCCGCAGCACCCACATAATCATGTCATCGTAATCATAGCGCTTGGCTATGTCTAACCGGTTTTCATAATTATCAAATTCATTAACGGCACTTAACAGCTTCTCCATCTTGTCTTTGGCAGCCGTAATTTCTTTCTCTTTAATATCGCCTACCTTAATGCCTTTAGCAGCGTTAGCACGCTTATAGGTAAACTCCTCACGGTTTGGCAAATCGTCAATGTATTCCTTTACGGCTTGCTCAATAAATGAAGCCGTCCAGTTTTCGCGCTTCATGGTACTGAACAAGCTTTTTAAACGCGACGTTTCAAAATATATATCCCCGGTAAACCGCTTTAACGGATGATCTTTGCCAAACCCGTCTATAAGATCGCGAAACAGCATGGCCGAGTCTAAATCGGTTAAGGGTTCAAGCCCCAGCCTGCCAAAATATTCCAGATTTTCCTGTATCACATCATTACAAAAGGCATGAAATGTATAAATATTTATGCGGTATGCATCGGGGCCAATAAATTCAAACAAACGCTTGCGCATGGCCACTGCACCCGCATCAGTATAAGTTAAGCAAAGTATTTCGTTGGGTTGGGCATCGGTATCTGATAGTATTTTACCAATACGTGCAGCCAGTATTTGCGTTTTACCTGTACCTGGCCCGGCAACTACCAGTACCGGACCATCAAGTTTGTTAACGGCTGATAATTGCTCTTGATTGAGGCGCGCTAATATTTTTTGAAAATTCTGGTTATATCTATCTGCGGAAGGCTGTATCATCTTAAGAGTAAAGATAAGCAATTTTTGCAGCGGCAGCCATCAAACCACCCATCCGGCTCAGCAGCCACAGGCATGCCTTGCGCTTATTATAATTTTTATAAAAGTGATTATATGCCCGAACATTCAGGCTTTAAAAGCATTGATTACTATAGTTTAATACTATTTTTATAACATTACAGCATGTATTGGTACGAGGACGAGGTTAAACGCCTTGAAAAGGACAGACTTAAGCTGCACTATGAACCCGAAACCCTGTTTTACGGTAGTTCGACCATACGGCTATGGAACAGTTTATACCAAGATTTTGCACATTTAAAACCTGTTAATCTTGGTTTTGGCGGTTCAACCCTGGCAGCTTGTGTTTGGTTTTTTGATAGGATAATGATGGCTTACCAACCTAAACAATTGGTTGTGTATGCCGGCGACAACGATCTGGGAGACGGACGGCACCCCGAGGAGGTTTTTATTTTTTTTAAGCAAATAGTGGTTATGGCGGCCGAGCGCTTTGGCAACATACCGTGTTATTATGTATCATTAAAGCCCAGCCCGGCGAGGTGGCAAATTGCCGAGAGCTTTAAATACGCTAACAACCTTATTGAAAATGAAATTGTGAAGCAACAAAACAACTGGCGCTTCATTAATATATTTAAACCGATGCTTGACGTTGGCGGCAGACCACGTCATGAGCTTTATGCTGATGACAACCTGCACTTAAGCCAGCAGGGGTATGAGGTGTGGAAGCATGTAATTGGAAGCAGTCTTTAGTCAAGTGCTAACATGCTGTTTACGCGGAGGTAATATTAAATAGGGACATTTCTATCACATTTTAATTGAAGCTCGAAATATAAATGGAAAGAGCATATCATAAATGGTATAGTCCTGCGCTGCAGCGCGACATGGAATTGCTTGTTTTCGGGCATGCAGGCCGTGCCGTTGTTTTCTTTCCAACACGTATGGCACGCTTTTACGATTATGAGAACTGGGGTATTATAGGTTCATTATTTGAAAAGATTGAAGCGGGGCAGCTGCAGCTTTTTTGCGTTGACAGTGTTGATGCCGAAAGCTTTTATAACAAAAGCATTAGTCCTGCTTTACGTATACAACGGCACCTGCAATATGAATCGTACATTATCAATGAGGTTATCCCTTTTATAAAAGTTTGCAACGCTGACGGATGTATCGAGGCTGCTGGCTGTAGCATGGGGGCCTATCATGCACTCAATATTGCGTTCAGGCACTCAACTATTTTTAAAAAGGTAGTATCAATGAGCGGCCGCTATGATTTAACAGTACAACTGCCCGATTATAATGATTTGTTTGACGGCTATCATGACGACGACATTTACTTTAACATGCCGCAGCAATACATTGCCAATCTTACTGACAGCTACCTGCTGAATAACCTGAGCCTCATGGACATTACCTTAGTTATAGGTAATGATGACCCGTTTTGCCAAGGTAACCAGCAATTTAATCAACTACTATGGTCCAAAAACATTCCGCACCAGTTTTTTATTTGGGAAGGTAATGCTCATAAGCCAAAGTATTGGCGCGAAATGGTTAAGCTATACCTATAGGGAGTTGTAGCCAAAAAGTACTCCCCTGACCAAATGCACTTTCAACCCATATTTTTCCTTTGTGCCGGGCAACAATTTCATGTGAAATGTAAAGCCCGATACCCAAGCCGGATATATGAGGATTAAGTTCTTCTACCCTGAAAAACCTTGAAAATATCTGCGAAAATTTCTCCTCGGGTATACCAATGCCAAAATCACGAATACCGATAGTAACCTTATCATCTTCAAAATCCATACTCACTTCTACCTTATTGGCACCATGCGAGTATTTAATTGCATTGGTTAATAAATTAATGAGTACCTGCTCGATCCTGTGTGGATCGCCGTGGATGTTTACTTTTTTTATTGCCGATTTTAAAATTACTTGATGAGTTGTATGCGACAGCTGAATGAGCTCAATTACATCATCAAGCAAAGCACCTATATCGAAAACCTGGTTTACAAACTGTAGCTTACCTGCCTCTATTTTTGAAACATCGAGCAAATCAGAAACTAATGCGTTTAGTTTTTTAACCTGCTGTATGGTTTTGGCAACAAACTTACGGCTGCCTACATTTTTCTCGGTTCTATCTAATATTTGCAAATAACCGTTAATACTTGTTAACGGTGTTTTTAGCTCATGGCTTGCCAAACCAATAAATTCATCCTTCTTCTCATTCAGAAACTTTATCTCCTCATATAAACAAGCATTATCAATTCCAATGGCGGCCTGCGCAGCAATTGGAATTACAATATCCTCGTGCTCGGCAGTGAATTTACCCTCTTCCGCATGTTCGAAAAACAAAATACCAATTACGTCACCTAATCTTGAAACAACCGGCACAGCAAGACAGCTAAGTAAAGAAGTATTATTATTTGAGCTTAAACCATCAAAAAGATGTGAATGTAATACAGAAGTATTCTGTTTAATATTCGCCACTCTTAAAACCTGAGGATTTGAAAAAAGCGGGCTGGTTAAAATTTGTTCGTTGCTGTATTGTTGTTTTGGGTTGTTATATGCGTAGGCGCAAACAAGGTCAAAGTGACCATTTGAATTAGCTTTTTTATAAAAGAAGGTACCGGATTGTGCCCCTGTAAGGTCGGCGGTGGCATCTATTACCTTTTGTAGTATCTTGTTTAAATCAAGCTCCTCAGATATTTGCTTTATTACCTGATTTATAAGCTCTAACCTACGTGCATATTCGGCCATCGCATCTTCAGCCTGCTTTTGCGTGCTTATGTCACGTGCAATTTTTGACGCCCCTATAATATTGCCAGATTCATCTTTTATGGGCGAAACAGATAATGATATAGGGATTTCCTTTCCATGCTTGGTAACCCTGATAGTTTCGAAATGCTCAACACGGTTTCCTTGCGCAATTTGCCCAATGATGTACTCCTCTTCAGATAAGCGCGACATGGGTATGAGCATTGAAATATGCTTTCCAATAGCTTCGGTCTGCGTATAACCGAACATCCGCTCGGCAGCTTTATTCCAACTGGTAATAATACCCTGCAAGGTTTTGCTTAAAATGGTATCGTCTGAGGAATCAACAATGGCAGCTAAGCGAGCCTGCTTACTAATGTTTACTTCTTCGTGGGTAATATCAATCAGCGTGACAATAATGCTTTCAAGAATTTTATTTTCTTCAAACTGAGGTACGCAGTACGATTTCATTTTTACGTGGCTACCATCGGGCCTTTCCATAATGATAACCTGTTCAACGATTTGACCTTGTTCGGCTGCTCGCGCCATTGGGCTCAAACCTGCGGGAAGCGGCTCATTATGATGATTATAAAACTTACAGCTGGGGCACCATTGATCTTTATCCTTAATGGGTGCCAAACCCCACAAGGCTTTTGCGGCGTTGTTGAATGCAGTAATGTACCCTAATGCATTGCATATATAAATAGCTACAGGTATGCTTTCGAGCATATTGTTGTAGTTTATACTATTACTGGTAAATCCTGATACCGGCGATGGTACCCGATTACCTGAAGAATTATCGATCATTATGCAGGCTAATCTTATACTCCTTTAAGGAATAAAAGATACGAAATTAAACAAACTAGTTGTATTATCAACCTGAGTTAAGCATTTATGTTTTACCGGTTTGCAATTAATTTAAGCATTCTCTTTGACTTTATTTTTGTTGTAAAACTCAAATGAAAATAACCGGCTTAAACAAACAAAGGCGCGGTGATGTCACCGCGCCTTTGTTTGTCTTTATATTAAATTCAGATTAGTATCTGTAGTACTCAGGTTTAAACGGACCTTCAACAGTTACACCAATATATTCGGCCTGATGCTGATCAAGTTCTTCCAGCTCTACGCCAATTTTGGCCAAGTGCAGGCGGGCAACTTTCTCATCAAGATGTTTAGGAAGTGTATAAACTTTGTTTTCATACGCGCCGCCGTTGGTCCAAAGCTCCAACTGAGCTAAGGTTTGGTTGGTGAACGAGTTTGACATTACAAAGCTTGGGTGACCTGTGGCACAACCCAGGTTAACTAAACGACCTTCGGCCAAAACAATAACGTCTTTACCGTCAATAGTATATTTATCAACCTGTGGTTTAATTTCAACTTTGGTGTTGCCATAAGTACCGTTTAACCAGGCCATATCAATCTCATTATCAAAGTGACCGATGTTACAAACGATAGCTTTATCTTTTAAAGCACGGAAGTGTTGCTCGCGTACAATATCACAGTTACCTGTTGCAGTTACAACAATATCAGCCTCAGCAATAGCAGTTGAAAGCTTTTTAACTTCAAAACCTTCCATTGCAGCTTGTAACGCACAGATAGGATCAATTTCGGTTACAATAACGCGTACCCCTGCATTGCGTAACGAATCGGCAGAACCTTTACCTACGTCGCCGTAGCCACAAACAACAGCTACTTTACCAGCCATCATTACATCGGTAGCACGACGGATAGCGTCAACCAATGACTCGCGACAACCGTACTTATTGTCAAATTTTGACTTGGTCACTGAATCATTAATGTTAATTGCCGGAATTGGCAACGTACCATTTTTAACGCGCTCGTATAAACGGTGAACACCAGTAGTAGTTTCTTCTGATAATCCTTTAATAGCACTAACCAGCTCAGGATACTGATCTAACACCATATTGGTTAAATCACCACCGTCATCTAAAATCATATTCAGAGGATTACGCTCTTCACCAAAGAATAACGTTTGCTCAATACACCAGTTAAATTCTTCTTCAGTTAAACCTTTCCACGCATAAACTGAAACACCAGCCGCAGCAATAGCAGCAGCTGCATGATCTTGTGTTGAAAATATATTACATGATGACCAGGTAACTTCAGCACCTAATTCAACCAATGTTTCAATTAACACAGCAGTTTGTATAGTCATGTGCAAACAGCCTGCTATACGTGCACCGGCCAATGGCTTTGAAGCGCCAAATTCAGCACGTAATGCCATCAAACCAGGCATTTCGGCCTCAGCCAGTTCTATTTCTTTGCGGCCCCAATCGGCCAGCGACATATCTTTTACTTTGTATTTAACGTAAGTGGTCTCTACTGATGACATACTTTTTAATTTTGAAATGCAAAAGTATGCAATAACAAGGTGTTAAACAAACACATAAGCGCAGCCTGTTTATAAATGATATTGCAATGAAACAAAGATTTATATTTGTTCATCGGTGTTATACCAAACCATTAACAGGGTATAAAATATTAAGGGCATCTTGCCTGCGCAAAATGCCCTTAATGTTATTCACAATGCTTAATTTAAGCTTAAATATTGTTTCGGGTTTACAGCCTTACCGTTACGGCGTACCTCATAATGCAAATGAGGACCAGTTGACCGGCCGGTTGAACCAACTTTTCCTATAAGCTGTCCAACATTTACACGCTGCCCCTCACGTACATTAATGCGCGATAGGTGCCCGTACCAGGTTTCAATATTGTCGGTATGCCTTATTTTAACGCAGTTGCCATAGCCGCCAGCGCGCCCGCTAAAAATCACTTTGCCACTGGCGGTGCATTTAACCGGGTCACCCATGCGGCCTTTAAAATCAAGCCCCGGATGAAACTCGATGCGGCCATCTCCAAATGGATTGCCTCTGCTGCCAAAGAAAGATGTAAACCCGCTTACACGCGGATAGCCCATTGGCATACGTGCAATATTATCAACAAGTTTGTCAAGATAGCGGTTGTAACGGCTATACACATCTAAGTGAGCGCCCTTGGTTTCCTTACTGGCGTTAATTTTATTTGTTTTAAAAGCTATGCTACGCAATCCACGCTTAGTAAGATAGTTGTTTATTTTACTGAGTTTGGACTGTATGCTTTCAATATAGGTAAGCGCTTTGTGGCTGGTACTGTCATGCGAGGCCGAAATAAGGTCAAGCCTTTCAGAACCTTCACTTAACTGATCTTGCAACGCTTCAACCTGCGCCATTAAACGCCCGTTCTCTGCTTCCTGCATTTTCGTACGCTTGTTGAGCTGAAATACAGTTACCATTAAAACGGCAATTAGCGAAAAGCAAACGGCTGTAACAGTTTTTAACCGGGTTAAGTAAATAGTTTTCACCTGTAACAAACGCTCGCGCAAGCCGGGATTATTCAAAGCACGTTCCCTGCTGAAATTATTTTGTTTTAAGTTCATTCAATAGTTCCTTAATATCTCAATTACTTAGGGGGAGATTTTAAACAAATAAATTATTTTGCCGCCTTATACGGCAGTTGACAAACGATGGTTAAAATCAAACGTCAAGATAGTGTTAATATTTTAGCACCTGCAAATAATTAAGGCAGGTTTTAATATTTTTGTAACTCATAATTTAAAATTAACGCAATGTATCCAGAATATTTAGTTGCTCCTATGCGGGCTGATTTAACCACTGCCGGCTTTGCCGAGCTTAAAGATGCAGAAGAGGTAAAAAACGCTATTGAAAGCGAAGGAACCGTATTTGTTATGGTGAATTCGGTTTGTGGTTGTGCTGCTGCAATGGCCCGCCCGGCTGCAAAATTAGCCGTTCAAAATCAAAAACATCCTGATAAGTTGGTAACAGTATTTGCAGGCATGGAAAAGGACGCTGTTGATGAAGCACGTCGGTTGATGTTGCCTTACCCGCCATCATCACCGGCTATGGCTTTATTTAAAAACGGCAAATTAGTACACATGATAGAGCGCCATCAAATTGAGGGCAGACCGGCTCAAATGATTGCCGATAACCTGATTGATGCTTTTGATCAACACTGCTAATCAGAGAAAATATTTCTTTCAAAAATCCGGCTCGCAAGGCCGGATTTTTTTATTTTCAGTTAAAAAAATACTGATATTGGCTCCATAGTAAATTAGCTCATACTGTTAAACTATTATATGACTTTAAACAAACCTTTAGCGCATGCGGTTGCCTGCTTCTGCATTGCCGTTTTAGCTTTACCGGCTTTGGCACAAACCGGTGAAAAAGCCCCCGAATCGCCTAACCTTAAAATTTACCGCGCAACTCCCGAAAAAATCAACGACCTGGTACACACCAAGCTTGATGTACGCTTTGATTATAAAAAACGCTTTTTATACGGCAAAGAGTGGATTACGCTTAAACCGCACATGTACCCTACTGATAGCTTGAGGCTTGATGCCAAAGGAATGGATGTAAAGAGCATTGCCATTGTAAATAATGGCAAAAACACGCCGCTTAAATTTTCTTATGACAGCCTTTCGCTTGCCATTAAGCTAGACCGTGTTTACCGTAATAACGAAAAGTACGTTGTTTATATTGACTATACCTCAAAACCCGACCAGCTTAAAGCAGCGGGTAGCCTGGCAATCAGTGACGCAAAGGGCTTATACTTTATTAACCCCGATAGCGCTGTGAAAGACAAGCCGGTTCAAATATGGACTCAGGGCGAAACTGAAAGCTCATCGGCATGGTTCCCTACCATTGATAAGCCTAACCAAAAAACCACTCAGGAAATTTACATGACTGTGCCGTCAAAGTACGTGACGCTTTCAAACGGTAAATTAACAACGCAAAAAAACAACGGTAACGGTACCCGTACCGATTACTGGAAACAGGATTTACCTCATTCACCGTACTTGTTTATGATGGCTGTTGGTAACTTCAAAATTCAAAAAGATACCTGGAAAGGCAAAGAGGTTAGCTATTACCTTGAGCCTAAATATGCACCTTATGCCAAAACCATATTTGGTTACACACCCGAGGCTATGGAGTTTTACTCAAAAACTTTGGGTGTTGATTACCCTTGGGCAAAGTATGCACAAATTGTAGTGCGTGATTATGTAAGCGGAGCTATGGAAAACACCTCGGCTACGCTGCATGGTGATTATGTACAAGGTACGGCACGCCAGTTCCTTGATCGTTATTATGCAACCTCTCAGGGCGAAAGCACTGTGGTGCACGAGCTTTTTCACCAGTGGTTTGGTGACTATGTAACGGCCGAAAGCTGGAGCAACTTAACTGTGAACGAATCATTCGCTGATTTTAGTGAAACCATGTGGGCCGAGTACAAATATGGTAAAGATGAAGGTGAAGCCCACATCAACGGTGATAGGCGCCAATATTTAAACAGCGGCGAAGTTGCTGCGGCCAAAAATCTTGTTCGCTTCCATTATAACGATAAAGAGGATGTATTTGACGTTGTTACTTATCAAAAAGGCGGATCAATACTTTATATGCTACGCAACTTTTTAGGTAACGATGCTTTTTATAAAGGATTAAACATTTACCTTAAAACCAATGCATTTAAAAATGGTGAAGCTCACCAGCTACGTTTAGCACTTGAAGAAGCAAGTGGTAAAGATTTAAGCTGGTTCTTTAATCAATGGTATTACAACTCAGGTCATCCGGTGCTCAATATCACTTACGGTTGGGATGCAGCTAAAAAAACACAGTCGGTATACTTGCAGCAAAGTCAAAAAGGCGATGCATTTAAACTACCAATGGCGGTTGATATTTATACCGGTGGTAAGAAAGTGCGCCACATGGTTTGGATGCGTGACAAGACTGATACGCTTACATTTAAACTTGATGCTAAACCAGATTTGGTTAACGTTGATGGCGACAAAATGCTTCTTGTTAAAAAAACAGATAACCACACGCCTGAGGAGTTTTTACACATGTCCATGCATGCGCCTTTGTATATGGACCGTTTTGAAGCCTTAACCTGGGCCGAAGCACAACGATCTGACAATGCCATTGCTCGCCAGATAATTATTGCTGCGCTAAAGGACAAATACTACGGCTTACGCCTTAAAGCTTTAAAGGCGCTTAAACTTACAAACGATGATGTAAAGAAAGCTGCGTTGCCATTGCTTGCCAGCATGGCAAAAAGCGATGCCAACAATTTGGTAAAGGCCGGTGCATTAACCGCTTTAGGCACATTAAAATCTGCTGATAATAATGCATTGTTCAAGCAATCATTAAGCAGTCAATCATATGCAGTGCAGGCAGCAGCCCTTGACGGCTTAAGCCAGCTTGACCCTGCCGGCAGCCTATCTATTGCTAAAGGTTTGGAAAAAGACAGTGAAGGCGAATTGGCTCAAACCATTGTAAATACATATGCAACAAACGGCTCAGATGCCGAATGGCCTTATGTAAGCCGCAAATTTGAAGAGGCAGATATTCAGGGCAAATTTGCATCAATACGCAAAGTTGCCGGCTTTATTGGTCGTTTGAAAAGTTCGGAGTATGCACGTCAGGGTATTGATCAAATACGCAGTACCGGTGTACGTTACAAGCAGTATGGAATTGCGCCAGCAGTTACTCAAATACTGGAGGGCATTAAAGCTCAGCGCAGCGGTGACGAAGCCTCGGTAAAAGCAGTTGATGCGGCAATAAAAGATCTGCAATAAGTAAAAGTTAAATAAAATTAAACGGCTGCCCTTTGGGCAGCCGTTTTTTGTTTGAGTAATGCAGCAGCATTGCTGCGTGAGTAGTTATATAGTTTTTAGAGGAAAGGGCATAATTAAAGAACAAGTAAGCTAAATTGCTGTTATCAAAATAGCTTCAAAAAAACTGTTTAAAAGATTGTTGTAATAAACACCGTTCGGAAACTACCGAAACGGTGCTTTGATGTTCGCAAAGGTCAGTTAAATGCGTAAATCTTGACGCAATAGTATAAATATAACAACAGTTATCAAAATATTTTATTCAATTTTTAATTTATTAGTAGTTTATAACTCAAATTATCAAAAACTGTTATTAAATTACGACAAACTTATATTTTTCCAGTTTTAGTATGTGTAAATTTCCAATCGCTTATGTATAAATCGGCGCATTTTAACGATTACAATGCCATTAAAGGCGTTTGGGACGAAATGTATAGCGAAAATTCAACCATTCGCGATCATTATCAAAAGGTAATTAGCTATCTTTCTAACGAATCGACAGATAATCTTAATAAGAAAGAAGAACTAGCGCGTCGCCTTTTTATGACACAGGGTATAACCTTTACTGTTTACAATAGCGGCGAGGGCATTGAAAAAATATTTCCATTTGACATTATTCCGCGCATAATCACCGCTCCTGAATGGAAGCTGGTTGAAAGGGGTATAAAACAGCGTCTTACAGCACTCAACTTGTTCTTAAAAGATGTTTACCATAACCAGTTCATCATTAAAGATGGTATTGTACCAATTGACGTAATCTACTCATGTCCGCACTTTTTGCGCGAAATGTACAAACTTGACGTACCTTATGACATTTACGTACACATTGCGGGCATTGACCTCATACGGGATGAAAAAGGCACATTTTACGTACTTGAGGACAATTTGCGCACACCATCAGGAGTAAGTTACATGCTTGAAAACCGCGAGATTACTAAGCGGCTGTTTCCTGATTTATTACCGCAATGTAACGTGCGCAGCGTAACAGAGTACCCTACAATTTTGTACAAAAACCTCATGGCGCTATCGCCGCGCCGCATTAGTAACCCTACGGTGGTATTGCTTAGTCCGGGCATATATAACTCAGCTTATTTTGAGCACACTACACTTGCCAGGTTAATGGGCGTTGAGTTGGTTGAAGGGCGCGACCTTGTTGTAAATAACCATAAGGTTTACATGAAAACCACAACAGGACTGCAACAGGTTGATGTAATATACCGCCGGGTTGACGATGACTTTTTAGATCCGCTTGTGTTTAACCCTAAAAGCGTGTTAGGTGTTGCCGGTTTAATGAGTGCTTACCGCAAAGGCAATGTAGCCATTGTAAATGCAATTGGTAACGGCGTTGCCGATGATAAGGCTATTTACAGCTACGTACCCGAAATGATAAAGTATTATTTAAACGAGGAGCCTATTTTAAAAAACGTACCTACTTACCAACTACGTAATGATGATGAGCGTGAATATACTTTTGCCAACATCAATACCATGGTAGTTAAAAAAACCAACGAAAGCGGCGGGTACGGCATGCTTATGGGCCATGCGGCAAGCGAGCAGGAAATAGATGACTATAAAAAAGAGATACTCAAAGAACCACGCAATTTTATAGCCCAGCCCACAATCAGCCTATCAGCTGCACCGTGTTACTTGCAGGGAGCATTACAACCCCGCCGTATTGATTTACGCCCATATGCGCTTTGCGGACCCGATGGTATTGAAATTGTACCGGGCGGACTTACCCGCGTAGCGCTTAAAGAAGGATCGCTGGTGGTAAACAGCTCGCAGGGTGGCGGCAGTAAGGATACATGGGTGCTTATGTAAGCATCAATACACCAGGGAAGATTATCAACCAAATTAAGTAAATAAAAAAGCTCTTTTAAGTGGGCATAACATATGTTAAGTAGAGTAGCAGCAAGCTTTTTTTGGCTGAGCAGATATATTGAGCGCAGCGACGGCATTTTGCGCATGTTGAAAATAAATTACGCATCATCGCAGGATGCTGTGCGAGAGTTTACATGGGAACCGGTTATACGCATATATTCGGGTGTTGACGATGAATTAACTAGCAAGCTACATAACGACAGCCGGGCGGTGCTTAGCTACATGGTAAGCGGTCGTAACAACCCTAATTCAATCACTAATATGATTACGCTGGCCCGCGAAAATGCCCGCAGCGTGCAGGAACATATTACGCGCGACTTATGGCAATGCCTAAACGAGTATTATCATTGCGTTAAAGATCCGAGCATAAATCAACGCTTGATGGAAGATGACCCCATTAGCGTACTGGATGTTTTGATAAAGCAAATTATGCTATACTATGGCACGGCCGAAATTAGCATGGAACGCGGCCAGGGACGTAGCTTTATGAATATTGGCAAGTACCTTGAACGAAGCATACAGGCAGTTGACATTCTTGATGTAAAATTTGGATCGGTTAATGCGAACCCCGATTTACTTACCGACACTACTTACTGGAAGCATTTACTGCAATCATTAGGTGGTTATGAGCTTTATTTAAAAACTTACCGCGATGGTATTGAAGCTCAGAACGTAATGGAACTGGTTATTTTAAATGATGATTTTCCGCGCTCTGTAATTTACTCAGCTAATAACATTCATCGTTATTATGACAGACTTAAAAACGAAAGTCACCTGAGTAATCACCGGAACATTGCTTTTCAGATTGGTAAACTGCAAAGTTTTATTCAATATAGTTCGGCACAAAGCATACGTCAGGTAGGCTTGCACCAATTTTTAACTCAAATACGGCAAGACTTATTTGCCATTGGCACATCAATGAATGAACATTACTTTGCCAATTATTAATTCAATTTAGTTATGCCTGAATTTAAAATACAGCATATAACCCGGTACACTTACGAGGGCCTGGTACGTGATAGTGCAAATCAAATTATCCTCTATCCTATTACCGATGTTGCACAGGAGGTATTAAAACACGACCTTACGATTACGGGCAATCCGGTGGTTGATACCCATATTGATTACTATGGCAACCAGGTAGGCAGCTTCACCTATCTTGAAAAGCACAGCCGCCTGGTTATAAATTCAGAAGTACTGGTGGTAACGCATCCTAAAGAGCTTCCGGCTGATGATATTGCGGCAGATGAGCAGTGGCAAATGCTTGCCTCGGTACAGTTCATCGTACCATATATTGACTTTTTAAAGCCTGAATATTTCGAATCGTTACCTGAGCTTATAACTACCATTGAAAGTGAAAGGTTACAGGGTGAAACGCCTTATCAAACCGCATTGCGTTTTGCCGGCTACATTTACAAAAACATCAAATACCTGCCCGGCGTAACAACGGTTGAAAGTACACTTGACGAAGTTTGGAAACTAAAAGCCGGAGTATGCCAGGATTTTGCGCACCTGTTTATACAAATATTGCGCCTGCTCAAAATTCCGGCAAGATATGTAAGCGGCTATATATGCCCCAACCATAATGGTATGCGTGGCGAAGGTGCAACCCATGCCTGGGCCGAGGTATTCATACCTAATTATGGCTGGATTGGCATCGACCCTACAAACAATTGTGTGGCCAATGAAACGCACGTACGCCTTGCCGTAGGCCGTAACTTTTCAGACTGTTCGCCGGTTAAAGGTGTTTACAAGGGCAACTCCGGACATATGCTTGAAGTAAAAGTGAGTGTTGAGTATAAAGGCTTACCATCGTCCGAGCCCGAGAACCTGATACCTACCAATCAGTTTATTCAAACCATAGAGTCGGAGCCTTTTACAACAAACAGTTACCGGCGCTACCAGGAAATAATGCTGATGCAGCAGCAACAACAGCAGCAGTAATATTTTTAATAAAAAAGTAAAGGCCGTTAGTATTAACGGCCTTTACTTTTTACAATTGGAATTCTATTTTTTTGGAACGAGGCTTTTTAACCAAACCACCAGGTCGTAAGCAGCTTTATCGTTTTCAAAATTTAAGTTAGCCGGTAGCCGTCCGTTGGTGTATTCATCGTACAGCCATGGATCGGCAATAGCTATCATATGCCCTTTACCGTGCTTGGCAGTGGCTATCAGCGTTGCTCCTGCAGCGTTCTTAAGCACAGAGCGTGCGTTACCGCTTGCAGCAATTGAGCAGGCATCCTTCATATAAATTTTCTTTGATGTTTTGAAAACAGGGTTGTCTTTTATAACAACCCCACCATCTTCAAAATGGGCATCGTCTATTACATGGTTTTGAATATCATCATTAAAATGCATTCCAAACACGGCAGCTAATTCGTTATAGTGTTTAAACTCAACATTAGCACTATCGTTAGCAAACATTACCAACACACCACCTTTTTTAACCCAGGCATCTATGTTTTTAATATCAGCCGGCATTATATAATTAGGAGCAGGATTTTCCTTTTTGCTATCAGGATCAACTATTATGTAAACATCAGTACCTTTCAAATTCGCCGCGGTTGGTGCTGCATCTAACGAGTTTAGCTTAAAGCCTTGCCTCTTAAAAACATCTCCCAAAACAGAAAAACCGTTATAATCTTTTTCTTCCCAGATGTAGTGAAAACGCTCGGGTTGTCCCTGGCTGTTTTTTCTGGTTTCGTGATTAAAATGATAATCGAGAGTTACGGTTTGAGCCTCGCAGTTGACCGCTGTAAAGCCCAAAGCCAATAAAAATGCGTAACAATAATTGATCTTCATAGCAATGCTTATAAACGTTAGCGCGCTAAACTATAACTTTTAGCTTATAAACTATTAAGTGCCATTCAATTTTAACAATCAATCTTCCAGCTGTTTGCTGTCTTTGCCTTTGTCTTCATGTATTTTCCGGGTGCGGTCCTCGGCCTTTTTAACTTCATCGCGCTCACTTATAGGCTCATCTGTCTTTAAGCTCTCTTCATTTTCTTCGGCGCCTTTAATTGGCCTTTTATCGCTTTCATGAGTTGCCATAATTCAAAAATTAAATAAGTTACTTTATAAGTAACGTGACACTAGCAAGGCAGTTTTAATTAATAAATTTATACGCTTATTCCTGCTAAGAATAATAAAGGTAAAACCTAATGCGACCACTGACGTTTTTAACTTCAGATTAATAAACTTATCTACATTATGGAAACTATAGAAAAATCAGTAGAAATAATTAACGATTTAATAGAGATTAACAACGATCGTGCAGACGGATTCCAAAAGGCCTTGAAAGATTTAGAAGGTGGTGATTCGGATTTAAAATCATTATTTGAAGAATACAGCAGCCAAAGCCGTCAGTTTTCACAAGAATTAACTGCATTAGCAGCACAACACGGTGGCGATACTGAAACCGGCAATAGCGTATCAGGTACATTACACCGCGCATGGATTGATGTAAAAGCATTGTTCACAGGCAGCGACCGTAAAGCAATTCTTGCTGAGTGTGAGCGTGGAGAGGATGCTATTAAAAAAGCATACCGCGAAGCCCTTGCAGAAGGCGTACTACCGGCAGAAGCAATCACACTTATAGCTAAACAAGCTCAGGCAATTGGTCAGTCACATGATCGTATAAAAGCATTACGTGATAGTGCACAATAATTTGCTCAAAAGCATAAATAATAAAAGCCGCTAATGCGGCTTTTATTATTTTGAGAGATTAAAACTCTAATATCCATAAGCTTGGTACGCTACTAAATACTCAAACTTAAACCTGCATAGTAGTTGCGCAATGGGGCCGGGTTAAAAAACCTATTACCTACTGCATTCAAATCATTACCTAAGCTATATTTTTGATTCAGCAAATTATCGCCACCTGCATATATATTTATTTTTACTTTGCTTGCAGCGCGGTTTATTTGTAAACCAGCTTTAGCTTGCAGCAAATTATATTTGCTTGCGTAAACGGTGTTGGCATCGTTAACCGGCAACCTACCAGTGTAATTATGCTGAACAAACACATAAACAGTTTTTGGTAACCGGAACTGCAGACTGCTCACCGCTACATTTTTGGGTACACCTGTTAAGCTATTTCCTGAGTAATTGTTATTGTTTACGTTGTAATTTCTAAAATTAAAGTTATTGTACGTAAAGGCCTCATTAAACTGAATACCTCTTAAAAAGCCATTGGCCTTTGGTTGCATAATCCAGCTTGTAAAGCTTAGTTCTACACCTAGCTGTTTGGTGCCGCCGGCATTTATAAAATAATCGGTCTCATTGGCCAAACGTTGATTAACAATAGTATTCCCAAGGCGGTAGTAAAATACCGAGGCATCTAACATTAAACTCTCATCATTATTACGCACTCGGAAACCAGTCTCGTAGTTCCATCCCGTCTCGGGCTGGAGATTTATATTCACAACATTGTTGCTTGGCCTTACCTCTGCTATGGTTGGTGTTGAGTAACCTCTGCTTACTGATGCGCGCCATATGAAATTATCGAGTATTTGGTACGATAATGCTATACGCGGCATTAACTGCGGATCAAAGTTTTTAGTGTTCCTTTCCTGCTCATTCAAAGGAAATATATTTCGGTACTTATAGCTGTAAAAGTTAAGGCTTAAAGCGGCTTCAATATTCAGCACCTGAAGCACTTTGGCTGCATAACGTGCAAATAAAAAATGTTGATTGGTGTTCACATTGTCAAAGGCCTGCGGTTTTCCTATCTCTCCTCTCTGATTGTCGTAATTGTTTATTGTTGCATTAGTTTGCTGCCATTCAGCTCCTAAATTAACTTTCCAATCTATATTGTTTGACGGCAAACCGGCTAATTCAAAATACGTTCTTCCACCGTACGTGTTTTCACTACGTTGTTCGTAATTTGTTATAAAAGGGTTATTGAACTTTACGCGTGTTCCAAAAACAGATGCTACATTACGGATACGATCTGTTAACTGAACCTCATTAACTAAACCACCAAATAAAACCTTGGTGCTTATACCTATATTTTGATCAATGGCTCCGGGTAAGGTAGCTGTTGCCGGGCGCGATGCACGCGGGTTACTATCAAATTGCGCCTGGTTAAGTCCGCCAGGAGTTTGATATTGCAAATCAGAGTAAAAGCCAAGCGCTTTTAGTTGGTTGGCTTGCCCGTAACTGTACCTATCAACTAACTGAAAATAGTGCCTTTGCAAATAGCTATGATCACGGTAGCCATCATAAGTTTGATAAGCTTGCTTAATATTGAGTTGGTTTTTGCCCCATTTTTGGCTCATCCTGGCGTTTTGATGTATTAATCCGTATGAACCAGCGTTAATGTTTAAATCAACTGTGCTGCTATCGTTTAATCGGTTTACAGGATTGATAATAACAACACCGCCCGAATTAGCACCAAAAAGGCTACCATCAGGCCCCTTTAATACTTCTATGCTGTGCAAACTGGCTACGTCAAGGGCGTTCAAATAACTGTTGCCACCAGCATCGGTAAGTGGAATTTCATCAAAATATATTTTAACATTACGCACACCAAAAGGCGACCGCAGCAAACTCCCTCTTATAGACAGGCGGTAACTACCCGGCGTGCGCTCTTCCATACGTATTCCAGGCAATGTATTCATTGCGCTAACTAATGAATTACTAGGCTGCAGGCTCAGTCGTTTGCTACTCAAAACACCAACAGAGGCTGGCACGTTCAATATTCGTTGTTCTGATAAATATCCTCTTACAGTAACAGGCTCAATGGTACGGGAGCTATCCTGCATTTGCGCATATATATTTGAAGCCGAAAACAGAACAAAGGTTAGAGTGGTAAGTTTTTTATACATAGGCACGGTTACACACAAAACAAAAGTAGTCCTTTTACCTGAAGGACTACTTTTGTTAATTTATAACTTATAATAAAGCGAGCTAACCCGCAAAATATAAACAGTTGTTATTTCTCAGCACTTACGCGCCAGATTTTATTGCCAGAGTCATCAGCAACCAATAGAGAGCCGTCTTTTGCTACAGCTACGCCAACCGGCCTGCCATAAACTTTGTTTTGCGCCGCATCAGCAATAAAGCCTGTTAGAAAATCTTCGGGCTTACCTGGCTTGCTTCCTTTAAAAGGAACTGCCACAACCTTATAACCTACCAGCTTTGAGCTATTCCATGAACCATGCTGACCTACAAAAGCAGCGTTTTTATATTTTGAACCAAAACTATCGCCGTTATAAAAGGCCAGTCCTAATGATGCCGTGTGTGAACCTAATGCAACATCAGGTACTAAAGTGCTCTTAACTAAATCAGGACGTTGTCCCTTCAAACGAGGATCTTCGTGCTGGCCAAAATAAGCATATGGCCAACCGTAATAACCACCCTCTTTAACACTGGTTAAGTAATCAGGCACTAACATATCTCCCAATTCGTCACGCTCGTTAACGGCAGTCCAAATATTGCTTGTACCAGGGAAAAAGTCAATACCAACCGGGTTGCGTAAACCACCGGCATAAATTTTTTCGTTTGATCCGTCTGCATTCACTACCAAAATATTGGCTCTGCGCGCTTCATTTGCAATACCATGCTCGGCAACATTACTACCCGAGCCTACGGTTATGTATAGTTTACTACTGTCTTTACTAACAAGCAGGTTGCGCGTCCAGTGGTTATTGTAACCGCCGGCAGGCAGTTTAAGTACACGTTTTCCTTCGGCTGTTATGCGGGCATCTCCCGGTTTGTAAGGGTAGCGCCATAAGCCATCAGTATTGGCTACGTAAAACCAATTACCTATAACGGCCATACCAAATGGCTGGTTTAGTCCGCTTAAAAACAATCCTTTTTGGTCAACCACGCCATCGCCGTTACTATCTCTGAAAATAACAATGGTATTAGGGCTATCGCCCATATTTTGCGATTTTGTTTTGCCAACGAGTGCCGAACCTGCCTTTTTCAAACCTTTAGCCTCGGTAGTTGCAAGGGCAGCAAAAACGTCGCCGTTTGGAGCTACGTATATATTACGCGGATTATTCAAATCTTCGGCATAGAGGCTTACTTTAAAGCCGGCCGGAGCGATAGGTGTTTTACCTTTGGGCCATCCTATAACTTCACAGAAGTTTTTTACCGATTTGGTTTCGTAAGGTGCCGGTAAATTCACTTGCTGGCCAACCTTATCCGCAGTGGTATCAGCCATTGCCGGATCGGGCTTTTTGTTTTGCTGGCAGCTACTCAAAACTGCACCTGCAGCAACGGCTACATATAGGAAGTTTCTGATTTTCATAAGGTACTCTTTAGTTAAGACTAAGGGAATTAACCTTATAGGTAAAATTTTGTTTGGTAAACGAAATAACAAGCAGGCTTAAGAACCTAAAAAATTACAAACTTTTCAATTTGCTCGTTAACAAATTTCACTGTACGTTCTTCAAACAATTCGCCTTCGGCATTTATCTCTTTACGTATAAATGGAATATGTATACGTAACGGCAACACATGCATATGCAGGTAGCTGCAAACACCAGCAAAATGTTCTACACCACGTATGTTACCATAAGTGCCCGAAGAATGTCCTACAAGCGCAGCTTTCTTATCATAAAAGCTGTCAGGAAAATCACAGGCATCAACAAAGGCCTTTAACACGCCCGGAAAGCTGCCGTTGTATTCGGGAATGACAAACAAAAACTTTTTTGAGGCATTGACGAGCTTTCTTATCGGACCAAATTCGGCGCTGCATTTGCCATACATATCAGTTTGGATGAAGTTTGGCGGCAAATCCTCTAACGACAAAAGCTCTACTTCCAAACCGTTTTTTATAAGCTGCCTTTGATAATATTTGGCTAATTTTAAAGTTGAACTTCCAGAGCGGTTAGTAGCAGCAACAATGGTAATCATTAAAAAGTGTTTATAAGTTAACGCAACACCATCGACTGCCGAATTGTTTAATTTCGTATCTTTAGCCCCCGGTTTAAAGCAAAGCGAAAGTATAAATTTTTAGCTTTACTTTTGATTATCCGGCAAAGGCTGTTTTCTTAATATCTGAGGTAATAAAATGAGTAAAATAATAGCTTTAGCTAATCAAAAAGGTGGCGTTGGCAAAACCACATCGTCTATAAACCTGGCTGCAAGTTTAGCCGTTTTAGAGTATAAGACGCTACTGGTTGATGCCGATCCGCAGGCTAACTCAACATCGGGTATAGGGTTTGATCCGCGCACTATAAAAACCAGCATATACGAGTGTATCATTAACCAGGTTGAGGCCAAAGACGCCATCCAGAAAACCGATACACCTAACCTCGATCTGTTACCTGCTCATATTGATTTGGTTGGTGCCGAGATAGAAATGATTAACCTTACTGACCGCGAGTATAAAATGAAAGCCATTTTAGACCAGGTTCGCGATCTGTATGATTTCATTATTATTGACTGCTCACCATCATTAGGCTTAATTACCATCAATGCACTTACCGCGGCCGATTCGGTAATTATTCCGGTACAATGTGAGTATTTTGCATTGGAAGGTTTAGGCAAGTTATTGAACACTATTAAAATTGTTCAAAACAGGCTAAACCCCGAGTTAGATATTGAAGGCATTTTGCTTACCATGTATGATGTAAGGCTGCGCCTGTCAAACCAGGTTGTTGAAGAAGTACGCACGCACTTTGAAGACCTTGTGTTTGATACAATTATACAACGTAATACCCGTTTAAGCGAGGCGCCAAGCTTTGGGGTTTCGGTAATTATGCACGATGCAACCTGTAAAGGCGCAGTAAACTATTTAAACCTGGCTCGCGAAATTATACGCAAAAACGGTTTAGGACAAACAGCAGGTAAAGCTACACCTGCAGCAGTTTAAGTTTTATAAATGAGTTTAGATAAAAAGAAGGCATTAGGAAAAGGGCTGAGTGCCCTGCTCAATGATTCGGACAGTGTAAAAGCCCAAAGCAATTACCAGCGCGAAACAGGGAGCACAAATAACTCGAACACAGGTAATGCCCTGGGTTCGGTTAATGAAATACGTATTGCCGAAATCGAAATAAATCCGTTTCAACCCCGTACTGATTTTGATGAGCAGGCACTTATTGAACTTGCGGAATCAATTAAATTGCAGGGGCTGATACAGCCTATTACAGTTAGGAGGGTAAATTCTCACTCCTATCAGCTAATTTCGGGCGAACGCCGTTTACGTGCGTCAAAACGCGCCGGTTTAAACACCATCCCTGCTTATGTGCGCACCGCCAACGATCAGCAAATGCTGGAAATGGCGCTTATAGAAAACATTCAGCGTGAAAACTTAAATGCAATGGAAGTTGCATTAAGCTTTCAGCGTATGATTGATGAATGCAGCCTTAAACAGGAGGAGCTTGGAGAACGCGTTAGTAAAAACCGCAGTACGGTTACTAATTATTTACGTTTGTTAAAATTGCCACCCAGCATACAGGCGTCGATTCGTGACGGGGATATTAGCATGGGGCATGCCCGTGCGTTAATCAACATTACCGATCCGGTTAAACAAGTACACCTGCACCAGCAAATATTGCAGCAGGGCCTGTCGGTTCGTAAGGTTGAAGAGATGGTACGTGCATTGCAAAACGGTCCCGAAAAAAAAGAAAGCAATAAACCTGCACCTGTTCCGTTTCAGTTACAAAAAATCCAGGACGATCTGGCATCAAAGTTTAGCAGCAAGGTAAAACTTAAGGTGGGCAATAAAGGCTCAGGCAGTATTGAAATACCTTTTTTATCGCAGGAAGACTTAGGCCGTATACTTGAGATGCTGGATTGGTAAAACCATCACATGAACAGGCTTATCATAATAATTATTGGCTTTATAATTTTTTCGGCTGCAGCTTATGCTCAAAAGCCCGATACCGTAAGGCTACGCGATGAAATTGAACGCCGCCAGCGCGTGCGCGACTCTGTTGCAGGTAAGCGTGTTATAACCGATGTAATTACCAAAAAAAACAAAAAGCTTTACCGGCCCGATAGCACGCATAGCCCCTCGCTTGCTTTTAAACGCTCGGCGTTTGTACCCGGCTGGGGCCAACTGTACAACCGTAAATGGTGGAAGCTACCCTTGGTATATGGTGGTTTAGGCGGACTTGCCGGAATATACATATGGAACCGAGGTAATTACAAAGACTTTTTACGTGTATATCAATTAAAAAGAGCCGGTGCAAACCAACCCGATGAAAGTGACACGCAAAGCGTTAAAGACCTTTTTGAACGCGCGAGAAACAGAGACTTAACTATAATTGAAAATAATGTAAACTACCACGAACGTAATATGCAGTTATGCATTTTAGGCTTTGTTGGTTTTTGGGGCATACAAATGATTGATGCTTACATTGATGCCAAATTCATCCATTCCTATACCATGGACCGTGATTTGAGCTTTAAAATAACCCCCGGCATTGAAACAGGCCCGTTGTATGCTTCAGGTAACTTACCTTCTATTACTCCTGTTTTAAAATTGAGCCTCACGTTTTAGGCATTTCAAACGTCTTATGATTCGGAAATCCGGCATACATAAGCAGCACTATTATTTCTTCGGTTATGCGGGTTTTAAAAGTTACCTTTACCGTTAAATAACTGTAATTTATTCGTTTTAACTAAATTGCTCCATGAAAATTGCGCTCTTCGGATACGGCAAAATGGGTAAAATCATTGAAAAGATAGCTACCGACCGCCGTCACGAAATTGTACTGATAATTGATAAAGACAATCTGCACGAGGCCACAGTTGAAAACCTTCAAAAGGCTGATGTTGCCATAGAGTTTAGCACACCTGCTACCGCTATTCAAAACATGAATCTTTGCTTTGAGGCCGGTGTACCATTAGTGGTTGGTACTACAGGTTGGTATGAAAACCTTAACGAGATTAAAGAAAAGTGCATTGCCGGTAACAATACGCTGATGTATGGCTCTAACTATAGTGTTGGCGTTAACATCTTTTTTCATGTAAACCGTATGCTGGCAAAAATCATGAACAACTACCCTTACTACGAGGTACAGGTAGAAGAAATTCATCATACGCAAAAGCTTGATTCGCCCAGCGGCACCGCTATTACCATAGCTGAAGGAGTACTGGAAAACCTTGACGCAAAAAACGAGTGGAAAAACGTATTGGTAACTGACACTGGTGAGGCGGCTGATGATGCGCTTACCAATAGTCAATTGCTGATTGAGTCGCACCGCATTGAAAACGTACCGGGTACACATACCGTAATGTATGATTCGGAAGTTGATAGTATTGAATTTAAACATACAGCCCATAACCGTAATGGCTTTGCTTTAGGTGCTGTAATAGCAGCAGAATGGCTGAAAGATAAAAAAGGATTTTACGCTGTAACAGATATGTTTACCTTTAACGCCTGATACGGCCTAAATTATTGATTATAAAATATGAACTGGAAATTCTGGGAGAAGAAGAACAAAGAAGATCAGCCTAAAAAGAAAAAAAGTGCAGCACGCGAATGGACTGATGCCATTATTTTTGCAGTGGTTGCAGCTACGCTTATACGTACATTATTTATTGAAGCTTATACCATTCCAACCGAATCAATGGAACGCTCACTACTTGTGGGTGATTTCCTGTTTGTAAGCAAAGTAAATTATGGTGCCCGCACCCCAATGACACCTATTGCTTTCCCTTTTGCACATCATACTATGCCAATCATCGGCACCAAAGCCTATTGGGATGGCGTGAAACTACCTTACTATAGGTTACCGGGCTTAAGTGATATTAAAAAAGGTGACGTTGTTGTGTTTAACTACCCCATGGAGGCCGACAGCCCGTTTTACCGGCCGGTTGATAAGCGTGAAAACTACATTAAACGCTGCCAGGGAACACCAGGCGATACGCTTTCGATAGTTGATGCACAAGTATTTGTTAATGGCAAGGCTAACCCTAACCCACCCGAAGGGCAAATTAATTACGAACTGCAAACCAACGGTACAGAAATTAACCCCAAAATTTGGGAAGAGCTTAACGTAACCATATCGGATTACAGCCCATATCCTACCATGACTAAAGCGTCTGCTGATGCTTTGAAGAAGATGGGCAATTTCACCATGGTTAAGCCGCATATATCGCCAAAGGATTCTGTTAGCCTGATGGAAGAACCTGTGTTTCCCAAAGACAAGCATTATGAGAAGTGGAACCAGGATAATTACGGCCCGATTATAGTTCCTAAAAAAGGTTGGACTGTAAAGCTTGACAGCTTAAATCTTCCTTTTTATAAACGTGCTATTACAGTTTATGAAGGCAACAAGCTTGAAGTGAATGGCAATGATATTTTAATTAACGGTGCTAAAGCTGATAGCTACACCTTTAAAATGAATTACTACTGGATGATGGGCGATAACAGACATAATTCTCTTGACTCGCGTTTTTGGGGATTTGTACCAGAAGATCATGTGGTAGGTAAAGCTTTATTTGTATGGATGAGCTGGGATAGCAACGCCAGCTTTCTGAATAAAATAAGATGGAGCCGCCTGTTTATGGGCATTCATTAAAAACAAAACCCGGCTTAAGCCGGGTTTTGTTTTTAATGAATTATAGCTGATACTTATACGTCCAACTTCGGTTTTCTACGTATTAGCAAAAAGAAGCCGCCTTTAACATAAAATTCAAGGCGGCTTCTTTTTGTTACTTAGTTATATCTTTAGTTACTGCGGAGCATAGCGCCACCGCCCATGCCTCCACCCATGTCATCAGGGTTTCCTCCTCCATTATCCTGATCCTGGTTTCTTTTTCGCTTTTGTTCTGAACCATTGCTGCCAAACCTATAAGATATAGTGAAGGATATGGTACGGAATGAGAAGCGGCGATAAGACTCAGATGTGTAAGGAACATTCACTGTTGTGTTGTTGATGATTGATCCGAACCTGCGGGTATTGAATATATCGCGTACATTTCCGCTTATGTTTAAAGCCTTGGTAATGTCGTAACGCACGCCGCCGTCAAAGCCATATAATGCCTTACTATACCCCTGTGCAATTACTTGCTTGCCCTGGTAATCGCCTCGCAACTGTATGCCCAATTTTTTAATTGGCTTAATGTTAGCTGTAAGGTTACCGTTAAAAGCGTAACCTGAGCTTGACGGAACAAACAATGCCGGATCGCCTTTGATGTCACGATAATAAACGTTTACGTTACCTGTTAAATCAAACTTTGATGATGCAGTTAGCTTGGCAATTAATTCGTAACCTGCGTTTGCTGCACTGTTAATATTTGCAAATTGTGTAATAGTTCGTACCGAATCGAGCGGTAAACGCACCTGCTGAATATTTTCGTTGGTGTAGCGATAGTATAGTGATGAGGTAAGCGTAAGCGCATTCCAGTAGTTGATGTAGCTTAACTCAAATGCATGCGTATCCTCAGGGCGCAAGCTTGGATTACCCTGTTGGTAGTTCAGCGGGTCGCTACGATCTAAAAATGGATTTAACTGCCTGTCGCGTGGCCTGCTTACACGGCGGGTATAGCTTAATTGCAAAGTTTGATTTTCAGTAAGCTTATCGCTCAGGAACACACTTGGATACGGCCGGAAATAATCCTGCTTAAATTCCTCTGTGCTGCCTGCCAAACGGCTGCGAATATGCGCATCCTCTAAACGCACACCAACCTGTACGCCAAATCTTCCAAACTGACGCTGGTAATTGGTGTAAACAGCATGCACCTGCTCATTATAAAGTAAGTTATTTGAACGGGTTGCGTCATATACAAACTGATCTTGCGTACCGTCAACCAATGCAAACGCCCTGAAATCGTTATCATTACGGTTAAAGGTGCTGCGATAACCTGCCTCCAACTTACTGTCTTTGCTTAGCGGAGTGGTGTAATCTGCCTGCAGGTTCCAGTTGCGCTGGCGTCCTCTTGTAAAGTTATTTTGCCTAAAGAGACTATCACTTAAGGCTGGTACGTAAAAGTTATAACTGGTAAGCAACTGTTCATCACCATCTTCTTTTTGCGATGAGTAACCTACGTTGGCAGTAAGCTCCTGGCCAGGCTTTTTATATTTATGGCTAAAGTCGGCGTTAAGGTCAAAATTGGTACCCGAATTAGATGAAACGTTATTTTGATTTAAACGCTGTGTGAAAGCGCTATTACGGGTTATACCGGTTCCGCCGTTTTGAAAGCGATCACGATCCCGTATATTGATATTATCAGATAGTGTTAAAACACTTTTTGAATCAAGGTTGATATCAATGCCAGTACGGATGTTGTGAGAATTGAATTTAAAGGTTTGATCTGATTCCTGGTTTTGGAATATTGCTGTATCAGTACCCGGGTAAGTAATTCTGTTGGTATAACCATTGCCAATACGGTTGGCTTTACGATAGCTGTAATTGCCAAATATATTTACTGCTGATGTTTGATAGGCCAGGTTTAAACTTGCGTTACGTTGTTTTTGGTTACCTATGGTACCGGCTACCGAACCATTAAAGCCAAGCTGTGCGTTACGCTTTAAAATTATGTTAATGATACCCGATTGCCCCTCAGCATCATATTTTGATGACGGATTGGTTATTACCTCAATATTTTCAATGGCGCTTGCAGGTATTGATTGCAGTATATCACTCACACTGCCGCCCGATATTGCCGATGGCTTACCATTTACCAGCACACGCACATTGTTTGAACCTCGTAGGGCCACATTACCCTCAACATCAACCTGTACCGATGGTACATTGGTTAATAAATCTGTTGCCGAACCTCCCTGGCTAACTAAACTCTGATCAACGCTAAACACCTTTTTATCGGTACTTAGCTTAATCTGACTGCGTTGCCCGGTTACCACCACTTCTTTAAGCACTCCTTTGGCTGGCTTAATTTTAATTGCAGCCAGTTGAATTGCTCTTTTAGCCGGTGTAATCTGAACGTTTTCCTGCGTAAAGGTGAGGTAACCTAAAAAAGTTGCTTTGAACGTATAGGTGCCATCTTTTAAGCCGTCAATTTTAAAATTTCCGCTTAAATCTGTTTGTATACCTTTGGTAGTATTATCGGCTCTGTTGGTTACGCTAACACTGGCAAACTCAAGTGGCTGGTTGGTGTTGGCATCAACCAGTTTACCACTTACCGAACCGCCGGTTTGGGCCAGTACGTTAAGCGTGAGTAAAGTAAATAAAAATAAAAGTGTTCGTTTTATAACCGGAAAATTCATCCGGCAAAAATCCCCATTTTAAATTTACCTCAATAGTAAGCCTTGTAACTTTATTGCTAACTAACCGTGTAGTTGAGGTAATTTTTTTATTACCAAATAAGCATGCTTGAACATAGGCTAGCCTTTCTTCACTACAGCTGCCAGGTCTTTCACTTTAGGCTCTTTATCAAAGGTTTTTAAAAGCTTACCGTTACGGTTGTAAATGGCAACATAAGGCGTCATTTTAACCCCGTAATAATTCAGTATATCATAAGAACCCTGCTCGGTGCCAACAGTTACATTCGGGTAAGCCGAAAGACCAAAATCTCGGTGAAATCCTTTAACCATTTTATACATGGCATCGGTAATAAGTACAATTTGCACTTTCGAAAAATCCTGCTTCATACGCTCCTTCATGTCATAGATCAGCTGCTGGCAATGGCCACAATCGGGCATGAAATAAATAATCATTACCGGCATTGCTTTTTTAAGGTTGGCCTGCGTGCGGTAGGTACTATCAGGAGTTAAAATTTTATACTTAGGAATATTTTGAATTTTAGCATTATTTTGAGCCTGCGTGCATCCAACGGCCACAATAAAGCTTAATAGTAAAAGTAATTTTTTCATCGTGTGTAACATTGTACTATAATTCCAGCAGTTCAAGTTGCCATGCCACATGTTCATTAGTTATTGGGTAAACAGCGCCATTGGCTAACGTTTGGTAAACGGCTTCGAACAAATTTAGATAATTACCCTCAAGTGATGGTATTTTTTCAACGGTCTTTTCGGTACCTATACCCATTATTGTCAATATACCTTCGCTACCTTCAGGCTCAACGCCATAATTATGGTCAGTTGGTTTTATGGCTTTATCAAGTTGCGCTTCCTGTACATCTACCCTGTCTTTCACATAGCTTCCGGCTGTACCATGCACGGTAAAGGAAGGCATTGGGTGAGCAATCAAAAGCCCCGATGTTGCATTTACTACCAGTTGATGAGGATAAGTGAGTTGATAAGAAAAATAATCAACCACCTCTGACCCCTCGCGGTGCGTTGCAGTAACTTTATTAGCACTAATAGGTTTGCCAAACAAACTTATAACTTGGTCTAACAAATGCGGACCAAGGTCATAAACTAAGCCATTAGCCGGTGTTTGTGCGGTTTCTTTAAATAACTTTGGACTTAACACTGGCCTGTACCTGTCAAAGCGGAAGTTAACTTCAATCAACTCCCCTAACCGCCCGCTTTCAATTATATCTTTAACAGACAGGAAATCACTGTCCCACCTGCGGTTTTGATAAACCAGTACGTGCAAATCCTTTTCCTTTGCAATATCAAATAATTCAAAAAGCTGGGCTGAAGTTGCCGTTACAGGCTTTTCAACCAAAACGCTTTTCCCGGCAAGCAGTGCTTGTTTGGCGTGCTCGTAATGGAGGTAATTGGGTGTATTAACTATAATTAGCTCAATTTCGTTATCAGCAAGTATTGCTTCAACACTATCGTAACTGATTACATCGGGGTAAAACTGGTTAACGTTTTTATTGGTACGTTCAACAACAGCCTTAAAATTAAAACCCTGATGCGCATGTACAAACGGCGCATGAAATATACGGCCCGACATGCCAAATGATAAAATACCGGTAACAATAGGTGATGACATATTGCAAGTATACGGCTTTGTTAAGGGAGTTTAAAACGAGCTTAAAAACATTGTAGTAGCAGGTAAATCCCTCACAATGTTATTTCGTTTTAAACAACGGTGAGTTATAAGGTTGCTTATTTCTTGATTTAAATAGAATCCTGGACCTGTTAAAATTTATAATTAAAATTCAACAAAAAAGGGAAGGCTTTTACAACGCTTCCCTTTCATTTGTTGTAATCAACAAAAATTATTTTACACCTTTCTCAATGGTTTCGATAGCCTGAAGGTGGCTTTTTAACGCAGGTAAAGATTGAGTTGCAAATGATTTTAAATCAGCATCTTTCAAATCTTTGGAACCGTCTTCAAATAAATCAACCGCTTTTTTGTGGTCTTTTACCATTACATCAACGTAAGCTTTATCAAAGTCGGCACCTGATTTTGCTTGTAAATCGGCCATTGTTTTTTGCTCATCGGCACCTACTGTAGTTGGCAGGGTGATATTTTTGGTTTTAGCTAACGCCATTAATTTTTCATTTACACCGGTATGATCTTTTACCATCATATCTGCAAATTCTTTCACTTTGGCATTAGTTGCTTTAGTTAAAGCCAGTTTTGACAATTCAACTTCGGCCATACCTGCATTAGCTGCAGAAACAGCAAATTCAGCATCATCATTTACTACAGCAATACCACCGGTTTCAACTGCGTTGCTTGATGTATCTTTGGTGTAATTTGCACTGTCTGCATTAGCAGCGCTATCATTGTTTGATCCGGCTCCGCCGCATGATTGGAATGCCAGGGCGGCCAGCGCCAGCATTGCTATTGAACATACTTTTTTCATAACGTAGATATTTTCTTAATTGTTGATTAATGCAAACAACAACAATGCCGCATTTGGGTTTTAAATAACTTCGGAAACTTAAAGGCTTTTACTATTTTTGGGCACCAACAAAAAACGATATGAATTTTCCGGCAGAATTAAAATACACTAAAGACCACGAGTGGATTAAGGTTGAAGGCAATGAGGCCTATATAGGCATTACTGAGTTTGCCCAGCGCGAACTTGGCGACATTGTTTACATTGACATAAACACTGTTGGACAAGAAGTTGCAAAAGAAGAAGTATTTGGCACGGTTGAAGCAGTTAAGACTGTTTCAGACCTTTTTATGCCGGTTACTGCAACCGTTTTAGAAATTAATGACAAGCTTGATGCACAGCCCGAGCTGGTAAACAGCGATCCATACGGCGATGGCTGGATGGTGAAAATAAGCCTTAACGATCTTGCAGAAGTTGAAGCACTGCTTTCGGCCGAAGACTACAAAGGTTTGGTAGGCGCTTAATTAATGAAGTTGCTTTTTAAATATTATAAGCTCACCCTGGGGTGGGCTTTATTTATTTTGTTGATATGCAACATGCCTATGGGCGAAATAGGTAACTCGCCCAGGTTTTTTGCAGGCTTTGATAAACTGGTGCATTGCGGCCTGTTTTTTGTTTTTAACATGTTAGTTGTTCATGCAATTATACGCCGGCACCGTAACCTTAGCTGGCTCAACGCCGTAAAAGCGCTTACAATTAGTATGGCCTACGGAGCTTTGATTGAGCTTTTACAGCTTTATATGTTTACCTGGCGCAGCGGCGATTGGAATGATTTGTTTGCCGATGCCGTTGGAGCAGGCATGGCAACGTTTGGCAGCATACTAACCGTAACCTTGGTAAGTAATGAAAAAACTTAAATTAATAGCTGTGTTTGCCCTTTTTGTGTCAATGACATCATGTGCTGTGTTAAAAAAAGATTGTGGCTGCCCTCATTTTGGTAAACTACACACCGACCACTCTGTAAATGATAAGGCTTAAAACTTTTAAACCTGTTTTATAAGCCACATAAGTAAATTACCTTTTTATTGTTTGTAATGTAAACGGGCCTACTCTTATTTGGATTTGTTTTAAATAAGGAGTATGTTTGCACATACATTTATGAAGAAGCTTTCGGAACTTGAAGTAGGTAAAAAGGGTGTAATCAAAGAATTTACCGATTTAGAAATGTCGGTTAAGTTGATGGAAATGGGATGCCTTCCGGGTGAAGAAATTAAACTGGAACGCATAGCCCCACTGGGTGATCCCATTGCCGTTGCCGTTTCCGGCTACATGCTCAGCCTGCGCAAACAGGAAGCTTCAACCATTATTTTACAGTAGTTATTGCATTGAAGGCTGAGATAAGAGTTGCACTTGTTGGAAATCCTAATACCGGTAAATCAACCCTGTTTAACCTATTAACCGGACTAAACCAAAAAATTGGAAACTTTCCGGGTATAACGGTTGACAAAAAAACCGGCTTTAGCAGCCTGCCTGACGGCCGACGTGCCGAAATAATTGACCTTCCGGGCACTTATAGCCTATACCCTAAAAGTCGTGATGAATCTATAGTATTTTCTGTACTTGCCGATAAGGTTCACGAAACTCCCGATCTTATAGTTGTCATTGTTGATGCCTCTAACCTGAAAAGGAATTTGCTCCTGTACACGCAGGTTGCCGATCTTAAAATTCCGGTTATAGTTGCATTGAATATGATGGATATGGCCAAAAAAGACGGCATAACCATTAATATTGATAGCCTCTCAAAAAAATTAGGTGTGCCGGTAATCCCTATTTCTGCCCGCCGTAACGAGGGTATTGATAAGTTAAAAGAGGCCATATCATACGCTAACAAGTTTGCACTTCAACAGCAAAGCATTGATGTTAAAGCCATTGCACCCCAACTGGTTGATGCCATTGGACAAGAAATGCAGTTGGAAAACCCTTACTATGCATTACAACTTGCTCATCAGCATGAGCATTTATCTTTCTTAACTCCTGAGCAGAGCAGCCGCATTGAGGAATTGGAAGGCATTCATCAGTTTCATTCACAACAGGCACAGGCGGCCGAAACCATAGCACGCTACAATTTTATCAATGATTTGCTTTACGATACGGTTAAAACCGAGCAAACAGCGCAGGAAGAGACCCTGAGCAACCGTATAGATAAAGTTTTAACACACCGTGTTTTTGGCTTTGTGATATTCTTTGGCATATTGCTTTTTATATTCCAGGCCATTTTTGCCTGGTCAGCATACCCTATGGACCTCATTGAATCCCTATTCATATGGATGCAGGAGGGTGTACACAAAATAATGCCGGCTGGCCCACTAACCGACTTACTCGCCGACGGCGTTGTAGCCGGCTTGAGCGGGGTGTTGGTATTTATACCGCAAATTGCAATATTATTTGCCTTTATAGCTATTTTAGAAGATACCGGCTATATGGCCCGCGTTACGTTCATGATGGATAAGGTGATGCGCAAGGTGGGGCTAAACGGTAAATCAGTAGTTCCTTTAATTGGCGGCTTTGCTTGTGCTGTACCATCAATAATGAGTACGCGCACCATTGAAAACTGGAAAGACCGTATGATTACCATTATGGTAACACCTTTGGTTGCCTGTTCAGCACGCTTACCCGTTTACACGCTGCTTATTGCCCTGGTGGTACCTAACCGCAATGTTTGGTGGATATTTAATTTACAGGGGCTGGCCTTAACGGGCATGTATGTGCTCAGTCTGGTTTCGGCTATCGTTGTAGCATGGGTGATGAAGCACATTTTAAAAGCCCGTGAACGAGGTTACTTTATAATGGAGCTACCGGTTTACCGGATGCCGCGATGGAATAACGTTTTGCTTACGATGTATGACCGCGCTAAAACCTTCGTAATTGAAGCAGGCAAGGTAATTATAGCAGTATCAATTATATTATGGGTACTGGCATCTTATGGACCGGGCGATAACTTTAAACAAATTGAAAAGAAATACAGCCAGCCACAGTATGGGCAAAAAATGAAGCCTACGGAAAGGGAGCACGCCATAGCATCAGAAAAACTGGAAAGCTCATACGCCGGTTACCTGGGGCATGTAATTGAACCGGTAATTAAGCCACTTGGCTTTGACTGGAAGATAGGTATTGCCATCATTACCTCCTTTGCTGCACGCGAAGTATTTGTGGGCACCATGGCCACCATTTACAGTGTAGACGGTGATCCTGAAGAGATACAGTCTGTAAAAGACAAATTGGGTACAGCCCGTAATACCGAAACCGGTCAGCTAACCTTTACCCCTGCTGTTTCATTTTCATTAATGATGTTTTATGCTTTTGCCATGCAATGTGCCAGTACCGTAGCCACCGTATACCGCGAAACTAAAAGCTGGCACTGGCCCGTTATACAATTTGTATACATGACCGGACTTGCATATGCGGCGAGTTTTATTACATATACGCTATTGAAATAATGTAATTTATGGCGTAAATAACTGGAGGCTTATCTCTGTCTTCTTGTTTTTAGAAAAAGTGATATTGGGTATATTCTTTTCTACAATAACCACATTAACTGAATTATATGCCTTAACGTTAATGTTGATAGCAGCTCCTGTGTTACCTATGAGCGTAGAAAAATTTTTGTTCCTGACGCCAATATCGCTATAACTTACATTAGTATTGTAAGACATTCCTGTAGGTATTATTTCCTGTCCACCACCAATATACTTGTAAATATTTTCGGGTTGCATAGATATACTTATTCTCGCAATATTAAAAGGTATGGCGTCCGTTATGGTAAGGCTGAGCATACCTAAAGCCCTTTCCAGTTTTATAGTTTGGGAAACATCCGCATTTTTAATTGATATTGTTGTTAATGAAGTAAAAGTATCCTCCCATCCATTCGGAAAACCAAATCGATCTTTTGACAGATCATTGTTATCGATTAATAATATCTCTCCCTTTGATGCAGCGATGAAGACCTTATATTCCCCAACAGGTAACTCTTGAGATACGGTGCCAAAATCAGCCGTTGTTGAGGTTTGCTTTACAGATGATAACAATTTACCCTCTGCATTATATATGCGGTAATATATGTTTGTAACGTTAGAAGCCAGAGTATTGCCGGTAGCCAATACGTTTTTACCGAGATTAACATTTTGTATAGCAGTAAAGCTACCCGCATTGTCATCTACTTTGATATTCAGCTTAAAGCTTTTATTAGCAATTACCTCCGGCTCATCTTCTTTGGCTTTAGAACAACCAAGCACGACAAATGACAGGAAAATCAGCAGTAAAATTTTATTCATATTGTATTAGAGTTGGCTATTAAGTTAAAAAAGCAAAGCCACTTAACAAATATTTGGAGCATAAAATTCTTGTGGCATCTATAACATTAATTACTGTTATATTAGCTTATAATTTAGTGTGGACAAGGTTAAAGTTTTAGAACGTTATCTTCCGGCAGGTGCTGCACCGCTTATAGCACGGTGGATTGACCATTTTAAATGCGAATTTAAAATATCACGTAACCGCAACAGCAAATTTGGTGATTATCGTCCGCCGTTTCAAGGTAAAGGGCATCGCATATCGGTAAATCATAATTTAAACCCTTATGCCTTTTTAGTTACTACAGTGCATGAGTTTGCACACCTTCATACCTGGAATCAGCACAAAAACCTCATTAAACCGCATGGCAATGAATGGAAAGCAAACTTTAAAAAGATGATGCAGCCATTTTTTGAACAGCAGGTATTTCCATCCGATGTTACCTTCGCCATAACGGCTTACTTAAATAACCCGGCCGCCTCCAGTTGTTCTGACCTCAACCTCTACCGTACGTTGAGGAAATATGACAACAATGCCGCAACAGTAACCACGATAGAAAAAATTCCATTAAAAGCCGTTTTTAAGATTAAGGACGGCAGGATATTCCGTAAAGAAGAACAACTTCGTAAACGTTTCAGATGTACAGAAATAAGCACTAAACGCATTTACCTGTTTAGCCCTGTAGCCGAGGTGGAGTTGGTTGATGTAGCTTAAAACATCCGTTCGTCTAACTCATCCAATTGAACATCAAGTGCGTTCGTATCAAAAAGTGGCTTGAGTACATAAATAAGCTGTATCAAACCGCTGCTGTAAGTAATTGAATCTTTTAAAAGCAGCTCAACACGATTTTTTAAACCCTCAAATAAAGGCTTCCCACTTCCTAAAATCACCGGGTGTACCGATAGCTGCATTTCGCTTATCCAGCGTTTGTCTAAAAAGTATTTTACCACTTTTGCACCTCCATATAACCAAATGTTATCACCCTCACCGTTAATTACCGACTGCACTTTAGTATCTATATCTACACTACCAATAACTTCCACATTGGGGTGCGCCGCCGCTTTCATCGTATCAGAAAAAACATAAATTTTTTTGATACCCGGAAAGTATTCGTCTTCTTTGCCTGCAAACAACTCGTAGCTTTTACGGCCAACAAAAACAGCATCTGTTTGGGCGGCAAAACTGCTTAACCCATAATCCTGATCGGTAAAACACCAGTCGTACTCACCTTCGGGTCCCTCTATATAGCCATCAAGGCTTACAGCCAGGTTTAATATTACTTTTCTCATTTGTCTTTGTCGGGTGATTCCTGTTCTTCTTTCCAGCGTTGTGCAAATGATTTTTCAGCTACTTCGGGCATTGCCCTGTATTTACCCCACGACTTTTTGAAAAACGTACGCAGCATAAAGTTCTTCACCTTGCCGCCAAAAAAATCGGTGAGCTTACGGCTCATCATCGCTTTTTTCCAGGCTGTCCAGCCCCATTGTTCGGGCTTACTTACTACGCCTTCCTTAACTGCATCGCGGCGGTTTAGCAACAGCATCTTATGTATATCAATTTTGACCGGGCAAACCTCTGTGCACCTTCCGCATAAGCTTGATGCGTAGCTTAAATGCTTAAACTCTTCCATCCCACGCATATGCGGCGTAATTACCGACCCTATAGGCCCACTGTACGTTGTGCTATAAGTATAGCCACCAACGTTTTGATACACCGGACAGGCATTTAAGCAAGCACCACAGCGAATGCAGTACAAACCCTGACGTTGATCTTTTTGCGCCAACAAATCAGTGCGGCCATTATCAAGCAGGATAACGTACATCTCTTCGGGGCCATCCGTTTCGGTTGGTTGGCGCGGACCTGTTAAAATGGTATTGTAAACAGTAAGATTTTGCCCTGTGCCGTGTGTGGCAAGCATAGGCCAAAACAAGTCAAGATCAGCTATTGTAGGTATAATTTTTTCGATACCAACTACGGCTATATGCACTTTAGGGAAAGTTGTGGTAAGGCGTGTATTACCTTCATTTTCGCTCACAGCTATACTACCGCTATCTGCTATTAGGAAATTCGCGCCTGTTATACCGGCATCAGCCTGCAAATACTTTTCACGCAGTAATTCTCGAGCTTTGGCGGTAAGCTGCTCGGGAGTTGAATCAATAGGCGTACCAAATTTTTCATGAAACAGCTTTGCTATATCTTCTTTGGAGAGATGCATAGCGGGCGTTACAATATGATATGGCTTTTGCCCCAGCAATTGTACAATGTATTCGCCTAAATCAGTTTCAAGAGATTCGATGTTATTTTCTTGCAGAAATTCATTTAAGTGAATTTCTTCGGTTGCCATAGTTTTCGACTTAACTATGCGCTTAGCTCCAATTCTTTGCAATATAGCCAGTATTTCCTGCTGAGCTTCATGCACGTCATTAGCCCAAATAACCTTACCTCCCCTACGCTGAAAATTAGCTTCAAATTCGGGCAAAAACTTATCAAGGTTTTCCATTACACGCCATTTTATAACGTGTCCTTTACGCTTGGCAGCTTCTATATTGGCAAGCCGCGCTGTACCACGTGCAACTGAGGTATGGTAGCGCCCCATGTTGAAGTTTATAATGCGGCGATGATCGCGGTCAAAAACCTTCTCCTCCGAATCGGTCAAAAATTTGGCAGCAGTATCTCCCATAAAGGCGAAAATAGTATTTTTTTAATATTGATAATAGCAGGGCCAAGGTTCATCCCTTGTGAGTACGCCTTAATAGCCTTCTAACGTTAACAATAAAATCTACTGTTTAGTGAGGCCTGAGCCTAATTATGCTACGAACAATCAAATTCAGCAGCAATTGTGTTTAACAAAAAAAGCGCCGTGAGGGTTTCCTCAACGGCGCTTATGTTTTCAACAATTATATTTTAGTTACGGTTGGCGGGCATGTCGTTTGTAACGTCCACTACCGGGCGTTCATCACGGTTTGCCAGTTCCCAACCGGTGTAAAACACTAATTGGGTACGCTTAACCAACAACGGAAAGTCAATTTTACTTACTTCGTCACTCACACGGTGGTAATCTTCATGAACTCCGTCAAAGTAAAATACAATTGGCACATTGTGCTTAGCAAAATTATAATGATCTGAACGGTAATAAATACGCTCAGGATCTTTAGGATCATTGTACTTGTAATCTACAGCCAACTTGGTATAAGTATTATTAGCGTTTTCACTTATTTTATGTAAGGTGGTGCTCAGCTTATCTGAACCGATTAGGTAGCAATAGTCAGGCGAATCTTTGTGAGCCGGGTCGCGGCGGCCAATCATATCAATATTTAAATCGGTAATGGTATTAGCCATTGGGAATACCGGATTTTGCGAGTAGTATTCAGAACCAAGCAAACCTTTTTCTTCACCTACGTTACCTAAAAATAAAATGGTACGGCGAGGGCCTTTACCATCTTTTTTTGCTTTCATAAATGCAGTTGCAATCTCAAGTATACCAACCGTACCTGAACCGTCATCATCAGCACCGTTATTAATGCGATCGCCGGGAGTTCCTTCGGGTTCCATTCCAATGTGATCATAATGAGCAGAAAACACCAGTACTTCCTCTTTTAACTTAGGGTCAGAACCCGGTATCATTGCTACAATATCAACCGCTTTAGCATCGGTTACCGTGGTTGCATAAGCTGCCTCTACACTTGCCTTAACGGTTTGAACTGCAGGTGCACCTTTTAACTGTTCGTAGCTTTTACCGCTTGCTTTCAGTAAATTATCGGCAACGGCGTTGCTTATCATTAATATAGGAGCACGATCGGCAACCGGACGTGGTGTAGCTGACTTTAACGTCATACGACCGTTGTTAGCTATAATTGGGTTAACTTTGCCTACGCCTAACACTAACGCAGCTTTCTTTGCCATTAAAGCTACCGCCACACGGTTAAACGCACCACGCGCAGGCGCCTCGGCACCCGGCTTAGGCTCAGTTATAACCAATACCGCTTTACCTTCTACGTTAGCATCCTTCAACTCGGCCTCTGAACCATACCCCACAAATACAACTTCCTGTGCGCTAATGGTTTTTACGCCTGAACCGCCTAAAACAGAAAAGTCTTTACCCTGTGTAAGCTTAGTGCCGTTCACCGTAATTGAGTTAACCGAAAAACTGGTTACAGATAAAGGCACGTCTAAAAAGTATGAACCTTTATTTGCTGGTAGTAAACCTAATTTTTGGTATTCGCCGGCCAGGTACTTAGCTGCCTTGTCGGCTCCGGGTTTACCTGTTTCGCGGCCTTCCATTTCATCAGATGCTACGATAGTTAAATGCTTTTTCGCATTCTCAACGGTAATGTATTTAGCATACTTCACCGCAGTTGCATTTTGCTGGGCACATGCCCCCAGCGCTACAGCCAAGGCAGCGCCGCATAGTATAACTCTTTTCATTTGAGTAAAGGTGTAATAGTAAAAGTAAGTTGAGAAGAACATGGCTTAATATCCAGCATTATTGATTATCATATCACTTATCAGTGAGTCAGATTCGCCTTTAAATTTCCTTATTTCGTCGCGCAGATAGGCACTGTTTTTTATTCCTTCAATTAGCACAACATGTTCTGTTAAATCGCCTACGGTAAATAGTTGCAGGTTTGCAATACCTACCAATCTTTGTATCAACGGCTCAACAATCCGGGTGTCTATCACTTTGTGTATAGCCATTTCATTTGTTATCCTGTTCCAAACGCCGCGGCTAATAATAATTCGTTGTGTGGTGATTTGAAATTTGGTTGAAGCGGTTTTAATATATGCCCAAATAGCTATAAATATCGGGAACACCAACCAAATGAATAAAAAGCATAATATGTAAGTTCCCAAATTCATTAATTGAGATGGCTTGCCTTCCCATATAACGGTTTCAGCTGACTCGTTTTGATTTTTCATCATTCAAACAACTTAACAAGACATTTTAGCAACGCGGTTAGCATGACGTCCACCTTCAAATTCGGTTGACAGGAACAATTCAACTATCTGTTTTGCATCTTCCAACGATATAAAACGCTCAGGTATACAAACTATGTTTGCATTATTGTGCTGGCGGGCTAACGAAGCCAACTCAGGTAACCAGCATATTGCTGCACGTATTCCTTGATGCTTGTTAGCTGTAATAGCAACGCCGTTGGCACTGCCACAAACCAAAATACCAAAATCAAACTCGCCTTTTTCAACTGAAGATGCCACCGGATGAGCAAAATCAGGATAATCAGTTGATTCGGTTGAATAGGTACCAAAATCCTTTACAATGCTTTGCGGTAACCACTGCAACAGTTCTTGTTTGTAGTTAAACCCGGCATGATCAGACCCTATAGCTATTTTAAGTTCTTTGTTCATTACTGTGAATTTGATAAAGTTTGTTTTATGTTATTGCGTTTTTACCAGTTGGTTTTGACGCTTAAGCTTTCTTTTCTCAACCACCCCGGCTACAACAATGCCTACTTCATAGAGAATAAATAATGGCACACTTACAATACTCATGGTAAGCATATCGGGCGTGGGGGTGATTACTGCCGATATGACAAGGATACCCACAATTGCAAACCTGCGTCCGTTACGCATAAACGCTGGTGTAAGTATCCCTAAAGTTGATAGGATGTAAACAATAATAGGTAGTTGGAACACAACACCTGTTGCCAGGGTAAGCGTAGCTACTGATGAAAGATAAGAATCAACAGTAAACATGTTCTCTATTTTATCACTCACGCTTAAGTTAGCTAAAAAGCTTATCGACTCGGGCGCAACTATAAAGTAGCCGAACATTATACCTAATAAAAAAAGCAATGAAGCGTATATTACAAAACCGCTTGCTGCTTTTCTTTCCTTTTCGTGGAGGGCAGGCTTTATAAAGCGCCAAACTTCCCACAGCAAATAAGGAAAGCCTAAGGTTATACCAATAATCAGTGCCGAATTCAGCTCCAGCGTAAATTGCCCGGCCATCTCGGTATTTATTATTTTGCCAGGAATTTTATCTATACAAAACCCTGGGCGCTGCAAATAATCTCCAAGCTTACAAAGCATACGATACGTCCAGAAGTCGGTACGCATCGGGCCCATAATTACGTTGTCGAATACCCAGTCGTAATAAACAAAGGCCAGTATGGTAAACACCAAAACGGCAATACTTGAACGAATCAAATGCCAGCGTAAGATCTCGATGTGGTCAAAAAACGACATCTCTACATCAAGGTCCTTACTTTTATCTTTTATTGCTTTTACTATTTTATTATCGCTCATGTATTGTAAACAAAAATACCATTCTGTATAACATACGAATGGTATTTGAGATTAATTTTATTTTTCGAAATTTTATTCAGCAATCTCGAAGCTTTCCATAAACTTGGTAGTAAAGTTACCTGCCCTGAAGTTAGGATCTTGCATTAACTGCAAGTGGAAAGGAATTGTTGTTTTTATACCTTCAATAACAAACTCGCTTAGCGCACGGTGCATGGTATTCAATGCTTCCTCGCGTGTTTGTGCAACACATATAAGCTTGGCAATCATTGAGTCGTAATTTGGTGGAATTACATAACCGCTGTAAACATGTGTATCAACACGTACACCATGGCCACCCGGAGAGTGAAAATTAGTGATTTTACCGGGCGACGGACGAAAATTATTGAACGGATCTTCAGCATTAATACGGCACTCTATGGCATGCATAGTAGGCTCGTAGTTTTTGCCTGATATTGGCGTTCCCGCTGCAACTTTAATTTGTTCTTTAATTAAGTCAACGTTAATAACTTCTTCAGTTACCGGATGCTCCACCTGTATACGGGTGTTCATCTCCATAAAATAGAAATTATGGTGCTTATCAACCAAAAACTCAATAGTACCCGCACCTTCATATTGAACGGCTTTAGCTCCTTTGATAGCAGCCTCACCCATTTTTTTACGCAACTTTTCGGTCATGAATGGTGAAGGCGATTCTTCAACCAGTTTTTGGTGACGACGCTGAATAGAGCAATCACGTTCTGAAAGATGGCATACCTTACCGTATTGATCACCTACCACCTGAATTTCAATGTGACGAGGATCTTCTACGTATTTTTCAAGATATATACCATCGTTACCAAACGCAGCGCCTGCTTCGGCACGGGCCGAATCCCAGGCGGGTTCAAACTCCATGTCGTTCCAAACAATGCGCATACCACGACCACCACCGCCGGCAGTAGCTTTAAGTATAACAGGATAACCAATTTTGTTGGCAATATTAACACCTTCCTTTACATCATGCAGCAAGCCTTCAGAACCTGGTATGGTTGGTACACCGGCTTTTTTCATGGTTGCTTTGGCAGCTGCCTTGTCACCCATGTCGTTTATCTGATCGGCAGTGGCACCAATAAATTTAATACCATACTCAGCACAAATAGCTGAAAACTTGGCATTTTCTGACAAGAAACCATAGCCCGGATGTATAGCATCGGCATTGGTTAACTCGGCAGCAGATATAATATTAGGAATATTTAAGTAAGAATCGCGGCTGGCCGGCGGACCAATACATACGGCCTCATCGGCAAAACGTACGTGAAGGCTATCGCGATCAGCAGTTGAATATACGGCAACCGTTTTAATGCCCATTTCCTTACAGGTACGGATAATGCGCAGGGCAATCTCGCCACGGTTAGCTATAAGTATTTTTTTAAACATGAGTTTCTTTTTGGATTGCACTGATTTTTGAATGACTACACTGAACTTAATCAGTTAAATCAACTATCAATCAGTGAAATCAATCAAAATTACATAGGTTCTACTAAAAACAAAGGCTGGTCATATTCAACCGGTGATGCGTTTTCAACCAGTATTTTAACAATACGGCCTGATACTTCTGACTCAATCTCATTAAACAGTTTCATGGCTTCGATAATGCAAAGCACACCACCTGGTTTAATTTCATCACCCACGTTTGCAAACGATGGTTTATCAGGAGATGATGAGCGGTAGAAAGTACCAATCATTGGCGATTTGATAGTAACGTATTTAGATACATCGGCCGCAGCAGGAGCCTCTGCAGGAGCAGAAGTGTGTGCAGCAGCAACAGGAACAGCCGGAGCTGCAGCAGGAACGCCTGGCTGTGCTACCGGTAACGTTGCGTTAACAATAGTTGGAGCCTGGTTTGTTTTTATTGTGATCTTGAACTCGTTCTGCTCGATGGAAACCTCGTTTACGCCCGATTTTGAAACGAAACGGATCAAATCTTGTATTTGTTTAATATCCATGTTTTAGGTGTAATTGGTTCTTAACAAAAATTAAGAACCTAAGTTATAACAAATTAAATAAAAATTGTTCCCAAATTTTAGTAGGCCCATTTCAGGAGCATTGAGCCCCAGGTAAAGCCACCGCCAAAGGCTGCCAATACAATATTGTCGCCTTTTTTGAATTTACTTTCCCACTCCCACAGGCATAGTGGTATAGTACCATTGGTAGTATTGCCATAACGTTCAATGTTAATAACAACCTTGCCCTCATCAATGCCCATGCGGTTTGCAGTAGCATCAATAATGCGTTTATTGGCCTGGTGTGGCACAAGCCACGCTATATCATCAGCAACAAGGCTGTTGCGCTCCATAATTTCGGCAGCAACATCGGCCATGTTGGTAACGGCAAATTTAAATACGGTCTTACCCTCCTGGTATGCATAGTGTTCACGCTTGTCAACACTATCATGCGTTGCGGGGCGTAATGAACCACCTGCTTTCATGTGTAAGAATTCGCGGCCAGAGCCATCGCTTTTAAGCACCGAATCAATTACACCGTAGCCTTCAGTATTTGGCTCCAGCAATGCACAGCCGCAGCCATCACCAAAAATAATGCAGGTAGCACGATCCTGGTAATCAATTATTGATGACATTTTATCGCCACCAACTACCAGTACTTTTTGGTGTTTACCGCTTTCAATAAATGATGCACCGGTTGCCAACCCAAATACAAAACCCGAGCAAGCCGCCTGCAAGTCATACCCCCAGGCATTTTTAGCTCCGATTTTATCAGCCAAAATATTAGCTGTAGCCGGGAAAGGCATATCAGGAGTAGTGGTGCAAAAAATTATAAGATCTATTTCTTCGGCGCCTATGCCGCGCTTTTTCAGCAAGCCCTCAACAGCCGGAACAGCCAGATCAGATGTAGCGGTACCTTCGCCTTTGAGTATGCGGCGCTCTTTAATTCCGGTACGAGAGGTAATCCACTCGTCATTCGTTTCAACCAACGATTCTAGTTCGTGGTTGGTAAGCACATATTCGGGTGCATAGCCATGTACAGCGGTAATTGCAGCCTGTATTTTATGCATCTATCTAAAGGGTTTAAACGAAAGCTTGTTTAATTTTATCAACCAGTTTGCTCTCGGCCATATTGGCTGAAAGTAATACCATGTTTTTTATAGCTTCAGGACTTGAGATACCGTGCCCTACCACTACAGGTGCGTTTACCCCAAGGATAGGGCTTCCACCATACTGCTCGTAATTGAAACGATCAAAGAATTCATCTTTAATACGTTTTTTACGGGTAATTACATAAAATGATTCTGACAGTTTAAGTATTACGTTACCGGTAAAGCCGTCGCAAACAAATACATCGGCGCTATCGGTAAATAAATCGCGGCCTTCAACGTTGCCAACAAAATTAAACTGATTAGTTTCTTTCATTAAAGGATAGGTTGCCAGGCTAAGCATGTTGCCTTTTTCTTCCTCCTCGCCTATGTTCATAAGCGCAACACGCGGGTTGCTCATGTTATAAACATTTTGCGCAAGAAGACTACCTAATACACCAAATTGCAAAAGCACATCAGGCTTACAATCGGCATTGGCACCTACATCTAATAAAATACCCAAACCGCCTTCCAGTTTGGGTACAATAGTAGTCATGGCCGGGCGTATAACACCCGGAATAGTTTTTACACTGAACATAGCACCCACCAGCATAGCACCGGTATTACCTGCCGAAGAAAACGCCTGAATAGACCCTTCCTTAAGCAACTTAAAACCAACACTAATGCTTGAACCCTGCTTTTGAGTAATTGCTTTAGTAGGATGCTCACCCATGCCAATCACTTCGGTTGTATGCACAAACTCAAAGTGATCAGGGTTAAAGTCATTTTCCTGAAGAATACCTGAGGCAATATCTTTATCGCCTATAAGTACAAGCCTTTGCTCACCGGATAAAGCTTTATAAGCTTCAATTGCTCCTAAAACAGTTGCCTTAGGGGCATAATCTCCGCCCATAATGTCTAAGCCTATCTTCATTTGCAGGAAACGGGCTTAAACAGTGGCTGCTTTCTCAATCAGTAATTTACCGTTGTAGTATACGTTACCATCAACAGTGTACGCACGGTGTGGCAAATGCACAGCGCCGGTAGCAGCACAAGTAGTTAATGAAGGAGCTTCAGCTTTATAATGCGTTCTGCGTTTTGCAGTTCTTGATTTGGAGAACTTACGTTTTGGATTTGGCATAACCTCTTATTTATATCATTTTAATTTTTTGAGTGCGTCCCAGCGTGGGTCTTCACTCTTTTCCTTTTTATCACCGCCCGACAGCTCATTCAACCTGTCAAGCATTTCTTTATCACAATCGCGTCCGTTACCCTCGTTACTGCAAGCAGTTATATAAGGAACGGCAACGGTAATGTATTCATATATTAAACCGGCAATATCAATTTCTGTATCGTTTTTGCCCAGTGTAATTATCTCTTCGTCTTCGTCAATTTCTTCCTCGCCAAACTTCGCTATCTGCTGTTCATGTATATCAACCGGCTGGTTGTATTCAGACAGGCAACGATCACAAGCCAGCTCAACAGTACCAAAAATATGAAAATCCAGGATAATCATAGTTTCCTGCTTATCAAGCACCACGTTGCATTGCAGCTTACCGTTTTTTACCAGCGAGTATTCAAACTCTTTAAAGAACGATTCGTCTACAACATAGTCAAACTCGTGCCTGCCAAGCTTGAGGCCGGTATAAGGAATCGAATATGTTTTTAACGTTTTCAATGAGCGATAATTAGCCCGCAAATGTAGATATTTTTTATTTAACTGTAAAACGTTTTTTCAAAATGAGTTGCGGCCCTGTGTGAACACTAAGGGTACCTATATTTTTAACCTGATATTTATCCTGTCAAGCAAGCCCGCTACCCATATCATTGCAAATGAAAAAACAAGGCATTTGATAAGTCCGCCGGTTCCTTCACTTAAATATTGCGGGTAACCAAAATCGGTCATACCGTAGATAGGGTAAAATATAAATGGGATTATGTAACAGGTAAATGTATTGGTACCTGCAGGCTTAATAAAATTAAACCAGTTATATTTTTGCTTTACATCAACCAAAAACAAAAAAACCATGTATGCAACAAGGCTTATCGATGTACATATCAAAACCCATGAGGGTGTATCACGCGCTTTTGAAATACCACCTATGTACCGCACTATAAAACCAAGATTACCCAATATTAAAGCTAAAAGTATAATGCCGGGCCATAGCAAATTAAGTTCGCCACTCTTCATCAGCCTCATATACATTACCGAAACCACTATACCTGCCATAGTAAATGCCTGCATGGCACCATTGCCGGCCAGCCATATGTAGCTCTTCCATGACATTATAAACTCGAGCCAGCCAAAATGAAAATCGATATTAACAAGCAGGAAAATTACCCAGGCTGCAACCTGAATCCATAACACGCCTTTTGAGTAATGATATATAAGTGCACAAAAAAGGTATGACCAGCCAATAAGCCCTAAAATACCCCACCAGCTAAAATGCAGCCAAACCCAATGATTAGGATCATTACTACGATACAGTACTGACATGGTGGTTAGTAGCAGTACGCCTGCCCCCCTTAGCAAATTACGCGTTGACACTGATACGGCTCGGTAATCTAAAAAGATGAGAAAGAAACTAATAGTTACGCAGCTTTCCCAAACGGGCTTTGGCAGCAGCGTGTTTAAGTCATCATACGTTTCCATATTGGCATGAAAAAAACCAATAATCATCAATGCCAGCGAACGGGTAATAATGCGCAGCGGTACACGCCTGCCACTATTCTCCCTGTTTTGAAAAGCAAAGGGTATTGATAAACCTACAATAAATAAAAAGGCAGGGAATATAACATCGGCTAGGCCAAGGGCATCCACGTTATCTCCGGCATGTTTAATCCATAGCGGGGTGTTGGGTACATCTTCCAAATCATTTACAAAAATCATGAGGAACATGGTAACCGCACGGAAGGCGTCGATAGACCGCACCCGGATATATTGGTTATTCATTATGGCAGTAAACGTAGTAATGATTTACAACTGAAACAGTATTAAAGTAACGGCTGTAACATTTAAACATTGCCACCTGTTTGTAACAGATGTATGATATAATTAATCCCTGTCGCGGCTTAGCTTGCTAAACTGTAAAGGATTTTCATTAAGCACTTCATTTTCACGGCGGCGGCGTACAATATGAATCGCTTCAAACAAAGCTTCGCGGAACGATACCTCTGAGGCCTTATTTTTACCAGCAATATCATAAGCCGTACCATGATCAGGTGAGGTACGCACAAATTTAAGTCCCGCGGTAAAGTTCACACCCGATTCAAAAGCAATTTGCTTAAACGGAATTAAGCCCTGGTCATGATACATGGCCAGTACTGCATCAAACTGCATATAGGCACCGTTGGCAAAAAAGCCGTCGGCAGGGTAAGGGCCAAATGCCAGTATATCATTGGCGCGTGCTTCTTCCAAAGCTGGAATGATAACGTCCTTTTCTTCCTGGCCTATTAAGCCATTATCTCCTGCATGCGGGTTTAAGCCTAATACGGCAATACGCGGTTTGCGCACCCAAAAATCCTGCTTGAGGCTGGTATTCATCAGCTTAAGCTTGGCTAGTATTTTTTCGGCAGTAATGCTTTGGGCAACCTGCGATACCGGTATATGACCAGTTACCACCCCTACCCTTAAAGTTTCACTCACCAAAAACATCAACACCTCACCAGCGCCATCACGCTCTTGAAGGTATTCTGTATGGCCCGGAAAATTAAATTCCTCGTTTTGGATGTTGTCTTTATTGATAGGGGCCGTTACCAGCGCATCAATTTCACCGGCAAGTAAATCATCAGTAGCACGTTGAAGCGATTTAAAAGCATATTTGCCACCGGTTTCGTTCACCACGCCTAACTCCAGCTTAACATCTTCTTCCCAACAATTAATAATATTGGCCTTTTTATGATGAGCATTGGCAGCGCTATCAATAACATTAAAGTTCAGATCATGCACCTGCACCGTACGGCGGTGAAATGAGGCCACTTTGGTATGCCCGTAAACAATTGGAATACAATAGTCAAATATTTTCGTATCGGCTAAAGTTTTAATAATAATCTCTAAACCAATACCATTAACGTCTCCTATACTAATTCCAATTTTTATCTTCTCACTCATGTTTTTTGATAATGTAGGGCGATCTCACTTATCTAATGAATTTTAAGATCACAACAATAAATTAGTGCAAATACACCCATTAAAAATTGATGTATTTATATTCTAACAATTACAAATAAAAGGTTTTCGGCAATAATGTTTACCATACAAACGCAAATATCACGTAATTTGTAAAAATCAGCACAGCGTTAATGTCATTAGTACGAGCAAAAAAACATCTGGGTCAGCACTTTTTAACTGATAAAAATATTGCATTAAAAATAGTTGAAAGCCTGCGCCCAAACGAAAAATACACACAGGTTTTAGAAGTTGGGCCCGGCATGGGCATATTATCTGATTTCCTGTTACAGAAAACCGAATATCAAACCTATTTAATTGATATTGACACTGAATCGTACGAATTTTTGCATAAGAAATATCCGCAATTACAGGAGCGCTTAATTAATGCCGATTTTTTGGAAATGGATTTTAACGGCGTTTTTGATAAGCCTTTTGCTATCATAGGCAACTTTCCATATAACATTTCATCGCAAATACTTTTTAAGGTTTTAGATAACCGCCAACAAGTGATTGAGGTAGTAGGTATGTTTCAAAAAGAGGTGGCCGAGCGTTGCAACGCCAAAGCAGGCAGCAAGGAATATGGCATACTGAGCGTATTTTTGCAGGCTTATTATAAGGTTGAGTACTTATTTACGGTAAAGGCAGGCGTGTTTAACCCGCCGCCTAAAGTACTATCGGCCGTTATCAGGCTAACCCGTAACACAACGGAGCGGCTTAACTGTGATGAGAAGCTATTTTGGCAGGTGGTTAAAGCAGGTTTTAACCAGCGCCGCAAAACACTGCGCAACGCCTTATCATCATTAATAAATAAAGAAGCAATGGCTGCTGATACCATGCTTGATTTGCGTGCCGAACGCCTTACCGTGGCCGATTTTATAGAACTTACCAACCGGATAACTGCAAACCGTTAATGAGTACCAAAAGCATCCTTATTGTTGATGACCTGCACCCTGTTTTTATTGAACAGGTAGAAGCGCTAGGCTACCGGTGTGATTACCAACCGCTGATTAAGCGCGATGAAGCTTTAGAAGTTTTAAGCAACTATGACGGCCTGGTTATACGCTCAAAATTTTTGGTTAACAGACAGGTACTTGATGCTGCCTTACAGCTAAAATTTATTGCCCGCGCAGGTGCCGGCATGGATAATATTGACGAAAACTACGCCAAACAAAAGGGCATTAAGCTAATAAATGCTCCTGAAGGTAACAGTGATGCCGTGGGCGAACACGCCATAGGCTTATTGCTTTCGTTAATGAATAACCTGAACCGTGCAGATGCTGAAGTGCGCACCGGCTTGTGGCAGCGTGAAGCTAACCGTGGTTATGAGCTTAAAGGCCGCACGGTTGGAATTATTGGTTACGGACACATGGGCCGTAGCTTTGCCCGTAAGCTAAAAGGCTTTGAGGTAAACGTTATAGCCTATGATAAATATAAAACCGGCTTTAGCGATGAATATGCCAGAGAAGTAAGCATGGAAGAAATTGTAAAACACAGCGATGTACTAAGCCTGCACACCCCTCTTACTACTGAAACCAACGGATTGGTTAATGATGAGTACCTCTTCCACTTCAAAAAGCCTTTTTTTTTATTGAATACCTCACGCGGACAGGTAGTACAAACCCAGGCTGTTTTAAATGCTATAAACCAAGGCAAAATTTTAGGCGCCGGGCTTGATGTATTAGAGATTGAGAAATTCCCGTTGCTTGCCGAACAGCAATGGTTTGACCAGTTGCGCACCAATGGCAAGGTTATTTTAAGCCCGCATGTAGCTGGATGGACATTTGAATCATACCGCAAAATTAGTGAGGTAATGGCATCCAAAATAAAAAATTTGGATATTCAAACTTTAAAATAGTATCTTCGTTTTATACCTAACAAGACTATGGCTGCGTTGTAGCTACATAGTCTTGTTTGTTTTTTATGGCTGTCGCGTCCTTTCTTAAAAACAGGAAGGGCGGTTTTTTTTGATAGCATTTCAACAAAAATATCTACTTAAAATTATTGTGTTTATGGCTGAGGTTGCATACTTTACCAAAGAAGGTTTAGAGAAATTAAAAGAAGAATTACAACAGTTAAAAACTACTGGTCGTGCTAATATAGCTAAGGCAATTGCCGAAGCACGTGACAAAGGCGACTTATCAGAGAATGCTGAATATGATGCGGCCAAAGAGGCACAGGGTTTACATGAAACCAAAATTGCCAAACTGGAAGAAACGCTTGCAAATGGCCGTTTACTAGACGAGTCGAAAATAGATACATCAAAGGTTTTGGCCTTATCAATAGTTACCATTAAAAATACCAAGAACGGTGCTAAAATGACTTACCAGCTGGTAGCTGAAAGTGAAGCCGATTTAAAAGCAGGTAAAATTTCGGTGGCATCGCCCATTGCCAAAGGTTTGTTAGGCAAGAAGGTTGGCGACAAAACTGAGATACAGGTCCCGGCCGGTAAAATGGAGTTTGAAATTCTTGAAATTAACAGATAGAATATAGCTAGCGCGTTCAAACACACGTTGCGTAACTATTGTATCAAATAAATAAACTCAATTTACCTATGAGTATCTTTTCAAAAATTGTATCGGGCGAAATACCTGCTCACAAAGTAGCCGAAAGCATCGATTATTTAGCGTTTTTAGATATTAGTCCGTTAACTGAAGGTCACGTATTGGTTATTCCCAAAAAGGAAGTTGATTATCTTTTTGATTTAGATGATGAACTGTATACCGGCTTGCAGTTGTTTGCAAAAATTGTGGCAGACGGTATCAAAAAAGCAGTACCCTGCAAAAGAGTTGGCGTTGCGGTAATTGGCCTTGAAGTGCCACATGCCCATATACACCTGGTACCGCTGAACGATGTTGACGACCTCAATTTTTCGCGCCCCAAACTAAGCCCAAGCCCTGAAGAGCTGGAGGCAACAGCCGAGAGGATAAAGATTGCTTTACGCGAAGAGAGAGATTAAATAATATTCAAGAGCCGGGTTATTCCTGGCTCTTGTTTCTTGGTTCGATTTTTTGGCTAACTACTCTTTTGTTGTTATCCTTAACAAAAGCTTCCCAACCCGAATAACTTATTTTACTGCCCCTTCCCGTAGTAATTTTTTGGAAGCTATGGCAAACCGCTACCGCAAGCCCATCGGTTGCATCTAAAAACTCCGGGGTTTCTTTAAAGTTGAGCAGGCGTTGCAACATGGCTGCTACCTGCTCTTTAGTAGCATTACCATTACCTGTAATTGCTTGCTTTATTTTACGTGGCGAATACTCATTAACCGGAATATTACGCGACAATGCCGCAGCAATTGCTGTACCCTGTGCCCGGCCAAGTTTAAGCATTACTTGTATATTTTTGCCGTAAAAAGGTGCTTCGATGGCAAGCGTATCCGGGTTATAGTTATCAATAAGGGCAATAGTTTTTTCAAAAATACGCTGTAGCTTAAGCATATGATCATCGGAGTTGCCGGGTATTTTTACTACTCCAAGCGCAATTAGTTCTGTTTTAGAACCAACCTCTTTTATAAGCCCGTAACCCATTACCACCGTACCAGGGTCAATGCCCAGTATAATCCGTTCCTTTTGCGGCTGTATGATATTCACCTGGTAAAGGTAGGTATTTTAAGATTGTAACACATCCAGATATTCTTGCCTGCTTATAAATCTTGCGCCCATACTCTCTAAATGCTCGGTATGTACCTGGCAATCTATCAGCTCAAATGCGGCAGTTGTGCAAAGGGTAATAAGCGCTGCTTTTGAAGCATTACTCACCTTACTGAACATGCTTTCGCCACAAAACACTTTGCCTGCTTTAACGCCATACAGTCCGCCAACAAGCGTATCATCCTGCCATATCTCGTAAGAGTGAGCATAACCCAAATTATGTAAGCCAATGTATGCTGTTTTCATTTCTTCGGTTATCCACGTACCATCCTGCCCTGCTCTTGGCACAGCAGAACATTCCTCAATTACGTTTTCAAATGCGGTATTTGATGTTGCTTTGAACTTGCCCGAACGCAATACCTGCCTCATACTTTTACTTACACGCAGCTCATCAGGATACAACACAAAGCGCTCATGCGGTGAGTACCATAAAATTGGCGTATCATTACTATACCACGGAAATATACCATGCCGGTAAGCCAGTAGTAAACGTTCGGCAGACAGATCGCCGCCAACTGCAAGCAAGCCATCCTCTTCTGCCAGCTCAGGCTTTGGAAAAATAATACGTTCATCCAACCTAAAAATCATACTCAAAGGTAGCTCTTACCGTTGAGTATATTACTTTACCCAATCAAATTGCTGTTACTGCTCGATATTGTAATAATGGCCCAAAATGTCAACCATCATTAATCTATTGTTTAATAATTAAGTCTGAATATATTTACACAAACCACTTACCTTTAACAAATTATACCACATCTGCTACGTTAACCTTGTTAAGTTATGGATAATTTAAAACAGGTAAAACACCTTTACGCCCGTGCCGGCTTTGGAGCTGATTTTGCTCAGTTGCATAATCAACGAAACTGGAGCGCAAAAAAAACCTTAAAAAAGCTTTTCAAAGAGTCGGAAGAAGTGCAGCCGCTTGCGGCAATCACAGAAAACCTTGATTTAAGACAATTACGTAAAGATGCAGCTGAGGGCGAACGCAAAGCTATACAGGAGTTACGCAACCAGCAGGAACGGGCATTAAACGCCGCCTGGATGAAGCAAATGAGTACAACCAACGCTCAACTGCGCGAGAAGATGACCCTTTTTTGGCACAATCACTTTGCCTGTAATATTGGCAATTATTATTTTCAGCAACAGCTCAACAACGTGCAGCGCATGCACGCTCTTGGCAATTTCAAAACGTTGCTTATTGCGGTTTCACAGTCTGCCGCTATGCTTAATTTTTTAAATAACCAGCAAAACAGCAAGGCGCATCCAAATGAGAACTTTGCCCGCGAGTTAATGGAGTTATTCACGTTAGGCCGGGGAAATTATACTGAACAGGACGTTAAGGAATCGGCAAGGGCTTTTACCGGTTGGGCGCATAATGGAAAAAGCGGAGAATTTGTTTTTAAGGCTGGCAACCATGATGATTTACCAAAAACATTTATGGGTCAAACCGGAAATTTTAACGGCGAAAACATTATAGACATTATACTGGCCAATAAACAAACGGCTAAGTATATAAGCACTAAACTTTACCGCTACTTTGTTAACGAAACGCCTGATGAAACACATGTTAACCAAATGGCCGATGTATTTTACAAAGCAGGCTATGAGCTAAAACCTGTGCTTGAATTTGTGTTTACAGCCAACTGGTTTTATGAAGATAAAAACGTTGGCAATTTGATTAAATCGCCCGTTGAATTACTGGTTGATATAACCAGGCGCTTTCATGTAAGTTATGACAACCCTGACGTGCTTTTGCAATTTCAGCGCACGCTGGGTCAGGTACTGTTTCGCCCTCCAAATGTGGCCGGATGGCCTGGCGGCCGCAACTGGATAGACAGCTCTTCATTAATGTACCGCATAAAAATTCCATCAACTATTCTTAACGCCGGTATTATTGACTTTGCAGGCAAGGCAACACCTGAGGATGAAGCGTACTTGGCTTCGCAACGTAAACAGCAATTTAACGTAATCAAAAGGGTACAGGCCAACGCCGATTGGAACAAATTTTTAGAAGGTATACCATTAAAAGCTCAGCGTGAACAGGTAGCTGCCTATTTGTTAGAGCCACCGCTAAATGCGCGCATTGTAGCCGAAGTGAATAAGGCCGCTGATATAAAAACCATGGTAATACAGCTGGTAAGCACACCTGAGTACCAACTTTGTTAATTAAAAAGTTAACCTCTCATTAAAGAAGAAACCTTATGAAAAGAAGAGATTTTTTAAAGAGCAGTACCCTGGCATCAGGCGCTTTTTTAATACCGGCCTTCTTAAAACCGTTTGAATCAATGGCAATGAGTGCCGTAAGCGGTTATAAAAACCTGGTAATAATCCAGTTGTCGGGTGGTAACGATGGCTTAAATACTGTTGTGCCCTTTGGCGATGATGTCTATTATCAAAAACGTAAAACAGTTGCCATAACACCAAACGAGATTATAAAATTAAATGACATACAAGGGTTGAACCCTAACCTATCAGCGCTTAAAGAAATTTACGATCAGGGGTGGATGAACATTATCAATTCGGTTGGCTACCCTAACCCCGACCGCTCTCACTTCCGGTCAATGGATATATGGCAAACGGCAAGTAATTCAAACGAATTTTTAAGTACCGGCTGGATTGGCCGCTATCTTGACTCAAACTGCCAAACCTGCCAAAACCCTTATACCGCTATTGAGGTTGACGATACGCTTTCATTAGCCATGAAGGGTAGCAAAATGAAGGGAATTGCTGTACAAGATCCTAATAAGCTTTACCAAACCACCCGCGAACCATTTTTTAAAGATTTGATGCATGGGCCTGACAACGATCACCTGCATGAGGATAATTTAGGCTACTTGTACAAAACAATGATTGAAACTTACTCATCGGCTGATTACATTCAAAAAACCAGTAAAACTTACAACGTGGTTGCTCCCTATCCAGCCACCGGGTTTGGTAACCAGTTAAAAAATGTTTCAAAGTTTATCAATTCGGGGCTTAATACACGTATTTACTATGTGTCATTAGGGGGATTTGACACGCACGTTGGCCAGCAAAACCAGCAAGGACGTCAGCTGAAAATTTATGGTGATGCTGTGGCCGCTTTTGTAAAAGACCTTAAACAAACAGGTAAGCTTGATGATACCTTGATTATGACTTTTTCTGAATTTGGCCGCCGGGTTGAACAAAATGCCAGCAATGGCACTGATCACGGCACTGCAAATAACGTGTTTTTGTTTGGAGGTAAACTTGGTAAGGCCGGCATATACAACAACGCGCCTGACCTGGCAAATCTGGAGAATGGTGACTTAAAATATCAGATAGATTTTAGGGATATTTATGCTACGCTGTTAAAAAAGTGGCTTAACGTTAATGACAGTTCCATATTGAATGCTCAATTTACGGGACTTAACTTTGTTTAAAAACTGGTTTTAATTATTTAAGAAAACAACACATTATTACTAATAAATTTAGCAATTTTGTGTTATGGCATTTGAGGCTAACCATGATTTTTTTAAGGGAAGAGGCGCGCAGGTAAACACTCATAACAAGTTTCTGCAAAACAAATATGTTGCCGAACATATTGAGGGCTTAGACGAACCTTTGCTGCTGAACAGTAAAACGCAAATTTTTGAAGAAAACCCTAAACAGATTGTAAGCAAAAGCAACAGCCCAGATATAAGCCACATGCACTCAATTAACCCCTACCAGGGGTGTGAGCACGGCTGCATTTATTGTTACGCCCGAAACAGCCACGAGTACTATGGTTTTAGCGCCGGGTTAGACTTTGAGCGAAAAATTATTGTTAAGCGTAATGCCCCTGAATTGCTTGAAGCATATTTTAACCGCAGACGATATCAACCTACTCCTATTGTTTTATCGGGCAATACAGATTGCTACCAGCCCCTGGAGCGCGACTTGAAGATAACACGACGACTGCTCGAAGTATTTCTACAATATAAACACCCGGTAAGTATCATTACCAAAAACAATCTCATTTTGCGCGATCTTGACATTGTGACTGAGTTGGCAAAGCTTAACCTTATTCATGTAAACATATCAATTACTTCGTTAGATGAGCAGCTCAGACAAAAACTCGAGCCGCGCACCGTAACTTCAGTTGGCCGGTTAAATGCTGTTGAAAAGCTATCGCAAAAAGGGGTACCTGTAAGGGTAATGACAGCGCCTATAATACCCGGACTAAACAGTAATGAGGTACCCGCCATTATTAAGGCAGCCGCTAAAAGAGGCGCCGTGGCCGCCGGCTTCACCATGGTTAGACTTAACGGCGCCATAGCGGAAATCTTTACAGACTGGATTCATAAAACATTTCCTGACAGGGCCGATAAAGTTCTGAACCTCATTAGGCAAACGCATGATGGTCACCTTAACGATAGTGAATTTGGCCGGCGTATGAGTGGCGATGGAGAGGTGGCCGAGTCTATTCAGCAATTGTACCGCATGGCGTGTAAACGCTACCTGGCCGATAGAGATATGCCCGCTTATGATTTAACACTGTTTACACCTAAAACAGGCAGGCAGGTAACGTTATTTTAACCAATGGCCTTTGTATGTTTACGTTCATAAACTAATCTAATGCTGTTCAAGCTTAAACTTTTCGAGCAGTACTTTCACATCCAGGCTTGAGTGTAGCTCATCGTTATCGCTGCTATCTTCCTCGTCGGGTTCTGATGAAAAATTGGCGGCACTATATTTAAATATAGTCCATTCATTACGGTTATATTCCAACGCAGTAAGACTTTCTACCCAATCACCCGAGTTAAGGTAAAGAACCGAACCTGCTCCGTTTGCAGATTGAATTTGCCGTATTTCAGCATGATGAATGTGCCCACATATAACATAGTCATAGCCTTTATCAACGGCAAGGTCTGCAGCCGTTTGTTCAAAGTGATTAATAAATTTAACAGCCTCTTTTACCTTACCTTTAATTTTTTGTGAAAAGCTCATTTTTTGCCTGCCTGCCGCCGTTAAAAACCAGTTTACAACGCTGTTAATTATAATGAGCGTATCATAACCTATGGCACCTAACTTAGCAAGCCACTTTGAATGCTGCATGGTAACATCAAACACATCACCATGAAATATCCATGCCTTTTTATCGCCAACAGGAAGTAGTATTTTATTGAGGAGCTGAAATTTACCCAAATTAAAATCTGTAAACTTTCGCAGCATTTCGTCATGGTTACCGGTTAGGTAATATACCGGAATGCCTTCCGTTACAAATTTTAGAATACGGCGCACAACCTTCATATGCGCTTCGGGCCAGTATGATTTACTGAACTGCCATATGTCAATAATATCACCGTTTAAAATAACCTGCTTGGGACGTATGCTTTTAAGATATTGCAACAGCTCTTTGGCATGGCAGCCATAAGTCCCCAGGTGTACATCTGAAATTACTACAATATCAACGTCGCGCTTTGCCATGCATACTTTAAACATAAGCGTTACTACGTGCCTTATTAAAGCACTTGATACAAAGTGTCGGGCCTGCGCGGTTTATAGGGTAAATTATTCGTCTTCGTCGTCTTCTCTTACACTAAGTTCATACGGACTAAGGTAAAATATGCCAACCAGCAATAACAAACCGCTAACTATCAGGTATGGAAACTCGATATTCATAATAACAGTACAAAATTCAGGTTAAAAAATTATTTTAACGTTAAGACTGCATTAAATCTCAATTAGTTACCTGTGTGGAAAACTTTTTACTTATGCGGTTTAATTGCTTTAAGTGGTGCTGCAAATGTATGCGTGAAAACTTAAACCATTGACTTGCATTAAGCATACCAAGCCCGGGATGACTTATTTTAAATTCGTTGGAAGAATGCTGTAATAAAGGCCACACACCATCAATTCTTTTACGCATTTTGATGATGAGATTACGGGCCTCTTCTTTAGTAATATTCTTTGTAAGATTTTCAACTACGGCGGGTGCTTTGCGCTTACCCGGCGGGAATTGGCCTAACAGAAAAAACAGCATACCCTTAAGGTTTAAACCCTTACCAGTATGCACACCAGTTTTACGGCAACATTTTTCGGCAGCAACGGTTGACCCTAGGCTAGCCTGCATAATATGTGAGTAAACCTCCGCAAAAGACCATCCCCCACCGGGCGGTGTTTGATTAAATTGCTCATCCGGAATTGTATCAATTAATTGCCGGTAATCATCAAGTGCGACAATAAGCGCTTTATGTTCGGTTGCTAAGTTCATTTCTTACTTATAAACAACCATCTTTACAATAAGTGTGTGCAGTTGTGGCTTTGTATTAGTCCTTACCACAACGCTACGCTCCATGACACCAATTGTATTAGCCGCTTTAGGATCAAACACTACTTTCATTATACCTTGCTCATGATAAGTTATGGGTTTTGCGGTGTAGGATGGTATTGTACAGGTACAATCGGCGGCAACACTTACCAATTTAAGCTCTTTTTGACCACCATTTGTAAAACTGAAAGTTGCAGTTACCGGCTTTGCATAAAAGTTTATCCTTCCAAGGTCAATTACAGAAGAATCGAAGTTAATAACCGGCTCCTCAGGCTTGTCATTACATCCGGACAACGCTACTACTGTTAAAGTTAAAAACCGAAAGATGTTACGCTTCATTTCTTGATCAGGCCAAGTGTTTCATCAGCATAAGTGTTGGCATCGAAACTGTAAAATCCGTTTTGCAAACGTATAAATTTAAAGCCCGGCCCAACTAATACCTCACCTGGAAATTTACTTACGCCAACTTTTTGAATTAATTTATCATCAAATAAATAGGCATAAATAATAGGTTCGTTCAAACCTGGCTTTATCCGTGATTTAAATTCGTCAAAGCCTTCCAACCTGGCATTATAAACGTTTACAATTTTCAAATTGGCGGGTAATTTGAGCGCAAAGTTTTTTAAAAACTGCGTTTTTATCTGACTTGCTGCGCTGGTGCTATTACCAAAATTAATGAGGTAGTAATTGCGGCTATTCCATGATAAGCGGTGGCCACCTGTATCAATAAGCTGTTCTTTAAGTTGAGTTAACGCCTGCGTAGGCGGCGCTTCCATAGCGCTGTTTGGCCCAGTATATGCCTCAACGTATAGATCTTTCATCGCAATGGAACAGATGACGTAAAGTAATGTAACTGAAAAAACAAACGCCGTTAACTTTTTCGCCACGTTAAATTCGGAAATTACATAGGCAATTACCTCGGCCGACAAGACGATTAAAGTTTGCATCGGAAAATGATACGGATACAGCACGCCCCAACTGGTGAGCAATCCCTTGATGGTTAACGCTGCAATTGGTACAAATAAAAGGCAAAGGGTAATTTGTGGCTCAATTTTTTTTCCCGTTAGCCAAAGCAAAGCTAATGAGGCGGCAAAATAGAGCGTAAAAGTTGCCTCAAAACCTAGAGTTCTGCTTTGTAATAATCCACCTGCAATTAAAAACTGATTAATGGCGGCAACAACACATGCGAAAACAATGACAAAAAAAATCAGCGTAGAAATTTTAAGTCCGGTTGATGATGTCATAACAACTTACTACCCTTCATCTTCATGCTGTTCTTCGGCCATTACTAAAGCGCACTTTCCGTTACATTCGTAAACTAAAAAAGTGCCGCAGTAGCCGTTAGCTGTACAACCTTCAACCCTTAAACAATCGCCCTGGCTGCCACACCAGTCACTTATCACACTACACCCGCATCCGCTTCCTAAAACAGTTTTATAGCTAAGGCTTAAATTACTGGCGTTTGATTTTCCTAAGCTAACAAATACTTCTTTGTCAAATTTTGCTACATCACTTATAAGATAGCGTAACTGCGCCTGGGTAAACACTTTGGCAGCCTTAATTTTCCATTCATCAAAAAATGCCGATTGTCCGTAACGTTCAGTTTTTGAGGTAAACAACAAAACGTTCAACTTCGCAACAGCCTGTTTAAATAAACCCGCTTGCGCGCTATTAAGTACACCTGAATTAAGAATTACCTGGCTACGTTCGGCCCAAACAGTATAACGTTCAGTGCCGCTCAGTATATCTGTGTACGCAGCTTTACGTTCCGTGTAAGAACTTAGAGTAATTACCTCGTTAATTAACCCTTTGTCAACAACTGATGCATTTGTTGATTCCTGATTTGGCTGCGAAGAAGATTGATCTTTTTTGCAAGACATAAGGGCGCATAAAAACGCGCAAATTGTGATAGTGAGTAGCTTTGTTTTCATGACCAAGAGTTTATTATTGGTTAAAATAAATGTAAGATATTTTATACAATTATTATAATATTTTTCTCAATTCATTTAAGCTAAATATTTGCATAGGCACATCCTCCGGTTTACTGACTTCCAACGGATTAAAGTAAATAGCATCCATACCAAAATTAAGCGCTCCATACACGTCAGCCTCAAGGCTGTCGCCTATCATTATACACTCTTCCTTATTGGCTCCGCTTAACTGTAGCGCATATTCAAAAATGCCTTTATGAGGTTTATTTATGCCCACCAATTCGCTTATAATAACGTTTTCAAAATAGGTTTCCAGGCCGGTTCCACACACCTTTTGCCTGGTGGCACTTTCAAAACCGTTTGATATAATATGCAGTGTATATTTATCTTGAAGATAGGAAAGCGTTTCGTGTGCGTAAGGGAACAAATTGGTTTTTGTAGGACATAGCTCTACATACGCATCTTCAAAAGCGTCGGGTATAGCGTCGGGGTGTAAGCCCATATCTGTAAATGTTTTCCTGAAACGCGTTTGGCGTAACGTTTCTTTATCAATTTTACCTAAATGATAATCTGTCCATAAGGCATGGTTGTTACGGGTGTAGGTAGCTATAAAGTCTTGTACTGATTTAATGCCTAAATCTTCAAGCTTATGCAGCACAAACAACTCCTGTAGTGTTTCATCGGCATTACGGTCAAAATCCCAGAGCGTATGGTCGAGGTCAAAAAAAATATGCGAGTAACGTTTCATAACAATAAGGTGCAATGCTTGAGCGCGTAAATATATGAAGCTGATAAGCGATTAGAAGTTCAATGTTAGCTCAACCAATATTTATTCAATATGTTATAGTTGCAAACCATTTGATATGCATTTATTAACAAAAGCTGTTAAAGCAAATATTGCCGAAGCTACAGGAGCAAAAGCAACAGGTGCATTAGCTATAGGTGCCGCAGCGCTTGGTGCTTTTGCAATTGGAGCCCTGTCTGTTGGTGCAGTAGCTATAGGTGCCCTTGCCATAGGAAAGGTAGCCATTAAACGTATGGTGATTAAGAACGTGGAAGTTGATACGCTTACGGTGAATAAACTTACAATAAAAGAAAAAGCTGTTAACACAGCGCAAGTGTAAGGAACTCAATTTTTTTCGCCAAAAGCCAGGTCGCCTGCATCTCCCAGGCCGGGTACTATGTACGATTTGGTTGTCATCTCCTCATCTACAGCACCTATCCACAAATTTGCCATGGGCAAATGAGCACGTACATGCTCTACGCCCTCGGCACTGGCAATTACAGCTGCAACATGCAAAGCTGCAATATTATACTGGCCTAGTAACTCTTTACAAACCTGTACAACACTTTGCCCTGTCGCCAGCATGGTGTCACACAAAATAAACGTTTTACCTTCCAAATCAGGAGTTGATATATGTTCAATATCAATTACAAAGCTGCCGTTTTTTTGCGTTTTACGATGAGCCGTAACAAAAGCCGACGCGGCCTGGTCATAAACATTCATAAACCCTTGATGAAATGGCAGCCCTGCCCGTAAAATTGTACCAAGTACAGGATGCTCTAAAGGAACGTTAATTTGCGCTATACCCAGTGGTGTTTGTACTTCGGCACCAATATAATTCAGCTGTTTGCTAATCTCATAAGCCAGCGCTTCCCCAATACGCTCCTGGTTACGCCTGAAACGCATACGGTCGGTTTGCACTTCGCTATCGCGCAGTTCGGCAAGATACTGGTTGCAAATAGAGTTGGTGTGATTGAGAATAAACAGCATGGCAGTGGTAAGCGTTTAATACAAATTATTGAATGAGTGTAATAGTGTTGTCTTCTTTACAAATAAACTATTTATGCCCAATAAACGTTTGGTATATTTGACTTTTACGCACCACTTTATGTTGTGCATTGCACCTTTCAATTATTAAATTAAACTTACTCTTCCTTCAGGACGTTAGTAGCTTATGGATTTTAAAATAAATTCACATTATGTACCCACCGGCGATCAGCCCAATGCCATTAAACAGTTGGTTGAAGGTGTTGAAACTGGTGAAAATTACCAAACTCTTTTGGGGGTTACTGGTTCGGGTAAAACGTTTACCATAGCCAACGTTATTGAGCAAACTCAAAAACCAACGCTTATACTCAGCCACAATAAAACGCTGGCCGCTCAGCTTTACGGCGAGTTTAAACAGTTTTTTCCCGAAAATGCAGTAAACTACTTTGTATCGTATTACGACTACTACCAACCTGAAGCATTTATACCTTCTTCAAACACATATATTGAGAAGGATTTACAAATAAACGACGAAATTGAAAAGCTACGTTTACGCACCACATCTGCATTAATGTCGGGGCGGCGTGACGTTATTGTGGTGTCGTCCATTTCCTGTATATATGGCATGGGTAACCCCGAAGACTTTACCAATTCCATATTTAAATTTGCTGTGGGCACCCGCATAAGCCGTAATGCATTTTTACACCGTTTGGTTGAAATATTATATGCCCGTACTACCGCCGAATTTAAACGCGGCACTTTCAGAGTTAAAGGCGATACGGTTGACATTTACCCCGCGTACCTTGATTATGCTTACCGTGTAATTTTCTACGGCGATGATATTGAAGAGTTAAGCAGCTTTGATCCGCAAACGGGCAAAACGCTCGAAAAAATGCAGAACATGGTTCTGTTTCCGGCCACTTTATATGTAGCTCCGCGAGACCGGTTTACTAGTAGTATATGGGCAATACAAGAGGAACTTGAATTGCGTAAAAACCAATTTATTGAAGATAAACGCTTTTTAGAAGCCAAGCGCCTTGAAGAGCGGGTAAACTACGATTTGGAGATGATACGTGAATTGGGCTATTGCTCGGGCATTGAGAATTACTCACGTTTTTTTGACGGACGCAAGCCCGGTATGCGCCCTTTCTGTTTGTTAGATTACTTCCCTGATGATTACCTGATGGTAATTGACGAAAGTCATGTCACCGTACCACAGGTTCGCGCTATGTATGGCGGCGACCGTTCACGTAAGGTATCTTTGGTTGAATACGGATTCCGCTTGCCCGCAGCTATGGATAACCGACCGCTTAACTTTGAAGAGTTTGAACGCCTCGCACCACAAACAATTTACGTGAGTGCAACACCCGGCGATTTTGAGTTGGAAAAATCAGGCGGTGTAGTAGTTGAACAGGTGATACGGCCAACCGGATTATTAGATCCTGTCATTGAAATTCGCCCTATAATTAACCAGGTTGACGACCTGCTTGATGAAGTAGATAAAACCATTAAAATTGGCGACCGTGTTTTGGTTACAACACTTACCAAACGTATGGCCGAAGAGCTGGCTAAATACATGGACCGCCTTGGCATCAAATGCCGTTATATACACTCAGAGGTTAAAACGCTTGAGCGTGTTGAAATTTTACGCGGCTTACGTCTGGGAGAGTTTGACGTACTCATAGGCATCAACTTGCTTCGCGAAGGTTTGGATTTACCCGAAGTATCATTGGTTGCCATATTAGATGCTGACAAAGAGGGCTTCCTGCGTTCAGAACGCTCGCTTATACAAACAATTGGACGTGCCGCCCGTAACGACCGCGGCCGGGTAATCATGTATGCCGACACTATTACCGAAAGTATGCGCGTTACCATTGATGAAACTACCCGCCGCAGGGAAAGACAGGTTGCTTACAACGCCGAACATGGCATTGTTCCTAAAACGGTTGGAAAATCAAAAGAAGCAATTATTGAGCAAACCTCTGTTGTTGATTTTAAAGGCGGCGTTCAGCGTGCCTATGTTGAGGCTGAGGAAGTTTCGATAGCAGCCGACCCTATTGTACAATACATGAGCAAGCCTGAATTGAAAAAGGCCATTGATAACACTAAAAAAGACATGATGGCCGCAGCTAAGGACATGGACTTTTTACTTGCCGCAAAACTACGCGACGAGATGTTTGCACTGGAAAAAATGCTTAGCGAGAAATAGCTTTCAAAACCGGAATTGGATTAATAAGTAACAAATTAGGTGTTACAAAAATAGCTCTCAGAATTTATTTTAAATACGTATAGACGCATCCAATTCCGGTTTAAATACACATTGCTGTTTAAACAAGCGCAAACAAATACGCTGCAATAATCCTTTTATGGGTATAATTTGATACGAATACATCAACTATAACCATAATTACCATGAAAAACGCATTAGCATCAGGATTAATCATAGGAATATTAAGCGGCTTATGGCTCTTCATAATGCGCTGGGCGGGTTACACAACCTTTAATGACCAAGTATCGCCTATTGAATATATTTCAATAAGTATTCCGATTATTGGTGTATTTTTAGGACTTAAAGCCTACCGCGACCAGGATTTAGGCGGAAGATTAAGCTTTTTAGAAGGCTTGGTGCAAAGTTTAAAAATATTACTTATTGGCGGTGTAATTGCCGGTTTTATAGGTGTGATATACGTTAACTACGTTGAAGCAGAGCACAACTTCCGCGATTTCTCGGGCCGCTTATTTGGCGCGTTGCTTATAGGTGTTTTATCTGCCCTAGCAGCATCGCTGTTATTAATGAATAAATCAGGCCGATCTGTTGATTAAACAAGTTAAAATACATTTTGAACTTATTTTTTGGGTAACAGCCATTATATGTTTAGCTGTTTCCCATCCCACACACAAAGGGCATTTTGCCCTTTGTGTGTTTAAAATAGCCGGGGTTAACTGGTGCCCCGGCTGCGGCATAGGTCATTCCATATCATGGCTGCTTCATGGCAATATCCACCAGTCTTTTAAAGCCCATTGGCTGGGAATTCCGGCTTTAGTTGTAATAATTTACCGCATTGGTTGTCTAACCTTAAATCGTTTGTTTAACTTTAAGAAAACTTCAACTCATGGACTTTAATTATTTCGCCGCATTTTCAGGTCTTACACCCGAAGAAGCTACCTTTTTACAGCAAGCTACTGTTGGCTTAGAAGAAAGACAACAACAGCAATTTCTTGCACTTTATGGTAGCAAACGCCGTAGCCCGCAGGATATTTTATTATTTACACTGCTTGGCTTTGTAGGTATTGCAGGTATACAGCGCTTTATAACAGGCCAGATATTTATGGGGATCATTTATTTCTTTACTGCTGGTTTTTGCTTTATAGGTACCATTGTTGATTTAATAAACCATAAAGAGCTTGCTAACGAATATAACAAGCAAATGGCTTATGAGTCTATGCATCTTATAAAAATGAGAGGCTTCTAATCAGGTGGCAAATAACGGCGCAAAATTACTCATGGTTGCCGGCGGTCTTTTATTGCTTGCCGGTATCATGTGGTATTTTTTGGGTGATAAATTTCGTTGGATAGGTCACTTGCCGGGAGATATCAATATAAAACGTGATAGCTTTCAATTATACATACCTGTTACAACGTTGGTATTGGTAAACCTGCTTTTATTTATATTGATGCGTATTTGGAACTGGCTTGGCTGGTAGTACATTTGCTTCTGTTTATGAAATTACATGAATTAATATCTTATCTTGAAAGTTTTGCACCGCTATCTTATCAGGAAGATTATGACAACTCCGGCCTTATAGTAGGCCAGGCAAGCAAGGAAATTAACCAAGCCCTCATATCGTTAGATTGCACAGAAGCTGTTGTTGATGAGGCAATACGCACCGGATGTGACGTAATAATATCACATCATCCTATTGTATTTAAGGGCTTAAAAAAATTCAACAGCAAATCATATGTTGAACGTGTTGTTGAAAAGGCTATAAAACACAATATAGCCTTATACGCCATACATACCAATTTAGATAGTGTAATCAACGGTGTAAACGCCCGGATTGGTGAAGTGCTTGGCGTTCAAAACCTCCGCATATTATCGCCTAAAAACGGCATTTTAAAAAAACTTGTTACTTATGTGCCGGGCAGCCATGCAGCAACACTACGCAATGCCTTATTTGCTGCCGGTGCCGGAAACATAGGCAACTACAGTGAATGCAGTTTCAACGCAAATGGCACCGGAACATTTAAAGCAGGCCAGGACAGCAACCCCTACGTAGGTAATATTGGCGAGCAGCACCAGGAAGCCGAAGTTCGTATTGAAACTGTTTACCCTGCCCAGCTGGAAAGCAAAATATTAATGGCACTTTTTCTTAATCATCCTTATGAGGAAGTTGCCTATGACCTTTATACTTTAACCAACCAGCATCAGCAGGTTGGCTCGGGCATGATAGGCGAACTTGATATCCCGCTTGCCGAAAATGATTTTTTAACCCTGTTAAAAACCAAAATGCATGCAGCAGTGGTACGTCATACCGAATTATTGGGTAAACCAATTAAAAAGGTAGCAGTTTGTGGTGGTTCGGGCGGCTTCTTACTTAAACAGGCAATTGCTGCCGGAGCAGATATATTCATCACTGCCGATTATAAGTATCATGAGTTTTTTGATGCTGAGGGAAAAATTATAATTGCCGATATCGGACATTTTGAAAGTGAGCAATTTACACAGCATCTATTGTATGAAATAATACAGAAAAAATTTAGTAACTTTGCCCTCCGTTTAACAGAAATTAATACAAACCCCATAAAATATTTTATTTAATGGAACAAACCGTAGAACAAAAGCTGAAAGCTTTATACGACCTGCAAACTATCCATACCAAAATTGACAGAATACGCCAGGTAAGAGGTGAACTGCCTATGGAAGTTGCCGACCTGGAAGATGATGTTGCCGGTTTGGAGACCCGCATTCAGAAAATTAAAGGTGAGCTTGATGATTTAGAGGATAACATTGTTACCCGCAAAAATCTTATCCGCGATGCTCAAGCCAATATCAAAAAATATGAAGGTCAGCTTAACGAGGTAAAAAACAACCGTGAGTATGATGCTATTTCAAAAGAGATTGAAATTCAAGGCCTTGATATTCAGGTTAGCGAGAAAAAAATAAGGGAGTACGGTTTTGAAATCACTTCAAAAACTCAGATCTACGAAAAAGCTTTGGCTGATTTGGAAGGTCGTCGTGCCGATTTAGACGCTAAAAAAGAAGAATTAGGTACTATTACTGCTGAAACTGAAAAAGATGAGAATGAATTAAACACTCAGGCCGAATCAGCAAAGCAAAATATTGAAGAGCGCTTATTAACTGCTTACACCCGTTTACGCGGTAATGCTAAAAATGGTTTAGCGGTTGTGACCATTCAGCGTGATTCTTGCTCAGGATGTTTTAATCAAATACCGCCTCAGCGCCAGGCCGACATTCGTCAGCGTAAAAAAATCATCGTTTGCGAACATTGCGGACGTATTTTGGTTGATGAACAAATGGCGCTCGAAGAAGAGCACGCATAATCAGCTTTTAAATTAAAAAAAACGATATAAGGCGCCTGAAACAGGCGCCTTTTTTTGTGTAATGACCAAACTAATCCGATTACTTGTTCCGCTACTTTTTTTGGGGTTGCAATGCTTTGCAAATTTTGATGTTAACGCTAACTGTACCAAGGCCTATAAATGCATATTACAATTTAAGCTCAAAGCAGCCCGGCAGGCTATTGATGCAGAAAAATCAATGCACCCTCAAAACAGCTTTGCCATACTACTGGATGACTATTACGACTACTTCTGGATGCTTAGTACCGAAAGCAAGTCAGACTACGACCGGCTCAAGGAAAATAAATCAAAAAGACTTAATAAGCTTGAAGACGAAGATAAGGCATCACCTTACTACAATTTCGCACTCGCACAGGTAAATTTGCACTGGGCATTACTTCATGCCCGTTTTGGAGATAATAGTGCCGCAGGCTTTGCCATTAACAGGGCATACAAACAATTAAACGAAAATCAAAAGAAATTTCCGGCCTTTTTGCCTGATGATATACCATTGGGTATGGTAAACGTAGCATTGGGTGCACTACCCGATGGTGCCTTAAAAAGTGTACTGAATATATTTGGCATTAAAGGCAGTATAGCATCAGGCATAAGCCTTTTACAAAATGCAACACAGCACTTACCCAAGTCGGCTTATGCCATGTATTACGATGAAGCAGTATTTTATACAACCTACCTTCAAACAGATGTGGTGAATGATGAGCAGGCTTATAATAAAATGCTGCAATACACCAATAGTATGGAAAGTAGCAGCCTCCTTAAAAGCTATATACAAGGCTATATAGCGCTCCGCACAGGTCACAGTGCCGAAGCTGCACATTTCCTTCAAAAAGCCCCTGAGGGAAGCGAATACCAGCCTTACCCCTATCTTGATTACTTAGCAGGGCTGGCACGCATGAATATTTCTGATAAATCGGCGGGAAATTATTTCAACAAGTTTTTACAAACCAATAAAGGCGTAAATTACATCAAAGACGCTTACCTGCATTTAGCCTGGGAAGCCTTGCTGGATGGTAACGAAAAGCGCTACAATGCCTTTGTTCAGTTTGTAAAAACTAAAGGTTACACCTATAATGAAAAAGACAAAAGGGCATTAAAAGAAATTGCAGGCGCTCCCTACAACACTACTCTCCTACAGGCACGCCTATGGTTTGATGGTGGTTTATATGAAAAAGCACTTAACATTTTAAAAATTAAAGATGCAGGTAGCTTTACAGCAAAAGACGATAAAGCTGAGTACTACTACCGCCTTGCACGGGTTTATGAAGCTACGGATAAAAACACGCCTGCCCTGGAAAACTATCAGCAGGCTATAGTTACGGGTAAAGCAAGCAACACTTACTTTGGTCCAATGTCGGCCCTTAGAGCCGGAAACATATATGAGCAGCTTAAAGATAGCGCTAAAGCAGTATCGTATTATAAGCTAGCTATAGATTTCAAAAATCACGATCAGGAAAACAGCATCGAACATAAGGCTAAAGAAGGCTTAAAAAGGTTAAAAAAATAAAATACGGGCTTTTAGCCCGCATTTTATTTTTTTAATGTGCGAAAACGCAACAGTGCTTCAATTCTTATTTGGTATTGATGAGATTGTATAGCTCATCCAGGCGCGGCGTCAAAACAATTTCTATACGGCGGTTGCGTGATCTTGCCTCAGGGGTATTTGCTTTGTCTATAGGCTGAAACTCACCCTTACCGGTAGCTGTAATACGGGTAGCATCTATTTTCTCAATCTCGGTTAAATACCTGCTTACAGATGTTGCCCTTAGCACGCTTAAATCCCAGTTATCTTTAATCTGACCCAAATTAACCACACGCTGATTATCAGTATGACCTTCTATTGATAAGTTAATATCAGTTTCCTTGTTGAGCACACCGGCCAATTGCTTAAGTGCCTGCTTTCCCTTTTCATCAATCACAATACTGCCCGAAGGAAACAACAATTTATCGGTTAGTGATACGTACACTTTTCCGTTTCGTATATCAACAGTTAAACCACTTTGTTGAAAGCCAAGCAGCGCCTGTTGTAACTTATTTTTTAGTGCATTAGTTGCCTCATCGCGCTTGCGCAATATATCTTCTACCTCGCGTAAACGGGCCTCTCTTTTTTGCAAATCGCCTGATAGCTGGTTAATTTTTGTAGAGTTAGCGCTATAATTTTTATTTAGCAAAACATGCTTTGCGTTTAACTCATTGTAAGTTATTTGCAACTCGCTTAATTCACGGTGCAAGTGGGCGGTATCTGAGCGTAGCTTAGCCATTTCTTCTTCAAGGTTGGCCGACCGGCTTTGAAGAGAATCGCGCTCGGCAATGAGTGCCTTGTAAGCTTTTGGCGACATTACTTTACAAGAATGTAATGAAGCACCCAATGCTAATGCAATGAGGTAGTACTGTGTTTTCATGATGAAGGTTTCAGTTAGTTTTAATCAATAGCGTTATTTAAAAATACATTAAGGGGATGTATCTGTTCACACAAAGATGTAATTTTGCCTGTAATACCGGTTTTCTGCATTTCACTATCGGTAAATTCATGATAGGCAATAAAGCTTTTTAATTTGAGCAGGTCAATATATTCGTTATCTGCATCATACCCTTTAGGCAAGGTTTTAAGCTTTTCCTGGTCACGAAATTCACCAAAGTTCTTTTTAAATTCAGGCTCATCAATAATTGCAGTCAGGTCGGCAGCGTTATAGTCAATTTCCTGCCTTATAGCTTTTATGTGTTCTCCTTGCGGCATCCAGTAACCACCGGCAATAAATGATTTGTTACCGGGCTCAATTTGCAGGTAATAACCAATTTCAACCGACTTATGCCTGGTAAGCCTACCAATAGCAAAATGCATTTTATAAGGTGTTTTATCTTTGCTAAACCTTATATCACGATAAATACGCATCATGCACTTCTTAGGCTCGAGGCTGGCATCTACACCTGTATCAGCTTTGCTCAAAGCTTTAATAAGGTCACCAGCAAAATCAAGTACATTAGCGTACGCGTCGTCATAACGTTCTTTATTGGCCTGAAACCACTCGCGGCTGTTATTCTTTTGAAGATCGGACAGGAACTTAAACGTATCAGTGCTTATCATCTGTATCTAAATAGGGCTGGTAGTGTATTTTTGGCGACAACCAGTATAGTAGTATAACCCTTGAATAACGATAATTAAAAGGCGCAAGTATAAAACATCCTCCTAAAATGACACCCAGATACAACCATGGCGATTCCATATTGCCGGTAGCATAATAAGTTATAAATGCCAGTATAACGGCTTCAGCCACGTTGAAAGCATAGCTTACGTACATGGCAGCGTAGAAATAGCCAGGCTCGATTTCAAAATGCAGACCGCAACGCGGGCAGTTTTCATGCATTTTATTACCGCCAATAGCATACATTGCACCGGTAAACATTTTACCACGACGGCATCTTGGGCATTTTGAATGCAGCATAGCGCTGCCCATCGGGGTTTGAGACATAGCAGATGTATTGGTGTTATATAAAAAATCCGGCAAAGGGCCGGATAGTTTTAATTTAAATGAAATTTCTCTTTACCCATATTAAGGTCAACGTTTTTACGACGGTACTTTTTATACCACACATAGCCGCCTACAGCCAACGCAATATAAGGTGCTGCTAACAGATACAAAATACCGTTATTAAGCCCGTTTGCCTCCGTGTTGCCATCTTTTACACCAGCTTCGGCCGTGGCCGAACACATGGCACACTGAGCATTGACACTTTGCACATTTAAGGCAAGCAATAAAAAACTAAGCGCACAAATAAAGACCTTCACACTTTTCATACTACAAAATTACCTATTTAAAATTAAAAGTTGTAATAAGGTTGAATGAGCAAATAAACAATTACACCACTTACCGTAACATAAAACCAAACCGGAAAAGCCCAGCGCACCAATTTACGGTGACGTTGAACATCCATTTGCAAGCCACGGTAAAAACTTAGCAATATTAATGGCAACACAATAGCCGCCAGTACAATGTGTGTAAGCAATATAATAAGGTAGGCAACGCGCATTCCACCAACGGCGGCTGCTTCCGTATCAGACAATACTCCGTCCCCATCCAAGTCACCAAATTTAGTATCATGCCCCAACCAGTGGAAAAGTATATAAGATACCAGGAATAACGCTGATAAGCAAAATGCAACTATGTTTGTGCGCTTGTGCCACGTTACATTACCGTGCCTTATAAAGTAAAGCGATATAACGAGCAGTATACTACAGGCACCATTTAAAAAAGCATTCAGCTTCGGAAAAAAATATAGTAAATCAGGCGAAACTGCCGGAGCAGGCAACACCTTCAGGCTAAGTATTACAACAACTAAAAAGACAAATACTGATATACCGGCAACAAACCGGAATATAAATTTATCACTCACGTTCATATCAATTAGGGGCTTTAATTTTTCGTAGCTCTTCGGCAATCTGCACTTTAATCTCGTCGTTTAGCTTAACTATCTCCTGAAGATTTGTGCCATCATAATAGCCACGTATACGTTTCTCAGCATCTATTAAAACAAGCTTGCTATCAAAGACAAAGTTGTTGTTCATTTTTACGGCATTTACAAGTAAGCCATTACGGGCAAAGTTATAAGTGGTTGCAGTATCACCGCGTAAAAACATCCACTTATCAGCGGCATACCCCCACGGTTTCGCGTATGATTGCAAGCGTGCCGTGTTATCAAACTCCGGATTGACAGTGATACTTACAAACTTAACCATACGGTTTTTTCGAAACGCTCCCGCTAGCCTATCGATGTTTTTATTCACCTTACTACAAACATCCGGACACTGCGTATAAAATAAGTTCACTACAAATACCTTGTAATCAAAATCATTTAGCTTCACTGCCTTGCCTTCCTGATTGGTAAACTCAAAGTTGGGCAGCTTATGATAAATGGTATCGGGGATGTATTTGCCGTGAAACTTGTGCCCGGTTTTGGCAACCTCCTTAGGTCCGTAAATAGCAAGGGGCTTATAACGGTTTTTACCTTTTGCGGTAAGCAAATAATATAAAAATCCTGGTACTGCTAGTATGAGCACCAGGATTAGTATCTTTTTTATAGTAAAAGAAGATTTGTTCATTTAGTAAGTCTTACCTTAATACGTCCACCCAGTGATGGCTTTCATTGGTAAGCACCAGTATTAAACCGATGATGAACAGGGTTGGAACCAAAATTGAATATACTAAACCTACTTTTTCAAACTTTAAGTGCATAAAGAACGCCACAATGTAAAACGCCTTAGCTAAAGTTAAAATGATGTAGATAGGGTTGGCTACATTTAAGCCAATGATTTCTTTAGGCACCATGTAAAGTGCAATAAAGAACTCAATAACAGTAATGCCCAACAGGATGAAAAACACCTGCCATATTTTACCACGCGTCATGCCGGCATGTTCGCCGTGCTCATCGTGATGTAGTTCTGTATGTTTTGTTTCAGACATGATATCGTTATTTTAAATAGCGTTGTTAAAAATCAAACTAAGTAGAAGAAGGTAAATACAAATACCCAAACCAAATCAACAAAGTGCCAGTAAAGGCCAACTTTTTCTACCATCAGGTAGCTGCCGCGGCGCTCGTAAGTACCGGCCAAAACGTTAATAAGGATAATAATATTGATAATCACACCGCTAAATACGTGGAAACCGTGGAAACCTGTAATAGTAAAAAAGAGGTTGGCAAACTGTTGTGTGTACACAGCAGAAGGCTCAACACCATGCGGGAAAAAGTGATCAAGGTGTTCAGGAATTTTACCCCAGCCAAAGCCTTCGGCAAACAAATGGCTCCACTCCAACGCCTGGCAACCTAAAAACATGAAGCCACCAATTACAGTAGCTACTAACCACCATGCTACTTCTTTTTTAGCCCCACGATGACCGGCCTCAACACCCAATACCATAGTTACCGAACTCATGATGAGTATGAACGTCATGATACCAACAAATACCAATGGTGCACCATGCTCAATTGAGGTTAAGGGTACCGACTGGAAAATATGATCGGCCGCAGGCCAAGAGGTTGAGCTGAAACGCAGAGCGCCGTAAGCAATTAATAAAGATGAAAATGTAAAGGCATCCGATAAAAGGAAAAACCACATCATCATTTTACCGTATTCTACCGAAAACGGTTCTTTACCGCCAGACCATGGCGTTGATTTAACTTCGTCTATAGGGGGTGTAACCGCTGTTGTACTCATCTGTACTTCTTATTGTGTAGATTGATTAATTCTGGTTCAAAAGTAAAAAAACATAGAGATAAATCCATATAATATCGACAAAATGCCAAAATATAGACGACATCTCCATACGGAATAAATTCAATACCTGGGGCGTTTTCCTGTATGTGCTCACCAGGCTTATTATAAGTAACACTAATCCTGCCAAAATGTGTATAAGGTGCATCAAAGAAAACACATACACAAACGAAATTGAAGCATTAGGATTTGAGAAAAAGGCATGCATTTCAAACGATAATACATACCAGGCGTATATTTGCATGCCAAAAAAAGCAACGCCTAAAAATAATGTGAGCCATAAAAAAGCTCTTTGTTTGGCAACATCGCTCCTTTTTGCTGCTGTTGATGCCAAAAACACGGTAATACTGCTTACAATTATAATAGCAGTGCTGTACATAAAAGCAGCCGGCATCTTGATATTTAAACCGTGCCCTTTACCACCTATGTAAACAATAAATCCGCTGGTTAACGCCGCAAAAAACATAAACGATGTGAACAAAAACAGCCACATGTTAAATCTCTTGGGGGTTAAGTCTAATTTTCCTTTGTCTTGCTGAAACTGAGCCATCATCTTTACTACTTCCCTATAAAATCAAACAAAAACATCAACTGCACAACCGGCAGGTATAAAAAAGAACCAAACATTAACTGCTTTGCAGCTTTTATGTCAAGCTTGCGCATGAGGTTGAATGCCTGGTATAAAAATATAATACTAAAAATCAAAGAGACGCCACCTACAAAATAGCCACCATAACCATATATCGTAGGTAGCAAACTTACTGGCACCAGAACCAAGGTGAACACAAAAGTTATTATAGCACTAAACCTGTCGCGGTGACCGGTAGGTAATAACCGGAAGCCCGCCAATTTGTAGTCATCATCTAAAACCCAAGCAATTGCCCAAAAATGAGGAAACTGCCATATAAACTGTATACCAAAAACTATAAGTGCAATTTGATCAATTTTAGGGTGAGCAGCAACGTAACCAATAAGCGGTGGCAATGCGCCTGGAATGGCGCCAACAAATACCGATATAGGCGACTTTTGCTTTAAAGGTGTATAGGCAAATGCATATAATATAATTGCAAAAACCGATAAAAACCCGGTAAGTAAATTTAAGCTACCCAGCAGATAGGTACCGAATATCCCCATAAGCAAACTGAGCACAAGCGCCTGTCCGTTGGTCATACGTCCGGATGGTAATGGGCGGTCAGATGTGCGAGACATAAGGCGATCCAAATCTTTTTCGATGATCTCATTAAAGCCGTTAGCAGCGCCAGTAATTAAAAATCCACCTATTATTAGTTTGGCCCAGTTAATCCAGTTGATAACGCCAAGGGGGTTATCTTTAAATGGCACCTGGCTTCCTATGAGGTAAGATATAGAGGCCGAGAACACTACCAGGAAAGTAAGTCTTAGCTTAACCAGCTTAATCAAATCTTTCCAAATCATCTGCTCACCTCCGTATAATTAGCTGATCTGCTCAAATTCAACATCAAATAAAATTGCGCTCCAAAAATTAAACTGGCCAGCAGTATGTGCGATGCCTGTGCTACCGGAGGTAGACCCCAGTAAGAAAGCGCAATACCAGCTCCTATCTGCAACACTATAATCAGGAATACAAGACTCATCATTTGCTGCTGAACCGAATGCCGGCTGAAAGTGCGTCTTACCAGCGCATAAAGCAGTACGTTAAGCACTACAACAGCTAAAGCAAGATCACGATGCATGTTAAATGTTTGGCCAACCTTTGCCACCCACTGGTCGCGGTTTGTATCCTGAAAACGGTCGGCTACTTCATCTACTTTCTCTCTCACCTCCGTTCCATAAGTAATTTGTATAACGCTTAGTATAATTGCCAGCGCTGCAATAACTTTTGTTAATGGTTTTGTGTTCAACATAGGCTTGCCTTGTACTTTGGCGAGGTGATAGGCATAAATGGTAACAGCAAGTATAACCAGTGCTAAAAGCATATGTACGGTTACAATCCAATCAACTAAATTCGTTGAAACCACTATAGAGCCTAACCAAGCCTGATAACCAACCAAGAATATGTTTAGCACACTAAGTGCCGGAATCCACTTGTTTTCATTACTGTAACTAAATGAAAATACGGCAACCAATAATAAGCCTATTCCTGACAAAACACCTACCAGCCTGTTTACATACTCAGTCCAGGTACGTGCCGCATTAAATTCTTCAGGTACAAGTATTGATTTATCTTCACGTATACGCTGAGCTAAATCTTTGTTGCCAAACTTATCGAGCATTTTGGCAAAACGCTGATTTTTTGCCTCCCGCTTGGCTACATAGGTTTCTTTGTAGTTGGCGGGCAATTCGCTTACATGGGTGGGTGGAATATAGCGGCCAAAACATTTAGGCCAATCAGGGCAACCCATACCCGAACCAGAACTGCGTACAATACCTCCGGCTAAAATAACGGCAAAAAGCAAAACAATAGTAACAAGGCTGGCGCTTCTAAATCGTTTTCTGTTTGTTGCTCTACTCATTTACGCTGTTAAAAAATTAGGGTATCTGTTAAGGGATACTTCCCGGTACAGATACCCTAAATCATATGATCAGTAAGGAATTACTTTACTTCCTCGTTTGATTTTTGGGTATTTACCCATTCATGGTTATCATGAGATGCATGGTCTTCAAAATCGTGCGGCAAGTTCGAGCTCAATGTTTGAGAGAAAGACACGGTTTGAGGAATGAAATCTTCATCATGACCAGGCTTGCTGTAATCATAAGGCCAACGGTATACAGTTGGTATTTCACCAGGCCAGTTACCATGAATGTGTTCAACCGGGGTAGTCCACTCAAGGGTAGTAGAGTTCCATGGATTCTGAGGGGCTTTTTTACCAAAGAATATAGAATAGAAAAAGTTGAACAAGAAAGCAACCTGTGCTAAAGCGGCAAATATAGCTGCCCAGGTAATAAAGGTATTAACCGATACCCATTGTTTCAACGACTCAATTTCAGTGAACGAGTAGTAACGACGTGGAACACCGTCAAGACCCATAAAGTGCATTGGGAAGAACACAAGGTAAGCACCGATGAAAGTTAACCAGAAGTGCAGGTATCCTAATTTTTCGTCCATCATACGGCCAAACATTTTAGGAAACCAGTGGTAAACACCCGCCAACATACCAAATATAGCTGCAGAACCCATTACCAGGTGGAAGTGAGCCACAACAAAATAAGTATCATGCAAGTTAATGTCTAACGCAGCGTTACCTAAGAAAATACCGGTAATACCACCAGAGATAAAGAAAGACACTAAACCAATAGCAAACAACATTGCTGGAGTGAACTGTATATTACCTCTCCAAAGCGTTGCCAGGTAGTTAAATGTTTTTACTGCCGATGGTACCGCAATAATCAAGGTAGTGATCATGAACACACCGCCAAGGAACGGATTCATACCCGTAACAAACATGTGGTGACCCCATACAATGAACGATAATACAGTGATACCAATTAACGAGTAAACCATTGCATGGTAACCAAAGATTGGTTTACGTGAATTAGTAGCAATAACTTCTGAAGATATACCTAAAGCAGGCATAATTACAATGTACACCTCAGGGTGACCCAGGAACCAGAATAAGTGCTGGAACAGGATTGGGCTACCACCTTCCATAGGCATAACCTGACCTTGGATAACGATATCAGATAAGTAAAAGCTTGTACCAAAGCTGCGGTCAAATATTAAAAGAACAACACCAGCAACCAACACAGGGAACGCAAGAATACCTAAGATAGCAGTAAGGAAGAATGCCCAGATAGTCAACGGCATTTTCCACAAGTCCATACCTTTGGTGCGCATGTTTAAAATGGTACTTACATAGTTGATACCACCCATTAACTGGGAGGCAACAAACAATGTCATACTTATTAACCATAAGGTCATACCCATACCTGAGCCGGGCATTGCTTTTGGTAAAGCTGAAAGTGGCGGATAAATAGTCCAACCCGGACCAGCAGGTCCCTTTTCAACAAAGAATGAAGCCATCATAATCACACTGGCTACAAAGAATAACCAGTAAGAAAGCATGTTCATGAATGGAGATGCCATATCACGGGCACCTAACTGATAAGGAATAAGCAAGTTACTGAATGTACCGCTCAAGCCTGCAGTTAACACGAAAAATACCATGATGGTACCGTGTATAGTTACCAGCGAAAGGTAAAAGTTAGTATCTAAACGACCGCCCGGTGCAAAACGACCTAATAAAGTTTCCATTAAAGGAAATGACTTTTCAGGATACGCCAGCTGAATACGGAAAAGGATAGACAAAATCATGGCTATAACCGCCATCACAATACCAGTTATTAAAAACTGGCGTGCTATCATTTTGTGGTCCTGGCTGAAGATGTACTTCGTCCAGAAAGATTCATTATGGTGATGTTCGTGATCGTGATCATGATGTGCTACGCCGTGATCGTGAACTGATAATGTTGACATAATCGATATATCTTGATTAATTAATTGACGCTAATCTGGTTTGTAATACGGTTTGCTTGTAAAGCGGGTTTTCAGCAAGCTTAAGCTCTTTCTTTAACTGATCGGTTAAATAAGGCTTTTGTTGTGACAACCATTGCTGATATTCGGCTTCGGTAACCACAAGTACAAGCTTTTGCATGTTGTAATGGCTTCCACCGCATATCTTGTTGCAATACAGGTGATAGTTAAAATCAGGTTGATCTAACTTATTGCGCATCTCCGCAGTAGTTGCAGTTGGCGTAAATTTAAAGTAGGTTGGCAATCCGGGTACGGCATTGATTTGTACACGGAAATTAGGCATATACACACTATGTATAACGTCTTGTGCAAGTATGTTTAAACGAACTGATTTATTTACAGGTATAACCAAAGTATCGGCCTGTAAATCATCAAAGCTGTTTTTATCATCATAGCTTACACCAAGCTTGTTGGTACCGTTTACCAATTTGTAGTTTTTCTTACCTAATTTACCGTCGGCACCAGGGTAACGCAATTCCCACGCAAATTGGTGACCGGTAACATCAATATTTAACGAAGCAGGCTCGCCTTTAGCATCAACTGTATTAGTTATCTTTCTCCAGGTAAGGAAACCGAATACTACCAACACTGTTAAAACGATAGCAGGAGCAACAGTCCATATTTTTTCGATGGTATTGTTGTGAGGATAGTAGTAAGCTTTACGTTTGTCAGAACCTTTGTATTTAAACACAAAACCAAACAGCAATATCTGAGTGATAAGGAACACTACGAAAGTAATACCGAATGTGGTCCAAAACATTGAGTCAAGGGTTTTACCGTGTACCGATACAGCATCACCTATAATCATACTTCCTTGTACGCTGAAAGAGTAGTACACTCCTATTAAGCCCGCACCAAGGAATATGATAAAGCAGGTTGCCATCACGTTATTCCAGTTAACTCCCTTTTTACCTTGCATTTGTAAGGTAAGGTCGTACACTTTAAATATTTTGCCAATGATTGCCACGGCTATACAGATAACCACAAACAACAAGGTATAGTAACCTACTGACGTCCACATACCGGCTGTTTGAGCCGATGTGTTACCTGTATCGGTAGCAGTAGAGTTTGAGCTGGCTGCCTGCGCCATTACCAGGTTGGTACCCAGTAACAGGAGCATAGCCGACAGCGATAAGAACTTTTTATAATTTATCAGATGCTTAAATGCCATTTGTATCAGTGGTTTGATATTCTAAAATGTGTTACAAAGTTAGCAAAATATTAAATGTGGTGGTGAAGGCTCTCTTCCAGGAACGGGTGTTTTTTAGGCACCAATGACTCAAATTTGCTTAAAGCGCTGAGCATCACGAAAGAGAAAAGACCAACAAACCCAACAAAAGTAGTAACTTCAGTTAAACCAAACTCTCTGTGCTGCTCCATAGTACCTGGCATAATCATCAGGTAATAATCTAACCAGTGACCAATGATGATTACAATAGCTACAATTTTCATACGAGTGAATGAGCGTTTGTTATCATTTTTCATCAACAGGAATAATGGCGCACAGAAGTTTAAAACAATGTTTAACCAAAACCACCATTTGTACTCAGGCTCCCAGCGTTTGTAAAAGTAAACACTTTCCTCAGGCATGTTAGCATACCAGGTAAGGAAGAATTGCGCAAACCATACATAGGTCCAGAATATTGAGAAACCAAAGATAAGCTTACCCAAATCATGCATGTGGTTTTCATTAACCCATGAGAAGTAACCGTTCTCTTTAAGGATAGATAACGTTAATGCAATGGCAGCTAAACCAGTAACGTGCGCAGCGGCAAGATTATACCAACCAAACATTGTTGAGAACCAGTGAGCCTCTAAAGACATGATGGTACCAAACGAATAGATAGGGAATGTGAAGCCAAAGATAACAAGGAAGATGGCTGACATCTTAAAGCTTTTGTTGTAGTTAAGCATACCGCCTAAGCTGTCTTCGCTGTTTGAATAATCAACTAACAACTTACCGAACCAGGTATATAATAATAACATTACCGCTAAGCTTCCGTAAAAGAACGGCTTATTAAGGAAGGCCGATTTACCTGCTATGATAGCATCATAAATAGGGCTGCCTTCGGTAGTAAGGCCGTCAGTTGCCCAGTGCGAGTAAAGATAAGGAGCCATTACTTCGTGGCCTTCATGGCTTTCTTTATGGGTTAAAAACAAGCCTGCACCTACTACAATAAGTAATAGTACAACACCTACGCCTAACACACGGGCAAAAGCCTGCGGTATACGCAATAAACCAACAGACCAGCCTGCTTGCGCCATATACTGATAAGCCAGGAAAAATACACCTGCAACGCAAACGCCTACAAAATAGTAGCTCATAAGCAACAGGTTTGAGAATGTACGTACTGCATGATGGCCATGAGTATCGATTGCAAAACCGTACACTATGCCCAGCACACCAATTACAATAGCCACCAGGCTAAATGTTTTGGCTTTGCCGGCAAATTCAAAACGTTCGTCAAAACTATGTGGATGATGAGTGCCCATTCAGCTTTTTAAATTATAAGGTTTGCAATTTGTGAACATACATTACTATTTTCCAGCGCTCTTCAGGAGCTAACTGTGATGCATATGAACCCATAGCATTTACACCGTAAGTAATGGTATGATATATTTTACCATCTGTAAGATCTTTCATAGCGCCACCGCGTGATGATTGACCTTTTGAGTAAGATGGCGGAGGTGGATAACCGTGTTTGGTTACTTCGCCGTCACCTTGTCCCTGTTCGCCGTGGCAAGGCGAGCAATAATGTTCATACAATAATTTACCTTCGGCAAAGTTTGACTGCGTTTGGGCAATTATATTTTTAACCTCTAAACTGGCCTGATCATAACCGGCACGGGTATTAGGGTAGTCAAAGCGAGTAAAACCGATTGGCGTTGTGCCAGCAGGTGGAACCTGTGCTGTTTTACCGTCTTTAAAATTCGGGTTTTTTTGATCCGGATCGTACGCAATTTTCTCGTACATGTTAGGAGCGTACTCCCAACCGGTGCTTCTTTTATCGTGGCATGATGATGTTACCGCAACAGCAGCAAAAGCGATCATGGTTGCGCCGAATATTCTGATCTTATTCATCATAGCTAACATACTTTCTCTTATTGTGCTTTACTTCAACTGCACCCGCTTCTTCAAGCAAACGGGTTATATCATCATGCGGGATGTTTCCTTTTGCATCTACTGCAATTACAAACCGGTCATCGGTAGCGCGCAAATCCATTACACGTGGAGCACGGCCAGGGAAAAGGTGTGTAGCTGCGAAGAATGTTGCCACCATACCAAATGCAGTGAACAGGATAGTCCACTCAAAAGTAAATGGAACAAAATCTGGCATTGCAAAATGTGGCTTACCGCCTATGTTCATTGGCCAGTCGTGTACAAGCGTGTAGTAAACAATACTGAATACAACTGTAGCACCCAGGCAGCCAAAGCAAAATGCTGCGTAACCTAAACGTGATTCTTTAACGCCCAATTTAGCTTCAATACCGTGAATAGGCATTGGCGTATAAACATCATAAATCGGGATGCTGTTCTTTTGTAGTTTGGTGATGCCGTCCATCATTAGGTCCGGATCCTCAAAACAACCTAATATAAATTTAGTGCTGCTCATGATTATGCTTTATGGTATTGAGTTAAATCAACACTGTCGTACTTTTCTAATGCTTTAACGTAGTCGTCAACATGAGTTGGGTCAAGATGACCTTCGTCAATCAATTTCTTTTTAGCCTGCTCACTTGAAGTTTTCACTAGTAATTTCACCTCGGCCATAGCTACTGATGGAAGTACACGTAAGAATAAAAGGAACATTACAAAGAAGAAACCTATTGAACCAACGAAGATACCTACGTCTGTCCAGGTTGGATAGAACATTACCCAGCTTGATGGTAAAAAGTCGCGGTGAAGTGAGGTTACGATAATTACGAAACGCTCAAACCACATACCAATGTTTACAATGATTGAAAGAATCCAAGACAATGGAATATTGATACGGATTTTTTTGAACCAGAATAACTGTGGAGTAATAACGTTACAAGTCATCATGCTCCAGTAAGCCCACCAGTACGGACCGGTTGAACGGTTGATGAACGCGTATTGCTCGTATTCAACACCTGAGTACCATGCAATGAAGAACTCAGTGATATAAGCCACACCTACTACCGAACCAGTTAACAAAATAATTTTGTTCATTGATTCGATGTGGAACATGGTGATGTAGTTCTCTAAGCCTAATACCTTACGTGCAATTAACAATAACGTTTGCACCATGGCAAAACCTGAGAAAATTGCACCCGCAACGAAGTACGGAGGGAAAATGGTGGTGTGCCATCCTGGTTCTAATGAGGTTGCAAAGTCAAAAGATACAATGGTGTGTACCGAAAGTACCAGTGGAGTTGATATACCTGCAAGAATTAACGATACGGTTTCAAAACGTTGCCATGTTTTAACCGAGCCTGTCCAACCGAATGACATGATTGAATAGATGCGGCGACGTAAACCGGTTGCACGGTCGCGGATTGATGCAATGTCAGGTAACAAACCAGTGTACCAGAATACTAATGATACAGAGAAGTATGTTGAAATTGCAAACACGTCCATCATCAACGCTGAGTTCCAGTTTACCCATAACGAACCAAATTGGTTGGGAAGTGGTAAGGTCCAATACGCTAACCATACACGACCCATGTGACCGAAGATGTAAGTAGCCGCACAGATTACCGCAAAAATGGTCATTGCCTCGGCAGAACGGTTAATTGAGTTACGCCAGTTTTGACGGAAGATTAATAGTACCGCAGATATAAGCGTACCTGCGTGACCGATACCTACCCACCACACGAAACCGGTGATGTCCCATGCCCAGCCTACGGTTTTATTCAAACCCCACTCTCCTATACCGTACCAAAAAGTCCAGCTGATAGAGAATAACCAGATGCTCGCTCCTATTACAGAGAGAACAAAGCCTATCCACCAAGCCATGTTAGGTTTATTTTCTACAGGGGCTAAAACCTCGTTAGTAATTTGGGCATAGGTTATGTTCTTGCCCGTAATTAACGGTTCCCTGATTATTGATTCACTGTGAGATGCCATAGTGTATTAATATCTCGTATTTTAAGTTTAAGCCTCTGTTGTCAGTCTGTTTCTTACTTTGGTTTGGTAACCTATACCCGGTTGCACGTTAAGTTCTTCAAGTACGTAGTAAGTACGGTCGCTCTTAAGCGCTTTTGAAACCTCTGAATTAGGATCGTTTTTGTTACCAAAGATGATTGCATTGGCTGAACAGGTTTGCTGACATGCCATTTTAATATCACCATCGTTCAAAGAGCGTTTCTGCAATTTGGCGTTTAATTTACCAGCTTGTATACGTTGAACACACATTGAGCATTTCTCCATAACACCACGGAAACGGGTAGTTACATCAGGGTTAAGTACCAGCTCAGTGTAATCATTTTGCAGGTAGTTCTCAAAGCGTGAATCGTTCCAGTAGTTAAACCAGTTGAAACGGCGAACTTTATACGGACAGTTGTTAGCGCAATAACGTGTACCCACACAACGGTTGTACGTCATTTGGTTTAAACCTTCACTTGAGTGAGTGGTTGCCAAAACCGGACATACAGTTTCGCAAGGAGCGTGATCACAGTGCTGACAAAGCATTGGCTGGTAAGTAACCGATACATGGTCTAAATCTTCCAGTTTATCAATCTCTTTCTCTTCTGTAACTGTTTTGCCTTTCTCGTCAAAGCTATAGTAACGGTCAATACGTATCCAGTGCATTTCACGACGGCGGCGAACCTCGTCACGACCTACAACAGGTATATTATTTTCAACGTTACATGCTACCACACATGCGCCGCAACCGGTACATGCGTTAAGGTCAATAGCCATAACCCAGTCATACTGCGGACGATCGTAAGCTTCCCATAAATCATAGGTTTGCTTTTTCTCATGCTCGCCATGACCATGTTCTTTCTCTTCAGATTTTTTCAGGTATTCCTGCAGAGTAGTCTCGCGGATGATGTCACGGCCTTCATATGAACCATGAGTTTGAGTTTGCGCAAGAACAACCTTATCTCCACCTAAAGCTTCGATAGTAGCAACAGCATTTCCCTGGAAAGTTCCGTTGGTTAATACAAGGAATGGGTAAGCATTTTTACCAACACCATCACCTACTTTACCTGCTTTAGTACGGCCGTAACCTAAAGCTACAGAAACGGTACCTTGCGCCTGGCCTGGTTGCAATAACACAGGAAGCTCAGTGCTGTAACCATTAGCAGTAATTTTAATTAAATCACCTTCTTCTAACTTCAGCTCTTCAGCTGTTTTAGGAGCTATGGCAGCAAAGTTATCCCAGGTAACTTTTGAAACTGCCTCAGGCAATTCCTGTAACCATGGGTTGTTGGCATATTTACCGTCACCTACGCTGGTGTTTTCGTAAACCTGTAACTCAAGTTTACCTTCACCACCAGTTAGCTTGTTGCCTTGAGCAAGTATGGTTTGGGCAACAGCATTAAGGTCGCGGCTGAAGGTAACAGGGGTTGCAGGTTTTTCAGCAACTTTTATAAATCCGTTTTGTAATAAGGTATCCCAACCATTTTGACCGGCTAAACCGCCTTTGGCCAAAATTCCGTTGTTCCAGGTATTACGTACAAACGTATAGTAATCTTTAACCGCATTGTTACTCCATACCAATAAGCTTTGTTCAGCTTTACGGGTATCGTATACAGGGTTAATAGTTGGTTGTATTAAAGTGTAGAATCCTTCAACAGCGTTCTCGTCACCCCATGATTCAAGGAAATGATGAGTTGGCGCTACAATGTTACAAGCAGCTGCAGTTTCATCATTGTAAGGAGCGAAAGAAACCCTTAAACGAACTTTTTTCAAGGCATCAGCAAACGCGCTGCTCTGATAATAGTTATAAACCGGGTTTGCATCCAGGAAGAATACGGCGCCTACGTCACCACGTTTCATTTCTTCAACCAAAGCAACCAAATCAGCGTCGTTACCTTTGTATTGGTATGAAGGGTTATCTAAGTCAATTGTATTTCCGTAACTGCCTAAAGCTGAGTTTATGGCATTTACCAGAATTTGAACAGCAACATCATTACTACCCGAAACTACTACAGCACGGCCTTTAGCGGCAGCAAGTTGTTTTGCAGCAAGCATGATAGCATTATCTGCAATGTTGTTACCTAATTTTTTAGAACCAGGTAAAGTAGTACCAGTAATTTCATTGTAAAGGTTAACAAGGGCTAAACCTTCTTGCGAAACTTTAATAGGAATACGAACGTCGGCATTACTACCGGTTAAGCTCATGCCCGACTCAAACTGTATGTGACGAGACATTTTACCGCTTTTTACAGCAGCCTCATTACGTTTAGTAACATACTGGCGGGTAAATTCAGAATGCGAAATCCATGAACCCAGGAAATCAGCACCAAAGCTTACTATTATATCAGCTTTATCAAAACGGTAGTGAGGTAAAACTGCTTTACCAAAGCTGTTTTGGTTAGCTTGAATGATACCGGTATATGATACCGCATCATAAGTAACGTGCTTGGTTGTAGGGTACTCGGCAGCAAAAGCAGCAATTACACCTAAGGTAGATGGGCTGTTGATACTGTTAGTTACTAACCTTATTTGTTTACCGCTTGCTTTAATGGCAGCAAGTTCGGCTTTTACAAAACTATCTAACGGATTCCATCCAGTATCGCCGCCATCTTGCATAGGGCCTTTAAGACGGCTGGTATCATACAAACCAAGCAATGAAGCTTGTGCCTGTGAACTAATACCACCCTGACCAAATAAGTCGCCAGGGTTACCTTCAATTTTAATAGGACGACCTTCGCGGGTTTTTACCAGTATAGCCTGACCTTCAAAACTTGATACGTAGAAGTTGGCCACACCCGGAGTTACCTCTTCAGGTTTAATTAAGTAAGGAATTGATTTATGTACAGGGGCTCTTTGACAAGCTGCCAATGACACCGCGCCAATACCAAAACCAACCGATTTAAGGAAATTACGGCGTGGGGTTTTGCCAGTTAAACCGGTACCGCTCAGCACTTCCTCAATTGGCACAGGCTCAGCAAACTCGTGCTTGTTTAATTCAACAAACTCTGGTGTGTTGTTCAGCTCCTCTAAACCTTTCCAGTATTTTTTATTGCTTTCCATTTAAGCTATATAAACTGTAAATTGCTAAGTTTCTTAATTTATTAATAGTGGCATTTAGCACACTCTAAACCGCCCATCATGGCTGCTGTCACTTTCTCGCCTTTTTTCAGCTTCTCATGAACTTCAAGCATGTTATCATAGTAAGCGTTGCCTAAGCCATTGATGTTAGTGCGTTTGTGACACTGGATACACCATTTCATGGTAAGCGGTGAGTACTGATAAACCTCTTTCATGGTTTGGATTGGACCGTGACAGTTTTGACACTCTAAGCCAGCAACTTTTACGTGCTGTGAGTGGTTGAAATAAGCCAGGTCTGGCAGGTTATGTATACGTACCCATTGAATAGGACGAGCCTTGGTAGTATCGTACTTCTGAGTACCCGGATCGTAACCCAATGCAGTATAAATTTTCTGGATTTCAGGGGATTCGGTTTTAACCACCTTATGACAGTTCATACATACGTTAAGAGACGGGATGGTTGCATTCTTACTTTTGTAAGCACCACCATGACAGTACTGACAGTTGATTTTCATTACACCGGCGTGCAATTCATGCGAGTAAGCAATTGGCTGCACGGGCTGATATCCTTGCTGTACACCTGTGTTCCACATGGTTACCCAGTTCCAGCTACCAAAAGCAACTACACCGGCCAATACCACAAAAAATACAAGCTTTTTATTTTTAATCAACCTTCTGAAGGTAGCAAAACGGTCAACTGCAACAACATCAGTTACTTCCTCAGCCGGAAGCAAATCTTTGCGGTTAAGCAATAAACGCTCTAGCGTACCAATAGCACGATTTAAAACCAGAATTACGATGAAAGCTACGATGATGATACCGATTAAGGCAAATACCATTGAACTGCTCGGACCGCTATCAGCAACCTCCCCGGTGGCAGCACCACCTTTTGGTTTCTCTTGCATTACTTTCCATTCTTCACGAACGTAAGTAATAATGTTGGCCACATCACCGTCGCTTAGCTCGGTAAACACGGTCATACCAGCCTGGTTGTACTCGTTATAAACCTTAAGAGCTTTAGGATCTTTAGCAGCTATTAGAGCCTGATTGTTCTGAATCCATTTGGTTAACCACTTGTCATCAGTTTCTGAGGTCATGATAGGGCCAAGAGCCGGACCGGTAGAGCGCTGGTCTAATTTGTGACAGGCTGTACACTTGGCCTTGTACAAAGCTTCACCCTTGGCTTTATCGCCTTGGGCGTGGGCAGCAAAACTCAATGCAGTTAAGCCTGCAATAAGTAAAACCGACCTTGAAAACTGTTTAAAAAGTAATGAGATATTCCTCATAAAGCGTATTTATACTAAGATAAGTTTTATGTTTATGATAAACGTTTACTGAAAAGGCGTAACTATCCTCAAAATTTCAGTCCACAAAAGTAAAATTTTATAAACTATGGCTGACAAATTAGTGACACTTGTTTCTAATTTATAATCGTTCTAAACAAATTAAAAAAAGTGCTTAAATGGCTTAAAACAGCACATTTTCGTTTAATGTAAATAATTTTTCGCCTATTTAGACCCTTCCAAAATTGAAAATGCCAGCTTATAATTTGTTACAGCATTACATTTTTATTAAAACAGACGGGGTTCCTCGTTACAAGGAACCCCGTTGCTAAAATGCAGCAATGTAAATTATACTTTTAAATAAGCTTATTGATTTAACAACCAAGCAAAAATCAAAGGAGCAACTATAGTAGCGTCACTCTCAACAATAAATTTTGGCGTGTTTACATCAAGTTTACCCCAGGTAATTTTTTCATTAGGCACAGCACCTGAGTACGAACCGTATGAAGTGGTTGAGTCAGAAATCTGGCAGAAATAGCTCCAGAACGGAATGTTCTCCATCTCCATATCCTGGTATAGCATTGGCACCACACAGATAGGGAAATCACCGGCAATACCGCCACCAATTTGGAAAAATCCTAAGCCCTTACCTTCTGAATTTTTTACATACCAATCGGCCAGCCAAGCCATGTATTCAATACCGCTTTTCATGGTGGTGGCTTTAATTTCGTTTTTTATAACATATGAAGCAAAGATGTTACCCATGGTTGAGTCTTCCCAACCTGGTACCACAATTGGCAGGTTTTTTTCGGCAGCAGCCAGCATCCACGAATTTTTCGGGTCAATTTCGTAATACTGCTCCAGCTCACCGCTCAACAATATTTTGTACATGTACTCATGTGGAAAATAACGCTCACCAGCATCGTCAGCATCTTTCCATATTTTATGGATGTGCTTTTGTAAACGGCGGAAAGCTTCCTCCTCAGGTATACAAGTATCAGTAACACGATTGTAGTGATTCTCTAATAAATCCCACTCATCCTGCGGGCTCAAATCGCGGTAGTTAGGCACACGTTTGTAGTGCGAGTGCGCCACCAGGTTCATAATGTCTTCTTCAAGGTTGGCACCTGTACAGCTAATTATATCAATTTTACCCTGGCGAATCATCTCGGCCAGCGAAATACCCAGTTCGGCGGTACTCATAGCACCGGCCAGTGTTACCATCATTTTACCGCCTTCCAGCAGGTGGGTTTCGTAACCTTTGGCTGCATCAACTAAAGCGGCAGCGTTAAAGTGCAGGTAGTTTTTCTCGATAAACTGCGATATGGGTCCCTTTGTAGTGCTCATGATCAATCGTTTTTTATAATAGCCGCAAAAGTAGCTATTTTGTTTATTAAAGTTTGGCAGTATTTAAATCATTGATCAACTTCACTGTGTCAATTTTAAGCAAGGTGGGCGCATTGTATTTTATTTAAACATTTTGCTGACAAGTATGCTTATCACAGCGGCATCTTTTTTGATTACATTTGCATTGTTTTGAATATTCGCGACATTTTAGATAGATATAAAGCCGATGACAGGGTGAAAGAACTGGCCCAGGCCATTAACAGTTCTAAAAATCCGAGGGTTCAGCTACGCGGCCTTGTAGGGTCAAGTGATGCTACAATTGCTGTGGCATTGTACTTTTTACTGCATAAGCACCAGCTATTTATATTACCCGACCGTGAAGAGGCCAGCTACTTTCAGGCAGATCTGGAAAATCTTACCGGTAAAGAAGTACTCCTTTTCCCGTCATCATACCGCAAACCGTTTGAATTTACCCAGCCCGATAGCAGCAATGTTTTAGCGCGTGCAGAGGTATTGAATGAGTTAAACCACTCCAAAGAATACGGACAAATTATTGTTACCTACCCCGAAGCTGTTGCAGAAAAGGTCATTGACCGCTCATCGCTCGAAAAAAACACGCTTGAGATTGCAGTTGAAAATAAACTGAGCATTGATTTCATTAACGAGTTTTTAATTGAGTATGATTTTGAACGGGTTGATTTTGTATACGAGCCGGGTCAATTCTCTATACGAGGTGGTATAGTTGATATCTTCTCCTTTTCGCATGATTTACCTTACCGGGTTGAATTTTTTGGAGATTATGTGGAGTCAATCCGCACTTTTGAAATTGAGAGCCAGCTATCATCTGAAAGGGTAAAAGCTATTACCATTGTTCCAAATGTGCAGTCGAAGTTTTTAACCGAAAACAATATTTCAATTTTGGAATATGTTGAGCGCGACACACAAGTTTGGATAAAAGATGTTCAGTTTACGCTGGATATTATCAAAGAGGGCCACAAAAAGGCCACCCAGCTTTGGAAAGCGCTCTCTGCCGACGAGAAAAACCAAAACCCTGACTGGATTGACCCTAAGTTTGCTTTTACCGATGAAAAACTCATAGCAGACCAGCTGCATGATTTTGCTGTTATTGAATTTGGCAAGCAATTCTTTTATGATGCTACGCACAGCATCAACTTTGATGTTAGGCCACAGCCATCATTTAACAAAGATTTTCAACTGCTCATTCATAACATCAAAAACAATGATGCCGAGCGTATTGAAAATTTAATTTTCACCGATTCGACCAAGCAGGTTGAACGGCTGTATGCTATTTTTGAGGATTTGGATAAAACGGTAAAGTTTACGCCGGTTCATGTATCTATACGTGAAGGCTTTATTGACCGTGAACAAAAATTGGCTTGCTATACCGACCACCAAATATTTGACCGCTATTATAAATATAAGCTTCGCAAAGGTTACCAGCGTACGCAGGCCATTACACTTAAAGAGCTACGCGAACTAAAGCCAGGAGATTACATTACCCATATAGATCATGGCGTTGGCAAGTATGCGGGCCTCGAAAAAGTGGATGTTAACGGCAAAATGCAGGAGATGATTCGCCTTATTTATGCCGATAATGATTTGCTTTATGTAAACATTAACTCGCTTAACCGCATATCTAAGTTTAGCGGCAAAGAGGGTGCAGTGCCTAAAATGAACAAACTGGGCACCGATACCTGGGAACGGTTAAAAAAAACCACAAAAAAAAAAGTTAAAGACATAGCGCGCGATCTCATTAAGCTTTACGCTATACGTAAAACTAAAGAAGGTAATGCATTTGCGCCCGATAGCTATCTGCAAACTGAACTGGAGGCCAGCTTTATTTACGAAGATACCCCCGATCAGGAAAAAGCTACTGCCGACTTTAAGCGTGACATGGAAGCCCCCCACCCTATGGATAGGCTGATATGTGGCGACGTAGGTTTCGGTAAAACCGAAGTTGCCATACGCGCTGCCTTTAAAGCAGTTGCTGATAGCAAACAGGTAGCCGTACTGGTGCCCACAACAATTTTAGCTGCACAACACTTTAAAACGTTCTCTGACAGATTAAAAGGCTTCCCTTGCAACATTGATTATGTAAACCGCTTTAAATCTAATAAGCAGATCAAGGATACCTTGACCAAATTGCAAGAAGGCAAGGTTGACATTATTATAGGCACCCATCGTTTGGTGAGCAAGGATGTGAAGTTTAAAGACCTCGGCCTCATGATTATTGACGAGGAGCAGAAGTTTGGTGTAGCCACCAAAGAGAAACTGAAAGCCATGCGGGCCGATGTTGATACCCTAACGCTTACGGCAACACCTATTCCGCGTACGCTGCACTTTTCGTTGATGGGTGCGCGCGATTTGTCTATTATATCTACACCACCGCCAAACCGCCAGCCGGTAGTAACCGAGCTGCATGTATTTAACGATAAGCTGATTAAAGAAGCCGTTGAATTTGAAATTGACCGTGGCGGACAAATTTTCTTTATCCACAACCGTGTAGCCGATTTGATGCAGCTTGGTGGTATGATACGTAAACTGGTACCTAAAGCCCGCATTGGTGTGGCTCATGGCCAGTTAGAAGGCGACGATCTGGAAGATGTAATGTTGAAATTTGTAAACCATGAGTATGATGTACTGGTGGCCACTACCATTATTGAGGCAGGTTTGGATATACCCAACGCCAACACCATTATAATTAATCATGCTCATATGTTTGGCCTGAGCGATTTGCACCAAATGCGTGGACGCGTTGGCCGGAGCAATAAAAAGGCATTTTGTTACTTACTAAGTCCGCCGTTATCAACCCTTACACCTGAAGCTCGCAAACGACTAAGCGCTATTGAGGAATTTAGTGAATTAGGTAGCGGTTTTAACGTAGCTATGCGCGATTTAGACATACGCGGCAGCGGTAATCTTTTGGGTGCTGAGCAAAGCGGCTTTATTGCCGAAATTGGCTTTGAAATGTACCACAAGATACTGGACGAAGCTATTCAGGAGCTGAAGGACGAAGAATTTAAAGAAGTGTTTAAAGATGATAAGCCAAGGCCGTTTATCACTTTCACACAGATAGACACAGACATGGAAATACTCATACCTGATGAGTATGTAACCAGTTTAACTGAGCGCTACAACCTTTACACCGAAATTTCAAAGCTGGAAAATGAAACCCAACTCATGGCCTTTGAAAAACAACTGGCTGACCGCTTTGGGCCTATCCCGCCTCAGGTTACTGATTTATTTAATACCATACGCCTGCAATGGCTGGGCAAGGCTATTGGCTTCGAAAAAATATCGCTTAAAAAGAATGTATTGCGTGGCTACTTTTTAACTAATCAGCAATCGGCATATTTTGAGTCGGTGGCGTTTATGCAGGTATTGCAGTTTGTAAAAAACAACCCACGCCGTGTTAACATGAAAGAGGTTAAAAATACACTTCGTATTAGCGTGGAGGGTGTTAGAAGTATTAACGAAGCCGTTGACTTACTGATGGAAATTGGCATCGGAGTTCCGGCCTAACTTATACTGCCTTTGAGCTATGGATAATAACTGATTATAGCTTAAAGGCAGCTTAATAAGCTACTTTTCTTTTCTCATTACTTTAACCAACATTTCTGCAATAATCTTATTCCCTTTATCGGCCGGATGCAAACCATCGTATGTAACATCAACAGCTTCTAACGGGTATGGATAATCATCTTTTTCGGCATTAAATGGCAAGGTAGTATAAGCAGGGTACTTGAAGTTTTTGTACTGATGCGTAACTGTATCTCTCACCCTTTTAAACTTAACAGCATGTTTGACCGACAAACTACCTTTGTGATACAGGTCTACCACCTCAAAGTTTTCAACCCGGGCAATGGCTTTTACAGCATCGGCAAATTGCTCAAGATACTGGCCGTCTTTAGGCTTATATGATCCTCTTGCATTATTTTTATAATTGCGTATATAAACAAAATCGCCGCGTTGCATTGGCGTTATTAAAATTATACGCGCGTTTGGATTCAGGCTTCTAAGCTTATTAATTATTACCCGATAAGAACCATAAACGGTACCTAACCCTGTACTTTTTTTATAATCATTAAGGGTGCCTAATTTACCGCCGTGTGCCCAATCATTGGTTCCTAAAAATACGGTATAAACATCGGCTTTAGTCAGTCCTAGTTTCTCAATTTCGCGGGCAATGCGTGTTATGGTCCAGCCGTTATGCCCTTGATTAGTGTAATGCACAAAAGGCAATTTTTCTGTAACACGGGTGAGGTAACCCTTTATAACCCTATTGCCCGTTTCATCAGCATGGTCGTTAAGATAAGTAATAGAGTCGCCTATTGCGGTCCATTCTATTTTCTTTTGGGGAGCAAAAGAGGTTAATATAATACAGCAAAATAAAAGCAGGTATTTAGGAAGCGTCATAATCGTAGCATTGGTATGTAAATATAGAACACTTCAAAAAACTTTGCCTAAAAAAGCAAAACGCCTTTGTGGCTTACAAAGGCGTTTCAACAACGTATAAAAATATTTTAATCTTGAGTAACCGGCTGGTGGTGGGCATGACAAGCCTCAGCACATTCACGGCAGGCTTCAGCACAACGCTTACAATGATCATGTTCGTGTTTAGCACATTCATCGGCACATAAGCGGCAGGCCTCTTCGCAAATAAGTAAATATTGAAGCGCAAGACCAGAATCGCGCTGTAATAAACGGGCTGCAAGTAAACAAATATCTGCACAATCACGGTCAAGTGTTATACAGCGTGTCATCATCTGTACATCATCTTCATGAAGGCAGGCAGTTGCGCAACTTTCACATGCCAATGCACAATTAAGCAGCTTTTGAACTAAATCTTCATGTTTCATCTCCATATCCGTATTTTTTAGTTTACATAACAAGATATTTTTGGTGTTGCAGGTTTTACTTTTTTTAAAAAAGAAGAGCCGTGATCTTATGACCACGGCTCTTGAAAAAAAACTACTATCACTTATCAAATCACTGGTCATCCGGCTCATCATCCGGTATTCCCGTTACCACATAAATTTTCTTTCCGTTAGCATCACGCTGCTCGTGCAGGTAAACGCCATCAGGTGTAAGCCAGTATTTTTCACCGTCAATTTTCACTTTGCGGCTGTCATCAGGTAATTCTTCAATTACGTCACCAATTTCAGGATAAACCTCGTTCTGCTGCTCGTTGCCAACTGATGTATTATCAGTATTCAACTCACCATCTTTACCAACCACACGGTATACTAAACGGCCACTGCCATTAGTAACGGGTTGATAATATACACCGTTTGACTCGTAGTACTCAACACCATCAATAGTTATTGATTCAGCATCACTTGGCAAACGGTCAAGCTCGGCACCAACTGGCGGAGCAACTACCGTATATTGGTTATTTAAGTTTTGATAATAAAAACCATTACTGTAATAATACCATGATGAGCCCCAGTAAAACGGATAGTAACCTAAAGGCAGCGTACCGATACTTACACCAATACGTGGGTAATAATAACGGTTATAAAAGCCGCGGTAGTTGTGATAAAAACCCAGCGAAGGACGGCCGTAGTAGCCTCTCACCCCACCCCGAAAATAAGGACGGCCATAAAAAAAGCTTCTGCCGGCTGCGCCGCCGCGGTAATTATAACCCGGTCTTACGCCGTTGCGGAAACTATAAGAGCCCGGGGAGCGCCCAAAATTACCTCGTGGATATCCAAAGCTTCCTCTTGAGTTTCTTGAACCTCCGTTAAACCTATTGTTATCAAACCTACCCCAAGAACCGAATGAAGATGAACGGTCAAAACCATTTGGCCTTGTGCCGAAGCTTTGCCTGCCAGAGTTACCGCGTTGCTGAAAGCTACCTCCTCCTGGGTTTCCCCGCTGTGAAAAGCTGCCGCCAAAACTCCCCCGCTGTCCGCCGCCAAAGCCGCCACGAGACCCTCCACCAAAACTGCCGCGTGATCCGCCGCCAAAACTGCCGCCGCGACCACCTCCGCCTCCGCCGCGTGCGCCACGCTGGGCATCTGCGGTAAGGGTAAACAGCACAGTTAATGCGCTTAACCCTATGCCCAACAAATATTTATTAAAATTTTTCATGTATGTAAAGAAAGATAATGGTATGTGCCCTTAAAGGGCGTTGTTAATCTTTCGACAGTTAAAGCAAACAAGGGTTTAACCATTAATCAAATTAAGTAGTTGCCAGAGCTTACAATTATATAAGGTGCAGATAGGTTATAAAAAACAACTCCACCTTACCTTACCGGTAAAGTGGAGCATTAATGATATGTGATTATTATTAGTTGCCTGACTTAACACGGCTCTTTTCGCTATCGGCACCGCTTTGGTGGCGGCGGGCCTGTATTTTAGTGTTACCAAAATTGTAGCTTAAGGTGAGGCGGGCTACACGGGTCTCATTTTTTTGATATACATTAAAGTTTAAATTACCCTGGCGTACATTAAGGTTTTGTTCGCGAGTATTAAATACATCGCTTACAGAGAACTTCAAAGTTGCTTTCTTTTGTGCAAATGACTTGCTTATACCGGCATCTAAACCATATTGATGACCAATATGAAACAAGCCGTATGTTAATGGCGATTGGTAGTTAAATGTACCCTCAAGCTTAACTGTTTTGCTTAAGATAAATGTATTAATAGAATTACCTTGCAAAGCGTATTGACCATTGTCAATACCAGGCGATTTAAAGCCAAGGTAAAAACCTGTAATGTTGTTATTCATGCTCCACCATTTTGCCAGTTTAAAAGGCAAGCTAAGGTTGGCGTTATAAGAGTTTTGCTCGGCTAAATTATCGCGGGTTATAAAGGTTACTTTTTGCTCGTCTATCTGGCGTGGAATTTCCACCATTACGTCGGTAGTTTTGCTGTAGCTCAGTGTTAAATTATAGGTTTTATTAAAGGTGTAAGATAACTCGAACGAATTAGTAAACTGTGGCCTTAAATTAGGGTTACCCTGCTGATAAGTATAAGCGTTTAAGATTTGTACAAAGCTGTTCAAGTCATCATAGCTTGGGCGATCAATACGGCGGCTGTAGTTTAAGCCTAAACTGTGCTTATCTGACAGCTCATGATTAACAAAAACACTTGGAAACCAGCTTAAATAATGCCTTTCATTAATGGTTGCCAAACCATTTATATCGCGCGAATCACCTTTGGAGTTAGTTTGTTCAGCACGCAAACCTGCCTGTACTGATGTTTTTTTCCAGGTTTTGCTAAAGTTTACATAACCGGCATTAATGTTTTCGGTGTATTTATAACGGTTGGTACGTCCGGCATCGGCTACCCAATTTCCGTTAAGTAATGAATCGGTACGTAAATCATTATCAGTTGCTACATAACTAAATTTCATGCCGGCCTCTAATTTCATGGTTTTGCCAAACGGGTTTGCATAATCGGCCTTGTAAGTACCTATGTTAATTTTAGTAGGCAAGCTGTTACGCAACAACGATCTGGTACGCAAGGTGCTGCCATCGGCCTGAAAGAAATTATTGATGTAGTTGTTACTTTGCCTGTTCCAAAAGTGTGAGTAGTCAACATCCATGCTCAACTCTTTACCTAAACTGTCAAATACCATACGGTTGTTAACGTTAGCAGCAAAGTTATTATAAGCTTCGCGCGAATCATTACCTGTAGTAGTTACACCGGTTTGATTTCCCTCGTTGCCACTTATAAATGTATTGTTGTTACTTAAACCATCAAACGATGAGTTGTAACCGCTTAGTTGAACACCCAATGTATTAGTTTTACTGATATCATAATCGGCACCTATTTTATAATTGTGTGAATTACGGTTGCCCAACAGTGAAGTGTTCTCTCTAAAAAATGTATTTACGCCTGCATCATTAATAGTACGGTTTAGCACTAAGTTTTGCGGACGCTTGTTATTAAAATAACTGTAGTTACCGAAAAGATTAAGCTTGCCATCTTTATGGTTAAGATTTAAAGAGCTGCTTGCCTTATGATTTTGACCATAGCCTGCTGTGGCCGCAAAGCTTCCGTTGGTACCGCCTGCACGGTTTTTTTTCATTTTAATATTAATAATGCCGGAGTTGCCTGCAGCATCGTATTTAGCCGATGGGTTGGTGATTAATTCAATTGACTGAATGCTATTACCATCGGTTGAGCGTAAAAGCGCGGCAAGTTGTGCTGCAGACAGGTATGTTAACTTCCCGTCAATCATTACCGTTACACCTTGTTTGCCTCTTAAGCTTATATTGTCATCTTTATCAATAGTTACGCCGGGTGCACGTTCAAGTATTTCCATAGCCGAGTTACCTGCAGCAAGTACACTATTTTCAACGTTCATAACCGTGCGGTCAATTTTACGCTCAATCAAAGGTTTAGTTGCTGTAACTGTAACTGCGGCAAGACTTTTGGAAGATGATACCAATTTCAGCGCCGGAACGCTTACGGTTGCGTTTGCCAGTACATTAACCGGTGCACTTACAGCTTTATCAAAACCAACAACAGTTGCCTTTACCAAATAAGTGCCGGCTGCAATGCGTTCAATTGAGTAAGCTCCCGCTTCATTGCTCAGGCTGCTTTTAACTACTGATGAGTCTTTTGCACGCAATAAGGTAACTGTAGCAAAATCGGCAGGCTTACCACTGTCTGTAATTAAACTGCCCGAAATTTTACCTGTTGGTGCTGCGGGTGAGGTTTGGGCTTGCACTGCATTACCCCCTGCGGCTAGGATGATAAAGGCAAATATTTTATAGGTTATTGATTTCATGTTGAGTTGAGTGTGATGTTTAGTATAAATTCTTTGGCAATAGGCTTCCTACTAAAGATTTTTCAATCTTTTTTAAGTTATTAATCTTATTGATTTTTTGATTTTAAGCTTGGCCGTGCCGGTAAGCTTATGTTTTAGTATTTGTTAGTAAGATGCATGTTAGTGGCATCTGGTTACACAAAATTTCACATTTTTTATTTGATGTGATTTTATGGTGTATTCAAAGGATTGATAGATGAATGGCAGGCGCCCTTATTATTATAATCGGAGTAATGAGTACGCAATACAGAGAAGGTGCAAAATTATGCGTCCAGCCTGCAACTCATCATGAACATTACAGCAGGCCGGACGCAGATTGTAGATTATTTACTGAACCTTAACGTGACGACGACGAACGACCACCGGCTTTTTTGCAGGTGCAGGTTTTGTTGTTTTAATGGTATCATCAATATATATAGTATCGGGTGCAGTTGGTGCTGCCGGCGCCGGAGGTGGAGCTACAGCGTTATTCATCGCTTCGCCTGCATCAACTATCCCGTCATTATTAGTGTCAAGCTCCTGCGTTACCGAATCAACCGGCACAGGCACTACCTGCTCATACTTACACTTTAACCCTTCTTCGGTCATAACAAATGGCACCATTTCCGAATCCTTTCCTGAACGGCTAGGAGGCAGGCACTCATAAACGTTTATATAATTAGATATATAACGGTTTATGTTTTCATTGATCATAATAGTAGCATTCAATGGTATACGTAATGTTAACCGCACCTTTTCGTTATGCCATGCCTTATTGTTTACACGGCGTAATCTTCTGTCAAACTTTAAAACCGAATCTTGCTGCATAAATACGTAACGGGTACTCCGGGCGTTTTCCAGGGCTGCCTCATAATCACTACCACGGGCCGAAAACTCCTGAACAAGTACAGGATATGGCACATCTGATTTTTCGATATCAATAGTTACACTGCGCGGTTCAAGCTCATGCCTGTCGTCATCGTCAGTTAAAACCATATTTTTAAACTTGTCTTTTATTTCTAAACGAACACTGTCATCATGTGTAAGAAACATGGCATCGTTTAACTGCAAATAGTAAACCTGACTTTTATTAGGTTTTAAGTTAGATGTTTGTGAAAAGCTTGCACCCTCTTTGAATTCAGAAGCTGCACGTGCGCCATGATAGCCTAATATAGCAAGAGCACTAAGCCAAATAACAAAAAGCATAACACCTGCCGAACGACTGATGGCTGATGTAGAAAATACAGCACTTGATACTACGATAATAATTACGGTTAAGGGAATGATTGCTATTAAGGCTACCGCTGCACGCACCTGATTAATATGCTCGTAATTAAAAAAATTATCAGGCAGAGAAAAGCTATCGCCACCAAAAAACCAGGTAGCGCCCAAACCTACAACCACAGCTATTATACCACCAACGCAACTTAAAATTAAAGCTAAGCCTAATAACTTAATAATTACCCTACCTGCGCCACCAAAAAAGGCACCAAGATGATGAAAGAAATCACTAATAAAATCACGCGTTTTGTACACAAACGGCCTGCTGTCATGCTTTAAACCAGCAATACGGTCGCTTACTGAACTTAATTCCGCTTCAAAATTCCGTTTAAAGCCTTGCAAGTCAAGCGGCTCACCTTTCATGGCCATCCTATCAGCGCGGGTAACTGCTTTAGGTACAATTATCCACAAAATGGCATAAAGGAATAAACCGGTACCAAAAAACACAAATGCTACTGCAAAAAACAGACGCACCCAAACCGACGGAATATCAAAGTAATTGGCAACTCCTGCACATACACCACCAATAAGATGATCTTCAGGATCGCGAAATAAACGCCTGCTGGTAGATTGATAAGCAAACTCATTTGCAGTAAAGCTGTCAGCTGTTTCTTCGTCAATGGTTTCAAAGTCTTTAACCGATCCCATTTGCGCAATAACATATTCAATATCCTGATCAATCACTGCCTGCCTGCCTTCACGTGCTAAAATTTCGGTAAGCATTTCGGCAATACGGTTTTCAATATCTGTTGTAATCTCTAAACTATCTGCCGAATTAAAGAAATGACGCTTTACGTCGGTCATATATTCCTTGAGCAGTTCGTAGGCCTGTTCCTCAATATGGAATACAGTACCATTTATGTTGATGATAATTGTTTTATTCATGACGATTTATAGTTAATAGCGAGTGATTTTATTTTCTTCCTTCAATAGATGTTTGCACGGCAAAGGCAAGTTCCTGCCAGGTTTTATCTAATTGTTCAAGCACTCTACGGCCATCATCTGATAGCACGTAATACTTTCGCGGCGGACCCGATGTTGATTCTACCCAGTTGTAACTGAGTAGTCCGTTATTTTTTAGGCGGGTAAGCAACGGGTATAAAGTACCCTCAACTACAAGAAGTTGTGCTTTTTTCAACTCGGCAATTATATCTGAAGCATATATCTCGCCTTTGGCAATTACACAGAGTATACAATACTCGAGTATGCCTTTTCGCATTTGGGTTTGAGTGTTTTCTACAAGCATAATACAAAGATATATGTTTTGTATTGTATTATGCAATACATAGTACTAAATTATGTTAATTTTAACTTCAATACTTCCTTTTTTTAACTTTCTTGTTACTTAATTTGATTTTTTCGAAATTGTAACATACATTTAATGACTATTTAATAATTAACTGATCTTATAAAAAAACATGAAGAGACTTCTACTTGTAAGTTTGTGCATGCTATGCCTGTGTGTTACACAGCTTTATGCGCAAAGTAAGACTGTTACTGGTACGGTAACAGCTAAGGATGACGGGCTTCCTTTGCCCGGTGTTTCTGTAAGTGTAAAAGGCACAACTACAGGAACTCAAGCCAACGGTGATGGTAAATTTACTATCACTGCACCTAACGGCGCAACACTTGTATTTTCGTTTATTGGCTACAAAACGCAAGAAGTTGCAGTTGGTAGCGGTTCAACGGTAAATGTATCATTAGAAACCGCCAGTACCCAATTGGGCGAGGTTGTGATAACTGGTGCACTTGGTATACAAAGGCCGAAAAAGGAAATTGGCTATGCGGCAACGGTAGTTAACAACGAAACCATCACTGCCGGTAACGCTGTGAATCTTGCTAACGGCCTTCAAGGCAAGGTATCAGGCTTGAATATCACATCTGCTAACAACGGTGTTTTTGAGAACGTAAAAATCAACCTTCGTGGTATACGCTCTTTAACAGGAAACAACAACCCGTTATTATTGATTGATGGTTTGCAAACTGACATCAACTACTTATCATCAATCAATCCTAATGACATTGAAAACGTTAACGTTTTAAAAGGTTCAGCAGGTGCGGCAGTGTACGGTCCGGACGCGCGTAACGGTGTGATTGTAGTTACAACAAAAAAAGGCACAAGAGATGATAAACCTGTTGTAACAGTTGGTAACTCTACACAATTTCAAAAAATATCATTCTTTCCGAAGTTTCAAAACAGCTTTGGTAGCGGTGGTGCAGGTGAATACATCCCGTATGAAAACTGGTCATGGGGCCCTGCGTTTGATGGTTCAACTGTTGAATTAGGTCATGAACTATCTGACGGAACAGTGCAAACTACTGACTACAGTGCAAAAAATGATCGTAAAAAGTTTTTTAATACCGGTAGAATCATTCAAAATGATGTATCGATTGCTGCCAAGAACTTCTTTTTAAGCTTACAGGATGCAAACATCAATGGTATTGTTCCTGAAGACAAAAACCGCAGAACCGGCATACGTTTGAATACCAGCCGTGAGTACGGACGCTTTAAAGTAGGATTAAACACCAACTACATTCAGCAAAACTATAATGTGTTTGATGATTTGGCTATGGAAGATTATAACACAGCAAACAACGTTGGTTTGAACGGTGGTTTGATGAACCTTATCTTCAACACTCCTGCGCATGTGCCGTTAACTTCTTATAAAGACTTCAGAAACAATCAATATGCACAGTTTAACAATTATTTCAATGATTATGGCTTAAACCCATATTTTGCAATTGATAATTGGAGAAAAGTTGGTAAACGTCAGGATTTGTTGCTTAATCTGGACATGAATTTAAAAGTTACAGATTGGTTGAACGTAACTTACCGTGCAGGTTTAAACAGCCAAAACATTACTGAGAGAAGACTATCAGAAGGTGAAACACCTAATGCTTACGGATTAGATCGTTCATTTAAAACCATTCCAGGCCGTGCCGAAGAACGTTCTTATTACTATCAACGGTTATCATCTGAGTTATTTGCAACATTCAACAAACAAATAAACGAAGACTTTAAGGTTGGAGCTATTTTAGGTACGTACGTACGTCAGGACGAGTCTCGTGATACCCGCGTTGGTGCAACGCTTGTGGTTCCTGAACTTTACAACATTAGCCAAAGAGTTGGTTTGTTAACAGGGTCATCACCCTTTAGCCGTAACAGATTGTTCTCATACTACGGTACAGCTAACGTAAGTTACAAAGGTTGGGCAAATTTAGAGTTAACCGGTCGTAATGACAGAGTATCTGTTTTAGATCCGAGCAATAACTCATTCTTTTACCCTGGTGCCACAGCATCGATTGTAGTAAGTGATGCATTTGATTTCTTCAAAAACAATGATGCTATATCTTACTTCAAAATCAGGGGTGCTATAAATAAAACAGGTAACGCTGATATCGCCTCTTACCTTTTGCTACCTACTTACAATCAACCAGCCGGATATCCATTTGGATCATTACCTGGTTATACAGCAGGTAATAGTATTACTGATGCTAACCTTAAACCTGAGTTTACTGTTAACAGTGAGTTTGGTTTTGAAATGTCGTTCCTTAGAAACCGCATCAACTTAGAGGCTACTTACTTCCATCAGAAAAATACTGATCAGATCATTCCAACCAGTATTTCTTCTGCAACAGGCTTTACCGGCTATACCCTTAACGCTGCATCATTTACTAACAAAGGTTTTGAATTAGATTTAGGCTTAACCCCAATTGTTAGAATTAAAGATGTAAGCATTAACCTAAAAGCTAACGCTACTTATAATGACACCGAAATTACTAAGATTGCTGAAGGGCTTGATGAGTTATTTATAGGTGGCTATACCAATGCTGCAAACTATGCAATTAAAGGTTCACCTGCATTTTTGATTAAAGGTTCTGATTACAATAGAGATCCACAAGGACGTGTTATTGTAAGCTCAACTACAGGTTTACCTACGCAAAACCCAATCACTAAGCCATACGGCCGTACTTTACCAAAATGGATTCTTGGCTTAAATCCATATGTTAAATACAAAAGTTTAAACGTGTCTGCGTTATTTGAGTATAAAGGTGGTTATTATGCTTATCATAATATTGGCCCTGATATGGCTTGGACAGGTGTTTCTGAAGCATCAGCTAGCAACAACAGGCAGCCATTTGTATTCCCTAACTCATCTATACTTGTTAACGGACAGTATGTACCAAATACAGGTGTAACACTTAACAGCCCTGAAACATTCTATACAGGCGTTTACCGTAACGTATCATCAAACTTTATTACAAGTGCAGCTGCATGGCGTTTGCGTGAGGTATCAATTACTTATGACCTGCCAGTAGCAAAACTATTCGGAAACCAAAAAGTAATTAAAGCCTTAAACGTTGGCTTAACCGGTCGTAACCTGGTATTATGGTTACCAAAAACTAACGTGTACACCGATCCTGACTTTACATTCCAAAATGGTGCTACAACAGGCGTAGTGTCAGGTAATACTGCAGGTATTAGTAATTCACAAATTAATCCTCCGGTTAGAACCTTTGGTGGAAACATCACTGTTACTTTCTAATTTATAATATAGAAACCATGAAAAAATTAGCATATTCTTTTTTTACCATCCTTGTATTAGGAACGGTAAGTTGTAAAAAGGATTTCTTCGATATAAACGAAAACCCTAACTCTCCAACGCAAGTAACAAACCAGTTACTGCTTCCGCGTATACTTAATGCTACTGCAGGCCGCATGGCAACGTCTTACAACTATGCAGCATTATGGACTGGCTACTGGGCGCGCTCTGGCACATATGGCCCATCAATCGAGGAGGAATCTTACAACATCACAACTACTTTCCAGGCGGGTCAGTGGTCTGGCTGGTACGACATTCTGTCTGATGCAGACATTATGGAGAAACAAGGTGTAACCTCAGGATCTAAGTTTTACCAGGGAGTTGCAAAAGTTATTAAGGCAATAGGCTTTATGTACCTTGTAGATCAGTACAACAACGTACCTTACAGCCAGGCATTTAAAGGACAAGGAAACCTTTTGCCTGCTTATGACAGCGGTGCAGCTATTTATGCCGATTTACAAGTTCAGTTAGAAGCCGCAGCGAAATTATTTGCAGACGCAGAAATCACACCGGAAATCCCGACCGTTGATATTTTGTTTGGTGGCGATACTGATATGTGGCGTAAACTAGTGAACACTCAGCGCTTAAAGCTTTTAATACACCAATCTCAAGTGGTACAAGCTGCTACAGTAACAACCGTAGTAGGCCAAATTAATGCTGATGGATCAGGTTATTTACAAGCAGGCGAAACAGCAGCTGTAAACCCGGGGTATACTATTTCGGCAAATCAATTGAATCCGTTTTGGGATGCATATAAAACTGATGAGCTGGGTACTTTAGTTGACGATTATAACCGAGCGAACAATTACGTCCTGAACAAATACAGAAACAATAACGATTCTCGTTATCAGTACGTGTTTAGCCGTGCACAAACACCACTTGGTGGAAATACATACTATGGTTACAACTATGGTGAAAATGTTCCTAATAGTGCACCAAAAGCTATCAATTCATCAGACGTTGCGGGCCCTGGTTTAGCTAAAAGCGAAACTCAAGACCAATGGCTGTTTACATCCGTAGAAAGCTTGTTTTTACAAGCTGAGGCAATGCAAAGAGGCTGGATAAGCGGTGATGCTAAATCAGAATATAATGCAGCTATTACCGAATCTTTTAATTATTTAGGAGCTCCAGGTGCAGCAACTTATATTGTGTCAAATACTGCTATCGTTAACTTTGATGCAGCTACAGACAAAGTAAGACAAATTGTTATGCAAAAATACCTTGCGTTAACAGGCATCAACAACTTTGAGGCGTATGTTGATTACAGAAGGTTGGGTGTACCAATGGATTTACCGCTATCGTTAGCAACATCGCGAGGCAGTAACATTATACCTTTGCGCCTATTATACCCGCAAGCTGAATACCAATACAATGCAGCTAATGTGGCCGCGCAAGGATCTATTAATGCACAAACTTCAACAATTTTCTGGGATAGATAATATTTAAAAGATTTAGAATGAAAAAGATTTTTATGTTCATATCCCTTGGTGCGTTTGCTATGGGGATGACATCTTGTTTGAAAGACAAGAATGTTGAAGACCAAAAGTATGGTATGATAGGAGTTAATGCATTTAAAGTTGTTGCATTACCTGTTACTTCAAATACTCTTGGTTTAGTTAAGGAAAATAAAGTATCAGTAGTTAATTTCGCTGCAGTTACTTTACAGGCTGAAAATGTTGCGGATCAAGATATTAAAGTTAATTTGAGCATAGACCCCACTGATGCTGCAATTACTGCTTATAACGCTGCAAATACTACGCAAGTAAGTAAATTTCCTTCTAACAAATATACGTTGCCAGAAGGACTTACTGTAACTATTCCAAAAGGAAGCAGAACAGGCTATCTCAAATTAAGCGTTAATGCGCAGGATCTTTCAATATCTTCACCTTACGCACTAGCGTTTAAAATTGCTAGTGCTGATGCCGGATATAGCGTCAGTGGCAATAACAATAGCACTTTTGTTTTAATTTCTGCCAAGAATTCATATGACGGCAACTATTCTGCTGACGGTTCTTTAACCTTTCCGCCATCACAGGCAGGAAGTAACAGAAGCTGGGTACATCGAGAAAAAACCTTGACTACTATTGACGAAACTACTAGTCGTGTTGAAGCTGCTGACTTGGGTACAAGTAACTACTACATGTATCTTAAGGTAAATGCTGACAATACAGTGACAGTTACTCCAGCGCCGGGTGCAGCTACAAACACAATTCAGAATGATGGTGCTTGTACATATAACCCAACCACCAAGACATTTAGTCTAAATTACAAATATGTAGGCGGTACAGGAGATAGAAAGATTAAAGAAACTCTCACTTTAGTCCCATAAACTTAACGTTTAAAAAAGGCCTTGTAGCAATACAAGGCCTTTATCATGTAACGAGTAATTATGTTATTTAGCCCTGTTATAATAGTTAACTATTCTAACCAAACCATCCTCCTCTCTAAAGTTTAGCTTGTTTTTATCTGTATAAGATTCAATTAAATCAGCTTTATCGTTTAAGGCCGCCAGTATGCTCTTTTTATCTTTCTTAATTTTGACCAGTTCTTGATTACGAGAAAGGTAGTATGTATTCAAATTGTTAATCACTTTTGATGCAAGAATGGATCCACCGGTACGCTCTTCGGCAACCTTCTTTTGTATCTTTTTTAACAATTTAACGTTACCATCACTTAACACTTCATAAAAGGTAGTTGATGTTGCTCCGTCAATGGCTGTAAAGCCATTGCGAAAAGTACGGCTGTGAACATTGCCGTTAAATGAAAAATTTAAAGTAAATTCTTTTACCGGTTTTGCGAATGCTAGCGGGGTGCCCTTATCACTCTTGAAAATCAACATATTATCCATCACATCATATATCAAATCCATGTCTTTATAAACAGTGCCGTCTGCTAATACAGCAGTACCCTCTACCCAATCATCGTACAGGTTAGGCGTACCCTTAATTTCATTATTCACTTTGCCAATAACGCCAAAGCCATAACCATCACTACTAATGTTTACACCCTGTTGCGCCTTAACGCCAGTTGTAAATAGTGCGATGGCTATTGTAAGTACACTCAGTTTTGTATAAGGCTTATTCATAAAATTATTTTTTATATGAATATCGTAAATAAAAAAGAAGCATAATAATTATACTCCTTTTTTATTTTCATTATCACCTCTCTCCTTCAGGATCTCCCTCTTTCTTCAACTGGTCTAGCGAGAGATTTGTGATACCGCCAAGCTCCTCACCTATATCGTTGTTAATATCGGCATTATCAACTGTTGGCTCATCGTTCACTGAAACATCAACATTATTTTCAGAAGCAATGCGTTCATCTATTGCTTGCTGCTGCTCTGCAGTGTTAAACTTCGCTGCATTTCCGTCGTTGCCTTCCTGCATATTTCCTAAGTTGGTTTCCGGATAATCGTCCTGATTAGCCGGATCATTATTTTCATTCCACTGCGCCATAATATTTAACTTTTAATTAACTAACAGCAAAATCAAGACGCTGGTTTCATTTAATTCACCATAAACAGGGCATTGGCAAATAGTAATTTCCCGTTTTCCCAAAATGCACGGAACAAAGGATCGTCCGTAAGGTAAACAATACTTCCACGCCCCATGTGCTCAACTCCAAAAAGTAACCCGCTGGTTAATTTCGCTTTGGCTTTGTCGCCTGCAAAGCCTGAAACATAACTATCTTTCTTTAGCGTACCAACGTTAACATTGCCATCTTCGAGGTAGTCATAAACATCATCGCCCAACTTGAGGGTGTAGTAAAATCCAGGGTAGCCATATCCTAAAGGATGCGTGTTATCAAGATAAACCTTATATATAGCACCAGGAATATTATTACGAATGGATTCCCGGTCGCGACTGTCATATGGCGCCAAGTCGGGCTTTTTTACATCCTTTTCGTTTTTTTTATCATCCTTACTTTTAAGAGAAAATCCTTTTTTATCGGCAAACTGGCTTATTGCATTACCCATTGCTATTAGTTTACCGCCATCTTCAACCCAATCCTGGAGCTTTTCTAGCGGAAAATTATTGTATCTGCCATCAGGCAATATCACAACATCATAATCGCTCAGTTTCACACGGGTTAGATCCTGATAGCGCACTAACGATAAAGGATAATTTATTTCCTGTTCAAAGTAATGCCAAACCTCGCCCATATCATTAGCTGATGTTCCTTCACCCGATACCAACATTACCCGTGGCTTGGTGATGTACCCTACCGCGCTTGAACCAATATCGGCGCCTTTATCTGCAAAGCCGGTGGTGATGGGCTCAAGTATTCTGCCAGATGACGTCGCAATTTCGTTCAATACTTTATCAAAATTAGTGGGGTTATTTCCAGCACGTGTTATGATAAGCGATCCGGCCTTAAACTTCTTTCCGGCAACTTCAAATGCCTGTGAAGCAAAACGTACCTTGACACCTCGCTTAAGCAGCGCCATTAAAAACTTTACATCTTCAGTTGATTGCCATGTGGCTACATATGCATATGCGCCAGTAGCTTGGGATGCTGGTGATTGCTCAGCGGGTGCCTTTGCAGTTACAGGTTTTATAGATTCGGTAACACCGTAAGATTGTAAGCCGTAAGCATATGGTAAAGACCACGCCGTAATATCATACGTGTTTGAGTCGGCTATAAAGGTTTTAGGCTCCAGCAAAACATTAAGCAAAGTTGCCTTAGGCTGATAAGCGTTTACAACCATATCATTCTGATTAATAGCAAAGCCTTCGGTTTTACCGTTGAAGTAATTAAACCCCTTTGCATTCCTGTTTACACCATAACCATATTGAATCAGATTTTTATCAAACAGCTCTGCTAATTTGGCCAGCTTATCTGAATTATCGTTTTTAATTACGTAAGTTTTATAACGCCCAGGCGGGTTGTTACGCCCGTTTTCAAAATACTTTTTGTACTCATCAAGTACTCTTGAAGAGTGTTTTGAAACGGTTTCCACTGTACTCAAACCGGTAGCATTATGGTGTGCAATACGATCGGCCAGGGTTAGAGTGTCACCGCTGCGCATGATTACGGCAAGACCTCCTGCCGGACCTCCCCCCTGCTCATAAGTCATTCCTATAGAACCATTGTACAGCGGGTAGGTGTCACCGTATGATGGATACAGCAAATCGAAAACCTCTTTTGTAAAATATAGCCAACCATTTTTATCAAAGTAACTGGCATTAGTCTTACCAATAATGGTTTGAAATTCGCGTTGCCATGGTGTAATATCTCTATGAAATGGCTCGGCCGCAGGAGCAAAATAGTATGGATTATTATATCCCTGCTCATGAAAATCAACATGAACCTGTGGCAGCCATTTGTTATACAATGCAACACGCGCCTGTACCTCTTTTTGTGTTTGCCATGCCCAGTCGCGGTTTAAATCAAAGTAATAATGATTTACCCTGCCACCGGGCCAAGGCTCAATGTGCTCGCGCGAAGACGGATCAGGATTGGGTATAAGTCCGCTTGCCTGGTTGTAAAAGTTTACATAACGGTCTCGGCCATCAGGGTTCAAGCATGGATCTATTATCACCACCGTATTTTTTAGCCATGCCTGTGTACGGGTGTTAGCAGGATTAATCAAATCAAATAACGTTTGCATCGCCGCTTCACTGCTGCTGGGTTCGTTACCGTGCACATTGTAACTTAGCCAAACAATTGCCGGTGCATTGTTTAAGCTTGACTGCAATTTGCTTAACCCTGCCAGAAAAAGGTTATGCTGCCTTATGTTTTCCAGCCGGGCCATATTCTCCTCACTACCAACCACGGCTATCATTAAAGGTCTGCCCTCATTGGTAGTTCCGTAAGGCAGCAATCTAATGTGCTTTGATTTTTCGGCCGCATATTTAAAATACTCGGCAACCCGGTAATGCAGCGTGTAACGGCTACCTAACGGGTAGCCTAAAAACTGAGTCGGTGATTCGAGCTTCTGTGCAATGGAACAGCAGGCAGTACTTAAAATTAAAAGTAGCGAGTATATAAATTTCATACAAACGTTTAACGACTACAATTTAACAATCTCTGTTTGAAAGCAAATGCTTGCCAAAAATTAATATATATGGGTATAGGACAAAATTTACTTAGTTTGCAGCAATCATGACTCCATCAGAGGCACTACATAAGTATTACGGCTACACACAATTCAGGCATCAGCAAGAGGCTATCATCCAAAACATATTACGAGGTAAAGATAGTTTGGTGCTAATGCCCACAGGCGGCGGAAAGTCTTTATGCTATCAGCTACCGGCAGTTCTGCTGCCCGGTATAACCATTGTTATTTCGCCTTTAATAGCATTGATGAAAGACCAGGTTGATGCGTTGAATCTTACAGGTATACCGGCTGCCTACTTAAATTCGAGCCAAAATAGTGGTGAGCAGCAAGAAATCATCAGCAACTTAAAATCAGGTCGTATCAAACTGTTGTACCTTGCACCCGAGCGGCTGTTCAGTTCTGAAAGCAGGTTAGTAACGTTTTTAAAATCCTTACCGGTAAGCCTTATTGCTATAGACGAAGCCCACTGTATTTCGCATTGGGGTCATGATTTCAGGCCCGAATACCTGATGCTGTCTCACTTTAAAACAGAATTTCCACAAATTCCCGTAATAGCATTAACAGCTACGGCTGATAAACTTACACGCCAGGATATTAAAGATAAGCTGGCACTTGATCATCCGGCTGAGTTTGTATCCTCTTTTAATCGTCCTAACATCAGCTACAAGGTAACCACTAAAAAAGACAGCTTTGGTCAGTTGCTTAATTTTTTAAATAGCCGCAAAGAAGACTCTGGAATTATTTATTGCCTCTCGCGTGCATCTACCGAGCAACTTGCAACCGACCTGCGTGCACAGGGCTATAATGCCGATGCCTATCATGCCGGTTTAGATACAAGTACCAAAGCCCTTAATCAGGAAAAGTTTTTGCGTGATGAGGTTAAGATAATGGTGGCAACTATTGCTTTTGGTATGGGCATAAACAAATCAAACGTAAGATACGTGGTGCATTATGATTTGCCTAAAAACATCGAGGGTTACTACCAGGAAACCGGCCGTGCCGGGCGCGATGGACTTCCATCAGAAGCATTGCTTTTCTTTTCGGCTGGTGATGCCTTTAAATTGAAGCGTTTTGCGCAGGTAGATGGCAACGAAGACCAAAGCCGCATTATGCTTAAAAAGCTTGATGATATGGTAAAGTACTGTCAACTGCAAACGTGCCGCAGGCAGTACCTCATGCAATATTTTAACGAGGATTTCCCGAACAGGTGCGGCTCCTGCGATGTATGTTTAACAGAGTTTAAAAAATTTGACGGCACTATATTAGCCCAAAAAGCACTATCGGCAGTGGCGCGCTTAGGGCAACGCTTTGGTACTAATTATGTTATTGATTTACTACGCGGATCAAGAAGTGAAAAAATACGCTCTGAACATAAACTGTTAAAAACGTATGGAATTAGCAGTGATGTAAGTAAGGCTGACTGGCAGCGCTACATTGCTCAACTTGTTAACCAAAACCTGCTGCAGGTAACAGATGATGATTATCCGGTGTTGAAGCTTACGCCCTTAAGCGATGACGTTTTAAAAGGCAACCGAAACGTTGAATTTGTTTTTGTAGAAGAGTTGGAAGACGCAGCTGCAGCACAACCCCCTGTATATGAAGCTGGTTTGTTGCAAGATTTGAAAACAGTGCGCCTAAACCTGGCAAACAAAGAAAATGTACCGGCTTACATTATACTTTCAGATGCCACATTACTTGAGATTGCTACGTTTTTACCACAAACGCCTAATGAGCTAAGTCGTATTTCTGGCTTTGGCGAGGTAAAGCTGGTACGTTACGGAGATGCTTTTTTACAGGCAACTTTGAGCTATTGCCACCGGTATAATTTAAAATCAAAAATTGACGAAAGGCAGAGTAAGCGGTTAGCCAAAACAAAACCAACGCGCCCCTCGGCACCTGGAGCTACTCAGCGTGAAAGTTTAAACCTGTTCCGGGCCGGAAACACAACTACAGAAATTGCTGCACAACGGCAGCTTGGCATTTCAACCATTGAAAGCCATCTTTGCACGTTTGTACAAAACGGCGAACTGGACGTTTATGAACTGGTTTCGCCTCAAAAAATGCCTGCTATAAAAGATGTTATTGAAAGTTACGGAGCAGAGAAACTATCGCCCTTAAAGGAAATTTTAGGCGATGGTTATACCTATGGTGAAATTAAGGCTGTAATAAGCTGGATGAAACGCGAGGAATAAGTGATTGTGAATAGTTGATAAGGCCGCGGTCAGAACTTAATCAGGAAATCTTCTTTAACCTGGCCCGGGCGACAATATATTAATCCAAGCCAAAACAAGTTTACAGTAACAGTCACCTTGCTATGCGATTGTATTGTACGCCATGCGGCCTTGGTCAATTGGTTTTCATTGATATTGTCGGCGATGATGATGGTATCGGGCTCAATTTTATTTAAAACTTTTAAATAGTAATCAACTGCCGACTGTGGATTTGTTTTGAAATCTAAATACACCACATCGGGCAATTCAGTGCCTTTCCAATCTTCAGCATTGCCAACACTTTTGAGAGTGAGTTGTTGGGTAAACATCGACAGCAATGCTTGCTTGTATGCCTCATGCCTGCCTAAAATCCATATTGATTGAGGGTGCGCATCAGAAACCAAACGAGCGATTAATTTGTCGGCAGCATTTAATTTTTTGCCTGCAGGTAGCTTTTTTTGAATATCGGCGTATACTTTTTTTTCCGAAAAATCGTAAATTACCTCATCAACCAGCCGGTACACAAAGGGCGAATGCAGTCCGTGCCGGTTAATTGCTTTACGCTGATGCATGAAATGGCTGAGGAAAAACTTAAAGCTAAACATGGTTGTAAAAATAGTTAAAGCTTTAAAAATTGAAAGAACGAGTAGAGAACATGATTAACGAAGCTGAAATTAAGTCACTCATCCGTTTACTGGATGACCCCGACCGCGAGATATATTCACACGTACATGACAAACTAATTTCATACGGCCCTGCGGCTATTCAATACCTTGAAAATGCCTGGGAGCAGGCCTTTGATACCATACAGCAAGATCGTATTGCCAACCTTGTACATGAAATACAATTTGGTATAGTAAAAAATGAGCTTGAATTGTGGCAACAAAGTGGCGCATTTGATTTATTGCGCGGAGCACTTATTATTAACAAGTACCAGTATCCTGATTTAGATGAGCAAAAGGTTATTAACCAAATAGAAGAAATAAAGCGCGATATTTGGATGCAAATGATGTTTGAGGGCAGTCCAAGTGACCAGGTAAAGCTTATTAACCATGTATTGTATAACTTGCATGGCTTTAGCGGCAATACCACCAACCATCAGGACCCTCAAAATAGTTACTTAAGCCAGGTGCTTGAAAGCAAAAAAGGCAACCAAATATCATTGGCTATCATTTATTCGGTTATTGCGCAAAAACTGGATATTCCTATTTATGGCGTTAACCTGCCCCAACACTTTATATTGGCTTATTTGGATGAATCGGCGAAGTCGGAGTTTGAAAGTGGTGTGCTGTTCTACATCAATGCGTTTAACAAAGGCTACATTTTTGGCAGGCGCGATGTTGATATGTTTTTAAAGCAATTAAACCTTAATGCCGATAAGCATTTTTATGAACCCTGCAGTAATACCGATATTGTGCGTCGTATTTTACGCAACCTGATCAGCTCGTACGAGCAATTAGGATCAATGGAAAAAGTGCAGGAGTTGAATGAGCTATTGGCGGTTTTGCAGTAAACTAAATCAAGCACACGACCGTGAACCTGCAACCCTTCCTTGCAATTGATAATATAGCTCTCTTACCGTTAAACGAAGCTGACTTTGATGCGCTATACGCCGTAGCATGTGATCCTGATGTATGGGCACAGCACCCTAACAAAGACAGGTGGAAGGAAGAGGTGTTCCTGACATTTTTTGAGGGAGCAATACAAAGCGGTGGGGCTTACAAAGTTGTTGATAAAACAACCGGAACCGTGATTGGCAGCACACGTTTTTATGATTACGACGCCAATGACTCGAGCTTGTTTATTGGCTACACCTTTTATGGAACAGCATGGTGGGGTAAGGGTGTAAATCTTGAGGTTAAAGCATTGATGTTAGCTTATGCATTTCAGTTTGTTGATCATGTTTACTTTCACATCGGGGCGAACAATATCCGCTCGCAAATTGCCATTGGCCGTTTAGGCGCTATTAAAACGGGCGAGCAGGAGGTCACTTACTATGGCGAAGTTCCTAAGCTGAATTTTATGTATGGGATAGATAAAACGGCCTGGCATGCACGGCGTTAATAATGATTAGTAGAAAGCACAAAACAAAAGCTAACCACATGCTAAAATGCTTATGGAAGTATTACCCCGATAATTAGATCACAGCAGCTTACTTAGTTTTTGGTATGTATCGATCATAGAAATTGCCCGTACCCTTGGCGTCAAGGCGGCCTGCAATCACCTGCACCGAACTTTTGCTTATATCCAAATCAGGTTGCAAATGGATATGCTCTCTAGCACCAGTTGGCAAATCTGGTTCAATCTCCTGATCCAAATTGGCAAGCTCGATCAAAAGTTTGCCGAATGACCTTAACCCCTCCGGATCACCATGAATTAATACATCCTGCCATTTTTCTAAGGAACCCTCAAATTCATCTTCGTTATTGGCGACAAAAATATCTAAGTGACCAGTGATTTTTGATTGGCTGTTATTCATTTTATCACTTCGCCGTTAACCATCCGTTCGCATCCATCCAATGCTTACACACCTCAAACCATTCATCCTTGGTGGTTTTGTTTACCAAACCGTAACCATGACCACCGGCCTGGTAAATATGAAGTTCGCCCTTTACACCAGCTTTAATCATGGCCTGGTAAAACATTATGCTGTTTGCAACAGGAACAGTTTTATCATCTTCTGAATGAACCAAAAACGTTGGTGGAGTTGAAGGCGTCACCTGCTTTTCATTAGAGTAAAGATTAACTTGCTCTTCAGACGGGGTTTTGCCAATAAGGTTATCTTTTGAACCACGGTGAGTTTCGGGCCCGAAGGTAATTACAGGATAAATAAGCATACCAAAGCTGGGGCGCAAGCTTATGTTATCTTTATTATCAATAACAGCCTTATTAAAATGCGTAACTGCGGTTGATGCTAAATGCCCACCAGCCGAAAAACCAATGATGCCTACTCTTGCTGTATCAATACCCCATTCTTTAGCACGTTGGCGCACCAGTTGAATTGAACGTTGCGCATCCTGCAGCGGACCTATAGATTTATCCTGCATGATGGCATCGCTGGGTAAACGGTAGGTAAGCACAAATGCTGTAACACCAGCATCGGCAAATTTCCTAGCCACGGCCCAGCCCTCATGATCAATAGCCAGGCGGGCATAACCACCACCCGGACATACAATAACGGCAGCACCATTAGCCTTGCCTTTTTCAGGAAAAAACGGTGTAAGCGCAGGATCGGTAACCATACCTACCCTGTTACCTTCATTTTTTTCAGCATAACCAGCTGGAGCAGCTTTTGAATTAGGTACACCTTTTGGATAAAGTTTTATAGCCTGGTTATTTTGCGAAAATACTGAAGCCGTGATAGTCACTGACATTAATGCAGTAAAAAATAATTTCATATTAAGGTTAATTGGTTTATTGCGAAGCCTAATTAACGAAACAATTATGACTTAGTAGCAAATTTTTAGCGCAAGGTTAATTTACTTAGAACGTTACTTAGCAGCAAGCCAACCATTTGCATCCATCCAGCGGGTGCAGGCATCAAACCATTGTGTCCTGGTTGTTTTATTTATCAACCCAAAACCATGACCACCTGCCTGGTATAAATGCATTTCGCCTTTAACTCCGGCCTTTACCATTGCTTCATAAAACATTATGCTGTTAGCTACCGGAACAGATTTATCATCCTGCGCGTGTACGATGAAAGCTGGCGGGGTAGCAGCAGTTACTTGCTTTTCGGTAGAAAAGAAGTCCATTTTTTCTATAGATGGATTTTTACCCAACAAATTTGTTTTGGAGGCACGCCGCATTTCGGGCCCGAATGTTATTGCCGGGTATATAAGTATACCAAAAGCTGGTCGTAAATTAATGCTTTCCTTATTGTCTATTACTGCGTTTCTGAAATGTGTTATAGCCATTGACGCTAGGTGCCCTCCTGCCGAAAAACCAACCACTCCTATCTTTGCTGTGTCAATTCTCCAATCCTTAGCCCTTTGATGCAATAACTGCACGGCACGTTGCACATCCTGTAATGGCCCAATTGATTTATCGTTCATTATATCATCGCTCGGCAGGCGGTAGATTAGTACAAAGGCGGCAACACCTATCTCATTAAATTTACGGGCCACATCATACCCTTCATGCCCTGTAGCTAAACCACTGTAACCGCCGCCCGGGCAAATTACAACAGCGGTTCCGTTTGCTTTATTTTTCTCAAGAATAAATGGTATAAGTGTAGGCTCGGTAACCATACTCACCATATTATTATTGTTCTTTTGCACATAACCGGCTGGAGCAGGTTTTGAATTTGGGATGCCGCCGGGGTAAAGTTTTATAGATTGGTTACCTTGGGCATGTGAGTTATGCATAGCTATGAAACAAAAAAAGCACAGGACTAAAATGGTTCTTCTCATTGGCAGAGTGTTGATAACCAAATCTAACCCTATACTTTATAATAAGCAAGATGTGTATTGATTGATTTATGAATCTAATATTTTACGCCAAAGTTTATTCCATATTTTAACCAAGCCCCACAAAAGCAAAATGGCAGTAAACAGCAGCCACACCCCAAACGAAAAGAAATCAAGATTAGGAGTAGGGTCCGCTTCTGAAAGCGGGTATCGACCAACAAAGAAAAACGCAACCTGAAGCAACCAGGTAAGCAATAGCCATCTTTCTGGTTCTCCCGGGTTGCGTTAATCTATTTAACATTGTGGGATGTTAATTGCTTGGTCCGCCAAACTCCATCAGGTAAGCCTTCAGGAACTCGTTCAGGTCGCCATCTAAAACGGCCTGGGCGTTTGAGGTTTCATGATCTGTACGAAGATCCTTAACCAATTTGTAAGGATGCAGTACGTAGTTACGTATTTGTGAGCCCCACTCTATTTTCTTTTTACTGCCTTCAATGGCATTGGTAGCTTCCATGCGCTTACGCATTTCAATTTCGTATAACTGCGATTTTAGTAAGCGAATCGCGTTATCCTTGTTCTGCAACTGCGAGCGTGACTCCTGGTTTTTTATGATAATACCCGATGGTTTGTGGTATAAACGTACGGCAGTCTCTACCTTGTTCACATTCTGTCCACCGGCACCACCCGAACGGAAAGTTTCGAACTCAATATCGGCCGGATTGATCTCTATCTCAATGGTATCATCAACCAATGGGTACACATAAACCGATGCAAACGAGGTATGGCGCTTAGCATTAGCATCAAACGGCGATACGCGTACTAAACGGTGCACGCCGTTTTCACCTTTTAAATATCCGTAGGCAAAATCGCCTTCAAATTGCAGGGTTACGGTTTTTATACCTGCTACGTCACCTTCCTGGTAATCTTGCTCGGTAACCTTATAACCGTTTTTTTCGCCCCACATAATATACATACGCATAAGCATGCTGGCCCAGTCGCAACTTTCGGTACCACCTGCACCTGCAGTTATCTGCAATACGGCGTTCAGCTGATCTTCCTCGGCCGATAGCATGTTTTGGAACTCCAGATCTTCAATTACTTTTAACGATGCGTTAAACTGCTCCTGCATTTCAGGTTCGCTCACATCGCCGGCCTGGTAAAACTCGTATAGTACGCCGGTATCTTCTACACTGGCCAACACTTTTTGATAAGCATCAGTCCAAACCTTTTTAGCTTTTATAGATGCCAGTACTTTTTCCGCCTCTTTAGGGGCATTCCAAAAATCCGGACCAATGGTTATTTCCTGCTCCCGGGCTAGTTCTTCAAGCTTGTTATCAATGTCAAAGATGCCTCCTCAGGGAAGCTGTTCTATCCCTCAAGTCTTGTACTTGTTCTTTAGTCATAAAGCAAATATAGGTAAATGGTTTAGCTCAAAACATAAAAAAGGCCTGCCATGTTTGGCAAGCCCTTTTCTTATTATCTGCAAAGTTTATGGTTTAGGCAACCATCATTTGGTTAACCAGTCCGTTGAGGTCGGCCCGGTTACCATTTAGCTGAGATAGCATAGTGCCTAAAGCAAATTCTTTGGGTTGTTCACTGTTAGTTTCCTGAACCAATTGATTCATTACGGCAGGTATAAGTGAGTTTGCTGCATCGTGAGCCGCAGTCATATCAATACTGTAAAATTTGTTAAGCCTGTTAGCAAACTTATTACTCATGCTGCTTACCAGGTTTTGGTTATACGAACCAGAAAACTGGAAAAACTTAATGATGTCATTCACACGTCCCGTCTCCATCGAATTTTTCAGTACATCAATAATTGAGCTTGAAGCTTCGGTTAACACAGCCTCGCGTGATGCGGCAGGTATAACCGGGTTGTTCATAATTGCCATACCGGCATTATTTTTCACCAATAAAAAAAGTTTTTCAAACATGGCTTTTAATTTTTTAGCAGATTAATAAAATGTTCGGTTTATTACTTGATTTTTATCAATAAATCAAATATAACGAAACTTTGTTTTAAAAATCAAAATATCAAACAAAATATTTTGAAAATATGACAATCAGAAAGTGTATTAAAAACACTAAGATTTAGTGTAATTTTTACAGTAAGATTCAGTGTATTATTTACGCTAAGCCCACCGGACCGGATAAAAAATATGATGTAAAAGTGGTTTAAAACGTTACTTTTGGGCGTAACACAATATATCAATTATGCTGCCAAATATTGATTTTACTACTACTCAGGCCTATGAGTATTTAACCGACTACTTTCCTGAGCTGGAACCAAAGAAACTTAAAGACCTTTTTACCGCTGACCCACAACGTTTTAGCAAGTTTTCGGTTTATTTTGAGGACATGCTTTTTGATTATTCAAAAAACCGCATTGATGACAAGGTTATAGCTTTATTAATACAGTTAGCTAAAGAGTGTAGGTTAAATGAGGCAATTGCAGCCATGTTCAATGGTGATGCTATAAATGTTACTGAAGGCCGTGAGGTTTTGCATACTGCACTGCGTAACCAAAGCAATACGCCGGTATTGGTTGATGGTAAAGACGTTATGCCTGATGTCAATGCTGTATTGCAGCACATGAAGGAATTTAGTACCGCTGTAATTAGCGGCAATTGGAAAGGCTATACAGGTAAGGAAATAACTGATGTAGTAAATATTGGCATTGGTGGGTCAGACTTAGGACCGGTAATGGTGACCGAGGCTTTAAAACCTTACAAAACACGTTTGAACCTGCACTTTGTATCAAACGTTGATGGCACTCACATTGCCGAAACCTTAAAAAAAGTAAATGCCGAGACTACGCTGTTTTTAATTGCTTCAAAAACCTTTACCACGCAGGAAACCATGGCTAACGCCAACAGCGCGCGCGAATGGTTTTTAAATAGTGGCGCTACCGAGGCAGACATTGCCAGGCATTTCGCCGCTCTAAGTACTAATACAGCCGCTGTTGAAAAATTCGGTATTGATACGCAGAATATGTTTGGCTTTTGGGATTGGGTTGGTGGCCGCTACTCGTTATGGAGTGCTATTGGCTTATCAATTGCCCTGAGTGTTGGCTTTGATAACTTTGAAGCCCTTTTAAGTGGTGCCCATGCTATGGATAACCACTTTAAAAATACTGAATTTGAACAAAACATACCTGTTATTGCAGCGCTTTTAGGCGTATGGTACAACAACTTTTTTGATGCAGAAAGCCAGGCTATTTTACCATATGACCAGTACCTGCATCGCTTTGCTGCATATTTTCAGCAGGGCGACATGGAAAGTAATGGCAAATACGTTGACCGCAATGGTCAAGCTGTTGATTACCAAACAGGGCCTATTATTTGGGGAGAGCCGGGCACCAATGGTCAGCATGCATTTTATCAACTAATACATCAAGGTACAAAATTAATTCCGGCTGATTTTATTGCCCCCGCACAGTCACAAAACCCGGTTGGCGAACATCATACACTGCTACTGTCAAACTTTTTTGCTCAAACCGAAGCCTTAATGAATGGCAAAACATATGACGAAGTTGTTGCCGAACTAAAGGCGGCAGGCAAAAGTGATGAAGAGATTGTAGCATTGGCGCCATTCAAAGTATTTGAAGGTAACCGCCCAACAAACTCTATCCTGCTTAAAAAGATAACCCCGCGTGCGCTGGGTTCACTAATAGCCATGTATGAGCATAAGATATTTGTGCAAGGCATTATATGGAACATTTACAGCTTTGACCAATGGGGTGTTGAACTGGGCAAGCAATTGGCCGGCAAGATATTACCAGAACTGCGTACCGCTGATGAAATAACATCACATGATGCATCAACCAATGGCTTGATTAATCAATATAAAGATTGGAGATAGACTCCCACATAAAAGAGCAAAAGCCAGGAACATTTAACTTCCTGGCTTTTTTTATGCTGATACGTTAGTAATAAAAAGCCAAAAGCCACTTAACGTGGCTTTTGGCTTTTATAAAATCAGATGATAAATATGGTATTGTAAAAATTCAGCAGGCAATGATGTTAAACACTTTGCTTTTTTACCACCTTTATTTGATAAGTGTGCGGCCATTTCTTTCCGGTTACAAACAGGCGTTTACCAACTGCGTCCCAGGCAATGCCGTTTAGCACTGCATCGGTGTTATTAATGCCTGCGGTAGCTTGTTGTGTAAGCGAACTTAAATCAATTCGTTTAATAACCGCACCCGTTTGCGGATCAATTACTACAATATCATCTTTTTGCCACACGTTAGCGTAAATCATTCCGTCAATGTATTCCATTTCATTTAAATCATCAATCGGTCCTTGATCATCGTAAACGTCAATGGTACGCAGGGTGCGAAAGTTTTCCTTATCCATCACGAAAATTTGGTTTGAGCCGGTATTACAATATAAATTCTTCCCGTCATTACACATGCCCCAGCCTTCCTGCCCCTGCACAAAGCTAAATTTTGATAGCAGCTTCAATGTAGATTTATCATACACGTAACCTGCACGTTCATGGTAAGTAAGCTGTACAATTTTGTTATCAATTACCGTAATACCTTCATTAAAGGCGTTACAATCCATCTCAATTTTTTGCAGCACTTTGCCGTTAATGTCAGTTTTACGCAAACTCGAACGCTCTCCCTGGTCGCAGGTACCGCCATCACTTTCGTAAAATACACCGTCGCGGTATTCAAAACCTTCGGTAAATGAGGCTGTATCATGCGCAAAGGTTTTTTCAATTTGGTAAGTGTAAAGCTCCGGTGCTTTACCTGCCAGTAAATTTATGTTAGTACTTTGCTCCTGCATTTTACCATCAGCATAAATGCGTGCCGTTAACAATTTCACACCCAAACCAAGACTGGTGGTTGCCAGACTGTATGCTGTTGTATCTGTTTTTGCAATTAATCTAACCGAGTCCATAAGGTACACAATTGAGTCAACCTTATAATCAGCCGGCAGGCTAACCTTTACATCAACCTTATCGCCTTGCTTGTAGTTTGCGCCGGCATCGGGACTAATGCTTATGTCAACCGATTTATTTTTTTCGCCACAACTGTAAATCGCAAGTATGATGGTGGCTATACCTAGTATGTATTTGTTTTTCATGTAATTAATATGGCGATGGCCAAAAGGCATCTTCAATGTGCTTAAGTGTATACGTTTGTTGCGGCGTAAATAGTATAGCCACAATATCAAAACGTACCTCACCCTGGTGATTCATAATATAAATGTACTCGTCGGCCGCGCTGGCCAGCAGCTTTTGCTTACGGTTGTCAACAAAGTCTTCGGGTTCGCCAAAGCTGTTGCCGCTACGGGCTTTAACTTCGGTAAATATAATCATCCGGTCTTTATAGGCAATCAAATCAACCTCGGCTTTGCCAAAAGTCCAGTTCTCATCAAGAATTTCGTAACCGGCTGCCTCAAGGTGTGCTTTAGCAATAGCTTCGCCACGGCGGCCCAATTCATGATGTTTTGCCATATCAAAAGGGGCTATTGCTTACAGCCCAATAAATATATGCAAAAGCAGACGTAGAAATTAACAAACAGGCACAGCTACCATAAAGCATCCCCCATCCTAAATCCCGAATTACCTTTTCTTTTAAGCTATCTAAATGGAGCAAAAGACCGATCAGTATTATGACGGATGAAAGTACTGCCATTATAAATAACTGATCACTACCGGCAAAGAATCCGAAAATTACAAAATGCACCACGAGCGTTATTATCAGGTACAGGTACTTCATCTACTTTATAATTACCGATCCCAGATAATCAGAAATATGCTTCTCAATTTTTTTCATTTGCATATACTGCCCCATAATAGCATCCTGATCAACAGGGTCTTGGGCATTTTGCAGGTCTGACCGTAGTTTTTCAAGTATCTTACTTACTTTCTGTTTTTTAAGATGGAAGATGGCACCTAATATGGTAGCCTTCATATTCAGTTCTTCGCCATGCACAAATATGCGGTGCATATTATACCAGTTTTCGCTCAGCGTATACTTGGTTGATAACATATCGACTGCCAGATCAACAATCTGCTTATCGTTGTAATGAATGAAAAACTTTTCTTCGGGCAATACCCCGTTTTCAAGCTGCTGCTTGTATAGGGCTACAAAATCTTTGCAAACGGCATTATCAAACTCAACATCGCTAAGCTCGGCAATAATGAAAGGGCCAATGTAAGTATTGGCAATGTTATCCCAATTAATGATTTGGTTGCCGTAAACCAGCAAAAGCCTGATTATTTCCCTTTCCTGATTTATACCGGTTTCTACCGGTTTTGATACGGTTGGTTCATCATAAAAACCCGGTTCATCGGGCGGTGGCATTTCACCGTATGGGTTGCCCTCCTGGGGTGCAGATGGCAGCTGTTTTTGCTGGTCTTTTTTCGCCTTGCCCAGCTTCATCTTATTCAGCTCCGACAATAAAATGCGCTCATCAATTTGTAGTTGCTGACTGCACTCGCGTATAAATACCGATGCTTTAATTGAATCGGGTATTTTGGCAATGCTTTCAACAATTTCGCGAATTACATTTGCACGCTGTATCGGATCTGTACCAGCTTCTTTAAGCAAGATGCTGGTTTTGTAAAGAATGAAGTCTTTTTTGTTTTGCTCGATGTGGGTTTTGAAGGCATTGCTGCCAACTTTTCGCACATAGGAGTCGGGGTCGTGCCCATCAGGAAAAGACACAACTTTAACGTTCAGCCCTTCTTCCAATATAAGGTCGAGCCCTCGCAGTGAAGCCTTTATACCGGCAGCATCGCCGTCATATAATATGGTGATATTTTTGGTGAAGCGGGATATTAAACGAATTTGCTCAACCGTAAGCGAAGTACCTGATGATGCCACAACATTCTCAATACCAGCCTGATGGACTGATAAAACGTCGGCGTATCCTTCTACCAGGTAACAATTATCATCATCACGTATAGCCTTTTTGGCAAAGTACAACCCGTACAGTACGTTCGACTTATGGTATATTTCTGACTCGGGCGAGTTAACGTATTTTGGTACGTTTTTATCGGTTTTAAGCGTACGACCGCCAAACGCAATTACCCGGCCTGTAAAGCCATGTATTGGAAACATAACCCGGCCGCGGTAACGGTCATAAAGCTGCCCGTTATCACGCTTTACCGAAAGGCCGCTTTCAACCAAAAACTCCGGTTGATAAGCATTTTTAATAGCCTGGCTGGTAAAGGCCTCCCATTGGTCGGGCGAGTAGCCCAACTCAAATTTTTTGATAATATCATTACTAAAACCTCGTTCCCTGAAATAGCTTAGGCCGATGCTTTTTCCTTCAGGTGTGTCCCACATGGCTTCCTGAAAAAACTTAGCTGCATAGGCGCTTACAACCATCAGGCTTTCACGGCGGTTATCAGCTTCGATGTTTTCGGGCTTATCCTGCAGTTCTTCAACTTCAATTCCGTATTTTTTGGCCAGCCATTTTAAAGCCTCGGGGTACGAAAACTTTTCAAGCTCCATCAAAAAAGTAACCGCCGAACCACCCTTTCCGGTAGAAAAATCTTTAAAAATGCCTTTAGCCGGAGAAACGGTAAATGATGGTGTTTTTTCGTTGGCAAACGGTGAAAGGCCTACGTAGTTGGCACCACGCTTTTTTAACTGCACAAATTCGCCAATAACCTCAACAATGTCGATGGCTTCCATTATACGGTCAATGGTTTGTTTGGTAATCATGCGCAGCTATAGCCCTCAAAAACAAGGTAACAAAAATATACAATTATCATCGCAGATGCATATGCCTTTTGTTGTTTAATAAATATCTAAACCTTTGTTACGTTACTCATATCCTTAACGTATATGTACTAAACCTCTTAACCAATTAATTATGAAAAAATTAACTTGCATAGTGTTAGCTACGTTATCAATGTTTATTATCTCTTGCAAAAAAGACAAGGATAACGAGCAAAAACAAGATTTTTACTTCACCGCCGATAAGAACAACGAAAAGTGGGTTGCTCAGTTTGTAGCTTTCGGAGAAAATGGTGCTAAAAATTACGTTCTGGTAGGTAACAAATTAGAGGAACATTTGAGGATCAATATAACAACCAATAGTTTGAACCAGTATGTTGTAATTGCTCCTAAAACCGAATTTATAATTACTATTGGACAGGATGCCGTTGTTGCAAGGTATATACTTGATGAGGATGCCACCAATAAGGTGAATGTAACCAGCTATGATACAACAAAGGTAATTATGAAAGGTAATTTCAATATTTACCTAAAAAAAGTAACCGGTGATAATACTTACCCTGCAACCATTAATTTTTCGAGCGGTAACTTTAAGCTAACTAAGGCTTATGATTAATATTTGTTAAGCCTTAATAACTGCTTTACACAACTTGCCCGCTGCCTCTTGTTTGTTGTATCTAAATTGTATTTTTACCGCTCAATTTTAAAAGATATATGAGTCAGCGAATTAAAATTAAAGCACTGCTGCAAACTACACCGGCAGAACAAGAGGTGAATGTTAAAGGATGGGTACGCACCTTTCGTAATAATCAGTTTATTGCTTTAAATGATGGCTCAACTAATAGCAACATTCAAATTGTTGTTGATTTTCAAAATACTGATGAGGCCCTTTTGAAGCGTATTACTACCGGTGCTGCGCTTAGCGTTACCGGTATTTTGGTAGCAAGCCTAGGCAAAGGCCAGGCGGTTGATGTTAAAGCCACCAACATTGAAATATTAGGAGACAGCGACCCGGAAAAATACCCCTTACAACCAAAGAAACACAGTTTAGAATTTTTGCGGGAGATTGCCCACCTGCGCTTCCGTACCAATACTTTTGGTGCCATCTTTAGGGTGCGTAACAGCCTGGCATTTGCAGTACATCGTTTTTTCCAGGAGCAAGGCTTTGTTTACCTGCATACCCCGGTAATTACAGCATCAGACGCTGAAGGCGCCGGCGAAGCATTTAAAGTAACCAACCTTGATTTGAATAACCTACCCCGTACCGAAAACGGCGAAATTGATTATAAGCAAGACTTTTTTGGTCGTGCTACCAATTTGACCGTGTCTGGCCAGTTAGAAGGTGAGTTGGGTGCTATGGCCCTGAGTGATATTTATACTTTTGGCCCTACTTTCCGTGCCGAAAATTCGAACACTACACGCCACCTGGCCGAGTTTTGGATGATTGAGCCAGAAATGGCGTTTTATGATCTGGCCGATAACATGGACCTGGCTGAAGGTTTATTAAAATATGTTATTAACTATGCGCTTGAGCATAACCGCGAAGATATAGAGTTTTTAACCCAGCGTTTACTTGATGAGGAGAAAAGCAAGCCTCAGCAAGAACGTTCAGAAATGAGTCTTTTAGAAAAACTTCAGTTTTGTTTAAATAACAATTTTGAACGTTTAACCTATACCCAAGCTATAGACATTCTGAAAGATTCAACACCTAACAAAAAGAAAAAATTCCAATATTTAATTGAAGGTTGGGGTGCCGATTTGCAATCAGAACATGAGCGTTATTTGGTTGAGAAACACTTTAAAAAACCGGTTATACTGACCGATTACCCCAAAGAGATCAAATCTTTCTACATGCGCCAAAATGACGATGGCAAAACTGTTGCTGCTATGGACATCCTGTTCCCCGGCATTGGTGAAATTGTAGGCGGTTCGCAGCGCGAAGAACGTTTGGAAAAACTGGAACAACGCATGGACGAGATTGGCATTCCTAAAGATGAGCTTTGGTGGTACCTTGATACCCGCCGCTTTGGAGGTTGCCCGCACGCCGGCTTTGGTTTAGGTTTTGAGCGCCTGGTGTTGTTTGTTACCGGCATGGGCAATATACGTGACGTAATTCCATTCCCGCGTTTCCCTAAAAACGCAGAGTTTTAATTTTTAAATACCATTTTAGAAATGCCGTAAGCTAACGTTTAGCTTGCGGCATTTTTTATTTATATAGCGCTGCAAACCCTGACCTAAAAATGACCTAACAAAAATTGATAACGGATGTTCAATTAATACATGTTACAACATTCACTTGTTATATATACATGCTGATGCAATTGTTAAATTAAACATTATTAAGATGAAAAGCTTGGAAAGTAAAGTAGCTCTGGTAACAGGAGCAGGTTCGGGAATTGGGAAAGCTGTTGCTATTGCGTATGCTCGTGAAGGGGCAGCGGTAATGGTATCTGATATTAACGAAGAGGCCGGCAAACAAACAGTTGAATTAATTGAGAAGAGTGGCGGCAAGGCATCTTTCTTTAAAGCCGATACGTCGACACCGGAAGGCAACGAAGCGTTGGTAAACACTACGCTCGAAACGTTTGGAAAACTTGATATTGCCTGTAATAACGCAGGTATTGGTGGTGAAGCTGCTGAAACAGGCAATTACTCACTCGAAGCCTGGAAAAAAGTATTAGATATAAACCTTAACGGTGTATTTTACGGCTGTAAGTACCAGTTAACCGCTATGGAACAGAACGGCGGTGGTGCAATCATTAATATGGCGTCAATACACGGTACGGTGGCTGCACCTATGTCAAGCGCTTATACAACCACTAAGCACGCAGTTGTTGGTTTAACAAAAAATATTGGTGCCGAATATGCACAAAAGAACATTCGCTGTAATGCCGTAGGGCCGGGTTATATTGATACCCCTTTGCTTGAAAAAAATCTGAAGCCTGAACAGCTAGAAGCACTTAAACAAAAACATCCTATAGGCCGCTTAGGCAAAGCAGAGGAAGTTGCTGAATTGGTAGTTTTTTTGAGTTCAGATAAAGCTTCATTTATTACCGGGGCTTACTACCTTATTGATGGTGGTTACACTGCCGTATAGTTTACTACTACTTCTTTTTATATACAAGCAGGAGGCCGGTTATAATAACCGGCCTTTTTTTATGATTTTAATTGACTTGCCAATTTTAATGACAATTGCGTAAATTACACCATTAACTCTCACAAAGCGTTTTTCATGAAAAAACTACTACTTCTGCTCACTGCTTTTGTGTTTACGCAAAAACCAACCTTTGCTCAACAACAGGAGCATTTATTATGGATGCAACAGCCGTCCATATCTCCCGATGGTAAGTGGATAGCCTTTGAATACAAGGGCAATTTGTTTAAAGTTCCATCTACAGGCGGCACAGCCGTTCCGTTAACTATTAACAGCTCATATAACGGCTACCCGGTTTGGAGCCATGATGGGCAATCCATCGCTTTTGCATCTGACCGTTATGGCAATTTTGATGTTTACATTATGGCGGCCAGCGGCGGTTCGGCCACAAGGTTAACCTTTGCATCAGACCGCGATATTCCTTACGAATTTTCAACAGATAACCAAAAAGTATACTTTGGTACCGATCGTAATGACCTGGCATCATCAGTACGTTTTCCGAGCAACGCGCTGTTTATGAAGTTATATAGCGTACCTGCAAAAGGCGGTCGCAGTATTATGGTAAACGCCGCAGGTATGGATAACATGCACCTGAATAAGGCCGGCGATAAAATGATTTTCCAGGATCGAAAGGGTTATGAAGATCCCTGGCGCAAGCACCACACATCAGCCGTTACGCGCGATATATGGGTTTATGATACCGCTACCAAAGCTTATACCAAAGTATCTCCTTTTGTGGGCGAAGACCGTGAACCGGTTTGGGGCAGTGGCGACTCCTTCTATTACTTAAGCGAACGTAACGGTAATCAAAATTTATTTAAGGCAAGTTTGGCAGCAGCAAACGCTCCATCACAGTTAACTAATTTTACTAAAGATCCGGTGCGCAACTTATCGCGCGCTGAAGACGGTACTCTTGCCTTTACACAATGTGGCGAATTGTACACTTTAAAAGATGGTGGTCAGCCTCAAAAAGTAAACATCAGCCTAAGTGCCGATTTTAATGGCAGCCAGGTGCAAAACATGCCCGTACGAGGCGATGCTACCGAAATTGCGGTATCACCAAACGGTAAAGAAGTTGCCTTGGTATACCGTGGCGAAATATTTGTAACATCTGTTGATGGTAACATTACTAAACGTATTACCAATACGCCTTACCAGGAGCGTATGATACAGTTTAGTCCTGATGGGCGCTCATTGCTTTATTCAGTAGAAAATGCAGGTTCATGGGATATTTATAAAACCACTTTGGCAAGCGCAACAGAGCCTTATTTCTTTGCATCAACCACGCTCAAAACCGAGCCTGTAATTAACACTGACAAAGAGGAATTTCAACCTGTATACTCACCCGACGGCAAGAAAATTGCCTATCTGGAAGAAAGAAATATAGTTAAGGTATATGATTTAACCACCAAAAAAACGGTTACTGTATTGCCCCAGGGAATTAATTTCTCTTATTCAGACGGAGACCAATTCTTTTCATGGTCGCCTGATAGCAAGTATTTGTTAATACAATCAGAAGAAGGAGCTTTTGGCCGCAGTGAAATTGCCTTTGTTAAGGCCGACGGTACCGGCAAGCGCCTTAACTTAACCGAAAGCGGTTTTGATGACGGCAGACCACGCTGGGGCATGAACGGCAAGATGATGTATTGGCAAAGCGACAGACTGGGTATGAAAAACTTATCCCGTGGCTCTCAAACTGATGTTTACGCCATGTTTTTTGATCAAACCGCATGGGATAGATTCCGCTTGAGCAAGGAAGACCTGGATATTCGTAAGCAAGAAGAGAAGCGTGACTCAACCAACAAAGCTGCCGATAAAACAACCAAATCTACCCCTAAAAATGCCAAAACTCCTGCAGGGATTGCACCATATGCTTACGAGCCAAACTTCAAAAACCTGGAAGACCGTACAGTACGCCTAACCGTTGGTTCGGCCGATATTGCAGACGACATTATGTCAAAAGACGGTGAAAAACTGTTTTATCTTGCCCGTTATGATAAAGGTTATGATTTGTGGGTAACCTCTCCACGCACTAAAGAGACCAAAGTGCTTGCCGCTCTAAATTCAGGCGGAGGTTCGCTGGAATTAACTCCTGATGGTAAGAGTTTGTTTGTGATGGCCGGAGGCAACGTTATGAAAGTAAATGTTGATGATGGTAAGGTTACGCCTGTAAAAATAAACAGCAATATGGATTTGGATGCTGCTGCCGAGCGTGCCTACATTTTTGACCATTCATGGAAACAGGTAACTAAAAAGTTCTTCGATCCTAAATTACAGGGCGTTGATTGGAATTATTACCATAATACTTACGGTAAGTTCCTGCCACATATTAACAACAACTATGACTTCCAGGTATTGTTAAGCGAATTTTTGGGTGAGCTTAACGGCTCGCACACCGGCGGCCGCTATTCACCGCAATTTCCTAATGCTGATGTTACTGCTGCCCTGGGCTTACTGTACGACCAAACCAAAGGCGGCGATGGCTTAGTAGTAGCCGATATAATTACCGGTGGACCGTTTGATGTGGCACGTACCAAAATGAGAAAAGGCTACATTATTGATAAAATTGACGGCGAAGCCATTACTGCTGCTGAGGATTGGACTAAATTATTAAACCGTAAGGTAGATAAATACACGCTTGTTAGTTTCCATGACCCTAAAACCAATGTGCGTTATGAGGAGAATGTAAAACCAGTAGCCCCTGGCTACGAGCGTAGCGTGTTGCTTTACAACCGCTGGACGCGAATGATGGAACACTTGGTTGATAGCCTTTCAAAAGGCCAGGTTGGCTATGTACACGTACAAGGCATGAACGACCCAAGCTACCGCGTTACGTTTGATAAAGTGCTGGGTAAAAACTTCAGTAAAAAAGCACTGATTGTTGATACCCGTTTTAACGGCGGTGGCTGGCTGCACGATGAGTTGGTGACTTTCCTGGGTGGTAAAAAATACATGGAGCTGCGTCCGCAAGGGCACCCTACCGAAGGCGGCGAATCATTGAGTAAATGGAACAAGCCAAGTTGTGTGGTGATGAGCGAAGGCAACTACTCGGATGCATTCATCTTCCCTTGGGCCTATAAAACGCTTAAACTGGGTAAGCTTATAGGTATGCCGGTTGCCGGTACAGGCACTGCTGTTTGGTGGGAAAGACAGATTGACGGCACCTTAGTGTTTGGTATACCAATGGTATCAACCTGGGGCATAGGCGACACTCATCCTACCGAAAATGCGCAGGTAGAACCTGATATTAAAGTACTGAACGAATACAGCAAATTCCTGAACGGCGAAGACCAGCAAATGGAAACCGCAGTTAAGGAGATGTTAAGCGTAGTGAAGTAAAATAATTCACTAATAAACGCAGAAAGCCGCTCAATTGAGCGGCTTTCTGCGTTTATTGTTTTTAACAACATATGTTTTCTTGTCATTTCGAACGATAGTGAGAAATCTTGTTAATGCGGACAAGCTTTGTAGGCTGAACAGGATCTCTCACTATCGTTCGAGATGACAAGTTGTAAAGAGTTATTTCAAAGAATTATGGCTATTAAACCAAATTATTCACAAACCAATCAATTCCCTAATTGCTTAACAGCTATGTATGCCATTAAACCGGTGCTTATAGCCAGCGCATCTTCATCTACATCAAATGTTGGCGTATGTACGGCTGAGGTTATGCCACGGCTTTCGTTGCGGGTACCCAAACGGTAAAAACATGCATCAGAGGCTTGTGAAAAATAAGCAAAGTCTTCGGCGGCCATCCATATGTCAAGGTCGAGCACATTTTCTTTTCCTAAATAATCTTCGGCATAAGCACGTACATAAGCGGTTAATTTCTCTTCGTTGATAAGAAAAGGATAACCATTCCTAATCTCAAAATCGCAGCTCCCACCCATGCTTTCGGCAATGCCTTCGGCCATCTTCTTCATTTTGATGTGTGCCTCTTTGCGCCACTGCTCATCCATTGTACGAAAAGTACCCTCAAGGTAAACTTCGTTAGGAATAATGTTGGTAGCACCGTTGGCAATTACTTTACCAAACGATAGTACCGACGGACTTTTAGGATCGGCAAAGCGGCTAACCACTTGCTGCAGCGCAGTAAGTATGTGTGCAGTTATAATAACAGGATCAATGTTTTGCTGGGGTTGTGCACCATGTCCACCTTTACCGTGCACAGTAACATAAATTTCATCAGTGCTGGCCATGTATTTACCTGCCCTGAAACCTACTTTACCGGCATCAATTAAAGGCATTACGTGCTGCCCTAAAACAGCTTGTGGTTTAGGGTTTTCCAGCACACCTTCCTGTATCATGAGGTTGGCGCCACCGGGCAGTTTCTCTTCGGCAGGTTGAAATATCAGTTTAATGGTTCCGCCAAACTCATCTTTAAGGTTGCTTAAAATTGTGGCAGTACCCAATAACGATGACGTATGCACATCATGACCGCAAGCATGCATTACGCCTACGTTTTTTGATTTGTATGGAACATCGTTAGCCTCTGTAATGGGCAGCGCGTCCATATCGGCGCGTAAGGCAATAACGTTTTCAGATGGCTTATTGCCTTTCAACAAACCCACAACGCCATTATTAGCCAGGCGGCTATGCGGAATACCCAGTTCGTCTAAACGTGCCTCTACATAAGCAGAAGTTTGCACCTCATCAAATGACAGCTCGGGGTTGGCGTGCAGGTGACGTCGGTAACCAACAATATTGCTGAATATACTTTTGGATAGTTCCTGTATCTTTTCTTTAATCATTGCATATTAGGATTAGCGTCCAGTTTGGGCGGATTAATTTTTTCGGATATAATAAATAACGAAGTAAATGTACCCCGTAGCTCTTGCATGAGTTTTGATGCTTCGAGCCGCGTGCGGAAGTCGCCTGCCTTTACTTTAAAGTTAGGCTCGGCGTAATTTATGTAAGTACGTAATTCAGGGTGCATTTGCTGCATTCTGTTTTGCGCATCAAATGCACTTTTGCGATTGGGACCAATAAAAAATTGCACACGGTAACCATATGACGATGAAAGACCGGCTCCGCGCACCATGCCTTTTGAAAGGTTGCCACGATGAGCAATAAGCGAATCAATGCGTGAATCTTTAATTACTTCAAGCTTGCCACGCTCACCTTGCTGATTTTGAGCTTGTGCCGAAAAGGCAAATAAGCAAGCGATAATACAGGCAACTAATGCAACTCCAAATTTATTATGTACTGAAGTAAAAACTCCTTTTACTCTTTTTAAAAACATCCCTATTAAATAAAAACGCCATTGCAAAGTACGAAACGCTCTGATGATTTCTTTATTACAGCAGAGATTGCTTCGTACCTCGCAATGACGTACTTGTGTTTTATGCTACGGTACGGTACTTAAGCCCCGTGACAGTTCTTGAATTTTTTACCACTGCCGCAAGGACAAGGGTCATTTCTACCTATTTTTTGTTCGGCACGTACCGGCTGCTGTTTTTCCTGCACAAGCTCTTCATCAGGCACACCATTGGTTTCGTGTACTAATTCGGGCTTACTCATGCGTAACTGGCGCATATCAGTACGTGGTATTGGCTGCGCCTCGTGCACCTCTTCAGGAGCCTGCTGAACCGGAATACCACCTCTGAACAAGAAGCTAACCAGTTCCTTATTTACGTTAGCCAGCATTTGGCGGAACAATTCAAACGCTTCGAATTTGTAAACCAACAATGGGTCCTTTTGCTCATAAACAGCATTTTGTACCGATTGCTTTAACTCATCCATTTCGCGAAGATGCTCTTTCCAGGCATCATCAATAAGGTATAGCGTTACGTTTTTCTCAAACGATTTAAACACTTCCAAACCATTATTTTCAACTGCCTTTTTCAACGGCACGGCTACCTGTATACCATGTACGCCATCAGTAAACGGCACTACAATGTTTTCAATGTATTCGCCGCGGGTTTTATAAACGTCTTGCAAAACAGGGTTAGCCTGCTCGGCAATGCTTTCCATTTTACGGTGGTAGAATGCAGTTACTGTTGCAAATACCGCTTCGGTAATTTTAATAGCGTTACCACCGGTAAACTCTTCCTGTGTAACTTCCGGATCAACCGAGAATAAACGGATAATTTCCAGTTGGAAGCCTTCGTAGTTGTTAGAGTCCTTGTACTCAGTTACTACATCTTCAACCACATCATAAATGGTGTTGTTGATGTCAACATCCAAACGCTCGCCAAACAAGGCATTTTTACGCTTAGTGTAAATAACGGTACGCTGAGAATTCATTACGTCGTCATACTCCAGCAAGCGCTTACGTATACCAAAGTTGTTCTCTTCTACTTTCTTCTGCGCACGTTCTATTGACTTGGTAATCATAGAGTGCTGGATAACCTCACCCTCTTCAATACCCATACGTACCATCAGGTTAGAGATACGCTCTGAGCCAAATAAACGCATCAGGTTATCCTCTAACGATACGAAGAACTGTGACGAACCCGGGTCGCCCTGACGACCTGCACGACCACGCAACTGGCGATCGACACGGCGCGACTCATGGCGCTCGGTACCTACAATGGCTAAACCTCCGGCTTCTTTAACGCCAGGGCCTAATTTAATATCCGTACCACGGCCAGCCATGTTGGTGGCAATGGTTACCGTACCAGCTTTACCAGCCTCGGCCACAATATCGGCCTCCTTTTGGTGCATTTTGGCGTTAAGTACGTTATGCTTAATGCCACGCAGCTTAAGCATACGGCTCAGTAATTCTGATATTTCAACCGAAGTGGTACCCACCAATACCGGACGACCGGCTTGTGTTAGCTGTACAATTTCTTCGGCCACGGCATTGTATTTTTCGCGCATGGTGCGGTAAACCAAATCTTGACGGTCATCGCGCTTAGCAACAACGTTGGTTGGTATTTCCACCACATCAAGCTTGTAAATCTCCCACAACTCACCAGCTTCGGTTACGGCAGTACCTGTCATACCACAAAGCTTGTGATACATACGGAAGTAGTTTTGCAGCGTAATGGTAGCAAAGGTTTGGGTAGCATCCTCTACCTTAACGTTCTCCTTAGCCTCAATAGCCTGGTGTAAACCGTCAGAGTAACGGCGGCCATCTAAAATACGGCCGGTTTGCTCGTCTACAATTTTAACCTTGCCTTCGTCAACAATGTATTCAGTATCTTTTTCAAATAAGGTATAAGCCTTAAGTAATTGATTTATGGAGTGAATACGCTCTGATTTGATGGAGAAATCGCGCATTAGCTCATCTTTTTGCGCAACTTTTTCTTCAGCGCTTAAGTCCGACTTTTCAATTTTAGCAATCTCGGTACCAACGTCAGGCATAACGAAAAATTTAGCGTCTTCGCCCGATGCTGTAATCAATTCGATACCTTTTTCAGTCAGCTCAACCGAGTTGTTTTTCTCGTCAATAACAAAAAATAATTCAGCATCAACCTTAGGCATTTCCTTGCCTTGGTCCTGCATGTAATAATTCTCTGTTTTTTGAAGCACGGTGCGGTTACCGCCCTCGCTCAAAAATTTAATTAAGGCTTTGCTTTTAGGTAAACCACGGTGTGCCCGTATCAAGGCCATACCGCCTTCGTCGCTACCGGTTTTACCTTCGTTTATTTGCTTTTTAGCTTCGTTTAAAGCTTTGTTAACAAAATCTTTCTGTGCATTTACCAAACGCTCAATACGTGGTTTAAGCATATAAAACTCATGCTCATCGCCGCGTGGTATTGGGCCTGATATAATTAATGGCGTACGGGCATCATCAACCAATACCGAGTCAACCTCATCCACCATGGCAAAGTGCAGCTTGCGTTGTACCAGCTCTTCAGGTGTGCGGGTCATGTTATCACGCAGGTAGTCAAAACCAAATTCGTTGTTGGTACCAAAAGTAATGTCAGCAAGATAGGCGTTGCGGCGGGCTTCTGAGTTAGGCTCGTGCTTATCAATACAATCAACCGAAAGACCGTGGAACTCATACAGTGGACCCATCCACTCCGAGTCACGACGGGCAAGGTAATCGTTTACGGTTACAATGTGTACGCCCTGTCCGGCCAATGCATTAAGGTAAGCAGGTAAGGTAGCCACCAGGGTTTTACCCTCGCCAGTAGCCATCTCAGCAATTTTACCGCTGTGCAATACGGTACCACCTATAAGCTGTACATCATAATGCACCATGTTCCATTTAACCTCGTTACCGGCAGCTATCCAGCTGCTGGCATGTAAAGCTTTATCTCCCTGAATAACCACGTTGCCTTTGCGGGCAGCCAATTGGCGGTCAAATTCAGTAGCAGTAACCTCAATGTGGGGGTTACCAGCCCAGCGGCGTGCGGTTTCTTTAACAACTGCAAATGCCTCAGGTAGTATATTTAACAAGATAACTTCAAGCTCCTTGTTACGGTCTTTTTCTAATTTATCAACCTGGCTGTAAAGCTCAACTTTAGCGTTTACATCCATGTCGGGGTTAGCGTCAATATCAGCTTTAATAGCTTTTATCTGCTCGTCAATTGAAGCTAAACCTTCAGCAATTTTTTCTTTAAAGTATATGGTTTTACCCCGCAACTCATCGTTGCTCAGGTTTTCGAGCTTGGTAAATTCGCTTTTTATTTTCTCAACCAGTGGCTGAATGCTTTTAACATCGCGTTCTGATTTGCTTCCAAAAAGCTTACTGATAAATCCTAACATAATTTTGATATAATTCGTCTCTTCAACCCAACAATTACGCCAACCCGCCCAATAGTGGCATTATGACAGGCGCGAAGTTACGTTTTAAAAGTTTTACTTCATAGTTTGCAACAGGATAGTTAAGTTGAATGCAATGAGGGCTGATAATTGGCAAACAACCCTAATTTGCACAACCATTAAATTCCGATGATATTACTATGACATATCTTCCATTGATGTGGCTTTTTGACAGCTAAACTCAAAAACTAATATCAGCAATCATCTAACTCAACGCTTAAACCCTATCTTTGCGGGCATGAATATCCTGATCATTGGTTCGGGCGGCCGCGAGAGCGCTTTTGCCTGGAAACTATCACAAAGTACATTGTGTGAGCAGCTTTACATAGCTCCGGGCAATGCTGGTACCGGCCAATACGGCATCAACGTTAATTTAAAAGTTACCGACTTTGAAGGCATCAAAGCTCTTGTGCTCGAAAAAGGTATAAATATGGTTTTGGTTGGACCGGAAGAGCCATTGGTAAAAGGTATTCACGATTTCTTTTTGGCCGATGAACAATTGATGAATGTACCTGTAATTGGTCCGCAGCAAGAAGGCGCTCAACTAGAAGGCAGCAAAGATTTTTCAAAGCAGTTTATGCAACGCCATAACATTCCAACAGCTGCATCGCGCACTTTTACGCGCGATACATTGCAAGACGGCCTGGAATACCTGGCTACCCAGGGTTTGCCCATTGTTTTGAAGGCTGATGGTTTAGCTGCCGGAAAAGGCGTGCTCATTTGCACCACCTTACAGGAAGCACAACAGGAACTGGTTGAAATGCTTAACGAAGCTAAATTTGGTGATGCCAGTTCGAAAGTAGTGATAGAACAATTTTTGCAAGGGATCGAGCTTTCGGTATTTGTTTTAACTGATGGCAACAGCTACAAAATATTACCCTCTGCCAAAGACTATAAACGTATTGGCGAAGGCGACACGGGCTTAAACACCGGAGGTATGGGGTCGGTATCACCAGTACCATTTGCCGATGAGGATTTTTTAAGCAAAGTAGAGCAGCGCATTGTAATACCAACCGTTGAAGGTTTAAAAGCTGAAGGCATTCCATACAAAGGCTTTATTTTTATAGGCCTGATGAACTGCGATGGTGAGCCTTATACTATTGAATACAACTGCCGCATGGGCGACCCTGAAACCGAAAGCGTATTACCGCGCATTGAATCAGACTTGGTTGATTTACTTTTAGGCGTTGCCGAAGAAAACCTGATTGAAAAACAATTTACAATATCATCTAAGGTAGCAGCTACCGTAATGTGCGTAGCAGGCGGCTACCCCGGTGAGTACCTTAAAAACAAAGTAATGAGCGGCCTTGAAAACATCCGTGGCTCCATTGCTTTTCATGCCGGTACCGGTATGCAGGGCGATGACGTTATTACCACAGGTGGCCGTGTTATTGCCGTAACCTCATTACAGGACGATATGTTTACGGCCCTGCAACAAGCAACCCTTGACGCCAGCCGCATTTACTATGATGGTAAATACTTTAGAAAAGACATAGGCTTTGACTTAATATAATATTAGCGCCAAAAATAAAAATGCCACATAACTGAATGTATGTGGCATTTTTATTTCAGAATTGTTGCTGTAACATCTCAACAATTTATATAGCTTTAAACCCGTATTTGGTAATGTGTTACACCAAGCATGTTAGCTGGTTTCAGGCACATAACAGCACTGACCAAGTTCTCCCTAGTGATGTTGATATATTACAACGTATAACGAACATTTACAAGCTTCGGCACCCTAATTTTTTCCAGGAAAATTCAGCTCTTTTCAATACAATAAACCTGTTCACTACATATGGGTATTTGGAGAATCATTTGCATCAACTAAACTTTCGCCAAATTCAATAAATACTCTTTGGGAAGCAGGCATCAAGTTCTTCAAAACGTCATCTTTTTCGCCTTCTTTTATAATCTTATCTATTTTGTTAGCATCTGTATAGTAAAACACATACGTTTCATCATAGGTATCGGTTATAGCTTCATCCTCGTACATTTTAACTTCAAAATCAACTTTGATGCTTCCACTTTGCCTGTTAACCGCTTTAGATGAGTAACTCATAGCGCAGCCAGATCCGCAACTTATGACAATAGATTGCCTTACATTGGCCACCGGTTTATCTACAGCCTTTTTTTGCTTCATCTCTGTACTACCTTGCCCGATAGTTTTTTTATTTGAATGAGGTGTTTTATTCTCGCAACCAACTATCAATAAGGCTGAAGCAATTAAAAGGCTATTTCTTACTTGCATCTTTAAGTTTACAAGTTATCAATTCGGTAATCTATTTGTTTTAAATAAGGTGACTGAACAAGGATTATACAGCACAGATGACGATGTATGTTTTGAGGCAAAAAAAAAGGCAAATCAATTGTTATTTGATTTGCCCTAAATAGTAGCGGGGAGCAGGATCGAACTGCCGACCTTAGGGTTATGAATCCTACGCTCTAACCATCTGAGCTACCCCGCCGTATAAGTTCCTGTTTAAGTATCCGCTGTAACAGCGTTCCCTAAAAAGGTTTGCAAATATAGGATAATTTACTTTTCTTTAGAAAAAATGTTTAACATTTACACAACAGCCGGCAAAACCCTCTGTAAACCTGATATATGTCCGATAAAAAAAAGTTCAACCTGGAGTATGAGATTAAATCATCTCCGCGCATTTTATATAGTTTTATAAGTGAAGCCAATGGGCTTAATCAATGGTTTGCCGATAAAGTTGTATACCGCGATCAAACTTATACCTTCACATGGGATGATGAAGAGCAAAAGGCCAAGCTACTGGCATCAAAAGAAAATAAGTTTGTACGCTTTAGGTGGCTTGATGATGAGCCGCAATATTATTTTGAGATGGAGATTGTGCAGGACGAACTCACCAATGATGTTGCCCTGAATATTACCGATTTTGCTACTGAAGATACAATTACCGAGCGCAAGCTGATTTGGGATAATCAAATTGATTATCTGTTTGGCGTAATTGGAGCGTAAAGCTATCATTCAACAACAGCCAATAACCCATATAATATTCATGCAACGTAACCGTTTAAGGTTCTCAGCAGCGCTGTTGGGTTCAATAACGTATTTACGTAACTTTGCTTAGTGAAAAAGATACACCTCTTAATTTTAAAGTCGTTTATAAGGCCGTTTGTTGTTACCTTTTTCATTGTGATGTTTGTGTTGCTGATGTTGTTTTTGTTTAAATACATTGACGACCTCATTGGGAAAGGCTTTCAATGGTACATCATTTTAGAGCTGATGATGTATGCGTCCATGACCAACGTGGCCATGGCCCTGCCTTTATCTATCCTGCTATCTTCTATTATGACGTATGGCAGCCTCGGCGAAAACTATGAGCTGGTGGCTATTAAATCAGCAGGTATATCGTTGGGCCGTGCCATGTACCCTATGATGATAGTAGTGACCATGCTAAGCATAGGCGCATTTTTGTTTTCTGACTACATGCTGCCTATTGCCAATTTTAAATACTACTCGCTGTTGTATGATGTGCGTCAGCAAAAAACTGCGTTCTTGATATCTGAGGGTGTATTTAATAACAGCTTCCCGGGCTACTCTATACGTGTAAAAAAGAAAGATGCCGACGGGCAAACCCTGCACGATGTTATGATGTACAAAAAGGAGGAGAACTCAGATAACCTCAGTGTACTTTTTGCAAAGGAAGGTGTTATGTACCGTACACCTGATGATTTATTCTTGGTGGTAAAGTTCAAAAACGGTGTACAGTATATTGAAGAAAAAGGTAAAAACAGCTTTAATCCAAGGCAGCAATTTACTCGCCGACGCTTTGCATCTACCGAGCAAAAGTTTGACCTTTCGGGTTTCAAAATGAAGCGTACTGATGCCAGTGAATGGCGCTCTACCATACAAATGATGAATTTGAAGCAGCTTACCCTGTCGCAGGATTCGGTGGTGAAAACGCTTGCCAAATCAACCAGCAGCAACATGAGTATGATGGCGCCTTACCTAAAGTACTTCACCATGCTGCATAAGGCACCCAAAGACGGAAACTTAAAGCCTATGCCTGCGGTTGAGCTGAAGGGCAAAGAGCTTGAAAGTGCGCTTCCACAAGCGCAGAGCGAGGCACAGTCATTAAGGGAAATGCTGCGACCTATGGCCGAGCGTTATGCCGAGGAGTCAAAAACCGTACGCAAATACTCTATTGAGTATCAAAAGAAGTTTACGCTATCGGCAGCGTGCCTTGCATTATTTTTAATAGGTGCGCCGCTTGGCGCCATTATACGTAAGGGTGGCTTGGGTTTACCTGTTGTGGTATCAGTAATATTCTTTCTGTTGTATTACATCATAGCAACCATAGGCGAAAAATCGGCCAAAGAAGGTAGCATCTCACCAGCAATGGGTATGTGGGCAGCCATCATCATTCTTACACCAATAGGCCTGTTTTTATCATATAAAGCTGCTAATGATTCGGTACTTTTTGACACCGAGGCTTACAAGAGGTTTTTCAATAAGTTATTTAAACGCAAGGCAGTACAAGCTTAATTGTGTTGATTTTACACAACGCCGACTTGTTTGCCCTAACATATAATGTAACTTTGTTTACATAAGAGTTAACGGCCGATGCTATTTACCGGCCGCTAACCAACAACCAACCATGCTAAATACGATACCTGAAGCTATTGAAGCTATAAGAGCCGGTAAAATGATCATTGTTGTAGACGATGACGACCGTGAAAACGAAGGTGACTTTTTAATTGCCACCCGCCACGCTACCCCCGAAGCCATAAACTTTATGGCTAAACACGGCAGGGGCTTAATTTGTGCCCCTATCACTCAGCAGCGCGCTAAAGAACTTGAACTTGAACCAATGGTTCATCACAATACGGCCACCCTCGAAACCAGCTTTACCGTTTCGGTTGACTTGCTTGGGCATGGCTGCACAACAGGCATATCGGCGTCTGACCGTTCAAAAACCAGCTTAGCGCTAATTGATCCTGCTACCAAGCCTGCTGATTTGGGCAGACCCGGACACGTGTTTCCGTTAATTGCCAAAGATGGCGGCGTATTACGCAGAGCCGGACATACCGAAGCTGCTATTGATTTACCGGTAATGGCCGGCCTTGAACCTGCAGGCGTTATTTGCGAGGTAATGAAGGATGATGGCGAAATGGCTCGCCTTCCTGATTTACTTATAATGGCGAAAGAGCATAATTTGGTTATCATCTCAATTAAAGACCTTATTGCCTACCGTTTACACACCGAAAGCTTAATTGAGCGCGAAGTAGCGGTGAAAATGCCAACACAATGGGGCGATTTTGAAATGATTGCCTACACGCAAAAGGACACCGGCGAACATCACCTGGCTTTAATTAAGGGCAATTGGGAGCCAGAGGAGCCTGTGCTTGTACGTGTACACAGCTCATGCGTAACCGGCGATATTTTTGGTTCATGCCGTTGTGATTGTGGCCCGCAGTTGCATAAAGCAATGGAGATTGTTAGCGAGGAAGGCAAAGGCGTTATTGTTTACATGAACCAGGAAGGCCGTGGAATTGGCCTTATCAACAAATTAAAAGCCTATCAATTGCAGGAAAGCGGCTTGGATACCGTTGAAGCCAACATACAATTAGGCTTCAAAATGGATCAGCGTGATTATGGTATAGGTGCACAAATAATACGTGATTTAGGTATTACTAAAATGCGCTTAATGAGCAATAACCCTAAGAAGCGTACAGGCTTAATGGGCTACGGGCTTGAAGTTGTGGAAACGGTTCCGATTGAAATTACGCCTAATCCGCATAATGAAGCGTACCTGCTTACTAAACGCGATAAAATGGAGCACTCCATTCTGAAAAATCATTGATAATAAGACATCATAAAAAAAGTCATCCGGTAGCGGATGACTTTTTTTGTTTACTTTATATCTATACTTACTCTTTATCCTCGTCCTGTTCATCTATAATTACCGGCGTAAAAGAACTATTATCTGCCGGTTGAGAAGTGGTTCTCCTCCCCCGCCTGAAAAGGTTTCTGAAAAACTCACCAAACGTATCAAAATCGCGCTGGTAAATTAAACCTAAACCATTTACATATTGAGGGCGATACTCGGTTGTTAATGTGTTAAGCGTGGTAGTGTTTAACGTACGATATGAAAAGCGGGCACGCAATTGCCCATCCGGACGTATCAGATACTCCGCGTTAAAATCGGCGGTGAGGTTTCTTGAATTAAACAGGTTAGATGAGTTATTGCTGAATAAATCATTACTTCCGTTAACGTTATAAATACTTCCGTTGAGCAACACCCGATCTTTAAATAGCCGTAATGAGGCACTTGCATCATTTTGCGACCGTATATTTAAATCAAGGCTACGGAAGTTGGTAGACTGCGCTATGTAGCTGTTCAGCTTATTAAAAAAGAACTCACTTGCAGCAGTACTTGCAGTGGTTAACACCTGCTGATTAATATTTGAGCCCGTGCCCGGCGCAAACTGCCGCCTTACAATTAAGCTTAGCGCCTGCTGGTTACGGTTATTTACATCAGACAGGTAGGTTGCCATGTCATCCTTTATTGATGCATTAAGCGGGAAGGTAAAGTCAAAATCGATAGTGGGCTGTAACAGCGTTCTTGATAAAATGAGCTGTGCCTGCACAAGTTCCTGACGTGTACCCTGCGGAGATTGGAGCCCCGCTGCTGCATAAAGGTTAGCAATGTTAGTACGCAGCTCATAGGTGGCCTTAAGGTTAATTTCGGCGTTTGATGGATTACCCGTCCAGCGCAGCGTACCTCCCTGGTTTACCTGGAAATTTTTACTGATAAAGTTTTTAGCTGTAAATTCAAACTTACCTGATGATATTAAGAAGTCACCACGCATTTCAAAATCGCCCAGGCTGTTTATGTTAAGCTTTAGTCCGTTAGCCACACCGCGCCCCTCAAGTAAGCCCAGGTCGGTGGTTATGCGTACCACCGTTTTTTCATCAGCCGAAAGATCAAAGTTCAAAGTTACACCCTTAAATGCATTAGCTGTACTTATTACCTTAGTGGAGTCTTTATGACTTACAAAACGTATAAAATCATATTCGTTGGCAGTGGCCGATGTATTAAGCGGAATATTAAACACGGTACCATCACCTGTTTTGGCCTTAATGTCAATCCTCATATTATCAATAGGGCCCGAAAAGCTGAAATCGCCGCTACCAAAAGCTGTACCGTAATAAAGCCTGTTATCGCGGAAGGTGGTGTTCAGCGCCATAAGGTTATTGGCACTTACCTTAATATCAAGCAACGGATTGGCAAAGTCAGACAAATCTATTTTACCGTTGGCAATACCCTTACCACCACGCGGATCGGTTATTCGCATATCATCAATTTTGATGATGCTGTTCTCAACCGTTAACTTATCATTTATGGTATAAGGTACTTTTAAGTAATCAACGGTTACACCGGTATTGGCTAGGGTAATTGATCCGTTTAGTTTAGGGTTTGATGACCGCCCTGTAAGTTTCATATTGGCAGATATTGTTCCCTTTACGTTTGATACCAAGTTTTTAATAAACGGAGCAAAAATGATAGCCTCGGTTTGATCCATGCGTACATCAAAGTCGAGGTTATCTCCCTCGCCTTTATCAAAGTAATAGGCACCTGCAATATTTAAGGTCTCTAAGCCACGGTTTAATATATTCAGTTTAGCATTGGCTCGTTTTTGATCATTATCAAGGTCAGAAGCAATTTTAACGTCACCTACATAGGTTTGGTTCATTGTTAATGAGTCAACCCGTAAATTAGCATCAACGCCTGGTTGCTTTAAAATTGAGCTCAGATTTACCTCACCGTTTAAAGCCCCATGTAAAACCACCCCGGCCGATTTGGTAAGCTGGTTGAGCGTTGCCATACTGAATTTGTCAAAGGCAACCTTTAGCTTATCCTCCGGCTTGTCTGATATAAATCCGTCAATGCGTACGTGCTGCTCGCCGTTGGTGAGTTCAAAATCTTCAATATCGGTTTTACCATTCAGGAGTCTTATACGCACCTGTTCGGTTAACTTCCATGACTGCCGCTCTAAGATAACTTCCGATGGCAGCAACTTGAGCTTAGCCGTGGTGTCTCGGCCAAATTCAACCAGGCCGTACAAGTCTAATTGGTTTGTAGCATTTTTATCAGATAGCTTTACGTTAAAATTTAGACTATCGCGCTGCAGGAAGTTTGTGATGTTTATGTCCTTAATGTAAAGACTGTCGGTAATATCAACCTTACTTAATGAAAGGTTGAGTGTAAGTAAACTATCAGCGGTGCTTTCATCCACAATGAAATCATGAAACACCATTTTGCCGTACTTAACAGTTTTTATAAGCCCGCTGAGCGTAGCGGTCCTATCGGCCGAATTAAAGCGCCCAACGAAGGTGCCACCGTCCGGAATTTTTAAGTCGGGCATAAAAATTAACAGCAACGGATCAAGATTTTTAAGATTAAGCCTGAAATCGAAATTTTGCGGGCCTGGTGTATATATCTTGGTTTTTAACGACGGTATGTATTTTTTAGCTATTGATTTAAAATAAGACGGAAGTGTAGCCAGGTCATAGCGTCCTTTTATACTGCCATCGGCCAGGTCAGACCGTAAGCTTATTAACCTGTTATCACCCAGGCCTTCGGCATTAAGCCTTAAAGTGTCAATAACATAATTATCATTTGGCGTAGTTATACGTACAGGATTCATTTGCACAAAGCCCTGCAAATTATTTATGTTATCGCCCCAAAAGTTAGTTTTAACATCGGCACTAACGGTAAGGGTATCTTTTACAAACCGCAGTTTGTTTAAGTGTGCATCGCGCAGGGTAGCCGCAAAAGCGTAGCGCGGCATTTGCGAATTCAGGTTTACGCTGCCGTTAAGGTTAAGCTTAATGTTCCTGTCGTTAATTTTGATTTTTGCTTTAGCCAGCTGATTTTTAAAGCTACCATCAATATCAATGTTGCGGTAAGTATAGCCATCATAATCAAAGTACTTTACTTGGGCATCTAAAATGGTATTCAGGTTTTTAATATCATCGCCCTTACCATCAACTTTTGCGCTAAGCGTTGTACGGCCGAGGCTTTTGTTATCAAGCAAGGTTTGCAAATTAAAGTTAGTGGCAGCTATTGTGCCTTTGTAAGCAGGCGTCCCCTTTGCATCAAATTTTAAGTTGATGTTTGGATCGAGCCGGCCAAGCAAGGTTTTAAACGTGCCGGCAATATTAAGGTTGTTTTGAGTACCTGTTAGCTTACCGGTATAGCTGATGTTACCGAATTTGCTGAAAATATCGGGCACCCGCAGGTTAGGCTTACCTGTAAAATGAGAATAAAGGTAATCCAGATCTTTTTTATTAGAAGCCAACTGATTAAAGTTGAGCGCGAGGTAGGTTTTTTCCCAATCGGGCAGTCCCTTTAAGTTAAAGTTGCCCCTTATATAGGTAGCCTGGCCGGCAGTTACCGTTAAATTACGTGCCTTTATATCGTTCACCAAACCACTGGCGCGCCCGCTTAAACCCAGCTCAAAATTTGTTTTATCGAGCGAAGGTGTAAAGTATGCAATATCTTTTGACGATAGATGTGAATCTTTAATGTCAGCATCCATGCGAACTTTGTTTACAAAGTCGCTGAAATCTGAAAAAGATTTAAACCGCATTCTGAAGTAATCTTTCAGGTGTGAGTAGGGTGTAACCAATTGCAGGTTTTGCAATAAAATTTGGTTAGTGTCTACGCGGGCGTTAACCGTAAGATTCTTTAATACAAAGCCACTGCGCTCTTCATGCAATGTAAGGTTTTGTACATTACCTTTAAATAAGTGGTTTTTTAAATCCATTCCGGTAACCACTGTACTGAAGCGGTTCACAGCCAAGTCCTCAAAGTTTACTACGCCCGGAGTGATAATGGTATCGAGGTAGTTTTTATATCTGAACCGAAAATTGTTGATAACAATACGGCCAAAGTTAAGCGTCCATGGTTTACTTACTTTCTTAACTGTATCAGGCTTGCCACTAAAATAATCGATAACAAAATCGAGATTGGTGGTACTATCTTTCAGCTGCTTAAGTTTAAACGAACCATTATCAAGCTGAATATGCTCAAAATTAAGCTCACGGCGCTTAATGCTGTTAAAAACCGAAAAACCTGTTAACTCAACCGTTAAACGCGGAGTTTTAAGCAAGGTGTCCTGCTGTTTGTCGAGCACGTAAAACCCCTCAAGCACTACTGATGAAAACGGCTTAACGTAAAGGCTTTTAACATCAACCTTTGTGTGTAGTTCTTCTGATAAATACTTGGTAGCCTTTTTGGCTGCCCATGTTTGTACCGGCTTTAATTGAAACAGTAATAACACTACACTGACAATGAGCAGCACAATGAGTACCAGTACAAGCGTTATTTTGAGTATTTTTTTGATAATTTTGCAGCTTTAAACCCCTGTAACCAAATGCCCGTTATATTAGCAATAGAATCATCATGTGATGAAACCTCTGCAGCGGTATATGCCGATGGCAAGATGCTTAGCAACATCATAGCCAACCAAACTATACACGAGGCCTACGGGGGTGTTGTTCCCGAGCTGGCTTCCAGGGTTCATCAGCAAAACATAATTCCTGCTGTACAACAAGCAATATCTAACGCAAAAGTAAGCAAAAATGATATTGATGCGGTAGCATTTACACGTGGTCCGGGCCTGTTGGGCTCACTATTGGTAGGCGTATCATTTGCGAAGGCATTTGCGCTGGCCCAAAACCTGCCTCTCATTGAGGTTAACCACATGCAAGCCCACATTTTGGCTCACTTTATTGATGAACCTAAACCAACATTCCCCTTTTTATGTTTGACCGTTTCGGGCGGGCATACACAAATAGTTTTGGTGAAGGATTATTTTGACATGGAAGTAATAGGCCACACACAGGATGATGCTGCAGGCGAGGCCATGGATAAAACCAGCAAGATACTTGGCCTGCCCTACCCCGGCGGACCGCTTATTGATAAATATGCAAGACAGGGCAACCCCAATGCCTACCAATTTCCCGAACCTCAAATTCCGGGATACAACTTTAGCTTTAGCGGACTAAAAACTGCCATACTATACTTTATACAAAAAAACGAAGCTGCAGCACCTGGCTTTGTTCAAAACAATATGGCTGATATATGTGCTTCGGTTGAAAAGCGCATTGTTACCATTTTGCTTAATAAACTTACTAAAGCTGCGTTAGATTACGGTATAAAAGATGTAGCGCTTGCCGGCGGCGTGTCGGCCAATACAGGTTTAAGGCAAGGCTTACATGAATTAGGCAACAAATACAACTGGAATACTTTTGTACCTAAAATGGAGTATTGCACTGATAATGCCGCAATGATTGCCATAGCAGGCTACTATAAATTTTTACAAAAAGATTTTACCGATCAGCATGTGGCGCCACTGGCCCGTATGCCTTTTTAATATAAACACCATGAGTGCACCTTCGCTTATTTTTTGGCTGATATTTGTTTTACCGCTGGTAGGATTACTGTTTTGGGTAATGAAACAAGATAAACGGAAAGGCATTACCGGACTGATAGTTTTGGCCTTAACCGTAATTATTGCCATTGTTTACATGTATGTACGTACAGGCGGAAAGTAACTAATGAACCGGCTCGTAGTAACCGTTTGCTTCCTTTTAATAGCTAAAGCTGGCTTTGCCCAGTTTACGGACGGACTTACACATATGCCCGATACTTCTTTTTCAAACACCAGTGCATACCGCAATGCCATTAAAAAGTATCCTGCCATAAAACTGGTGCCCGATAGTTTGCCTGAAGATGTAAAGGCTATCAAAAATATCAGCTACTCTAATGCAAACAAACAATCACTTTTGCTTGATGTATTTGCGCCCAAGAGGCAGCAAAAGCGCTTACCTGCAATTATAATTATACATGGCGGTGGTTGGCGTTCGGGCAACCGTATACAGCATTATGCATTGGCCCAGCAGTTGGCAAGGCAAGGTTTTGTTTGTTTTACACCGGCGTACCGTTTATCTACCGATGCACTTTACCCTGCTGCTGTTAACGATTTAAAAGCAGCAATTGCCTGGGTTAAATCTCATGCTAAAAAGTACAATGTTGATACTAAGAAACTAAGTGTGCTGGGCTTTTCGGCGGGCGGGCAACTGGCTACCTTATTAGGAACAACTGAAAAAAACCTTATGGCCATTGTAGATATTGACGGAACGTTGGCCTTTATACACCCCGAATCGGGCGAGGGCGATGACAGCAAATCAATATCGGCAGCAACCTACTGGTTTGGCTATAACAAAACTGAAAGGCCCGACTTATGGAGGGAAGCCGCAGCGTTAACACATGTTGGCCCTCAAACACCACCTACGCTCTTTATCAACAGCTCGGTTGACCGTATGCACGCCGGCCGTACAGATTATATTGATACGCTGAACAAATACAAAATCTACAGCGAGGTACATACTTCCCAAATTCGCCGCATACATTTTGCTTGTTTGAGCCGTGGTTTACACCAACAGTAAAGTACATTACCAGCTTTTTAAACAAGATTGCATCTGAAAAAGCTAACTGATTATTTTTTGTTAGGATCTATCATTGCAATGCGTCCATCGGGCTCGTGTTTCAGTTGGGCTACCTTCACGTTACGCAAGTGTGTTTTTCCAGAAAGCTGCGTATCATGATAAAAAATATACCACTTGCCTTTAAACTCAACAATGGAATGATGAGTTGTCCACCCTTCAACAGGCTGCATAAAAGTACCTGCATAAACAAACGGACCGGTAGGTTTGCTGCCAAGTGCGTAAGCTAAAAGGTGTGTATCGCCGGTTGAATAGCTGAGGTAGTACTTGCCATTATATTTATGCATCCACGAACCTTCAAAAAAACGACGGTTATGGTCTTTACCTAACAACGGTTTGCCTCCGCTATCAATAATAACTGCATCTTTTACTTCACCGTCAAACTCTTTCATATTCGTTTTAAGCTTAGCTACCTTACAGTTTATTGCCGGTGAATCATCCTGCTGCAAATCGGTTTTCGACCCATTGGCATCATACTTCCCATTTTTCCAGCGTTGCAACTGGCCGCCCCAAATACCGCCAAAATACATGTAAGTACTGCCATCATCATCAGTAAATACAGCCGGATCTATACTAAAACTTCCTGCAATAGGTTTTGGCTCAGCTTTGAACGGACCGGCAGGCGATTTGGATGTAGCCACGCCTATAGCAAACACATCATTTTTATCTTTTAAAGGAAAATATAAATAGTAAGTTCCGTTTTTAAATGCAGCATCAGGTGCCCATAGTTGCCGCCCGGCCCATGGTATTTCTTTTAAACTAAGCGCCACCCCATGGTCGGTAACTTTGCCACCAGCACTATCCATTGATAAGATGTGATAATCGCGCATGTCGAAATGGTCGCCATTATCATTTTCGGCTACGCCGGCTTCTACATCATGAGACGGATAAACGTATATTTTCCCTTCAAAAACGTGAGCTGACGGATCGGCAGTGTATATATTACTGATTATTGGTTGCGAAAGGTATTGCTTTGCGTCCGCTGTATCAGCATTTGCAGCTACCTTTTTATCATCACTTTTTGCCTGTTGCTGGCATGATGTGAGCCCCGCAACAATAACGGTTGCCGAAAGCCAGACCATTTTGGGGTAGTGTTTACTTTTGAGCATATATTGGTTATGTATGGTTGTTAAATTAATTGTGTTTTATGATCGGGTTATGTAATGAAAATCAGCTCAACATAAGTTAACTTATCAAAATATCGGCATCATGCAATCGATTGTAATTATAAATAACTTTATATACATTTACAACATCAACCGATTTAAACTTAGGCTAGGGATGCCTGGGGCCATACAATCAATTCAACTATCAATCACACCTAGCAACCAAAAACACAATTTTATGAAGATGAAAATTTCATACATATGCTTCGTCTGTTTTATGTCTGTCCTGTCAGCATTTGGACAAGTAAGCAACACAATACCTAAGCAAAGCAAAACTCTAAAAGAAAGCTACAAAAAATATTTTCCTATAGGCGTTGCAGTAGGTTTAAAAGAGATTAATGGTGAACAAGCCGATTTAATACGCAGGCAATTCAGCAGTATAACCGCTGAGAATGCCATGAAAATGGGCCCTATACATCCAAAGGAGAATACTTACTACTGGAGAGATGCTGACTCCATTGTGAACTTTGCTCAAAAGAATAATTTGCTAGTAAGAGGACATAATCTTTGCTGGCATGAACAAGTGCCCTACTGGCTATTTAAAGATAGCAGCGGCAATAAGGTAAGTAAGCAGGTGTTATTAAAACGCCTGCACGATCATATTTTTGAGGTAGTAAAACGCTACAAAGGGAAAATTTATGCGTGGGATGTTGTGAATGAAGCTATTGATGATAATCGAGAAAACTTTTTGCGCAACTCTTTATGGTATCAAATATGTGGAGAAGACTTCATCGCAAAAGCTTTTGAGTACGCTCACGAGGCAGACCCTAAAGCAATTTTGTTTTATAATGATTATAACACCGAGCGGCCCGAAAAAGCGGAGCGTGTATATAAGCTGTTAAAAAAACTGATTGAAGCAAAGGTTCCGGTGCATGCAGTTGGATTGCAAGGGCATTGGTCGCTTAATGAACCATCCTCTGCAGAGCTTGATCAAGCCATTAAAAAATTTGCCTCGCTAGGTTTAAAAGTTCAGGTTACTGAACTTGATGTTTCAATATATCCGTGGGAAAAAGAACACCGAAATTTGCGACCCGGCGAAAAAGGTGAATACCCTCCAATAGTTGAACAAAAGCACATAGCCAAGTACAAGGAAATATACGAAGTACTGCGGGCCAATAAAAAGTATATTACCGGCGTAACCTTCTGGAACCTGTCTGACCGTTATACATGGCTGGACGAGTACCCCGTTAGGGGCCGTAAAAACTTTCCGCTGCTTTTTGATGCTAACCTGCAACCCAAAAAAGCGTTCTATGAAGTGGTTAACTTTAAATAATTAACTTGTAAATACTTTGTCAATTCACTGGTATTGCAAGTTTATCAAAGCAATTTAATCATTGGCCGCTTAAAAGCCATAGCCGAATTGGAACCTGATTTGAAGAAAAACTTGTATATCGGTTGATGCCGTTAGAGCAGAGTAGGAAATATAACGCCCGGCTTTATGGCCGGGCGTTATATTTTACATCATCATTTGATCAACTTAAAATTGCTTAAGCTGGTTATTTTAAACTCTCGCCAAAGAAATCAATAGTACGTTTCCAGGCAAGCTCGGCAGCTGTTTTATCATAGCGCGGTGTTGTATCATTATGAAAACCGTGGTTAGCGCCTTCGTAAATAAAACCCTGGTATTTTTTGTTATTCTCTTTCAAGGCAGCTTCGTATGCCGGCCAGCCAGCGGTAATACGGGTATCTAATGATGCATAGTGCAGCATAAGCGGTGCCTTTATCTTAGGCACATCGGCAAGTGCGGGCTGTGCACCGTAAAACGGGACTGCAGCAGCCAGATCAGGTACACGTACGGCCATCATGTTGGCAATACCTCCTCCATAACAAAAACCTACTACACCTACTTTGCCGTTACAATCTTTGTGGTTTTTCAGGTACTCGTACGCAGCGATAAAATCTTCTTCCATCTGGCCCTTATCGCGCTTGGCTTGCATGGCACGGCCTTCGTCATCATTACCCGGGTAGCCGCCCAGTGGGGTAAGCGCATCGGGCGCAAGCGATATAAATCCAGCCACGGCCGCACGCCTGCCAACATCTTCAATGTAAGGATTCAACCCGCGATTTTCATGTACTACAATAATGCCTCCCAATTTCTTTTTAGCATTGGCCGGTTTTGATAACAGCCCTTTGATAGTACCGCCACCCTTGGGTGATGAATAATTAACGTATTCTGATTTTAAACGCGGGTCATCGGCCTTTACTTGTATGTTGTTCTGGTAATCAGGCATCAGGAAACTCATTAACGAAGGCACGGTTAAACCGCCAACGGCATATAACGACAGCTTTTGCATAAAGCCGCGCCTGTCTAAACGGTTGTGTGCATAATCGTCATACAAATCATACACCTCCTGTTTAATGTCTTCTTTCTTTATATCGCTCATAGTTTAGTGTTTTATCAAATGTAACAAATTGACTTATAACACAAACGCAACAAATAAGCGACAACCCTCAATGCGTTTAGCTTTTTTGCTTACGCAGATACTTAGTAAGTACCACTATCATCTGCCCATCAATTTTTCCTTCAATCTGCTCGGTATTATCGGCCACTAACCGAATATTTTTAACAACAGTACCCATTTTGGCGTTAAGCTGGCTGCCTTTTACATCCAACGAACGTGTAAGTACTACAGTGTCTCCGTTTTCAAGCACTGCGCCTAAGCTATCCTTATGCACTTCGGCTGGTGCTGCATCCTCAATCACAGCCTGTTTGGCCCACTTCAGCGTGTCATCATCAAGGTAAAGCATATCTAAACTGTCGGCAGCCCAGGTTTCATTTTTAAGGCGGGAAAGTAAGCGCCATGCTAAAACCTGCACGGCTGGCACTTCGCTCCACATAGCATCAGGCAAAAAGCACCAGTATTGAGGGCTGGTTGTGCCGCTGCTTAACTGCAATAAGCACGATTCGCATACTACGATTTGGTTGTTAGGATGCTCTGCCGGCGGCACAGTATAAATTGATAAACTGTTTTCTGCATTGCATAATTCGCAGCGATTGCCGCTTCTGGCCAATAATGATTCCATGTTTGGTGTATAAAAGCCGCAAAGCTAAAAGTTTTGGCAGGTATTTACCGCACAACCCATGGTTTTTAAAAAGCTTCATTCAAACCCAAAAAGAATCCCCTTGAGCCATAGCGCCCCCAGGCATAATCTAAACATAAGTTGGTGCGCGTTGCTTTGTTAAACAGTACACGCAAGCCACCGCCATAGCCCGGCTGCCATTTTTCAAATAGTTTGGTACCGGCGGCATCGTTGGCAGTTTGCAGGTTAAAGAAAGTTACGCCGCTAATAAATTTATTACGCAAAATTGGAAAGCGATATTCAACTTCTGAATAGTTGTACTGCGTACCCTTGAAATAACCAACGGTATATCCACGCGCGCTACGAAAGGCCGGATCTTTACCCGACCCCGGCAATTCAAGGTATGGTAAAGCACCTGTAGCAAGATAGGAGCCCCAGTTCCATAGAGCTACCACATGCTCAGGGTTACGTTTAGAAAGGCTGAAATATTTACGCAGGTCGGTGGTAAATACCATGGCATTTTTTGAACTTCCCATCCATGATTGATTCAGGCGCACGCCGGCATCAACATAAAAGCCCCTGTATGCCCGGTTTAAATTATCGCGCGTGGTGTACTGCACATTAAACAGCAACCCATTGGCCGAGTAGTTACCGCGGTCAAACCCGTAGCGGTCTGCATAAATGTTATATGGCGTTAAATCGGTGGTTGATATGCGGTCTTCAATGCTCCGTCGTATATCAAAGGATACGCCCGCACCCACAAACAGGTTTGGCTTAATTTCTTTGTAAACCTTCTCCCTAAAGTTAAAGAAAATGGAATGGAACACATACCCTTTACGTTCGGCATTAGCAAGCGCCTGGTCTTCGGCACTGCCATTATTAGCTTGGCCAATACCATAGCCAAAATCAGGCGTAACGGTTTTGGCAGCTACCAAACTGCCCTGCAGGTTCCAGTGGTTGGCGTTGGTAAATACGTTGTGGTTTATGTAAAAGTAAATGATGCCCTTTGTGGTAATTGAGGCCGACGTAGCCGCAACAGACATTAAGGTTTTAGGATCGGCCCCTAACTTACGACCGGCTACGGCCTTTATACCGATTTGTGAACCTATACTGGGGTTTGATGCCACATTAGGTATAATAGTAATGCCCGATGGTTTTTTCTTTACAGAATCCTTTCTGCCGTTGGGATGGAATATCAGGTTAAAAAGATCGCCTACGTCAAACTGCCTGGAAAAATCTTCGGCAGGAGGTTTAACTTGCTGCTGCTTTATGCGCAACGAATCGGCCTTAACTGAGTCAACAGGCACGGTTTGCCCTACAGAAAGGACAGGTATGCATAGCAATGCCAGCATCAGTAACCTATTAAAATAGCCTTTTATATTGTTGGATAAGAGATGCACTGTATAAGAGATAGATGTAACTGAAAAGACGGCGAAAACCATCATTTGTTTTAATTAGGGAAGTAGTATTTGAACGCTTGCAAATGCCGTATGTTGTACCAATGCAGGCCATAAACAATAAAATTGTTTACGCGTTTATAATAAATAAAGCCTTTGGCAGTATGGAGAAAACAGTAATTGACATAAAAGCCGGCAAGCAAATACATCGCTTTGAAATTGCAGAATACCCGCACCACAGCCATGAACGTTGCAAGATAAATGTATACGAAGAAGGCAAGCTGGTAGCAGGCTTTGAACCATGCAATCATGAATACCTCAGGCTTTGCAGTAACCCTGGCAACATAAGCGAAAAAGTGCTGCACTTGTTAGCCGACCGTATTGAAGCTTATGGAATTTAGCCCATGGTTTATACTCAGCACTAACACTGATTTTAAGTTGATTAAACTGAAACTTCAGCAAAAGCAACTTAGTACGATTTGATAAAATCATTACGGTTAACTGCATGTGGCGTAGAAACAGGCAAAACGGTACATAAAATTTTGTTTTACAAAAACATATTAACCGCTTTGTAAATTATATGGTACAAAAGTATTAACACTAAGTTAACAGGCACATGATGCGCAAAATTTTACCGCTACATAAATTAATATTTACTGCATTTGCAGTATTATGTATTACTAATTATTCATTTGCGCAAATTACCCTTGATACCGCCCGTAAGGACTCAACCGATCATATTTTACAGGTGCCTGATACGGTTAAGCACCTGGAAAGTAAATTCACTTCATTACTGCCTCCTGCTGTTTTTATAACTTATGGTTTCTTATCATTAGGTGTAAAGCCAATACGGGATGTTGACTATCACGTTTATAACAATGTACAAACAAAGCATGCTGATTTTCATACACCCATAGACGATTATTTTCAGTTTGTACCCGTAATTACCGTTTACGGTTTAAATGCTTTTGGACTGGCTGGTAAAAACAGATTTATTGACCGTACCATACTATATGCCATGTCTGAAGCTATAAGGCTTGGAACTGTTACGCTGATTAAAAAAACGGCAGACAGGCTTCGCCCAAATCAGTTTGACAGGCAATCGTTCCCATCAGGCCATACCAGTACGGCCTTTGCAGCAGCCGAATTTATGGCACAGGAATATAGCGAGGTTTCACCATGGTTTGGTGTTTATGCTTACTCGTTTGCAACGGCAACAGCTATTTTAAGGGTTTATAACAACGATCATTGGTTTAGTGATATTATTGCCGGCGCAGGGTTCGGCATCTTGTCAACAAAGGCGGCTTATCTTTTATACCCTTACATTCGTAATACATTTTTCAGGAACGATAAAGATAAGGATGATAAAAAAGCCACGTTATTCATCCCTACGTTTAATAATGGCTACGCCGGATTTTCGTTCGTAAAAACATTTTAGTTTATAGCTCCTTCCTAAGCTGGTAGCTTTAGTTATTTGAAAGGTAACGCATGTTCATAAAATTGGCTACCTTTATTACATTATTAGCCGCTGTATAAAATTTAATGCAAAAAGCTCCCACTTCGCGTAATGAGCAAAAACGTATTGCTGCATTGCAGGCATACAATATACTTGATACTGCATCTGAACAGGATTTTGATGAGCTTACACAACTGGCATCGGCTATATGCGGCACGCCCATAGCGCTTATAAGCCTGGTTGACAAAGACCGCCAATGGTTCAAATCGCGCCATGGTTTTAATGTTACGGAAACAGATAGAGCCCTATCATTTTGTGCTCATGCTATTAATAAGCCAAACGACATGCTTGAAGTTGAAGACGCCCGCTCAGACGAGCGTTTCAAAGACAATGCTTTAGTAACGGGCGACCCAAATATTGTTTTTTACGCAGGCATGCCATTAGTTGATGAAGAAGGTTATGCCTTAGGTTCGTTATGTGTAATTGACCATGAGCGCAGGCAGCTTAATGAACAACAGCAACTGGCACTTAAAATTTTAGCAGGTCAGGTTATATCAAAGTTAAAGCTGCGCAAAAAGTTATTAGAGCTTGAAAACGCAGGCAAGCGAATACAAAAGTTAAACACACTCCTTACGCTTAAAGAGCGCGAGGCCATGCAGATTATTGAGCATACGCCCATGTCAATGGCGTTGCATACCGGCGAAGACATGAAGATCATTTTTGCGAACAAAATGATGCTTAAGGCGTGGGGTAAAGACAGCACCGTTTTTGGAATGCCTTTTAATGTTGCATTACCCGAATTGGCTGCGCTTGATTTTCCAAAAACCATGCGGCAGGTTTATCGCAAGGGCATCCCTTATGAGCAGTCGGAAGCGCACATGTCATACCTGCATGAGGGGCAGATTAAAGAGTTTTATTACACTTACAGCTTTACACCTTTAAAGCTCGAAGATGGAACCGTTTGGGGGCTGCTGAATACTGCTTACGATGTTACTCAAAATGTAAAAAGCAGGGAAAACGTTGAGCTTGCCGAAGAAAGGCTTCGCCTGGCAGTGCAATCGGCAGAGTTGGGTACATTCTACCTTGATTCGGCAACACATGAGTTTGTGCCGTCACCACGCTTAAAAGAACTATTTGGATTTGACCCCGAAGAAGAGGTATCCTTGCAGGCCGCATTTGCGCAGATAGCCGAAAGTCATCGCCATAAGGTAGCCAGCGCAGTAAATGCGTCATTAACGTTAGGATCTGCCTTTGATATCGAATATCCTGTTATTGGTTATCATGATAAGGTACAAAGATGGGTACGTGCTACAGGTAAGGTTTACGCCTCAGCTGAACAAGGTAAGGCACCATTTTTTTCGGGTACTATTTTAGATATTACCGAACGCAAGCAAGATGAGCAGCGCAAAAATGATTTCATAGGCATGGTAAGCCATGAATTGCGCTCACCGCTCACTTCAATAAGCGGCTACATACAAATGCTTAAACTAAAAGCCACTAAAAGTAACGAGCCTACTATTACCGATATTGCTGAGAAAGCTAAACGCCAGGTTGACCGTATGTCGGGCTTAATAAGCGGCTTTTTGGATGTGGCCCGTTTGGGTGAAGGAAAAATTAAGCTGAATTGCGAACGCTTTAATATTGCCCGTTTATTAACAGATGCCGAGGAAGAAGTTTTGGCTACAGTTAGTACACACGTTGTTAATTTTGCCAACGTTGAAGATACTGTTGTAAACGCCGATATTGAAAAAATAGGACAAGTATTAACCAACTTTATTAATAATGCAGTTAAGTATTCTCCCTTCAACAGCACCATTGTAGTTTCATGCACAACATCAGGGCAGGTAGCCAAAATATCGGTGACTGACGAGGGAATGGGTATACCAGCCGAAGATCAAGCACACGTTTTTGAGCGCTTTTACCGGGTAGAAAGCGAACAAATGAAAGTTGTGAAAGGCTTTGGTATAGGCTTATACATTTGTAAAGAAATAATTGAAAGCCATGGCGGTAAAATTGGTGTTAATAGCAAGTTAGATTACGGCAGCACCTTTTGGTTTGAACTGCCGGTTGCTCAAACTGAATAGCAGCAACACAAATCCATACATTACTAATTAATTTACAAGCTCGCGCTTATACTTGTTTTTATATTCAACTGGTGATAGGCCGGTTATACGCTTAAACGTACTCCTGAATGCTTTGGTATCGGTGTAACCTACGTTATACATCACTTCGTTCACACTGTTTCGCGTGTTTTCAAGATTCATCTTTGCAGCTTCAATTTTCACACGCTGAATATATTCTACCACGGTATTTGACGTTGCCTTTTTAAAGCGACGTTCCAGGTTGCGCCTGCCCAGGGCAAACATTGATGCAAGCTGTTCAACCGTTATTTTTTCCTGGTAATTTTTCTCAATGTACTCCTGTGCTTTCTTTACAGAATGATCGGTATGATCTTTTTGCCCTTGAAAAATAATAAACGGCGACTGACTGCTCCTCTCCATTTCGATAGCAAAAACTTTGGAGCTAAGAATAGCCATTTCGCGGCCGGTAAACTTTTCAATGAGGTATAAAATGAGGTTTAAATAGGAAAACGCACCTCCGCTTGAATATATGCCCTGCTCATCGGTTATAATCTTCTCAGTTACTAACTCCACTTCCGGAAACATCTGCTGAAATGCATTTGCAGCCATCCAGTGTGTGGCGCATTTACGGCCCTTAAGCAAACCTGTTGAAGCCAACAGAAATGCACCCAAACACAGGCTTGCCACTTCTGCACCTGCACTATGCTGCTTAATAATCCAGGGTATAAAGTCTCTGTTACTTTCAATGGCCTGGGTTAAATCACCATCAAGAGCGGGTATAATAATAAGATCTGTTTTATGCACATTATCAATTACAGCATCGGTATTAACGGTAAACAAGCCACCCGTAACAGGTGTATGGGGCGACAGCCCTACCAATTGCACGTCAAATACCGGAGTCTCGCCTTTGGCTGCAAAAAAATAATTCACCTGGGTAAGCAATTGTCTTGAGCCTTCCAAACTACCCAGAATTGCTCCCTTAGGTACTAAGATTGATATGTGCTTCATAAATCAAATTTAACGGAAAGTATTGTCGCAATCAACCCCTCAAATTGGCGTAAATACACTCATCTTTATATGGTTACCCAAATAACTTTGCAATGTTACGTTTTGAGTATTTGCTGGATAGTAAATATATTGAATGCAACAACGAAGACTTTTTACACTATAACTTGAGATGATGAAAAAACTTGACGCTTACCTTTTTTTTGACGGCAATTGCCGCGAGGCAATGAACTTTTACAAGGACACCTTTGGAGGCGAATTGAATTTAATGACCATAGGCGAATCACCTGCCAAAAATCAGTTCCCTGAATCAATGGCCGATACTGTACTACATGCAGGTTTAATAATTGGCAATATTACCATTATGGCATCAGACAATTGCATGGGAGGAGATTTGCCCAAAGGAAAAGACGTAAGCTTACACCTGAGTTGTGAAAGTACTGAAGAAGTTAACTTATTGTTTGATAAGCTGAGCGCCGGCGGCCAGCCGCTAATGCCACCTAAAGAAGAATTTTGGGGCGACTACTTTTGCTCGGTTACTGATAAGTATGGCTTTAACTGGATGCTAACGTTTTCGGCCCAAAAGCAGTAACAAAATTTTATCTTTACTAACACTAAAACTTATCAATTATGAAAAAAATCAGAATTATTTATTGGATAGTTACCGGGCTGTTTTTGTTTGTAATGGTAGGCAGCGCCATACCCGATGTACTGGTGATGGAAATGGCCGTACAAGGTTTTAAAGAAATGCAAATGCCTGCTTATTTATTACCGTTTGTAGGCGTGGCTAAACTATTAGGCACTATAGCCATTTTGGTTCCGGGCTACCCGCGTATTAAAGAATGGGCTTATGCCGGATTGATTTTTGATTTGATCGGTGCGGTGTATTCTGTGGCTGCCTCGGGCAAATCAATTGAAAACTGGGCTCCTATGTTACTATTTGTAGCCTTGGGTTTTGCTTCATACTACTACTATCACAAATTGCAAAAAGCTAAGGAGCTAAACACTTTCAATGCCAACCTAAGTCATAACAAAACGGGCAATACATTGCAACCTATGCTGTAGCGAGTTGCTATTAACGCCTTATAATGTTTGTTTATGTATAGTAATCTTAAGGTTTTCAGGCGGGCAGGGCTTACTGCGTAAAAATGCAACGCGCTGCTCGCCGGTATAATTACCATTTATCCAGGTTTTAATATCGTTACGTTCCAAAATGGCGGGCATACGATCATGAATTTGCGCCATTGCAGCATTAGGCTCCATGGTAATCATGGTAAAGGTTGGCAGCAAGATGCCGGTTTTAATATCAAACCATACATCCCACAAACCGGCAATGTAAAACGGCTGCCCATCGGTGCGTTCAACACGATACGTGCGCTCCTGCTCTTTATTATACTCAAAGAAAGCTTGTATACGTACCACGCAATGTTTTTTACCTACAAGCTCTCGCCACAAGGGTACTAAAAACAACGATTCGATGCGAGCATGTTTGTGTTTACTGTGCACACGGTTGTCATCAAGCGATAGTAAGCCCCAACGGTATTGCTGCACCTTGTCAGGAACAGCATCAGTAACCACCGGAAGCATTGAACCCGGGTTGCCGCCACCGTTGTTTTTGGGTGTGTAAGAGCCGCCATCACGGGTAATGATTTTAATATCTTTTTGTTCACCTATCTCAACATGTCCGCACATACATCAAAATATTAATTTACAAAGCTAATAATATTAGCATTATATTACAAACGTTAACTACCTGAAGAATAGTATTATCTATGAAATCTTCAGCGCGTTACAACAATATCATGCCATTTGGTAGTGTATTGCTTACTTAACGATTCCTGTTTCATGATCCACTTGCGGTCAAAACCCTCAATGGCCAGCTTTAAAGTACCTCTTCCGTAACGGTTGTTCAGGTCGTCCATTAACCCGGCAAGCTTTTGTTCGCGGCTGTGTTCATAATTTGCAAACATATTATACTGAACCTCGCCGGCGGGTATAATGCCTGTAGCCCGTAAGCCGGTTTTTAAATAATTGTAACCTGGTTGCCATATAGCCCTTATAGCCTGTACAGCTACACGGGTAAACTGGTGCGTACTATTGGCAGCAAACGGAACTTTAACAGTAATGCTAGGGTAATGCTGATCGTGCTTTACATTATGCTTGTTGGTACGCAGGTAGATGGTAAGCGTAAGGGCCATACTTTTTTGCTGCCGGAGTTTAAGAGCAACTGTTGCTGCGTGCATGGCAATAGCTTCCTCAATAGGTTCAAGCCGGGTTTGATAGGTGTTAAAACTTTGGCTGCTCTCAATACCCTTTGACCTTTCGGCAACATCTCTTATAACGTTGCATGGTATACCCCAAAGCTCCTGGTGAAGGCGCCAACCTTGCACTGTCATTTGCTGGCGCACAAAATCGGCCTTAAGCTGCCTGAAATCATGAGCCGTATTTATCTTATGCTCCTGCAACTTTTGAAAATAGGCCAACCCAACACCCCATACATCTTCAATAGGAAAATTTTTTACGGCTTTGCTAATCTTCTCTTCCGTATCAAGCACCATAAAAGCTTTCTTTTGCTTCTTTGCTGCTTTATTTGCCAGCTTAGCTAGTGATAGTGTTGGTCCAACGCCCAGGGTAATTGGCAAGCCGGTATCGTGCATTACGTTAGTACTTATTGCTTCGGCGTGCTTTTCAAGGTCAAGGCTGTGTATATTTCCTAGGGCCATAAACGCCTCGTCAATGCTGTATACCATAAGCGTGTAGGTATAGCGGGCAAGGTTGTTCATTAAGCGGGCGCTCATATCGGCATATAGCGGATAGTTGCTGCTGAATATTACGGCATCGTTCTTTTGCAGGTTTTGCCTTACCATAAATTCAGCATCGGCCATTTTAATACCAATCTCTTTGGCTTCATTGCTGCGTGCAATTACGCAACCATCGTTGTTGCTTAATACCACAACTACACGGCCTTCCAGTTCGGGTTTAAACAGCCTTTCGCAACTTACGTAACAGTTATTAATATCAACATGCGCAAACACGACTATACCTCCCTACTCTGTGCCGCGGGTGCAAAACCGGGTTTAATGTTACGGTAACAACCCCCCAGCAAGTCCAGTGTTCATCAGCGCCAATGGTTATGCTATCAGATGGCCTATCAGCCTTTAACACCAGCTGGTTACCTTCGGGTGCATATTCTCTCGTGAAAAAATCACCGTTATAAAAAAATACTACAATACTGCCCGGCACGGGTTTAAGCGTTCGGTCAATTACCAATACATGATCTTTAAGAATATGATAGGTTCGCATGGCATCACTGCCCATACGCATGTAAAAGGTATTGTCGGGGTCTATTACAATAATCTCCGACACGTCAAGCTCAGGCTCCTCATGTGTTAGCATAGGCAACCTAAACCCAAGCACATCCCGCTTCTCCCTATGTTGCCTTAATTTTAGCATGGCCCAAAAATAAAAAGTTCAAAAGTAAATACTAAATTTTTTAGCATTTACTTTTGAACAAGTAATTAACATTGTGGAATTAAAGTAACTGGGGTTATTTATATAAATATTAATTCAAACTTCAATCTTTTAAAAATTGTAGACACCTTTTCAATTTAAGTTTCATCAATGCACCGGTTTGTACAAACTAATCATTACAGGTTTTAAGTTGCAAGACAGCTTATGCATGCTATGACCATTAAATAGCAGATAATTTTCGCTTAAATACCCTATTGGTTCAAAAGTATTGGTACAATAATCAGATGCGTAAACATAAAAAGATGGGCATTATAATATTACAGCTCTTTAGTTTATTAACCGCAATAATGGACTTGAGCGCAGATGTGTCAAGGCTACCTTTTATAAGTTTGAAAGCGTTTTTAAAGCTGTCGCTCGCGCTATCTGAAATCAACATATCCTCCAACTGTCCCTTTGATGAAACACTTATGAGTAAGTTAGTAAATGTTGGTGTACACGCACGTCTCAATTCATCAGGGTGGTTAAAGCTTCGGATGAAAGACTTTTGAAAATCGAAGCTTTGCTTCTGAGCGAATCCTGCGTTAACCTGTATTGCTAATGCCAGCGTTATAGTAACACAAAACAGTAGCCCTTTACTAACACTTTTATTCTTCATCCTTTTCAGCATTGGGTATTGATTTTTTTCTGGATAGAATCGTTAGCACCTTGAATGAAATGAGCAGAAATATGGTTTTCATTAGCTTAAAGCTAACTTTTGTTATTTGAACTGTAACACCACTTAAAACTTTCCTTAAACATCATTGAGAAATAGCTAATTTAAATTTTGTACGGCACTTTTAAAGTAATTATCCGGGCTTGTGTTTACCACAAAACAAATAACGCCCGGCATATTGTACCGGGCGTTATTCTATGTGTAAAAATTTCCGCTTAAAACAACTCGGGTTTTGATACCGGGCCGTGCTGCTCGCTACCCATCATGCCCATTACCACAAATATGGCGGCAAAGGCCAGCAGCGAATGGATCAAGTCGGTTGCGTTATATACAAACACGCATACTGCCCAACCTGCTATACAAATAAATGCGGTTAAAAAAAATAATATTTTCATCATGCCAACTCCTATTCTTTAAATCATTTACGTGCTTGTACGCAAACAATTGTTTAATAGTTATGGCACAAATGATTAATTAAGGTTTAACCATTTTTTTCTTACAACCTGTTGTTGAGGTGTAAGGTCTGTGCGGCTTTGTATACTGTATTTCTTCTGCGTGGTTTGCTTTAAGGTAACCGGAATAGTAAGCTCACGACCATCGCGTATAACAACAATATCAAGCTTATCGCCTACATTTTTGTCTTTCATTAACGTTTTAGGGTCGGTTGCTGCAACGCCGTTTATGCTCACCAGTTCATCGTTTACGTTTATGCCATCAACCCAGGCGGCTGTACCGCGCAGTACACCTGCTACCTTAATACGACCTGCCGGGTTTGCCGGTGGAAGCATACGTATACCTAAATCGGCAATGCTATGGCCTTCATACTCGTTAAACGCACGGTATCCTGCATAAGCTAAGTATTTATTATAGTCCATATCGTCGGTACCGTTAATGTACTTGGCGTAAAAATCATCAAGCTTTTTACCGGCAAATTTTTCAAATGCAGCTTTGAACTCGGCATCGGTATAACCACGTTTTTTTACCTTGTAGTACTCATTGTACATGTAACGCATAACATCATCTAACGACTGCTTGCCTTGCGTAGCATTAATAATTTCCAAATCAAGCATCATACCTACAACAGCACCTTTGTTATAATAAGAAATGCCGGTGTTAATGGTGTTTTCATCAGGGCGGTAGCTTTTAATCCAGGCATCAAAGCTTGACTGAGATACCGGCTGGACTTTAGTTCCGGGTGTGTTATCAATAGTATTAAAATCTGCCGCAAGCGCAGTTAAGTAATGCTCAACAGGAAACAGATTAGTACGACGCACGGTTAAGTTATCGTAATAAGCCGTAAAGCCTTCTGCTATCCACAAATTGGTAGTATAGTTTTCATTATCGTAATCAAACGGACCTAAAGCAATAGGGCGTAAACGCTTTACATTCCACAAGTGAAAATGCTCATGCGCTACCAGGCTTAAAAATCCTTCGTAGGTCGACTCCTTGGTATAACCATCGCGGGCTGCACCCAAAACGGTAGAACTCAGGTGCTCAAGGCCACCGCCACCTTTTACGTAGTTATGCACAATAAATACATAACGCTTGTTCGGGTTTTCGCCAAAAATTTTCACTTCTTCCTCAATCACCTTGGCCATATCCTTTTTAAGGCGTTCTTTATCGTAATTACCTCCGCCGTACATACATACTTCGTAGTTGGTGTTTCCAACTTTGAAATCAAAAATATCCTGTGTGCCTACTTCAATAGGCGAATCATAAAGAATATCATAGTTTGGTGATTTTACAGTAAACGGATCATTGCCAACCATTTCTAAACTGGTTGAAACCTTAGTCCAATTTTTGTAAGGTATAATTTTTATAGTTGATGGCAGGTTAAGGCCTCCTTCAGGGTAAAAGAACATACCCGAAGTTGATAAAAATGCGTGAGTAACATCAATAAACGCGGTACGCACCGAAATTTCAAAAGCGTAAAATCGGTACTTAACTTTTACAGAGCTTACCCCCTGCGTATTTAACTGCCATACGTTTTTACGAACTTTAGTTACGCTAACGGCTTTACCGCTGCTTTGCGCCGAAAATGACTCCACATTCTTGGCAAACTCACGCACCAGGTACGAACCTGGGGTCCATACCGGCATCTTTAAATTAAGTTTGCTTTGGGCAATGCCTTTAATGTCCATTTCAATATCGGCGTAGTGGGCCTGTGCCTCAGGAAAACTAACAGTATAAGATATTTGCAGCGCACCCGCTGCTTCACTGGTAAAACTCATCAGTAAAAAATAAGATAAAACAAGAATATTTAAGTGCCACTTTTTCATCCGGCTAAAATAAAATTTTTTACCGGGCAACCCGTCTGCTAATTAGCCATGTATAGTTGTAAAATGGTTGATACATAGATTTGACATGAATAATTAGCCCTTATTTTGCTTGTTAGTTTAACAGTGTAACAACGTTGCTTTATTTTAACATCATACGTGTTAATTTTATAGCTGCCCCTACGCTGCCAATCTACATACAAACCACTTTAACAAACGCACTTTTTAAATTCCATGAAGATAAGATACATTGTTTTTATAGCGATAGCATTGATTATCGGCTACCTTATATTTAACAAACTTCGTGGCGATGGAAACAAGGAGGGCGGCCCTGCCGCCGGAGCACAGGCCGGAGGAAAAGGTGGTAAAGACGGTAAAAGAAAAGGCGGGCCCATACCGGTTACTGTGCAGATTATAAAAGACACTGTATTTAACAACACCATAAATATTACCGGAACAATTGACCCTAATGAAAGGGTAAATCTTACCAGCCAAACCGCTGGCAACATAACCGGAATTTATTTTACCGAAGGCAGCCGCGTTAAAAAGGGCCAGGTGCTGGTACGCGTTTACGATCAGGATTTGCAGGCAACGCTCAAGCAAACCGACTATCAAATTCAACTTGCTAAAGAGAACGAATACCGCAACCGCGTTTTACTACAAAAGGAAGCAGTAAGCAAGCAGGAGTATGACACCTCATTATCATCATACAACACGCTTAAAGCTCAGGCCGATGGTATAAGAGCCCAAATTGCACGTACGGTAGTGCGCGCTCCGTTTAGCGGTACAATTGGCTTGCGCAATATAAGCCCGGGTGGATACCTTACACCGCAAACCAATATTGCTACCTTGGTAAACACCGACCCTATGAAAGTTACCTTTTCTGTTCCGGAACGGTACCGTTCATTGGTTAAGCAAGGCACTAAAATATCTTTCAATATTGCCAGTTCGCGCAAAAACTTTAGTGCTACCGTGTATGCTATTGATCCGGAAGTTGATGCCTTATCACGTACAGTAACGGTACGCGCCCGAGCTGCAAACCCAAGTAATGAAATTACAGCAGGCGGCTTTGCAAAAATAAGCTTGGTGCTTGAGCAAAACCCGCGTACTATTATGGTTCCTACGCAGTGCGTGGTGCCTGATTTAAAATCGAGCAAGGTATTTATTGCCCGTAATGATACCGCCTACGCACAACCTGTAAAAACCGACGTACGTACCGATACCCAGATTGAAATTATTGAAGGCCTTAAACCGGGCGACAGTGTAATTGTATCGGGCATTATACAAATGCGGCCAAAGGTTCCTTTAAAAATTGTGAAAGTTATTAAGTAATAAACAGGCACTTACAAATAAAGCATAAATGAGTTTATCCTCAGTTAGTATAAAGCGGCCTGTTTTGGCCACGGTAATGTCGGTTATTATTGTAGTTTTCGGCGTTATTGGTTACAAATTTTTAGGCATTCGCGATTTTCCCTCGGTAGATCCGCCCATTATCAGTGTAAGCACCAGTTACTCGGGCGCTAACGCCGATGTAATTGAATCACAAATAACCGAACCGTTAGAGAAAGCAATAAACGGCGTACAGGGCATTCGAAATATTTCGTCAACAAGTTCGGTTGGTTCAAGCAATATTACGGTTGAATTTAACCTCGATGCTGATTTGGAAACGGCAGCTAACGATGTTCGCGACAAGGTATCGCAAGCACAACGACAGTTACCGCAAGATATAAACGCACCGCCGGTAGTGAGCAAGGCCGATGCCAACGCCGATAATATTATAACCCTTACTGTAAGCAGCAATACCCGCAACATTACCCAGGTAAATGATTACGCCGAAAACGTTTTGCAGGAGGCTTTGCAAACTATTCCGGGTGTAAGCCAGATAAACCTGCAGGGCCAGCGCCAGTATGCAATGCGCCTATGGATAGACCCTAATAAGCTTTCGGCATTAAACCTCGCAGCAACAGATATTAGCGCTGCCCTTGCGCGTGAAAACGTGGAACTGCCCGCCGGTAAAATATCTGGTAACAGTACCGAAGTTACCGTAAGGGCACTGGGCAAACTGGTTACCGAAAAAGACTTTAACAACCTTATTATCCGAGCAGATAGCAACCGCGTTATACGCCTTAGCGATATTGGTTATGCAGTTTTAGGATCGGCCAATGAAGAGACCGCCTTTAAAGAATCGCTGGTGCCACAGGTGGGTTTGGCTGTTGTGCCACAGCCCGGTGCCAATTATGTTCAAATTGCTAAAGACTTTTACGTTCGTTTAGCTCAGGTACAAAAAGATTTACCCCCCGATATACAACTCCAGGTAGCGCTTGATAATACACGCTTCATCAATCAATCTATTGAAGAAGTGGAAGAAACGCTTATTATCTCCTTCATCCTGGTTGTAATTATTATCTACCTTTTTTTCCGCGATTGGCTTATAGCTTTCCGCCCGCTAATTGATATTCCGGTGTCGCTTATTGGTGCATTTTTTATTATGTACATATGCGGCTTCTCTATTAATATTTTAACCCTGCTTGGAATAGTTTTAGCAACCGGCCTTGTGGTTGATGATGGTATTGTAGTAACTGAAAATATATATAAAAAGGTTGAAGAAGGCATGCCTATCCGCAAGGCCGCGTTTGAGGGCTCGGCCGAAATTTTCTTTGCCGTAATATCTACATCGGTAACGCTGGCAGCCGTGTTCTTACCCATTGTTTTCTTACAGGGCTTTACCGGCCGGCTTTTTCGTGAATTTGCCGTGGTTGTAGCCGGGGCGGTGTTAATATCAGCATTCGTATCACTATCGTTAACGCCTATGCTTAACGTGGTTTTAGTGCGTAAAAACCATAAAAAATCGGCTTTTTATGAAAAAACCGAACCGTTCTTCGTACGCATGAACAAGGCATATACCGATACCCTTGTGTCATTTATGAAATTGAAATGGGTATCGGTTGTCATACTGGCTGTCTCGGTTTTGCTGATAGGCATTTTAATTAAAGTCATACCATCAGAGCTTGCTCCGTTAGATGACCGTAGCTTACTGCGTTACACCGTAACCGGTTCGGAGGGTGCCAATTATGAGTTCATGACCAAATACATGGACCGTGTTGCGCAACTTGTTGAAGACTCCATCCCCGAAGCAAAGGTTAATATTGAAATTGTTTCTCCGGGTTTTGGTAGTGCATCAACCAACTCGGGCTTTGGCAGGCTGGGGCTTGTACCGCCGAATGAACGTACCCGCACGCAAGCGCAAATTGCCGACTGGCTTAACGGAAAACTTAAACGCTTCCCTGATGCGCGGGCGCTGGTTGTGCAGGAGCAAACCATAAGCGGCGGCGGTAGCGGTGCACGTACCTCTTTGCCGGTACAGTTTGTTATTCAAAACCAGGATTTTGAAAAAATTCGCAAGGTATTGCCTGACTTTTTTAGCGAGGTAAGCAAAAGTCCTATTTTCTCAAGTTCTGACGTTAACCTTAAATTTACCAAGCCCGAGCTACGCATAACAACCGACCGTGACCGCGCACGCGACTTAGGAGTTTCTGTTGCCGATATTTCGCAAACACTTCAGCTGTATTATAGTGCCGGCCGTTTAGATTACTTTTTAATGAGCGGCAAGCAGTACCAGGTAATAGCCCAGGTAGACCGCGCCAACCGCGATCAGCCGCTAGACCTTAAATCTGTTTATGTACGCAGCAGTAAAGGCACCCTAGTGCAGTTAGACAACGTAGTTAAGGTTGAAGAAAGCTCTGCACCGCCCTCTATTTACCACTTTAACCGATACAAATCAGCCACGGTGCAGGCGGGCTTAGCCGAGGGTTACACCATTGGCGATGGTATTAATGAAATGCAGCGCATCTCTAATAAGATGCTCGACCCAAGTTTCAGTACTGCGCTTAGCGGCCCCTCACGAGATTATGCCGAAAGCTCATCTAACATATTGTTTGCGTTTGGTTTTGCCCTTTTATTAATTTACCTGGTACTGGCAGCACAGTTTGAAAGCTTTATGGATCCGGTAATTGTAATGCTTACCGTTCCGCTGGCAATTGCAGGTGCTTTTGTATCATTATGGTTCTTTAACCAAACACTAAACATTTTCAGCCAGATTGGTATGATTACCCTTGTAGGTTTGGTAACCAAAAACGGCATTTTGATTGTTGAGTTTGCTAACCAGCGCATGGAACACGGCCTGCCCAAGTATGAAGCTGTTGTTGAGGCTGCCACTGCGCGCTTACGCCCTATATTAATGACAAGTTTAGCTGTAGTGTTAGGTGCCGTGCCTATTGCGTTGGCCTTGGGTGCGGGTGCTAAAAGCCGGGTATCATTAGGTATTGTAATTATGGGTGGAATGATGTTTTCACTGGTTCTTACGCTGTATGTAATTCCAATGATGTATGTATTGCTGGCATCTAAAACCCGCCGCAACCCGGATGAAGAACCTGAGGACGAAGGAACCAGGAAAGAACCCTTATTAATTGAAAACCTGTAAGCTAAGCAATGAAGATAATTAAATTCAACTGTATTGTATTTGGGTTGCTTGCACTGGCTAATGCTTTACATGCGCAGGATACAAAGGTTCCAAATGTTCCGCAACTTACCCTAAAAGAAGCGCTGGAAATAGCTTTGCAGAACAACTACGACATCAAGCTATCAAAAAACTCATCGGCCATTGCTAAAAATAATGTAACCATTGGCAATGCAGGTATACTGCCCAATGTTGCCGGCACTTTTACGCAAAGTAACAGTATTCAAACCACCACTCAAACACGTAGCGATAACACCGTTAACCGTATAAATAACGCCAACAATACTGGTACCAACTACGGCGTAAACCTCAACTGGACCATTTTTGACGGCTTTAACATGTTTGCCAATTACGATCAGTTTAAACAGCAAGATAAACTGGCGCAAATGCGTCTTCGCGATACCATACAGCGTACTACTGCCAACGTAATTATAAGCTACTTTGATTTGGTTAACCAGCAAAAGCAAATTAAGGCATTGCAGGGGGTAATAGAGGTATCGCGTAAACAGATACGCTTTGCAACCGACCGCTTTGAGGCGGGCCGGGTAGCACGCCTTGATGTTTATAATGCACAGGTAGCACTCAATACCGATACTGCAACCCTGTTAACACAACAACAGCTTTTTAAAGCCAGCAAGGTTGATTTAAACCGCATTTTGGCACGTAACCCTCAAACTGAATTTAACGTTGCCGATACTATTATAGTTGATGAGAAGCTATTGCTTGGCAATATTATAAACGAGGCACAGGCGCAAAACCCTACCCTCCTTTCGGCATCTATTGAGCAACGTTTATCTGAAATTAATTTAAGGCAGGTGAAATCAACGCGGTACCCGCAGGTAGCTATTAGCAGTGGCTATATTTGGAATAACAGCCGTAACCCGGCAGGCTTTGCTCGCGTGCAAAACTCACGTGGTTTCAACTATGGTCTTTCGGCCAGCATCAACATATTTGATGGCTTTAACCAATGGAGACGTGAACGCAACGCCAAGCTGCAAATTGAAAATTCACAAATTAATATTGACCGTGCCCGTACAAACCTCGAGGCACAGATTGGGCAATTATACAGCTCATACCTTTCGGGATTGCAACTTATAAAGGTTGGGCAGGCCAACGTTGAACTTGCCCGCAAGAGTTTGGAAATATCTCTTGAAAAATACAGGCTGGGTTCAATTTCACCTTTAGAAATACGGGAAGCGCAACGTAACTACCTCAATGCCACTGCTGTTTTTTACGATGCCGAATATCAAACCAAAGCTGCAGAAACCACACTAAAACAAATTACAGGCAACATAAGCATACAGTAAATGCTTACTTCTATTTTTTTTATGAAGTTAAAAGCCTAAATTTGAAAGTGATGTATAGTGGCTATAAAACATGCTTGCTTATCGACGATAATTACATCGATAACTTTGTTACGCGCAGGATACTGGAAAGCAGTAACTTTGCACAAAATATTGTAGTTAAGCAATCGGCCACAGAAGCTATTGAAGAAATTCGTGATGGCAGCATCAAACCCGATGTGATTTTTTTGGACCTGCGAATGCCCCTGATGAATGGCTTTGAGTTTTTACAGGAGTACGAGAAACTTGACGGCCATGATAAAGACGGCACTAAAATTTTTATGCTGTCATCATCACTTGACCCGGTTGATGTGAAGCGCTCAGGCCAGAATAAATACATCACGCAATTTATACATAAACCTCTTACCCAAAAAATTCTGGAAGAACTGAGTGCATGATTATTGTAGCCGATAGCGGATCTTCGAAAACCGACTGGGTGCTTACAGCAAACAAGCAGGCCCCGGTTAAATTTACCACCGGAGGACTAAACCCTTTTTTTCTGTCTGAAAAAGAAATGATCAAATTGATACAGGATCAGGCTCCTGTAATGGTTAACCATTTCCCCTTGGTTGAAGAAATATATTTTTTTGGAGCAGGCTGCTCAAGTCCTGATAAGCGCGAAATTGTATCTAATGCCTTAACCCACATTTTTCCACGAGCATTTGTTAGTGTAGATAGTGATTTGCTGGGTTCGGCCTATGCTACGTGCGGGGCCCGAAAAGGCCTGGTATGCGTTTTAGGTACGGGCTCAAACATTTCTTTTTTTGACGGGGAGGATGTGACCACCGGCAAGCACGGCTTAGGATACGTTTTGGGCGATGAGGGCTCTGGTACATGGTTTGGAAAAGCACTGATCACTGATTTTATGTATGGCATTATGCCTGCTGAGATACATAAACAGTTTGAGGATGAGTTTCATGTTACCAAAGATGACATTATAAACAACGTTTACCTTAAGCGCGGTGCAAATTCTTATCTGGCTTCTTTCACTAAATTTCTGTCGGCCATTAAAGAAACCGTATACGGCAATGAACTCATTAAACGCGGATTACAGGAATTTATAAACACAAACGTAAAATCATATGCCGATTACCAGGAATATACCTGCCATTTTGTAGGTTCGATTGCCTGGTTTTTTTCGGATCAGTTAAAAGAGCTTTGCTCGCAAAACAACATATCGGCGGGTAAAATTATTCGTCATCCAATTGATGAACTGGTTGATTTTATTGTTAACCGTAACCAGGTACAGGCTTAGTACCAGGGCATAATCAAAACTTTAATTTGCTTTAAATTATAAAGCTCCTTACTTTTGCCTTATGTTTAAAAGAACAGGTGCATTTAGCTTAGCTATACTGTACACCATTACGGTGTTAGGCTTTGCCCTGAACTTACATTACTGCGGCAACAAAGTAGCCAAGGTTAAATTATCAGCTGCTACGGCTCCCGTAACCGAGAAAAAAGCTGATATGAACTGCGGCATGAAAATGGATTGCTGCAAAAACCACAAAGTTGATGTTAAGGTTAAAGATACTCATCAACAAGCTGAGCAAACCTCTTTCTTAGCTAAAATCTTTGCCTTCGAAATGCCTAAACTGCCTTTCGAAGATTTTATTTTCTCGGCACAAAAAGCCTTGCTCGAAAAGTTTTATGACCGTGGCCCGCCCGAGGATGAACCCAAGAGCAAAGTTGCCACCTTTATTCAAAACTGCAATTTCCGTATTTGATTGGTAAATAATTGTACCCTGTTACAGTATGGCTGCATGCCCATGCTGTAAGCTCTATTATTCAATTATTTTATTTCCAATTAATACATCATGAAATCTATTAAAATTTTTGTAGCCCTGTTGGCTATCTCTATAAGCGTTGCTAAAGCTCAATTTGTTAAAGCTGAATTACAGGTAAGCGGTCTTACCTGCTCTATGTGTTCAAAAGCAACAGAAAAATCATTACGTACCCTTCCTTTCATCGGCGACATTAAAACTGATTTGAACCGCAACCTTTTTACGGTTACATTCAAAAACACATCACCTGTTGATTTTGAACAAATGAGCAAAAAAGTACAGGGAGCAGGTTTCTCTATAAACCAGTTGAAAGCTTTTGTTGACTTTGATAAGCTGAAAGTAACCAACAACAAATTCAACTATTCGGGCGATACTTTTCACATCCTTAATGCACCTGCAAAAAGCCTTGACGGCGAAGTAGCCATTACGGTGGTTAACAAGGGCTTTGCTCCGGCTGCTACCGTTAAAAAATACAGCCCGGCCATGGAGAGTAAATCAGGCAACGGCAAGTCATATCACGTAGTAATATAAGCTGCCAACAGATATGACCAAATACATTTGGCTTACCCTTGCGGGTATGCTTACCGCGCTGTTTCAGGTATCGGCACAGGAGCTCTATGTGAATTCGGAGCCCGCCAGCAACATGGCTGCAAAATCTTTAGGAATAAGGCTTGAAAACCAGGGTTACTTTAAACCCGACTATCGTAACCGTACTACGCTTGAGGCCATGCTGGGCATTAATAAGTATATAATGGTACATGGCACGGCCTATATGTCTGACTTTTATCAAGACAAACAACGGTTTGAGGGTGTTAGCGCCTATGCCAAGTACCGTTTTTACTCGGCCGATAGTGTTCAACGGCATTTCAGAATGGCAGCGTTTGCAAAGGCTTCTTCCATACGTAACGTTCAATACAACCAGGAAATATCACTTGAAGGTGATAACACCGGCTTACAAGGCGGCCTGGTAGCCACTCAGCTTGTGCATAAACTGGCGGTGTCGGGCTCATTAAGTTATTTACGGGCTTTTGAAAACAAGGGCGGCTACGAGCCGGTAAACCGCAACAGTATTGCTTACGCCCTATCGGCAGGGTATTTACTATTTCCTAAAAAGTATACTAATTACGAGCAAACCAATATTAACCTTTACGCAGAACTGCTTGGCAAAAGTAACCCGGGCAAAGCGCAGTACTATATTGACATTGCTCCAGCTGTTCAGTTCATTTTCAACAGCGTATTAAGGGTTGATTTATCATACCGCACACCGTTAACCAACCGCATGCTGCGCAACACGCAAAACATGTACCTGGTACGCGTTGAGTATAATCTTTTTAATATATTTAATTGATAGAATGTTAAATGTCATTCTAATCGTCAGGCAACTGCTTAATATTATTGCTGACGATTGGAATGACATTTTGCTTTCTTTTACTTACTCCATAATTTCATGGTTTGCGTAATATGTGCCAGGTGATGATTGCTGTGCCACGCATACATAGCAGCAGACAAAGCTATGGTATAAATCACTCCTCTTTCAGGGTGTAAAAAGCTACGGTTCCACTGTGTTTCATCAAGGCTTTCATATAAAGCTACCATGTGCTGGTGAATGCCTTCCAGCATTTTAAGCGAGCTTTCAACCGGCAGGCGGTAATCAATTTGCATGGCCCAGCCAGCTTCATCGTATGGCTTAATGGTTGGATGGTCTTCTGTTAAGGCCAGCTTAATGCGCATTAAAGCGTTCATATGGCTATCGGCCAGGTGGTGTACTACCTGTTTCAGTGTCCAGCCGCCCTCACGGTACGGTGTGTTTAGCTGCGCATCGGTAAGTTCAATTACCTCGGCACGCAAACGAGCCGGAAGAGTTTTTATAGTTTCAATTGATTGAGCAAGCAATTCAGCATTGTACTCATTTGGTTTGGCAAAACGGCCTATTGGATAACGCAGATGTTCGTCGGGTTGGGTTGTCATATTCAAATTAAATACTAAAAATTTAAAGGCACATGCTTTTTATTGAAATTGCTTGTACGCTTAAGCAATAAGCTATTTTGTTACACAAAATTTCATTGATAGTAAAAGCTTTGCCCTACTTTAGCATTTTAAACCTGTATTTTCCTCATGTTGAAAAAGTTACTTATTGCCCTGCTTTGCCTGGCTTCCATACATACCTATGCCGATACTATTAAAACTGATGTACTGATAATCGGCGGCAGTGCAAGTGGTACAGCCGCTGCGCTGCAATGCGCGCGTAGCAAGGTAAAAACCATTTTGGTAGAAACCGGCCCATGGCTTGGCGGCGAGCTTACTTCCGGCGCAATGTGCATAGTTGATGCCAACCGTAACTTACCTACGGGTATTTGGGGAGAATTCAGGAAACATGTACGCGAGTTCTATAAAAAAACGCCGGGTTATGATACTACCGCCAACGCTGTACTACGCTTTGAGCCTTATACAGGTGCCGCTATCTTTAAGCGCATGACTGATACGGTAAAAAACCTTACGGTTAAGCTAAACACCCCCTGGAACTCAGTTAAAAAGAACGGCACAGGTTGGGAAGTCACCATAACTGAAAAGGGCAAGGTGAATACCATAAAAGCCCAGGTACTGATAGATGCAACCGGTACAGGCGATGTTGCCGCCCTTGCCGGAGCACAATTTAACACAGGCTTTGACAGCAAAAAGGAAACCGGAGAACAACTTGCGCCCGAAGAAGCGCTACCCGTTATTCAAGATATTACATGGTGTGCTATTTTGAAAGATTTTGGTGCAACTGCCAACAAAACCATTGCGCGCCCTGAGGGTTATGACGCCGCAAAATATGCACATTTTAAAGACAAAGACCTGCTTAAAATGATACAGAGTGGTCGTTTGCCTAACAACAAATACATGCTCAAATGGAGCGATCCGGGCATATCATTCAAGTCAACAGTTGAAGACCTTGACCCCAAAAACCGGTTGAAGTTTTACAAGGAGTGCCGTTTACACGTTTTAGGGTTGATATATTACATCCAAACCGAACGTGGTTTAAAGAACTTTGGTACTACAGATGAATTTGGCACACCTGATGGACTTCCGCCTATACCTTACATGCGCGAGTACCGCCGGGCCAAGGGACGTATGCGCATGGTGTTAGATGATATTTTTACACCCTATGACCGTGTGTCAAAGCTTTACCGTACATCTATAGCGGTTGGTGATGCATCGCCCGGGCAACATTACGTAGATAAACGCGGGCCACAAACCCCTTATCCACCGTTTCCGGCTTATAGCATACCTTTAGGCGTTGTTGTGGTAAAAGACCTTGATAATTTACTGGTTACTGAAAAAGCCATGTCAACCACTCACCTGGTAAATGCCAGTACGTTTTACCCATCGGTACAGGTAGCGGTGGGGCAAGGTGCCGGTTGTATTGCTGCTTACTGTGCCTTTTTTAAAACCACTACCAAAAACCTTAATGTGCGCACCATACAAGGCGAGTTACTCGATTATAAAGGCTACCTTATGCCATTTTCAGATGTGACAATAAACGACCCTAACTTTAGGGCCATACAGCAGGTAAGTGCAACCGGTATGCTTAAAGGCATACAAAAGGTTAATGGAAAAACAGCTGCGGTATTGTTTAACGCCGATAGCCTGGTAACTACTGCCGAGGTTGAACCGGCCATAAGAGAAATTTACACCAGGGCATTTATATGGTTTAATAAAGAAAAGCCGGGTAAGCAATTCACCGTAGGTAATCTGTTATCTTTCATAAGCGAAATAACGCTTACCGACCCTAAAGTTTTAAATGCTAATATGGAGAAGCAATGGAAAGACAACTTCAAATTTTCATTGCCGTTTGACATGAACCGCACGCTTACGCGCCGAGAGTTTGCCGTGTTAACCAATAAGTATCTTAATCCGTTTGCACGTACAGTTGACCTTAGTGGCAAACTGATAAATTAAATATATAAATGCAAGCTGCAGATAACTACCAAACCATCTTACTCTGCAGCCGGGTTCTGTGCAAACATGCGGCTTAGCTGTGCATACAGTTCAGGGTGCTTATCTTTTAGCTGATCGGGTTTTTCAAAAAAGTATTCTGATACCACGGCTAAAAACTCAGCCTCGTTGGTAGCGGCATAAGCATCAATATCTGATTTTCCGCGTTCAATACGGTCAATTTCCTGGTGCATCATTTTTAGCCATGGAGTTGCATATTCATGAGGCAAAAAGTTTTCGGGTACACCATCACTAGCACCGTCGCTTTCATCAAGCAGGTGTACAAATTCATGTATTCCCGTGTTATGTTTACCCGATGATTTTGAAAACCCGCGTATTAGTGCCGCTCTTGACAATAGCATTTGCCCGTTCATGTAACCCGAACCTACCATACCCATTATGTTACGGTTTTCATCACCTTCAAACTGAAAGTCATTGTTAAAGGTGTCTGGATATAATATAACGTTGGTAAGGTTATTATACTTCCACTCATCAAACCCAAAAACCGGTATTACAGCGCTTGATGCAACAAGCACCCGGTCTAAATCTTCTATTTTCAGGCCTACCCCCTCTATATGTACTTCCTCTAAAAAGGCAGCAATTTTATGCTCGAAGCGCAGCTTATCTGCGCTATTCAGCGCTTCGTAAAATGACACATTATCAAGCAATAGCTGCTTAAGGCTTTCTGTAATATTTTTATCGGCTTTGGCAACGGCCTTTGGTTTGCGCAGGAACAGGAAATAACCTAAAACCCACAACAAAAAAACTATAGCAACGGCAATTAAAATAAATGTATTCATATGAGCTGTTAACAACGCAACTCCCTTTTGGTTACCTTTAAAAATTACTCAAAACAAAAAATGCAGCCCAAAAGCTGCATTTAATTTATATCTGTTAAATATTAGCGGTTAGTGTATTGCTCATCGTAATACTGCTGATAATGGCCTGAAGTTACATCATTCAGCCATTCTTCGTTAGCAAGATACCAATCTACAGTTTTTTCCAGACCTTCTTCAAAGGTGATGCTTGGTGTCCAGCCTAACTCATTTTTAAGCTTGGTAGCGTCAATAGCGTAGCGTAAATCGTGGCCTGCCCTATCAGTTACATAAGTAATCAGTTGTGCCGATGTACCTGCTTCCTTGCCTAGTTTTTTGTCCATAATTTCACAAAGCAGCTTAATAAGCTCAATGTTCTGCCACTCATTATGTCCGCCAATGTTATAAGTATCTCCAGATTTAGCATTATGGAAAATAACATCAATAGCGCGGGCATGATCTTCAACCCATAACCAGTCGCGTACGTTTTCGCCTTTACCGTAAATTGGTATAGGCTTATTTTGCTTAATGTTGTGAATTGACAATGGAATCAACTTTTCAGGGAAATGATATGAGCCATAGTTATTTGAGCAGTTCGAAATAACAGCGTTCATACCGTAAGTATCCTGGTAAGCACGCACCATATGATCTGAGCTTGCTTTTGAAGCCGAATATGGTGAATGCGGGTCATAAGGTGTTTCTTCGGTAAACATACCATCTTCACCCAAAGTTCCGTAAACTTCATCGGTTGATACATGATAAAAGCGCGTTTCATCATAACGGCCTTTCCAGTGATAGCGGGCTGCGTTGAGCAGATTTACCGTTCCAACAACATTGGTCATTACAAACTCCAGCGGATTGGCAATTGAACGGTCAACGTGCGACTCGGCTGCTAAATGAATAACCGCATCAGGTTGTTCGGCACCAAATAACTCATCAATAAACTGAGCATCAACTATATCACCTTTTACAAACTTATAATTAGGCTCGTTTTCAATATCCTTTAAGTTTGCCAGGTTACCCGCATAAGTCAATTTATCAAGGTTGATGATTTGATATTCAGGGTGAGACTTTACAAACCTGCGCACCACGTGCGAACCAATGAAACCGGCACCACCGGTAATGATTATTTTCTTCATAAAACCTTATAATGGTTTGTTTGCAATAGCTTTCTCCCACTCCCATGCCGATGCCATCATGGTATCAACATCAAGCTCGGCTTTCCACTTTAACACTTCTGTTGATTTGGTTACATCGCCCCAAACCTGCTCCACATCACCATCACGACGCGGACCAATGCTCCAGGCAAACTTAACACCGGTAGCGCGTTCAAAAGCATTTACAACCTCTAAAACCGAAGTACCTTTACCAGTACCAATGTTAAATACGTCATAGCCTTTAAAGCTCTCCTCTTCCATGTATTTTAAAGCGGCTACGTGTGCCTTAGCTAAATCAACAACATGAATATAATCACGTATGCAGCTACCATCAGGCGTGTTGTAATCATCACCAAAAACGGTAACTTTTTCGCGTTTGCCAATAGCTGTTTGCGTTATAAACGGAACCAGGTTTTGCGGCACGCCAATTGGCAACTCACCAATCAGGGCCGACTCATGTGCACCAACAGGGTTAAAGTAACGTAATGATACCACCTTGTAATTAGCGCCTGACGCAATCATGTCCTGTAAAATTTCTTCGGCAATCTGCTTGGTGTTTCCATACGGTGATTGCGCAGCCTTCACAGGCGCATCTTCAGTAACCGGCAAATTATCAGGCTGACCGTAAACGGTACAGCTTGACGAAAACACAAAGTTTAGTGGTTTACCGTAGTACGCGTTAAGCAGGTTAATAAGCGAGTAAAAGTTGTTACGATAGTATTTCAAAGGATGAGCAACCGATTCTCCTACAGCTTTAAAAGCTGCAAAATGTATAATGCCGGTTACATCAGCTATTGATGTTGCCAGGTTTTTTACGGCAGCCTCATCACACAGGTCAACCTGGTGAAATTGAGGTTTAAACCCTAAAATTGTAGTCAACTGATCTAATATGCTGATATGCGAGTTAGACAAATCATCAATGATAACAGGTTCGTAACCAGCCTGCACCAGTTCAACAACCGTGTGCGAGCCAATAAAGCCCAGGCCACCGGTTACCAATATTTTTTTCATAGAAATACTTTTCGCAATTATAATATTATTTATTGTATTGAGAGAATTCCTTGTGCTCGATAACGTGCTGAGGAAGCGACTTGAAATACTCGTAAGTAATTTTCAATCCTTCCTGGCGGCTTACCTTTGGCTCCCAGCCCAAGATGGCTTTTGCCTTGGTAATGTCAGGTCTTCTTTGCTTAGGGTCATCAGTTGGTAATGGTTTGCCTACCAGTTTCTGATCGGTGCCGGTTAGCTTAATGATCTCCTCACCAAATTCTTTGATGGTGATCTCATCCGGGTTACCTATGTTCATTGGCTGTACATAGTCGCTCAGTAACAAGCGGTAAATGCCCTCTACCAAATCATCTACAT
>NZ_CAJYGQ010000009.1 GCF_913773635.1 uncultured Mucilaginibacter sp.
CTGTGTTGGCTTTAGCGTACTTTGAGGTAAAGCGTGAGGCAACATTCTGGGTTTGGCAGCTGGTTAGGAAAGCAGCAGCGAAAAGGATGATGGCGGCGAAGGTAAAGTTAGTTTTCATATCAATCAGTCAGGGGAAAGGGTGTGTTCTTATTTTGTTGTTGTTGTTTGATAAGTAATAGGCAACTGCTGTACCAGCAGCCGCTCAAAAACAGCAAACGAAGCAAAAACGGCCTTGGCACCTATAAAAACGCATGTTTCACATCGTGCCAAAAGCATTAAGCAAGACAAACAGCGATTAACCTGTGGTTAAGTTTTCCCCAACTTTACTCAACCATTGGGGAATTGCGCCTTTACAGTTTATGATGCGAATGTGATGACCCCATTTGAAACGACAATGCCTCCTGTTTAGGAGGCATTACTTTGGTTATCACTTAAAACTTCATATCCATCTTCCAATAATTGGCAAGTTTTTGCGCTTCTTTTTTTGTGATTTGTATAACAGCAGGATGCTTAGGAACGGAGAAGTTAGTGGACTTCATAATACCATCATTAAAACGGCCTAAATTCTTGAAGTTTACAAAATCAGTTGTTTCGCTAAAGCCAAAATTGTGAGGGTTGATACGATATATATCATAAATTAAAATCCACTTATTTTTCCCTATTAGCTTATACACAGTTGGTGCCTCACATCCAACCGGTTCAGGGTCGTACCATTTTGGGTCATATACATAGCCCGTATGTACCGAGTCAGATACCGCCTGCTTAACGCCCGAAGCACCATCATGCGAAGCATAAAACATATGAAACTTGTTTCCAACTTTTGTAATGTCGGCATCAATATACGCAACCCCGTTTGGATACTCAAACAAAGGCATGGGAAGGGTTTCCATGCGGTCGAAGCTCTGATTCATGTACGTGTAGTAAACTTTTTCCTTACCACTGCCAAAACGCATGGTAAAGTAAAGCATCGGCTTTTTCTTCACCTCATCATAAATCATTTCGGGTGCCCACGCACAGCCAATGTCAGCCAACTCGGGGAATGCCTTATCAACGCGCAAAACCTGGTGCGACCAATGAAGTAAATCTGCCGATTTCATCAGTACCAATCCCCTGTTATTCCCCCATCCATACTGCTTTCCATCGCGTTCCCACTGCGTGTTTCGGTAGCCTTCTTTTTGTGCGTAAATATGCAAGTCGGTCAAAGCCATATAAAACATATTATCGGCTCCACGGTAAATGTATGGGTCGCGTATACCTTTTTGTTCGGCAATCGTATCGCCGGCTATAACCGGCTTGCCTTGGTTCACATCAGTAAAACTATAGCCATCTTTACTTAAGGCCATATAAAGCCCATGCGTATCATCTTTAAAGTAAACCATAAGGTAAGCACCCATTGCTTTTTCTTTGGGCACTTTGCTTTTTTGAGCTAATACACCACAGCAAGATAATAGCACAAGCGCTATGCTAAGAAAACTGGTCTTTGTCATTACGGAGAATAATTGGTTGAGAAAGCTAAAATAAAGATTAATTGTCATAAGCACACTTGTAACGCAATAACTTTTGTTATACAACAATGCACATAAGCAAAAGGCTGCCCTTGTTAAGGCAGCCTCTTGCTTATAAATAATTAATTAATAATTATTTCCTCAGGTCAAACCTGTCTAAATTCATAATCTTAGTCCAAACGGCAACAAAGTCGTTTAAAAACTTATTTTGCGAATCGGCACTTGCGTAAACCTCGGCAATGGCACGAAGTTCAGCGTTAGAGCCAAATACCAGATCGGCGCGTGTGGCCGACCATCTGATATCGCCATTTGAACGGTTTGTACCCACGTAAACTTCCTTATCGTCTGATGCAGCTTTCCATGAGGTAGTCATATCCAGCAGGTTTACAAAAAAGTCGTTGGTTAGCTGCCCGGCACGTGATGTTAACACGCCTTTGTTCGAGCCATCAAAGTTGATATTGATTACCTTTAAGCCACCCATTAATACCGTTAATTCCGGAGCGGTAAGCGTAAGTAAATGTGCTTTATCAATTAAAACCTCTTCTGTTGAAACATGCAATTTTGGATTGCGGTAGTTACGGAAACCATCGGCAGCGGGTTCAAGATATCCAAATGATTCAACATCTGTATTTTCTTGCGAAGCGTCCATCCTACCGGCGTTGAACGGAACGGTAATATCATGGCCTCCATCTTTAGCGGCTTTCTCAATACCAGCATTACCTGCCAGTACAATTAAATCGGCAAGTGATACTTTTTTGCCGGTTGTTTGAGCGCCGTCAAAATCATTCTGGATGTTTTGCAGCACGTTGAGCACCTTTTGTAATTGCTCAGGGTTATTCACTTTCCAATCTTTTTGAGGAGCTAAACGTACCCGTGCTCCATTGGCGCCACCGCGTTTATCAGAACCGCGGAAGGTTGATGCTGATGCCCATGCTGTTGAAACCAGCTCTGATATACTTAAGCCCGATTCTAAGATTTTTGACTTCAAAGAAGCTACGTCAGTTTCATCAATTAGTGCATGATCAACTGCCGGGATAGGGTCTTGCCAAAGCAAAACCTCCTGCGGAACGTCAGCTCCAAGATACAGATCACGAGGGCCCATATCACGATGTGTCAGCTTAAACCATGCACGGGCAAAGGCATCTGCAAATGCATCAGGATTTTCAAGGAAGTGACGGGAAATTTTTTCATATTCCGGATCAAACCTTAAAGAAAGATCGGTAGTAAGCATGGTTGGCAAATGCTTTTTGTTTTTGTCAAAAGCATCTGGTATAATGGCTTCATCCGTTTTAGCCACCCACTGGTGTGCACCACCCGGACTTTTGGTCAATTCCCACTCAAAACCAAAAAGGTTTTCAAAATAATTATTGCTCCATTGTGTTGGCGTTTTAGTCCAGGTAACTTCTAAACCACTCGTAATGGTATCAGCACCTTTTCCTGTTCCAAAACTGTTATGCCAACCAAAACCCTGTTGCTCAATACCGGCAGCTTCGGGCTCATCGCTAACATGGTCAGACGAAGCTGCACCATGAGTTTTGCCGAATGAGTGTCCGCCTGCAATTAAAGCTACGGTTTCTTCATCGTTCATGGCCATACGGCCAAAAGTGTCACGTATATCTTTGGCAGCTAAAACCGGGTCGGGGTTTCCGTCAGGCCCTTCAGGATTAACATAAATTAAACCCATATGTGCTGCTGCAAGCGGCTTTTCAAGGTTTCTGCTGTGAACTTTGCCATCGGCATCATCATCAGAAACTAATGTACCAACCTGATTGTCGGCACCTTCAGAACCATGAGCGTAACGCAAATCACTGCCTAACCATTTTGTTTCGGAACCCCAGTAAACAGATTCATCAGCTTCCCACACATCGGCACGCCCCCCGGCAAAGCCAAAGGTTTTAAAGCCCATTGATTCAAGAGCAACGTTTCCGGTGAGTATCATTAAATCGGCCCAGGATATATTGCGACCGTACTTCTGCTTTATTGGCCAAAGCAACCTGCGGGCTTTATCCAAACTAACATTATCAGGCCAGCTGTTTAGCGGCGCAAAGCGTTGTAAGCCGGCACCACCGCCGCCACGACCATCAAACACACGGTAAGTACCGGCGCTATGCCAGGCCATACGAACAAATAACCCACCGTAATGGCCAAAATCTGCCGGCCACCAGTCTTGCGAATCTGTCATGAGTACATGCAGGTCTTTCTTCACTGCCTCCAGGTCAAGGCTTTTGAAAGCCTCTGCATAGTCAAAACCATCATCCATAGGATTCGAAAGTGATGAATTCTGACGAAGTATATTAAGCTTTAGCTGTTTTGGCCACCAATCTTTATTACGGGTACCGCCACCTGCTACATTTTGTTGCTTCATGGTGCCATTATGAAAAGGGCACTTGCTAATGTCATTTGAATCTCTTTCCATTGCTGTTTGTTTATAATTGATGCTTATATATTAAGTTTTATCGGCTGATAAACAATGTAAAAGTATGAGTTAACACAACATCTTCACAATCGATTAGTTCTATTGATTATAGCCAGAAACTATATTTGTGCGTTTGTAACAACAAAGGCCCTCCATATTGAGGGCCTTTGTTGTTGAAACTATTATCTAACTCTGAAAGTTAACTGTAATGGTTAACTTTTCAAGGCAAAAACTACAGGTACTGTGTACCTTACGCGTACTTTTTTGCCATCCTGACTTCCGGCGGTCCAACGGGGTGATGCTTTTATTACACGTACGGCTTCGTCAACTAATAACGGCTCTATGCGGCCTACAGAATGTACATCAGTTATGCTTCCGTCTTTTTCAACAATGAAAGTCACGTTAACTCTTCCCTCTTTTTTTACCTTCTTGGCCGCTTCAGGATATTTCAAATTTTCTTTTAAATACTGTATAAAGCCAGACATGTCACCCGGAAAGCGCGGTAGTTTTTCTACCGTGGTGTATACCGGTTCATCATCTGTTTTTGCCTGTGCAAATGAGGCCGAACAAACCGAAGTTGCCATCAGCGTTAATAGTGCGGTCTTAGCTAATTTTTGTGCCAACGCCTTAGTGATTTTTTTGTAATTCATGTTTCTAAAATTTAGTTTATAAGCTTTACTCAAATATAACTAAATATTTAGTTATTGGTTCTTTTGAAAATTTTTTTAAAAAAAAGCCGCCGATGAATCACCGGCGGCATCAAACATTTATTTTTAGTTATTGCTTTCGCATATAAATTTTCCCGTAAGTTGATTTCAAATCATATGCCGGGCCCTTACCCGGCTGGGCAGTAATGGAAGTAAAGAAGTCACGCTTGGTATTATCTGTCAAAACCAGGTCGAGGTTTGAATAAATATGTCCGTAACTTGTGGTAGCCTTAATTTGACCTACCTGGGCTTTATTCAATGTTGCGTCAATTCCGCCGTAAACAGCATCTACAATAACAGGTGTGTTACAATTTACCAGTTGAACCATTCCGTAGGTAGATTTAACAGTGGTTGGTGTATTTACCGGCACTTTCACTTCTATACTAACATCCATATCAACACCGTTGGAATATGAGCGTATAACGCCCATTTTACTTTTATAAGCTTTAAAGTCGGCCTCAGTTTTAAATACAATCTTTTTACCGGCTTCCTGCACTGTATACCTATGCGGCAGTTTATCCAAATCGGTTAGCTTGTTGCTTATTTGTAATACACCGTTATTAATCCGGTCTGACAAGGTAAATGCGTCGTCGTTTTCGCCATCATTTATGTTTACTTTAGCATTTACTGATACTTCGTTTTTATCCCACGTGGTAATTTTCACTACCGGATAATCAAACTTTAACTCCAATGGCTGACCTTTTTTGATTGGATAACTTTTGTTTATTACAGTTTGTGCGCCGACAACGTTGGCCACAACTAAACCCAACCACAGCATTAATAAATGTTTCATGATTTTAAACTTAGGCTTGATAACTAAATTGCTTTACGAAGGTATACTTTGCCAAAGGTTGAGGTTAAGTTAAACTCAGTACCTCCACCGTTTAGCGTTCCGGCTATATTGCCTGTATATTCTACCATTTCATCATCTTGAGCGCGCTTTTTAAGCTCAATGTTTAAATCAGAAGATGCAAACACATTACCATGTGTTGTATTGAGTTTTAGGTTAGCTTTTGTAGTACCCGGTACAGCAACATCAACTGTAGCGTACATCGAAGAAATGGTTATTGGACCGGCAATTTTGTCTTTAAACTTTGCTTTTACGTTACCATATATACTGTTAACTGTAACCGGGCCAGTAATGTCTTCCAGTTCTACAGAGTTAGTACGTACTGATATATCAATCTCTTTATTGATGTTTTTAAAAATAACCTTTCCGGCGTTGATCATGTTCTGCCAATTATAAGATACGCTCACGCCGCGTGGAACTTTAATTTTAACCTTACCTATGTTTGAGGCTACCTCATTTACTTCTATAGTTGTTCCTTTATCGGCAACGTTAATGCCTATGTTTGTATTATCAACAACACCGGTGCCACTAAGTAATCTTAAACCGGCCGCGCGCTCATCGGCATACTTCTTATCCTCTGAGGTAAAAATGATTTCCTTGCCATCATAGCCCTCTATGGTAACCGATGGCAGTTTGATTAACAATCTTCCTGTTGCTTTGGCAACCTTATATTCCTGAGCAAAAGCATGGCTTATTGCCGTTAATAGAACCATTATAGTTAATAACCTGATTTTCATTTTAACAAAGTTTTTATAAGTTTATATTTTATAGTGATGGCATAGTCGACGTATACCTTCGATTTCAAAGTGAACAAATGATCATGATCCGCGTAGTTGAAAGGCACCGGAGTATGCGGTTTCGCGCACAGCATCCATTTTACTTTCATCCTTTACCATGCCTTCCAGTTCGGTTAATATTGCCGATTCTTTCATGCGCGTTAGCAGTTCAATAAGTGCTATCTGAACCATAGGGTCCTGTTGTTTCTTTAGAGACTTTACCAGCTGTTTGCGCACGTAGCTTTCCTTGTAAAACTTAGCCAATCCATCTAGCGCCGCCATCCTTACATTGGTGTTAGGATCGTTATTCATGGTTTCTACCAAAACGTCAACCACATCGTTACTCAGGTTTTTAAATTCACCTGTTTGTGAAAGCGCCTTTAAACGGCTGGCAGGCGATGATTGGTCATTCAACTTATCAAACAAAACCTTTTTATATGAACTCTGCCCTGTTTCGGAAAAGCTTTTAGATAAACGGCTTTTACGTTGGGCTATATCCTGATCAACATCATCAAAACGATGCTGCTGAGGAGCCGGACCGGCTGCATATTCTTGCTGCGGCTCAGTAGCGTTTGGCGCAATTGGCTGCTGAATTACCTGCGGTTTAGGCGATGTTTTCACTACGCTTTGCGCCACATTATTTGTTTGGTTATAAAGCCACAAAACGAAACTTAAACCTATAACCAGGCAAGCGGCAGCAACCCACCTCATGGCAGTGAAGCTTACTACAATGCCCGTTTTCTTTTCAACCGGTTTAATTTGATGAACCGGTTGCTGCATTTGTTCGAGAATACGGTTTAACACCGCCGGATTTGGCATACGTGTATCCAGTTCTTCGTTATGCTTGCTTATAAATTCTTCCAGTTTACCTTTCATAATGCCCCTCTTTTAACATTTCTAAAACCTTGGCCTTAGCCCTGAAGTACTGAACCCTAACTGTGCTATTTGACATTCCCAGCATTTGCGCAATTTCAACCTGCGGAATGTTTTCAACCGCGTACAACTGAAATATTGTGCGATAAGCCAAAGGCAGCTCTTCAATTGCCTGACTTATGCGGTTCATATTATATTCAAACTCCTCCTCATCTACAATTTCATCAACAATCACGGTTGTTTCCGGCTCAAGCTCGGTTAGTTCAAGTCGTTTTTTTCGCAGCCAGTTTATGGCTTTGTTTATAGCAATCCTTTTAATCCACGGCCTGAAACTATCAGCATTAGTAAGCTTGGCTATAGCATGATAAGCATCAACAAAAGCTTCCTGCATAATATCCTCTGCTTCGCCGGTGTGTTCTACATACCGGCATATAGCATTGTACACATACTTTGCATTATGCTCATATAACTTTGTGTAAGCGTACGGATCGCCGTTTTTACACATTGCTACGAGGTCTTGTTGTGATATCATTTACAGTTGTAATCCTAAAATTTCTGGTCAGCTACTTTAATGTCGTAATGTTGATTGGAATGTTACAACAAATTAAAAGAATTTTAAAAATTGTCGGTTACGGTGGTAACAAGCTTTGCAATGTCACTTATAAGGATAGATATACGCTCTTAATTTATTGTAATAACCTACAAAAAAAAGGAATGCTACAAGCATTCCTTTAACAATTATGATTTGATATAAATTTTATTCCATTTAATCCACCTGGCTTAACGGAATTTCAAACCAAAACACAGAACCTTCATTTTCGTGGCTTTCAACGCCAATCTCTCCACCATGACGGTGAATAATATCTGCCGTAATGTATAGACCCAAACCTAAGCCCGAAAACTTTTGAGATGACTCTTGCACACGGAAGAAACGGTCAAATACCTGCTCTTTTTTATCATCAGGTATGCCTATCCCAAAATCCTGTACAGATAGGTGAAGCGTGTTTTTATCTGTTATCTTTTGCGTAATTATGATCTCTTTGGCATCTGGGGAATATTTAACTGCGTTTGATACAAAATTGCTTAAGACCTGCTCTAATCTATGCTTGTCAGCTTCAATTTCTACATCGGCGTTGCCTTGCAATACTAGCCGGTGCGTACTAATGTGCGATTGACTATCGTCAATACATTCCTTGATAACCGCACCCGCGTTGAACCGCGTAAAGTTAAATTGCATTTTACCAGCATGTATCTTTGTAACATCAAGCAAATCATCAACAATTGCGGTTAAACGACCTGTTTGTTTATTTGCACGTTCAATAAAAGGATATACTTTTTCATAAGCATCTGCCTCTCTGCCGGCAATACGCTGCATTATCTGCAATGATCCTTTTAAACTTGTAATAGGTGTTTTAAGTTCATGACTTGCAATACTCATAAACTCATCCTTTTGCTGCATTAGCTCGCGGGTTGCATTTTGCGACTTAACAAGCTCAGTAACCTCAAAACCAAAAAAAGCTATACCATCAACCTGCTCGCGCTCGTTATAAATTGGAATAAACAAATAATCAAGCCAGGCATCAGTAAGTTGCCCTGTTTCAGGATTGATTTTTTTTACGTTGTAAGCTTTTCCCGATTTAGATTCTCCTGTGTGATAAAGTTTTTCATCATTCGCAAACAAGCGCGAGGTATTCAGCCCGCTATGTGCCTCTTTTGTCGGCAAGCCAATCATATTATCGCGCTGATAGAACGCATCAAAGGCTTTGTTTGTAAATTCATAACGCAGCTCGGTCCCACGCCTTATACTGATTAGGGCGGGTGCATTTAAGAAGATACCGTAAAACTCTTCCTGTTGCTTACGTATAAACTCCTGTAATTCGCGCCTGTTTCGCTCAATTTCCTTTTGGTGGGATAGATCAATAATATAACAAACCGAATTTGCTTCTATATCATCCTCAAGCCTAGCTGCACCCATTAATACAGGCACCCTGCTTCCATCACGACGAATGTATTCCTTTTCAAAAGGCGGGCAAAAACCGTTCTTATTTAGCTGCTCTACCGCTTTGCGACTAATACCCATATATTCAACAGGCGTTAGCTTATCCCATCCTAATGCACCTTTGTTTAAATCTTCAATGGTGTAGCCCACCATGTTTAAAAATACATCGTTAGCTTCAATAATCTGACCATCGAACCGGGCAAATAACATCCCGATCATGTCTGATTCAAAAATTTTGCGGAAACGGCTTTCGCTTTTGTTCAAACGTTTTTCAGCCTCTACAATGCGGGTTATTTCAACAATCGATCCTACCATACGATAAGGCGTATCATAGGCATCATGTAGTATGTTACCCCTATCTAAAATAATAGCGTAACTGTCATCAGCTTTCTTAAACCTATACTCGGCCGACCAATTGTGCTTGCCTTTGTTTATGGCTTCATGTACGCTCTTTTCAACGCGTTTTCTATCATCGGGATGCACCTTATCAAACCAATAGCCAATGTTGCTGCTCTCGCTGTTATTTTCATAACCAAACATGGAAGTAAAATTGTCGCTTCTCCACATTTCATTGGTCACCAGGTTCCAATCCCATATGGTATCATTTGTTGCCTGCGATACTAAATTAAAGCGCTCCTCACTTTGAGTTAAGCTCATGGTGCGCTCTAAAATTTTATCTTCCAGTTCGGTATTAAGCTTCTTCAAATTTTCGCGGGCACTTACCAGCTCATTATAGTTTTTACGCAGCTTTTGTTCATTTTGCCTACGTTCAGTAATGTCTGTCAGTGTTACTGCAAAGCCATCAGCAACCTGGCTTGCCATAAGTATGTACCATCCTTTATCTTCATAGTACACCTCTTGTTGCAGCGTCCCTCCTTTTTGCGTTACCTGCTTCAAGCGCTCAAATACATTGTCCTGCAGCAAAAAATGCAAGTGCTTTTTAAGGAGCTGTCCTTTTAATTCGGTATCTGTTTTACTTAATAGCTGGGCAGCCATACGGTTGGCCATCAAGCATTTAAAATCGGACAGTTGCCCATTATTGTTACGAACGGCCCCAAATACCATTATAGCGCTTAAACTTGTGCTAAATACGCCCGAAACGATGCTGTTAAGTTCGGTAATAGTGCTTATGTCAACAAAGCTGATTACTACGCCATCACGTTCCTTGTCTTTTTTGATATAAGGTAGCACTCTGAGCAAGCAATGCTTTCCGTCTTTCAATTCAACTTCTTTTTCAACCAAATGTGCCGGGTTGTTAAGCACTTCCTGAATATCGGCTAAAAAGTTTTCGTACTTTATATTGTTAGATATATGTTTGATAGGCCGGCCAATATCTGCCTCTATCAAGTTAACCATCATCACAGCAGCCGGATTAAATTTGCGGATTCGCATATCCTGATCCACAAATATCTGCCCTATATCAACGCTTTTAAAGTAGTTGTTCAAATCATCATTAAGATCAATCAATTCTTTGATCTTAAGCTGATGCTCTGTATTTAACGTGTGTAATTCCTCATTGAGTGATTGCAGCTCTTCGTTACTTGATTGCAATTCTTCATTGGCCGAAAGCAACTCCTCATTACTTGATTGCAGCTCCTCGTTGGTGGTTTCCATCTCCTCCACGGCCATTTGCAGGTTACCACGCACCTCACTGAGTTCGTTCTCTAACTCGTTAACGTAAACCGCCTGCTGCTCATCAGAATTATGCGGAACAATAATATCATCGCTGTTGAGGCCAAACTCCAGCTCAACCTCATTAAAGACTACCAATACATATGGAACAGTCGACTGTGTATCTGCCGGTTTTACATTTATGTTTACATAAACATCGTTATTACGGCGCTTTATGCGTATGCGCTTTAACCTTGTAGGCAGCTCCTCCTTCACAGCCTTACGCAAGGCTGTGTTAATGATAAAAGAAAGCTCGCTAGGCACCATTTTTAAGATATTGAGCTCCAGCTTTTTATCGGGCAAGGATAAGTATTTTTTAAAATCGCCTACGGTCTCCTTTATTTCACCGTTTTTATCAACGTACACGCCTACATAACCTAAATCATCAGTAAGAAATTCTTTGAAGCTATCCCTCGATACTTTTTCGGCTTTGATAAAGGGCTTGCGCAAATCGCTTGAAAAGTTGTGGCTATAGTAGCTGTTGTTATTTGACGGTTGCTGGCTGATAGGACCTATTTTGCGATAAAGCTTCCACTTACCGCTAACCTCATGTAACCCTTCCTTAATTGATGATACTGTTTCGCTGGAACCAAGGAACAAAAATCCGCCCTGGTTAAGTGAAAAGTGGAATGTAGATAACACCTTTTGCTGCAACAAAACATTCATATAAATGAGCATGTTGCGGCATGCAATCAAGTCGTTTTTTATAAAAGGCGGAGCCTTTACAACATTATGCCTGGCAAAAACAATTTGCTTGCGAATTGACGGGATAACGGAGTAATATTTACCGTCTTTTACAAAATAACGCTGCAAAATATCAGCATCAATGTCTTTCTCAATAGTTTCCGGATAACTATTGTGCGATGCTACATCTAAACTTGCTTCGTCAATATCGGTGGCAAAGATTTTTACATCTAGATCTTTGTTTACCTTTTTAAGATACTTATCTATTAATATAGCTATGGAGTACGCTTCCTCACCCGTGCTGCAGGCACACACCCATACTTTCAAAATTTCCTCGTGCGCCTTTTCGTCAACTATCTGTGGAATGACGTGGTTTTCCAGTTGTTCAAAAGCGGCTCTATCTCTGAAAAAACGCGTAACTCCAATTAAAAAGTCTTTGCCTAGTAATTTAACTTCTTCTTCATTTTGTCGCAAAAACTCAATGTAGCTTTCAAGGTTGCTAATTTTATTATGCTCCATGCGGCGCGTAATACGCCTTATAATGGTTGGTGTTTTATATAAATTAAAATCATGACCGCTTTGGTGGTGCACCAACTGAAAAAGCTCATTTAATAGGCCTTCATTGTCATACCCGCCTTCAAAAATTTTCACAGGTTGCTGGCGCATGTATCCAAACAACTCGTCGGGCATTTGCGACGGTGGTTGAACGCTATCGGCATTACCTGATGTAATAGCACTTTTAGGCATGCCATCAAACTTTGCTGTTTCGGGCTCCTGTACCAGCACCATGCCACCATTCTCTTTTATAGCTTCAATACCGCGCGTGCCATCGGTGCCGGTTCCTGATAAAATAATGGCTACTGCTTTTTCCTTTTTATCGCTCGCAAGACTGAATAAAAAGGTATCGATGGCTGTATTCGGTGATTTATCCTGCTGTTTATCGGCCAATTTTAAACGGTTGTGGCTTACCGTCATTAATTTATTATTTGGTATGATATAAACACAATTAGGGTGAAGGCTCATATTTTCTTCGGCCTCAAACACCTTCATGTGCGTATGCTTTGATACTAACTCAACCAACAAGCTTTTATAATCGGGCGAGAGATGCTGTATTACAATAAAAGAGAAATTGGAGTTGCCGGGCATATGGTCAAAAAACTCATGAATGGCCTCCAGGCCACCTGCCGATGCACCTATTGCAACAACATAATTATCGGCTATGCCCATATTTCTCTTAATCTCGGGTGCTTTACTACTCATTTAGCCTCTAAAAAATTAAATAGCTTGTTTGGTTTTAAATTCGTAAACAAAACTGCGCAATGTATCGGCTACCCCTAACTCATCCTTATGCCATGGCAATGACGTATTTTTAACGGTTTGGAGCCAGCTTTTGAATGAATTACGCGGATGATAGGTTTTACCATCAGCAGCAAAATTTATAGTTTGGTTTGGATCTCCGCCCCAAGTAATGGTTTGGACAACCTCTGGCCTGAAACAAACAATGTAATTGCCGTTATGGCTATCCAAAGGTATAATCAGGGCACCGCTTGCAATTGGAGCTTCGCTGGCCGCTTCGTCAAAAATATCAGGCAGCGTGGTTGTTGAAAAAACTTTACCTATTTCTTTAGCATGCAGCCACAGGTGCAAGTTTTCGAGCATGTCGTTATGCGGCACCTCGCCCGCAGTTGTTATTTTACTGTTATTGAATATAACGGCGCCCTTTGAGTTAAAGAGCTTTAATATATTTTCGTCGTGCTCAAGCAAACCTTGTTCAATGTTACGATCGCTGTAGATGTGATCAATAATGCTGTTGCGTTGTGATTGCAAATCGGCAACCCGGCCATATTCTTCTTTATTAATAATAGACGATATTTTGTTTGATACCACGCTTGATAACAACTCAAATATCGAACATAACTCAAAGCTTAGATAGTATGGCTTGGTATGGTGGCAGGCTATTAAGCCCCATAATTGCTCATTATGAATAACCCTTACCGACATTGAAGCCGTTACCCCCATATTTCCTAAATACTCAATATGCACGGCGGCAACACTACGCAGGTTACAGTCAGATAAATCAGTAAATGAGTTAGTGAGCGAGTTAAGTACCGGATAAAGCCTTACCGGCGTATATTCGCGATTGGGAATAAGACGGTACGGGTTTCTGAGGTAAAGCTCACGCGCTTGTCGCGGCACATCAGATGCCGGAAACGTAACGCCCAGGTAAGGTTCAAGAGCATCCGATTTATCTTCGGCAATAACGGTTCCGTTCCAGTTTTCATCAAAACGGTACATCATTATACCATCAAAACCTGATATACGTTTAAGCTCCCTGATAGCAATTTCGCATGCATCCTGCACCGAAGTAGCTACATCTACAGCAGCCATTACATATTTAATTTCCTGAAAAACGTTTATAAACGTACGCTCATCCTCAGCCTGCACTCGTTCAAGCTCCAACAAAAAATACTCTTGCCTGGCATGCACCAACGCAAGCAACTCAATGTTGTTAAGCGTTAAGCTAACAGGTATTTTATCTTTAATTCCGGTTTCAATTTTTGCCTTCAGTTCTTCTATTTGCTTCTGCGGAACGTAATCTGAAAAGTTGGACGAGATAATCTCCACCGCACTAATTCCCAATACATCGCTTAAGTTCTCACTGATCTGAATAATATTTAAAGATTCTTTTTCTAACACAACCAAATAGCCATGGGGCTGGATCATGTTAACGTTATGCAAAGGCAAATTGCCGCAAAATTCTGAATCGTAGTTAGATGCCATCAAAATAAAATTATATAACACTTGCAATGTGCAAAAGGCATAGCCTTTCTTAGTTAAGTATTATAACCGATAGTACTTTAGGGAATGCTAAAGTAAAGAAATTATCAGCAATTAAAGACTGTACAACTTTACGTGCTAGTTATGGACCTTTATAGGCGAAATTGCATTAGTTAAATACTATAAATTCTATTAAGCAAATATTCAAAGCCAAACATAAATTTTGTGACTGATTTAGAAGCTAATAGCACGTTATCCTTACACAAAAAGGATTTTGATGAATTTTTGATTTGGAATTAAATATACAGCACCTATATTTGCGCCACGTTAAAGCGCAGATGTATGCAACAACATAGCGCGCTTGGCAAGGGTAACGATTGCAGAAAAGAGAATTAAAATTCTTAAAAATAAATTTGCAAACAAATAATAAAAACTTACCTTTGCAAACCCAAACGGGATGTAGCGTAGCCCGGTATCGCGCCACATTTGGGATGTGGAGGCCGCAGGTTCGAATCCTGCCATCCCGACAACAAGCGATACCACAAAGTATTAAACCCTGTATATAACCTATACAGGGTTTTTTCGTTTTATAAATAATTCCTTTCGATACATATTATACCAGCAGCAACTTTAGCCTCAAGTATCAGCTAACCCCAAGCCATAGTTGAGCATTCATTTCTTTCATGACTTTACTGCAACGCCTATCTGTTGCAAACCAACCCTCGTACACTTTTGTATTGGTATGTTAACAAGCTATTACACTTATGAATATAAAGGAAGCTAAAGTGATTGTGACCGGCGCAACCGGTGGCATAGGTTACGAAATTGCAAGAGCATTACGCAAGGCGGGCGCACAAGTAGTTATTTGTGGTCGTGATGCGGGTAAGCTAAAAAATGCTACTGGTGAGCTTGATGTATTTGGCATTGAAGCAGACGTAAGTAAACAGACCGACGTAATTGAACTGTTTAGATTTGCTATTGAACAAATGGGCGGTATTAACGTCTTGGTCAATAATGCAGGAATTGGTGTTTTTGGCTCTTTAGCCGATACATCGGCGGAGGATTTTCAAAAAGCATGGGAAGTTAACGTAAAAGGCCTGTTCCTGGCGGGCAAGGAAGCGGCAAAGCATTTTATAGCGCAAAAGCATGGCAACATCATTAACATTGGTTCAACTGCAGCGCTTCGGGGTTATGCAAATGGATCAGCATACGTTGCCAGCAAGTTTGCCGTATCGGGCCTTACCGAATGCTGGCGTGCAGAACTGCGCCCGCACAATGTAAGGGTAATGCAGATAAATCCTAGTGAAGTAATAACCGATTTTATTGCCAAGGCCGGCATGGAAATAAAGAATGAAGACAATAAGCTCAAACCAGAGCAGATTGCTCATTTAGCAGTAAGCATGCTAAGTATGGATGATGTAGGGTTTATACCTGATGCCTCGGTTTGGGCTACCAATCCATGGTAAGCTATATATTGAATTTCGATAAGCGCAGAAAATTCACTTTTTAATACATGAGAAACCCTCGCATATAGTTGTATAGGTTCCCTTAGTTATTGAGACGTTTAGTCAAAATATTGATTAAACTTTTAAAAAAACTTTAGGTTAGGTTACGCGGATGTATGGGTATAGAGCTGGCCAGTTGGCTAATACGTAGAAAATTGTTATAAACGAAGATGTTTGATTTTTGTAGTTATTGGTTTGTTTTTAGCAGCCTGTGTCCCATTATTGAGCACTAATTTTGACAAAAAAACAATATGGAACAAATTAAGATCGAAGGAAAAGTTGTAGCCATAACCGGTGCAAGCAGCGGTATTGGCGAGGCAATTGCCAAGCATTTAGCTAAAAGTGGCGCAAAGGTTGTTTTAGGTGCCAGACGTACTGATAATCTTAAAACTATTACTGAATTTATAACCAACCAGGGCGGACAAGCGGCTTATAAAACTCTTGATGTAACCAATCCAGATGATGTAGCCGACTTTGCAAAATTTGCAGTTGATGAATTTGGGACACTTGATGTTTTTGTAAACAACGCCGGCCTTATGCCGCTTTCAATGATAAACAGCTACAAGGTGAATGAATGGCATCAAATGATTGATGTAAACATTAAAGGTGTATTACATGGTATAGCAGCAGCACTACCTATTTTTGAAAAGAAAGACAGTGGTCAGTTTGTAAACATCACCTCTGTGGGCGACCGCTGGGTTGGTCCGACATCTACCGTTTACAGCGCAACCAAATTTGCCGTTCGGGCCATATCAGATGGTTTGCGTCAGGAAGTTAGCAACAACATCAGGGTAACCCTGGTTGCACCGGGCGCTACCGAATCCGAACTTCCTAATACCATATCAGATCCTGCATTGAAAGATCAGTTGGTGGAGCGCTTCCGTACAAACTTGTTACCGGCAAATGCCATAGCAAGAGCCGTTGCCTACGCTATTGAACAACCATCAGACGTTGATGTGAACGAAATTGTGGTAAGGCCAACTGCTCAAAAGTCGTTTTAAAAAAGCAGGCACTTATTTATTTACCAGTGGGTAACAAACCCTCTGGTTTAAAATCAATTTTATGAGTAATAATAAATATGTTGGCATGTGGGTAACCGCCGATGGCTACATCAGGCAAGAGCTTTTACCCAATGGCAGATATGATGAAGCAAGAGGGCAACGACAAAGCGCCTATACCGGCCGGTATGAAATAACCGGGGATTATATTGAATACTGGGACGATACAGGCTTTACTGCCGACGGTAATTTTACAGATAACGACACCCTTCAACACGGTGGTTATGTATTTTATCGCGAGAGCTAGATTTTAGCAATTTAACGAATTTAAGCCCGCAAAAAACCTTTTTTCACTTTTAGTTTATATAGCCTGTAATCAATAATTACAGGCTTTTCTGTTAAGGAAATATCTTGTTTAAAGCGCATTTATGCTCTTAAAATACAGTATATTCACAACAGAATCCCCTTGAAACCCCTAACTAAATTTAAACTTTTTTTGCGGCTTAGAACGTGGCGCTGGCTGGTTGGGCCCGAGACGCGGTTTGACCTTACTTCGCGTGTTTTTCATTCCATATGCATTTTTATACTTGCAGCACTGGGTTACAATGTTCCGTTTAATTATATTGTTGGTTTACATGATATAGCCCTTTTAAGCGCTGTTAGCTTTCTACTGTTTGCAATTGTATACTACCTATCAAGGGTTGCACAAAAAAAGGCGATAGCTGTATTGCTCTTTTGCATTACAGGTAACGTATTGTTTATTGTCAACTTCTTTCTTAATTCGGGCATTGACGGGCCAACAGACTTGTTTTTCATCTTGACCATGGTGGTAATGATTGCTGTAATACCGGTAAAATACTACTGGATACTTATAGCTATACATTTTACTATAGTATTATCATTACATGGCATTCAATATATAAATGCTGACTGGGTGCCATACACTTATAACAGTACAGAGTTTAGGTATAGTGATATCACATCAGCTTACGTGGTAGTTGTATCGCTCATTTTGCTTTGCTTTTATTTCATCAGGTATAATTATGACCTGGAGAAAAAATCAGCTGAGCAAAAGGCAGCAATGATGAAGTTGCTTAATGAAGAGAAAAACAAGCTTTTCTCCATCATATCACATGATTTGCGCGCCCCGTTAACTAACGTTCAAAACTACCTGGAGCTGCTGAGCGAGGTTGACTTAAGTGCCGATGAACAACAGAACATTAAGGCGAAACTGCTTGATTCTACACGCAACACGCTTGATATGCTCAATAATGTACTGTCATGGTCAAAATCACAAATGAGCGGTTTAAAGTTCAGTTCAACAGAACTTTACTTGCATGAATTGCTTTTACCTCAATTGCTATTGTTTACCAACATTGCGCAAAACAAAAACATCAAAATTGAAATATCAATAGATCATGAGCTAAAGATTATTGGCAACGGCGACATGGTACAACTAATTATGCGTAACCTAATTAATAACGCTATAAAATTTACAGCTCCCGGCGGACGTATAATTGTAAGTGCACAGAGCCAAAACAATTACGCCCTGCTGCTGGTAAAAGACAGCGGAGCGGGCAAACCTATAAAGCTTTCCAATAATATCTTTTATCTCAATAACGAATCATCCAAGGGCACTGCCAACGAAAAAGGCGTAGGCCTGGGCCTTGTACTTTGCAAGGAGTTTACAGAAGTACAAAACGGCAACATATGGTTTGAATGCGACTCCGTAAGCGGCACTACGTTTTTTGTTGAGTTACCACAATACGATGGCAATGTGGTTGCCATGCACGCATGAGATCACTCATTAGTAACTCTTAAAACTTCAAAATAGCAAACTCTGTACGGCGATTTAGCTGATGCTCAGCCTCGCTGCATTTTACGCCATTACTGCATTTATTAAGCAGGCGGGTTTCACCGTAGCCACGTGCAATAAGCCGGTCTTCATCAATATCTCCTACAGTGATGATATACTCAACCGCGGCATTTGCTCGTTTGCGCGATAAATTCATATTATAATCATCATCGGCACGGCTATCAGTATGTGATGATAGCTGAATTACTATGGTGGGATTATCTTTCATAATCTTGATGAGCTTGTTCAGTTCAACCTCTGCATCGGGCCTGATGTCCCATTTATCCAGGTCATAATAAATATTTTCCAGGCGGATAGGCTTCTGCAATTCAATTTTATCCAGATACAAGTTGCGCTTAAGCACCTCATTAGGGCCTATGCCCGCGGTGGAAAACGGCTTTTGACTATCGGTGAGGTAGCCGTTCTTCTCCCCTTTTAACTGGTAACCGGCATTGGCGTAAACTGTGAATGCGTATGCTCCGTTGCTACCTGTGCGCACCTTAATGGGTGATCCCTTTGCAGGTGTTAGGGTAATATAAGTATCAGCAAGAGGCCTGCGGGTGTTTTTGTCGTAAGCAACACCCTCGAGCCTGTAAGCAACAGGTATATTGTATGCAAAGCTATAAACATCGTCACTGCCCACACCACCTGTACGGTTTGATGAAAGATAGCCCGAAGCATTATCATATATTACATATGCAAAATCATCTTGCGCCGAATTAACCGGATAGCCTAAATTAAGCTTGCTGCCAAAGCCACTGGCTGTATGTATAGCCTTGAAAATATCAAGGCCGCCCATCCCCTTATCACCATCAGTTGAAAAATACATATTGCCTTGCACATCAATAAATGGCGTACGCTCATTGGCTGTAGTGTTGATACTTTTCACATTGATGGGCTGGCTCCAAACACCGGCATCTTTGGTACAGTAATAAATATCAGTTCCCCCAACGCCACCAGGCATGTTTGATACAAAATATAGTGTTCTGCCATCGGGCATTATAAACGGATCGCCAACTGAATATTCTTCTTCTTTATTATAAGTAAACGGCTCGGGCTTGCTCCATTTACCGTTTACGAGTTTGCTGGAATATACACCTAAATTAATAGTGGCTATTTTGGCCGTATCCTTAACCTTCTCTTTAGGAAGGCGGGTGAGAGTAAAATACATCTCGTTCCCATCGGCGGTGTAGCTGGCGGCTCCAATATGGTAATCGGTACCGGCAATAAATGTAAACGGCTTTACAGCATCAGTTGAGGCATTAGCGGCAGGCTGCTCGTACAGGTTCAGGTATTTATTACCTGTCCACCCGTAAACATTTTTATCAAGACTTACATTGCTGTCAAACCAAATAAGTGGGCGTTTTTTACGCAATTCAGCCTGATCTTTTTTTTCAGTACGGTCTGAAGTAAAAACAATGTTAGAATTGTACTTAACAGCCCCCCAGTCTGATTCCTGTGAGTTTAATGTAGTAAGGTTGCGTATATCCACATCAACCGGCTTCTTCATCCACTTAATTGCCGAATCGCAGGACGACACCCAGTAATTCAACTGCTTTAAATCGGCATTAGGCGTAAGGGTGTAGTATTTGGTGTATTGTTCTTTTGCTTCGTTATACTTCAGGTTATTTTTTAACACTTCGGCGTAAGTAAACATATTCTGGGGCTTGCTATTTTCCAGAGTAACTACTGTAGCATACCACTTTTCGGCTTCCTTATAATCACGCATCATGCGGTACGAATTAGCTAAACGCTCGGCAGTATAAAGTGCAGGTTTCTTTTTATAAGCCTGCAAGTAAAGTTCTGCCGCCTTACTATAGTTGTATAATGCGTACTGCTCATCAGCCAGTTTATGAACGTATTGCGCGCTGGCTGTATATGCAACAGCCAATACGATAGAAATGGAAAATAATATCTTTTTCATGCCGGTTCTGGTAGATGGTAATTAAAAGAACCTAGGGGTTAACATCCTTGCTTTCTGTGTTTTGATGTAGAAACCAATTGAAATTTCGTGTGTGCCACTGCTGTAGCCTTTAAGCGGACCAATGGATACATCATATGCATAACCAATGCGCAGATTTTCAAGTGCAAAAACCTCAACGGCCCCAACAAATGAGTTAAGATAACTTAAATCATTTTGCAGGTGATTTTTATTATATAGTTTGACAGCAGTACGGTACGAACCACCTATCCAAAAACGCTCGCCAAAGGCAACAAATGCATTCAAATCTAAACTTGTAGGGCCGGCGGCATCATCCTTCAACAAGATGCTTGGCTTAAGCAACACATCTTCAGATACAGGTAACAATGCGCCGCCCGTTAAATAATAATGTGGTTTGGGCTGTGCTATGTAACCCCGGTTGCGTACGTTGATGTACTGCGATATTAAGTTATCTGCTGAAACACCGGCGTAGTATTTATTATCCGAGTAAAATATACCTATACGTCCGTCGGGCACTATGGTGCTTTGCATACCAACGGGCATGTAAGGTTCTGGGTCATTGGGGCTAAGCAAACTGCCATCAATACCCAATTGCTGCACACCTAAACCCAGGCCAAAAGCCAACCTCGAGCTGCCATCATTGTTCATGCGTAACCTGTATGCATAATTGGCATACGCAGAAAGGTTGCTTTGTGCGCCCAGTTTATCATGTGATACCTGCAGCGCCAGGCCCACGTTACCGTTATTGGCAATAGCATCAACAGCCAGTGACATACTTTTGGGCGAACCCTCAATACCTGTCCACTGCGAACGGAAGTAGCTGTGCACGTTTAAATTTTCTTTATAACCCGCATAGGCCGGATTAATGTATATGCCGTTAAACATATACTGGCTTTGCTGGGCATCCTGCTGGGCGTATAGGTGCCCGGCAGTAAGTAATAATATCAGTGTTAGAATTTTTTTCATATCAGCCTGTTTATTGCATCCGCAATGCTTAATTGTTTTTTAGCGTACGCATTAAAGTGATATAACCTTTTAGTACCTGCCAATCGGTAGTTTTAACTTTAAGTATGTAGTAATACGTTCCCTCGTTGAGCCCCTCTCCTGTCCAGGTATTTTTATAGCCGCTTTGGTGAAAAACCTCGTTACCCCAGCGGTTTACAATAATCAATTCGTTTTGTGAAAACTTCTCCAATCCGCGTATTTCAAATACGTCGTTTATACCATCGCCATTTGGCGTAAACAAATTTGGTATTTTAAGTAATGATGTTGCGCTTATGTTGATGGTAACTGTTGCCACATTGGTGTAGTAGCCATTTAAATCGCGCACGCGGTAAGTGAATACATCGGTACCGGCGTAGCCCGTGTTAGGTGTATAAGTAACGGTTCCGTTTCCACCAATTACTACCCTGCCGTTGGCAGGCTGCGATACGATTTCAATTGACTGCTGGTTAAAGGTGCTGTTTCCGCTATTATCATTACCTAAAACATTTACGGTAACCGGTGTATTAACGCCTGTAAAGTCGGCATCGTTAGTAGCCACCGGCGATTTAGGGAACGACGTTTCAACAGAGGCAGGTGATGTAAGCGGGTTACCGCCGGCATCAACCGCGTTTACAATTGCATTATTACGTACTACTCCTGCATCTTTATCAGCTTGTGTAAGCGTATAATTAAGTGAGTAATTAACTACTCCTCCAGGCTGTAGTCCGCCAACAGGAAGTGTTATGGTTGAGTTGTTTAATCCAAGTTTTATATCAGTTAGGTTTACGCTATTGATAACCGAACTGCCTGTATTCCTGATTTCAAATGTATAAGTGATGAAATAGGAATTGAACACACCGGTTTTTGTTAAGCTGATTGCTCCTGTTGGCGGAGCTGCAGTTATTGCAACAACTGTTGGATCTTCAGCAGGACCGGTTGCCGGGTTATCTGAACGTTTACTTACGGCTATTCCGTTAGCATCGGTTCCGCTGGCTGTGGCCTGGTTGCTGTAAAAGCGGGCTGCAACGTCGGCCTGAACTACCGTGTGCCTTGCTGTTACCGTTGCCGAGGCATTTGGTGCCAGGGTGGCAATAGTTGCAGGTGAAATTGAACCAGCATCGGCACCGGCATCTGTTACTGTTACGTTGCTAAGCGTTGTGCTACCGGTGTTGGTAACTACGAGCGTATAATTAATTACGTCTCCAACTTTACTATAACCATTAGTTGCCACCTTGGTAAGATTTATTGACGACGCATATATAGTTACGTCAACGGTTATAGGGTCTGACACAACCCCATCAGGCGTGGTAAGTGTATAGGTAAAAGTATCATTACCTACATACCCCGCAATTGGTGAATAAGTTACCCGTCCGTTTGCATCCACTGTTGTAATACCACGTGCTCCGTTTGTAGGCGTTACTGTTGTTCCGTTTGCACTTGGTCCGTCATTATTTTTAACAGTGATGTTGACAGGCGTATTTAACGGCGTAGTAGCTGCATCATTTACCCCAACCGGCTTTATGTTTATAGTAACCGTTATAGGGTCAGATACAATACCGTCAGGCGTTGTTAACGTGTAAGTATAAGTGTCTTTACCTATGTAATTATTTACCGGGGTGTAAACTACCCTGCCCGTAGCATCAACTGCCGTTGTACCATGCAAACCATTGGTAGGCGTTACCGTGGTGCCAATACCACTTGAGCCATCATTGCTTTTTACTATGGTGGTAACGGGCGTATTTATCGGGGTAACGTCGGCATCGTTTACGCCGACCGGCTTAATGTTAATAGTAACTGTAATAGGGTCTGATACAATACCGTCCGGAGTTGTTAAGGTGTAAGTATAAGTATCAATACCGGCGTAGCCTGTGTTAGGTGTGTAAATTACCTGCCCGTTTGCATTAACCGTAGTAGTGCCATGCGCCCCATTAGTTGCGGCTACCGTTGTACCGGTAGCACTCGGCCCGTCATTTGCTTTTACTGTTGTGGTAACAGGCGTATTTATAGGCGCAACATCGGTATCAGCGGCGCCAATTGGTTTTATACTGATGCTGATAAGGGCGCTAACACTTTCGGTTCCATAATTGTCACGCACGGTATAAGCTACAGGTGTTGCTTTACCTGTGAAGGTTGCCAATGGCGTAAAAGTTACTCTGCCGTTTGTAGCGTTTACGGTATATGTACCTTGATTTGGTATGGTTACACTGGCTTTCTTTAAGTTATCGGCCGGATCAATAAGTTGTACCGTAGCAAGGTTTATGGTACCATCGGCATCCGTATCGTTACTGGTTATATTGAGGGTAATGGGCTGACCAATACCTGTTGTGCCAGCATCTGCAACTGTAACGGGAGCCTGGTTTATTCCAAAGTTTACGTTGGTTACATCTAAACTGGTGCCCGGTGTTGATACTGCAATTTGCAGGTTGGGCGTACCCGGCTTTATACCCGAATTGCCGGCATTATTATTACCGTAAAATGCGCCCGAAGCTTCAAAGCCCGCAGGAAGATTAGCAGCCACAGCTGCCAGATTTCCACCCACAGCAACGTCATTGGTTGATATAGCTACGGTATAATTTCCGTTATTGTTATTTGCGAGTGCATAGGTTCCGTTTGCAGCAACTGTTGCCTTGTTTACAATCACACCCGCAGCATCAACCAGGTAAGCAAATAGCTGCTTACCTCCTACGCTCTGTAAGCCATTGCCTGTTATTGCATTATCGGCTGCACCGTTTCCATCATTTACAACCGATCCTGATATTGTTACCCCTACAATGTCTTTTAAGCGATAATCTTCGGCCTCGCCATCGGCTGCAAACGATATGCTGCGGTCATCGGCCGGAGTACTGGCATCATCTAACAAATTAGTAGTGGTGATGCGCAAACGGGCATAAAGTGGCCCCACTTTAACCTTACCGGCAAACATGGCGTTTGGAAAAGTTAAGGTAAAAGGCTGATTTATGGTATTTGCCGGAACGGTAACCCGTATCAACTCGTCTATTCCAAAAATTCCATCACCGTTAAAGTCAATCCAACCGTACAAAATTGCAGGTACTGCTTTTTCATTAGTGGCCGTCAAATTTAAAACCACATCACCCTGCTGGTTAACCTTTACAGTTGGCAGGCTGGCAGGGCTCAGTGTACTTTCATCCGGGTTGTCAATTAAATCGTCACTATCGGCATTAACACCACCTTTAGGTTGTCCATCAGGGTCGAGGTTATTAGCGCCAATGTACACATGCGCTTTAGGTGTTAAAGGCGATGTGTTATAATTGACAACTTCATAGGTACCATCGCCCGGGTAATAAGTGGTTTGCTCAAAGTCATCAATATAGTGCCCGGTTACACCATAGGATAACGGCACGTCACCCAAATCAAACGGTAGTACGAAACCAATGGCCATAGCCGTAATGCCCGACCCTTTCATTGACACATTGTTGAGGCTACTTGCACCACGGGCAAACATAACCGCCTGGACTCCAAAGTTGCCGGGTGGCAAATCGGCATAAAGCTTGAAAGATTTTCCACCGTTGCTCAAATCCATTTTGTAATGAATATCGGCCACGTTGCCTTGCGTGCGCTTATTTAACAATTGCCAGGCAACAGTATTAGGCGTATTACCCGATATGTACTCACCTCCCGAATCAATTGACTCTGCATCGGCAATGATCATACCCGGGTACGAAATATTTGTCCATACGTTATTGATGAGTATGGCAACCTTTATATCAATATCAAAAGTAACTGTTCCGCCATTAGTAGTAGCTATACCTGAATTTGGCACACCGCGCGAATCGGGCTTAGGTAGATTGTTGCCTGAATAAATCAAATCTAACCCATCGCCAAAGTAGCTGCCCGGTGTATATGAGGTCATGCCTGCCCCTGCCGAAAATGTTTGATTGTTGATTACTGCAGTGATACGCACCGTTGGCGAAAACTGCCAAACGTAAGTACCACTTATAATGTTTGAAGAGCTATAGCCAACCGGCGTTTCGATCAATGTTGAACCGGGCGCGCTACGATCCCAGGTAAGCCAGTAAACAGAATTGGCCAGCTTTACCCCGGCACTGCCTCCAATGGCATATTGGGCTGATGCACTAAAGGCACCGCATATAAAAATAAATAACAGGGCAACCCTGAGTAAGTATTTATTGAGCATTAGGTATAATGTTTAGGCGTAACAAAAGTCTGTTTCAGCTATAAGAAGCAATAACCGGCTATTATCTTTTGCTAAAATTTATACTATGCGCTCTTTTAAATAAGTCTCGTAAAGTTATTATCATATTAGTTATTATAATTTATTTCAGAATTAAAGACAGCCAATTTCTGCCTTTTACGTATAATCACCTTAAAGGTTACCGAAGATATAAGTTATTAAAAGGAATTTTAATATTTATTTTTTCACAATTAGCAGCAACATTAATTGATAGTTAACAGGCCAAAAATCATCAGTTTATTTTGAAACAAAAGTCTACTTAATTAATAGGGTTGACTATTTTAGCAATCTTAATCACAATACCGGCTGTATTTACAGTCTGCAATATTTTATGAGCTCATTATACCAGCGTATAGTTATTAAAGTAGGATCGAATGTGTTAACGAAGGCAAACGGCCTGCCCGACGCGCACCGCATTGCTAACCTGGTTGATCAGATTGCTGCGATACAGGCATCAGGCAAGGAAGTTATACTTGTATCATCGGGGGCGGTAGCATCGGGCCGGAGTTTAATTTCACTACCCGAAAAGGTTGATGCCATAGCAACGCGCCAGCTACTGGCATCGGTTGGGCAGGTTAAACTTATTAATACTTATGCACAGCTGCTTGAAAAATATAATATGGTATGCTCGCAGGTTTTGGTAACGCGTGAAGATTTCAGAGACAAAACGCACTACCAGAACATGAAAAATTGCCTTGATATTTTATTAAAGCATAAGGTTTTGCCCATTGTTAATGAAAACGATGTAGTATCCGTAACCGAACTAATGTTTACTGATAATGATGAACTGGCCGGACTTATTGCATCGATGCTAAATGCACAGGCTTTAATTATACTGAGCAATGTTGACGGCATTTACGATGGTGACCCCAAATTGTCCGGTTCAAAACTCATTGAAGAGATAACCCACGACGGGTTGGACTTTTCTTCATTCATCAGCAGTACTGTAAAGTCGCAGTTTGGGCGGGGTGGTATGATCACAAAATCCAATATGGCCCAAAAGGTGTCCCGCTTAGGTATAAATGTGCATATAGCCAACGGAACTAAAGATGGAATTTTAAACCTTATATTAAGTGGAAATGCAAAGCATACACGCTTTATTCCAAAAAAATCAGCATCAAGCAAGAAGAAATGGATAGCTCACTCGGGCAATTTTGCCACGGGTATGGTTACCATTAATGATGGCGCTAAACAAGCGCTAACATCTGCCCGCGCCACTAGTTTGCTGCCCGTAGGTTTAATTACCATAAACACTGAATTTAAAAAGGGGGATATTATACGCATTGTTGATGAACAACAAAACCTGATTGGTCAGGGCATAGCAGAATACGGAGCTGATAAGGCCCGGGAGCGACTTGGCAAAAAGAACGAAAAAGCCCTCGTACATTATGATTACCTCTATTTACAAGCTTAAGTTATGAGCTACAAAGCATATTTTGAAAATGCCGTTGCGGCTGGTTATAACATTGCAGGTTTAAATGCCGACACTATAAATAAGGTATTATATTATCTGGCCGATATTGCCGTTGAACAGTCTGAAGCTTTACTGGCCGAAAACCAAAAAGATTTGGACCGCATGGATTCAACCGATCCGAAGTACGACCGCCTTATGCTCACTCACGAGCGTATTGAGGGTATTGCTGCTGATATAAGGAATGTTGCACAGCTGGATAGCCCGCTGGGCGAGGTACTTTCACAAACTGAACGACCCAATGGTTTACATATAAGCAAGGTACGCGTTCCGCTGGGTGTGGTTGGTGTAATTTATGAAGCCCGTCCCAACGTTACTTTTGATGTATTTGCGCTATGCTTTAAAACTGGTAACGTTAGCTTACTGAAGGGCGGCAGCGATGCTGATTTTTCGAATCAAGCCATAATCAGCCTTATCCATCAAGCGTTGCAAAAATTTTACGTTGATGTAAATGCTGCCATATTGTTACCTGCCGAAAGAAGTGCTACAGAAGCACTTTTCAACGCTGTTGGTTATGTTGATGTACTTATTCCGCGCGGTAGTCAGGCTCTTATTAACGCCGTACGTGAAAACAGCAAAGTGCCTGTTATTGAAACAGGAGCCGGAATTGTACATACTTACTTTGATGAATTTGGCGATGTGGAGATTGCAGCTCCTGTTATATACAATGCCAAAACCAGGCGCGTAAGCGTGTGCAACGCGTTGGATTGTCTTATTATTCATGCAAGCCGTTTAACGCAGCTTCCTTACCTGCTAAGCAAGTGTGGTGATGCAGGGGTTGAGCTATTTGCTGATGATGCAGCACTTGAACAATTAAAGCACTACTATCCACAACACCTGTTAAAAGCGGCAAATGAAACACACTTTGGTACCGAATTTTTAGCCATGAAGATGGCGGTAAAAACAGTGAATAGCCTACAGGAAGCACTAGACCACATTGCAAATCACAGCTCAAAACATAGTGAAGCCATTATATCGGAAGATGCCGACATCATAGAACGCTTTTTGAATAAGGTTGATGCAGCTGCGGTTTATGTAAACGCCTCAACGGCATTTACTGACGGGGCACAATTTGGCCTGGGCGCCGAAATTGGCATAAGCACACAAAAGTTGCACGCACGTGGGCCAATGGGTTTAGCCGAATTAACAAGCTACAAGTGGATTGTAAAAGGACACGGCCAAACAAGATCTTAGTGTTTCAGATGTAATAGGCAGTTCAATTACACAAACAAACGTTAGGTCAGCGGGTTGTATATATAAATTTGTTTCGTGATTAACGGTGAAACAAACCTTGAAGCATTTACTAGCTTAACATCAACCACTCTTTTCCGTTCAAACTAAACTTTTTGCTGTTTCAGAAGCCTTAAAAAGGTTTTACGAGTAAAGTACTGCAAATTAATGCTTCAAAATTTCAATTTAAAAAGAACGTATAAAAGATGATAGACGCACAGCAAACAGCCATTACACAAGACCCTTCGGGAAAAAAGCTAATAGTTACCCGGGAGTTTAATGCAAGCTTACAACAGGTATGGGATGCCTGGACCAAAACAGATTTGCTTGACAAATGGTGGGCACCCAAACCGTGGAAAGCCGAAACTAAGCAATTAAACTTTATTGATGGTGGTTCCTGGCTTTACGCCATGCGCGGACCCAAAGGTGAATGCAGTTGGTGTAAGGTTGATTTTAAATCAATTGAAGAACCTAACCGGTTTACCGCAACAGCTTACTTTTGTGATGAAGCCGGTAATGTAGATTCCAGCTTTCCGCCTATGCATTGGGACAACAACTTTTCGGCAAACGGTGAAAGCATGAGTCTATTAACAGAGATTACCTTTGAAAATGAAGCCGCGCTCAATAAAATTGTTGGCATGGGTTTTAAAGAAGGTTTTACCATGGGCCTGAATAACCTTGATGATTTACTGGCTGGTATGCAAAACGCATAATAAACAACAAAGCCCAATCTAATTGATTGGGCTTTGTTGTTTTACATCACCTGCTTATTCGTTAGCCGGCTTTTGTTGCTCATTCATCATATGAGCAACAGTACTGTCAGGTGTTAAATTGCTCATTGCAATTTGCACCTTATTTTTAAAGCCCGATATAACTTTATCTTTATCATCCTGCATTGCTTCGTAACCATCTTTGGCTACATCGGCAGCGTTGCTCAATGAACTTTTATCTTGAACTATGCGGCTTTCCTGCATATTTGCTTTGTTAAAGAAGTCAGTATCGGTTGCACCCGGCATTAATGCTGTTACCGTTATGCCTGTATCTTTTAACTCTTCGCGTATAGCTTCGGTAAATGATAATACAAATGCCTTGGTACCATGGTAAACCGACTGCCACGGACCCGGAACCTTACTGGCAATAGACGCCAGATTTAAAATTTTACCCTCATTTCGGGCCACCATATCTTTCAAAAAGCATTTGGTTAAAATGACCAATGATGCAACGTTGAGGTCAATAATGCTCAACTCGCGATTGATATCCGTATCCTTAAATTCACCATATAGTCCCTGGCCTGCATCATTTACCAATACATCAACCTGCATGCCCTTGGCCTTCACCTCGTCATACAAATCAAACGCAGCCTGGCGGCTAAATAAGTCTTTGGCAATAGTGCTAACTTCAATGCCACTTTGGCGAAGATGTGCCGCACAATTATCAAGCTTTTGCTCATTACGGGCTACCAAAATAAGGTTGTAACCATCGGCAGCAAATAACTTAGCCAATTCAAAACCAATACCTTCTGAGGCACCGGTTATTAATGCACATGGTCTGTTATTCATAATTATTGAGTTTGCCCGGTTTTAAAACCGGATTAAAAATTTGGTTTATACTTTTTAAATTAACTCCATGGTTTTAACACCACTTTGGTACAATCATCCTGCTTTTTCTGGAACATCTCGTAGCCTTTCGCCGCTTCACTTAATGGAAGCGTATGGCTAATAATGTCATCAAGCACTACCTTCTCTTCTTTTACCAAGTCAATAAGATGGTCAATGTAATTAAGTACGGGAGCCTGACCTTGTTTAATGGTAATACCCTTGTCAAATATTCTGAACATTGGGAAGTTATCATACGGAGAGCCATATACACCTACAATGCTAACCGTACCGCTGCGGCGTACCGACTCAAAACACAGATCGAGTATTTTCATACTGCCTACTTCAAAGTTTACGGCCGATTTAATTTTATCCATCACGCCGCGCTCCGGCTCAAAGCCTACAGCATCAACGCATACATCGGCGCCACGCCCACCTGTCATTTGCCTAATGGCTTCAACAACATCAACCTTATGCGGATTCAAGGTTTCAACATGGTTTACGGCTTTTGCCTTCTCCAGGCGATAGTCAAGTACATCAATGGCAATCACACGTCCGGCGCCATTAAGCCAGGCTGCTTTTTGTGCCATCATTCCAACAGGACCAGAGCCAAATATGGCTACTGTTTCGCCACCTTTAAGCTGCGCCCAATCAATGGCCGACCATCCTGTAGGAAAAATATCTGTTAAAAACAGCACCTGCTCGTCCGTTAAATTATCAGGCACAATACGCGGACTTATATCTGCATACGGCACACGTACGTACTCGGCCTGACCACCCGAGTAACCTCCATATAAATCGGTATAACCATATAGGGCGCCACCTTTTTTATCGGTTAAGTCGCCGTCAGGCCCGTAGTGTTCGTAATTTGAATTTTCGCAATGAGGTGAAGCTCCGTGCGTACAAAAGAAACAATGGCCGCAAGATATTGGGAAAGGAACCACAACGCGATCACCCTTTTTTAGTTTGGTAACGCCTGCGCCAACCTCTTCAACAATACCCATAAACTCGTGCCCTAATACAAGGTCTTTAGGTTGTGGTACGCCGCCACTTAGTATGTGTAAGTCAGAACCGCATATAGCTGTTGATGTAACTTTTAAAATTACATCATTTGGATGCTGAATTTTTGGATCTTCAACGGTATCTACGCTGATGTCTCCGGGTTTGTGAAATACTGCTGCTTTCATAGGTAGTGTTAAGTAACTTTAATTTATAATTAAATCACATAACACTAACAGAAATACCAAAGACAGGTTTTTTCTAAATACTAAAAACCGACAACTACAGATTTTGAATTTGTCTATATTTCAGTGTATTAAATTAAAACAAGATGATATTTACCTGATGAGCATCTGCTCAAACTGCAGGCTATCACCCTTAAATGCATTGAAATCAACCGTGTGGTTTATACCAGTTATATGAGCAGTTTCTGAGTGCTGCCAAAACCACCAATTGGTATTTTTACCGGCTTTAAGTTCGGGCTTGTTATAGTGTGCAATCCATAGCGGGTAGTCATCAAAGTCGCCTTCCAGGTAATCTTTATAAAAGCTGAGCCCGGTGTAAATAATGGGTTTGGTTTTCAACTTACTTACAACGTGCTTTAAAAACGTTTTTAATTGCTTTCGCATTTCCTCCGGTGTTACGTTATCCAGCCGTTCTATGTCAACTACGGGCGGTAAATCACCACTTTCAATATTTACATTTTGCAGAAAAAAGCGGGCCTGCCATAAACCATCCTTATATGGCCTGAAGAAATGGTAGGCCCCGCACCGTATACCGTTTTTGGCGGCTTCGCGCCAGTTACGTTTAAAATACGGATCAACCGTAAGCAAACCCTCCGTAGCTTTTATAAAGGCAAAGCTTATGCGTACGCTATCTTCTTCCATTGCCCGTACCTTTGGCCAGTCAATCTTCCCTTGTGCGTAAGAAACATCAATTCCATGAATTTTGTAACGCGTAGGAATATCTATACCAAAACTTTTATAATTGCGATAATGCGGATTCTGTCCTATGTTTTTCACCCACTGCCAGCTTGCCGAAAAAAAGCTTACAACGTACCCATAGTAAAACGGCGAAAGCAATACCAGTAACGATCCGATAACCAAGGGCTTCCATGAAAATGTTTGGGTTTTCTTTTTAACGGGGGGCTTTCTGGCTGTTTTAGCACGCGGTTTTGCCGCTGGTACCTTTCGGGGCTTAATAGGTTTTAACTCTTTAGGCGTAGTCACGCTGCAAAGTTACGCACTATATAAACAGGTAAATAAATTTTACTTAACAAATAATATAAACACTTAAATGCATAAAAAAAGCAACCATTTACAGGTTGCTTTCTTATTCTATAACTAATTAAGCTATTTCAATTTGCTTAAAGTTTTTAGTGAACTTAAAGTCCAGTATCAGCTTTTCGGCATCAAAAACAAAGTCGGTAACCTCTTTACCATCAGCAATAATTTTTGATGGTTTAAAAGGCAAGCCAACCACATTGAAGTGGTAATTTTCATAACGAGGTGTATATAAACCTTCCATGCTTTGCTGTAGCGTGAAACTTGTTGGCTTACCGCTTGCAACAAATTTTTTCTCGGAGTATATGTCCTGCTCGTAGGCAAATGTTTCGCCATAATCTTCAAAAAAGAACGAGTTTGCAGGTGCTTCGCTGTAATAAACGTTAAGCTTAACCTCTTCAATTTCCTTTTCGCCCACGTATTGCATTACTGGGTATTCGGGTATTACCGAACCTGCTTTTACAAACAGCGGAATGGTTTCAAGTGGTGTTGCAACTTCAACCTCGCGGCCACCTTCTATTAATTGGTTGTCCCAGTAGCCAAACCAATTACCCTTAGGCAGGTAAACCTTCCGGCTTGTTTGGCCGGGCTCCATAACAGGGCAAACTAGTATTTTGTCACCGTAGGTAAACTCATCCTGGCGGGCCTGGTTATTTATCTCGCCTTGCTCCTGCATTACAACCGGGCGCAGTATAGGGAAACCATAACGGTGATGTTCCCAAAATGTTGAATACAAATATGGTATAAGCTTGTAGCGAAGCTCAATAAATTTACGGTTAATGGCAGTATATGGCTCGCCAAAACTCCAGGGCTCGCGTTCTTTAGTGTCACCGGCCGAGTGTGCGCGCATAAAGGGTGAAAATGTTCCCATTTGAATCCAGCGTGTAAACAATTCGCCATCAGGCTCGCCGCTAAAGCCACCAATATCGGTACCGCAAAACGGTATGCCCGACATTGACAAACGCTGGCACTGTACGTTACCAAGGCGCAAATGCTCCCATGACGCTACGTTATCGCCGGTCCAAACAGAGGTAAAGCGTTGCACGCCTGAATACCCCGCGCGGGTAATGGTAAAAGGACGCTTATTTTTCATAAGCTTACGCATGCCTTCATATGTAGCTCTTACCATTTGCATGCCGTACACGTTATGTGCCTTACGGTGCGATCCGCGGTAACCATCATACTGGTGGCGTACATCATCAGGGAAGGTACCGGCGCCAAATACAGCAGGTTCGTTCATATCGTTCCAAACGCCCGCTACGCCTAATTGTACCAACTCGTCAAACAAAGTTCCCCACCATTCACGCACCTCTGGATTGGTGAAATCAGGAAACTGGCAACGGCCCGGCCATACGTGGCCTTCCATAAAGTAATCATCGCATCTGCGACAGAAATAACGCTTCTCCTTGCCTTCTTTAAAAACCCAGTAATTATCATCAACCCTTATACCCGGATCAATAATCACTACTGTTTTAAATCCATCTGCCGCCAATTCCTTAATCATTTTTTTAGGATCAGGGAAATATTTACGGTTCCAGGTAAAGCAGCGGTACCCGTCCATATAATCTATGTCAAGGTAAATGCCGTCGCACGGAATTTTATTTTCGCGGAAACCGTTAGCTACCTTTTTAACCTTTGACTCAGGGTAATAACTCCAACGGCACTGATGATAGCCAAGCGCCCACAATGGCGGCATTGGGTGAGTACCCGTTAATAAATGGTAACGTTTAACAACGTCCATCATATTTGGGCCATGTATGTAATAGTATTGCAGCTCTCCCCCATCGGCCCAAAAACTCGTTTTGTTACGATCTTCAGAACCAAAATCAAAGTGAGCTTTAAAGGTATTATCGAAAAATATACCGTGTGCAATACCTTCGTTAAGGCTTATATAAAACGGTATACTGCGATATATTGGGTCTTGGTTCCAGGCAAATGAGTAAGCGTCGGTATTCCAGTTTACAAAGCGTTTACCGCGCAAGTTTAAGTCGGTAGGTTTATCGCCCAAGCCATAAAAGGCTTCTTCGGGATGACAAACCTTTGTACCAAATACGTAGTAACCACCAAACTGAACGTTTTCTTCCCAGTGCATTGGGGTTGCATCAGCACTGGTTACATGATTTTGGCTATCAGAAAAAGAAACCAGGAAGTCTTTTTTCTTGATATGGCAGTTTACTGTACTTGTTGAAATACGGTATTCGTCTTCGTTTTCATGTAAATGAAATACCGATACTTTAACTTCAAGCTTTGGTACAGCGTATGAAAACTCTTCTAAAAAAACGCTGTGAGGCGCCATGCGCACCCTTATTATTTCGTCGGTTACAATGGTTACTTCAACAGTAGCCTCAGTGTCGCGAAAGAAAAACTTGTTACCCTTCTGCTCAACGCTTTCGGGTGCGGTAAGATACTTTTTTACAATTGGCTTTAAACCAAGAACCGGGTTATTAACGTGCTGAAAAACTTCTTCTTCCTGTTCAATAAGTTTAACCGCTGGCGATTCAGGTATCGGATCGTTTGATGGATTGTTTTGTTCCATTGAGTTAGTTAGTTCTGATTAATTAAGTATTGCTTTTTAAGGCTGGTATTAAACAAATAGTTTCAATAACCAAGCCATGTTACACCATAAATGCAACCTGCGTTTACTTATACGTAATTACCGACCGAAAAGTAAAAAGAAATTTACCATTAGCCTAACTTAATTTGCTATTGAATGATTTGAATACGGTTTTCGGGGAAATATTAACCCAACTTGACCAGGCATTGGGTGCATCATACATGAGTTTGGTTTCTACAGCATTTTTATAAAGAAAACGCTGGCAACTCATAAGTCTCACCGTTAATATCTTATGCTATAAATAGCAGCTTATGTTAAATAAATTTTACTAGTATTGTGCGCACAGGTAAAACAAGCAACAGGTAGCATATGTTGGACATCTAAGGCATAATTTGCTTTCAACAAAATCTTTACCGATTGCTTAACGCATTCATCTTGATTTACCGTCGTTCTGAACAGACTATCTACCATGGCAAAAAAAACCGAGAAAACTAAACCTTTGAACATTGCAGAAGGTAATGAGGCTAACAACCCCTTATCTGCTGATATCCCCACTACCAATGATGCATTGTTATTGAATGACAAGGCTAAAACAAAAGCAGATAAGGATAAAAAACCAAAATCAACAAAAAAAGCCACTAATACCGATGAACCTGTTAAAGGTACAAAGGCAAAAAAAAGCAAGGCTGAAGATGCCGCCTCATTAACTTCATCTTCTGCAGAAACATTTCCTGAGTCGCAACCGGTGAAGGCAAAAAGAACGTCGCGCAAAACAGAAGGTATTGCAGATGGCCAAACCTTTCCGGAGTCGCTTCCTGTTAAGGCGGTGAAAAAATCTGCCGCAAAGGTTGCAAAAAAACAACCTGCCGTGGCAATTGAGGCTGGCGTAGCCAATGAGCAGTATGCCGCTACTGAACAATCATCGTTAGCGCATAACAAAGATGCCAAGGCGTTACCTGTAATACATAGCTCTCCTGAAACTAATTTGCTAAGTGAGGGTTTTGAAGCAGTTGAAGCTTATAGCCGCTTTACCGATTTTGATATTGATCTTTTTAAAGGTGGCAAGCATTACAAGCTTTACGAAAAGTTAGGCTCGCATGTGGTTACTCATAAAAATGTAGTAGGCACTTACTTTGCCGTATGGGCACCAAATGCTCAATACGTATCGGTTATCGGTAATTTTAATGGTTGGAACAGGGGCAGTCATGCGTTATATCACCGCTGGGATGCCTCAGGCATATGGGAAGGTTTTGTGCCTCACGTTGGGCATGGCGAAATTTACAAGTACTTTATACACTCACACAGTGGCGAAAAGCTTGAAAAAAGTGACCCGTATGCACTACAAAGTGAGCAGCCACCGCAAACGGCTTCGATTGTAAGCCACACTTATTATGAATGGAAGGATGAAAACTGGATGCGTAACAGGTACGAGCACAATGCTTTAGACCGTCCGTATTCAGTTTATGAGGTTCACCTGGGCTCGTGGGCACGTAGCCCCGAGAGTCCGGACAGCTTCCTGACTTATAGCGAACTTGCAGATAAGCTGGTACCTTATGTAAAAGAGATGGGCTTTACGCATGTGGAGTTTATGCCTGTTATGGAGCACCCATTTTATCCAAGCTGGGGTTACCAGTTAACGGGTTACTTTGCAGCTACCTCAAGATACGGCTCGCCTCAACAGCTTATGGAGCTTATTGAACGATTTCACCTCGAGGGTATTGGCGTTATATTAGATTGGGTACCATCGCACTTTCCGGGAGACGGACATGCGCTGTACCGCTTTGATGGCACACACCTTTATGAGCATGAAGATGTACGCAAAGGCTACCACCCCGACTGGACATCATACATTTTTAATTACGGGCGTAACGAAGTTAAAGCGTTTTTAATAAGCAGCGCCATGTTTTGGCTTGAGCGTTACCACGCCGACGGTATACGCGTAGATGGAGTAGCCTCAATGCTTTACCTTGATTATTCACGCAAGCAAGGCGAATGGGAACCCAATATGTTTGGCAATAACTTTAACTTAGAAGCTATTGACTTTTTAAAGGAGTTTAACATGGCTGTTTACAGCCACTTCCCCGACGTTCAAACCATTGCCGAAGAATCTACCTCTTTTAACGGCGTAACCAAACCGGTTTACCTTGGCGGACTTGGCTTTGGCATGAAGTGGATGATGGGTTGGATGCACGACAGTTTAAATTACTTTAAGCTCGACCCTATTCACCGCCAGTACCATCATAATGAGATTACGTTTAGTCTTATTTATGCCTTTACAGAAAACTTTATGCTGCCGTTTTCGCATGATGAGGTGGTGTACGGCAAGCACTCCATGCTATGCAAAATGCCTGGAGACGAGTGGCAGCGCTACGCCAACCTGCGCTTACTATACAGCTACATGTTTACCCATCCCGGAGCAAAACTCTTGTTTATGGGTGCTGAATTTGGGCAAAATGCCGAATGGGATTTTGGAAAGTCGTTAGACTGGTGGATTTCTCAATATGATTGCCACCTGGGTATGAAAGAAACGGTAAAAGCTCTGAATAAGCTGTACAAAAGTTACCCGGCTTTATATGAAAAAGCATTTGGCAAAGACGGCTTTGAATGGATAGACGGCGGTAACAGCAAAGACTCTATTATAGTATATGCACGTAAAGGACATGATGCCGAAAATGATGTGGTAGTTGTGCTTAACATGACACCGCTGGTTCATTATGACTTCCGTATAGGTGTAACCCAGCACGGCGAGTGGCGCGAAGTGTTCAATTCGGATGATAAGAACTTTTGGGGGACAGGTGTAAATAATCCGTACCCGCTTAAATCACAAAACAATAAGTGGCACGGGCAGGAGAACTCTATTGAAATTACAATACCGCCGTTAAGCGCAGTGGTGTTTGCCCAAAAATAACCTTAAATCTAATTAAAGTTTTAAGCCGGAGAATCAGATGCATGTTTGGCAATGCCTGCATCTGATTCTCCGGCTTTTTGTTTATAACGTTGCCTTGTATTCGCAATTGCTAATTGCTCTTTTATAATCTTCAATTGAATCAAAATTGAGGCAAAGTTTAATAGCTTTTTTATAAAATATTATTGCCTCATCAAAGTTTTGATTGTACTCCTCAAGTATACCTAAGCGATAATTGATCAATGCTTTATCAACCAGTGGCCTGTGCAATGCAGTTGCGGCAATATCACGTGCTTTATCCCATTGTTCCAAGTTGGTATATAAAACTATTAGATTTATATAAGCGTGCGGGTACTGTGCATTACTTTTAATGGCAGCCTTATAATGGTTTTCGGCACGGGAATAATCATCAAATTGTGTACGGTATAACCAGCCCAATGAATTATGAGCCTGCGCTGTTGAAGGTTCTTCTAAAATTATATTTTCAAGCAGTTGTTTAGCCTGCAGGTAATTAGCGTTCCTAATTGCTTCTTCAGCCTCAAGATATATATCTTCCCAGTTATGCATAGTAAAATTAATTGGGTAAAACTGCAAGATACGCAATAAATTCAACTCATATTGGCATGCTAACGTCAAATAATAATGATTGATGTTAGCTACTATGTTAAATTCACGCTTAAAGCCTGGCAATGAAAAAGGTCCTGAGTAAGGGCCTCTTCTAGTTTAATTAGTTATGATAATTCCGCCGTCCGGCTGCATCTCTACAAGCATTTCTCCGGCTTTGCCCGCTTTTACTTTATTTAGCTGAGGCTTTCTTTCTTTCGAATCTGAATAGTAGTTAAGGTTTTGGTTAGCAAGCATAGGCAGTTTCAACTTTAGCTTCTTTGCTTCCTTAGTGGCATTTATGCCGGTTACATACCAGCGGCTACCGTTACGGCGTGCCAGCACACAATATTTACCTGGATAACCATCTATAAATACCGTCTCATCCCATGTGGTAGGAACAGTTTTTATAAAGTCTATCACAAAGTTTGGAAACTCGTTTAAGTTGTTAGGGGTAATTCCAAAATTTTGAACAGATGTTTGAAACAACACTGTAGTAGCTAATTGAAATATATCTGATGTTTTGCGGGTAGTTCCGCCGTTATTATTGCGGTTATGGCGCTTATTTAACAGCAGCGGACCAAAATCCATTGAACCCACGCTATTACGGATAAACGGGTGCAAGCTGGCGTTATAAGCTTCCATATCATTTGCCCGCTGTCCAAATATGAGGTTTTCTGACGCAAGCACAGCCTCGCTGCTCACAAAATTAGGGTACATGCGCTCCCACCCACGCGGCAGTGTACAGCCATGAAATATAACCAATAGCCCATAGTCATTAGCGTCAGAAAGTATGTCTTCGTAAAGTTTCATGGTCTCCTGCTTGTCGCTGCCGAAAAAGTCCACCTTAATACCCTTTACGCCCAGGCTCTTCATCCACGCCATTTCCTTTTTGCGCTCTACGGAAGTACTCATTTTGTTTTTAGGACCTTGCGGTGCATCATTCCAATAACCATTAGAGTTATACCATAAAAAAGCACCTACGTTTTTAGATTGTGCATACTTTACAAGCTCCTCAATTTTAGCGTAGCCGATTGTAGTATCCCACCAACCATCAATAAGTGTAAACTCGTAACCCAACTGTGCCGATAAATCAATGAATGTTTTTTGATCGTTATAGTTTATACTGTTATCCTGCCACAACAACCAGCTCCAGGTTGAGCGGCCAAACTGGTAATCTTTAGAGGGCTTGTATAAAGGTTTAACCACATCAAAAGCAATAGTGCTTTCAACAACAGGCTTCAGGTTATCGCCTATAGTTATGGTTCTCCACGGCGTTTCACCCGGAAGACTTATAGCTGGTTTAGCGCTTCCCAAATCATTATTTTCCCCTGCCTCCGGAAAAGCTACTGTATATAAACCGCCGTTTGATGCTTCGCTTAACTTGCTTGCACAATACAAACTACTTACCCCAGTTTCAGACACTAAAGCCCAATTGTTACCAATATGAAATAAAGAAGGGAAGGTATAACCAATACCATATTTTGATTTCGTGCCTATGGCTTCATTGGCAACATACTCTTCCTCGTAGCTTGGTTTGGTACGTTTCCATCCGCTCATTGGTGTAGCCTGTGGAGTTAAAAAGGTAGTGGTACCTGCCGGAAAGTCGAAGCCTGTTAATTCTTTTTCAATTGTGCAGCGTGCCGCTTCACCTGTTTGAGCAAGCTGGTATTTAAATGCAATGTTATTGTTGCTTACACGCATAACCAAACTTATTCTTCCTTTCTTAGCTGTTTCATAAGTAAAAACTACTTCATTAGCAGTATAGTTGACTTTGCTTTTTTTAATACGCTTCTCTTCATAGTTTTCATTAATTACAGCGGCTTTCTGTTCAATAAAACGCAAATCTTTACTAAAGTCACTCACGTCGGTTACCAAACCTAAGGGTGAACTCTCTACAACAGTTTTACCGTTATATGCAGCAGTATACTGCAAACCTTTTGTAGAGTTGAGCGATATTGTTACCACAAGCTTTTTATCGGGGCTGGTAACTACGCCATTGCCAGCACCAACCTGTGCGCAAACAGCTAAAGCAACAACTGTAAATAAGGTGATGAAAAGTATGAGCTTTCTCATTATTATAGATTTATTGGTTCATTAACATTTTTTGGCAATTTCATACAAGCCGGGGTTAATATGCTACAATAATAAGTGTTAATTATACATTTATAAAATAATTTTGCAGTAATGCCGATTTACAAAACATCTCCATCAAAACAAGCTTGTTATTGCAGCCATTTAATATAAATGCTAAATTTGTTGGCAATGAACGAAAACTTAGATCCAAGCGCTGAAAAATTGACAACAACTGAACGTGATATTGAAAAAGTTTTGCGCCCGCAGGCTTTTGAAGATTTCACAGGCCAGGATAAAATCTTAGCCAATCTGCGGATTTTTGTTCAGGCTGCTCGACAGCGCGGCGAATCTTTGGACCATGTACTTCTTCACGGGCCTCCGGGATTGGGTAAAACTACGCTATCGCACATTATTGCCAATGAAATGGGTGTTGGCATTAAAATCACCTCCGGCCCTGTGCTTGATAAACCTGGTGATTTAGCCGGTTTGTTAACCAACCTTGAACCGGGGGATATTTTATTTATCGATGAGATACATCGTTTAAGCCCGTTGGTTGAAGAGTATTTGTACTCTGCCATGGAAGATTTTAAAATTGATATCATGTTAGAGAGCGGACCTAATGCGCGCTCTGTACAGTTATCATTAAACCCGTTCACACTGGTGGGCGCTACAACCCGTTCAGGCCTCCTTACTGCCCCACTAAGAGCACGCTTTGGAATAAATTCACGACTTGAATATTACGACGCCAAATTGCTAACCACTATTGTTTTACGTTCATCAGCCATTTTAAATACGCCTATTACTGATGAAGGTGCTTATGAAATTGCGCGCCGCAGCCGTGGTACGCCACGTATTGCTAATGCATTGCTACGCCGCACACGCGATTTTGCCCAAATAAAAGGAAACGGCAGTATTGATACCGCCATTGCAAAGTATGCCTTAAATGCACTTAATGTTGATGAGCATGGCCTTGATGAAATGGACAACAAAATACTGCTTACCATTATTGAGAAATTTAAGGGTGGCCCTGTTGGCGTTAAAACTATAGCTACAGCAGTTGGCGAAGATGAGGGCACTATAGAGGAGGTTTATGAACCGTTCCTTATACAGGAAGGCTATCTCATGCGCACATCCCGCGGACGCGAAGCCACCGAAAATGCATACAAACACCTGGGCATTCACCGGCCGGGGCAACTACCAACCTTATTTTAATACCAAGTAGAGCAACAAACCTAAAAGATAATTAATTTTTAAGTGCTTTTAATATGGCAGTGCTCCACAATTTGGCCAGCACCTGTTCTCCCTGTGTATTAGGATGAAGGTAAAACGTACCCTGCGTTCCATTTTCAGGTTTCAGATAAGTAAGGTAATTTTTCTCGAAGGATTTAAACGATTTCCTGTCACCTTCAAATACATGATGCGGATTGCTTTTTTTATACTGCTTAACCAGCGCATGAATTTGCGGATGGTATGACAGTACGCGTTGTTGACCCTCCTTTAAGTACGATGAACGATTGTGCGTGTTATCGCTGTACCACAAAGGATAGTTTAAAACAATTTTGGCCTTTGGATAGGCGGCTAACAGACTATCTGCTATGGTCTTTAAGTTTGCCTGGTAGTTTTCGGGCGAAACGGGTGAACCATTAGGACCCTTTATAGCACTATCATTAGTACCCAGCATTATTGAAAATACAAGCTGTGCCGTGCTGTCTGCATAAAAATTGTTGGCAGCAGCCTTTACTTTTGGAAACATTTTCTTGGTTGCGGGCAAGAAATCTACCGTTGTAAAACCACTTACTCCCTGATTTGATACCTGCACATGAGGTCCAAGCTTCTCTCTTAAAAAATTACCGGTAAAAACAGGTGGCGATTGATCTTTGGCTACAGTGCCGTGCGTTATACTGTCGCCAATAAAAACTACGTTAACTTTTTGATCATCTTTATAAATAAAGGCACTGCAAGCAACAAAAAGCAGCAGTAAGTAATAAGGCAGCTTGTTAAACTTCATAATTGTGCTGGTAAACATAAGCATTTTGTGATTTATAGTACAACGCAAAAGGCAATGCTATATATTTGTTTAACTAACTACTGCAGATGAACAAAAATATCTGGCTCTCGCTTGTGGCTCTGTTATTTGGAGCTGCCGCTTGTGCTCAACAAGTAACCAGGGTAACCGACCCTGCCGAATGGGTTAACCCCTTGATGGGTACCGATTCAAAACCCGATTTATCTAACGGCAACACTTACCCGGCCATAGGCCTGCCATGGGGCATGAACTATTGGTCGCCGCAAACAGGCAACATGGGTAATGGGTGGATGTATACTTACGCTGCTGATAAAATCAGGGGATTTAAGCAAACGCATCAACCATCGCCCTGGATGAATGATTACGGCCAGTTTGCCATTATGCCGGTAACCGGTAAAATGAAATTTGATCAGGACGCCCGCGCAAGCTGGTTTAGCCACAAAGCCGAAGTATCAAAACCTTATTATTACAGCGTTTACCTGGCCGACCATGATGTAACGGCCGAACTGACTACTACGGAACGTGCAGCTCAATTTCAATTTAGTTACCCTAAAAGCGATAGCTCGTTTATAGTTATTGATGCGCTGGACAAAGGTTCATACATTAAGGTAATTCCTGCCGAAAATAAGATCATAGGCTATACCACCCGTGCAGCGCGCAGTAAGCCTGTAAACTTTAAAAACTATTTTGTAATTTATACAGATAAGGCCTTTTCAATTGCCAAAACGTGGCACGGCAAAACCTTAGCCGGCGGCGACTCATTAGAGCTCACCAATAATCATGCAGGTGCTATTATTGGTTTTAAGACTACACGTGGCGAAAAGGTACACTTACGCGTTGCTTCATCCCTTATTAGTTTTGAGCAGGCCGAGTTAAATCTTAAACGAGAACTAGGTAGTGATGATTTTGAAGCTACAAAACAAAAAGCACACACTGCGTGGAACAAAGTATTAAGCCGCCTGCAGGTGGAAGGTGGAACGGTAGACCAAACCCGTACATTTTACTCATGCCTTTACCGTACCGTTATGTTCCCAAATAAGCTATACGAGGTTGATGCCCAAAACAAAGTAGTGCATTACAGCCCCTACACAGGTAAAACCATGCCAGGCTATAAATTTGCAGGTACCGGTTTTTGGGACACATTCCGTGCGCTATATCCATTTTTAAACCTGATGTATCCATCTATAAACAAAGAGATGCAGCAAGGCCTTATCAGTGATTATGTAGAGGGCGGCTGGCTGCCCGAGTGGAGCAGCCCGGGTTACGCGGATATAATGGTAGGAAACAACTCCGCATCTGTAGTTGCCGAAGCTTATCTGAAAGGGGCGCGTGGCTACGATATTAACAAACTTTACGAGGCGTTGTTGCATGGCGCAAATAACGAAGGTCCGGTTTCAGCCACTGGACGTTATGGGGTTAAATACTATAACGAGTTGGGTTACGTACCTTACGATGTTAAGATCAATGAAAACGCTGCACGAACACTGGAGTATGCCTATGACGACTTTGCCATTTACCAGTTGGCAAAAGAATTGAATCGCCCCCAGGCTGAAGTTGATTTATATAAAAAGCGTAGCCAAAACTATCGTAACCTGTTTGACAAGTCAACAGGATTTATGCGGGGCAAAAACAAGGATGGCAGTTTTCAATCACCCTTTAGCCCGTTTAAATGGGGAGATGCATTTACAGAAGGTAACAGCTGGCATTACTCATGGTCGGTTTTTCATGACGTGCAGGGACTGATTAACCTTATGGGCGGCGAAAATAAGTTTGTAACCAAGTTAGACTCCGTGTTTAGTGTACCGCCGATATTTGATGATAGCTACTATGGCGGTGTGATTCATGAAATACGCGAAATGCAGATTATGAACATGGGCCAGTACGCTCACGGAAACCAGCCCATACAGCACATGATTTACTTGTATAACTACGCCGGCCAACCCTGGAAAACACAATACTGGGCGCGCGAGGTTATGAACCGCCTGTATAAAGCTACTCCTGATGGCTATTGCGGCGACGAGGATAATGGCCAAACATCGGCGTGGTATGTATTTAGTGCATTGGGCTTTTACCCCGTTTGCCCCGCAAGTGATCAGTATGTTTTAGGTGCTCCTTTATTCAAAAAGGTTACTTTAAACCTTGAGAATGGAAAAACTGTAAATATAAATGCACCTGCCAACAGCGCATCTAATAAATACGTTAGCAAATTAATGTACAACGGCAAGCCGCATAGCTACAATTGGCTAAGTCATAAAGCATTGTTAAACGGTGCAAAGCTTGATTTTAGCATGCAGGCCACACCCAATAAAACCAAAGGAACTAAGGATACCGATTATCCGTTTTCTATGTCGGCCCGCCAATAGTTAAAACTTACTGTTAAAAAGTGTGGTTTATTGGTTCACATCAAACCACACTTTTTTTGTTTAAGTCCTCTTATTTATTTTATTTTCGCTCGCTTTAACATTTTACCATTTTAAACCCCATGCTTAAATCATACACGGCAGTTGCAGCCGCATTAGCCCTAAGTGTTATCTCATGCCAATCGGGCAAAACCAGCACGGTAACCGATAGTACTTCGACAAAAACGGTGACTACAAGCACCAGTACTGAGGTTGTAGCCAATGAGAAGCCTGGAAAGAAAGCTTCGAATGCTGAGATTATTGCACGCAAGCAGGTGCCGATTTTATGCTACCACCAAATACGCGATTGGCGACCAAAAGATTCTAAAACGGCTAAAGATTACATAGTTCCGATTGCCAGCTTCAAAGAAAAAATTAAAATGCTGGCTGATAGCGGTTATCATACTATACTGCCCGATCAGCTATACGCTTACCTTACAACAGGCGCAGCTTTACCCAGCAAGCCTATTATGCTAACGTTTGATGATACCGACCTTGACCAGTTTACCATTGCAAACCCTGAGCTAAAAAAGTATGGTTTTAAGGCCGTATACTTTATAATGACGGTATCAATTGGCAGACCTAATTACATGAATAAGGAGCAAGTTAAACAGCTGGCTGATGAAGGCAACGTAATTGGCAGCCACACCTGGGATCACCATAACTTCAAGAAATTTGCCGGCGACGACTGGAAGACACAAATAGATAAACCAACCAAAAAATTAGAGGAAATTACCGGTAAAAAAATTGAATATTTTGCCTATCCTTTTGGTTTATGGAACGCGCAGGGATTACCTGAACTCCATAGCCGCGGATTTAAAATGGCCTTCCAACTGGCTGAAAAGCGCGATGCGAACGACCCATTGATGACCGTGCGCCGTATATTAGACAGCGGTTACTGGAGCGCCAAAACGCTACACAATAGTATCAAGAACAGCTTTTAATAAAAAAAGCCTTTCTCAATTAAGAGAAAGGCTTTTTTGTTATAAATCTTCGTTGGCCGGACCTTCATTTTTGTTTGATGACTCCTCATCGCTTGGTGGTCCTGGTACGCCGCTATCGTTATCGGGCACAACGGTATCCACACGATGCTCATCATCTTTAGTATGCTCGGTAGGTGTATTACCTTTTTCAAGTGACGAATCACCTGTGTTTTCTCCTAATTGATCCTCATGCGGATCGATATTTTTGTTTTCTTCGGTAGACATAGGTATTGTATTTATAAATTGATATTTGATTATTCTTCAGTCACCCACTTAACGGCTTCGTCTAACTGACCCAGTGGAAATCCTTTTGACTGTCCAGGAGCCATAAACCTGAATACGTTACTGGTAAACCATTCAACGGCTTTTTGATCTGTTACAATGGCAATTTTTTTCCATTTGGTAAAATGTTTAAGGCCAACCTTGATATCATCCCACCACGCTCCTGCTGTAAAGTTCTGCACCTCAGTTTCAAGCACGAGTATATAATGGATTTCACCCTGACGCTTAACCAGGTCGTCAAGCTTAGGGATAAGCACTTTTTCGAGGTCATCTTTTGTAACCTCGCCAACGGCATGGATGCCTACAACATTGTCTGGTAAATCGTTTATGAATTGAAGCATAAGAGGCAAATTTTAGTTGTTAATACAACGGTTATTGCCTTATACTGTTTTCCTTAAAGCATACAAATTTAGCCAGCAAGAAAAATAGCGGCTTTTATTTCGCACCCGATATTCCCTAATTTATACCGATTAATTCCGGATGATACCCAATAATGCTTGACTGCTATTGCTCAGCAAACAGGCTCACTTTTCAATAAGGGAGCGAAGAAATTGACAGGTGAAGTTCCTGCTTTCCCAAATGATAAGACTGCTCAATCGCCTTCCGGGTACTTTCTGAAAATGCTGTTGATGCGCATTTGTATAACGCCAAAAAAAGCCTCGCGGAAAATACGGGTAGACATTTTTGAAACACCTTCAGTACGATCAGTAAATATGATGGGAATTTCAATTACCTTAAAGCCGTGTTTAATGGTGGTGTATTTCATTTCGATCTGAAAGGCGTAGCCAACAAACTTAATTTTATCAAGCCTTATGGTTTCAAGCACTTTACGTTTGTAGCATACAAAACCCGCGGTAGCATCATGCAGGTTTATTCCTGTAATAATACGCACGTACATGGAGGCATAGTAGCTCATCAATACCCGGCTCATAGGCCAGTTTACAACGTTTACCCCTCTAACATACCTAGAGCCAACCGACATATCTGCCCCCTCAACACAGGCTTCGCGCAGGCGCAGCAAATCATTTGGATTGTGAGAGAAGTCAGCATCCATTTCAAAAATGTAATCGTACTTGTGCGCTATACACCATTTAAAACCATGTATATAAGCGGTACCTAAGCCCAACTTGCCTTTTCGCTCTTCGATGAACAACCTGCCTGAAAACTCCGCTTGCAGGCTTTTAACTATGTTACCGGTACCATCGGGCGAGCCATCGTCTATAATCAGTAAATGAAAATCATGCGGCAGCGAAAACACTTTGCGTATCATACGCTCAATATTTTCCTTTTCGTTGTAGGTTGGTATAATGACTATGCTATCGGGCACGTAGTTACTGTTTCAATAATGTATGAGCGGGCAAAAGTACGCAATTCGGCCCTTAAAAAACAAAAGCAGGGTGATAACTACCACCCTGCTTTTAGTTAAAAGTTGTTAAATAGGTTATCTTACGCCGTGCATCATCTTTTTAAGCAGGCCCGATATTAAGAAAAGTAATATGGAAGCAACGCCAGACAGCGTTACAAACACCATAAAAAACTCATAGAGGTTATGAATGGTAAAGCCAACAAACGTAGGGTAATGCACATCAATCTTCTCTTGCGCTAAAATTGCAAGCTGTGATGCACTTGCCTGTATTTTACCATCAAGAACGGCTTGCAAATCAATACCCTTGGAAGCAGCAAACTCAAACTTATCACCCGTGGGCGGAATAATGGCACCCAGCGTACCGGCAAGAGCGTACCCTGCAGCGTTACCTATAAACCAAACTCCCATTAATAACGATGAAAAACGCTTTGGAGCTAGTTTAGAAACCAAAGATAAACCAATTGGCGACAGGCAAAGCTCACCCAAGGTATGGAACAGGTACATGATGATTAACCATATAACCCCAATTTTACCTGATGTACCTATACCCTTAACCTGCATGGCAATGATATAGTAGCCGGTAGCCAGCAACAATAAGCCAATAGCTTGCTTAACCGGCGAAATTGGCTCAAGGTTACGTTTTTGCAACTTTAACCAAAGCCAGCTAAACGGAAATGCAAATATAATAATGAACAGGGAGTTGGCATTTTGTACAAAACTTGGAGGCAGTTGAAAGCCAAACAAGTTTAAGTCGGTTTGCTTATCGGCAACAAAAGTTAAAGATGACCCGGCCTGCTCGAATGCCGACCAAAAGAATATTACGAAAAATGCTACGGTATACAACGCTAAAATACGCTCACGCTCTATTTTAGTAATAGACTTATCGGTTAAAATAAGTACAGCTAAACTAATACCTGATGCATATATAAACGGATATACCCAGCTTTTAATGGGATTAGGATCTACAGATATGTAGTGAATACCGAAAAACAATACTACCATTAACACAGCCACACCAATAATTGAGGCAGTAGAAAAGTTTGCCTTTTCGGCCTCACCGGTAGGGCTGAGTGTAGCTTTAGAAAAGTCGGGCTTTGATCCTACGGCGTTACCATCAGGGTCGGTTACGTATTTGTTTTTAAGGAAGATAAACAGAAGCACGCCTAACATCATGCCTATACCTGCTGCAAGGAAACCCCACTTAAATGCCTCAACAACGCGCACCTCTCCTACTTTAACATCGCCCAAAAACGGACAAATGCTCATACCCAAAAAGGCACCAACGTTTATACCCATGTAAAATATGGTGAATGCAGCATCTAACCGCGAATCTCCCTTTTTATACAACTGGCCTACCATTGATGAAATATTGGGCTTGAAGAAGCCGTTACCGAAAATGATAACCGCTAATGCCAGCCACATTATTCCTTTTGCAAGGTCAAGATTAGCAGCATAAGTGTAACCACTGGCAAAAAGCAAAAATTGCCCCAAGGCCATTACCGAACCACCTAAAATAATACAGTTACGATTACCCAGATAACGGTCAGATATGTAACCGCCAAGCATTGGCGTTAAATACGACAAGCCTAAAAAGCCACCGTAAACTAGAGACGCATCCTTATCAGAAAAAGCAAGGGCATTTACCAGGAACAATGTAAGCAGGGCACGCATACCATAAAAGTTAAAGCGCTCCCACATTTCAGTAGAAAATAAAACATATAAACCTTTTGGATGACCTTTACTCTGCTGTGCGGCAAGAGACGAGTCTAAAGAAATTTCAGGTTCAGTACTCATAGTTTAAATTAAAATTATCTAAAAATAGGCATTCTCCATTAATGCCAAATGTTGTGTTGAAATCTTTTAGGGCTGCAACATTAAAAGCGGCTAAGATACATATAACTCGCACTTGCCAAATAAATTTTGGCATAATATGAAAATACTATGTTGATTTACAACCTCATGAGCTTACTCACAATATAAACTTATTCTTTGTTGTAGAATTAAATTTGCATCAATGAACAGTCTTTTGCAATCATCAAGGTGTAGCCTTTAATTGAAGAAGACACGCTTATTTAAATCAATCACCTTAGCTTATGCACTGTAACTGCACATATGCTAACCGCTTTTAAAGCGCTTCAAAGCTTGAGTATTTAGTTCCTTTTTAAAGGCACAAGACTTCTATCTTTAAGGGCTTGTTTTTTGGGGTCAATAATATCAACATCGTCTGGCGCGGGAATGTTGCGCATGTCAAGATTGTCTTTGTACATCCATTTTCCGTTGCTTAATTTATAGCCATCATACGTTAAATCGGGCCCGTACGTGTCGCGCTGGTCTTTTAGCTTATCATCGGGCGGTGCCAGGTGATCAAACACAATCAAATCCTGGTCAGGCACATAACGCAGCAACATGGAGGCTTGCCTGTTATACTCAAATACTACCCTGCTTCGTGTTTTTTTGTTGCCTTGAAAAACGGGCATACCAAATACAGGTTCACCCTTTTTAAACGATAGTACGTCGATAACTTTTTTGGTTGATTTAACGGTGTTGCCTTTCCAACCAAGCAACACATAGTAAGGATTGACCGTACCAACAGTTATAATTTTATAATACTGCGCACCAAACCATTTATGGTTGTTCATCACAGAGTCTTCGGGGTTTTTAAGCAATGGCGAGTAATCTTCAAGCGGATGAAGCAATAATTTACCACCTGTGTTTACCTGAATGGTGCCAAAGAAACGATAACTGCCATCCTCATTCATTATAAACCAGCTCAGTAATCTGAACTTATTATCGGGCGAGCGCAGTATGCTGATGGTTTTAAGCGAATCGAAATTAAAGGCGTATGAGTTTGGCACCTTAAGTGCCTTAACAAGCGTACGTATAAAAGAGTAGTTAGCGTTTTTGCGTTCTAAGTCGTTTTCGTTATTAAACATCTGGCGGCCAATCTTCACCAAACTATCTTGCAAGGGGCGCAACTGGTTAAGCTGATCGGGGGTGTTAAAGCGTTGTGCGTTAACCCTGCCAACCATAAAGGCAATAAGCAATAAAATAATGCTTAAATGTTTCATAATATTTAAAAAAGCAAATTAAAGTGCCGCGCCAAATTATTTAAACAAACGCTAAGCCTGTATAATTGTTGCAATTTACAGTATTATTGCAGCTATTAGCCGTTAGCGATTCAAAATACGGTTATATTGATTTAAAGTGTTTTAATGGCAAAATTTAGTATATCGCGTCAAAAAGCTTTATTGCGTAAATACGCTGTTTGGGTAAAGTTTATTATGATAGTGGGCAGTGTATTCCTCATTATACTGGCCCTTCCCAAGCAAACCAAATTCAGGTATGAATTTGAAAAAGGCAGAGTATGGAACCAAAAAGAACTAATTGCTCCGCACAGCTTTGCTATACTTAAAACACCTGCCGAGCTTGAACGCGATCAGGCTGATGCACTTAAAAATGTTTCGCCTGTTTACCAGCTTAAAGCCGATGTGCAAAACCAGCAGGTTTTGGGCTTTGTTGATGATTTAAATTTAAAATGGACCACCGCCGGAATACCCGAAAAATTCAAGGCACGATACATTGAAACCGGCAAGGTTTTACTTAATAAGGTTTATAGCGTTGGTCTGCTTACCCCGGGTATAAAAGACCAGCCTGCCGACGAAAACTATAACATTACAGTAGTCAACAATAATGTAGCTACCAACAAAAACACGTCAGGCCTGTACACCAAAGAAAAAGCAATAAGCTTTTTTGAAAAGGAGCTTGCATTGTATAATCTCGACAGGGCCTTTTTGCTTGATTTACTGCAAAACCGGCTGTTGAATAATTTGGTATATGACGATAAGTTAACCAGCCGCCTAAAGCACGATGCGCTTGATAACATATCACTTACGTTGGGTATGGTGCAAAAGGATGAGGTAATTATCACTAAAGGGGCGGTTATAAACGATGAGGTATATCAAAAGCTCTTATCATACAAAAAGTACTTTGAAGACAGCGCCCGTTTAAACGGTGATCGTAAGCTGGTGTCATTAGGTCAGTTTTTACTAGTGGGGTTAACGCTCACATTACTCATTGTATTTCTTTACCTCTTCCGTAAAGACATCTATTATGACAACCGCTTGGTAGGCCTTATTCTACTGGTAATTACGGCTATGCTGGCTACGCTATCGTGGGCTATAAAAATACAGCTGCCAAACCTTTACTACATTCCGTACTGTATTGTTCCTATCATTATACGCATACTGTTTGATACCAGGCTGGCTTTAAACATACACCTGTTGGTGATAATGATAGCAGGCTTTTACGTGCCAAACAGCTTTGAATTTGCTTTTTATGAGATAACGGCTGGTATGGTTTCTATTTACAGCATTAAAAACCTGCTGCGCCGTGGCCAGTTCCTAACATCGGCCTTAATCATAACGCTTACCTACCTTGCAACCTTCTTAGGTATATCGTTTATACGCGAGGGTGATATCAATACCATTGAATGGGCTGAATTTTTCCCGTTTGTTGTAAGTGTATTGCTAACCCTGCTGGCCTACCCATTAATTTATGCATTTGAAAAGGCTTTCCGTATAACGTCTGATTTAACACTTATTGAGCTTACCAACACCAATGCTGCTTTGTTACGCGAAATGGCCTTCAAGGCTCCCGGAACGTTTCAGCACTCATTACAAGTAGCCAACCTTGCCGAAAACGCCATTTACAGCATTGGTGGCAATGCTTTGCTGGTAAGGGCAGGTGCATTGTATCATGACATTGGCAAGATGGAAAACCCGCTATACTTTATTGAGAACCAAACGGCAGGTTTTAATCCGCATGATAAGCTTTCATATGAAGAGAGTGCTCAAATAATTATAAGTCATGTGCGCAAGGGGGTTGATATGGCCCAAAAAGCTAATCTTCCCGAAACAATCATCAATTTCATTCGCACACATCATGGCAACACCAGGGTTGATTATTTTTATCAGTCGTTTTTGAAAAATTTTCCTGAAAAATTCATCGACGAAAACATTTTTCGCTACCCCGGACCTATTCCATTTTCAAAAGAAACCGGCGTTTTGATGCTTGCTGACTCAGTTGAAGCTGCTTCGCGCTCACTAAAAGAACCCGACGCACAATCAATAAGTGACTTGGTTGACCGTATAGTAAATTATAAGCTTAACCAAAACCAACTGAAAGACAGCGATATAACGCTCAAAGATTTGGAAACTATAAAAAGCATATTTAAACGAATGCTGATGAGCATTTACCATGTAAGAATAGATTATTAAAATACCTGAAATATTTTTTTGACGAGATAGTTGAATTACTATATTTGCAGTCCCAAACGGGGACATATATTGTAAACAACCGGTGAGGTGCCTGAGAGGCCGAAAGGATCAGTTTGCTAAACTGACGTACGGGAAACTGTACCGAGGGTTCGAATCCCTCCCTCACCGCAAATAACTTCAAAGCCTGGAACAATAGTTTCAGGCTTTTTTATTTTATCCAATATCACCGGCTTTAAATTCACCTCCTAAAATATACTTCACACTTAAAAGCATTTTTTATCATTTGGATGACCTGTAAGTTAAATCTTGTAATATATTTGCGCTTTTTCTGATCTATCACAACCTGAAGCTATACCAATCAGGTTGACCAATGTTGCCGAGTCAATCACAATAGTACATTTGTTGTATTAAATTGAACAAAGCAACTTTTGGGCGGTCTTTTTAATAGCCGATACTCTTTGACCGAAAATCATTTGAAATTGGGTTAAGATTAAGAACAATGGTTGATATCATAATTGCGGAAGATCACAGCATCGTTAGACACGGACTTAGGTCACTATTACAAATTGTGCCTGATCTTAACGTGGTAGCTGAAGCAAGAAACGGTGCCGAGACTGTTTCGCTACTAGAGGAGGGAGTACAAGCAAACCTACTGTTAACAGACATAAACATGCCGGTTTTGAACGGCATTGAGCTAACCAAACAGGTAAGCGTTCAATTTCCACATTTAAAATCAATTGTATTAAGTGCACTCGACGATGAGCGTTACGTAGTACAAAGCTTTAAAGCGGGTGCTCACGGCTTTATTTTGAAAAACACAAGTGCCGATGAGCTTGTGTTTGCAATAAAGCATGTATCGGCAGGTAATCAATACATTTGTTCTGAGCTAACTATAAAGTTTTTAAATCGGATGATGACGTCATCAGAGCCCCTAAAAAGTGATGACGTCAACGAAATCAAATTTTCGGCGAGGGAAACTGAAGTGTTGAACTATTTAGCCGACGGCCTGACAAATCAAGAAATTGCAGACAAACTTTTCACCAGCAAACGCACCGTTGAAGGCTATCGAGAAAGTATGATAACCCGTACCGGTGTACGCAATACAGTGGCTCTTATACGTTTTGCCATGAGATTTGGAGTGATAAATTAATCAATTATTGTTAATAAATAATTAAGGGGATTAATCTTAGCGACAAAAAGCGTATTAATACGAGATATGATTACGTATTAATACGCTGATTTGAACTTATCCATTACCTTAATTTTACCCTTAATAAAGGGCGATGCAAAAGAAGTAACGCGTTCACTATGATATGCTCTAACCTTTTGTTAGATAATAATTTAATATAAAATTATTAGTCAACAACACTCAACATTACATTGATTATTTCTTTACATGCATAACAACTCAGGCGTTAACAAGGTATTTTTAGTAGGACATATTAAATCTGAACCCCGACGGCATAAACATCAAAACAAACCCGATACAATTTGCTTCAACCTTGTTACTAGCGAACATTTCCGTAAAGGCGATCAAACTTCAGCTCATGAAGAGCATCATTCAATAGTTGTTTGTCCGGAAACAACTGACGTTAAAGAAACAGACCTGTACGTAGGAAGGCTCATACACGTTACCGGTAAACTGCAAACCAAAAGCTGGATTGACGAAAATCGTGTAAAAAGGTATAAAACCGAGATTATGGTACTTCAATTAGAACCGTTGACTTAGTAAATGTTCTATTCACATACTTGAATTTACTTATATAAAACCATCAACAGTTTTCTATAAGCTGTTGATGGTTTTGTAGCCGCCATTGAGCCTGCTATATAATTTGTAAGTGAGGACGTATTTTAATCTCCACTACATCACTGCGCTGCGGCTGAGTAATTGCATAAATTACAGCTTGGGCAATGTCTTCGGCCTTAAGCATTTCTAAATTTTCAATATTTTTTTGCTGATCAGGAACTGAAACCGGTTGCATATCGGTACCTACCGCACCAGGTTCAATTAATGTAACCTTTATGCCCAATTCGTTTACCTCCTTACGTAAGCTTTCTGAAAAAGCTTGCACCGCTCCTTTTGTGGCCACATACACCGAACTATCTTTTTCCCTCACATCAGCACTCATCGAACCGATGTTCACAATATGTCCACCTTTTGCCTCTTTCATGCGTTTTACAGCGTAATTTGACAGCGCAAGGTAAGCCAGCACATTGGTATTCACTACCCTTGCCCACTCAGCATAATTACCATCACTTATACCCTGATATGCCAATGCAGCGCAATTTATTAAAACATGCAACGTATCAAGTTCTGCATTGCCAGCGTCTGTAACTGCCTTAATACCATCCTCAACGGATAGATCGGCAATTAAGCTTTTAATTTTATTTGATACACCAGCCTTTTCAGCATCGCTTAAAACATCCTGCAGATGCTGCGGGTCTTGCCCCACGATTAAAACATTTGCACCAGCAGCGGCCAAGGCCAAAGCTGTGGCCCGGCCTATGCCGGTTGTACCTCCGGTAATAAGAATATTTTTACCTTCCAGTGATTGAATTTCAGTTTGAAAATTAGCCATTTAAGTGTTGATTAATAATGATTATGTTTTGGCAAGCTTAAGTTTACCACCGGTTATTAAACACTCAGGTTGTGAAGATGGTTTTAATTATAAATTAATTAATGTAATTTAAACATAGGATTCAGCGGTCATTTTCACGCTCAATATTATTGCGATGCATCAACATAAATGATGATAATTATAAGCACTTTTGCATTTTAAAATGAATCATTTAACGCACGATACTATAGTAGCTCTTGCCACGCCAAATGGTACTGGAGCAATTGGCGTAATCAGGCTTTCTGGTCCTGATGCTATTGTAATTGCAAACAGTGTATTTAAGGGAAAAAACTTAACTAAGCAAGCATCCCACACTATCCACTTTGGTACCATTACCGACGGTGACCTGGTACTTGACGAAGTTTTGATTTCAATATTCATAGGTCCGCGCTCATACACCCGCGAAAATGTGGTGGAGATATCCTGCCATGGTTCAAATTATATTATTCAAAGCATCATAAAATTACTTATCAGGCAGGGTGCACGATCGGCTAAACCCGGAGAGTTCACACTCAGGGCATTTCTTAACGGACAGTTTGACCTTTCGCAGGCCGAGGCTGTGGCTGATTTGATTGCTTCAGATTCTAAAGCTTCACAACAGGTGGCTTTACAGCAATTAAGAGGTGGCTACAGTTCTGAATTAAAAGATTTGCGTGAGCAATTAGTGCACTTTGCATCAATGGTTGAGCTTGAACTTGATTTTTCGGAAGAAGATGTAGAATTTGCTAACCGTGCGCAATTGAAACAACTTATACATGATTTAACGCGTGTTATAGGCAAGCTTATACAGTCCTTTGAGTTAGGAAATGCTGTAAAGCAAGGCATTAACACTGTTATAGCTGGCCGCCCAAATGCTGGTAAATCAACACTACTTAATGCACTTTTAAATGAGGAACGGGCAATTGTAAGTCACATTGCCGGTACCACACGCGATACCATTGAGGAAACATTGAATATAAACGGCATAAATTTCCGTTTAATTGACACAGCGGGTATACGCGAAGCCACTGATGCTATTGAACAGATTGGCGTGCAAAAAACGATGGAAAAGATAAGCCAGTCAGCATTGCTTCTTTATGTATTTGATGTGGAATCAATTACACCTGAGGAGTTAAGCCAGGATATTCAAAACCTTTATAAACCCGGACTCCCTACCCTCTTGGTTGCTAATAAAATAGATATAGTACCTGATTATAAACAAAAGTATAACGCAGCTTTACCCGAAGATGTAACCCTTGTAGCTATATCAGCAAAGGAGAAACTACACATTTCGCAACTAAAGCAGTTGGTTTATGACACCACCATTCAAGGTCGCTTAAACGGCAATGAAACGCTAGTAACTAACATCCGACATCTTGAGGCACTGCAAAAAACTGAACAGGCTCTCATCAAAACCTTAAGCGGTATTGACATGCAGGTAACGTCAGACTTTTTAGCCATGGACATAAAACAAGCCCTGCACTATTTAGGCGAAATTACAGGCACCGTTACCACAGACGATTTACTGGATAATATTTTTTCTAAGTTCTGTATCGGAAAATAATTTTTCACCCTCCATTCGAGATTATTGGCATTACCTTCCACAATTTGATGACAATTCTTAAGCAGTAGTCGTAATTACGCTAATTACCGACTTTCGGCTACAACGACGCGACTTTTGCATACATGTCGCTTGTGTGCATCCTGCAACTTTGCTGTATCAAATACAAAGGCAAGCATGGATTTACAAAACAGCACTGTATTAATTACCGGTGGCAGCAGTGGCATTGGTTTAGAACTGGTGAGACAGCTTACGACAATTGGTGCAACTATCATAGTTACCGGTCGCGACTTGGAGAAGCTGAACAAAACTCAGCGCCAATTTCCAAAAGTCCACATCTTTCAAAGCGATGTAGGTGACCCCGAAAGCATCAAAACACTTTACGAAAAGGTTTCCCAACAATTTCCTGATTTAAATATCCTCATCAACAACGCAGGCGAAATGCGATTAATTGATTTGCAGGATGCTTCGCCAAGTTTAGAAAACATTGTACGCGAAATTAATATCAATCTTTCAGGTACCATACAAATGACACATCAATTCCTGCCCCAGTTAACCAAACAACGGTCGGCAGCGGTTGTGAATGTATCATCAGGTATAGCTTTTATGCCTTTCTCTGTTGCACCGGTTTACAGCGCTTCTAAAGCTGGGGTGCGTGCATATACTCAAGCCTTGCGATTGCAGCTAAAAGGAACCAGCGTAAAGGTTTTTGAAATGATTCCTCCGGGTGTTAAAACTAACCTGCAAAAAAATTGGGTGCTACCAACAGATTCAAACTCGTCGTTAACCATGGAAGTTGATAAGATGGTTAAAATAGCCATTAAAGGGATGCAACAGGATAAGCCGGAGCTAAACCCAGTACTTATTGGTGTAATTAAATGGGCAAGCAGGATTGTACCAGGTGCCCTAATCAACTTTGGTCACAAAGAGTTTGAGAGATTCAGGCAATTGAACAACAACCTTAAGAACTCAACGATATGAAAAGAACAATCCTAACAATCATATTGCTGTACGCAGCAATGATAACATTTGCTCAGAAACTTCCGGCCGATCAAATATTAGGAATTTGGCAATGCACTGATTACAAAATTGAGATCTATAAGTCTAGTAACACTTACTCAGCAAAGCTATTGTGGTCAAAAGATATGTTTGAAGCTGACGGAAAAACACCAAAGAAGGACGCCAAAAATCCTGACCCTAATCTTAAAGGCAGATCCGGACTAGGCCTCACCCATATTACAGCGTTGATGTTTAAAGATGGTGAATACGTAGATGGCAAGTTATACAGTATACAGGACGGCAATACCTACAGTCTTAAAGGTAGATTGCATGGTATTAATGAACTGGAAACGCGTGGCTACAAAGGCGTACCCATGCTGGGAAAGACTTTTATATGGAACCGTGTACAGTAAATAAATATTCACAACTATGAGAAACATTCAATACGACGAACGCTCAAGCTTTTGGTTAATGATCTTAAATGCAGTACGGCCAGCTGATTTATTGCTGTACTTAAGCACAGGTGAAGTGATCTTAACGGAACAAAATCTCTTTGATCAGCCTAAGAGGCAACAAAGACTTTGCCCTTTGATATTTTTTTAATTATACACACAACTACAACGCTATGTTTAAAAATATCGTCTCTCTATTATTACTCATTATATCTGTTTCGCTAAGCTTTAAACACGCCTGGGACACGGCGCATTACCAACGCAACCCCGAATCGTTTAAAATGATGGAAAGTTTGGGCGTAAGTGTATCCATGATTCCCGCCTTTGCAGCTTTGACACTATTAACCGGCATCCTTCTTTTGATACCTAAAACCTTTTTCGTGGGTAACAAGATACATGCCATATCTATTGTAACTATCATGGGGCTGGCGCTTCGTAATGGCAACATCAAAATAGCTCTGATTGAGATCCCTTTTCTGGTTATGCCGTTATTAATGATATGGTTAAAATATCCGTTCAAAAATTAAACTATATTGTGATATGCAAATTGCTAAACCATACCGTATCAGTTCAATTACAGAAATACATCGTTTGATGGGCATGCCCAAACCGCACCATCCGCTTATCAGCATTGTTGACCTGAAAGGTTTGAAGAACGATCATGATATTAATGCTGTGGTGTTCGATCTATATGTGATTTCGATGAAAAGAGGCTGTAATAACCTGATTTACGGTCAGCAAAAATACGACTTTGACGAGGGGTTAATGGCTTTTTTATCACCCGGCCAAATATTGCGTGGAGACGAAAATGGTATACCTGCTGAATTGGAGGGCTGGATGTTGTTTATTCATCCTGATTTTCTGTGGAACACTTCGCTTTCGGCCAAAATCAAAAAGTATGAATACTTCAGCTATGCCACGCATGAGGCGCTATTTCTGTCTGATAAGGAAGAAGGTGTTATCAATGATATCATTCGAAACATCAGGAATGAATATCATTCAAACATTGATAAATTCAGCCAGGATATTATCATTGCAAATCTTGAAACACTACTAAATTATGCCGAGCGTTTTTATCAGCGCCAATTCATTACCCGCAAAATTATTAACCATAAGATACTGGAGCGGTTAGAGCGTATACTAAATACATATCTTGAAAATGATGCATTGCTATCAAAAGGTGCACCAACCGTTCAATATCTTGCAGAAACGCTGAATATGTCATCAAAATACTTGAGCAGCCTTTTGAAGCAATTAACCGGTCAAACCACACAGCAGCTCATTCATAATAAAATGATTGATAAGGCTAAAGAGCAACTATCAACCACAACGCTTTCCGTCAGTGAAATTGCCTATGGTCTTGGGTTTGAGCACTCACAGTCGTTCAGTAAGTTGTTTAAAAATAAAACCAAGCAATCTCCGCTTGAATTCAGAGCTTCATTCAACTAGTTAATAAGCAATTAATTATCCTGAAGCTGCCCTCGCCGGTATTGTACCGGTGATACATTGGTACGTTGCTTAAAAAGTTTATTGAAGGATTGCGGGTGCTCAAAACCCAAATGATAAGCAATTTCAGCAGTAGTAAGGTTGGTTTGATTCAATAGCACTTTTGCTTTATCTATCAAGACCAAATGAATGTGCTGCTGCGTGGTTTTTCCGGTGAGAGACTTTAGCATATCAGAGAGGTAACGCTGGGAGATATTCAAATGAGTAGCTAAATCATGCGGTGATGGCAATCCGCTTATGATTGCCTTATTAAACTGCCCGGCCAGCCACTCGTCCATTTTCACAATCAGTTCATGGTGCATGTTCTTTCTGGTTTGGAACTGCCGGTTATAAAACCGGTTGCTATGATTGAGTAACAGTTCCAATTGTGATATCAGCACATCTGTGCTGAACTGATCGATTGTGTTATTCAATTCAGTATCAATTGCCTGAAACAGCGCTTCCATGGTAAGCTTTTCTTTAGCTGATAAAAACAAAGCTTCGGCTACAGTATAATCAAAAAAGCCGTAGTGATGAATGCGCTGTGCAAGAGAATAATGGGACAGCAAATCAGGATGAAAGTATAAAGCATAACCTTGATAATCCTCCCGATCGGGCGTCATTTTTACAGCCTGACCGGGAGCAAGAAACGCCATGCCGCCTTCCTTAAAATCATATGTGCCCGGCCCGTATTTAACGCTGCCTTTAAAATCTTCTTTAAAGGTTATCTTATAAAAGTCAAGCATAACCCAGCTGCCGGCATCACGCAAATCAATCTCTTCCTCATCATAATTTACCAGCGTAATCATAGGATGCGCAGGTGCTTTCGAATGGAGGCGGCGCATCAAATCACTTATTGTTTCAAATTTTAGCGTGCTCACAGGTTGGTACTTTTAATATGCTAATTATAAATTGACTTTTAGCCCTGAACGGTTGGCCGTATAACAATATCACCTACGTCCACGTTATGCGGCTGATTAATAGCGTAGGCAACAGCTTGCGCAATGGACTCAGGAGGAATGGATATTCTATCGGCGGTATCCTGACTGGCCGAACGTATCGCGTCATTTTTAATATTGCTTACAAACTCCGTTGCTACATAACCCGGTGAAATGCCTGTTACCCGCCAGCGCCCCTGAGACTCTTGACGTAGTGCTTCACTAATTGTGCGTACTGCATTTTTTGTACCTGCATAAACACCCATTGTAGGCACAATTGCAATACCTGCGGTAGAAATGATGTTAACAAAGTGCCCTGATCCGTTTTTCAAAAACTCAGGCATTGCAGCTGCTATACCGTAAAGTGTACCTTTGATATTCACATCAATCATTTGTTCCCAGCCTGCTATATCTGTTTCTTCCATCGGGTATAACTGCGCTATACCAGCATTATTTACTATAACATCCAATTGGCCAAAATGCTTTACAGCCAATGCTACCAATAACTTTAAATCTTCAGATTTAGTTACATCCGTTGCTGAATATACAGCATCGCCTCCGTTATCTCCAATTGATTGCACAATGCTTTCCAACTTTTCGACACGGCGAGCGCCTAAAATAACTTTCGCACCCTGAGCCGCTAATAATTCTGCTGTGGCTTTACCAATACCACTGCTGGCACCGGTAATTACAACTACTTTTCCTGCTATTCCGTTTTCCATATATTAACTTTTGATATACAAAGGTCATGATACCTGATGGCTGGCAAGTAGCCAAAACAGTTAGATGTGTAGCAATTTTGGTAAAGTTTTATTAGCTACCGTATCCTAAATAACTGCAAGGCTTGATATGTAATTTTATCTATACGTAACAATCACTTAAAACGTCACATGTAGGTTTGGGGCGTGAAAAGCAACGAGCCTTCGGATAACAGATTGTTGAGCCAAATGCAGGACAACAACCAAAAGGCACTACTTTCTCTTATGAAAAAGTACGACCGAATGCTGTTCAGATATATTGATGCCCGAATCAACTCGCCTGAAAATGCACAGGAAGCCGTACAGGATATTTTCCTTACCTTATGGAATAACCGTTACGGTGTTAATATTACAGATACACTTTCCCCTTACCTGTATAAAGCGGCCAAAAACAAGGTGGTTGATTACTACCTCGCTGCAAACCGTGAAATTGTAAACTACCAGGCTTTATTGCCTGAATATGATGCAGAAGTTGCACCTGCGGCAGATGAAAGCATTTTAGCAACTGAATTACAAGATTGGTTAAGTAATGAGGTAGACAAAATGCCCGAAACCATAAAGAATGTTTTTACACTTAGCCGCAATGAGCAACTACCCGTACGGGATATTGCCGCCCGTCTTTCACTATCAGAGCAAACTGTAAAGAACAATTTAACTATTGCTCTTAAGCGCCTGCAGGTACGATTCAATCGTATGGAAAGTATTTCTTTACTATTGATAGTATTCAGAATATGCTTTTGCCGTTAGCATTGCTGTTTTTAAGTTAACAGATTTTTGATAATTATTTAACGGTACCTTTTGGCGTAACACCCGATTATAAGTGCAGATGAACAACAAAAAGTCGGCACTGATTAACGTTTTATTACAGAAATACCGTGAAGGGAAAGGCACACTCCGGGAAACGCAACAGGTAGAGAACTGGTTGCATAATCTTGGTAAAAACACTCCGGATGCTGTAAACACCAGTGAAGAAAAACTTGTTAAAGCGGCACGCAAAAACGTGTTAAAAAATATTGCTCCGCAACACAGTGTTTATAATATCATGCGACCTTATTTGCGCGTAGCAGCGGCTCTACTGCTCCTCCCCCTAGCATATTTAATATATAGCAACCAGCCAAAACCACTCATTGCAGCAAAGCAACAGTTCAGCACTTTAGCTGGGGAACGGAAAATCATCAGGTTACCTGACAGTACAGAGGTTGTCCTTAACGCATCATCGGTGCTAACTGTCGATGATAATTTCAACGAAAAGTTCCGCAACGTAAAGCTTTCTGGTGAGGCTTACTTTAGGGTTGCACATGATAGCACAAGACCATTTATAGTAAGCACCGGTAAACTAAAAACCCGGGTATTAGGTACCGAATTTAACGTGCATGCCTACAAAAACGAAAGCAACATTAAGGTGGCAGTAGTTAAGGGCAGGGTGCGCGTAAGTGAGCATAAGCAAAATGGTAACAACAAACCGTTGGGCAATGTACTTACCCACAATCTGCTGCTTACCTACAATGTAAGCAGCAAACGCTATAACACTGTTAATGCAGACGCAGAAAAGATTGCCTCATGGCAAAATGGCGGGTTATACTTTGAAGATGCAGATATACAGGAAATAGTAATGGCTTTATCACGCCATTACAACCGTAACATTCAGTTTGCCGATACGCCTGTAGGAAAATGCAGCTATACCATTAGTTTTTTGCACGAGCCTCTGCCCAAAGTGCTTGGAGTACTTAGCCAGCTAACCGGCATCACTTACAAAACTGCCCAAAACAAAATCATCATACACTCAAAAAACTGCCATTAAACATTATGTAATACTCATTAAAACGAAAACAGGCTGATGCCTTGAGAACACCTGCCTGTTAATGGCTGCTGAAGCAGCAGGCCACGTCATTTCAACGATTCCTAAATCATAGTAATAACAATAGTAAAAATGAGAAATCTTTATCAATATTTTTCAATTAAAAGCAAGTTCAGGAAAATCCCTGCTTTCCTCGGAATATTGCTTATTTTAATTACCTCCACAACACCGTCTTACTCGGCCGATGGTCAAACCATGAATACGTTGCGCATCAGCGTGTCGGTAAAAAATGAGCCTATTAAAAATGTTTTCAAATTAATTGAAGAGAGAACACCTTTCAAAATAGGTTATAATTCAAATGTTTTTGACTCCAATAAACCCATCAGCCTGAATGTCAATAACGAGCTGGTAGTTAACGTCCTTAAGCAACTGTTATCAGGTTACCAGGGATCAGTACAGCAGGTTGATGATGAGCATATTTTGTTAAAAGTAGAAAAACAAAAACCTGTGGCAATAGCGCCTGTAAAGCAAGTAAGTAATGCTGCCCCTACCCGTATTTCGGGTACCGTGAAAGATGAGCAGGGCGAAGCGCTGCCTGGTGCTACCATTTTTGTTAAAGAGCTTAACAAAGCAACAATGGTTGGACCAGATGGAACTTTTGAAATAAGCGTTCCGCCCGGCACTTATAATTTAACCGTAAGCTTTGTATCCTATGTGACTTTAAATTTAAGTAAAGTAACGGTAAAAGATGGCGAGAATGCGCCGTTAAATATCACTTTGAAAGCCGAAACCGGTAGCTTAAATGAAGTAATTGTAGTAGGTTATGGAACCCAGAAAAGAGCTAATGCTACCGGTGCGGTTGACCAGATATCAGCAAAAAACATCGAAAACAGGCCCATTACCAACTTAACCCAGGGATTGCAAGGTTTGCTACCTAACCTTAACCTCAGAATGCTGGACGGAAAGCCAACACAATCGCCCAGCTACAATATCAGGGGAACTACATCTATTGGACAGGGCGGAAGTGCACTTGTTTTAATCGACGGTTTTGAAGGTGATCCAAGTTTGTTGAACCCAAATGATATTGAAACTGTATCTATTTTGAAAGATGCAGCATCAGCGGCCATTTATGGGGCAAGAGGTGTGTTTGGTGTTGTATTAATCACTACTAAAAAGGGTCAGAAAGGACAAACCAACGTTACTTACAGCACCAATTTTGCTTTTAAGGCTCCTGTTACCAGGCCCGACTATGTAACTGATGGTTATACCTGGGCAAAAATGTTTGCCGAAGCTTTTGTTAACGGTGATGGGGCCTTCCCTCAAAATGCAAATAAGACGCAAAAGTTCTCGCAGGCTTATCTTGATGAGTTTAAAAGAAGAGTAGAATCCGGCCAGCCGTATAATGAAGTTGAGGTAAACCCAACTACCGGTGAGTACACGTACTATGGTAGTACCGATTATTATAAGGCCTTATACAAAGACCATAATACTGCATTTGAAAATAACCTTTCGGTTAGTGGCGGAAGCGATAGGGCAACCTATTTAGTATCGGGCCGTATGCTGAACCAAACCGGCTTGTTCAGGTACAACAGCGATGATTATAACATGAAAAACTTACGGGCACGGGGCTCGGTACAAGTTTTTCCGTGGTTGAGTTTCGAGAACAATACCGATTACTCGGTAATGAAGTATCACAACCCTATAAACGTGGGCGAAGGCGGTGGTATTTGGAGAAACATTGCTGATGAAGGCAAACCAACTATGCCACTTTTTAATCCTGATGGTTCTTTAACATTTGCATCTGCTTATACCGTGGGCGACTTCATTTACGGTAAAAATGGCTTGGATACCCGCCGCGAAGTTCTCAGAAATATAGCCAGTTTAAGAAGTAAATTCTTTAACAATAAATTTCGCATTAACGCCGATTTTACCTTCCGCAACACCAATGAAGACCGTAACCAAAGACGTGTACAGGTGCCTTACAGCAATTCAAAAGGGGTAACAGGTTATGTTGGTACCACTACCAATGATTTGCTGTTTGACACTCGCAAAACGCGTTACCTGGCAACCAACATTTATACAGAATACGAAAACCGCTTTGGTAACGATCACTATTTTAAAGCAATGGTAGGTTATAACTATGAGCAATCTACCTACAATAGGGTTGCCGTGCAACGCAATGGAATTTTGTTTGAAGATGCCATGGACCCTAACCTTACCGTTGGCCAGTACATTACCCCTACCGGCGGCACAGGTGGTTACGAACGTTGGGTTATTTCAGGAGGATTTTCAAGATTAAACTACTCGTTTAAAGACCGGTACCTGCTGGAGGTAAACGCACGTTATGACGGTTCGTCTAAATTCCCATCATACCAACGTTATGGTTTCTTTCCGTCAGTTTCTGCCGGTTGGAGAATTAATAACGAATCGTTTTGGAAGGTTTCCGAAAAACTGGTATCTGATTTAAAGCTGCGCGCTTCGTACGGCTCATTAGGTAACGGCAACATACCCTCTTACCGTTTTGTTGAGAACTTTCTTATCAATCAATCGGGCGTAATTCTGAATGGTACACGCCCGGCCACTACCCGTTTGGAGTTTGTATTGCCTGCTGGCTTAACCTGGGAAACATCAACCACAACAAACGTTGGTTTAGACCTGGCTATGTTTGCAGGCCGGTTAAGCTTTAGCGGTGACATTTACTCGCGTAAAACAACTGATATGTTCACCTCGGCTATTACGCCTCCGGCAGTTTTTGGAGCCGATGCGCCAAAAGGTAACTATGCCAACTTAACCACACGCGGCTGGGAACTGTCATTAGCGTGGAACGACCGTATTGGTACCGGTAAAAACCCCTTCAGCTACAATGTAAGGCTTACCCTTGCTGATAACAAAACTAAGATTGACAAATACAACAATCCTGATAAGCTGCTGAGCGATTACTACGAAGGGCAGACTTTGGGCGAGATTTGGGGTTATGAAACCGAAGGCTTTTTTATTGATGCAGCTGATATAGCATCGCACGCCAAGCAAGATCCCCAAATGCGTGCCTCTCCTTCAGGCTTGTGGTTTCCGGGCGATATTAAACTGCGCGACCTTAACGGTGACGGCTTTATCAACGTTGGCGAAAACAAGGTAGGTAAATCAGGAGACAGAAGAATTATAGGCAACTCTGCCCCAAGATATACTTATGGTATTAATTTGGGTGCAAACTGGCATAACTTCTCTTTCTCTACTTTCTTTCAGGGAGTGGGCAAGCAGCAATGGTACCCAAGCACCGAAACCGAAATGTTTTGGGGGCAATACAACCGTCCGTACAACAACATTCCTAAATTTCACTTAGGCAATATGTGGACACCTGAAAACACCAATGCATACTTTCCACGCACCATGTCGCGCGCGGCATCAAGCAATACTAACCGCACTTTGGGAGTGGCACAAACCCGCTACCTGCAAAATGTTGCTTACCTGCGTATGAAAAACCTGCAAATAGGCTACACCCTGCCTGCTAAATGGTTAAGCCGAATTGGTGCACGCAGTGCAAAAGTTTTCTTCTCGGGCGAAAATCTCTTTACCTATTCGCCTATGTATAAAATTGTTAAAAACACTATTGATGTTGAAAACGCCGTACCGGTTGACCAGGATTTAAATCCAAATGCAACCAACGGCGATGGCTATAATTATCCAATCTTAAAAAGTTACTCTTTAGGCTTAAACATTGGTTTTTAAACAGCAAACAAATACCAGATCGAAAATGAAAAGAAAACATATTATCCTGATCTTAATAGCTTGCATAAGCTTTGCAGCCTGCGAGAAACTAGATCAGCAACCACAGTCCACTCCTTCTAAAGAAATTGTGTTTGGTACTGAAAGCGGCCTTAAAATAGCTACCAATGCTTTTTACAGTCTTGATTTTCTTCCTAAAAACTCAACCAGTCAGGATGCCATGTCAGACTATCTTGCTGTGAAAGCCGTACCCGACTTTATACGCCCCGGCGCATTCGGGGCAAATAACAGTTCGGGCTGGGTTTGGCGAGATCTCAGGCAAATCAATTACTTTATTGAAAACTGCAACAATCCGGCAGTGCCCGTTGCTGTACGCAAAAATTACCTTGGAATTGCACGCTATTTTAGAGCATACTTTTACATGGAAAAGGTAAAACGGTTTGGCGATGTGCCTTGGATCAATAAGGCTTTAAATGCTGATGACCCGTCACTTACGGCGGGCAGAGATAGCCGTGCAATGGTAATGGATTCGGTATTGGCCGATTTAGATTATGCTTGCGCCAACATCCAGGCTACTAATGACCCCAGCCGTACCACCGTTACCAAATGGGTGGCTTATGCGCTTAAGTCAAGGATTTGCTTATTTGAAGGTACTTTTAGAAAATATCACACCAATCTGGGTCTTACGGCTACTGCCGAGCGTTGGTTAAATGAATCGGTATCAGCAGCAGATCAAATCATGAAAAATGGCGGATTTTCGCTTAACACAACAGGCGGACCCGGTGCATCATACCGACAGGTATTTACCAGCAGTGCTCCGAATAGCCAGGAAGTGTTACAAGCCTCTGTTGCTGATGCAAGCCTGGGCATACTCAATGAGGCTAACTGGTGGTGGACCAGCGGAACCTACGGAGCCAAAGCAAGCTTTATCCGTACATTCATTAACACCTATCTGAAAATAGATGGTACACCTTTCACCAACGACCCGGCTTATCGTACAACCTTATTTAAAGATGAGGTAAAAAACCGCGACCTGCGCCTGAAGCAAACCATCCGTATGGGTGATTACAAGCGCTTGCGTAACGGGCAATTAGTGCCTGCGCCTCCGGTGTTTTCTTATACTTTTACCGGTTACCAGCCCATTAAATGGACCTTGGATGACGAAAGCCTCGATGCCGGCGCGTTAAATACAAACGCCGTTTCCTTATTCAGATACGCCGAGGTGCTATTGAACTTTGCAGAGGCAAAAGCCGAGTTGGGTACCCTAACAAACGCCGAATGGGCTGCCACTATAGGCGCATTACGCGCCAGGGCAGGTATTACAGGTGGCCTTGCTACTAAACCTACTGTAGTTGACCAGTACCTTGTAAATAATTACTTCCCTGGTATTACAGATCCAACTATTTTAGAAATACGCAGAGAGCGTGGCATTGAATTGAGTTTAGAAGGCTTTCGTTTTTCTGATCTGTTAAGGTGGAAAAGAGGGCAGTTAATGGAACAGGAATGGAACGGTTTCTATGTGCCATCATTAAATACATCTATGGACCTAAACGAAGATGGTATACTTGACGTTGCTTTTTACCAGGGAACTCAACCTGCTGCTGTAGCAGGTGTTACTTATGTTAACGTTTCGCCAAGAATAGGAACTGCCAATGCCGTAAATTCACAATTATTAAAAAATGGCACTTCGGGTGAGTTAATATGGATGAATGAGATACCACGCAAATGGGATGAACGTAATTACTACTATCCTATTCCACTGGCTGACCTGCAGCGCAATCCAAACTTAAAACAAAACCAAGGCTGGCAATAATTAACTTTTAACGTTTAAAAAATGAAAATAAAAATCTGGTTCATAGCCGCTTTAATCCTATCTGCAACGCATTTAGTAAGCGCACAACAAATAACAGTTGGTACATTCAACATCCGGTTTGATAATCCGCGCGACACAGGTAATTTATGGGTAAACCGTGCACCAGTGGTGGCCAATCTTGTCCGCTTTCATGGGTTTGATGTTTTAGGTATACAAGAAGGACTTAAAAATCAATTGAATGATATGAGCGCCGCTTTACCTGAATATGCACGCTACGGTAAAGGCCGCGATGACGGCAAAGAGGGTGGTGAGCACTCGGCAATTTTTTATAAAAAAAGCCGGTTTAAGCTTTTAAAAAGCGGCGACTTCTGGCTGTCTGAAACTCCTGACAAACCTGGTTTAGGCTGGGATGCAACCTGCTGTAACCGCATATGCTCATGGGTTTATCTTCAGGACCTAAAAACTAAAAAGCAACTCTACTTTTTCAATGTACATTTTGACCATCAGGGTGTAGTTGCTCGTAGGGAAAGCAGCAAATTAATACTGAAAAAGATTGGTGAGATAGCAGGTAACACGCCCGCAATTTTAACCGGAGACCTGAACGGTGACAGAAACAGCGAATGGTATAAACAGCTGGCTGAGTCGGGGCTATTGGCAGATACTTATGCTAAAGTAAAATATCCTTACGCCAACAATTCTTCTTTTAATAGCTTTAAAGCACCACGCAGCCAGGCAGTAATTGATCATATTTTTATGACCAAATCATTTACTGCAAACAAGTGGGGAATTTTGACAGATACTTATTACGGTAAGTTCCCGTCAGACCATTTTCCGGTTTTGGCAGAAGTTGAGTTGAAATAAATACAACATCCTATTACTCAAAAGCGCAGGTTTCTGTTGAAACCTGCGCTTTTATATTTGTGCCCGGAACAAAATATTGAAATCATCAGCAGAACACGTTCTAAATTTTCGAAGAAGCTTTGGCGTATGTCAAAGTCTTTTCCTTATCTAATTATCTGAAATAATACAAGCGGTTGATAGCCTCCATTAAACTGCGTGTATCTTGCTGAACTGATCTTACGCTTGCCTGTAGTTGATTGTGCATATCAGCCAGGTGTTGCACATCATTTTCCGAAAAGTATCCACCTTCTTTAAAAAATTTGAGTTTATCTTTAGCTTCTGCCTTACCGTTAAATACAAATGTAATATGTGTTGGGATTACTGACTTAAAAACGTCAAAACCTTCCTTCTATCAAACGCATATAAAAAGCTTGTTGTTCGGGTGTAAGGCCACTACTCTTTACATCAAACTTATCTCCAAAGGCATCTTTAACAAGTTTGATATTAAGGACTTTGCCCCCTTTATTATCGGTTACGGTGTTGATCAAATTGCCAAATACATCCTTGGAAGTTTTTATAGTCGCAATAGCCTGACCTCGGCTGTCTGACACTTCCATAATTTGATTTCCAAAAATATCTGACCTGCTTTTAACGGTCATTTTTGATCCGTCGTATCCAATTATGTCTCTACTCTCGTTACCAAATATATCCTTGGCCGTTTTAAGCGTAAGCGTATTTCCGTTAGCCTCAATAGTTTTAATACTATTACCAAATATATCAGTGGCATTTTTGATGGTTGTGGTATTACCATTTTCCTCAATCGTTTTAACACGGTTACCAAAAATGTCGGTAGAGTTTTTAATGGTGGCTACAGGCTGCCCATTTTTAGAGACGGATAATGTCTTATTTCCAAATATATCAGTAGAACTTTTAATTACCTTAACCTCATTAGGGTTGCCACTTCTACTCTTTAATATTCTATTTCCAAATATATCAGTCGACTGCTCCAGATTACTAATCTCTTTACCATTACGATCTGACGTGGTTATAATTCGCTTTCCAAAAATATCAGTCTTTTTTGTAACCGTATGATTAATGTTCCCATAATCATCGGTATAAACAGTTGTGGTGTCACCAAAGATGTTTACACTCGTTTTACCTGAATAGTGCTGACCATACACGTTGGCAAACCCTAAAAGCAACAGAAGGAGTGTTGACCGGAAATAAGTGTAAATCATGAGGCATAAGTTTCATGTGTGACTACACGCTTTTTATATGGTTTAATTGACATCATCATCTTCGTTAGCTATTAACACAAATGCCCGGTGCTGGCACTGGGCATTTGTAAACTTAAGAATTAAGTTTAACTGTAAACAAAGCTGCATTAGGGTACAGTAATTCAACAGTCAATTATTCTTCTTACCGTATTAATAACGGCTCGAGCGCTTGTTCCCATATTTTATACCCGGCAGCGGTCATGTGCAGTTTATCTTCCTTGTATAATTGGGGCTGCATATTGCCTTTAGCATCTAACATAAGACTGTAAACGTTTAAAAATTTAATGTCAGCTTGTGTGCTTATATAACCTTCAATTTGTTTATTGGCTTCTATAAGTTTGCCAACATATTTTGCTCTGCTTGGGCTTGGCTTCATTGATATATAAACCATAGGCACATTAGGCAATTTAGAACGAATAGCAGTGTAGAGCTCTTTAAAACGATTCAATATGCTATCGGCCGTCAGTTGCTGATCGGGCACATCGTTTTCGCCTACGTAAATTACAATTTGTGACGGTTGATAAGGGAAGACAATATCATCGATGTAACGCAGTACATCATTTATCCGCGAACCGCCGAAACCCCTGTTTAAAACAGTTTTACTGGGGTATGCCTTGCTTAAGCCCGACCAGTACCTAACCGAAGAGCTACCAATAAATAAAATTGGCTTTTGCGGTGGAAGATAGATTCTATCGTACCGCTTTATGGCTTGTATATCATCCCAAAAAGCTGGTTTAGTTTGCGCTTTTGAAGCGTTTGTAAACAATAGACTCAGTATTACAAAGCCTGTAAAAAAAATTTTCATTATTATAAAAAGGTGCAAATACCGGGGTTACCGGTAGTTATCAATATTTAGTTGACAATTGTAATATCCATTTCCTTAACTACCTCTTTAGCGCCCTTCAATCTTACATTTGATGCAACAAACACTACATGATATTTCCCAGCTGTATTGAATGTATAAGGGTAGCTGTCCAAGCGGGTATCAACAGATTTTACACCTGTACCCCTATCGGGGTTTATGGCATTTGGATATAACACTTTGGTAATTATCCAATCCTCATTTTCGGGCGTATTAATGTTACCGCCGCCAATAGTAAGCGCCGTTGCTGATGCATTCCATTTATAAGTTGGGTTAAGCACATCTACTGCCGCCCAGCCGGCATTAGCCAAAGTGGCTACATTGAAAGTGCTGTTATCAGTAGTTTGGTGATCAACACTAAACGAACGGATGGTCCAGGCCCGTGGCTTTAATGTTGCGCTGTTCTCATCGCGCTTTTTAAAAGCAAAATATACAGGCTTACCATTAGGTGCAACGTCTGATACATCAATTACGCCCGATGACACATTGTCGGCACCGGTTGATAAAACCACTCTCGATGTGATGTCTGTCCAGGTAGCCGCCTTTATACCATCAACATTATAGGCTCCTTTAAAGTCATTAGAGGCTAAAACGGCTAAGGAGTTCAATTGCGCGCCGCTATTTTGTGCAAAGCTTGAAAATTGTAGCATCGCCTTGCCATCAACACTGTTTCTGTTCCTGTTTTCATATTTGCGGTTAGCTTCGCCCGAGTAAAATGTAATAACATCGGGGTTGCCGTTGAAAGAAAAGATTACAGGTTGCCCCGCCTTGAAATTAGAGGCTGAGGACACCGAAACATCAAAATCCGGCGTAGAGGCATCCTCCTTAGTACATGCGGTAAATAAACCCACTACCAGCAGCAAAGGCAAAATATGTTTTATGATTTTCATTTTTGATTCAGGTTTAAATTACCAGCCTTGATTTTGTTTAATTGCCTTGTTCAATGAAATTTCGCGGCTTGGGATTGGGTAAAACAAGTGACGGTCCTGTATATTATCGCCTATAATAGCCGTGAACTTGCGGTTAGCCGGTGCATTTAATTTAATATCGGCAGCAAACTCTCTTAATGTCGACTGTAGCAAGCCCCAGCGCTTCAAATCATGATTTCGCAAACACTCAAACGCTAGCTCGCGCATACGTTCGGCATTTACGGCGTTAAAAAAGGTGGTTTTATCAAGTCCGGTTAAATCAGCTTCGGTTACGTTAGTTGCTCCTGCTTTAAGCTTCCCATAAGCACGACGGCGTACTTGGTTCAGTGCATTTAACGCGGCAGTTGTAGGGCCGTTAACCTCATTTTCGGCTTCGGCAAACATCAGCAGCACATCTGAATAACGCAGCAATGGAAAATTTACACCGCTGTAGTTTTTATTACGTGGCAGGTTAGTTTCCAAATCGCGGCGCCATTTACCTGGGTAGCGGTCATATGTAGCCGTAGCAGCTAAGAATGTTTTGGTTTTAGTGGCATCATTCCAGGTGTAAGGAGATACTACCCAATCGCGGCGTTCATCAGGCGAAAACTCAACTTTTGTGGTTGCGTTAACGCGAGATTCATATGATTTATAAAGCTTGGAAGTAGCATACAAAAACGCGTAGCCATACCCAGGAAAGTCGATGTTGTTGGAGGCGATACCATTCCGGTTACCCACATAACCAACTTCATTGTAAGCATCGGCTTTAACACCGTAAAACTCAACCTCCCACATACTTTCTTTAACGTCGTATTTATCCTGACAGTGGTTAATAAACACCTGCGAATAATCGGCATTGAGTTGATTAAAGCCCATATCGATAACTTTTTTTGACCATTTTAGCGCATCGGCATACCGTGCCTTATCATTAACCGGAGAGCCAGCCATGGTTAAGTAAACACGTGCCAGTATACCCGCTGCAGTATTTTTAGATACGCGGCCTGCAGAATTGGGCCCCCATTGTTCGGCGGTGGGCAACAAAGCCTCTGCCGTTTCCATGTCTTTAACAACCTGTTTGTAAACGTCAGCTACAGGCGTTGCAGGCAAATCAACCTCTTCAGCACTTTGGGTTGCTGTAAGCCGCATAGGTACGCCGCCCCAATTATCGGCCAGTATAAAGTAGTAGTAAGCTCTTAAAAACAATGCTTGTGCACGTATAACATCCCGGGTTGCTGTAGGTACCGCAGTGGCTTTATTAATATTATCAAGCAGTAGGTTTGCACGGCCAATACCGGTGTAGGCTGCAGTCCATAAATTGTTAATGTTGGCTTCAGAAGGGTCATAGTTGTAAACCATAGGCCCCGTTACCTGGCCCGATGCCCGCCAAACGCCCTCATCATTACCGTACGAAAGGTAAGTAAGCAATCCGTTAGCATACATTGATTCTAAACCCAGCGGATCATAAACACCATTTAAGGCATTGTTTAACTGGCCCTCGGTTTGGTAGTAATTTACCGGACTTATAAAATCTTTAGGTACTGTATTTAATTGCTTGTTGCAGCCTAGCGTGCAAAAAGCAGCTATTATAAATGCAAATGATGTATTTCTTTTCATAAAGAACAATTGTTAAAGGGACAGACTTAGACCAAATACTACTGTTTTAGCACGCGGATAAGCAGCAAAATCAAACCCTGGCGTAAGCGCCGAATTTTTAGTTGATACTTCAGGATCCAAGCCTCTGTAATTTGTAAACGTTAACAGGTTCTGCGCCGATGCATACACCCTTACGCTGCGCATCCTTACCTTCTTAAGCCATTTGCTCGGCAAGGTATATCCTAAGGCAATGGTTTTTAACCTTATGTATGATGCATCTTCAATTATGCGCGATGAGTAAGCTGTTGGTCCATAACCCTTAGTGCGGAAATATTCATTGTTTGCATTTTCGGGCGTCCATCTGTCAGCATAGCTGGCAAATTGGTTAAGGCTTAAACGGCTGCTTCCTTCAAATACAAGCCGGTTGGCGTTTAAGGCATCATTACCGTAAGACCATTGAAGGAATACGTTAAGATCAAAACCTTTATAATTAAAGTTGTTAGAGAAACCACCAATAAAATCAGGGTTAGGATTTCCGATAATCATACGGTCGGAAGCATTTACAGTACCATCACCGTTAATATCTTCGTACTTGATATCGCCAGGTTGTACTGCAGTGCGGCCGCTGCCATTATCAGGCACGGTTGATTTAAGTATATAACGGCCGTCGGGCTGCTGGTCAAAATCACTGAACTGATAATTACCCAGCCACTTGTATCCGTAAAGTAAACCAATCGGGCTGCCAATTTTAGCTATATAACCCGGAATGTTATTGTAACCTGTTTCCCAAGCCAGGGCGGTTCCAATACTTTCCTGATTGCGGGTTAGCTCCAAAACTTTGTTACGATTAAAAGTAATATTGAATGATGAGTTCCATTGGAAACCCTTATTAGCAACATTAACGGTATTTAATTCAAATTCCCAACCGGTATTACTTACTTTACCAATGTTTTGGAAGCCGCTTTGGTAACCTGTTGATACGGGTAACTGGGCATTCAGTAATAAGTCGTAAGTATTTTTGTTGTAGTAATCTACTGTTAGATTTATACGGCTGCTGAAAAAAGATATATCAACACCTGCATCAATTTGACGGGTTGTTTCCCATTTCAAATTTTTGTTGCCCAGGCTTGTTGGTATAGCGCCGGTATAATAACCGTTTTCGAACGTATAGTTACCTGAAATTGGAAACGTAATGGTAGGTAAATAGGCAAAATCAGAAACACGGTTATTACCTGTTACACCAATACTGGTACGTAATTTGGCACTGCTCAAAAACTGATATTTTTTCAAGAAGTTTTCGTCGCTTATGCGCCATGCAAAAGCCCCCGATGGAAAATAGCTCCAATGGTTATCGTTCGAGAACTTGGAAGATCCATCGGCACGTATTGAAGCAGTTAAAAGGTATTTTGATTTATAGCTGTAATTAACGCGGCTTAAGTATGATACCAAAAGGTTATTGGTTTTGGCCGATGTAGCGTTCACCAACACCCCTTCTTCAAGTCCGCTTACACCCAAACTTTCGTTAGGCAATCTGTTTGACTGGTAACCAAACGTTTGGTTGTCCTGCTTTTGCATGGTAAAGCCTGCTAACGCCGTAATGGAATGAGCTTTGTTGATTGTTTTTTTATAGGTAAGCGTGTTTTCGTTGAGATAATCGTTACGTTCAAAATTGTATAAACGTCCATTAGCACCATTTGAGCCTTGTGCGCTGTGCGGGTCGCCATATTTAGTGAGTGTGTTGTAAAAAATCTCCTGCTTTCTTGCTTCGCGCGTTACGCCACCGCTTATTCTTAGGGTCAAATCTGCAAACAGAGGGATTTGTGCGTAAGCGTTAGCTATTAACGTATTATTGTACAATAAATTAACCTCATTTTGCGCCGATAATATGGGATTGTAACGATAGTCGCCCGTGCCATCCACACCCGGGTCAAGAGGAAGTTCGAGGAGGTCTTCATTGGGTAGTACGCCGCCTATAATTGGGCGATAACCCCATACACTATAAAGTAAGCTTAAAGAGTTACTTGTACCGTTGTAAGTTGATGGTGTTGCACCATTGGTTTTGGTATTTGAAAAGTTTACGTTAACCCCAACCTTAATGTTGTTTTTCAAAGTTTGATCTAACGATAAACGCCCCTGGTACCTTTTGAAGCCTGAGTTGATAATGACACCATCCTGGCCTAACACCGAGCCTGAAAAAGAATACAAGGTTTGGTTATTACCACCACGCATAGCAAAGTTGTGGCTTTGCATAGGCGCCGTTCTGAACACCTGCTTTTGCCAGTCAATTCCCTGTACATTTCGGTAGCTATCTAATGTTGTACCATCGGGTGTATAAACACCGGTATAGCTAACCGGATCCAGCTCCAACTGGTACCTTACAAACTCATAAGGGCTCATCAGTTTGGCTTCTTTTATAGTGTTTTGAAACCCGTAGTAACCATCATAAGTAATCACTGGCGCACCGGTTTTTCCTTTTTTAGTGGTTATTATAATTACACCGTTTGCGCCCCTTGCGCCATATATAGCAGTAGCCGATGCATCTTTCAGCACCTCTAATGATTCAATTTCTGATGGGTTGATAACGTTATTGTTCGGATTCTCTATCGGGAAACCATCAATAACGTATAGAGGAGAATTATCCTGAGTAATGGAGCTGTTGCCACGTATAACAATGTTACTGGCATTACCCGGCTGTCCTTCGGGCGAGCTTACCTGAACACCTGCTACCCGGCCTGCCAATGCTTCTTCAAATGACCTTACGGGTGCCTTTTGCAAATCTTCAACCTTAACCTGGCTAACCGAACCAGTCAAATCACCTTTGCGAACCGTACCGTAACCAATAATCACAACGTCATCAAGTGCGTTGTTCTGTTCCAGCAGGGTTATGTTAATAGACGTTCGTTTATTTACAGGTTCTTCCTGTGCTGCAAACCCAACGTAGGTAAATAACAGCACAGCCTGATCAGACGGAACAACAATTGTATATCTTCCCTGCGGATTACTAACAGTACTTTTTTGCAGGTTTTTAACCTTTACTGTTACGCCGGGCAAAGGCTCTCCTTTTTTATCAGTAATGACACCTTTTACCGTGATGGCATTTTGACTGAAAGCCGAAAAGCAGCTAAGCAATAACGCCAGCAGTAAATTTAAGCGTAGATATTTATTCATATACGCCGGTTAAATTGATGGTGAATTAAACGAAACTGATAGTCCGTCACACGGATCGCAAAGCGCGGTGCTATGCATAAAAAGAGCATTAGTTACTCTGTAGTGGTAACATTTCTTCAACATAAATAACAGGTTCTAAAAGGTTAGAATAATTGGTTTGAAACGCAGCGGCGTTGTGAGTACTAAAATGAAATAATATGCTTATGTAGCGGTATTGTTGATGTTGCAATTGATAACGCAAATGTCTCAAACGCGGTTTAAAACATCGTCAGCACACTTTATTTATCAAAATTCGGTTAGCTTATCCGTGCGGAATGGCACTGCAGGCAACCCTTGTTTATTATAAAAGTTTATTTTAGCCGGACTGCTCTCAAATGCATAACGTACGTGCAAAGGTTTACTCACCTGCGGGCAGCTTACAATAACCTTGTTGCCCTCAACCTTGGCTTGTGCCCAGTAAAATTTATTATCATCGCCACAAACAGCAAAGCCCTCTAGCAGGTTACCGCCGCCTTTAACCTGAATGCCGTCATCAACATTATCAAAAGAAAGTACGATGCCTTCCTGCTGTATTTTTACCGACTTCAAAACGGGCCCTTCAGCCGTAAGGTTTGTTTGCCCATACGCGTTTTTCAAGGCAACCAGTGCGAGCCGCCTGCCCACCTCTTGTTTGTTGGTGGGATGCACATCTAACGCGTTACCAACATCATTGGTTATGGCAATACCACTATTGATAATAGCATTGCTAACCTTGGTTTGAGCCTCCTGTACAACAGCCCACGGCGAAGCTTTTGGCTGCGCACTCACCGGGCCGTAATTAGCTATCTGTACCATATAAAACGGCAGTGCATTGTTATTAAATGATTGACGCCATGACTTAATAAGGCTGGTTAACAAGACCTCATATTCAAAGCATGACTTGATGGTAGCATTAGCTTCACCCTGATACCACAGGCAGCCTTTAACCGCATAATTAAAAAACGGATGTATAACAGCATTGTAAGCTAACGCCGGATAGCCGTGCTCAAAATCGAGTGTTACAACAGCTCCAAGTGCGCCGGCCTTATCAAATACTTTACCTTGTTTGTAAAGCCATTCACCACTTAATGATATACTTTGCCCGCCAATGGTTATTTGCTGTTTAGCTATTGGTCTGAAACCTGTTTTATCGCTATCGTTGTATCCGCAAACCAGTACTTCGTTGATGCCTTTTTTCAGCAAGCCGGATGAAAGTTTAAACTTGGCGTTATAATACGGATTAGGCTGTATACCAATATAAACACCATTCAAGTAAGTAAAACTTGCAAAGTTTATACGTCCTAAATCAATGGTTGCAGCCGTAGATGGAATTTCGCTTATAGTGAACTCTTTTTTGTACCAACTAATTCCTTTTTTTACAGCAATACCCTGGTCATCAACAAAACCCGGTACAGTTACCGGTTTCCAGCTGTCATCGGTATTAAAAAATTCCGCTTTGCCATTAAGGGTGCGGTTTGCATCAATGTATTCGGCAGCGTTGGCAAAGTTTTGCTCCCATTGTTTGATCTTATCAGTATTAGCTTGCTTTGTGGCCTGTATAAAACCAGGCCTAATGCTTTTTACTTTTGCCGATGCAGACGGAAAGTCTTTCAATGACTCAGGGCTCATAAACGTTTCAATAGGCGAACCTCCCCATGAAGTATTGATTAGACCAATGGGTACTTTCGTCGCCTTAAAAACGTTTTTGGCAAACTGAAAAGCTACTGCTGAAAAATTATCAATAGTTTGCTGACCAGCAACCAGCCAGTTTGATTTGAGCACATCTTTTTGTGGCTCTTCTGCACCTATCAATGGAACATTAAATGTTCTTATCAGCGGGTAATCGGCATCTGCCAACTCCTTGTCATGATTCATTATTTGCCTCATGCGGAAGTTCATGTTACTTTGACCACCGCAAAACCAAACGTCACCAAAGTAAATATCATTTATGCTTACGGTATCGGCGCCTGCTTGCACTGATATTGTATAAGGCCCGCCTGCCTTCATAACAGGCAGCATCACTGTCCATACGCTATCTATGCCTGCATTTGCATTGAGTAATTTGCCGTTTAACCTAACGCTCACGCCTTTGCCCGGCACATTCCACCCCCAAAATTTAACCGGCTTATCACGCTGCAAAACCATATGATTAGTATAATAATGCGGCAGGCGGAGTTGCCCAAAACTTGCTATGCAGTTAAAACTTAGCAGCAGTATAATATACCAGCGAAGATGTTTTATGGCAATCATTATTCAATAGTATTAAAGTTTTTAAAAGCATTATTTTGCAAGTTAACGGGCGAAGTTCCTTTGGCTTGCGCCTCGCCTGTTAACACTTTAATTACAGCGTTATGCATTTCCTCATTGTTGCTGTAAGCATTTATAGCGGTATTCACCCTTTCAAAGTATTCGTTTAAAACATATGGGCTGCCAAACGAAATTACAATAACCTTTGATTTAGGCATAGCATTGGCTGCCCATGCCGATTGTGCCTCATCATCATACAACTGCAGCGGACCAAAAGGTGTATGCGGCTGCCTTACCACGGCAAAAATCACCTTATCATATTGCTTTGATATCTGCTCGTCCCAACCCTGGTTTTCGTAAAGCAGGTTATGCTGAAAATCAACTTTATAGTCCTTTTGTACAAGTTTTGTGGCAAAAGTTTTCAATACAGACAAACCTCCATCTCCTCCTTTATGGCTTTGCGGTACAACACCAATCACCAATACTTTTTTAACGCTTTTGTTAAGCGGAATTGATTGATCACGATCACGCACCAAGGTAACTGACGCGGCACAAATACTATCAGACGTAGCCTGCGCAAATGACTTGTCTGCAGCGCTCATTGGCTTTATAAACTGGCGCTGTGCATTTGCTGCATTGTATTTAACCTTCATTGCCCATATACGGCTTACCGCATCATCCAGGCGCGACATCGGGATTTCATTACGTTTTATACGAGCCTCTAAGGTATCCATAAAAGCATAAGATGGCCAAAGCAACACATCAACCCCGGCTTTAAAACTTGCTATTTCGCCTTCAAGCTGATTGGGGTACCAGCCCCTGAAACCACCCATAGTCATGGCGTCTGATATAATTACGCCTTTGAAATGCATTTCATTTTTTAACAAACCTGTCAACAGTTCGCGCGAAAGCGTTGCAGGGGGCAGAAAACCGTTTAGTTTTTCTTTTTGATAAGCCGGCAAGGTAATGTGCCCCGGCATGATAGCGGCAACGCCACTATCAATAAGTGCCTGAAATACCTTACCATGATACCGATGCCAATCACTTAAAGTGAGCGAGTTTGTTGTGGTGGTCAGGTGTTGGTCGCGGTAATCAACTCCATCTCCCGGAAAATGCTTTATAGTGGCAGCTACGCCGTTATCCTGCAACCCTTTAACCTGACGGGCTAGTAACCTGATGGCCCTATCCGGATCATCAGATATACCACGCACATTAACAATGGGGTTTAATGGATTTAAGTTTAAGTCGGCCATGGGGTGTAGTACCCACTGTATACCAACGGACTGCGATTCCATAGCCAGCGTTTTGCCATAGTTATAGGTTAGCTGCGGTGAATTAGCCGCTCCTATGGCCATTTCATATGGCATCCCCGTCATGCCGGGCAGGGCGACACCATGCTCGTAATCCTGCTGAAAAATTAACGGTTGCTTACTGGCCTGCTGGTAAGCTGTGGCAGCTTGCTTTATAAAGCTGATTTTCTCTTTAGTATCTACACTCTGAAACAATTTCCAGCCCATAAAAAAACCGGTTACCGGGTAGCGTTTAAAAAAACCCGGCAAAGTACCATTGCCTAATTGTAACTCCATTTTACGATCGGGCAGCATAATCATGGTTTGCCCTATTTTTTCCCTCAGGGTAAGCTTTTTCCAACCATCAACGCTGGCAACCTGCGCGCGCAGGCCCACCGCCGACAGCAGCATTGCAGCCAAAATTCTGTACTTCATTATGTGTAGTGAATATTTACTTAATCAACAAACTGGTCTTCGTTCCACGCATCACCAGCTTTGGTTCTGTTTACCAACCCTCCGGTTTCCTTTCGGGTGGGTACACGTAACCTGTATTGGTCTTTAATGAGCCCCATAGAAACAAACACCCTATTTAAGTTGGGGAATGTGCTTAATATGGCTTTGCTATTCGTTCGCAAATCCATGTCGGCGTAATTGCGAAACATGGCCTTTTTTACCAAAGGCAAACGTGCGTTATTTTTTATGGTAACATCACCACGCTCGGGCTTTGTGAACGGGCCACTCTCAACGGCAATGTTATTAATCATGGCACATCCGTTAGGTAAGTCAGGGCGCCATTCAGCAGTCAGTACATCACCCCACAGCGAATGCTTCAGACCATATTGCTTTTCAAGAATTTTACCATAAGATTTCCACGGCTCTTTAAATGGCTCCATCTCCTGTAACCGTTCTTCATAAGCGGTGCCAAGCTTATAGTTACGGCTGGTGCCACGGTCATCAATAATTTGGTTTTGAGTTTTAACAAATACGTTATTTCGGGCTATATTGTCATGCCCGCCTCCAAATTTTATGGCGTCAATAGCATCATGCACTATGTTGTTGTAAAACATGTCGCCGCTATCGCCATCGTCACAATAAAAGCCATTGGAGCGGTTTACATGGTGAACAAAATTGTATCTGAAAATATTACCATAGGTAGACCATCCGCCGTAATTATAAAACGCGCCGTTATCTGCTTCTTTCAAAGCAATATTATGTACCTCGTTAAATTCAAACAAGCAGTTGTTTATTAAATCAGTACGAACTGCGCTTTTGGGCACATCATGTATAAGGTTATGGGCTATATTTAATCCAACGCATTCTCTTAACTGAATTGCCTCCTTAAAAGAAATACGCGCAACATGATGAATATGATTATTTATTAATTTGCTATGGGCAGCTATCAGCTTTTTGCGATTGCCTGCCGCTTGCACTTCAATACCACTGCCACCGGTATCAAATATGTTATTACTTTGAATTGTAACATCATCTCCTCCACTCACCCAAATACCCGTGTTACCAACATTGCTAATATTGCAGCCTGCAATTTTTATATGGTACGAATTAGTTATTTCAAAACCATTGCTTAAGGTGCCGCTAACATTGATGTTTTGGAACTGGATATTTGATGCGCCCTTAAGCGTAAGTAACGGCTTGTCTGAATCAGCTACGCTCACCTTCATCTTGTTCAATGGCGCAGGTGGATAGTAATAGATCTTATTATCTTTAGTATCCAAGGCCCATTCACCGGGGGTGTCAATCTCTTCGAGAAGATTTAAAGCCATCCATTTTTCTTTACCATTGCCTACCCGCCATAAAGGGTTTTGACTGGCAATTTCGGAGTATTTTGACCCCATGCCACCTGGCGGCTCTTCAAAAAAGCTAATGGTATGCTGTTGTAAATCTAGCTTTTTCACCTTGGAGGTATAAGGGCCCCATGGCACCCGCCAAAACCCTTTAAGCCACAAATCATGGCCATTGGCCATCATGGCGCTCCATCGTTCTGACCGGTTGGTGCGATCAAGGTCAACCTCGTTTATTTCTTCCTTGTCCTCCGGCTTGCCACCGTTTGCATAGTAAAATGTGTAATTATCTTTTGCACCGTTGCACGTAACCCAACCGGCGTCATTGACATTTCTGATACTCTCGGTTTGGTTAGGCCATTGTGATAAAAGTTGGCGCTTATTGTTGGCAAACAGATCAATAATATACCATTTATCTTCAAACTGATTTACCGGCGCAAACTGCTTTACATGTGATAGGTTGAGCCCTGTTAAATCAAGTTCCTTAATATTGGCTGCATTAGTTTTGGGATGAACACGCCTCTGTGCATCGGCACTCAAGGGCTTCCATTTATCCACACCAATACTTGTTAGTGCGGATAGATTAACCACCTCATTAGGATAGCCACGGTAAATCACAGGCTGATGTGTTGTACCCGAGTCCTGCTCATTGAATATGAGGGGTTTGGTTAATGAATAATTTCCGCCCCTTATCCATATCACAACACCCTGCTTACCTTTTAAAATTTTTCGCGCTGCTTTCTGAGCGGTACCCAAAGTAGCAAAAGGAGCCTTTAATGTACCCGCCCAGGCATCATTGCCGGTTGTGGAAACATAAAGATTAACCGTCGGGCTTTTTTTAGCAGCAGTTTGAGCAGCGGCCTGTTCAAAAAAGCAAAGCAAACACAGTACTGTGATAAGGTTTAGGTTGAGCGGTATCTTATAACCAAACGGTGTAATACTATTCATCAAAAAAAAGCTTGTAATTGGTGATGTAAATAACCGCTTTTTAAATGGCCGCTAATGATGCAAATGTTGCATTTTATGCACGCAATGTCTCAAAAACTTAATTCAGACAATGTTAATTCAGTTAGCATTCTCTATCATGCTGTTTAAATACTCCGATGGCGTTTTGCCAAACTGTTTTTTGAACGAAGCTGTAAACGACGACGGATTTTTAAACCCAACCTCATATGATATTTGCGATACATTAAGCTTGCGTTGTAACAACAACTCGGCCGCATGTTTTAACCGTATACTGCTAATTACCTCAAGCGGGTTTTGACCGGTAATGGCTTTAAGTTTTCGGAAAAGGTGGCTCCGGCTCATACACACTATGTTGCCTAAATCTTCTACACCAAACTCATCGTTACTCATATTTGCCTTCACTGCTGCAATTACTTTATTTAAAAACTCTTCATCGAGTGGGTTCCGGGTTATATTCTTAGGCACCATCACCCCGTCAGACTTATACTTGGCAATCAGCCTTTTTTGCGCTGCAATCAGGTTGTTAACTCTTGCTTTAAGTAATTCAGGGTGGAACGGTTTTGCTATATAATCATCGGCGCCAGTTTGGTAGCCTTCAATGCGGTGTTGTACATCAGTCTTTGCGGTAAGTAAAATAACCGGGATGTGACTGTTGGCTACGTTCTGCTTTAAATTAAGGCACAACTCCACGCCATCCATTTCGGGCATCATCACATCGCTTAAAATAAGCGCAGGCTCATGGTTTTGAATAATGCTTAACGCAATTTTGCCGTTTTCGGCTTTTAGTATCTCGTAGGTATCAGCAAATATTTGCTCCAGGTAATCCAGCACATCATGGTTATCTTCAACTATAAGCAGCACTTCTTTATGAGCATCAGGTTTTATATCAAGAGCTTGATCAGTATCCGCCAATTCAACTGCGAGTGACGAATTGAAGTCATATTCGGGTTGGTAAACTGAATAGGGTATGGTTAAGCCGACTTGGTTTACATAAGCATCTTTAACAGGCAACAAAATTGTGAAAGTGGTTTTAACGCCTGGGTCACTTTCTGCCGCCACTACACCTTGGTGAAGCTCGACCAAACTTTTGGTTAAAGAAAGACCTACGCCGGTACCTTTAACATGAGTGTCGGAAAAGAAACGCTCGAACAAGTGTTTGAACTCTTCGGTATTTATACCCTTTCCGTTATCTTCAACGGTAATGGCAATCCATTTGTTAACTTTTATATGCACTTGTTGCTTTACCTGGCTCGATGCAATCTCTGCTATCTTCACGGCCACCTTACCCCCTGCAGGCACAAACTTAAATGCATTGATAAGTAAATTATTGATAGCCATTTCCATTTTGCCCGGATCAATATCAATAATGAAACTACTCAGCTCACTCTCCAAAGAAAAATCAACACTGCTCTTTTGAGCAAGCGGTTCAAAATTCTGACATATTTCTTTAATAAAATCAACTACATCAACATCCCGCTTATGCAACTTAAGCATGCCCTGTTCCATTTTTTGGAACGTCATTAACTCGTCTACCAAATACAGCAGCTTTTTACAGTTCCGGTATACCATCTGCATTTTTTGACGCAAAGGACTATTTAAGTCATCTGAAGAAAGCATCTCATCAACCGGACCAACGATAAGTGACAGCGGCGTTCTGAACTCATGTGATACGTTGGTAAAAAACTCAACTTTCATTTGGTTAAGTTTTCGCAACTGATCTTTTTCCAGCTTTTCGAAGTGTAACTGACTGCGGTGACGGCTTTGCGCAAGTAAATATTTTACAAATACATACAGCAGAACATTGAATATGATGATGTATAGCACAATTGCCCACCATGTTTTCCATGGCGGAGGCAAAATAATTACCTTCAGGCTTATAGGATTGTTATTCCATTTACCTGTATAGTTTGCAGCTTTAACCTTAAACCAATAAGTACCCGGGTTAAGGTTGGTATATGTGGCACTACGGTTATCGGCTCCAACGTTTATCCATTCCTTATCAAACCCCTCCATTTTATAAGCGTATGCATTTAGCTCAGCGTTTGAAAAGTGTAAGGCTGTAAAGCCTATAGTAAATACATTGTTATGGTAGTTTAGGGTTATTGCCCGTGTGTTGGTAATAGGTTTGGTTAAAATAACCTGATTATTAAGGGTATCGTTAACATTAACGGTTTTGTTAAACAACTTCAATTCGGTAAAATGCAATTGAGGCGGAGCCGTATTGCTGCTTAACAGTAATGGATTGAAGCTTAAGAAGCCATCATCGGTACCAAACAAAAACTGTGTTTTGCTTACGCGGCAACTGCTTACCGCACTAAAATCGATACCCGAAATAATATTATTAAACTGTTTTTTTTGAGGATTAAATTTTACCAATCCTTTAATAGTTGCTATCCACAAGTTACCGGCATCATCGGCAAGTAAACCGTTAATTGATTTATCGGGCAAGCCATCACTCTCGAAATAGGTTTTTACCTGCTTAATCACAGGTTCGGGCTCATTACCCGATAAAGTTATTTGATTAAGGCCCGACTCGGAACCTACCCATATTAGGTTTTGAGGGTACTCAGCAATTGACAAAAAATTACTGCCATAAACCTTATTGCCTTTACTGTCAAACTCAACCGCCTTGAATTTTTTATCAACCGGGTTTATGTATCCAACCTTACCGTTTTCAAAGCCAAGCCATATTCTGCATGCGTGGTCTTCAAAAATGGCTCGTAAAAAGCCCGCTTGAAGGAGTCGATGAGCCGCAGGCTGTTGCGAAAAATTGATTTGCTTACCAGATGCATCAACGCAAACAACGCCTGAGTTTGTACCAATCCAGGTATTTGCTTTACTGTCTTTAAGTATCGCAAACACTGCTTTATCTTGCAGCACCTGCGTTAAGCCACTCATATTGTTGACACTAAACGTGGTTAACCCGGCCAGGCTGCCTGCCCAAACTTGGTTATTTATTATACTTAACGACCGGTTATTATGATAGGCGTTGGGTGTACCTGCCTGTACTTTGGTGAGGGTATTGTTAACCAAGGTATACTTGTACACACCGGTATTTGAGGTGCCAAACCATACATCATTACCATTAGTTGAAAATAAGCCTCTTACCCTATCTTTAAAGTTTTTATTAGTAAAAGTGTAATACTGTAATGGTAGTAAGTTTAAATCAACCTTATTGAGGCCGGCTTCTGTACCACACCACAATACGGCGTTTCTATCAACCATTACCTTGTACACAATATTGCTGCTTATGCTTTTATTGCTGATGGCATTGTGCCGGTAAATGGTAAGCCTGGCATCAGGCGATGCTATTTTTTCAATTTTGGCTAACCCATACTCTGTTGCCAGCCATACGTCGCCCAACGGCGATTTTGTTATATCAAATATCTGGTAATTTTTAAGTGTGGTTTGGCTTTCTTTAAATGTATTCACATACTCATATGGCTTGTACCCGCCGTTATCACTATCGAACGGCAACCTCATAAGTCCGTCTCCTCCTGTGCCTATGTACAAATCTTTGTTGTACAACATTAAACTCCAAAACTTATCGCCGTAAGGATTTGGGTTTGCCGGAATACGATAGAGCTGATATTGCGCATTCCTGGTATTGAAATGAATGATACCTTCGCGTGCGGCTATCCAAAGCCAGTCATTATCACCATCAATAATCTTAACTATATCCTTAAAAGGGGCTTGGTTGAAAGTTTTGTAAGATCCGGTTTGCGGATCAAATGATATTAATGCTTCTGCTGTGCCTATCCATAACGTGCCGGTTGATAAGTCGGCCTGTAAAGCATTAATCTGCCTGCTTAAAAAAGAATAAACCTGTTTTTTATTTACGGGATAATTGGTAAACCTTTCCGTTTGTAAATTAAAACGACTTAAGCCGGCTTCGGTACCAAACCAAAGGTTACCCTTTTTGTCTTCGCATATAGCGTGTGCCCAATTACCCGATATGCTGCTAAGGTTGTTGTTCTTGTAGTACTTAACAAAGTTATAACCGTCAAACTTACACAAGCCGTTCATGGTACCCACCCACAAGAAGCCTTTACTATCTTGAAACAAGTTCCTGATGCGAACATCGGGCAGGCCATCATTACTGTTATAAACCTTAAATATCGGGGTTAAGCTTATGCCGCTGTCGTCATTTAATGTGTAGGTTGATTGCCCGGCATTAACCGTAGCAATGCCATACAATATTGCCGTAGTGAATGAGAGCAGGTACTTAAGCATAAACGTTTACATTGGTTTTAACAGCACTCAATTACTGAGATAAGGGCTGCTAATTTTGAAGTAACTATAATAGATATAATATAGCACATATAATAACAATTATCATAAAGCAGTACGTTACAGCAAGTACGAACCATCTTTTGGCTTGTTTTGTAGGCATGAGATCAATTAAAGGCAATTTGTCGGTATTTATTGACTGAAGCCGCCATTCCAAGTTCTTTATGGTAAGTTGGAGCTTTGTAAACAAAAGCATACGGCTTGTACAACGTTGCGCACGTTGGGTTATTTGCCTTGAGCTTTTGATAGGCCAGCCATAAATTATCATATTTTATTATAGCGGCCTTAAGTTTAGCTTTATCGTAAGTCGACGTTTTATCGCCTTCAAATCCTATAGCCATAATGTTCCACCCTTCGGCTATAATATTGTACAGCAGGCGGCCGTAAGTGCTCGACACGCGTATGTACTCTTCATCGCTTTTATTGCGGATTTTTATCTTCATACTTAAGCGGGCAATAGTATCCCACTTACGTGCAGCTTCAAACTTTTCCTCAACAGCTGCCTTTAGTAATCCCTTCTGGTAATATTGCGTGAATTGCTTGTACAACGTGCCTTCAGAATCAAAGGCGGTAGAATCTTTGTTAGGAGCAGAACCAGCTAAAAACTCGTCGCGCATCCACCATACCCATTCACTATTAAACGTTGGCATGGCCGAGTCATGTCCCCGAAGCACTGCCCTGGCCGATAGCAGGCATAGCTGGCGAAAAGCGGAATGTGAGGATTGGCTCATTCCATTTTCTATCATAAATTGCTTGAACACCTGATCTTCGGTTTGGCTGGTATTGCCGGCCCAGTGACTAAGTACATAGGCATTCAGCCTGCACCAAAACTCATTGGCAATGTACGGGCCTACCCAGCCTCCCCCGCGCGACCACGACCATACTCCGGCAAAATTCGGATGATGCCTTATATCATTTAAACTTTTAAATTCTTTTTGCGGCCTATTGACGTTGTACTCCTCAAACCCGCTTATAACACCGTTCATCACATAATTTGGATAAGCACCTTTACCCTCGTACTCGCGCTGGCATTGTACTTCCACTACCTGTTTATGCCGGCCCTTCATAAGCGTTGGGTTAAAGTCAAAGGTGCGGTGATAGTCACCTTTGGTGTGTTTAACCATAAAAACCAAGTTGGGATGAGTATTGATTTGATTTACAACATTGAGGTAATACTGCGGATCGTCATGCATGCCACCGAACGACCAGGTACGGTAAAAAATCTTCTTGTGCCGCTTTACACATACTTCCTCTCTCAATAAATTAAGTAACTTAACATGGCTGGCTTCGCCCTGGGTAATGGGATTATTGCCGGTGTGATAAGGGACATTATTTAAGTACGTTTCACCGGTACGTATAACCAAACCATCTAAATCAGGAAAGGTATCAAAAAGTTCATTAAGCATTAACCGGTGTATATCAATTGTTTTAGGACGCTTAAACGAAATCTTGCCGTTTGCATCGCAAATATCATTTCTATACAACTCAACCAGTTTTTTGGGCAGCACAATGATGTCCGTAAAGTAGTAAGCCTTCATACCTGCCTTGTGCGCTTTCTGAATATTTGCCTTAACCTTATTTGCTGCGTTGTTAACCCACTCGCGCGCTACACTGCCAAAGGGAAATATATCGGGATTCAGTTTATCAAAGGTGATAGCTGCGTGAGCGAAGGTAAAATCGTTAAATACTTGTCCGTTGTAGCCGTTTTTTTGCAGGTAGGCAGGATTGTTAAATGCAGATACGGTAAGCTCCTCGCCGGGGTTGTTGTGCACCATATCTAATATATACTGAGCTTTAGATGACTGGGCTGCTGTTCTCAGTGTGAAGGCCATCCATAAGATGAGTGGTAAAAATAACGAAGCTTTTGTTTTAAACACAGGTTTATAATTTAGGTATAAAAAGTAAGCCGATACTGCTGGTAAGCGGTATCGGCCATTGCAATCAAACTCAAGTACAACCAACACTTATTTTGATAGGCAGAGCCTGTGCTAAGGTCGTAACCTACCCAATAAAATACTTACCCACATGTTGCAGGCTCTAACGCAAATGTTTCTAAATCGTGTATAGCAAAGTCTTCCAATTCATCTTTTAACGCGTTTGGAGCAACTAACAAGTTTAGTGCTCCGAAAACACCTTATTGGTGCTTTGCATAAGCTCATCAAATGATGCCAGTTTTGCTTTAGGTAGCATAGCTTTATCTAACCATGCTTTGTTTCCATACACGCCTGAATTATTATAATCAAACGGCTTAAACCCAATTTGCTTAATTACCTCTGTATTGCGTATACTAAAGTTGAAGTGCTCAGCATCAACAAAACCTGGGTCGGCAATGGATGAGTGCTGATCATGCCCGGACTTCCTCCATCCTTCCAATCCTCCAAAAGGAAAATTAGGTTGCCGGGCTGAGGCATTCCAGTAAATGTTTGAGTCTACAGCAGTAACAGCGTTTTCCCAATACTTTTTAGAGTTTGTTTTGAATAATTCGCCTTGCTTATAATAGATGATATTACGTTTAAGGGTAAAAGATTGATGCGTTTCTGCGCGGCTCATTTGCAACTGAGATTCAATGCCCATTGCAAAAATATTATTTTGAATTATGTTGTTCTTGCCGTAGTGCTGATGAAAACCTGCACTTTTGGTATCATAAACCAAATTATTCTCTAATAGAATATCGCTTGATCCTTCGTCAGTATATAATCCCCAACCGCCGTAGGTGCGGGAGTAAATATGATGAATAACATTATTGGTTATTTGCGTACCGGGCGATGGGCCAAGCGTGTAAATGCCGCCCATATCACTCAACTCGCCCCAGCCCAAATGATGAATATGATTATAACTTATTGTATTGTGGTGAGTAACGCTGGGTTTATAACCCCATACCCATCCTACTGATATGCCGCTGTACCTAAAATCAGAAATATTATTATGGGTAATTTTGTTTTTGAATGCATGAAAGACCGCTATGCCTGCAGCACATGGAAAAGTGTAACCACCTGAATTTATTATATTGTTATCAATAGTGATGTGATTTGTTATTTCTGCAGTGTCTGCACTTAATTTCAGAGCGCCTAACTTAATACCACCTGCACCTAAATCGTGTAAATAACATTCGCTCACAGTGCTATTATTGCAACCTTCCCTGTACCAAATACCATTTGCACCAGTATTTGCAATTTCGCAATTTTTAAAGTTGACATTGTTTGCATAATCTATCATTACGGCGGCTTCAACAGGAGCTGCTGCCTGAACCGGTTCCTGGCCCGATGCGGGCAACTGATAACCTGAGACTTTGAAAGCAATGTTTTCAAAATTGATGAAACTTACGCTTTGCGTTGCTGATGCACCTTTTATAACTAGTAACTGCTGAGTCAACGGCGCCAGGACTGTTGTGTTTTGGATGGTTTGCCCAGGTAAGGGTTTGTAATACAAGGTGCCCGACTGTTCTAACAACCACTCACCGGCGGTATCCAAAGCTGCTTTAAAGTTTTCAGCAATATATTGCGTTTTATCATTTAGCGGGTTCCATGATTTCATGCCTTGTCCCCTTACAGTGATGCTGGAATCAGTCAGGTTAAGACTATCAATGTACTTACGGGTATTATCCCACTTATGGTAAAACGTGAGGACTACTTTATTAATCTCTTCCTTTTTAATGAATTTGAGCCATCCGGCATCATTTCCTTTAACATACACTTTTTGGGTGGCCTTGGCTGCTACTCTATCGCTACCTTTTTCAATTACAGTTTCAACAACTTTTTTGGGAGCGAAAAAGCCATTGTTAGGTGATTTTGCCCTAACTGCCCGCTCACCGTCAACATACAGTTGCTCAAAACCATGTTTAGCTAACAAAGCGGGCAGCCTGGCAACCCATAAACCGTTTTTAACTTGAAAATTGTTAACCGGCATTCCGCCGACAAAAACTGCACCGCCAGTTGACCTATAATTTACCGGAGCAGCTGCCGTTCCTGAGTCTTCGGGCAGCAATACAAAGGGTTCGTTTAAGTAATAAGTACCTGCGGCTATTTCAACTATGAAGGCTTCGGTGGGCTTACTTTGCCTCATTTTCCTTATTGCGTTGCGCGCAGCTGTCAATGTTGCAAAAGGTCCATCAGTATTTTGTGCGTTTGGGTGAGCCAGTTTGCCTGAAAACTTATCGTTGCCATTGGTACCCACATAAAATGTAAATGCTGAAACGGATGTGGCGGATAAGAGTAGAAAAACAATGCTCAATATCCAAAACTTGAGGGTAAACCTCAGGTGGGCATCGGACGAATTTGAGGTCTGGTTTTCAGCAACCTTTTGAAAGTAAGTCATAAGTGTGCAATTAGCGTCAAACAGAGTACAGCTTGAGGAGTAAAGTAAATGATAATAACATTTATAAACCTTACGCCGGTGTTGTATTTATCTATTTAAACAGACCATTTTCACAGTCACACTTGTACCAGGCCACCAAAGGGCTAATGTGATCAGCCTATGTATTCCAACAGCTTTTGTGCAATGGCTTTAGGTTCCAAAACATGATCGGGGTGATCATTTGCTATCAAACTTTGCGGCATTAAGGGAAATTGTGCGGTAATGGGATCTTGCACTATCACCAATCCATCCTCATCTTCAATTGCTTTTGCACCCTCCAGCCCATCATAACCGGCACCACTTAAAATAACGCCGATACTCTTGCTTTTGGCTTCAGTAGCCATGCTTTTAAAACAATGATCTATGGTTCGGTTAATTTTACTTTCTGAAGTACGCTCTTCTACAGATATATAACCGTCGTTAATTTTAAATTGCTTTCCTTCGGCCATAACGTATATTTTTCCCGGCTCCAAAAGCTCTGCATTTTGTACAGCAATTACATCAAGCGGTGTTATGCGTTGTAAAATATGATTAAGATTACTTGGCTTTTGAGCCGGAATATGCTGTATCACAATTACAGCCGCTTTAACATCAGTAGTTAATGCTTTAACGATCTCCTTTAAAGGATCAAAACCACCGGCTGATGAACCTATCCCAATCAAATAAAAATCATATTCTGCCATATAATCACAAATTTTTAAATCTTAGCAAAACAGGTAGCAATGCCATAGCACACTGTATTTGTTAAGCCAATAAATAGACTACATACACTGGGGGTAATTGTTCGCCTTAAACAGTTCGTTTACAAAAACAAAAGGGGAACTCTACTGAGCCCCCCTTTTGTTAGTTATTTATATGCGTTTTAATTAAAACCTTACACCTAAAGTAAGGTAAACGTTGCTGAAACGATTATTTAAGTTTGCTATAGGCGTTGCCGGCCCTACATCATAAGGACGCACAGTGCCTGATGTTTTTACGTGAGTATAAGTTGCGTCCAAAGAATAGTTTTGGAAACGGTAACCTAAACCACCACTAACGGTATTCATATCCGCACCACCGTTTTTCAACGGGTTACCCATAAATCCGTAGCCTCCACGTAAAAAGAAGCTATCAGCCAAACGAGCCTCGGCACCAACTCTTGAGTTTACTACCGATTTGTAATCTCTTCTTATCTCTGTGTTATCATCTCTGTCACCGTTAAATGATAGCTTGGCACTTGAGTAATCAACGTATTCAACATCGCCGCTGATGAAACCATACTTACCAAAGAAGTAAGCCAAACCACCTGCTAGTTTTAAAGGTGTACGCAGGTTGTAAGAAAAGTCGTAGTTCTGCCTGTCACTCACAGGACGGATGTTATCAAACTGTGTGCTGATGCCCTCTGAATAACTATCATCAATGTTATACCATGTAGGCGAAGTAAATAATGCACCTATTCTTAACGATTCAACCGGTCTTAAAATCATACCCAGCTTTACATTGATACCACTACCGCTAGTGCTTTGATCGCGTATGAAATCAGAATTAAAGTTTCTGCTTACATCATTACCGTTTTCAAATAATGAAGCCGTTCCGGTTTCGGTAAAAGTATTTATAGAATTATAACGCAGGCTGCTGATACCCACCGAGCCACCTATGTAAACTTTGTTGCTACTATTTAAACCAAAGGCCAGGTTAAACTCTGATTGTCCACCTGTGCGCATGGTGTTTGATAGTTGTGCAACGGAACCTCTCACGTTACTTTGATAACTATTGCTTGAATTGTATAAATCAATTAATTGCTGATCATAAGCTATACCTTGAAGTGTACCTTCCTGAGGCAGCTCCTCATTAGGCAATCGGTTTGAGTTAGCTAGGTTGGCGTAGTAATTTGCAACAGAATTACCGCCGTTTTGACCACCGTAAGTAATATTTTCATAAAAATTATTGGTACGGTTGTAGCCTACTCCAAAATTGAAACTTAAAAGGCCTTTGCTTTTATCTGCTCCGCGAGCCGAATTTACACGCGAGTGAAATACAATGGATGCATTGCTTAAATTAACAGCACTGCGTTTGTCGCTCATGTTATTACCAAGATAACTTGATTTCACATTCGAACCATTGTACTCAGGTGTAAAACTAAACTCAGAACGGGTAAAGAAACCCAAGCCTGCCGGGTTATTGCCTATCGAGCTTAAATCTCCGCCAACTGCAGTTCCGGCGTTGCCTATACCTCTAATGCGTGCTGTTGCGCCCGGCTGAAAGGTTGAAAACCTCAGCGCGTCTTGCGCATATTGTGCAAAGCTATTTTGAGCAAATGCTACTGTAGCAAGTGCGCTTAATAAATATTTGATTTTCATATGTTAAATGTGCAATAAGATGTTTATGGTCTTGATGGACGTGCGCCGCCACCGCCGCCGCCTCCACCTGAGTAACCACCGCCGCCGCCTCTGCTGCCGCCGCTGTTACCTGGATTGTAAGTTGGCCTTTCAACAGTAGTTGGGCGATAAACAGGCTGTGGATTTGATTCGCCACGTGCGCCGCGTGATACACGACCGCCATAGCTTCCGTTTGCGCCAGAATTGCCATTACCGTTTACACTGTTAGTGCCTCTTCGGCCCGGATAGTTACCCGCGTTTGGATAATTGCCGCTGTAACCAACCCTGCGGCCGCTTGTGCTGCCGTAAGAGCCCGATCCGTTGAAGTTACGGTTAGGTCTGCTGCGGTAATTTGGATTGTTGTAGGCCGAGTAGCCTCCCCAATAACCACCACCATAACCTAAGCCCGTTCCCCAAAAAGAATATGGTGAGCCCCAGCCACCGTAGCCATAGCCCCACGGACTGTAGCCTAAGCCACCGCCCCAGCCCCAGCCGCTACCATAACCGTAACCTAGGCCAACGCCCAGTCCCCAGCCACCATAGCCGCCCCAGCCGTTACCATACCCATAGTAGGGGCTGGCAAATGCACTGTATGCGTAGGGGTTATTATAGCCATAATAGTAATCGCCATAATAATCAAATGGCGAATTATAACCAAAACGGTTTATGCGCGAGGCATAACTGTCATAATAATAGTAATCATCATCGTCGCCACTGGTGGCCACGTAACGCTCATCGTCACTTATTGCCTGACGATAAACAGGTGCATCACCGGCTTCTGCTTTACTGAAGTACACATCGTCATCCTGTTTTGCGCTGGATGCCAATTGACTGGTAGTTGAGCAGGAAGCAAAGGCTAATGCACTCACAAGAACGGCTGCGTGCAAAAAGTTCCTTTTCATTTTATAGGGTATATTTAAAGTTGAAGATTAAAAACATAATTAATTTATAAATTTGGCAGCAAACTTACATATTTCAATAGTCAAAATTCATTCCACAAAGTATATATGAGCAAGGGGATTATAAGTAAAGACGAAGATTACTCGCAATGGTTTAATGACCTTGTAATAAAAGCTGATCTTGCCGAATACTCACCGGTAAGAGGCTGCATGATCATTAAGCCGTACGGCTACTCCATATGGGAAAAAATGCAGGCCGCGCTTGATAAAATGTTTAAAGACACCGGGCACAGCAACGCATATTTTCCGCTGTTAATACCAAAATCCTTCTTCTCAAAAGAGGCAAGTCACGTTGAGGGGTTTGCTAAAGAATGTGCGGTGGTAACGCATTACCGTTTAAAGAACGATGGCGAAGGCCAGATTATTGTTGACGAGGAAGCAAAATTGGAAGAAGAATTAATTATTCGTCCAACCTCTGAAACTATCATATGGAATACCTACCGCGGCTGGATACAATCTTACAGAGATTTGCCTATACTGGTTAACCAATGGGCCAACGTAATGCGCTGGGAAATGCGTACACGCCTGTTTTTGCGTACCAGTGAATTTTTATGGCAGGAAGGCCATACTGCCCACGCAACTGCCGAAGAAGCTATTGCCGAAACCGAACAAATGCTGGAAGTATACGCTGACTTTGTTGAAAACTGGATGAGCGTACCGGTAGTAAAAGGGCGTAAAACCGCTAATGAGCGTTTTGCTGGTGCATTGGATACCTATTGTATTGAAGCCTTAATGCAGGACGGAAAAGCTTTACAGGCAGGAACATCGCACTTTTTAGGGCAGAACTTTGCCAAGGCATTTGATGTGAAGTTTACCAGCAAAGAAGGCAAGCTGGATTATGTTTGGGCAACATCATGGGGGGTATCAACCCGCCTAATGGGCGCATTAATTATGACCCACTCTGATGATGCCGGTTTAGTACTTCCTCCAAAACTGGCTCCAATTCAGGTTGTTGCTGTACCAATTTATAAACACGATGAGGAGTTGGAAAACATTCGCACTTACATTAAAGGCTTAAGTGCCGAGCTGCGTGCCAAAGGAATTTCCATTAAATTTGACGACCGTGACACCCAGCGCCCGGGCTTTAAATTTGCCGAATATGAATTGAAAGGCGTGCCTTTGCGTATAGCCATTGGCAGCCGCGACATGCAAAACGGAACAGTAGAACTGGCCCGTCGCGACACCAAAACCAAAGAAACTGTAAATCAGGAGGGTTTGGCTGATCATATTGAGCAACTACTTGAACAAATACAAAAAAACATTTACGATAAAGCATTTAACTTCCGCGCCGAAAATACTGTTGAAGTAAATGACTACGAGGAGTTTAAACGACTGTTAGACGAAAAGCCAGGCTTTATTTCGGCACATTGGGACGGTACACCTGAAACTGAGCAACGCATTAAAGAAGAAACCAAAGCCACCATTCGCTGTATTCCTTTAAACAACAAACAGGAAGACGGTAAGTGTATATTAACAGGCAAACCATCAACGCAAAGGGTTTTGTTTGCAAGAGCATATTAACCCCCCACCCCCCTGAAGGGGGAGCAGGAGTTGATAGCTTATTTAAAATTAATATTTTAAAAGTCCTTCCCTAAGGGCATGTTTTATTAAAACACTACTCTTATTTAGGGATAGGAGTAGCTACGAGTCCCCCGTTCAGGGGGCTGGGGGTATGAAATTCGGAACCAAAGCGATACATGCGGGGCAACATCCCGATCCAACTACTGGCGCAGTAATGACGCCAATATATCAAACATCAACCTATGCACAGGCTGCACCGGGCGATAATAAGGGTTATGAATACTCGCGTGGCACCAACCCTACCCGCAAGGCATTGGAAGACTGTTTAGCCGCTTTAGAAAATGCTAAATACGGTCTGGCTTTTTCAAGTGGTATGGGCGCAACTGATGCGGTAATGAAGTTGCTCTCTCCGGGAGATGAGGTTATTACCGGTAACGATCTTTATGGTGGCTCCTACCGCATTTTCACCAAGATATTTGCAGGCTATGGCATCACGTTCCATTTCCTTGATCTGAGCGATCCGACTATTATAGAGGAGTACGTAAACAAAAACACAAAGCTGGTTTGGATAGAAACGCCTACCAACCCAACTATGCAGGTTGTAGATATTGAAGCCATTGCAGCAATCACTAAAAAGCATGAGCTTACCTTGGTGGTTGACAATACATTTGCGTCCCCCTACCTGCAAAACCCAATGGATTTGGGTGCAGATATAGTAATGCATTCAGTTACCAAATACATTGGCGGTCACTCTGATTTGGTTATGGGTGCTTTGATGATGAACGACGAGGACTTGTACAAACGCCTTTGGTTCATTTATAATGCCTGTGGTGCTACTCCTGGCCCAATGGACAGCTTTTTAGCATTGCGTGGCATTAAAACCCTGCACCTGCGCATGAAAGCCCATTGCGAAAACGGCCGTGCCGTTGCTGAGTTTTTAAAGTTACATCCAAAGGTTGAAAAAATATACTGGCCGGGCTTTACCGATCATCCTAACCACGAAGTAGCCAAAAAGCAAATGCGCGATTTTGGTGGCATGATCTCCATCGTGCTTAAAGATGCCGGGCTTGACGAAACCTTCCGCATTGCCTCTAATTTTAATGTATTTACGTTGGCCGAATCATTAGGTGGTGTTGAATCACTAATCAATCATCCTGCCACCATGACCCATGGCTCTATACCCAAGGAAGTGCGCGAGAAAGTAGGCGTGGTTGATAATCTTTTACGCATCAGTGTAGGAGTAGAAGATATTGAAGACTTACTGGAAGATTTGAAGAACGCTTTGTCATAAAAAGAACTGGAGCCAAGAAACAAGAGCTAGGATTCTCCAAAAGTTTCAGAGCAATCTTGTCTCCTGGCTCTTGCTTCCTGACTCTAAGTTATGGTTACCGACATTAAAGCCTTCCTTGACTCCAAAGTTGCCCAATACAATCACCCCAATTTTATTGAGAACGATCCTATTGTTATCCCTCATCAGTTTACGCTAAGGCAGGACATTGAAATTATGGGTTTTTGGGCGGCAACCCTGGCTTGGGGACAGCGCGTAACCATCATCAAAAAATGCCGCGAATTGATTGCTTTAATGGATGGTGCTCCTTATGATTTCATCATCAATCACCAGGAACCTGACCTCAAAAAGCTACTGAGCTTTAAGCACCGTACTTTTAATGATATTGATACCCTGTATTTCATACAATTTTTCAAGCATCACTATAGTAATTATCACTCGCTGGAAGACGCGTTCTTACCTCGCGTAACAAACTCTTTTATTTCAGATGATAATGAATCTTATGAGTTAAATAATACCGGGCCTGGCACTCAGAAGGCCTTAAATCATTTTAGAAAGTATTTCTTCTCCTTGCCGGATTTTCCGCATCGTACTAAAAAGCACGTATCATCACCATCCCAAAAGTCTACCTGTAAGCGCCTGAACATGTTTTTACGCTGGATGGTTCGTAAAGATGATTCTGGGGTTGATTTTGGTATATGGAACCGTATTAGCCCGGCAGATTTAGTTTGTCCGTGTGATATACACGTTGACCGTATAGCCCGCAAGCTTAAACTGATAACGCGCAAGCAAACCGATTGGCAAACGGCCCTCGAGCTTACCGATCACCTCCGCCAGTTTGACCCCGCCGACCCGGTAAAATATGATTTCGCTTTATTTGGTTTGGGTATTGAAGAACGGTGGGGACTGGATAATTTATTGGCTGGAGTAAAATTGTAGTATCGGCTATTTAACCGCTTTTACCACGAAGTTTTCAAATACTACAGGGAAACTTTTTTTGCCCGGTGCAGCGGCAACCACACCAATCTGAGCTTTCACCTTAGGCGGGAAGTACGCTAAGCGCAGCATTTTAAAAGTTTTACTATCAAAAGAGTATTCTATTTGCACGTAATCGCCTTTGCGTAGTAATTTCAGCCATATTGATTTAGGGCTATCTGTACGTGGCACAACCGACCAGTCAGACACCTCACGCGTAACCACGGCACTTACATTTTGTACACCGTCAACATACTCAATGCCGGTTTTAATCCAGTTCTTGTTATCTATACGCACCATTAAACCGGCCTGGTGAAACAACTCTTGATAACTGCCCGTAACTTTTACAGTAGCTTCAAAATCACCTTCGGTTTCCTGATAATAAAACGGCCCCGAATCACGAATAAAATCATAATGGGTAATACGCCAGTAATCAGTACCCGGATCAACGGTAAAAGTTAATTTTTGAGCATTACCGCTCCATTGTTTAGGTTGGTTAAACCATTTCATTGTTTTGGTTTGTGCGTTAGCATAAAAACATGCCAGGGTCAGGCATATTGAAGGTATAAGCTTTTTCATAATTGGTTGAATGTAAAAGGAAGCTAATTAAAGGATTTTAGCTGAGAGTTTTATTATAAACCTAATAAGTTATGGTTAACTGGTTCCGGCATCTCGCCTTTGTAATATGACTGCACCGTGTTGACATTCTATAATTGATTTATAGATAACTACAGCATAACCAATTAGATGTCTATCCTCTACTCTTCCTCCTTAAAATAAACTTTATAGTAATTCATGGCCTTGGCATCGTCAAACCCTTTTTCAATCAAATCTTTATCACCATGAATATATATATGGAAGTTACGGTCGAGCTTTAAAACACTTTTGTATACACGTGCCTGCTTTTTTACAGCATTGTCTGAAATTTCAAACGAGTCGGGTATGCGGGTATCGTACTCTTCCTCATACTGATTTTTGTAATTTTTGAACGATTCAATAGCTTGATCATTGCCCAACACCTCGCCCGCAAATTCATCCATCTCAAATGTATCTTTCTCCTTAAAATACTTCATCGAGCGGTTAAGCAGGTCAATTTTATCTGCTTTGCTCATCTCAAATTCATCGTCGAGCTTTTGTGTTACAAAATTTTTATAAATGCTGAGTGTGTTATTGGTTTGATTAAAGTTATCGTTACGAACCTTAAGCTTCAGGAAATCGTCCTTCCAATAAACGGCATCATTGCTACGGTTGGTTTGATCAATAGCTACCACTTTGTAACCATCTTCCTTCTGCACATTGAAAATCAAACAGCCTTTGTCAAGCTTATTAATATTAATGGCATTTTCTTCATAATCCAAACCAAAGCCCCCTTCCTGCGGATATACTTTCAGAAACGTTTCCTTATTTTCAGATTTGAATATTCCTATGGCATCAAGCAGTTCGCCCTCCAGCTGCACATTGGTAAAATAGCCAATATAAACCTCGCCTGCCTTAATTTTTGGATGCCCTGATGTGCTATACAAATGCTTGGCAATTTGCTGCGAAAGCTCGTGAAAGCGCTTCTTGTCTTCAAAAATATCTGTGCAGTAATAATGTATTTCGTTCAGATGTAAATCGTCGCCCGGATGCATCAGATGGTAAACTTCGTTCGTTTTTTCAAACGGAGATAGAAAATACTGCATAAGCAAGCGCGGTATAATCTCATCTTTAAGTTCAATAGGCGCATCAGAAAGTGCATAGCGTTCATCCTGCAGCGGATTGCCAACATGATGTACCGAAATAGTTTGGAGTGAAGCCTCGAATGAAGTTACCATAGAGGCGGCAAAGGTAATTAATAATTTGAGAGCCGCTGAAGAGATACTTAACCTGCCTTTGTATGCTGCTCGTCCTGACGGCGCATTTCATTCAGCTGAATTTCGTACGTTTTCATGCGGGCATGCAAAATATCAACTTCTGTACGCAGCATTTGTATTTCGGTAATCAGCTTAGGCGATTCTGTTTTAGTTACCTTTTTTTCGCCGCTTCCTAAAATAAGCCACTCGGGAGAGTACTTTAGCTGAAAGCACAGTTTGCGAATAAGATAATAGCTGATTTCCTGCTTGCGGTTAATAACCTTGCTTATAAAACCCTGGTCAACCTCAATGGCTTTGGCCAATCCTAACTGGCCGCCATGTTCTTTTACAATTACTTTTAGGCGTTTAATAACCGCGTCGTCAGACATAGATATGCTTTATTTGCAATTACGTTACTTATTGCAAACAAACATATAAAATTATAGACAAGGCAAATTACTTTTTCACATTATTCAGTTGCCGCATTAACTGATCTAAGCCGTGATTGTATTTTTTTATGCAAATGCTTTCGTTCTTATACAGGCACACCAATTCATCAAGCTTATTTTTATAACGCTCATGCTCGGGGTGTGATGAATGGGGAAGCTTTGTACGTATAGTATTAAATTTATTCAAAGTTGATTTTTGAAGCAGTAACGGCGCCACGTTTTTATTCTGCTTCATGATGCTGGTTACCTTATTATGCTGGCGACTCATGATGTAAATTATTAGAAAGATGCCGGCAAAACCAACTGCTGAAAATGCGATAATAAACTTATTAAGAGTAAACATTTTTAGGCTGAAACTAAATGATAGATAGATGTTTATATTTCTCTTTAGACGTCAAAAATACAACCGTGGTTTCAATAAAATTACATTTACATAAAAGTATCTTAACACATTAAAATTTTGAATGAAAAAATAAATTCCTGAAAAATGGAGTTAAAAAAATATCGCATTAAGCTAAACCAAAACTTAAGATTTCAGTCTTAAAAACTGCTATGGGTAGATTTTTGATTAATTTATTTTTTATGCTGATTGTGAGCAGCTTGCTTATGCCTAGCCAGGCACAAAGCATAAGCTCAAAATTTAAGAATGAATTTCTAACGCGCATAAACAAAATACGAAAACAGGGTTGCAAGTGCGGCACAACTAACATGCCTCAGGTTGCACCATTAGTTTGGAATGATGATTTAGCCGCCGCTGCAGCAGGCCATGCACGTGATATGGCCCGTAACAACTACTTTAGCCATAACAGCCGAGACGGCCGCTCAATTGAGGCTCGTATTACCAATGCAGGCTACACTTACGATGGCTATAAAAGTTTTGCCATAGGTGAAAACATTGCCCAAGGGCAAACCAGCATTGCCGAGGTTAATGAGGGTTGGTTCAAAAGTCCGCGCCATTGTATGAACTTAATGAACCGCGATTTTACAGAAATTGGTATTGCCGAACATGACACCTACTGGGTGCAGGACTTTGGCGGACGCGGAGCTTTTACCAAACGGGAAAAGGAGCTGATAAAAAGCGGCAGGATAAAAATAAGGCGCGTTAAATAACACCTACATTGTTATTTTAGCCTCAACCGGAAAATGATCTGAAGGATATTTGCCCTGATAGCTATCAGTAAGCACACCCCAGCTTTTTACCTTAACTGCAGGCGAGGTAAATATATGATCTATAATTTCCATGCTTTCAAGATTGCTGCCAAAACCGTTGTACGTTCCGTTATTTACATAAGGAAATTGCACTTTGCGGTAGGTATCTTCAAGCAATTTAGAATCAGCTATACGCTGATACCAGGTACTGGTGTGATCGCCGTTAAAATCTCCGGTTAATATAACGTTGCTGTTGCCGGCTATTGATTTTATTTGCTGCAGTATAAGTTTGCTGCTTTCTTCGCGCGCAACTTTGCCCTCATGATCATAATGCACATTAAAGAAGTAAAACTTTTTGCCCGAACCAACATCCTGCAAATACACCCATGAGCATAGACGGTTACAGCATCTAGCATCCCAACCTAATGATGGCTTTTGCGGTGTTTGTGACAGCCAAAAATCTCCTTTGGCCAACAATTTAAATTTGTCTTTTTTAAAAAATATGGCTGAGTGTTCGCCCTTTTCTTTTCCATCGTCTCTGCCAACACCATATCGCTGATATTGAGGTAACGTTTTAGTTATATCTGCTAACTGGTTTTCTAATGCTTCCTGTGTACCAAATACATCAAAATCATGAAACCTTATAAGGTTGGCTACAACCGGTGCACGGTCTTTCCATAAGTTACCTGTATCGTTTTTAGTATCAAAACGTAAATTATACGAAGCCACCGTTAACTGTTGGGCTTTTGCAACCAAACCCGCAAAAGCAAAAATGGCAAATAACAAAAATATTTTTTTCATAAGGCAAACTTGTGTTTAGGCTTTCGAAAGTAATATTAACGTTTTGATGCTAAATTGTCAACACGCAATGTTAACCTTCGTTTAATATAAAACACGTATTTTTGCTGATGACCGAATTTACAACTACCAAACATTCTACACCGGTTATAAAACTGAATCAACCCGACGATAGCCACAAATTTAAGTTGCTGCCTGCACCGGTTGGTAATTACCCTTACCACTTGCCGCTTACTGATAAAGTTTCTGCTGTATCTGATCAAAAAATTGTTTTTCAGATGGTTGGCGACACCGGAAGTGTGCGTAACCCGGCCTTTCAACGTGAGGTTGCCGAGGAAATGATAACGCAGTTTATCGAGGCAGAGTCACCTGAAGATAAACCGCTTTTTTTGTTTCATTTGGGCGATGTGGTTTATCATCACGGAGAAGCTGATCGCTATTACGACCAGTTTTTTAATCCATACCGCAACTATCCTGCTCCGGTTTTCGCTATTGCCGGCAACCATGATACCGACGTAAACGCCGAAAGTAAAACGCCATACCAAAGTCTTGATGCGTTTAAGCAGGTTTTTTGCTCGGCGCAAGAGCATATAGTGCCATTTAGCAACGATGTAAAGTGGAAGAGCAACACGCAACCCAATACCTATTGGACGTTAATTACACCGTTGGCCAACATCATTGGCTTGCACAGTAATGTGCCTAAATTTGGTATTATTACCGATGAACAACGCGCGTGGTTTATTGAGGAATTGAAGCGGGCTGGTAGTGAAAGGCCAGCAAAAGCAATCATCATTTGCATACATCACGCCCCCTACTCTGCCGATATCAATCATGGCTCAAGCCTTGCCATGATCAACTTTTTAGAAACTGCATTTACTGAAACCGGTGTTAAACCCAATATTGTATTTAGCGGGCATGTGCATAATTATCAACGCTTCAGCAAAACGTATAGTGATGGCAAAGAAGTACCCTATATAGTTGGCGGCTCAGGCGGTTTTGACGAGTTACATGCAATTGCTCAGGTAGATGATGAACGTTTTACTAACCAAAGCGAAGTATTCAAAAACGTGAAACTCATGAATTACTGCGATAACCGTCACGGCTTTCTTAAAATAGCCATTGAAAAAATAAATGATCAGCTAATTCTATCCGGACAGTATTTTAGTTTGCCACATAAAACAGGCGACATAAAAGAACCTGCATCACTCGATGATGAATTTAGCATCATTATCAAATAAAGCAAAAGGCCTCCTATTTGAACCGGGAGGCCTTTTGCTTTTTTTTTACTTACTCTCCGTATATTTTTTAAAGTTGTTTAAAATTGCTTGCCAACCATCCTGTTGCATTTGAATAGGGTTTGAATCTTCCGGTTCGAATGTTTCTGTGACTATGGTTTGCCCATCACTTTCTTCAAATAAAATTGCAACCTTACGCCCGTCATCTATGGTGTAAGCAATGCTTTTAAAGTCTTCAACACGATCATACTTTCCGCCAAAATCAAAACTGAAGCTACCATCTTTTGCGGCCATAGTTGTTTTAAAAGAACCGCCTGTACGCAAGTCGTTTTCGGCGTGAGGTGCATGCCAATCATCAGATGCAAACGCCCAACTTGTTATATGCGACGGATGATTCCAAAACTCCCACACTTTTTTTTATCGGAGCATTTATGTTTGCCTTGATTACTATTGGGTCTTTACTGCTTGTTTCCATCTTTTTTGAGTCTGTAATATTCTCAAATTTAGCACAAGTTTGTAAAGTGTATACTGGCTATACGCGACAAAATTGGGGCGAAAAAAACATTCATCTTAATAAACAAAAAAAGCCGTGAGCATTGCCACGGCTTTACAATAAGGAAAGCTGGAATTAATCTTCGTTCACAAATGAACGTAGCATCCAGGTGTTTTTCTCTTTATACTGCATAAAACGATTGATCATATCGTTAGTACCATCGTCGCCCGCGTCAGATGTAATGTCAAGTATATTACGCTCCATTTCAATCAACGCTGCCATGTCAGCAATAAGTGCTTTTACCATATCAGTATCTTTCATACCAATGGTATTTATCTCTATTATTTGCGAGGTTTGAATGTACTCGGCAAAAGTGCTGTACGGTGGCTTTCCCAAGGTCAAAATGCGCTCGGCAAGCTCATCAATAAAAGTAAGCGCTTCTGTGTATAATTCTTCAAACTTAACGTGTAAGGTAAAAAAGCTTGGTCCTTTAACATTCCAGTGGCAGCCACGTAATTTTTGGTAATGTATATGGTAGTTAGCTAATAACTCATTTAAATGATCAACTACAGGCTTCACCTCCTGTTCGTTCAAACTTATTTCTTTTGCGTCCATAGTATAGTATTTGTAAGTGTATCTTTCAACACAAACCTAAGTGAAGTGTTTGAAAGTAGCCAACATTTCAATCTCATTTAAATAAAAATTCTAATTTTAAAGCATGAGCACTTTCAAGCTTTTGGTTGCCGAACATTTCGCAGGTGAAGTATGGCGTATGGAGGTAGATTATGTTACCCATACATTACTTGCCGAGATACGAAATATTGAAGATAGGGCTGTAAGCTTTGCTTCTATTGATCTTAAGAACGGGAAGACAAATTTCAAAAATTACACTGTAGACGAGAAATGGTTAACTGGTATAGAAACCGCTTACAATGGCGTGCTCTTATTACACTTTTATGAAAACACGGCCAGTCCAGCTCATAAGGGTTTAACAGCTATTGAGGCTGCAACAGGCAAATTGCTATGGTATAACTTCAATTTAACCTTTGATCATTTAAGCTCAAACGGACCTATTGTTTTTGACAGTCGCTTTCAACCTGCAACATACTCGCTCTTAAATATTGATAACGGAGTAGCTTTGCGCAAATTTAATTCTAATGATGACCTTGTTGTTGATAACCAGATTATCGTACCGCAAACCATTCCGATGCCTGCAAATTTACCAAAGTTGCCGTCAGAGTCTAATCATAACAATGTTCATTATCTGGAATACAATAACTGGATAATTGTATCTTTGCACTCGCTTTGGGCCGGCCAGCTTAAACAAAGTTTATACCTTGTTAAAGACGGCGTTCTAATTTTTGAGGATATATTGAATACCAATATACAAAAATTACAACCCGAGGCGTTTGTTTTATACCGTAACCAGCTTATTTATTTAAAAGATAAGGTGGAGATTAAGGTACTTAATTTAAGCTGACAAGGTTTTAACATGACTTTTAAATTAATTTTTCTGGGTAGCATCATCTCGTGCTTAGCTACACCGGTTTTGGCGCATTCGCCGCTCGATTCTATAGGGGTGGAAAACCTTGACGGAAAGAAGGTTATCCTTCATAAACTTGACCCGAAAGACAATTATTACTCCGTGGGTCGCCGTTATAACGTTAAGCCAGCTGCTGTAATTCAATTTAACAGTAACACATCACTGCGAGTTGGTAAAGTAATAAAGGTTCCAACCGACTTGCCTTTTGTAAACTCTGGCAATACACCAGCTCCTAGCGTAAGTACAAGTACATCTGCAGCTTCAGGCGGTAATCAATTAACAGAATACAAGGTTTCTCCCGGTGAAACTTTATACGCCATTTCGAAAAGATTTAACGTGCGGGTAGAAGATATAATGAGCCAGAATAACCTGACCTCAAATGCACTTCAACCTGGTCAAATTTTAAAAATAAAAGCTGTAACCTCAACCCCTGTTGCGGTTACACAGTCACAAGCTCCGGCTGTTGCAAACCCTGCCATCGATTCAGCTAAACGCGATTCAACAACAGTAGCAGCCAATGACTCTGTTTCAGTGGAGCGCCGCCTGCCTGCCAACCGTTACGGCCTGACCGAGCGTAATGAAAAAGGAGTTGCCACATTTATAGATGATGCTGGACTAGGACTTGATCCTAATAAAAAGCTGGTACTGCATCGCACCGCTCCGGTTGGAACCGTATTGAAAATAACCAATCCCATGACTAACCGAACTACTTATGCCAAAGTAGTTGGTAGGTTCACCGATAATGAGATGACAAAGGACGTGATAATTGTGCTTACCAAAAGTGCGGCAGACGCGCTAGGTTCGCTGGATAAACGGTTCCATGTAAATATTAGCTACGGAATGCCTAATGAGCAAGAATAAGCCGTATATAATTGGTATTGCCGGAGGAAGCGGATCTGGCAAGACCTTTTTTTTAAAATGTTTTCTTGAACACTTTTCGGCCGAAGAAGTATGCCTTGTATCACAGGATGACTATTATATCCCTGTGGCACACAACATGACGCCTGAAGAAAACAAGCTATACAACTTTGATTTACCTGCAACAATTGATAGTGATCATTTTCTTGCAGATGTTCAGAGCTTAATAAATTACGAGCCGATTATTAAACAGGAATATACATTTAACAATCCAAATGCTGTCCCTAAAACGCTTGAGATAAAGCCGGCGCCCATATTGATTGTTGAAGGCTTGTTTATACTACACTTTAAACAAATTGCAGATAGCTTAAATCTGAAAATATTTTTAGATACTGACGAAGATGTAGCTCTGCAAAGACGTTTAAAACGTGACTTAAATGAGCGCGGATACTCAAATGATGACGTTCTTTACAAGTGGCATAATCATGTTGTACCTGCTTATCAAGAATACTTATTACCTTACCGAGAAAGCTGTCATAAAATTGTTTTGAACAACACTAACAATGCACAGGATATTGTGCGCATAACCGATGAAATATCAGCGGAGCTAAGACACGGACTGTTTGGGGAAAATTAGGATATTGTTTAGATAAGTTAGTTTCATTGCAATAATTACATTCCAATGAAGCCATTAGTTTGAAAAATATAGTTTATTGGATGATTCCAGATAGTTATATTTACAGACTATCATTCTCATTCATGACTTCATCTGCCTCAACCAGCACGTTTCGCTATGACATTAACGCCTTAAGGGCTATAGCAATCATAGGTGTTGTTTTATTCCACTATAAAGTTAAATTTTTTCAAGGCGGCTTTGTAGGTGTTGATATCTTTTTTGTCATCTCAGGCTACCTGATGACAAAAATTATAATTACTTCCTTGGAGAAAGGTAGTTTTTCTTTATTAGACTTTTACAAAAAGAGGTTTCAAAGAATTGTTCCAGCCTTACTGGCGATGCTAACCGTAGTGACTGTCGTTGGTTTTTTTGTATATTTTCCAGATGACTATAAAAATATTCAAAGGTACGCTGCAAGTAGTGCAATCTTCATATCTAACATAGTATACTGGCGTGAAATTAATTACTTCGCTCCATCGTCAGACTATAATATTTTCCTTCACACTTGGTCTCTATCTGTTGAATGGCAGTTTTATTTGATCTTTCCAATCATAGTTTCATTATTTTACAAATTTAAGTATAAGCTGACTGCCGTAAAGAGCATAATTATCACACTAACCTTATCGTCGTTCTTACTTTGTTGGTACTTATCAAATCGAAATCCTACCGCAACTTTTTATCTTTTACCTACAAGAGCATGGGAAATGCTAATTGGGGGAATTGCTTTCCTATTTGATAAAAAAAAACTATGGAATCAAAACGTCAACACCATAATATCAATTCTTAGCTACTTAACAATTTTACTAAGCTACGTACTAATTAGTCCATCCAGTGCCTGGCCTAATTCGTTGACGGTAATTCCTGTTGCAGCAACTTACCTATTACTTGTCACAAATGAAGACTTTCGTTTTCTAAAACAGGTAGTCTTTCAAACTTTTGGATCTATATCTTATTCTGTATACCTATGGCATTGGCCAATATTTGTGGTTGGTCAATACTTGTTCATTAAGCTTTCTCCATTTACAGTCCTGATCTATATTACATCTTCTCTTTTAGCGGGATTTTTATCTTACAAATACATTGAAAGCATTCGTTTTAAAAATAACCTACGGCTTCTTATATATACTGCCATCATATTAATAACTACAGCATCACTAAGCAAAATCGATTCAAATACAGTTTTATTTAAAAAAGAAACTATTGCCATCGCTGATTACCAAAGCCAGAATATTGAAAAGCGAAAAAAACAATATCGAGAGGATACGTGCCATGTGGAGAGCATTTCAAACTTCAACAAAAAGATATGTCTTTGTAATATACCAGCAACAAAAAATGTCTTGTTGATAGGCGACAGCCACATGGGCCAACTTGCTCAATCGTTCAATGAAATGGGCAAAAGAAATAACGTAAATTTTTTACAAGCAACAGCTTCAGCTACGTTGCCTTTGATTAATGACTATCAACAAACGAATGCCAATTCGCGATCTCTTATAAACTATATGTATTCTGACTTTATACCAAAAAATGCTCGATCATTAGACTTAATTTTAATTACAGCAAATTGGGCAGGTTACAAGAAAGTAAAAAATTTAGACACTCTTATAAAAGGTATAAATGAGACAATAAATTATATAAGCAAATATAATCCCCGTATATTGATTATTGGTCAGACGGAGACTTATGAAAATTCATTTCCAATGATTGCAGCCCGAGAATATAGAGATCAAAGCAATTCGCGTAATGATTATCTCATCGAAAAAGACTATGAAGTGAATAATCGTCTAAAAAAGGAGTTTCGTGACCGTTATATTGATATTATTAATAAAAAGGACTCATTACCATTTCTGTCAAAAAACCTAGTCCCGTATATGACTGACAACCAACACGTGTCAAAATATGGTGCTGACCTTTTAGTGGAAAAAATTTTTAAAAATCCCTTCTTTGCTAACTATTTAAATAGGACGCCCAAAGTTTTTTGACACAAAGTGATGCATTTTTGAATCGCAAATACAGTCTGGTAAGTCAACTACCTTAAATCAACAACCTCAATCCCTTTATAAGCTTTTGTATTGAAAGAAAAAGTATCACTACCCGCATTAGTGTTAGCAACTAAAGACGTGATGGTGTACGTATAACGGCTGCCATTTTTATCGAATAACTGAGCACTGTAGATTTGCTTTTTGAGCTTGTCTATCAGCAATCTGATTTTGAAAATGCTTTGCTTTGCGTCGGTGGGTGTAAGATCAATTACCTGGTATTGTTTTCCTGATTGCTTTCGTAGCCCTGCATATATATATTTATACCCTTTTTCATATATCGTAAAAATTTGGGCCGGGTTTAGGCCTTCAGCTGTACTGGCATCATTCACTTGGACTTCCTTTTGTTTTGGCATGTAAGTCCACTGCGTTTTACCATCACTTACAATTTCCTGAAGGATTTCCTTTTTTGCAGCATTAGAAAAAATATTTAATCGGTACTTATTAGCTTTTGGCTGGGTAATAAGTACACCATTTTGCACCTGATTTACGCCTTCCTGAGGATTTGATATAGCCAAAGTAAAATCACTTTTTACTGTATTATATGAACGATATTTTTTACTTACATCATTCAATATAACCTTAGCATCAGCATCTTTTTGAGCGTAAGAATTTATAGAGACTGCCAAAAGAAGGCATAGTCCGGTGAAAGCTTTTTTCATAATTTTAATAGGCACCTGCAAAAAGCAAGTAACGGTAACATACGTTATATATACGTTTAATTAAAGCTTAGAACAAGATTTTGCGGGGATGGTTTAATTACCGGAAGATTTTTGAAGTTCTTCTAAATGACGTTCAAGGCTGTATTCATCAGGATATAAAACCTCACGAGCTTTACTTCCTTCAAACGGACCAACTATACCCGCTGCTTCCAACTGATCTATTATACGACCTGCGCGGTTGTAGCCTAATTTCATTTTGCGTTGTATAAGTGAAGTAGATCCTTGCTGGTGCAACACAATAAGGCGTGCTGCGTCTTCAAACATAGGGTCACGATCGTTAGGGTCAAAGTCTTTGGGTGCGCTCACCTCCCCTTCTCCAACGTATTCCGGAAGCAGCATTGCACTTGGATAACCGCGTTGATTGCCTATGTGGTCAGATATCTTCTCTACTTCAGGCGTATCAACAAAAGCACATTGAATGCGTATCAAATCACTTCCTGTGGCTAATAGCATATCACCACGCCCAATCAGCTGATCGGCGCCTCCGGCATCTAAAATGGTGCGTGAATCTATTTTTGATAACACCCTGAACGCTAAGCGAGCAGGGAAGTTAGCTTTAATTGTACCTGTTATGATGTTTACAGATGGACGCTGAGTAGCAATCACCAGGTGAATACCTACTGCACGTGCCAACTGTGCCAGCCGGGCTATAGGCATCTCAACTTCTTTACCCGCAGTCATCATCAGATCGGCAAACTCGTCAACAACCAAAACAATGAAAGGTAAAAATCTATGTCCATTTTCCGGGTTAAGTTTACGGTTTACGAATTTACCGTTGTATTCCTTCAGGTTACGCACCTGTGCATCCTTAAGCAAGTCGTAGCGCTGATCCATTTCAATACACAATGAATTCAGCGTGTTAATTACCTTTTTAGTGTCGGTAATAATGGCATCGGCTTCATCAGGAAGTTTTGCCAAAAAATGGCGTTCTATCTTTCTAAATAAGGTCAACTCCACCTTTTTAGGGTCAACCATTACAAATTTAAGCTCAGATGGATGACGTTTGTAAAGCAGCGAAACCAATATAGCATTTATACCTACTGATTTACCCTGTCCGGTTGCACCTGCAACCAACAAGTGAGGCATTTTAGCCAAGTCAGCTACAAACACTTCATTTGATATAGTTTTACCTAATGCAATTGGTAAATCCATCGTTGTGTTTTGAAACTTCTCAGTTGCCAACACCGAACGCATTGACACCATCTCAGGATGCTGGTTTGGCACTTCAATTCCTATCGTACCCTTACCAGGCATTGGCGCAATAATACGTATGCCCAATGCCGCCAGACTCAATGCAATATCGTCTTCCAGGTTTTTAATTTTTGATATACGTACGCCAGGTGCTGGAATTATCTCATATAAAGTAACCGTTGGGCCAATGGTTGCCTTTATCTTATCAATTTCAATGTTATAGTGATTGAGCGTTTCTACAATTTTGTTCTTGTTGGCTTCAAGCTCAGTGGCATCTACGTTTATCTTATTAGTTCCGTAGTTTTCAAGCAAATCAAGCGTGGGATACTTATAGCTCGACAAATCAAGTTTTGGATCATACATTCCAAATTTTTCAACCAGCTCATTGGTGTTTTTGTCTGCCTCCTTTTCAATACTTAATTCTGCCTGGGGGCGCGAATCTTCTACAGTCAAAGGTATATCATCGCCGTTTGATACATCTTCTAAATCGCTCTCATCTTCGTTATGTTCGTAACTAACCTCCGGAGACAAAAATACCTCATCAGCAGCCTTAGCAACATTTGCTATTGCAGCAGCATGCGCCAGATTATGAGTTAAAACAGGCTCGGGTGTAAGTGGCTCTGTTACTGTGGGCCTAAATGATGATTCCTGCTTCAATCGCTCTTGACTATCGTGAGCAAGCGGAGCGGGAGCCGCCGTTTCCCGGGAACGATTATTCGCTCTGGGCCATTCAACAGGCTCAAATATAACCTCATCTTCTAACTCTATACTGTCAGGTGTTGTAATATTTCCATCGCTAACCTTTACTTGCTTTTTAGGGCGTTCAGGTAATTTAAAATCAATGTTGTAAGCAATTATAAGAACGGTAAGGGCAGCAAACGCCAGTACACAACCGGTACCAGCAGGGCCAATTTGTGCGTTTAATAAACGGGTACTCCAATAGCCAAATTCACCTTCAAAATAATGCGGATAGTTATTTACAAAGCCATGGATATAGCCAATGGCTACTGATGAAAATATTAACCCAAAAAATGAGTAACCCAGTAATTTGGCAACAGAAAACAATCTTACTTTAAACAGTAAGCGGTATCCTATTACAAAAAATACAAGAACAAAAAAGTACGACGCCAGGCCAAACCATTCAAACATAAACTGATTTGCCATAAGGGCCCCTAGCTTGCCTAACCAGTTTTGCACAACCGGATTAGTTACTCCATTATCTATAAGCTCTTGTTGAGTTTTAAAAAGGTTGCTCCATCCTCCGTTTGATTCAAGGACGTAGCTTTGATCAGCTTCCCAGGTAAAAATGTATGACGTGAATGCAATCAGGAAAAATACCGAAATTATCAGGCATAACAGTCCTATAATTTTAATTATTCGGCCATCTCCTAAATTAAATACCGGCAAACTTTCCAGCCTTGGCCGGCTCAGTCTTTCGCGCTCGTTTCGGCTGGCAGAACTCTGGCGCGGACGGCTTTCATCTTTAAAAGAATTAGATTTAAACTGATTTCCTTTTGGCGGCATCTTCATCTACACTTAGAGTACAAATATAAAAGTATTAATAAGAATTTTATTTGGCACGATTTTTAATTTATAGTTTAAATATAGAGTATACTGAGTATGGGACAGTTAGAATATTTAATAACAACAGATGACATTTATAATTTGAATTTGTTGCTGAAAAAAAATCCGGAGTTAGCTAAAAGTGTTGCAGACGATGATATATCGCCGTTAATGCTTTCGTGTTACTATAAGAAGCCCGACGTTACTAACGTTTTGCTGAAATACCTTGATGAAATTGACATTTTTGATGCTGCTGCAGCTGGTAAATTTGATGTTTTAGCTTACCAGATATATAATAATGCCGATTTAATACATGAATACAATGCCGATGGATTTACTCCATTAGCCTTGGCCTGCTACTTTGGCCATTATGAAACCGCACGATACTTGATATTTAAAGGTGCAAAAGCCAATCAAGCCATAGCAGGTGCATCAGGTATATGCCCAATACACTTAGCAGTTGCAGGCAACCATACAGATATTGTTCAAATGCTTATTGAACACAATGTACAGATTAACACACAGCATGATACTGGAATTACTCCATTACACTATGCAGCAAGGAATGGTAACTTAGAGATGCTGGTTGTTTTGTTGGAAAACGGAGCTGATGTTTCAATAAAAATGGAGGACGGAAAATTGGCAGCAGACCTGGCCAGCGAGAACGGACATGAAGAAATTGCTGCAATTTTAAGCTTGTAAAAGCGCAAACTGCTCCCAACTTGATGGGTCTTTAACATAGCTGTTAAGGGCCTTTTCCATTTTATAGGTTTGCGAGTAAGAAGTAATTTGAGTTGTTAAAGTAAAATCCAGATATATCTTTGTATAACTAACCAATCAATTTTCGCGCCTGGGCGTTTTATATTTAAACTACAATAAAATGAAAGCTGAGAAAACCGTAATGCTTACCGGTAAACAATACCAGGATATCAAACTGCACTTACAAACTCAACCCTATTACGAGTTCAATGCAGGTACAAGCTTTAATCCCGACCATGTTCGCATTACTGATATATATCTTGATACCGACCCGGAGTTCACCCGCAACCCTCAACAATATGCAAAAGTTCATAACGATAACCTGGTACAAGTGAAGATTGAATACGAGGCGTAGTCTTGTAGTTTATGTATTAAATGACACTGGCATAAATGCTAATTGAGTATTTTTGCAGTGATGAAGAGCTTTTTGTACGGCCCACTGTTATCTTTTTTACTAAGCACATTTTTTTGTGAGCTTGCCTCAAGTCAAAACATTGATACTGTTCAACACGCAATAGTCAATCGTAGCAATAGCAGCATAGAGCAGCAGAAGCCATACGTTATAATGATTTCAGTTGATGGTATGCGTTATGATTATGCAACTAAATATAATGCACAGCACTTAACCGCTGCTGCAAAAAGCGGCGTAATAGCTGATGGACTCATACCATCATACCCATCAATTACATTTCCAAACCATTATACGCTAGTAACAGGTTTATATCCTTCCCATTCAGGGTTGGTGGGTAATAAATTTTACGATAGTAAGCTTAACAAGTATTACGCATCTAAAGGCGCAGTTGCCAAAGAAGCACATTGGTATGGCGGAACGCCGCTATGGGTACTGGCCGAGCAACAACATATGCTTAGTGCCGGCTTTTATTGGGTAGGTTCTGACGTGGCTATACAAAACACTTACCCCTCTTACTATTATGCCTATAACGAACAAATAAGCCTTCACAGCCGCATAAATACCGTTATAAACTGGTTAAGCTTGCCTGAAGATAAACGCCCGCATCTTATAAACTTATACTTTCCACAGGTTGATTTTGCTGGCCATCACTTTGGGCCCGAATCTGATGAAACGCGTAAAGCTGTATTACTTATTGACTCTGCTATTAACGCGTTGCAACTTGCAGTAAGCAAGACTGGTCTACCTGTAAACTACATTGTACTCTCAGACCACGGCATGACCAACATTAATCATGCTAAACCCCTACAAGTACCCTATGATATAATTGATACGGCAAAGTTCAGGGTAACCGGAGAAGATGTATTGGTGCACATTTACGCTAAAGACAAATCAGCTATACAAGCAACTTACAGCAACTTAAAGCAGAAGGCTGATGGCAAGTATGACGTTTATTTAAAACGTAGCACCCCAAAAAGATGGCACTATGATTTAAGAAATGACAGGTACAACCGTATTGGTGATATACTACTAGTACCCCGTCATCCCAACGTATTTGTTTATACTAAAAACGGCAAACCAAATATTGGCGCGCATGGATACGACCCTGCATTAGTGCCTGACATGAAGGCGTTTTTTTATGCCTGGGGCCCGGGCATAAAACCGGGGTTGAAAGTACCGGCCTTTTACAATGTGGATGTTTATGCTATAGTAGCAAAACTGTTAGGATTGCACATCAAGGAACCTATTGACAGCAACTATGATACAGCTAAAAAGATATTGAAATAAAAAAAAGAGCCCGGTGACACCGGGCTCTTTTTTCAGCTATTAATTTTCCTGTTCTTCAACTTCAGGCTCATTAGGCTCGGTGCTGGCCGCAGCACTATCGTTGAATATTGGCATATCTTTTAAAAGTGCATACCAGGTCAATATCTTTTTCATGTCTGAAGCATAAACCTTCTCTTCATCATGATCAGGTGCAACCTCGCGGAAAAACTCACGCATGGTTTTACCGTCTGCTTTTGCATCAGGAACTGAAGCTGCAGCTTTCATGCGCTCAAACACGTCGGTTAGTTTGATATCATCTTCTGTTCCGAAGATGGTAATTTCGTCTAACGCGGCAAGTTTCGCAGTTGATAAGTTTACCACTAACTTCGTTTTTTTCTCATCAAGGCTCTCCAAAATAAAACCAGTTTTATTTTGTGCAAGCGCTTTCCATAGTCCCGGTTTACCGGCAACCGATACAACTGTTTGTAAATTCATATTTTACAGGTTGCAGGTTGTGAGTGATAGGTCGACAGTGTACAACCGTCAATCCATTACTCCCAACACTGATTATTCTTCAATAACTTCTACACTTAAAATTTTATCGCCCTGGCGTATTGCGTCAACAACTTCAACGTTTTCAATTACTTTACCAAAGCAGGTATGATGCCTGTCTAAGTGAGCAGTATTATCACGGCTGTGGCAAATAAAAAATTGAGAGCTACCGGTGTTACGTCCGGCGTGTGCCATTGATAGTACGCCACGATCGTGGTATTGGTTACCACCGGTTAGTTCGCAGTCGATACGGGTACCTGAGCCACCTGCACCGGTACCGGTTGGATCGCCGCCCTGAACAACAAAATTAGGGATAACGCGGTGAAAGGTTACACCATCATAAAAGCCCGATTTAGCCAGGCCTAAAAAGTTTGCAACTGTATTTGGGGCATCCTGATCATAAAACTGGATGGTCATGTCGCCCTTTTCGGTTTTCATTATTGCTTTGCTCATATTGCTTATGTTTATAAAACAAGGAGGGCAAAGTTAATCATTTTGAGCATTACCGTGAACTTATAATAGCTTAAGTAATTATTCGTTACATTTGATTATGCCCGCTCCCTTTAATATTGCCGGGTTGAATTAATCAAAACCTCATATTTGGTTTTTGTGGCTTAAAAATGAAGAAGTACTTTTTAGCATTAATCCTTTTGTTATTAGCCTTTGTAACAAAGGCTACATCCATATTAATACCGATGGATGAAGTACAAAAAGACCATTTGAAATCATATGGAATAGCTTTTTGGGTTTTAAAAAATGCTGGCGAGGTAGATTGGCTGCTGAACTATCGTGGAGGAAGTTTCATGACCACTTACAGCAAGCAAATTGAAGATGAATGCAAAATAAGGGGTGTAAGCTATGAAGTGTTGCCCGATGCTAAAGTGACATCCATTTTAACTGAGGTGAGTGATCCATCAGTTAATATGGATGTTGTGAAACTTCAAAAGGCACCTAAAATGGCGGTTTATTCCCCAAAAAACAAACTACCCTGGGATGATGCTGTAACGCTGGTATTAAAGTATGCCGAGATACCTTATGACGTGGTATACGATGAAGAGGTTTTAAAAGGCGACTTAAGCAAGTACGATTGGCTGCACATGCATCACGAAGATTTCACCGGGCAATACAGTAAGTTTTTTGCTGCCTTCAGGTACCAGCCGTGGTACCAGGACGATGTCAAGAAACAGGAGGAAACAGCACATAAGCTGGGGTTTAAAAAAGTATCACAAATGAAGCTGGCCGTAGTGCAGCATATACATGACTTTTGTAATGGGGGCGGCTTTTTGTTTGCCATGTGCTCGGGTACTGATACGTTTGACATTGCCGCCGCTGCGACCAAAACTGATATTTGCGAAACCATGTTTGATGGTGACGCAGCAGATTCACGCGCTCAGGACAAACTTGATTTTAATCAAACATTTGCGTTTCAAAATTTTCAGTTAGACATGAATCCAATGTCGCATCAGTTTAGCGATATTGATATGACTAATTTCAGGCAGGTCGATCGTACGCGTGACTTCTTTACGCTTTTTGACTTTTCGGCCAAGTGGGATGTGGTGCCAAGTATGCTTACCCAAAACCATGATAAGGTTATAAAAGGCTTTATGGGACTTACAACGGCCTATAATAAGGCGCGTATTAAGCCTGATGTAACCGTTATGGGCGAAATGAAAACCGGTAACGAAGCCCGTTATATACATGGTGATTTTGGCAAAGGCCAGTGGACCTTTTACGGCGGCCACGATCCCGAAGATTATCAACATGCCGTAGGCGACCCTCCTACTGATTTAAAGCTGCATCCAAATTCGCCAGGCTACCGTCTTATACTCAACAACGTTTTATTCCCGGCGGCTAAAAAGAAGAAGCAGAAAACCTAAATAAAGCCTATTCCAGCCTTGTTTAAAATCAAAATAATTAATTATAAAACGCCCAGCTTACGCCAAATTTTAATTGCTTATCGGGCATTGGGTAACGGTTAACCGTATAGTACCCGTTGCTTTGCAGGCCCTGATTGGCATAATCATACATGATAAACAAATTGGTGCGGAATAATGTGGCTTTAATATAAGGCGTTATAACCGGATAAGTAAGGAAACTTATATCAGAACTGTTGTAGAACTGTCCTATACCAATGGCGTAATTAGGTGCGTTATATTTAGTGTTATACCGAGCGTTTACACCTATTGAAGCATTAAGCACCTTGAAAAACAAGCGTGTGAAATAAATATTTACGTAGTTGTAAAACTCAGGTGTGCGTATGGTTGACTGGTAATCAGAGCGCTGATAGACAAAATAATCTTCAAAATGCCAACGACCGAAGTCAAACCGTTTTCCTAAAGCAACTTTAAGTAAATTTAATGGAGAGCTTAGTTGAGCGGGAGCAGCATCAATACCTCCCGGAGTTTGAGCCGCAAAGTACTGGTACCCGCTAACTAAAAAGTACTCTGCCTTTAAATCTAGTTTAAGCTTATCATTAATATAATTGAATGACAGGTTGTTGATTTGCTGTTTACCAATGTCGGTATTACGGTACACATAGTGGTTCGAAATCCAGTTTTTGTAAATAAGCGGGGCTTCATTGTTTTGTGCGTAAGCACCAAAAATAATACGACCGGCTTTTTCGCCACCAGCAATCGTTAGCTTGGCATCATAAAGGTAATCTCCAAAGTTATAACCCTGTACCACCTGTTGAAAGTTACCATCAAGACCCAGACGATCGCTGAAACGATAACTAAATTTGGCATTTAATTTTATGTTTTGATAGCTTGACCCTTGTACCTTTCTGACTTGATTACGGAGATTAGTACCCTGCTGCAATGAATCAACTATGAACTGGTTATAATGAAATAAATCGTGAGTTAATCCAACATCAAGCTTAACCTCATTTTTAACAAAACTTACTGATTTTCCACGCAAATAAAAACTGTAGGAAAAGTCGTTCCGAATGTTCATTACCGAAAGCGAATCCTGCGAAACAGTTGAATTAAAAAAGTAATCAGGAAATACCCGGTAGTTATCAGGTTCATTCTGTATGAACCTGTACTTTTGCGTGTTGTAAAAAAATGTATGAGTAAACCGCTGGGTAGGCAATATTTTTACAGATTCAGTGCCAGCATTCTTTAGCGTATCAATGCGGCCTAAATAGTATGATTGCTTAATGTAAGCACCATTATTTCGGTAATTTATGTAAGAACTGTTAAGCCGCACACCCTCCTGCAACTTATCAAACAACTGGCCAGGCTCAACGTTAAAAACATCGTTTACAACCGAACCGTTTTCAGGTGCCTTAATGTTGTTAAAAAACAGGTTACCCAGTAGGTTATACCGCTTTCCCTTTGACTCATACCAGGTGGCAATGGCAGCGTTAAGATCACTCACGTTTTGCCGGCGATAAAACCCGCGCGAACCTGTTGAATTAAAATTAGCAGTAAAGTTCCAGTTTGGCTTAATGTTTTGTGTATGAATAAGCCTGAAAATTTGTTCGCTGTTTGAATTACCAAAGGCACCACTGTAGAATGATAGATTAGTGTAGGCAACCCGAGTTCTGAAGTATAAAATATCTTCGGGTTTTAACATGTACGGATCAAGTGCATGCAAGCCAACATCAAAGCCAACAGTTTTCATAGGCTCAAATAATAAAGGGCGTTGCGGCAAGCCCGTATTTCCTAGATGTATACGCGGCGACCTCGGCTGCATAAGCGGGCTGTAATTCTCAAAATTAGTTAACCCGGTATCTAATGGAAATACCTGCGTGCTGTCTTTGAGTAAGTCTTCGGTAGTAACCTTCACATACTTTGAAGTGTATATTACAGTATCGCCCTGGTTTTCCTGCCGTTTTCTTACACTATCAATTGACTGAGTTTGCCCAACCGAGCGGCCGTTGCGTATGGTGTCAACACCATAAGGTCTGTCGGGTATTTGTGCAAACGCACAGTTGCCCATTACCAGCAAAAAAAGGGTAAAAAATAAGTAACGCAGCTTACTGAGCTTCAAAGTGTGTTTATACATATGCCTGCGGGCAATATCTTTTTGTGGTAAAAGGCTACAGTCCGGCAATGAGTTCTTTAAGTATATGGGTCATATGAGGTTCGGCACGCTGCGCAATCTCAATAATCTCTTCAATTGATACCGGCTTCAACATTTCAGGAAAGCCTTCATCAGTTAAAACAGATATAGCAAATACCGGTAAACCCATATGGTTTGCCACTATTACCTCGGGTGCTGTACTCATACCTACCGAATCGCCACCTATAATGCGCAGGTACTTATATTCGGCCCGTGTTTCTAAATTTGGTCCTGTAACCGCTACATAAACTCCTCTATGGCAGGTTATATTGTTTGATGATGCAATTTGTAAAGCTTTTTGTATCAACTCCTGGTCGTAAGGTTCGCTCATATCCGGAAAACGAGGACCCAACTCATCATAATTGGTGCCTACCAGCGGGTTGGTAGGCTGCAGGTTGATATGGTCATCAATAACCATAAGGTCGCCCTTTTTAAAGGCCGGGTTTAAAGCACCACTGGCATTTGAAACAAAAAGCGTTTTTATACCCAGCATTTTCATCACCCTAACCGGAAACGTAATTTGCTGCATGTTGTACCCTTCATAGTAGTGAAGGCGCCCTTGCATGGCTACTACTTTTTTACCCGCCAGTCTACCAAAAATAAGCCTTCCTGAATGGAATTCAAGCGTAGAGATTGGAAAGCCGGGAATGTTGGCGTAAGGCATTTGCTTTTCAATTTCAATTTCCTTTACCAGGCCACCTAAACCGGTGCCTAAAATAATACCTGCCTCCGGTTCAAAATCACCTATGCGGCCTTTAATATATTCAGTTGTGCGTTGTATACTCTCTAACATAATTGTTTATCTGTTTATTAAACTGCTCTCCCCCTCCAAGCAAAAATTTTATACCAATTGGCAGTATACGAATTGGTAATTCTTTCAAAATAGCCATCAATGAAGGGTCATGCAGTCGTTGAGCATCTTTCTCCGTTGTAATGATTACTTTTTTTGGTGCATTACAGTTGCTAAAATCGGCTGCAAGTTTACCAATATTTTTTGAGCTATATTGATGATGATCGGGGTAACTATGATGAATAACGTTTGATGTGAATTGTTTGATATATTGTAATAAAGGTTGTGCGTTGGCGATGCCTGTTAGTAAAAACACAGTTGTCTGGGCGTCGGGCATTGGCCCGGCTGCCAGCTTATTTATAGTTTGAAGCGGTAAGTAATCAATTGCTGTAAAATACGTTTGTTGATAGTTTAATGGCTTTAACACTCGCAACACTTCTTGTTGCTGTTCAGTGGAAAGATTAACAGGACATTTGCTTACTACCCAAATATCGGCACGGTAACGGCCTATAAACGGCTCGCGCAAATTACCTGCAGGTAGCATAAGCTTGTTATCGCTTATACGGTTAAAGTCAAAAAGTAATATGCTTAGCCCGGGAGTTAAAGCCCTGTGCTGAAATGCATCATCAAGTATAACTACATCATGATTATTTTCTAATTGCTTAATACCCTCTACCCGCTTTTCGCAAACAGCAACAGTAATATCCGGAAACTTTTGTTTGAACTGCGCAGGCTCATCGCCTATGCTTGAGGCGGAACTATTATTTTCGGCTATTAAAAATCCTTTGGTATCACGCCCGTATCCCCTGCTTAATGTAGCTAGTTTACCTGTACTCCTAAGCAACCTTACCAGGTATTCTGTCATCGGGCTCTTACCGGCTCCTCCAACATCAAGATTCCCCACTACAATTACAGGCAGGTTAAATTTAATGCTTGCATAAGCCCCCGCATCGTACAGCCAGTTACGTATAACTACGCCAAACCCGTACAATACGGTAAACGGAAACAATAGTAAGCGTAATTTTTTCATACCAGCTACCCAAATATATAAAAAGCCAGTAAGATAGGCTTGGGTTCACGGTGTATCATCAGGTGATTATTGATCAGAAAACAAATTTCTCTTCGGTTTTGGCTGCGTTACGCCTTCCCTCATCACAAACCTCAAAGTAAAAAAAGTCACTTACATGCCTTGGTACTTTCAAGCCATTAATATCCTGATCATTATACATTATTTTTTGGATACCGTACTTAGCTGATTGCGTTCCCTTTTGAAAGTAAGAAATTTGCAAAGTATGCTCATAACTACCTGTTGGATTAAACGTTACAGGAAATGTACCTTGCGATTGTTTGTAGCCGGCTTGCAACTTAGCTACCCCAAGTTCGGTTTTCAACTTTTGCAAAACGTCATCCACTTCGGCATCTGCTTCGCCATATGCTATAACGGAGTACGGTTTATCAAATGCGTTTAGGGTGATTTTTATTTTAGCTTTAATCTCCTTGCCACCTGTTTTTATAACAATATCACTGGTGTCTTTATAAAGATTGTATATCCGGTCAACATCAAGTTCGGATTCAGAAACCTTTTTTTGTGCCCAAAGCTCACTACATAGTAAAATACTTACAAGTACAAAAAATATCCGTTTCATATTATTGCCGGTACGCTGATTTATATGCGCAAAAATACAATATTTAACCAATTAATGCTTAAGCGCCTGTTACATCGAAGCTAAGCGATATTTTATTTTACAAATATTGTAAAGCTAATAACGGTTGGCTAAGCCCAATTGGCATTAGAAATCAAATTTCTCAGGTTTTGAAGTTCTCTTTCTTGCGTTATCGCCTACTTCAAAGTAGAAAAAGTCGCTTGAATACTTAGGTGTACCATTTTCGCCAACTAATTGGTTTCGCGCCTCCATTTTTTTTATGCCATACTTGGCGTATTGCGTTCCTTTTTGAAAGGTGGATACATCAATATTATTTTCGTAAATGCCGTTTTGATCAAAGTTTACAACATTTTTTGATGGTGAACGCTTGTAGCCTGCCTTAATCTTTGCATCACAAAGCTGGTCAATCAATTCGTCCATATCACTGTCTGCAAGGGCTTCGCCATAAATAATAATACGGTAAGGTTTGTTATTAGCATTATAGTTTATAAGCACACGCGCGTTAACCTCCTTATCGCCAACAAATATGGTTGTTTCGGTATTGCCTTTATATTTTTGATATAGACGATCAATGTCTGATGCGGCTGTTTGTGCCTTTACCTGCAACGAAAAAAATACAGCACAAAGCGCCATTATTGCCTTAAATATGTATGTTTTGCTTATTGAAGGTAAATATCTATTTATCATGATACAATTATAGCAGATTAGTGTTAAACGCCATCAAAAAATCACGGTTTTAACCTTGTAACACTTTTTATGGTTCAGACTACAATTCGTTTTAATGGATTAACTGCAACAGCATATCACAAAATAGTTACAAGTAAAACCCCATAGTACAGCACAGTTACACACCTGTGCAATATTATTTTAGTGCAAATTATAACCAGACTTACTAACCAAATTATGCGATTTAATTTCATTGCAGCATGCTCGGCATGCCTGCTGTCTTTTATTACTTATCAAACCGCCCTTTCACAACGTATAATGGAAAAACTAGGGCGTGGCGTAGTAGCAATTAACCAGGGAGGTGGCAAAATTTATGTGGGCTGGCGCATGCTAGGTACTGATCCTGATAATATTGCCTTTAATTTATACAAGAGGACAGGCAACAAAGCGGCCGTTAAACTTAACTCTTTTCCTATCACTACAACCACAAATTACGTTGATAGTAATGTCGACTCTACCGTAGCAACCAGCTATTTTGTAAAAACGGTTTTAAATGGAAAGGAATCAGAAGTTAGTAAGCCGTTTGTTTTACCGGCAAATAACGGTGCTAAGCCTTACCTTTCAATACCGCTGCAAACCATGGCTGGTTATAAACCTAACGACGCATCTGTTGGTGATTTGGATGGCGATGGTGATTACGAAATAATTTTGCATCAGGTAAGTCGCGGACATGATAATTCGCACAACGGATTTACATCAAATCCTATTTTGGAAGCTTACAAACTCAACGGCACCATGTTGTGGCGTATTGATTTAGGGCGTAACATACGGGAGGGTGCGCATTATACCCAATTTATGGTTTATGATTTTGATGGAGACGGTAAAGCCGAGATTGCCTGCAAAACCGCTGATGGTACTATTGATGGCCAAGGCAAGGTAATAGGCGATTCAACCAAAACATGGCGTAACGAAAACGGGCATATTTTAAGCGGCCCGGAGTATTTAACCATTTTTAACGGACAAACAGGTGCCGCCATTAACACCACAGGTTTTGTTGCGGTACGTCATCCTGATACTGAAAACCCGACCACCGAACAGTTAAAAGCAGTTTGGGGCGATGGCAGAGGCAACAGAAGTGACCGTTTCCTTGCCGCTGTGGCCTACCTCGATGGCAAGCACCCGAGTTTAATAATGTGCCGTGGCTACTATACCCGCACAGTTATTGTTGCCTGGGACTTCCAAAAAGGCAAGTTAAAACAGCGCTGGTTATTTGATAGCGACGCAAATGCTGAAAACCGTCGTTTCCGCGGACAGGGAAATCATAATTTGACCATTGCCGATGTTGACAATGACGGCAAAGATGAAATTGTATACGGAGCCATGGTGGTTGATGATAACGGCAAAGGTATTTACAGTACCGGCACTGGACACGCTGATGCATTGCATGTATCTGATTTAGATCCGAATCGTCCGGGACTAGAGGTTTTTGACATCCAGGAACGCTTTGGTGATGCAGGTGCAAACTTCAGGGATGCGCGTACCGGTGAAATTATATGGAAAATTCCGTCGGTTAAAGCGGGTGAAGATGGTGAAGGGCCTGGAAGAGGCTTATCATTAGATGTTGACCCACGTTACCCGGGCTTCGAATCGTGGGTTGCCGGTGCAGGCATCAGCGGCATGTTTGATGTTAAGGGAAATAAAATATCTGAACGCAACCCTTCAGTTAACTTTGGAATATTTTGGGATGATGACATGCTAAGCGAACTATTGGATGGCACGCGCATTACCAAATGGGACTATCAAAATTCAAAGGCAGACATGTTGTTCAACGCCGCCAATTATGATTGTGTAAGCAACAACGGCACTAAGCAAAATCCGGTACTTAGCGGTGATATATTGGGCGATTGGCGCGAAGAAGCCATTTACGCTACACGCGATGGAAAAGAATTGCGAATTTTCACTACTACTATTCCAGCTAAGAACCGTTTTTACACCTTCATGCACGACCCCCAATACCGCCTAAGCATTGCCTGGCAAAACGTTGCCTACAATCAGCCGCCACATACCAGCTTTTTTATTGGCAAAGACATGAAAACACCACCTAAGCCAAACATAATGGTTGTTGATGTTAAGAAATAAGAATTCCTGGTTAAAATAGAATATAAGCAATCCGGCACTTACCTAAGTGGCCGGATTACCTAAACACAATATCCTTAAACTTTAAATTTCAGTAACGCCTTAAAGTAAACAAAGAGCATCTTTTGTATATTATAAATACATGGTTAAATACCACAATTTGAGCGGCAACTCAGGCGTTGAAGCTTATGAAACTGGCAACGATAATATAAAAATACGTTTCAAAGGTGGCGATGTTTATTTGTATTCATACACAAAGCCCGGGAAACGTCATGTTGAGCAAATGAAGCGTCTCGCAACTATTGGAGAGGGTCTTGCAACATACATTTCCCGCAGTGTAAAAAACAACTTCGAAGCCAAATTATAATTGGGTGCATTGTTTGAGAATTAGGAGCATTGCGCCGAAATACTTTATTGAACACCTAAACAAAGCAATTGCTACGTAATTTTATATGGCTATGTTTAAGATATTGTTGGTAATACATATTAACCCGTATCTTTGTATGTAAATAGATAAGCCTATGTTAAAAGGATTTTTTAATGTACCGGCACCTCAAAATGAGCCGGTTTTAAATTACGGTCCGCGTAGTATTGAGCGTGCCGCTTTAAAAGCTGCCCTGGCCGAAGGCCGTGCGCAGGTTATTGATATACCTATGTATATTGGTGGCGAAGAGGTGCGTACAGGCAAAACGCTTGAAGTACGTCCTCCGCATGATCATAAACACTTATTGGCTAACGCTCATGAAGGTGATGCAAGCCATGTAAAAGCTGCGATAGATGCGGCTTTAGCTGCCAAAGAAAACTGGGAAACCATGCCTTGGGAGCAACGCGCCGCCATATTTTTAAAAGCTGCCGATTTGTTGGCCGGTCCTTACCGTGCTAAAATCAATGCAGCTACTATGTTGGGTCAATCCAAAAATGCTTACCAGGCTGAAATAGATGCGGCATGTGAGTTTATAGACTTTTTGCGCTTCAACGTGCAATACATGACCGAGATTTATGCACAGCAGCCCATTTCATCTAAAGGAGTATGGAACAGGGTTGAACACCGCCCGCTGGAAGGATTTGTTTTTGCAATCACTCCTTTCAACTTCACCGCTATTGCCGGCAACCTTTGCGCCGCCCCTGCTCTTATGGGCAACGTGGTGGTTTGGAAGCCCGCGCCTACCCAGCTTTATGCTGCCAATGTAATTATGCAGGTTTTTAATGAAGCAGGTGTACCTCCGGGTGTAATAAATATGATAAATGTTGACGGCCCTGTTGCCGGCGACGTAATTTTTACCCACCGGGATTTTGCTGGTTTACATTTCACAGGCTCTACCCACGTTTTCCAGAATTTATGGAAGATAATTGGTAACAACATCAGCAATTACCGTAGTTATCCACGTATTGTGGGCGAAACAGGCGGTAAGGATTTTGTACTTGCTCACCCAAGCGCTAACGCCGAAGTGGTAGCTACCGCTTTAGTACGTGGTGCGTTTGAATACCAGGGACAAAAATGTTCAGCTGCTTCACGTGCTTATATTGCCAGGTCAATATGGCCTGCCGTGAAAGAAAAGATGATTGCTGATATTGCAAGCTTTAAAGTTGGGCCTACAGAAGATTTCGAAAACTTTGTAAATGCGGTAATTACCGAGGCGTCATTTGATAAACTGGCAAAGTACATTGATGAAGCAAAAGCTAACCCTGATGTTGACATTATTACTGGTGGAACTTATGATAAGTCGGTTGGGTACTTTGTGCAGCCTACGGTAATCCAGGTTCAGGACCCTTACTACGTAACCATGTGCGAGGAGCTGTTTGGCCCGGTGTTAAGTGTTTATGTTTACGAAGATGAGCAGTTTGAGGAGATCATGAATATCATCGACAATACCTCTCCTTATGCATTAACGGGCTCAATAATTGCGCAAGACCGTTACGCGGTTACACAAGCTACTACCCGATTAAGAAACGCGGCAGGTAACTTTTATATAAATGATAAGCCTACAGGTGCTGTAGTTGGCCAGCAACCTTTTGGTGGTGCGCGTGGCTCAGGCACTAATGATAAAGCGGGTTCAATGCAAAATTTACTGCGCTGGTCGTCACCACGTACCATTAAGGAAACTTTTGATCCGCCTAAAGATTACCGTTACCCATTTTTAGATAAAGAGGTATAACAGTGCTTGACACTCTTATCAGTGTTTAAGTATCAACACAAAAAGGTCATTTCGTTTTAAACTGAAATGACCTTTTTGTTTACTTTAAAGTTTTAGGAATAGAACAATACTATTATTCTTCTCCCTCTTCAGTTTTATCTGCAATTCCTGCATCCACGTTTAATTCGTATGATGGCGTTGATGCATCATAGGCGTGCTGCCAGGCTTCCATTTCGCCGGCATCTTTATTCTCAACATCATGGGCGTTGCCCAATTCAGTATCTTCAGGATTACGGGTGCTTGCCTTTTGATTCTCCTCCTCGTTTATTGGTGTGGTGTTTTCAGCTTCCATCGTTGTATAGTTTTAAATTATAAGTAAACGATGCATTAAATTGTTTTGATAATTGTGGAGCCGCCCAATAACGAGCCGGCTAAACGCGATAAACAATTAGTTTGTTGAGGCTGTTAAATAAAGTAATATGGAAGCACAAAAAATAATTAATTGCAGCGATGTGAATGATAGCTGGCAACAAATTGAAGCTGACTTAAAAGCCGACCAAGGGATGCTTAATTACGAAGCTTTAATAAACCAGGATGGCAAAACCATTAAACTATACATTGATATTGATCTGGGCGGCGGATTTGAAGGCGGATCAGAAATAACACAGCTGTCTGCTCCATTAACTCTGGCTACGCCTTTTAGGTTTGCACTGCATGATGAAGATTTCCTCGATTCAATTGGCAAGTTTTTAGGCATGGACGATTTGCATACCGGCTATCCTGAATTTGATAAGCACGTTATCATAAAAACAAATTATGAAACGCGGCTTAGAGAACTGTTTGCTAATCCGGAGTTACGTAGCGTGTTTACTAATTTAAAAGACTTTGATTTTGGCATACACACACATACCCCAGAGGGTAGTGATGAAGAGCAACCTTACCTGGAACTAAATGTAAATTTGGGTTTAACCGCGCCTGAACTGTTAAAACCTGTATATATGGCTTTTTGCCAGGTGCTGGCAGAGCTGGAAAAGTAATAATTAGTTATGTCCAACGCTGTTTAACAAATGTAGCAGGGTTACCCCTATAAATTCCGTTACCGGCAATATTAGTGGTGACTATGCTACCGGCAGTTATTACACTATCAGTGCCGATAGTAACACCCGGCCCTACAAAGCATGATGCTCCAACCCAGCAACCATCCATAAGCGTTATTGAACCATTACGGTAAGGCATGGATGGTTGTTTAAAATCATGGTTACCTCCACAAATGAAAGCACGTTGTGATAGGCAAACGTTGTTACCTATTATGGTATTCTCAAAATTTAAGATAAATACTTCTTCCCCAAGCCAGCAGGCATCACCAATTGAAATTTTCCAGGGAAAGTGAATATTTACGCGCGGCTTTATATTTACACCGGTACCCACTTTAGCACCAAATAACTTGAGGAGAGCACACTTCAAGCTACTTGGAAATGGAAACGCTGTTAGAAAGAACATCATCTTGATAAGGTACCAGCTAATTTCTTTAAGTTTACCTGCTCCGCGCTCAAAACCCGCTGCATTGAAGTCGCCTAACCTTACCCTTGAGGGCTGTGCAGTTTCCTTTAAAATGTCACTCATTTAATAAAATCTTTAAATACAAAACCCATTAACCAGCCTAAGCTATGTTAATGGGTTAATTATTCATTTAATCTTTATTTACCGAAAATCTTTCTCCAGAAAGATTTTTTCACCGGCTCATCATCATAATACGGCGAATTGTAATTATAATCGGCGTAGTAATAACTATTATAATTCCCTTCAGTACTATCTGCCGAGAAGAAACTTGCTCTGAATGCGTTTGGCTCAAAAGCATTCATAATAATGCTCGATTTATTCATGCGGTATTCACGGTCAATACGTGCAGGAAGTTTAACAGCGCTTATTTTTGACACACCTGAACGGATCACGAATATGTTAATGTCAGACATCTGAATTAACGGAATAGAATCGGAAATCAATCCTACCGGTGCCGTATCAATGATTATATAATCATATTGCTGTCTTAAAATTACCAACAACTCCTTCATTTTGTCTCTATGGAGTAACTCCGAGGGATTTGGTGGAATTTTTCCTGAGGATATGAAAGTCAGGTTTTCAATAACAGTTTTGTTAATAATGCTTTCTAATGGAGCTTGATTAGATAAATATTCGCTTAAACCCTTATGGTCAGCAGACATATCGAAGGTTTTATGAAGACGTGATCTTCTTAAATCGGCAGCTATAAGCACTACCTTTTTGTCCATAAGGCATAAACTGTTCGATAAGTTCACCGATACAAATGATTTACCCTCACCCGCAACCTCAGAGGTTATACAAATAACCTTTGATGCCTGATCGGCTTGCATAAAGCTTAGGTTAGTTCTCACAGAGCGTATAGCTTCGGCAAAAGCCGACTTTGAGCTTAAAAGATTTAAACTTTGTTTTTCGTCTTCATTTAAAACCTCATTGTTCTTTTTTATCATACCTAAAATAGGCACGGTCGAAGCTATTTGTACCTCCGCAGGGTCATGTAAATAAGGGTTTAAGGCGCGCGCTAAAAAGATTAATCCCAAGCCCAGCATTAACCCAAAAATGATTGCATTTTGGTAAATGCTTGTAGATATAGGGCTAACCAATGCAAAGTTAGGTTTGGCATTTTCAACAACACTTGCATTAGCTACGGTTGCCGCCCTGCTTATCTCCGACTCAAGCTTTTTCTCGTTAAGATAGGTGTATATCTTTTGTTTGATGTCAAAATTGCTTTGCAGGTTAAACAGGTTTTGCTCATCTGTTGGATAGGCGCGCAAATTCTGTTTTAATTTGGCATTTTCATTATCTAAAAATCTTATTGTTTTATTATTACGGTCTTTCAACAACCGTATGTTATTCATAGCAGCCCTTTTAATCTCGTTAATTTGATTGTCGATAACCTGAATTAACGAAGATTGCTCATCAAACTGCTCTAGTTTAACATTACGATCTTTGATAAGATTGTTTAGGTTTGCTATCAACGTGGATAACAAAGATTCCGTTTGGCCACCCAAACCAAGGTTGAGGGTAATAGCGTTACGGTTCTGTTTCATCTCGGTTTCCAACTGTTGAATATAGAGCTGTTCAATTTCTAATTGATTTTTAGCTTGCTCATTTGAATTTACCTCCGCTAATAACTGGTTGCCCTTAGCACTAAGGTTAACTATATCATTATTTTTCTTGTAATTCGAAAGCTCATCTTGTGACTTGTTAACCTGCTGCGAAAATTGCAGTAGCTGGCTATCGATAAAATCAATAGTTTGTGTTGCAGCCTGTTTTTTACGACCGGCGTCGTTTTTAATGTACTCCTCAATAATGGTATTCAAAATATCGGCAATCAATACCGGGTTAGGCCCTGATAATCTGAGCGACATAATTTTGGTTTTGCCACCAGGTGTTATACTATAACCCCTTCTTACTTCATTAACCAGTTCAGGTACCGTATTGAAATGAATGCGGTAGGTATGGCTACCCATATTTAAACCACTACGGATAATAAACTTAAGCTGATCAAAGGTGATCATCTGTCCAAATTTATAATTGCGTTTCACCTCATCGCCACCTTTTTCGTAAGCCAGGGTAAAGCTTGCACCATCTTTACGTGTAACCTCAAAATCAGGCACGCCGCGCAACAAACTATCTGCTGAAACAATCTCAATAGGGAAAGGCTTTTGCGGATAAATATTTACGTCCTTAACACGGCCCTTAGTGTAATAGGTAACCGGATAATCAAGATTATTAACTGCACTCTCTAACAAGCTTTGCGACTTTAAAATAAACATTTCTGTTTCATTTTCGTCACTTGCTGATTGATCTCCAAGGTTTACCAATTCAGTAAACTCGGTTTTGGTTTCGGCCATACGAATGATAGCCGTAGTAGCATAAATTTCTTTAGCAAATTTCAGGTAAACATATGCCCCTGCTAGCATTATCGCTATACAGGCAACTATCCAATACCATTTGCTAAGAAATACACGAAGGATTTTCCCTATGTTAATCTTACCACCTGCCGGCTCATTTTCAATTTCGGCACTTCTATCTTCCATAAAAGACTTTTATTCTTTATAATTTTATCCGAACAACAAATATTAACGGTTGGAATTGCTCAATCTGTCGATAAGCAAACCTGTATTTAACAGCAACGTAAAGGCGCTAAGAAAGGGCAATGTTTGCTGCAATTGCTCAAGTCCCAACGAAAAACGGTTTGGTTGAACGTAAACGATATCGTTGTTTTGAAGATAAATTTTATCGCTTGCCAAAACGTCAATGTTTCGCATATTCACATAAATTACCTGAGGGTCTTTAGGGTTACCTCTAATAATTTGAACCGTTTTTTTATTAGAGCGAGGCGTTAATCCGCCTGCATCGCCAAGTAATTCAATTAAACTTGTGCGCTCTTTGGTAAGCAAAAAATTACCTTGCCTGCCTACCTCGCCCAATACTGTTACTTTTGCATTAGTAACCAGTATATTTATAATAGGATCGCGCAGCATAAGCGGCGGTTTTTGATAAAGTTCTTTAAGCTTGTTCTCAGCTTGTATTATAGTAAGCCCAACCAAATTCACACGACCAATTACCGGCAAAGCCACTGTGCTGTCAACGTCAACCCGGTAAACAATTGCCGTTGTAGCAAACTCCATTCCTGATGACAAACCAGATATAAGGTTTGGATTTTGAAGGTTACGGATTGTTATAATATCATTGGTAGAAATTATATGAGCTTTTTGGTCAGGGTCGCTGCCACGTTGCATCACATAAACATCTTTAACGCTATCAACATTTAACTTTTCACGCGTGTGAAAAAGCGTGTTTTTGGACCTGTATGAACATGATGAAAAGAAAATTAGTGCTATAAATAGCCCAAGGAACTGCGCAACAATAGGTAATTTATTGTTTTTCAAGAGATTAGATATTTAAAGTAAGTTGATTAACACTTGTGTAAGTTATTCAAAAAAAACGTGTTGCCGAAAATCAATATAGCCTGATCTATTTTAATTTTTCCTCTTCTATAAGTCTTATAGCCATTAGCATTTCAACCATGGTGCGCTGTAAAGTGTAGTGCCACCCGGCCCAACCGTTAAAAATTAACCCTTTTACAAACAGTGAGTAAAAGAATACAAAGAATGGAGCTACTACTTTGTTACGGCGGATTTTTGCACTGAATGACAACTTTTCGCCATTGTTATGTAATAACTTATGCGTTTCCTTAACCGAATACCCGTCCTGATTAGCCAACCATCGTGATAAAGATTTTCTGTCATCATGCAAAATTTTGGCTTTATAGTTACCGGTTGGGCCGTCAATTTTAAGGCGATGAGCATGCCCGTCATCAAAATATGAACCTGCATCATGCTTGAATAATACAGCCCGAGGTGTAGTATTGTTACTCAATAATTGCCTGCCAAATACCAAAAACTCAAACTTTGTATAATAACCAACATTAGTATCACCTGTTAGCGAAAGTATTTGCTTGGTTTCAGTAATAAAATCATCTGTTAAAACATAATCGGCGTCAAGGCTTAATACCCATTCACCGGTAAGTAATGAAAGTCCGTAGTTGCACTGCTTTGCAAAGCTGTCAAATGGTCTGTAAACAACTTCTGTATTAGCGTACTGGCTTACAATTTCGAGCGTCTGGTCTGTACTGCCACTATCAAGTATAACAACTTTTTCAGCCCAGATAAGCTTATCAAGCACTCTTTTAATATTAGGCTCTTCGTTTTTTGTGAGTATAAGTACTTGCAAAACACTTTGTCCAATTTCCATATGGTAAAAATTAGATGTTTAAAAATTATTTCAGCTTACCTGATCCGGCCTTTTCGTACAAATCCAGGTATTGATTAGCCAATACTTGCCCATCATATTCATGACGAATAATTTCTGGTACCTGTGTATTAATCCGCTCCAGCTTTTCTTTAGAATTTGCTATGTTATTTAGCTGAGTGGCAATTTCTTCGATATTCATGCTTGTAACCCAGCCCAGGTCATTACTCTTTACATAGTTATAAAGGCCTACGTTTTTACTGATCATTACAGGCGTACCTACCGAAAGCGACTCAATAACTACTATAGCAAAGTTTTCACTATGAGAAGTAAGCGCAAATAAATCTACACTTGAAAGATACTCAAATTTATCTTCACCGCTTTTCCAGCCTACCCATTCAAGCTTATCAGCATTACCGCATTCTATAGCTAATTTTTTAAGCGAATTGAGATACTCCTCTTCGCCAGAACCAGCTATTTTCAATTTATAATCAAAATCAACTTTACTCAAGGCCTTTATTAAAACATCAAGTCCTTTCTTCGGATCAACACGCGACAAAAAAGCTATTGTGAAGATGTCATTTTTAACACGAGGATATCGCTTATCAGATAACTTCACTAGGTTAGGTATTACCGCGCCCTTCCAGCTTGGTATTATAGCCTTTGATTCTTCCCACTCCAATTGAGTTGAAACGTGAAGCCAGCTGTATTCAAGCAATTTTCTTCCTAATAATTTATGAATCCAACGCTTCTTTACCGAATTATTAGTCTCCAAAATATAATTGCTGAACATACCATGCGGCGATAAAATTGGCTTAACACCATTACGCCTGCAAACCCATGCTGCACCAATTACCAACAAGTTCCACCAGGAATGTATGTGAACGGCATCAAATTGCTTTACTGTTTTGCCCAGATGCTTCCATAAGTCGGGGGAAGCATGAGTATGGTCGCCGGTAACACGCTTAAAATAAGTCACTTTTACGCCATCTACTAAAAGCTCTTGTCCCGGAGCAACAGCTAATTCGCTTTTGCCGTTGGCCGTAGTGGTGTAAACAACAACCTCGTGCCCAGCCTTAACCAACTCCTCGGCAAGTAAGGCTACCACCACTATAGGGCCTCCATAAATGTAAGCCGGCTTATAAGAAGGAACGATAAAAAGAATTTTCATAAGCGATTAATGCACAAAGCCTTCTGTTCGGGTAAAGTATTTAGCTGTTTGCGGTATGGTTTTAATGGCTTTAGCCGGAACGCCGGCGTACAAAGTCCATGTATCAGAAAATGTTTTACTTAATAGTGATTTGGCACCCAAAACTGAATGGGAAGGTAAAACAGATCCTCCAAGAACCACAACGTTAGTTCCCACAAAGCAATAATCACCAATTGTTATTGGTGAGCTGTCTTGCCTGTTTTCAAATACATCAATTGAGTGAGTAAGTAACTGCGAGTTATAACCTGCAATAGTTGAAAACTTTCCGATATGAATAGCACTGGTGCAATCAATATGATGATTTTTTGTTATTGCGGCTTCATCTCCCAAAATCAATTCAGCTTTACGATTTTGCTGATGCTTAAAGTGTTTGGTTTGCGTATCATAAGTACTAAAACCGGTAATCCAATTACTTCTTCCTATTGTTGCATTTTGCCCAAGTTCAATGTAATCAAGATGTACAGCAGTAGTGAAATGATCAATGCGCGAACCTGCCTTCATAGTCATACTTCGCGGAAATGCCCAGGCTAATCCAATTTTAGCCGAGGGATGTAGATCATATCCAAACCACTTTTGCAGTGCCCGCCTTTTTAGCGACCATGGAAGTATTGATGCTATTAGTTTTAAAAACATGTTATTAAGCTACCGGCAGTTTATGTAATGCTATATATTGCTGAATAATTTTCTCCATTTCAAAGCGCTCACAATTTTCAAAACCTCTTTTAATCAAATCATTTTTAAAAGCTTCGTCTTGCAGCTTTAGTAGTGCTTGGGCAAATTGTGAAGGATTATGCGGATCTGCGTAAAGTGCTGCTCCGCCGCTAACTTCGGGCATGGGTTCATAACTACTTGCTATTACTGCAGCCCCGCATGCTTGTGCCTCAATAAGAGGCCAGCCAAAGCCTTCATTAAATGATGGAAATACAAAGGCCTCACAAGCATTGTACAACGCCCGTAATAATTCATGCGAGGGTTTGCTGATAAAAACAACACGCTCTTTGAGGCCTGATCTTTCAACAGCGTTTAAAAGGTCTGCGTCAGGTTCCTCTCCTGCGTAACAAACCATACCGTTCCATTTTGGCCCTAACTCCTCTACCATTTTCACCAGCATAACACGGTTTTTTCGCTGTAAGCCCGAGCCGATATGCAATATAAAGTTTTGATTTATGGCTACACCAGATGTAGACAATACTTGATGAATCTGATTGGTGTTTAGCTTTCCAAAATCAGCGTTGAATGGATTTAATATAACTTTCCAGTTTGTGTAATTGGCACTTGCGTCAGGTGCAAGCTCTTTTAACTGGTTAAGTGTAAATGCAGATACAGATGCAAGCTTTTTCGCTTTTTTCAGGTTACCTAAAATCCACTTTTGAAGTATTTTACCAAAAGAAGAAGCCTGCTGATGCGAATCAGCATATCCCAAACCACCACGTATGGCAATCATATCATGCGCCGTAATCACCGTTTTATTTTGGGGCAGGTGCGCCAAATAAGGAGAATTTGAATGATCGCAAACATGAAAAGAAATGTCGGGCTTATTTAAGCCTTTAATTAGAATCCGCCAGCGAATTATAAGCGGAAATAAAATCCATTTATCAATATACCCCAGCCATTTTCCTATACCTGTATTGGTTGATTTAAACCCTTTGCCTAATATTACATTAGGAAACCAAAGTTCAGTTTCCACTCCACGTTTTGGATATTCACGATGCAACATCTCGGCAAAACGTTTCATGCTTTCCTGCCTGTCGGGTATATAATTTGATATCAGGATAACTTTCATGAACGAGCAATAAACTTTTTCTTGTTTTGTCTGAGAGCGGCAAATATTAAGCCTCCGGTTAATGCACCAAACCCCAGAGCTGTTGGCTGCGCCCATTGTCCCTGGGCAAGATTTACTAAAATAAAGCTAAGTAGCATCCAAGGTAAAAAATTCTTCTTTGCCAGTGCCGAGTATGACTTTAGTGTAACATCGAGCGTAACGCCAACCCTTATAAAAATTATTATTACGCCAAGCAAAAATCCCATTTCGCCAATTATACGCCCCCATTCTACTTCGGCATTGAAGAGAAATTTATTTGTACCCGTTTGTAAGCGCGCACCGGCGTTGGTGCCTAAGCCCAATCCATACCCAAAAAAAGGTACCTTTTCGTTTTCGGTTAAACCACCAAGTAAACCACCAATAAAGCGTCCAAAAAACACGCCCTCTGTTCCGCCTTCGGCATTGTTTGCTACGGTGAGACGCTCATTAAATGCCTGCGTACCTGTTTGAAAAAAACTGGCTTTACCTAATACCGTAAGCAATATGAATACAGCAATGCCCGCCATGGCAAATTTACCGGTAAGCCGCGGGTTACGTATGGCTACGATAGTAGCAAACAGGGCACTGATTATTATTTGAAATAAAAATGTACGACTAATGGAAAGTGGTATAGCAGCAACAAGGCAGCCTGTAACCACTATTAAAAACCACTTTTTAATTACCAAACTTTCATCCAGCCAGAAATAGAAAACGTAGGCTCCAACTAAACCAAAGAACGATACCACACCATTGGTAAAAGAAAACGTTCCGGGTGGCCTAAAGTAACCCATGGCACCGGCAAAGCCACCTCCGGCCTCATCACCACCTATGCCACGGTTAACCCAGGCACTTTGCGGACTGTAAAACTGCAATCCAATTAAAACAGTCATCGGTATGGCCAGCCATAGCACTATCTCTCCCAGCCTTAAAACATCGTCGCGGTTGAATATAGCGCCAATTATAAATATCAACGGAAAGTGCAAAAACATTATACGTGCACCAAAAAGTGCTACATATATATTATGATGCCCAACTAGTAACGCCATAATTAATGATATAACAGTAACCAGCCACGACACCATTATATTTGTATTAATTTTAAAAAAGCCGGCATTTTGGGCTTTAACAATAAGAATTATAGCTATTGGGTCGCGCACGATGAGAAGTGGCGTAGCCAAAAACGGCAACACCCACTTACGTAAAGCACCCTCAAAAACCAAAAGCCAAAAGTATATCCAAATCCAGCGCTTTAAATCAGCAATCTGTTTTTCTTTATTACTTAAACGACGCTTTTTGTCCTTTTTAAAGCTCTTTAAAAAACTTAATATGTCTTTGACTATTATCAAGGTAATCTAATTTACTAAATAATAGCAGGCATAATGTTACTTGCGTACTTCTCCCAGGTATAGGCTGCCGCATGTTGTTGTGCACGTATGCCCATGTTTTGTATCTTGTCCCTATTTTCAAGAAACCATGTAATCTTTTCGGCAATTGCTTCGGGCGATCTGATTGGCACCAGGAAACCTGTTTCGCCCTCTATAACCAAATCATCACCACCGGTGTTAGGTGTTATAATAAGCGGAAGTCCCTGGCTCATGGCTTCCTGCATAACCAATGCCCTGCCTTCAACAATTGAAGGTAAGCAGAATACATCACAAGTGCGCATTAATTCAAGCACTTGTGCATGAGGACGCCCTTTTTCATAAGTAAAACCCGGAAACTGATTTTTATAGAAACCAGCATCGGTTAATAACGAACCCATAACCACCAATTCAACATTAGTAGTGTTAAGCATTTTTACAGCCTCAAACAAATCTCCTAACCCTTTACGCTGACCCATTGAACCTGCAAACAATACTCTCAGCGGCTTATTAGGGTCACGTTGCTTTGTAGCAGCATTATAGCTTGGAGTTACCGGCGAACCAAAAGGAGAAACTATAACCTCTTTATTTTGAGCCCAATCAGGCAGTGAATCTTTTACAAAATTGCCTGGCACTATAACCGCATCTGCCAGTTGTAATTCGGCAACCTTACGCTCAAGCTTTGCTGGCGAATCCTGTATGCCGCCACCCAGCGTTACAGCCCATTGTGGCAGGCGCTCAGCTTCTTCGCTCATTAATCTGCGCCCGGTTTCCCAATAAGCAATAGGTAAATCATATGCGCGTTTTAAATTCATGGCTTTTGCTTTTTCAAACGTGGCCAGTGCGCCATCTTCATACGCATAAACACTGCTTAAACCTGCTTTTGAATACTTTGGAAGCTGGCCGGCAACATGCTTATCTAAACTTTGGTAAATGTTATCCATACTAAACACACCTTTTTCGTGTGCAGTAAGACTTTTAAACTTGAGTTTATTACTTATTACATGTCCTAACTCTATCCAGGGATACATGTGTGTATAAGGCTGCAAAATGGGATCAAATTCACGGCGTTTAATTTCGCTCAATGGCCCAATGCCGCCAAGTTTTTGCAGTGTTGAACCAGGGAAAGAGGCTACCGAAGTGTAAAACGCTTCCAATTTACCTGCTTTTGCCAAGGTTGTTGCAATAGCCCTTAAAAAGGTATTTCCGGTTGGATGCAATACAATAACGTTACCCATGCTGTTATTTATTTAGTGCCTGATTAATAGCATGAACATATTTATCCATAACATAAGCTTGTTTATGCAAATTGAGGTGCTCAACGCCGTTTAGTATAAGCGTTTGTCTGAGTTGTTGGTCGTTTTCTAAGTTAATGAGTTTATCAACAAGATCGTCAACATTTCCTTTTTCAAATAAGATGCCTCCTTTACCAACTGCTTCACTTAATCCGCCGCTATTTGATGCTACAGGTATACAGCCGCAGGCCATTCCTTCAAGAGCTACCAAGCCGAACGGCTCCTCCCAAACAGAAGGAATCAGCATATATTGATGCTCATTTAATGTATTTACCAAAGCCTCACCTTTTTTGGTGCCTTCAAAATAAACTTTACCATCTATTTGGAGATTTTTAGCCTCGCGCTGAAGACTTTCCAACTCAGGACCCTGACCTATGATAGTTAAAGTCGCGTTTGCGTTTCCTGATTTTTCAACAAAACCGTGGAACGCCTTCAAAGCTATGTTTGCTCCTTTATCAGAAACCAGCCTACCCAAAAACGCAAACTTCTTATCACGACGAATTTGGGGTTTGACTTTAAACAGGTCGTCATTATAAGGGTTTGCTATAATGGTGGCTTTAGGATGGCAAGCTAATGCAATGGCTTTACTACATGCTATTACACTTTCGGCTTTTTTTAACCAAAATTGCTTAAGCTTATCTTGAATGCCCTTTTGCCCATCAACCCTGGAAATCCAGGTGTGCAATGCTACTACCAACGGCTTACCGCTTAGCAAATTTGGCCATGATAAATTCAGGCTGGGGTTATTTTCAAATACAAGATCGGCCCAAAAATGAAGTTTTAACAACTGCATTTTTGAGGGATTGCGAATTACCGGATAATCACGATTTTGTGTTGCAGTGTTTGCAGCAGATGTGGTTACTACCTTTATCTCATATCCGCGGGCGTGTAAAGCATTGCAAACCACGTCAGACATGGTTTCAATGCCACCCACATCGGGATAGAACTTGTATGATAAGAATAATATTTTCAAAATAGGTAGATGATGAAGTAAAGTAACAAAAATTAAAAATTCTATTGATGTAATTAATGATTATTTCAAAGAATAGATAGTTTTATTATCGTTTTTACTTACAACCGCTAAAGATAATATAAATATTTAAATTCTTTATTTAATAATGACATTAAATGCTTGATCGCCCTTTGAACGTTAGGGCTTTCAAATTTACCTGTCTTTAAGTTTTTTAGCAGGTACCCCGCCCCAAATTTCATTTGATGGAATACTTTTGTTAACCACTGAGCCGGCAGCCACAATTGCTCCATCACCTATTGTTACACCTTTCAATACGACCACATTGCAGCCAATCCATACATTCTGGCCTACACTAATAGCTTCTTCCGGACCATTTTGTAAACGCATTAACTGACCTTGTTGCATACCATGATCGTGATCAACAAAACGGCAACCCGAGGCAATAAGAGAGTCGTTACCAATGGTTATGCCTTTAGTGATATTGAATTCACACCCGGTTCCTACAAAAACGTTATCGTAAATTTTAATTGATGGGCCGGACTTCCAAATTCCGTCGTATTTAAAATATATATTACGCTCAAGTAAGCAATTATTTCCAATAGCTAACTGATGAGGCCAGGTGACGTGTATTAATGGCAATGTAGTGTTTTTGCCAACTTTCATTCCCAGTAAACCGTAGCGTAACTTGCGTAGTCCACTGCCTAATTTATTTAGGTATCTTACCCTTAACACAAAAAAGCCGTGCTGTAAAAAGTAACTCATAATTATGATTTGCTATTGGCTAAAACAAATTCAACAACTTGATCTGATACGTTTTGCCAATTACGATCTTCAGTATAAGCTAATGCGTTTTTCCCAACTTCGCTGACTGTTTGTGGATTACTATAACAATGTTTGATTGCTGTTGCAAGCTCAACGTAATTTCCATTTGTAAACAGGAAGCCATTTACACCGTTTGTGATCATGTCTTTTTGCCCATCGCTGTTGGAAGTAATTACACATTTGCCTGCCGCCATAGCTTGTAAAAGGCTAAGCGGCTGACCTTCGGCGTAGCTGGGCAATACCAATACAGAGGCTTTAGCTAAATAACTAACCTCATCTTGCTGTTGAAAACGCGGAACAACTTTTACGTTTGGCTTAAGAGTTTCGGGCCAGTCATTTAAAACCGTTTGCTCGTCTTTACTAGTACCTATAAGTAAATAATTAATTTGCAAACCTTCTTTTTGCAGTAGTTCGGCGGCTTTAATTAAAATCTTAATGCCTTTACGTATTACCCAACTCGCATTAAACAGTACTGTAAAACCGCTATCTTCAGATACCTTAACATCAGAAATTGGAGTTACACCGTTTTTGAATACATAAATATCCTGCTCGCTACGATTATACTTTTGTTTAACGTATTCTTTATCGTCTGTATTAATCAGTAAAAGCTTGTCGGCATGGCGTAGTCCTTTATCGCACCCGCGTAAGCGCCATATAGGGAAAAGGATTCTTGTGCGCCACTTAATCGGTTCATCATCGGCTCCGGGTACTGTGCCATTCAAGGTTGCATCCCAATACCGACGCTCAACGCCATGGCTTTCAACAAAACAAGGTATACCTTTTTTTGAAAAAGCACCTGCGGCAGGTTCATGAACTATAAAACTAACAGGCTTGATTTTAAGGCCTTTAAAATACTGATAGGCTTTGCGCGGAAATAAGGCCGTATGTTTCAGCGGACCTACCTGAGCAGGCCCTATATGAATAAACTCGTAACCAGCTCTTTCAAATGCATCTTTCCAAAAATATTCAACCCGGCCCATTCCTGTTTCGGGCGAGATGTCTATTTGAGAAACATGAACTATGATTTTATTTTCCATAATTTAAGACCTGTAGCTGATTATTTTGGCCGGAATACCTACCACTATAGCATATTCGGGTACATCTTTGGTAACTACTGCGTTTGCTCCTACAACTACACCATCGGCAATTGCAACACCTGGTAAAACAACACAACCTGCACCCAGCCAGCAGTCAGCACCAATGGTTATACCAATTTTTTCGGTATCAATGTCCTGTTCATGAATAAGGCGATTTTTATCTTTATAGGCGTGATTGGTTGAAATAAGCTTTACACCTTGGCCAAGCATAGTGTTATTGCCAATACTAATTTTAGCGCGGCTTGCCCTTAAAGTAGAATAATCGCCTATAGATACGCGCTTGCCAAATATGATCTCACCACCATCTTCGGCAATTAATGACACATAGTTATGCAAATCAACATGCTGATTAAAATTTATGGTACTTCTATCATCAGCTGTTTTAAGCGTTGTAAACTTACCAATGTAGGTGTAAGGATCAATTAGGTTACGATAGTTTACACCACGTAATCTGAATTTTAATAGAGCTTGTTTTACGGCAGATTTTAAAGACATGTTTAAACTGAGGCTTGTGAGATGAGCATTACACTTTTTTCCATTTACGACTGTTGTTAACCGTTAAAATAATTTCAACAAAGTAATTATAGAGTGCTTTTGCAGAACCTAAACCTTTAGGAGCGTTCTTGATAGTAGTTAACCGGGCTCTTGATATGGTTACCAGTAAATCTTTTAAGGTTTTTGGCTCACCAAACTTAGCATGATAGTACATCCAACTTTCGTGGTAACGGGCAAATTTTTTCGGGGATGCAATTGGGCGAGGAGGATGGTAAACCCTTGCCGAGCTTACAAAAGGCACTTTATTGCCCGCTAACCTAACCCGCTTATTTAAATCGTTATCTTCTAAATTTGGAAATTTGTAATTTTCATCAAAGCCCCCAATTTCATCAAAAAGTTGCTTAGCAATTGCAAAATTGCATGACCATAGGTGGCCGCCTGTTAAATTTATTGGAGCAGTAAACAGAGGATCAATCACATCATCCGAATATATCGCCCCTTCCATTACTTTAATTTCGGGGTTGGTTTGAATATGAGCTGCATAATTATCAATGATATTGTTATCCGGCTCACAGTCATCATCCAAAAAAATTAGCCATGCGTTCTGTGCCTGATTTGCGCCATTGTTACGGTTTGCTGCAGGTCCGCGTTTAGGGCCGGCCACCCATCTCACATGAAGATAATGTTCTTCAATAAAGCTTTTAGCAATGTTACCGGTGCTATCATCGGTTACAATAATCTCATAATTGTGGTTACCCGTTTGTACACCAGGCAAGAGCTTCTCCAGGCAAATACCAAGCAGTTTGTTACGGTTACAGGTGGGAATGACTATTGAGAAATTCATGTCCGGTTGTTTAATGCAAAATCAATATCAGGCTACCTTCTTTTTCAAAAAAGGCTTTTCAATAAAACGATAGCTTAAAGCTGAAACTATCATGGTTACAACAATTACCAAGGCAAGCTCGGTCAGCATCATGTACTTAGCCAAGGCACCAGTCATCATTTTTGTTAGTAACGTATCAATATAAACCCTTATTGGCAAATGCCAAAGGTAAATACTGTACGACAGCATCGATATATAAACTGCAACCTGGGCTGATAATGTTTTGTTGAATATAGTTGTTTTTGCGAGCATTACTAAGGTAATAAGTGATGTCCACAGTATATTGTTTACAGGCACAATAAGCTTTTGTAAGCCGGGAAAATAATGGTGATATCTTACGTGCATAATTGCGTAGATTGCTACCAGCAGTATAAGTATTACAGGCACGGTAAGGTTTTGCCTGAGCAATACCCCTTTATATTTTTCAAATATAACAGCTGCAATTATTCCCCAGCCAAGGCAATCAATATTAGATGATAATGACGAGTACAGTCTTTCAAGCATGTCTTTGTCATTAAAATAGGTAAGCTGCACGTAGCGATATGTATAGGAGTACAATATGATAACAACAGGCACTACAAATACGCTTACATTGCGCTGCTTTAAATAAAATAAAACCTCCATTATTACAGGCAGCAGCAGGTAAAAGCGCACCTCCACCAACAACGACCACGTAACAACGTTTATGTGCAAGTCATCACTTATAAATAAAACATATTTGATCATGTTCCAGAGTGAGAATGTTAAGTTTTGATAGTTGAGTATGGCAAGTACTGCCGATGAGACTAAATAAAGTGGAACTATTCTTAAAAGCCGCTTCCTGAAAAAACTTATCGTGTATTGCTTCTTATCGGTAGTTTGAGGGTAATAAAGCAAATACTGCCTTGAAAGCAACAAGCTGCTTAAAATAAAAAACACCTGAACGCCTAAATAACCTGTTCCAATAATTTCATTGAAACCGGGTATGGCATTGACATAAAAACCTACGTGGAACAGAACAACCAATGTCACCGCCAGTGCTCTGAAACCGTCTAATTCTTTAAGCATTATTTTGAGTAGTTATGCTTTACAGCACTTAGTTTTTAAGGATGTTAAGGATAGCCTTTATTTTAATCCTCATCCGGTCTTTAAACTTAAGTCTTCGTACACCCTCCAACTTGAATGCACCGTTTTCTTCTGCTGTTAAAAACTTAAAAAAGTATTGATGTATATAGTTGCGGCTAGTTAATGGCACGCCTGCCCAATGTATAAAATAAGGTTTATCGTGTTTCTCGAAACGTTCAAAAGAAGCTTCGTCTGTATAATCACCAGCCCATGTAGATGCCATTGATACAGGAGGCATGGTCACATTACTTATTTCTACATCGGCACAGTTAACCAAAATATTTATACCAGGCTGATCTTTGTATAAGTAATTTTTATGAAATAACGTCTCGGTAAAATTAGTTTCACAAAAGCGCATTAATTCGTCTGCCTGGTAAAGCACCTTATCGCAGGCAAATTGCCCGCTGTTAAAAATTAATCTTGTCCAGGTAGTTGTTTTAGCTTTTATATACCGCAATGTTTCGTCCGTAAATGTATGTTCGGGCGCCATCCAGTGCGTGCATGAGGTAATGAAGCCATTAAGCGGCTTAAGTGTATCTTCAGGGTTTTTGAAGAAAATAACGTCGCTATCTACAAACTGGTAATTAGGTAAAGTTAGGCATTGAATTTTGCGGAAAGCAGGCCATAATTTATTTTTATCAATCCAGCTTGTAATTTCTGGCATCTCCCACCAAGTTGCGTTCTCAGGCAATTCAAACTTATTGTCATCATAAGGAATTACGTAAAGCGGCAACGTACAACCAGTAGCCCTTAAAGACCGCTCCATAGCTAAAAAACGAATTTTGGAATGCTCGTTAGCAAGCGTTACAATTCTTTCTAATATCATTGCTGTACGTTTATGCGTTTAATTCGAGTTTTTTGATAAAGCGTGCAGGGTTACCCACCCATATTTCATTAGGCGGAACACTTTTGGTAACCACGCTACCAGATCCTATAATTGAATTTTTGCCTATTGTTACGCCGGGAAGAACGCATACATTCATTCCAATCCAAACATTGTCGTCAATAACTACAGGTTTAGAATATTTAATATTGTCCTGATCATCGCGATGACGATCATCAGAGTTAATGACATGATTAATTGAAGAAATTCCACAATTACTTGATATTAAGCAATTTTTACCTACAGTAACCCCAAAAGCGGCGTAGATGGTTGTGTAAGGTGCTATGAGAGAATTGTCGCCAATTGCAAAGTTTTGCGGGTAAATTACCTGGCAGGTAGCATCAACCGAAACGTTAGTTCCACAACGCTTAAAGTCTCCTTTCATCCGCTCACTTTTTAACCCTAAAAACCAGCGTTCTAGCCTGAATACTATTTTTTTAATCATTAGATTTTTAAGCGTTTGTCTATCTTTCTTAAATTGATGTTTACTTTATTGCGGCAGGCATTGACAAAGTTTGCCGATAACAACATATTCACCTTCGACGGGAATTTCTTGAAAGTTCCTAAACTATTGATGTAATACGGCGGCTTAAGCTGTGTATTTATATAAAAATAGTAAGTGGCTTTAAAATATATAAAGTGAACCAGTAAGTATTCCTCCCCTCTGTACAAAATTTGATTTTGGTTTACTGTCACCGGCTCTTCCCCTTTCGGCTCAAGCAATGTATCTTCAAAATGACATCGTAAACCCAATTCACGCTCATCAAATACAAGCTCGGTAAAGCTTTGTACATTGGTGTTTAAATCCTTAATGTTTGCGCCGTCTTTTAATTGCTTAAAAAAGCTACCTCCGCATTCGTCAAAACCCGTATACTCAACTTCCTGAAAGCTTTTTTGCCAATCGCGGCTTTTCATGAAAAGTTTATTGCACCGTTCTGTGTTTCTGAGCAAAAAGAATGAGCCCGAAACATATTCCTTTATGCCACTGTAAAAATCTATTCTGTTAAGTAACTCAGTGCTAACAAACTTATTAAAGTTGCCTAAAATCAGATCGGTATCTACAGATCCCCAAAAGTCATAGCCTGTTAGATACTCTTCAAAAATATAACCGTATGCTGGTTTAAGATCGCAAAACTTATAAGGTTTGTTGAAAGCTACCTTTATACCTAATTTACTATTAAAGAGTTCTTGTATTTTGGCATAAGGCTTAAGTATAATTTTAACGTTTGTCGGCAAGGCCATTGCAGGCTGCTGTTCGGCGAACATAATGAGATCGACCGGAAGGTTTTTGACAGAATCAAAAAACAGGCTGAAGTAAGCCGGAAACTTCCCGTAATAAGGAATAATGAAAGCAACTTTGGGTTGTACTGAACTGTTATTACTCATTACCTACCTTTAATTTTAAATAACAGCTTTTTAAGCAACTGATGTGGTTTGGAAAGCTGATAATATCGTAACTCATTATTGCGCTCAATTTGCGGAATTAAATAAGGGTAGTGCTTTCTTATAGCATCAATGCCCTCATGTCCCGAATCGGTAGTGCTCGACACACCGGTTTTATCGAAATAGCTTATAATGAGAGGAATCTTTTCAAACTGAGCATGATGCTCAATTAAAGACTGAACCAGAAAAAACCAGTCTGACGCTACCTTGTATTCCTCCTTATACCCACCTAATTTATTAAGCAAAGTGGTTTTAATAAAAGTTGCCTGGTGGGGTAAATTGGTATAGGTAAGTTTAAACAAGTCCATATCGGGCTCGTGCACAGGCATTGTAACCGAGCCATCACCAAAAATGAAATATACATCACCGTAAATTATTTCCTTACCGCTTAAGTAAGCTGATGCCTTTTGCAAAATATCAGGAGCTACTAAGTAATCGCCTGAATTCATGAATATGCAGTAATCACCTTTGGCAACTGCTATACCCTTGTTCATAGCGTTCCAAATACCCTTATCCCTTTCGCTTACCCAATAAGTAAGCCCTGATTCATATTTTTTAATAACATCAACACTTTCATCGGTCGATCCGCCATCAATAACAATGTACTCATAATCGTTAAAAGTTTGGCTGGTTACCGATTGCATAGTTTTTTGCAAGCCGGCAGCGTTATTAAAATTTATGGTGATTACAGAAAGCTTCATTAACTACTTGTGCTTTAACAGTGATTTATAAAGTGATATGTACTCGTTTATTTTGTCGTTAATATTAAAGCGCTTAAGCGTATCAGCAATGATGGCTTCGCGGTCGAAATTTGTGCTCAACGCTTTTTTTAGTGCGGTAGCTAACGCGTCAGCCGTAAAGTCGGTAGCTAAACAACCGTTAAGGCCTTCAATTATAATGTCCTTACTTCCTCCATTGGGAAAACTTACTACCGGAGTGCCACAAGCAGCCGATTCAATGGTTACCTGCCCAAAAGCTTCTTCAACTGATGGCATCACAAAGTAATCAGCCGCAGAATACAGGATACTCAATAGACGATCATCATTGATATGACCAACCTGGTAAACATTAGCTGCCTCGGGTACCACCCCGCTTCCGAACACACAGATGCACAGGTTCGAATTGTCTATTTGTTTCAATGCTTCCAGCAGTAACCCGTAGCCTTTACGTTCATCATGTGGAATGTCTGAACCAAAAAGAAGTATAGTTTTATCTAATGGAAGATTGAAAACCTTGCGAGCAAAAAAGGCATCATGTGGTCTGAAAATTTCGCTATCAATTCCATTATGAATTACCCTTTTATTAAACCTACCTATGATATTACTTTTATCTGCCTTTTCTTTAACCCAATTTGATATAGGTACCATAGTCAAGTCAGCACCCTCAAGAGCTTTCTTCCTTACGACTTCGTTGGCTTTAAGCTCCGGCTCAAGCGCTTCAAACGGAAATCCAAGTTCATAGTGATAACCGCCGCCGCAGGTATACAAATCGGGCATACGCCAAACCACTGGCTTGGTATTTTTGGCAAAAAAGGAAGGTTCATCAACAAGGCCACGTACCCAGTTCAGCTGAATAATATCGGCCTCCTGATACAACGGGCTTTGTGTAATATCATATTCCGAAGTAGGCTCGGAGTAGATCATGCCGGGCTTAAGCTTGCTTTGCAAAGCAACTACCTTAGCACGATTACGCAAATATTTTACTTTACCTGTAACTCTATCTGCTATCTTACCTAATTTACCTTTTTGCGGGCCGGTAAATTCATAAGTTTCGGGGTTGTTCTTTGTACGTTGTAAAAACAGCACTTTTGAATCGATGCCATGTTTAAGCAAACCTTTGTGTATGCGTAAACATGCTGTAGCAGCACCACCAAAATCTACGGTATTTACGTGTAATACTTTCACTTAAACTTAATTTATTGTTTGGAAAACAACCATTTAGCTTTTTAGCTGGCTTAACGCTGCTTTATAACACTTAAGCCTGTGCTTTAAACCAATTGACTTACAGGCTATCGATTTGATAAACATTTTCAAAGGGGCTAAGTCAAAATACTGAATGCTATTATCAAAAATAAGACTGTCTATCGCTTCTTGCCTTTTTTTTGTCAATTGACCAACTTCTCTTAAATACGCCCTTATATTTTCTCTCAGTTGAATATAATTATCAACAATTTTCAACCTCTTAGTTTTGTCTACTGATCTGGAGATTGAATTGGCGGTTGCATAAATGTTAACCGTTCTATCGGCAAATGATGTTAAACGAGCTCCGTTCTTCAGCATTTTAAATATCAGGTTATACTCCTGCGACGATGTTTTATCAGTGTCCCATCCTCCAGCGGCTATAACAGCCTGCTTTCTCCATAGTACGGCACTGGTGCGACCCAGTTGTGAGCTGATTAATCTTAACCAAATATCTTCATCGTAATGGGCTGCGTTTGCATTTTTCACAACTCCATCTTCAATATAGTTGTAAGCAGTTGTTATAATATCGTTTTCATGCACAACATCAATATTCACCAGTAGCTCAAACCGGTTAGGTTTCAGCTCGTCATCGGCATCTAAAAACTGTAGCCACTCCCCTTTCGCAAGCTTTAACCCGAAATTACGGGCTGCTGCCGATCCTGGCGCCAATTCATTTACTCCGATTATCTTATCAGGGTATTGCTGTACATATTTTTCAATAACTTTCTGCGTATCATCTTTACTATTGTTATTCACCAGTATTAATTCCCAATTACCATATGTTTGCGCAATAACGCTATCTACAGCTCTGTGCAAGAACTCAGCAGAATTATAACATGGTATAATAACAGATATCATTTAAAACTATGCAGACTTATAAGTTATCTTATTTGACACTGGGTTTCGTTCCCTTTATTATTTTTTTGATGCCCTGTTTAAATTCCACGCGATTATCGATTACCATACAGGAATTTGCTATACTCATGAAGTCTTCTCTATGACTATCGGCAATCACCTTTTTAAGCTTTTGAACCAGGAATGCAGATGAGTAGTGCTCATCAAAGACAGTTCGGAGGTCATTAATGTAACCTTCTTTGAATTTGTTGTTTTTGAATTCAGGATAGGCATCTACAAATGTTTCGAAGCTATCAAGCTTTACCCTGTCAGAAAAATTGTATTTTATAAAAGTGTCAATATTTTGAGGGGTAACTAACACCGGCACTTCTGAGTTTGAGGCAAAACCTAAAACCAGCTTTCCGTATGCTACTGCTTCCCAAAAACCACGGCCAATACCAATAACAACGTCATAATAAGGTATCAGCTCCTGGGTGTTGCTGGTATGTTCGGCATCAGTAAACAGCTTTATTCCTTCAACGCCTTCAATTTGCTTTTTTATTTCTTCAGCAGCCTGAGCATCTTCTTCAAATCCTATCAGGTGGGTAATCACATTTACCCCCATTTGCCTAAAGCGTTTATGCTGGTTAATGGCCGATATAAATGTTTGCAGGTATTTGAAATTGATGCGCGACACCCTAAGTATCTTCAAACTATCGGCATCAGCAGGATTAGCGGTGGTAAATTGTGAAACTCTTTGGTTGTTAGGTTGAGGTACCTCTACCCTGTTACTAACCAAATACGAGTTTTTCACCTGTTTGCCTTTACAAAACTCCATATTTTCATTGGAGTAAAAGATGATGTTATTAAAGAACTGTGTAAGCTTGTAGTTCCCCCCGCCCGCACGAACGTAAATAAATTTACATCCATAAATAAGGCAAAACCACCTTAACAATAATGTAAGCGACTTTTGCGAGAATGAAAATATAGCTTCAGGCCTGTACTCTTTAAAGTATTTCCTTAGTTCGTTATACTTTTCTGTAAATGATTGTGCCGGCTTTAGTAAAACGTCTGTTTCCGCATCAATAACCGTAGGATGGCTCAGTTCGTTATAATGTATAACCTGAGTGCCATACTCGCGCTGCAGTTCATTGCGGTACGTGAGCAAGCTATAATAAGCGCCGCCTTTACCGGTATTTATACCAACAACAGAGGAAAAATAAAAAGCAACATTGCTCATATAGTAAATCTATATTACCCTTTGTTCAACTTCTAAATCAACACCAAACGCGTCCTGTACCTTTGCCTTAACACTACTGATAAGTGAAAGTATATCAGAACCTTTTGCATCGGCATAGTTAATGATGAAACCGCTATGCTTTTCAGATACCTTTGCCCCGCCTACTGCGAAGCCTTTAAGACCAAGTTCATCAATCATAGGGCCAACAAATCTTCCGGGTGGACGCTTGAAAACGCTGCCTGCGTTTGGAAATTCGCGTGGTTGTTTTGCCCACCGAGCCTCCTTGGTCTTGTCCATTTTGGCTTTGATCTCATCTACATTGCCCTTTTTCAATTGCAAAAGAGCACGACAAACAATCATTTCTGGGTTTTTCTGAAAAAAGCTGTTCCGGTATTCGAAGTTTATATCGCTAACGCTGATGGTATTGAAAGCATCAGTGTTAGGGTCGTAATAATAAACCTCTACAAGCAGTGCCTTAATATCTTCACCACCTGCACCGGCATTCATCACAACTGCGCCACCTAATGAACTGGGGATATCGTAATAGATTTCTAAACCGGTAAGCTCGTTAGCTAGAGCAAATTCACTAAGCTCTTTCATATCAACTCCGGCCTGGCACATTACCTGATCGTCGCCCACAAGCGAAATATTGTTGTAAGTGCCTGAAAAAACTACGAAATCAGCATCATAGTAATCTTGCGAAAGAATAATGTTGTATCCGCCTCCGAGTACAATTTTCTTATCATTCGGATCAGAGAACAACGTTCTGATATCCTCATCATACTCGGGGAAGTAGGCATTGCGGCATACAGCACTCAAACGGTATGAGTTGTATTCCCGTAAATTAAAATTACTAAATGCTTTCATAGGTAAACAGCGAATTTACTGTACTTATTCAACAGTGATGGTAACGCCTAAGTTGCGCAGCTTTTGTTCCATGTTGTTGTAACCACGTAAGGCCATTTCAACATTATGTATAGTTGAGTTACCTTTAGCTAATAACCCTGCAATTACTACAGCCATGCTACCACGTAAGTCTGTTGATTGCGCATCTGCACTAGTTATGCCTTTACCACCTTCAACGGTTATTGCACCGGGTGTCCATGTAAGGGCGTTGTCGTAAAATTTATTAAGCTCGCCGCAATATTTTAAACGTTCCGGATAACGGTAGTCAAAAATCCGGCTTTTGCCGTTGGCGTGCAGGCCTAACATGGTGTAAAACGGCTGCATGTCAGATATAATACCAGGGTGAGTACCGCAGGCAAGCTCAAATGGTTGAATTTGTCCGTTAGTTAAACACTCCGGAGATACAATAACGTTTTTATCATTCCTGTACAAATCAATACCCATGTGCTTAAGATGAATAAGCGGAATCTCCATGGTATCGAAAGGTACATCTTCTACAGTTATACGACCACCTGATATGATGCCGTAAACAATCCAGGTAATTGCCTCAATACGATCTGGCATAACCTGGAAGATAGAACCACGCAAATATTTTGCGCCTACTACTCTGATGAAGCTGTTACCAACCACATCAATTTTTGCACCCAATGTGCGTAAAAACTGAATAAGGCTATCAACCTCGGGGCTGATGTAAGCATTTTTAATAATGGTTTCGCCATCAACGATAGAGGCCGATATTAAAGCATTCTCTGTACCGCCAATGGTTGATATTGGGAAGTTAATTTCGCCCGGCTGAAAGCCGTTTGGCGCACTTACTTCAATATAGTCGGGCTTTTCGGTAACGGTTGCACCAAGTTGTTGCCATACCATCATGTGCAAATCGTAACCCCTGTCGCCAATTTTACAGCCACCAGGATATGGTATGCGTGCAATACCCGATCTTTTGATTAAACCGGCTACCAGTAAATAAGTAGTACGGATTGGGTAATTATAGTCAGCAAGCTCGATATCTTTATAGTCAGCCGGGTTAACCGTAACTGATTCTAACTTTTCATCTACTGTAACTTTACCGCCACACTTTTCAATGAAATCCATTTTATAGCGCGCATCAACCAGTTCGGTAGGAAAGTTGTTAAGGGTAACTGTTTCATCGGCAATTAAAGCAGCACTAAGCAAACGTGTACTGGCATTTTTAGCCCCACTAACACGCACTTTACCCGATGGTGTTTGGCCGCCCTGTATATGTGCCTTTAAGTTGGATTTCATATTATAGAATGTTTGGTTATTGGTATGGTTAATTGAGATTAAACGTGTTGTAATGATACCATTTTTTGAAAGCGCTCTGAAATACCAAGCAACTCATTATAGTTGCCTGATGCAAGCAGTTGTCCTTTATCTAATAAGTAGATGGTATCAGCATTTTTTATAGTTGATAACCGGTGAGCTATCACAATCATCGTATACTCGCCCTGCAACTCATCAATACTGTCTTGAATAAATCTTTCTGTTTGTGAATCAAGAGCCGAGGTTGCTTCATCGAGAATCAATATATCAACCTGCTTGAACAACTCGCGGGCTATAGATATTCGTTGCTTTTGCCCGCCCGACATTAAGATGCCGTTATCGCCCAGCGTGGTATTTTCCTTATTTTCCAAATTATCAACAAACTCCACCAGCGATACCTTCTTAATCACGCTCCAAAATCTTTCCTCATTTTCGGGCGTACGGGGTGCCCAAAAAGTAACGTTGTTATAAACATCGTCAGAGAATATAACTGGCTCTTGAGAGATATAGCCAATATGGCCTCTGAAACTATCAAGGTTGTAGTCGTAAATGTTTTTTCCGTCAACCAAAAACTCACCATCGGAGGTTTTTAATAACGTGGTTATAACGTTAGCTAAAGTTGATTTGCCTGATCCACTTTCGCCAATGAATGCAACAGTATGATTCTTTGGTATTACCATATTGATGTTGCTTAAGGCGGGCTTGTTATTGTAGCAAAAGGTTAAGTTTTTAAGCTCGATGCTTTTTTCGAATTTCGTAAAGCTTATTTCAGGCTGAACTTCACGCTCTTCATGCATAAGCACCTTTAAATCGGCTATCGTTTGCAGGCCGCCAAGGTTTTGCATAAAGCCTTGCCATGACATTTGCACCAACACCAAACCGTTGAGTGCTCTGTAAAAAAGCAACAAGCTTAAAAGTATTGATCCTAATGAACTCCCCATAAAGTTCACCTGAACTATAATCACCACAGCAACAATCAAAATAATCACAGGCTCGCGGGTGCTGGCTGTTACGGATTGCCACCTGCCTATTTTGCGGTTAAGCCTCACAACCTCATCAATAACATCTTTTAACTTGCCCGAAAAGCCCAGGAAATAGTTGGTTGCTTTTAAGTATTTAAATGATTGTATTGCTTGTATAATAAAGCCACTAAATAAATTACCTCTTTTGGATATTTCGATAGATGTTGCTTTAACGCTTTCAGTAATTTGCTTATACAGAAAATTGGAAAGCGCACCACCTGCAATAATAAAGAATGCAAATTGCCAGTTAGCTATAAAGGCCAATACAATGTAAGCAATTAACACAAGGATGGATTTCAATGTCCCTAAAAACTGGATCATTGCTTGTATGTTTTTGCCAACCTCGGCAGTTACTGCATTTTGAATACGTCCGGCGTCAAGTTTTAAAAAGCCTTGGTAGCTAAGGTTATCCAAGTCAACAATTTGCTTCATACGTAACGCAATCATATAGCGCTGACGCAAATCAACCTGTTCCATTGACAACCAGTAATTTACAAGTCCTTTAATCACAAATACCAGCACCATAAATGCTAGTACAGTAAATAAATTTACAGGTAAACCAACCCAGCCAAAAGCATGAATTACAAAGGACATGCCTCCCATAGTATTTGCTGAGGCTGCGTTACTGCCATCATTTACAAATTGCAGCAGGGGAATAAAAAGAGCTAAACCAAGACCATCAAGCAGGCCAAGAAACACAGAAAGAACTATATTAAACAGCAACTGGTTACCCAACGTGTCATAAAAGTATCTGAAATACCCAAACGGAGAGTGTTTTAAGTTTAAAGCCATACAGCTGTTATATAATTTAACATTTAACTAATATAAATCAGGCTTTAATGCCCGTATCAGTGTCACAATTCCATATTAACAAATGAGGGTTGTTTTCTATGAAACTATCCGCCTCCTCATTTGAAACAATCAGCGTACGCACTTTCCTTCCAATTAAACGCTCCACCTTTTCAACCTGACCGTAAACATACATTTTGTCAAGGTTATTACCTACCAGCATCAGGTCTATTATCTTATTATCAATGCCTCTTGCAAAGTCGCCTATCACATAAGCTGAGTGCAACTCTCCCACACGGCGTAATACCTTTTCAATTATTTCATCAATACCAACAAACTTTATAAGCAGGTTATAAATGTCTTTATAAACCGAATGCTTTTTGTTAGCCTGATAAATCTTTTTATTACCATCTACTGCTGATATTAGCAAACCGGCATCTTCAAAGCGATTAAGCTCAATTCTAATAGCGTTGCTCGACTCACCAAACTCCGTTTCTAAACCGCGCAAATAAGATTTGTTATCGCCGTTAAGAAAAAACTTCATCAGCAACTTCAGTCTTGTTTTGGATGTAATCAGCGCGTCTAGCATTGATGCTTGTACTTTGAGTAACAAAAGTACTCAAAGTATGTTTAGAAACAAATTTTCAATTAATTTATGATTAATGCATGAACTTTCAAATATGCGATCAATTATTTTAAATACTTTTAATTGATGCTGATTATTATTTCACTAACGTGCTTTTTATATTAGATGCTGTTCAAATTTCAATTAAGTTTATCATCTTTCTCTCATATTTAAAAATCCGAAGTATTCTTTCCAAAAATGTTTGACATTTTTGTCAAACAAATGGGTGCAAGAGATACAGGAACTGAACAACTAATAAAGGACACTGCCAAACGCGTCTTCTTTGCCGAAGGTAAACTTCATGCTACCACGCAGGATATTGCTGATGCTGCAGGTGTCACCCGTACTTTACTGCACTACTACTTCAGGTCAAGAGATATTTTAATTGAAAAGGTATTTAGAGAAGCTATGCAGGAACTTACCGCAAGGTTTGATGCTGTAATGGGATCTGATCTTTTATTTAAAGATAAAATTGAACGCTTGATCGAAGTTTACCTGGCCGAGGTTACTGAGTTTCCATACCAGGAAACATTTTTGGTGACTGAAATGATTCTCGATCCTTCTAAATATCATGATGAGGATGAGTCGAAGAAGATAAAAAAATTTTTAAAGGAAATAAAAGATGAGATGGATGCAGGCACTATCAAGAGCATGGATCCTTTGCAGTTTGCTATTAATCTTTTCTCGCTGCTAACTTACCCATTGTTGATGGCTCCGTTGCACAAACAAATGTTCGGACTTACCGATAGCCGATATAACAAGCTGATTAAGGCACGAAAGCAAATTATTATGGATTTGCTCTTCTGATTTTTTTTATTTTTTGAATTTTACAAAATTGTCAAACTTAAAAGTAAATATAAACATAACAAACACTTCACAATACGTTAACACTATGCCACTTTTCAGAAAAACATCGCATCTCCTTTTAAGCATCGGCGCAAGTTTGCTGATCTTATCTTCATGCGGAAACAAACAGCAGCAGGCAGGCGCGGCAGCAGGTGGGCCACCACCTGTGCAAGCTTATCCGGCTTTTAAAATAGAGCAGCAGGATGCTACCTTAAGCAACGAATATCCAGCAACACTACAAGGCCAGCAAAACATTGAAATCCGCCCAAAAATTGACGGTTACATCGAAAAAATCTACATTGATGAAGGTGCTGTTGTTAAAAAGGGACAGTTATTATTCCGCATAAGCGCTCCGCAGTATCAACAAAGTGTAAACAATGCTCAGGCGGCTATCAGCAGTGCCGAAGCCGATGTTAGCGCCGCTCAATTGCAGGTTAACAAGGTAAAACCACTGGTTGAAAAAGATATTATCAGCCATTACGATCTGGAATCGGCACAATATACGCTGCAGGCACGCAGAGCTGCTTTGGCGCAGGCAAAAGCTAACTTAGCAACCGCTCGCACAAACCTAGGTTATACTGCCATAATCAGTCCGGTCAATGGTGTTGCAGGTAATATTCCTCACAAGCTGGGTAGTTTGGTTAGCAGCACTACTACGGAGCCTTTAACAACAATATCAAACATTGGCAAAGTATATGCTTACTTTTCAATGAACGAAAAACAGTTGCTCGATTTCTCCCGCACTTTTGAAGGTAGTACTTTGGCTGCTAAGCTTAACAAACTTCCGGCTGTGTCACTTATATTATCTGATGGCAGCAACTATCCAGAAAAAGGTAAAGTAGAAACGGTAAGCGGCTTAATAAATACCGAGACCGGTTCAGCAAGTTTCAGGGCAACGTTCCCTAACCCGGTTGGACTTATCCGTAGTGGCGGTAGCGCTAAGGTTAGCATTCCGCAAAATTTAAAAAGCACCATCTTGGTTCCGCAAAAATCAACTTATGAGCTACAGGGTAAACGTTTTGTTTACGTAGTTGATGCCGCCGGCAAAGTTAAAAGCACCGAAATTAATGTAATGAGCACTACTGCCGGTCAAAACTTTGTAGTAACCTCAGGCTTAAAAGTTGGCGACACTGTAATACTCGAAGGAACATCTACCTTGCAGGATGGTACGCAGGTAAAAGCCGAAGTACAACCTGCCGACAAGGTATACCAGGACGTAAAATAATATTAGCTGACAAGAAGCACATGCTTCGCAATCTATCAACCAGCACATAAATTCATTATGTTAAAAACATTCATTGAACGGCCGGTACTCTCTACCGTTATATCGGTCATTTTAGTCATACTCGGTATTCTGGGCCTTACATCGCTGCCCATATCACAATACCCTGAAATTGCCCCGCCAACTGTACAGGTATCAGCATCGTACCAGGGCGCCAACGCCGATGTGGTTATGAACAGCGTTATTGTTCCGCTTGAGGAGCAAATTAACGGTGTTGAGAACATGACATACATGACCTCAACCGCCAGTAATGATGGCTCGGGTAAAATAACTGTGTATTTTAAATTAGGCACTGACCCGGATTTGGCTGCGGTAAACGTACAAAACAGGGTATCAAAAGCTACGCCTTTACTACCGGCCGAGGTTACCAAAGCCGGTGTTACCACCAGCAAGCAGCAAAGCAGCATGGTGATGGTTTTTGCCTTAACCAGCGAAAATAAATCATTTAACAGCACTTTTTTACAAAACTACGCCAACATTAACCTACTACCGCAAATTAAGCGTATTAACGGTGTGGGCGAGGCAACAGCCTTCGGTACGCAGGAATATTCAATGCGTATTTGGCTTAAACCTGATGTAATGGCTACCTACGGTTTGGTGCCTGATGATATCAACGCAGCCTTAGCCGAGCAAAACGTGGAAGCTGCACCGGGTAAGGTGGGCGAAAACAGCCATCAGTCATTCCAATACGTATTGAAATACAAAGGCCGGTTAAAAAAGCCTGTAGAGTACGAAAACATTGTAATCCGTTCGGCAAAAAACGAGCAGATATTACGCTTAAAAGATGTTGCCCGTATTGAGTTGGGTTCATTAGATTATTCTACCACCTCAAGCACCAACGCCTTACCATCAATTGCCATTGCGGTTTACCAATCAGCAGGATCAAATGCGCATGAGATGATCAAGGAGGTGGAGAAGACTATCGAGGCTGCTCAAAAAACATTTCCTCCGGGTATCAAGGCCATGCCAATTTTCAGCGCAAATGAGTTCTTGGACGTATCTATCGAGAAGGTGATTCACACGCTGATTGAAGCTTTCGTTTTGGTATTTATTGTGGTGTTCATCTTCTTGCAGGATTTCCGTTCAACGCTTATTCCGGCCATTGCAGTGCCGGTGGCTATCGTTGGTACATTCTTCTTTTTGCAACTATTTGGCTTTACCATAAACCTGCTTACGCTTTTTGCCTTGGTACTCGCTATTGGTATTGTGGTGGATGATGCCATTGTAGTTGTTGAAGCCGTGCATGCTAAGCTGGGCAACGGCGCTAAAAGTGCAAAAGGTGCCACGCTTGAAGCAATGAGCGAAATTAGCGGTGCTGTAATATCAATTACATTAGTAATGGCGGCTGTATTTATACCGGTGACATTTATTACCGGATCTACAGGTGTATTTTACAAGCAGTTTGGTTTAACGCTCGCTATCTCTATTATTATTTCGGCGGTGAACGCTTTAACGTTGAGTCCGGCGCTTTGTGCATTGCTGTTAAAACCACATGATGATCATGAGCATCAACCTAAGGGTTTTATGCAACGCTTTTACAGCGCATTCAATGCCGGGTTTGATAGTATGACCAACAAATATAAAAGTTCGGTTCAGTTCCTGTCAGCCAAAAAATGGTTGGCTATGCTGGGTATAGCCTTATTTGCCGGGCTGTTTTGGTATTTGTTGAAGACAACGCCAAGCGGTTTTGTACCTAACGAAGATCAAAGCTTTATTATGGCCGATGTAAGTTTACCCCCTGCATCATCATTAGAGCGTACCGAGCAAATAGCCGATCAGGTTGCCGCTATTGCACGCAGCCTGCCCGAAGTTGAATCGGTTACCCGCATTGGTGGTACCGGTTTACTGAGTGGCGCCGGTGGCTCTTACGGTATTTTATTTATGAAACTAAAACACTGGAGCCAGCGCGAAGGCAAAGAGCATGACGTAAATGCCGTAACCGGAAAGCTTTTTGGAATGACAGCAGGCATTAAAGGTGCCAACGTAATTTTCTTCGCTCCTCCTACCCTGCAGGGTTTTGGTAACAGCAGTGGCTTTGAGTTTCAAGTGCAGGATAAAACCGGTGGCGATATTAGCAAATTTGTAGAGGTAAACGGCAAATTTTTAGGAGCGCTAAACCAGCGTCCTGAAATTCAATATGCTACTACGTTCTTCAATACTAACTTTCCGCAATACCAAGTTGATGTTAACGTAGCCAAATGTAAGGAAGCTAACGTTGGAGTAAACTCAGTGTTGAGTACTTTACAAGGTTATTTTGGTGGATTGTATGCCTCAAACTTTAATGAATTTGGTAAACAATACCGTGTTATGATACAGGCCGATGCTATTTACCGCGGCAACATTGGTAGCTTAAACAGCATTTATGTACGTACCAATAATAATGTAATGGCACCGGTGTCCGAGTTTGTTACGCTAAAACGCGTTTATGGTCCGGAGTCAATTAACCGCTTTAACTTGTTTACTTCAATATCGGTAACTGGTGCGCCTAAGCCGGGTTATAGTACGGGTGACGCCATCAAAGCCATTCAGGAAGTTGCAGCACAAACACTGCCTGCCGGTTATGGCTATGAATTTTCGGGCTTGAGCCGTGAGGAAATTTCAAGCGGTAGCCAAACAGTATTCATATTTATGCTGTGTTTAGTATTTGTATACTTCCTGTTAAGTGCACAGTACGAAAGCTACATTATACCTTTTGCAGTACTGTTATCACTGCCTGTTGGTTTGGCCGGAGCGTTTTTGTTCGCTAAAATATTTAACGTAGAAAACAACATCTACCTGCAAATCACGCTCATTATGCTTATCGGTTTATTAGCCAAAAATGCCATTTTGATTGTAGAATTTGCCGCCATGCGCCGTAAAGGTGGCATGAGCATAGTACAAGCTGCAATTGACGGTGCTGTTGCCCGTTTGCGCCCTATATTAATGACATCCTTTGCATTTATTTTAGGCTTGGTGCCTTTGATGCTGGCCAGCGGTGCCGGTGCCGAAGGTAACCGTTCAATTGGTACGGGTGCTGTTGGGGGTATGTTAATCGGTACAATTTTCGGGGTGTTTGTTATTCCGGTACTGTTTATCATATTCCAAAATTTGCAGGAGCGCATTGGTAAAAAGCCTGAACAGGCTGATGACCAAAACCAAACTTTGGCTCAAGCTCATTAACCTTATTCATTTACCATTTTGAAACATCATTAAAATGATTAACAAATATAAAACGCGCACCTTTTTGGCACTGGCAGCAGTGCTGAGCGTTTCGGCGTGTGTTACAAAAAAGTATCAGGCACCCGGCCTGGATGTTAAAGGGAGCGTTTACCGCGATACCAGTATAACGGATACGGCATCGATAGCTAACCTGCCTTATAAGCAACTATTCAATGATACTGTTCTTCAAAACCTTATAAACGAAGGTTTACAGGAAAACTATGATTTAAAAACAGCGGTGCAGCGTATAAACGAAGCCAGTGCCACTTTACGCCAAAGTAAGGCTGCTTTTTTGCCAAGCCTTAATGGTGTGGCACAGGTAACGCGTAACAAGCAATCATTAGCAGCATTAAACTTTCCGCCAGAATTTGTTGGTGCCTTTCCGTTGGTAACTACTATTTCGCAACTGGGATTGAGCACCAGCTGGGAAGCTGATATTTGGGGCAAGCTAAGCAGTGCCAAACGCTCGGCGTTAGCAGGCTTACTGCAAAGTGACGCTGCTAAGCGCGCCGTTCAAACTCAGCTGATTGCCAACATTGCCAACAGTTATTACAACCTGCTGGCCTTAGATCAGCAATTGCGCATTACCGAGCAAACACTTAAAAACCGTGTAGCCGACGTTGAAACCATGAAAGCACTTAAAGAAAGTGCAGTTGTTACAGGCGCAGCCGTTGTACAGAGTGAAGCTAACCGTTATGCAGCAGAGGTAACCATCCCCGATTTAAAACGCAGTATACGTGAAGCCGAAAATGCATTAAGCATATTGCTTGCACGCAGTCCCGGTGCAATTAAACGCAGCTCTTTAGATGAGCAAAAGCCTTATCATGATTTGCAGGTTGGAGTGGCGTCGCAATTACTTAAAAACCGCCCCGATGTGCAACAGGCCGAATTAGGTTTCAGAATGGCGTTTGAAAACACCAACCTAGCGCGTACCTATTTTTATCCGCAGTTAACTATTACAGGACAAGGTGGCGTTTCTACATTAAGAATCAGGAACCTTTTTGATAACTCTATTTTTTACAGTGTTATTGGCGGTTTAACTCAGCCTATATTTAGCCGTGGCGAAAACAAAGCGCGGTTGCGTACAGCGCAGGCGCGTCAGCAATCGGCGTATTATGCTTTCCAGCAATCGTTACTTACTGCCGGCGGCGAAGTATCAAACGCATTATTTGCTTACCAGGCAGCAGTTGAAAAACAAGGCAGTCGCGCTAATCAGCTTAAAGCATTAGAAAAAGCGGTTGACTATACTAAAGAGCTGCTTCGGTATAGTTCATCTACAAATTATACGGATGTATTAACCTCTGAGCAAAGCCTTTTAGCCGCAAAGCTGAGCAGCGTGAACGACAGATTACAGGAGCTGCAGGCTATTGTAAACTTGTATCAGGCACTTGGTGGCGGCTGGAAACAATAAGTTACCAGCGATTGAATAAATTCAGCAAAGCCTTCCGGTAACTCCGGAAGGCTTTTGTTTTTTAAAACTTTGTAATTAACTTTGCTTTACAAAGTACTTTTTTAATATGGACTTACAATCTAAACTTGATAACCTGTATGCTAAGGCGAAGGCAAATATTTGGTTGCAATACTTTTCGGTTTTTAACAGGGTTACATTGGCTGCCGGCTTTATACTTGCCGGGTGGCCCAAAATAACAGGTGAACGCTTTACAAACCTGCATAACAACCAGCCTATGGGCCACTATCTTGAAGCGCTGTTCCATACCGGATACTATTACACGTTTATAGGCATCTTACAAATACTGGCCGGAATTTTACTGCTTATACCCCGTACAGTTGTATTAGGCGCGCTTTTGTATTTGCCTATAATACTCAACATCTTCATACTGTCACTATCAGTAAGATTTGAGGGCTCACTGCTTTCTGCCCCCCTTATGATACTGGCAAACTTGTACCTGTTATGCTGGAACTATGATAAGCTGAAATTTATTCTTCCGTTTAAAACTTTAACGCCACTGGTAGCTCAACTAGCTGTTGATAAACGCTTTCCGTTTAAGTTTTTTGCCGGCTGCTTTGCACTTATAGTGGCTGTGTTATTTACTATAACACACTCTTTTTCTATAATGCCCCGTAACACGTTAAAAGATTGCAAAAGCCAATGCTACAGACGGGAATCACCGAAGGGCTGCATGGTATTTTGTGAATGTATACATGAAAAAGGCCAATCACTTAATAAAGCGTTGGCCAATTATAGAAAAGCTGTACAAGCAGAGAAACGCTAACTCAATATGTTAACATTAATTATTTGACTTTACAGGCCTGAATGGATTTACCCATGATATGAAGGGTGATATTTTACGAGTTTGTATCCAAACACGGCCTTTACCTTTAAAACGGCACACCAAACCTTCGCCTGAGAAGAATAATGATTTATAGCCACCTATTCTGGCTATTTCATACGCAAGTCCATCTGTAAAAGCTACAATATGACCGGTATCAATCACGTAACCTTCTTCAACATCAATAGGTATAATGCCGCCGTATGAGTTGAACCATAAATCGCCTGTACCCGAACATTTGATGAGGAAAAAGCTTTCGCCCGAAAAGAAACCCTTTGTAAAACCCTGCCACTTGCTTTCAACCGTAATATTATAGGCTGAGGCTAAAAAAGCGGTATTTTGAAGGTATATAGTCTCGTTTTGCAGATAAATATGCTCAACATCACCCGGACAGGCAGGTGCTATCTGAATTTCCGCATCTCCGTTATTTGCAGTAAATTCATTGATGAATATAGATTCTCCGCTTAAAAAGCGGGCAAAGCCACCCTTTAGCTTGGTCTTCATTTCCAGGTTGGTGTCCATGGCAGCCATTGCTGCAGCTTCAACCTTTAATTTTTGCCCTGATGAAACGGTAACTGAAAGAAAGCCATAATCGGGCTTGCATTCCATCCTGAAATCAAATCCTTTTTTTTCTGTTAATTCCATATTATCTTGGCTTTAATCTTGGACCTAAACTATATCCAAATGATGATGTATTGTGTGATTGTATCCAAACGGTACCCTTTCCTCTGAATTTGCAAACAAAGCCTTCGCCACCCAAAAATGAGCTCACCCAGCTTTTACCTGCCTTCGTAAGTGAAAAGTTTAAACTTTCATCAAATGCAACAATATGGCCGGTGTCAACTATGTACTCGCCATCTATATCTATAGGGTAAATAGCTCCGAAAGAATTTATAATTACGGTTCCTTTTCCACGTACGTCAAGCCAAAAAAGGCCTTCTTTTGATATGAGCGACTTGAACCCCTGCCAGTTCATATCAATTTCAATACCCGGAGTGCTGGCCACATAAGAGCCGCCCTGTACAATTAAACCTTCGCCGTTGAGTTCTTTAACAAGCATATCGCCGGCATGTACAGCGCCAAGCCACACAGTTCCGCCCTGTTTACCCGCAGTGTAATGATTAAGGAAAAAGTTTTCGCCGCCGAGCATGCGTTTTATACCCTTCATAATACTACCCGAGCCTTTTTTGTGGGTTGTGGTAGTCATGGTGATATCTGGGCTCATTGCTATCATCGCTCCTCCCTCCGCAGTAAATTCCTGCCCCGGATTGAGCTTTACTTCGGCCGCTGATGAACCCGGTTGCAATTGAAGATTTACATTGAGCGTATTGCCGTTTGGTGTGAAATACTGTTCCATAGGTTATCTTAAGTGCCTGTTAATCCACGATGCCAGGCCGGCAAGGTTTCGGGTTTGCATATAAATTTTTCCGTTTCCTTCAACGCGGGTTACAAAACCCTCGCCGCCAAAAATGCTGCTGAATATACCACCGGCAAGCTGTGGCTTTAGTTTCATGTTTGGGCCGTAGCCAACCAAGTGTCCTGAATCTACAATATATTCGCCGTTTATCTCGCGCTCAATTATACCGCCGTAGGCTCCAAAAATCACTTTTCCGGTACCTGATACTACCAGTTTAAATAAACCCTCGCCACCAATAAATGAGCCCAAACCTGCCCATCTTAATCCTAGCCTAACCCCGGGCTCAGATGCTATATAGGCACCTTGCTGCAGGCAATAACTTTCGCCGTTAAGCTCCTTGATCTCAATATCGCCGGGTGTGGGCTGAGTTAAATGTATGGTAAGTGGCTGGTTAGTTGGATTGCTGAAGTAGTTTATAAACATACTTTCCTTACCAAAAAACTTACGGGCAAGTCCACCAAAAAAACCACCGTTTAATGCGGCTTTCATATCTAAACCAGCGGCCATGCTTGACATAGCGTCTGACTCGGCCACGATGGTTTCACCCGGGTCAAGCTCCACTATAACGTGGGCAAAAACAGGTTTTCCTTCAATTTTAATGTTCATGTTGAGGTTTATGATTTGCTTAGTGTTTGTTGAGTAACTTCCTTTTAAAATCGGCAAACGTGTCAGGAAGCGGGTTAAAACTTCCCTTTGTTTCCTTTTGCTTTTGTTTAAGATGAGCTATACGATCATCAGTATTTGGGTGAGTTGATAAAAATGAAAGATCAACGTTTTTGTTTACCAACGTGTCCATTTTTGACTGATTGTCTTTTTTAAGTGTTTCAAAAAAGCTGATTAAGCCCTTAGGGTTAATACGGGCTTTCACCAGGTAATCCCAACCTGTTTCATCAGCCTCGTTTTCAAATGTGCGGCTGTTAGATAACGACGCCAAGTCGCCGCCAAATGAGGCAAAGGTACCTGCAAGTGCGCTAACATCGCCAAGGGTTGCGGCAAGTATGGTATAAATACCCACATTGTTAATTACCCCCCTTATATGATGACGGCGGGTAACATGTGCCAGCTCGTGTCCGAGGACACCCATTACTTCTTCCCATGATTTAGCATTATCAATTAAGCCACTTTGTATAATTACTTTACCCCCAGGCAGTGCAAATGCATTGATGGATGGATCCTTAACAAAGTATAATGATACCGGATAGCCTTCTTTTTCAACCTGCTTAAATAACGGTGCGCCTACACGCATAAACTCCTTTTTAAGCGAGTCGTTCTGAATAAACTTGTATTGCAGAGATAGCGCGTTAAAAAGTTTGTCGCCGGCAGCTCTTTCCCATGATGCAGGCACTCTTGATGCCAAACCTTCTACCATTTTATCTTTAAGCAGATACAAAGCGCCAATTAAGCCAAACAGCAATACAACAACCAGCAAACTGCCTTTAACCAAGCTACCAAGTGTTTTTCGGGCTTTATTTATTTGTTGACTAAACTGGCTGTCACTCTGCAAAACCGGATCTTTTAGTATGGCCTTATCAGAGGTATAAATTGAAATTTGACTTTGACTTTCGTTTTTAAGAAATATAAAACGGTTGCCAGCACCCCCTGCACTTATGTTTAATGCAGACAAGGGTATTTTGTAAGTAAATACATCAGAGGAGAAGACAGCCGCCAGGGTGTCTATATGCAGTAAGCCTGAACATCTTCCGCCAGAGACATCAGGATGTATAATTATAGCCTGGTAATTGCGCAATGGATATTATGATATGATTTAATGGTTGTAAGATAAAAGTACTTCGCGAAATATTCAACCAGCAATAAAATTTATAATTAAACCATAAACTATAAGTGGAATTACTGTGGCACCACAATCGCATTTTCCAAGCCTGCAGGCTTCAACATAGCCAGCGCGGGCAAAAGCTTATTTAAATCCTTCCTGCTGGCCGCTCCCTTTAAGCTAACTTTTCCCTTAGTTACACTTGCCCAAACCTGTGGGTATCGGCTTAAAACACTGTCAACACTTTGCTTCATGGGTAAATCATCAGTGAGTGTTACCGGACCTATTGCAATAGATTCATTAACGCCTTTTATAACATGGATTGATTTTACGGTTTGCAACACTATTTGCTTTGATTTATATGACGGGCAAACACCTGTTAACGTAACAACTTTATCTTTAACAGCGTAGTTCACACCCATAAAAGCCACCTCGGTTTGTGCCTTAACAGCTATGTCGGCCTTTATATTACTATCAGTAGTGCAGGCTATTAAACTCAAGGCTGCTGCTACCGTTATTGCGAAAAATGCTTTCATTTGTTATTACTTATAACTATTCAACCATGATTTTGAAAAAAAGTTACGTGCTTATTCAATTAAGAGATGCGTGCTCTTTCTTTAAACTAACTCTCCTTATAATTTAAAGTGTTAAACTTCACGAAGCAATACATATCTAACTATGCATTAATATTATATTTTTGTTAAGCATTCCGGTACCGTTATGATCAAAAGAAATTTTCAGCATACATTTTCACTACTGAACGTTGATTATGTGAAACTTGGACCGAAATGGAATTACAAGAATGTAATAAGTCCTTACAATCGCATTTATTATATTAATGAGGGCGAGGGTGAGCTATCTGACTCATACGGCACTCATAAACTTGAAGCCGGTTACCTTTACATTGTACCTAGCTTTACCCTTTGTGATATGCTTTGTAAGCAAAATATGGGGCAATACTTTGTGCAGTTTTTTGAAGATTCTGCCGACGGCAATTCACTATTTGCCGATCATCGTAAAATAATGAAGGCCGAAGCCTCTGCCCTTGATCAGAATATATTTGACAGACTGCTGGAAATAAATCCGGGAAGGGGAATTAACCGGTCAGACAATCCAAGAATTTACGAGAAGGATGTTTTTTACAAAGAATATCAGCAGTTAAACAATCAACAAAACCTGAGCGTGTTTATGGAAACCCAGGGTATATTACTGCAACTTACATCAAGGTTTTTAACGCCCCAATTTTTTAAGCCGGCGTTAAAAAAAGTTATACCCAACAAAATAGCCGAAACCTTAAATTACATTCAGGTAAACCTTCACACTGATCTTTCTGTTGCGCAACTGGCTTTGCGCTTAAACCAAAACGCCGATTATTTTTCACGGCAGTTTAAACTTTATACAGGCACCAGGCCGGTACACTACATCAACGAAAAACGTGTGGAACGGGCGCAATACCTTATGGCTACAAGCCGAATGACCTACTCAGAAATTAGTAAGCAAATAGGGTTTGAAGATCTATCGTACTTTTCAAAAACGTTTAAACGCTTTACTGGCCTGTCACCAAAAGATTATAAAAAACAGATGTTTAGCGTAGGTTTATAGCATCATTGATGACAGGCCTTAATTAAAGATTACGTTCTACTTAAGCGTTTAAGTCAAATATGCGGTTCATGAGTATCCATTTTTCGCCATCTTTAGCCCAGGGCAAAGGCTGCTGAAATTTCCACATCAATTCTTCCCACTCCTGTACTTTTGGATTTTCGGCATCCATAGCAGCTTTCCTTTCAGCTGAAAAATCTTCATCAACTTCCATAATCATAAACAAACGGTTACCGGTGCGATAAATTTCCATTGATGTTATTGAAGCATCTTTTATACTTTTTTTTATTTCGGGCCATCCATGTTCACTTGAGTGCCAGTGTTCATATTCTTTTATTAGCGCCTCATCATCTTTTAAATCAAGTGCGTAGCAAAATCTTTTCATATTTAGTTATTATTCAAATAGCGTTCAAAATATTGTTCGTCAACCAACCTGGCATTTACCAGGTTAGCCCAAAAATCAACGGGAATAGTTGCATTTAACAACGTACTGTTTTCATGCACATTGCCGGGGCTGGCAGCGCTTAAAGCAATTGAGCTTACACCCGGTGCACGAAATGCAAAGGTCATAGCCGCCTGAGCCGGAGTTACATTATGCCTGGTGCAAATACTAAAAAAGGAATCGCGCCACTGGTATAATGCGCTATTGTGTTTTGGGTTAATTGAGCTGTAGTTGTAATAATTAGCACCAACAACAAAGCCTCCGTTGAAAACAGCCGCATTAATTATGCTTATATTATTGTCTCTCAAGTGTTCCATAAATTCAACCACCTCTCTTGGATGACTATGTATGGTAAGGCTGTTTGCAAGCATTACCCAGTCCAACTGCACATCGCGACATATACGGGCAATGGTGCGCCAGTCTTTTGCACCTATGCCAACTGATGCCACTTCACCTTTAACCTTAAGCTCGAGCAGTGCTTTGTAAGCTTCAATTATATCACGGTACCGTTTCTTCCTTTCGTTTATATCACCAGCGGCCTGTAAGTACTCATCAGGGTCGTGAACTGACACCATTTTTGCCTTGTACTTTCCCAGCAGCATATTACCCTGCAGGTAGCAGGCTAAAATGCCATGATAGCTGATTTTTTGTTCGGCATCATGTTTCAAATCCTTCCAAACACCGGGCTCAAATGTTGGCGCTGCGGAGGTTAAGGGTTTACGAAACCATCCTAATTTATTACTGATGACAACATCACTTGGATTAATTTGCAAATGCTCCAGACTTTGCCCAAGCGACTCAAGCGCCAAACCTGCACCATACTTACCGGCCGAATCAAAGTAAACAGGCGTATTTTGATGCTGCATGCAAGCGCTAACAACCTCAAGTTTCTGATTTATTGATGTAGCCTTGTATAAATTCCCCAGTACGCTTGTGCCGTAAATTAATGGTGGAAGTGCGCAGGTGCTCATGACTAATATATAGCGTTTACATTTTGCTCATTGGTTCGCACTACAACCCTGTGCCCTCTGAATGCAAATAGCGCTATGATAACAAAGCATACCATAGGCACATAGTAACCCATTCTTATATCATGGCTTGCATCGCTCAGGTAACCGAATGCACGCGGCACTATTGCCCCTCCCACTATGGACATGATGATCAGACTGCTTCCCAGCTCGCGCTCAGGTCCTAAATCTTTAATTCCAAGTGCAAATATGGTAGGGAACATTATTGACATAAAGAAGGATATGGCAATTACTGTGTATATGGCATATGAACCCGATAGATAGATTGCCCCAAAACACAGTACAGTATTTATAATGGCATATATACCCAGCAAACGGTTTGAACTAATGTACTTCATTAAAAACGTACCAATAAAGCGTCCAGCTAAAAACACCAACCCGCATATGCTTGCCAGGTGACCAGCTTCACGATCAGTTAAATTGGCTACACTTACTGCATAAAGCACAAAAAGGCTGATGATACATGTTTGGGCGCCAACGTAAAAGAACTGTGCAGCAATGCCCCATGATAAATGACGATGGCGCAATATGCTTAAAAAACCACGTTTGGAAGTTGATTTACTTTCAGCAGCCTGAACGTTTGGAAGTTTAACAAATAAAAACACCACTGCTATAATTACCAGTATAATAGTTAAAGCCATATACGGTCCTTTTACAGATGCGGCCTCGGCAGCCAGGGCAGCCTTGCGTGCGGCTGCAGGCATCAATTTTAGCTGTTCGTCGGGTGTTGAATGTATTAATATAAGCTCGGTACCAATTGCTGGAGCAAGCATGGTGGCAAAGCCGTTGAATGATTGTGCAAGATTTAACCGCTGGGCGGCAGTTTCGGGCGAGCCAAGCAAAGTCATAAACGGATTAGCTACGGTTTCTAACGTTGCCAACCCGCAGGCTATTATGAAAAGCGCTATCAGGAAAAAAGAATACTGCTGGGTATCGGCCGCCGGAATGAACAGGTAACAACCTATAGCGAAGAAAACAAGTCCTGTTACAATTGCCGATTTATAGCCAAAGCGCTTCATGATGAGTCCAGCAGGAATTGCCATTACAAAATAGGCTGCGTAAACGGCTGTATCAACCAATGTTGCCTGTACGTTACTCAGCGTAAATGAACGCTTTAAATGCGGAATAAGAATAGGATCTAAATTGTGAGCAAAGCCCCACAAAAAAAATAGGGTAGTTAATAAAATAATGGGTAGCGTATTCTTCTTATTCATAATTTGGGTGCTGGTTAATTGGTTTATTGATTTGAAAAAAAGCAAGAGGTTTACATTTCAACCATTGCTTTAATTACGCCGCTTGCGGGGTTCAGCCAGTTAGGAAAATCGTCTTTAAGCTTAGCAAATGTGGTTTTGTGAGTGATATAATTTGCAGGGTTAACCAGCTTATTTTTCATGGCATTCATCACTACCTCAAAATCCTGTCGGGTAGCATTTCTGCTGCTCATCAGCGTTGCCTCGCGCTTATGAAACTCAGGATGACTTACGTTTATATCTCCTTTTTGCAAGCCCACTAACACATACCTGCCACCATGCGCCAGATAGTTAAAGCCATTATTTATAGCAGCCCTGCTACCAGTAGCATCTATCACAACAGTAGGGTACTCTCCGCCGGTAATTTCCCTGAGCATTTTGTCGGCATCATCATCTTTAGCATTTATTGCGTAAGGAATATTAAGGCGTTGTTTGCAAAAGCTTAAACGGTCGGCATTTATATCCATGGCAATAACCCTGGCACCGGCTATGCGCGCAAATTCCATTATACCCAAACCAATAGGACCTGCACCAACCACCAGCACAAATTCATTTTTAACAATAGCAGCTCGCCTTACCGCATGCGCACCTATAGCTAAGGGCTCAACCAAAGCTAACTCATCAAATGTGAGGTCGCTGCCGTGTATAAGTGAGTAGCTTGGCACCTGCAGGTACTCAATCATACCACCATCCTGATGAACACCGCAAACCTTTATATTTACACAGCAATTGGGTTTGTTATTACGGCAGGCTACGCAGGTTCCGCAATTAAAATAGGGAATAAAGGTTACCCTTTCGCCGCCAACAAAATCAGGGTTACCGTCAACATCAATTAAGGTGCCTGATAGTTCGTGACCTAAAATTCGAGGATAGTCAAAATAAGGCTGTGTGCCTTCATAAGCATGCAAATCTGTACCACAAATACCTATACTTTTGATTTTTATAGTAGCATATCCCCTCGCCTTTTTTGGCAAAGGCAATACTTTGTACTCAAAGTGTCCGGGCTGCTCGCAGCTAAGTGCTTTATTCATGGGTTAATACAGTGTTATCTACGTTGGCTTGAAAAAAGGCCTGGTTACAGGCAAATTGGTTTTTACAAAAGTATTAGGCTGGTATAGTACAGGTTTGAGAATATCAGACCATTTTTAGCTCAAATCCGATTGTTGGCAAGATGAGTTTAATAGTAACCACTGGAATAACACGTCAACACTCGCATGGCGCATCTCTGCAACTTGTACAAAGCCGACCTACTTTTGCCCATTGGCGACAAAACTGGCAATTATTTAAACGTTGTTTGATAATTGTTAATTTACAAGCAATAGATTTGAAAAATATAAGCTCGTTAAGCAAAACAAAGCTTATAAACCAGTTAAATTTATTGTTGCAAAAAATGCGTCTATCTTTTATTAAACACTACCTGCTACTAACTGCAACCTTTATGACGCTTAATAAAGCAAGCGCACAAACCGTAATTTTTAAAATTGACGCCCGGGCTACCGCACAAACCATTCATAATATTGGAGCATCGGGCTGCTGGTATTCAGAACCAATTGGCATGCACTGGCCTAACGCCAAAAAAGAGGAAATTGCAAAGCTGTTGTTTAGCAAAGCAATAAACAAAAATGGAAGCCCCGAAGGAATAGGCCTATCAGCGTGGCGTTTTAACATTGGTGGTGGCAGTGCTGAGCAGGGAGAAAAAAGCGGCATCAAAGATCCGCTGAGACGGGTTGAGAGTTTTTTAAACAGTGACGGAACTTATAATTGGAACAAGCAGGCAGGCTACCAATGGTTTTTGCAAAAGGCTAAAAAGTACGGCGTTGAAGATTTAATTGCTTTCTCGAACACCCCACCTGTGTGGTTCACAAAAAACGGGTTAGGCTACAAAACAGATAAAGATTTCATTTCAAACCTTAAAGCGGACAAATACACCGCCTTTGCTTCATTTTTAGCCGATGTGCTGGTTCATTTTAAAAATGAGGGTATTAACTTTAAATATATAAGTCCGATAAATGAGCCGCAGTGGGATTGGTCAAATAAATTTGGCGAAGGCAGCCAGGAAGGTAGTCCGTGGACAAACAAAGAGATTCACAATGAAATAGTTGCGCTTGACTCTGTACTTAAAGTTAAAAAACTACCTGTTTCAATTATGACTACCGAAGCGGCTATGCTTACCTATTTATATCAAACAGGTAAAGGCTCGTATAGGCAAATTCAGGAATTATTTGGTGCCGGCAGTCCGCAAAATGTTAAAGGCTTAACTAATGTTCCTAATTTTGTAGCCGGGCATAGCTACTTTACTGAGAAAAGCGACAGCATGATGGTTGCCGTAAGAAAACAACTGGCCGACACTACCGCCAAATATGGAATTGAATACTGGCAATCTGAATATTCGATGCTTGATAATGGCTTTCGTGAATCGGCATCCGGTAAACGTAGCTCTATGGATTGCGCTTTGTTTTTAGCCAAAGTAATTAACCGCGATTTAACCATTGCGAACGCCGCCGCCTGGCATTTTTGGAATGCTTACGAACCAGGCCCGACCAACATGGATACGCGGTATTACCTGATAGCATTACACCCCGATAAAGGCTTTAAAAACGGAAACTTTACTCCCGTAAAAAACCTATGGGCATTGGGCAACTACAGCCGGTTTGTAAGGCCCGGCATGCAAAGATTAAAAGTGAGTCGTAATGATGATATGGATGACATCAAGGCCGGTCAGGATGTTATGATTTCAGCTTTCAAAGATGACAAAGGTCAGTTGGTTACGGTATTGATCAATTATACGCAACAGCCAAGAAAGATAAAACTGGATATCCAACACTTTAATAAACACAGGCAGCTTAGCTCCTACGTTACATCGGCCGAGCCGGGTGACAATTTGAAGGCCGGCAAACTGCCCGCAAATGCAAACGCAATTGGACTCAAACCACGATCGATTACTACTTTAGTTTACAAAAATTAGCCTATTGCTTAAAATGTGTGGCTTAATCGTTTAAGTAAAAAGCTCGGGGCGTGCATTGTTTATTGCAGTATATTGTAAGAAATTAGCATGCATTAGCCGGTCAGGGCTTGCTGCTTTAATAAACCTTTGCTTTCAATAAGCTTTACAACTTGTAATAATTTTAAACTCTAATTTAATTTAAATGCGCTCATGTCTACGCCGGTATCATCTGTGTTAAAACCCGAAAGGCTCCGTTCTCTTGATGCCATCAGAGGTTTTGATATGTTTTGGATTATCAGTGGCGAAGAAATATTCCACGGATTGGCAGAGGTTGTTCAGCATAAATATCATTTATACCGAAATCCGGTTAACTGGCAAATAAGCACCAACGCCAATTTATCATTCCTTGAACGCCTTATACTGGGCTTAAGCAATCAGTTACATCATAGCGTATGGAACGGCTTTACTTTTTATGATCTGATTTTTCCGCTTTTTATATTTATAGCAGGCATATCAATGCCATTTGCGTATAAAAATAAAACTCAATTTATTGCCGATGGCCAGGTAAAGCATCAGGTTTACAGCCATTTAATAAAGCGAACCTTGTTACTCGTACTACTTGGCATATTGGTAAATGGTGCTCTGCAGTTTAAAGGTTATGAGCACACCCGCTTCGCAAGTGTATTAGGTCGCATCGGCATATCCTGTTTTTTTGCAGCACTTATTTATTTAAATTTCAGCTTAAAAGAGCAAATAACGTGGTTGATTGGTTTGTTAGCCGGTTATTGGGCAATGCTATTATTTATACCCGTACCGGGTCACGGCGCTTATGTACTTACCCCCGAGGGCAGTTTAACAAGTTATATTGATCAGCTATTTTTACCAGGCAAGCTACACCGTACCGTTTACGACCCAGAAGGTATTTTAGGCACTATCCCCGCAATAGCAACGGCATTACTTGGTGTATTTACCGGCACGCTGCTTTCCATGCAAGCACATAACTTAACGCCTGTACGTAAGCTTGTATACCTCACTGTTTCGGGTTTAATTTTGCTGGGGTTAGGTTCATTATGGAATATATGGCTACCCATTAATAAAACCTTGTGGACAAGTTCATTTGTGCTATACGCAGGCGGATGGAGCTTGCTGCTGTTTTCACTTTTTTATGGTGTAATTGATGTTGCCCGCTTTGCCGCCTGGAGTAAACCATTTACCTGGATTGGCATGAACTCCATACTCATATACCTTATTGCACATGGCATGCTTAACCTGGTATCATCTTCGGAGTTTTTTTTGGGGGGAGCACTTAAGTTCATAGATCCGGATTGGCACCGGCCCGTGTTGTGGACGGGTGTCTTACTCATACAACTATGGCTCTTGTGTGAACTAACAAACAGGAAAATATTTTTAAAATTATAGCAAATACAACAAATACATTATACAACCAACAAGCACTTTACATACATGAATTTCAGTTTAAAAAAAGTATTTTTTGCGTTCACCGGCCTGCTTATATCCTGCACGGCGTTGGCACAAACGGTAGAAAGCGAAAGCTATGCACTCATTAAAAGGCTGCTGCCTGCACATGCCAAAAGTTTTGTTGTAAAAAAAATTAATACAACTAATAAAGACGCTTTCGAAGTAGAAAGCGCCGGAAATAAAATTGTGCTTGGAGGAAACAATGGTGTAGCTGTTGCTTCGGCTTTATACTATTATTTAACTGAGTATGCACACTGCCAGGTAACATGGAATGCCAGTAATCTTAACCTGCCAGCCGTTCTTCCAAAGGTTCCGCAAAAGGTAAAAAAATCATCACCTTACCAGTTACGCTATTACCTTAACTATTGCACATTTAACTACAGCATGAGCTGGTGGGACTGGGCGCGTTGGGAAAAAGAGATTGACTGGATGGCCCTGCATGGCATAAATATGCCGCTGGCTATTACGGGCGAAGAATATACTTGGTATTTGGTGTATAAAGAAATGGGCTTTACTGATGAAGACTTGAAAGGTTTCTTTACCGGGCCAGCCTATTTTTCATGGTTTTGGATGGGTAATATGGATGCGTGGGGCGGCCCGCTGCCACTCAACTGGATGCGTACACATTTTGACCTGCAAAAAAAGATTTTACAGCGGCAACGTGCGTTGGGCATGAAACCGGTTTTGCCTGCCTTTACGGGTCACGTACCTCCGGCATTCAAAAACCGCTTTCCGGATGCAAAGCTTAAAACCACCAATTGGCAAAACGGCTTTGCCGACACTTATATTCTTGACTCGGAGGATCCTTTGTTTGCCCGTATAGGTAAACTTTTCTTAGAAAAACAAACCAAGTTGCTGGGAACAGATCACTACTACTCGGCCGATACGTTTAACGAGAATGAGCCACCGTATGACGACCCTGAAAAGCTCGGCAAATTAAGTGCCCGTGTTTATGATGGTATGCGCCAGGCCGACCCTAAGGCAGTTTGGGTAATGCAGGGCTGGCTGTTTTATAGCGACAGAAAGTTTTGGCGGGCGCCGCAAACTGAGGCTTTGCTTAAAGCTGTACCAGACGATAAGATGATTATTTTAGATTTGGCAACAGAAATTGAACCGGTTTGGAAAAGGACAAAAGCGTTTTACGGCAAACCCTGGATATGGTCAATGCTTAACAATTTTGGTGGAAACACCAACTTATTTGGACGGTTAGATAGTGCCGCCATTAAACCTTCTATGGCTTTAAAAGACCCTAATAGTGGTAAACTTACAGGCATAGGCCTTACCATGGAAGGTATAGAGCAAAATCCGGTAATTTATGAGCTATTCACAGATAACACCTGGACCAATGAGGCTATCAACCTTGACAAGTGGCTGCCTCGCTACATCAGAAATCGTTACGGTGCAACTGATCCGTTAACTTTAAAAGCATGGAATATTTTGCGTAACACCGTTTATTCGGTACCAAAAGACAAGTATATACGTGACGGTGCAGAATCAATTATACAGGCGCGCCCAACTTTAGATAGTGCCACACGCTGGGCAAAAACCAAACTAAATTACAACGCTAAAGATTTACTGCCTGCCTGGGATGCATTGATTAAATCTTCAACAAAATACAGCAAGAGTGACGGTTTTAAATATGATTTGGTTGACGTAACCAGACAAGTACTGGCAAACTATGCTTTAACAGTTCAAAGAGATATGGTTACGGCATATAAAAATAAAAATGCAGCCGAATTCAATCGCCAATCGGCTCAGTTTTTAAAGCTGATTGATGACATAGACCGTTTATTAGGCACCCGTAAAGAGTTTATGCTGGGCGAGTGGATTAACACCGCACGTGCCTGCGGTGTTACGTCGCAAGAAAAGGCATTGTACGAACAAAATGCCAAAGACCTCATCACCCTTTGGGGAGACAAGGACTGCCCTTTAAATGAATATGCCTGCAGGCAATGGAATGGCCTGCTAACCGATTTTTACAAGCCTCGGTGGAAACAGTTTATTGATGAGCTTAGATTAGATTTACGCGGACAAAAAAGCTTAGATTACAAAGCCTTTACCAGCAAAATTAAAGATTGGGAATGGGCATGGGTAAACGCAAGGAAAGATTACCCGGCAACGCCTAAAGAAAATACCATTACTGTTGCAACCCAACTTCACAGTAAATACTGGTCGGCAATGAATAAGGCTAATTAATACAAAAGCTCAATTGAATAATACCATTAAAACAAGTAAGCATTTATGCGAAATTACTGCTACATGCTTACTTGAAAGCTCGTTACACATCAATATAAATTGCAATTAACGCTCAACCGAGCATTTCACTTCAAACAAAAAGGGCCGGCTAACATTTAGTTAACCGACCCTTTTTGTTTGCTTATTTAATTAAACTACTGCGCCTTCTATTTTAAGTACGTAAGCCATAGTCCCGGGCGCCTCGGCAGGTAGCTGTACTTTAAGCCCTTGACCGCTTTGCTCAAATTTCAAGCTGCTGCCGTTTGCTATAAGCGTAACTTTTTCAACTTTACCACCGGCTCCAACACTTTTGATGTTTATTTGGTTGCCGTCTTGTGGCCAGCCTAATAAAATGGCATATAACGCATTGTTTTTAGTAGTGAACCTAATATCACCGGCTTTATAAACCGTGCCTTCGTTATAACCTTGTTCTTTTAACGGCTTAACGTTTTCCATTGCTGGTCCTTCGCCAAAAACCTTCCATGGCCTGGTGCCATAAATGGCTTCACCATTTTGCTTGGTCCATGCAGTAATTTGCTGTACAATTGCGCGTTCCTTTTCATCAATGGTACCATTGCCTTTTACCGGTACGCTAAGCAGCAAGTTGCCGTTTTTGCTCACCACATCGGCCAGCATATGAACTACCGTAGCCGCCGATTTGTACTTGTTTCCTTCGTAAACACGCTTATCATAATGCCAGTTGCCAATGCAAGTACAGGTTTGCCAAGGCAAAGGCTCAATACGGTTACTGTGCCCGCGCTCAATATCCCAAACTATACATTTGCGTTGCTGCTCGTCAAGTATTTTGCCGGTAATTACGGCCTCCATTTTGCCATGCTTTTTTAAGCTGTTGTTGTACATGTGGGCAGCAATTTTCAAACCCACATCACTAACAGGCCATAACGGTAGGGCTGTATCATCAAAATACACCAAATCAGGATCATAGTTATCAAGTAACGCCAACGTCCTTTTTAAAAACTTTTCATTGTAAGCTTTTGACGGAATGCTCGCACCATCCTTCCAATCCCATTGTTGTAATCCGTCTTTATAAGGCACGCTTAAAGGATGCCTTTGTGAGTAAAGCTCCTGCGGGTCATATCCCTCCCACCATTTGCCTTTACCATCACCTTTTTGAATATTACCATCGTAATGCACACCAGCCATAGGGCCGGTTTTATCAGCCCCTTGCGATGGTTCATACCAGGTCCAGGCGTGAGCCGCATGAACACTTACCCCAAAGCGTAAACCATTATCACGGGCTGCTTTTTCCCAACCTTTAATCAAGTCTTTTTTAGGACCGATGTTGGTTGAGTTCCATTTTTGGTATTTGTTAGGATACAGGTCAAAATTATCATGGTGATTGGCTAGTGCCACAAAATACTTTGCGCCGGCCTCTTTATATAACGATACCAGTTCGGCCGGGTCCCACTTATCTGCCTTCCATTCATTTATTACATCTTTAAAGCCGAATTTTGATGGATGTCCGTAAGTTTTAAGGTGGTATTTATAAGCCGAACTACCTTCCTCGTACATCCCCTTGGCGTACCAGTCGCCATATTCGGGCTGGCATTGCGGACCCCAATGTGCCCATAAACCAAATTTTGCGTCACGAAACCAATCCGGAACCTGGTATTGTTCCAATGAATTCCATGACGGTAAAAATGGTCCTTTAGCCATGCCATCATAGGCCAGGCCCGAACCAATGGTTTGCGCCTGTAGCTTGGCAAGGTAAAGGGATGCAGCACCTGTTAACGTGCCTTTAATCAAACTTCTTCTCTTCATAAATAACTATGCTTTTACAAAATTGCACACCAAAAAAAGCTCCGCTTTCAAGTCACTCGTTTTTTAAGGTTTGCTATTAAATTAGTGATTACTTAATTGGCTTTTTCAAAGCTAGTGGAAGCACGTGCAATATCATTGATAATAACTGACCACGATATGTAAAAATCCGACTTTTATATTTGATGACAGTTATTATCGCAACAAGGTAAAACTGCGATTATAAAGCAACTTGCTATTTTCTTATCTCGTCTAAAATCGGCTTATCCAACGCACTTAATGTATCAACTTCGGGCTTCAGCAATTCTAAAACCTCAATGCTGTTGTTTCCTTTTTTCAGCCATTCGGCCGGCAAATAAAGGGTTTGCTGAGGTCCAATGCTCCAGTATTTTCCTAAATTATGACCATTTACCCAAACAACACCTTTGCCCCAACGGCGCATATCAAGGTAGGTGTCGGCCACCTTATTCAATTTAAAAGTTCCTTTACGAATTACAGGCGAAGTAACACCAGCAGAAGTAGTTTTTGTGAACGACTTTGTATCGGCAAAAGGCAGAGTATACATTTGCCAGCCGTTTACCTCCTTACCTGCATAGGTAACGCTTTGAGTAATACCCTTTTTGTTTTGCAACAGATACTTACCAAAGTTTATACGCCCCATGTTTTCAACCAAAATGTCTATTACAGCTTCGCCTGCCGGCAGAGTTACGTGTAAGCTATCTTGTTTCAACCTGCGGTCTAATGTACCCACAGCCTTGCCGTTAACAATTACAACAGCATAGTCACGCAATTCTTTTAACGCTAAAATTCCACTGGTACCACCCTTAACTTTAGCGCGATAAAGTACATAACCGTAGTCCTGCTTTAAATCTTCAAATGTAAGTGGTGTTTTATTGATCACCGGTACAGGCAGGTTACTCAATAAAGCGGCCGAACTTTTTAAACTAAATGTTGGTATAGTCATAGAAGGCTTGGCGGCGGGCACCTCGGGCAAGTTTACATTTTTGGGCAAATACTTTTTAATTACCTCTCTGAACTTTACAAACTTGGGCGTTGCATTACCGGCTTCATCTAAAGGAGCATCGTAATCATAACTACTTATTTGAGGTTCAAAACCTGTTTTATCTTTAAAGTTTGAACCATTCATGAAGCCGCGGGTAGTGCCGCCATGAAACATATACATGTTTATTGAAATTCCGGCTGCCAGTACCGAATCTAACCTTCCGGCGTAATCTTCGGCAGGTATAGTGTGGTGTTTAGTTCCCCACCAGTCAAACCAGGCCGGGTACCATTCGGCAATATAATAAGGCCCTTTACCGCTATGGTAAGCATTAATAAGCTCTTTAACTTTAGCCGGCTTATCAAGACCATTAACAGCAGGCATAAGGCCCGGTAAATGACCATCTTTAACATCATTAGCAGGGTCGCAAGTATAAAGTATGCCATCAAAGCCTGCTTCTTTAAACATACGCTGGTTAATGGCTAAATAGTCTTTATCATTACCGTAAGAGCCGTATTCATTTTCAATTTGAACCATTATTATATTGCCACCGTGGTTCACTTGTAGTGGCGCCAACCTTTTACCTACTTCTTTTATGTAAGTGTGGTATTCATTAAGGTATTGCGCTTCCTTGCTTCTTACTTCCAGTCCTTTTTCGTTTTGCAACCAGTATGGATAACCGCCAAACTCCCACTCGGCACACACATAAGGGCTTGGTCTTAAAACAACCCATAAGCCTTCCTGACGTGCAATGTTCACAAACTCAACTATATCATTATTACCCGTAAAATTGAACACACCTTTTTGAGGCTCGTGTACGTTCCAGAAAACATAGGTTCCTATAGTGTTTAAACCCATTGCTTTGGCCATTTTCATTCTTGATCTCCAGGCTTCGCGTGGCACACGTGGGTAATGAATCTCTCCGCTAATCATTTGAAATGGCTTTCCATCAAGCAAAAAATCAGTATTGCCTAAAGCAAATGTGTGTGCCTGCCTTTGTGCAAATGCGCCATAGCAGCACACGCAAAGCAGCAGTGTTAAACAACGTATATATTTATTCATAATTCTCTTTATTTAATGTGGAAGACATCAGTAAGAATGGCCTACCAGAAAACTGTATATAACGCAGCCAGAATGCCTAGTATAATTACGGTACCAATTTGAAAACCTCTGTCAACCTTAAACATGCTCGGCTCAACAATAATCTCTCCCTCCGTTTCAGATTTTGATTTTTCCGTACCGACCAAGCTCATCAACACCATAATAATTACGATTACTACAAAGTCAATTGCCATACGATCTAAAAAAGGAAAATCGGGAAAACTGCCGTTGGTCCATACCGGTAAAAACTTCAATACAGTTGATAATGGTATGGTAATTAACGCACCAGCCATAGCGGCTGAAGCCGTAGTGCGTTTCCAGTAAAAACCCAGCAGGAAAATTGCCAGTACACCCGGCGAAACAAAACCAACGTATTCCTGAATAAACTGATAAGCCTGATCTAACGACTTTAGCGCCGGTGTTACCACAGCTGCAACGGCTAATGAAACTACTACCGCCCACCTGCCAATCCTAACCAGCTTTTGCTCGCTTGCATTTCTGTTAATGTATTTTTTATAGATATCAAGCGAAAATATGGTACAAATACTGTTTGCTTTACCTGCAAGTGAGGCTACAATAGCCGCCGTGAGTGCCGCAAAAGCAACACCTTTAAGCCCGGTTGGAAGCAAGTTTATAAGCGTTGGATAAGCATGATCGGGCTTTAAAACACCATTTACGGTCATTTCATTTGCAAACATACCATTGTGGTACAGCACATACATTATTATACCCGGCAATACGGCTATAAGCGGCACCATTAGCTTAAGCACAGCTGCAAACAGTATACCCTTGCGTGCAGTTTTTAAATCGGCGCCTAACGCACGTTGAACAATGTATTGATTGCACCCCCAGTATGCCAGGTTATTTACAAGCATTCCCCCTATAATTACCGAGGTTCCGGGTAAATCTTTATAATACGGATCTTTAGGACCAAATATCATGTGGAAGTGCTCCGGAGCTTCCCTCATTAACAGTTTTAATGCGGGGAATATGCCATGAGTATTGTAAGTATCGCTAAGCAGATTAAGTGCCAGATAGGTGGTTACAAGTCCGCCGAGTATTAATACAACAACCTGTATTACATCGGTGTATCCAATTACCTTCATACCGCCAAGTGTTACAAACATGGCAAAAACGCATAAGGCCACTATACACCAGCCAAAATCGAGCGAGGAAATAGATGAAATAGCAAGCGCACCTAAATATATGATAGATGTTAAGTTAACGAAAACATACACAAGCAGCCAAAATACAGCCATTACCGTACTAACCTGGTCATTATACCTGCGCGACAAAAACTGCGGCATTGTTACAATGCGGTTTTTTAAATAAACCGGTATTATATACACGGCAACTATGATTAATGCTGCTGCCGACATCCACTCATATGAGGATATGGCCAGCCCGAGAGCAAAACCAGAACCCGACATACCGATAAAATGCTCGGCCGATATATTAGAAGCAATGAGTGATGCACCGATTGCCCACCAGGTTAACGAGCCTTCCGCCAAAAAATATTCCTTGGCATCAAGTTCTTTGGTTTTGCGCTTGTGATAAATATAATAGCCATAGCCTGCAACTATAAAAAAGTAAACAAGAAAGACTACATAGTCAGTAAGTTCTAAATGGTTCATTTACGCTCAAAAAAGTAATTTAGCTGCGCTGCAAGCATTATTGCGGAACAGATAAAAAGGTGTAAAATTGGTTGTTCAAACTTAAAGCTACTCAAAATTAATACTTTGACCATAATGGACTATAATCTGTAATTTTCCGACCAGCAACCATTATCAGCTTTTAAATTTGCTACAACCTTAATTCAAAAACCTTAAGGGTTTTGCGGGGCCAAACTTAATCGTTTTCGTAAATAAAGATTCAGCTAATAATAAAACGTGTAAAAAAAGATAGCGATTATTGGTGCGAATAAGATGGTGAACAAGCTAGTGCTTAGTGCATAAGATTGAAGGGCAATTGCTTATTTACTATCCTCTTTCCCCAATTAAACTTACATTTTTACTAGTATTATGATCCGGTCGTTTACAGAGGATTCTGTTGATTTAATGCTATTGGAACATACCAAGAAAGCAGAATTACACGAAAGGTTAACAGGCAAATGGAAGAGCCAGCCTGAGTTAAATTATTTTAAGATGCAAATTGAGGACATTGACATGTTCCCAAAACGATTAATTTTAGCCTTAAAGCGGCAAAAGGTTAATAACGTACATGACTTGCTTAGCCTGGCCTATAAAGACTTAGTTGTGCTGCCTAATATTGGTAAAAAAAGCTATCATCTCATTTTAGTGTTCCTTACCCAAATGACGCATAAGATGTTTGTATAAAAGGCTGTAAATAGGCTCAATACTGCATTTTATTCCCTCAAAACGCCCAATTTCACAATAGTTACACTTCGCCCATAAGTAACTTATTTTCAACGATTTTTAAAAAAAATCGTTTTACTTATAAGTGCAGCAACCAAAATTGAATATTCAACAGTTATATATTATACTCAGCAGCCTTTTCCACAGCATACTACTTAAGTATACTTATTGTATAATCAAAAGTGCTATTGCTTAAACGAGGCATATATTGAGGCAATGGCATTGGACCACATGAATGTGAGCCAACACCAAGTGTACGGCTTGATATGCAGAGCACCGTTGACGCTGGTTTGGGTAAGTCAATACGATATTCGGTTGCGTTAAGCACCTCATCAGTAAATGGTAAAGCCGACATTTGAAATAAAGCATCACTTTTAATTCCAAGCCCCTGCCCTGGTACGTCGGTAAGCTTAAGCCATCTCACATCTTCATGGTTTCCGCTCTCCATCGGTTTTTCGTAAGGTGTTAATTGCGCCATCACTGTACTATTGTAAATAGCTACATCAAACCCGGCTTTACGGTCAGGGTAGTTTTCCATCGGTCCGCGGCCAAAATAATTAAGGTTCTGCAGTTTTTGATTTAAAATCATCCTTACACCCATACGGGCTATAACAATGTTGGTATCGCTTGCGCTAACATCATTTTTGCAAAATATGCTGCCGTCGCCTTTAATGTCGTATACCGCTTGATGGTCGACCCAAAAGCCGTTTTTGCCTAATCCACGTACTTTTGCAGTTATGTTAACGTTACCTGCGCTTACCCGTTTAATTGAAACCTGTTTGGTAATCCACTTTAATGCGGTGATGCCGGTACTATCCCACCCCTTATAAGCGTATATATCATCCTGCTGATGCGGAGCTCTCCATAAGTGCAACCTTGGCCCTCCGTCGTTGTTAAGCTGTTCATTTGAATTAACACGAATATTGGCTATAGTGCCCGAAGCTTTACTGAACAGCAACTCAAACCCCTTGCCTGTGATAACAACATTGCTGTCTTTTTCAATTAAGCTTAAATCTGAATAAGCAACTGCTTGCGGCATAGGGTTGGTAACTGCAACTGGTAAGACAAATTGTGCAGCCGCAATTTCAAATCCGTTTTTTGCCCAGTTAGTATTGGCTTTAAGTTTAACCGAAAAGTTTACGTGGTATTCAGCAACCTCAGTTTTACCCTTATAATTAAAGATAAAAGAGCCATTTGACAGCGGTTTAACTGACGGCATAACAAGCTTACCTGAATCAACCGCTATTCCATTTTTCAAAACAGTCCAAAGCAGATCAAACTTATCAAGATTTACAAACTGGTACTTGTTCCTGATGGTATACAATCCCTTTTCACCTTTAACTGGAGTGATATCAAGCCATTGATATACACGCTTCATCTCATAATAGCCGGGCTTGGGTGACCTGTCAGAAAACACCACGCCTTTATGAATAAAGTAATGATCATTTGGAAATTCACCAAAACCGCCGCCAAAAGCTAATATTGGGTGCGCCGGGTTACGCTTGTTCCATACGCCCTGATCCTGAAACTCCCAAATTGCTCCGCCAAGTATGGAAGGATACTTGTCGAAAAGTTCACCGTACTCCTTTAACGAACCCATGGAGTTAAACATTGCGTGCGCAAACTCGCATAAATAAAAAGGCTTTGTTAAATCGGGGTTGGTTGCAGTCTCTTCTACAGGCCGCAACGCCCGACGTTTTGCATCGGCACCTGGCCAGTTGTTGGGTATAAGCGGCGAATACATGCGGCTGTCTAAGTCTGCCGGGTTAACTTTGCCTATACCAAAACCCTCATAATGTGTAGGCCTGGTATTGTCCAGTTCTTTTACTTTGGCTAAAGCCGCTCTGAAGTTTTCGCCACCCGTACCGCACTCATTACCTAACGACCAAATGATAATTGAAGGGTGGTTTTTGAAATTCTCAATGTTAGCCACATTTCTGTCAATAATGGCCGATTTCATGAGCGGTTCATTGTTAAACCTATCCATTAAGCCATGACATTCTACATTAGCTTCCGATAATACGTAAAGGCCATACTCGTCACACAACTCATACCAGCGTGGAATATCAGGATAATGAGAGGTGCGCACATGATTACAATTACCCTGTTTTATCAGCATAATATCACGTATCATTTGTGCCTCGGTGATTGCATGACCACCATCGGGCCAGTTTTCGTGCCGGTTAACACCTTTTAATTTTATAGGCACACCATTTACTAAAAAGCTCCGACCCCTAATTTCAATTTGTCTGAAACCGGTACGGCTTGATAAATATTCAATTGCCTTACCGTTTTGCTCGAGCGTGATAACGGTGGTGTATAAATTAGGCGTTTCTGCTGTCCACTTATCAGGATTAAGCACTGGCAATTTAATGTTTACCACTTTTTCTGAGGAAGGATTGATAAGTACAGAGCTGGCTGCCGAACGTTTAATTAGCTGTTTGCCCTTATAAAGCGCTGCAGAAACAGTAACCTTTTTTTCCGTTCGACTATCATAATTGGCAACTTTAGTTAATACGCTTAGTATTGCATTCGTATAATTTTTATCGAGCTGTGTTTTGATATAAAAATCGCGCACGTGCTGGGTGGGTGCACGCCAAAGTGTTACATCACGAAAAATACCACTCATTCTCCACATATCCTGATCTTCGAGATAGCTACCAACGGTGTACTGATATACCTCCGCGGCTAAAAGATTTTTACCCGGCTGCAAATACCGCGTTATGTCAAATTCGGCTGCATTACGACTGTTTACACTGTAACCAACTTTTTTACCATTTACCCAAAGGAAAAAACCGGCATCAACGCCGTCAAACTTCAGGAAAATTTTCCCGCCCTGCCATGTTGCCGGAAGCGTAAACTCTTTCCTGTAACTGCCTACCGGGTTGCGATCTGTATACGCAGTATAATTAGGGGGCGGCGTACTCATTACATGCGGAAAATCTTTTTTAAAGGTATAACCCATGTTACGGTAAAAGGGAATACCATAGCCTTGCATTTGCCAGTTAGAAGGCACTTTGATACTGGACCATTTAGCATCATTAAAATTGGTTTTATAAAAGTCAAGTGGCCGTTTATCAGGCGTGTTAACCCAGTTAAATTTCCAGTTGCCATTAAGGCTCATGGCATACACCGATGCATTTGGCTTGCCCGCTAGTGCAGCCTGAATATTTTGATAAGGCATCAAGGCAGCATGCGCAGCTTCCTTATTTATACCAATACATTGCGGATTTTCAATTTCAGGAGGTAATGATGTGTTGCTGCTGGTATCACTCTGCGACGCAACAGCCCATTGGGAAACAAACAAAACAAAGAAAAAAAAGTACCTGAAATTCATGAATTGACTTTTGACAGTAATGGTGAGATGGATATATCAAGCCGAAGTTATTGGTAATAAAACTACCGGCAAATATAATCTGCTTAATCGTTTTCGTATTTAAAGATTAGCTGTTAAGCCTACAATTGATCCAACTTTATAACTTAGGCTTTTAATTTTTAAACCAAAAAAGGCTGTAAGTTTGCCCCATTACAGTTTAACCTGCTTAAGCATTTGAAGAAAGTTATACTACATCTGTTTGGTTCAGTTTTGTGCATACTACCTTACCTGGCCGTAGCGCAAAACCTTGTAGAATATGTTCAGCCTCTATCTGGCACTGCACCGTCAACCACGCCGTCCTCAAAAAAGCATGGAAGCGGTACCGAACTTAATGCAAACACCATCCCTGCAGTGACGTTGCCGTTTGGAATGACGCAGTGGACACCTGAAACGCAGCGATCGGAAAATAAATGCGTTCCCCCTTATAGGTATAATGATAGTAAAATCAGCGGTTTCAGAGCGTCGCACTGGTTAAGCGGATCTTGCACGCAGGATTACGGAAGCGTTACTATTACGCCTGTCGGCTCGCGTTTAAATTTAAATCCGGAGGCTGGCTCTATACCTTTTTCGCATAAAGATGAAATAACAGCACCGCATTATTACAAAGTAAACTTGCCGCAACGAAAGTTAACAACCGAAATAACAGCAACTACCCGGTGTGGAATGCTAAGGTTTACCAGTCAAAGCGCAGATAGCGTTTACTTTACCGTAAAACCAAATAGCGACCGTAATGAGGGTTTTGTAAAAGTAGACCGCCAGCTAGGACTTATCTGGGGGTACAATCCTGTTCATCGTATTTACCAGGGATGGGGAGAGAAAGCAGGCTTTAACGGATACTTTGTTATTCAATTCAATCAGCCGTTAAGCACTGCAGGCTTGTTTACAAATGATAAAGTTACACCCGGAGACAGTATTAAAAACCAGCCCGAGGCAGGTGCTTATGTAGGCTTTAAACTTAAAGCCGGGGAGCATTTACAAATGCGCGTTGGTACTTCCTTTACCAGTTTTGCAGGCGCACTGCTTAATCTTGAAAGCGAAATTAAAGACTGGAATTTTGAACGCTTGATAAAGTCAAACTTCACAGTATGGCAAAATGCATTAAGCCGCGTAAGCGTTAGCGACAATAATGAAAAGCATAAGCGCATATTTTACACTGCCCTTTACCATGCCATGCAACAGCCGCGATGCTTTAATGATGTGAATGGCCTTTATCCACGCTTTGGCAGCTACTATAAAAACGAAAAATTCAGCAACGGTAACTACTACGATGATTTTTCGATGTGGGACACTTACCGGGCGCAAATGCCGCTTTTTGAGATTTTAAAGCCCGACTTTGTAAATGACTGCGTAAAATCAATGATTTTAAAAGGTGAACAAGGCGGTTGGTTACCCATTTTCCCATGCTGGAATAGCTATACAGCGGCCATGATTGGCGATCACGTTACCGCATTTATAGCATCGGCCTATATTAGGGGCATACGCAACTATGATGTAAAAAAAGCTTATGCCCTTATGCGGCGTAATGCATTTGAGGTTCCAACTACGCAGGAATACCGCGACGGAAAAGGACGCAGGGCCATACAATCATATCTAAAATATGGCTTCATTCCGGTTGAAGATTCGGTACCTGAAGCATTCCATAAAAAAGAACAGGTAAGCCGTACGCTGGAGTATGCATTTGATGATTACGCGCTTGCCATGGTTGCCGCCGGCCTGAATCTTAACAAAGACAAAAACGGTTTACTCAACCGAAGTAAAAACTACTTAAACGTTTTGGATGGCAACAGCAAAATGGTTAGAGCCAGGAAACGTGACGGTAGCTGGTACTCACCATATAACCCTAAAAATAAAGAATTTTATATTACCGAGGGAACGCCGCAGCAATATACCTTTTACGTACCTCATGATATAAATGGACTTGCAAAAGCCATGGGCGGCCAAGCTGTTTTAGAACAACAATTAGATACGCTTTTCAGAACAGGCGAGTATTGGCACGGCAATGAGCCGGGACAGCAAACACCTTACATCTATAACTTTACTGCTTCGCCATGGAAAACGCAGTACTGGGTTAGAAACACTATGGATGAAGAATACAGCGACGGACCTGGCGGTTTAAGCGGCAATGATGATGCTGGCCAGGTGTCAGCATGGTATGTTTTTTCGGCAATGGGATTTTATCCCCTTAATCCGGCATCAAACCAATATCTTATCACTGCTCCAATTTTCAACAGCTACAAAGTACAACTAGGTCAAAACAAAGTGTTTGAAGTAAAATGTCATAAAAACACCTCTGACGCATTTTACATTGACCATGTATCCTACAACGGAAAGCCTTACAATTTTAATTACTTAACGCATCAAACTATTACACAGGGAGGCAAATTAGATATATACTTGCGCAGTACACCTAATAAAATGTGGGGCACTGCTAAACGCTATAAACCTGCATCTCTTACCCGTTAATATCATGAAAAAATATATCCTTCTGGCTTTTAGTTGCCTTTTATGCTTACTGTTTAGTGGCTCAGTTTACGCCCAGTCAACAACAGCTAACAAAGCCGATTATGTAATTACCAATTTTGGTGCAACAGCTGATGCCAGCAAAGACAATGCAGTTGCCATACAGCGCACCATTGATGCATGCGCAAAAGCCGGAGGCGGGCGCGTGATAATTCCAAAGGGTAAACGCTTTATGACCGGACCTTTTGACTTAAAATCAAACATTGAATTTGTTGTGGAAGCAGGTGCATGTGTTATTGCCAACCCAAATGAAAGCATCTATAAAAAAAGCGCCTTTAAAGATAACGTTGGCGAGGGAACCATTTGGATTGGAGGCAACAACTTAAATAACGTTACCATAAGCGGCACCGGAACCATTGACGGTAACGGCGTATCATTTATGGGTGCCCCAATAACCGACTCTTACATACTTAAACCTTTTGATAAGCTTGACCCCCGCCCCCATTTGCTTACAGTTGCAGGCGGACACAATATCAGGATAAAAGACGTTACCATACGCAACTCAGCATATTGGACGGTTCACCTTATAGGCTGCAATGATGTAACTATTGACAATATTACGCTGCTTAATGATTTGAAAGTTAGAAACAGTGATGGTATTGACTTAGACCACTGCAAAAATGTACGCATAAGCAATTGCTACATTGAATCGGGCGATGACTGTATATGTTTAAAAAACAGGCGTGAATACGAAGAATTTGGTCCCTGCCAAAATATAGTAGTAACTAACTGTACAATGACATCGAGATCATGCGCTATTAAGATTGGGTCAGAGAATATGGATTCGATTGACCATGTCATCATCAGCAATTGTATAATACGTGCAAGCAACCGTGGTATTGGCATTCAAAACCGCGACGAAGGAACGGTGAGTGATGTATATTTTAATAATATCCTTATCGAATCGCATTTATTTACAGATGTATGGTGGGGTAAAGCCGAACCTATTTACGTAACAGCCTATGCCCGTGCCAATGCGAACAACAAAGATGCTAACTGGCGCTTTCCAAAGGGTGTAAAAGAGGGCAAGGTTGGAAAAGTAAGCAGAATTTTCTTTTCCGGCATTAAAGCAAGCAGTGAAAACGGCGTGTACGTGGGCGCTGAGTCACCCGAAAAAGTTGATGAAATTTACTTTGACCAGGTTGATCTTCACATCAACAAAACAAGCAACATTACCGGCGGCATATATGACCGCAGGCCGGCTAAGATCGACGGGTTGCTTACCGGCACCACATCAGGCTTTTATTTTGAAAACGCAGGCAGTATAACCGTAAGAAACAGCTCCGTTACATGGGGCGCAAACAAACCCGATTATTTCAAGCATGCTATTGAAAGCCAAAACGTAAAAGATGTAAAGATCACAGGGTTCAACGGTACGGCAGCTTTCCCGGGTAAGTTAGATGCAATCGTTAAAAAGTAAAATGTTACCCTCCCGTAGAGTTACGTACGGTAAGCACTGATGGTATCACCTCACTCTCCTCTTCAAGGTTGAGGTAGGGGTTTTTGAGCCGTTTAAGCAAGGCTTTAGCAGCTGCCCTACCCATTTCAAATGCCGGTTGGGTAATAGTCGTAAGGCTTGGGTTTAATATCACTGCTGATGCCTGATTTGAAAAGCAAACAACCTTTACATCACCAGGTATTTGCAGGCCTAACTGCTGGCATACCAAATATATGTCGGTGGTAAGTCTTTCAACTGTTGCAATTATCCCATCGGGCCTGTTGTTTCCCTGTAGTATGGTGGTAAGGGTGGTATGTACCGTTTTTCCCTCACCAATACAGTTAACCACTTCACAGGTTGCTGGATCAAGCTGATGATCAGCAACCGCCTTTTGAAAGCCGCTGCTACGTTCTGAAATAATTGACAGGCTCTTTGATATAGACAGCATTACAATGCGCTTGCAACCCGCCTCAATGAGGTGCTTGGTGGCCAGGTAGCCGCATTCAAAATCGTTTGTGGTTATTTTTGCGGTAGCAGGCGCGCTGGCAACCCTGTCAAAAAACACAACGGGCAGCTTCTTTCCAAAATCTTCAATATGCTCAAATGAATCTGTTTCTGAGCTTACCGACATGAGTGCACCATCTACCCTGCCATATAGCAACTCGCTTAAAATTGCCTTTTCGCGTTCCAGCTTCTCATGAGTAAGATATATTAGGGTATGATAACCTTTTTCGATGGCAACTTCCTCAATACCATTTAGCGCAATTGAAAAAAAACTGTCGGCCACCTCGGGTATAAGTACGGCAATTGTTTTGCTTTTATTTTTGCGTAAACTGCTGGCATAAGCGTTTGGAACGTAGTTAAGTTCCTTGGCAAGGTCAAACACCCGCTTTTTGGTTACTTCACTAATCTCGTGGCTATCGCCCAAAGCTTTTGATATAGTAGCGGTTGATAATTTAAGTCGTTCGGCAAGTAACTTAATAGTAACAGTTTCCATTTTGCATCTAAATACCGAAATAAAGATTGGCTTTTTTTTTACAATTTAATAATTAAATAACAACAAAGTAGTCTTGCATTTATATACGTTTTCTATCAAAATGAACCGGTTTGGATTAAACCGGATGTATTTGCATTGAAAAATTGTTTAGCTTTGTTGCCATGTTTTTAATAAGTACCTCTCTCAATCAGCTCATCAGGGTCAAAAGTCTCTAATAACTTTCTAACATTTACTTAATCGTTTACGTAAATAAATATCGTTCATCCATCACGAGTTCATGCTGAAATGTATCACTTTAGTACTGCAAAATCAGTGCAACCAATTGTTTACGGCTTACTGAGCTTCAGGCGCATAAGTGATATTTTAAAACCAAACGATATGAATTTGAAAGATAGCATCCCTGCTGTAGATCAAAAGTCTCCGCTTTCTAATCTGGATGAATGGGAAGACGATGTAGTGCGCAGGTACCCTGATCCATCCAAAATTAATGCAGATAAAGATGAAGAAGCGTTTAGAGATTACAATGCAACGGAAAAGGATTCGGTACGTGAATTCTACCGTTTAAATCATCGCTATCAAACGTTTGATTTTGTATTGGAGCACAAAAAGAAATTTTTAAGCTTCTCAAAAGACAAAATGCCCATCTGGGATGCGTTTACCTTTTTGAATAAGCTGGTAGATGATTCTGACCCTGACACAGATCTTGACCAGATGCAGCATTTACTGCAAACATCTGAAGCCATACGAAACGATGGCCACCCGGATTGGATGGTATTGGTAGGGCTTATACATGACATGGGTAAAGTACTTTGCCTTTTTGGGGAGCCGCAGTGGGCCGTTGTTGGCGACACCTTCCCGGTAGGTTGTGCTTTTTCTGACAAAATTGTTTTCCCTGAGTTTTTTAAAGATAACCCGGATATCCACGATTCAAGATACAATACCAAATATGGCATTTACAGCCCTAATTGCGGCTTAGACAATGTACATATGTCATGGGGTCATGATGAGTATGTTTATCATATGATGAAAGACTTTATACCTGAGCCTGGGTTATACATGTTACGCTACCACTCGTTTTACTCACAACACCGTGAAAACGCTTACGACCATTTAATGAATGATCATGATCGCGACATGTTTAAATGGGTGAATCTGTTTAACCCTTATGATTTGTACTCTAAAAACCCAAATCAAAAAAGCTGGGAAGAATTGAAGCCTTATTATGAAAATTTGGTTGCCAAGTATCTCCCGCAAACACTGAGTTTTTAAACAAATAAACAATAACCAAATATGAACTTAAATTTACGCTAATTATGAGATTGAACCTTAATTGCAAGGATAAGCCAGTTATCCTAATGCTGCTTCTTGCACTAATTTTTAGCTTTCAGCCCCTATTTGCACAAGACAGCCGCATTACAGGTGTGGTTGTTGATACCAAGGGCGAAGCCTTACCCGCAGTAACCGTAAGCGTTAAAGGCAAATCAAGAGCCACATCAACCGATGCTAACGGTAAATTCAGTATCACCGCAGGTGCAGGTGACGTTTTAGTACTTACCTACATAGGCACCAATGCTAAAGAAGTAACCGTAACTTCTGAAAAAACTTACAGAATTGAATTAACAGAATCAAGCCAGGCACTTAAAGAAACCGTAGTTATTGGTTATGGTACAAGCTCACGTAAAGCTATATCAAGTGCTATTGCGCAAGTTAAACAAGAGGACTTAAACCGTGGAGCAATAGCCGACGTTGGCCAATTATTACAAGGCAAGGTACCTGGATTAAACATTACTGCAAGCGGCGACCCGAACAAACCGGCTTCGGTAATTTTACGTGGTGCTTCAACTGTAAACAGCCCTGGTTCTCCATTCTATGTTATTGATGGTATTCCGGGTGCTGATATTGCTGCAGTTGCTCCTAATGACATTGTTACTATTGACGTACTCAAAGATGCTGCTGCAACAGCTATTTACGGTAACCGTGCTTCGGCAGGTGTAATTATGGTTACTACCAAAAGAGGTAAAAGAAATTCTTCAGTAGTTTCTTACAACGGTTATGCAGGTATTGAAAAAGTAAGCAATCAGTTAGACCTGATGAACGCCGATGAGATACGTGCATATTTGACCAAAAACAACTCGGGTTTCTCTGCAAATAATGATTTAGGTGCTAATACGGATTGGATGAAAGCGATTGAGCGCTCTACTGCATTTTCTCATAATCATAACATTTCTTTGAGCGGCGGTTCTGAGCATGGCACGTACAGTGCCAGCGTAAATTACTTTAAGAAAGAAGGTATTTTACAAGGCAGTGCATTACAGCGTGTAATTGGCCGCTTGGCCGTTGATCAGTATGCCTTAAATGATAAATTGAAGTTTAGCTTAAACCTCTCAAATTCTTCAAGTAACTCTAACAACGTACCATTACAAAATGTTGTGTTATTACAGGCCGCCAAACATTTGCCTGTAAACCCAATTTACAATGCGGATGGCACTTATTATGAAAACTTTGGTAATACAGGTTATTTCAACCCTTTGGCAATTTCCAAGAATGCGAAAGATGATAGCAAGTACAATGTTTTATTAGGTTCGTTCATCACTGAAGTTAAATTGCCATTTGGATTAACTTACAATGTAAATTTATCGTATCAAAAAACAACATCTTCTCGTGGCGAGTACTACGGTTCATATTATAATGCATACAGAGGGAATGGTTTTTATAATAACCCCGATCCTGCAATTGGTGTATACCACACGTTAATTAACCTTGGTCAAAATGGTACCGCAGCCCGTAATGAGCTATCAAACACGGTTAAAACGCTTGAAACATTCCTTACGTGGAACAAGAAGTTTGGTGAACATTCGTTAACCGCTGTATTAGGTTACTCTTATCAAGACAACGTAGTGGGTGAAGGTATTACGGCGACAACTATAAATTTCCCTACTGATAATGTTGGTTATAATAACTTTACACTTTCAAACCCTTATGCAGTTGGTACCTATAGAATTGATTTTGGTAACACTGATGTTTACGGTAAGACGTTATTAGTTTCCGATTTTTTCAGGTTGAATTACAACTACAAAGATAAATATTTAGTGCAAGGATCGATTAGAAGGGATGGTAGCTCTGTATTTGGTGTAAACAGCCGTTGGGGTTATTTCCCATCAGGAAGTGTTGCATGGCGTATAACTCAGGAAGACTTCATGAAGAATCAATCTTTATTTAACGAGTTAAAGTTGCGTGCAAGTTATGGTGTTACAGGTAACTCCTTTGGTATAAACGCCTATAGTGCTCAGTTATTATATGGAATAGTTGACAAATACTATAACAATGGTGTACTAGAAAATGCTTATGGGCCTAAACAAGGACAAAATCCTGATTTACAATGGGAGCGCACCGCATCAACTAACATCGGTGTTGATTTTGCTATATTAAAAAACAAAATAACCGGTTCGGTAGATTTGTATAACAAAAACACCAGTAAAATGCTATTTAGATACACTGTATCTCCAGCTCTGGTACCTGGTGGATCCATTAATGCAAATGGTGGAAGCATCAATAATAAAGGTATTGAGGTTAGCCTTACTGCTAATGCAGTATCAACCCAAAACTTCAATTGGTCGAGCACTATAAACGCGGCTTATAATAAAAATAAGGTTACCAGTATGCAAAATCCTTATGCTAACGTAGATTCAACGCTATATACCTCGCCGGAAGGTCCGGGCCAATCAGGCTCTACGTTGCAAATACTAAAAGTAGGCCAGCCTTTAGGACAATTCTTTACTTTTAAATATGCAGGTAAAGATGCTAATGGTAACTCTTTATTCTACAAACGCGACGGTTCTACCACCACCCAGCCACTAACCGGTGTTGACTATTTCTATGCAGGTAGCCCGCAGCCAAAAGTGTTAATGGGTTGGAATAACTCATTCCGATACAAAAATTTCGACCTTAACATATTTTTAAGAGGTACATTTGGCAATAAGATTTTTAACGCAACCCGCGCAGATCTATCAAACGTATCATCGGCAAATGCTAACAACATCTTACGTTCTGCCGCTGATGATAAACTAACCGATACACGTAATTACTTCTATTCAGACAGGTATATTGAAAGTGGATCTTACGTAAGATTAGACAACTCTACCATAGGATATAACATTAAACAACCAATTAAGTCTATAAGCAACATACGCGTTTACTTAACCGGGAACAACTTATTTGTTATTACCGGTTACAAAGGTGTCGATCCTGAGATTAACCAGGGTGGTCAGTCGCCGGGTATAGATTACAACAACTTTTATCCAAAAACACGTACATTTTTATTGGGCGTAAACGTATCATTATAATATTAACAGACATGAAAAATAAATTTCTAACTATCGCATCTGCTGTTTGCATGGCTGTAGTTTTATCCTCTTGTCATAAAACGGATGTTAAGGTAGAAACACAGCTTACTCCTGATGTATTTCCTCAGACCCCAGCGCAATTCCAGTCTGTAACCGGTACTGCATATGTAGCATTAAGGTCTGATTATACAGGGGCTTACTTTTTTTCACAAAGCCATACAACAGACGAAAATCTTTTGGCCATTTTTGGTCCGGACTGGATCGACGGCAACAGATATATGGAATTACACCGCCATACCTGGACAAAGGATAACTCTGGCATAAGCGCTGTTTGGTACTATTACAACAATATGATAGGTGTTACTAATCAAACCTTATCTGTTTTTAAATCAGCACCTGCAAGCGCGGCAAAAACAAGTAGTGTTGCCGAGTTGAAAACCCTTAGAGCATTTGCTTTTTATATGGGCATGGATAGCTTTGGTAATATTCCTTTGGATACCCTGTACGGAACCAAGGAATCACAACCTCAGTCTACCCGTGCGCAGGTTTTCAATTTCATTGAAAGTGAACTTAAGGCAGCTATTCCATACCTTAAATCGGATGTTACGCCAGCAACTTACGGCTTGGTAACCAAATACTTTGCTTACTCTTTACTAGCTAAAATGTATTTGAATGCTGCGGTATACACCGGCACACAACGTTACAATGATTGTATTGCAGCCTGTGATCAAATTATAAGCGCTAATAAATACTCCGTAGAGCCTATGGCTTCATACCTGCAAATGTTTTACCCAACAAACGGTGCAACAACTCAAAAGGAATTTATTTTTGCAATACCGTATGATGCATCAAACTCTTCCGGAAATTTGATTTTTGCAAGGTATAACCTCAATCGTAATTTAGGTATACGTTACGGTTACTCAGGCTCTACTGCAGGTGGTTATGTTAATCCTGTAATTAACCAAAGCACAGGTAACGGCTTATCTAATATCAGACCAAGCGGGCCGTCAATGACCACAGCTGAGTACTACGCTTATTTCAATGATGCTAATGACATCCGTAATAAACAATGGTTAACAGGCCAGCAGTACTGGCAGGATGGTAGCCCAATTATGGTAAGCACTACGAAAGCAGGATATGACCAGTTTTTTAAAGGTACTGTAGATGAAGGTAAAGTTGCATACGTATATCCGCTGGTATTATCACAGTTAACATTCAGACCTCGTACCGGTACTAATTCTGATTATGACTTAGGTCGTGATGAGATCGCGTGGAATACTGGTTACCGTAACAATAAATTTTTGGCTGATTACACTAACACCATCAACCGCAACCAAAATAATGACTTTCCAGTTTTCCGCTATTCAGACATTCTGTTAATGAAAGCTGAAGCCATTTTACGTGGCGGTGCTCCAACATCAGGTGCAACAGCCGTATCACTGGTAAATCAAATCAGAACTAACCGTACGACATCTGCTGCTTTAACCACTTTAGATTTAGAAGGTCTTTACGCTGAGCGTGTTAGAGAAATGGCTTACGAAGGATGGCACCGTAACGATATGATCAGGTTTGGTAAGTATGAAAATACTTATGGTTTAGGTAAAACCAATGCTGAAACCTATCGTCGTATTTTCCCTATCCCAACTTCAGGTTTCCAAACCAATGCAAAATTGGTACAGAACCCAGGATATTAAAAGGTGTTGTTTTTTGATCATATAGTGAGAAAATGCCAGCTGAAAAGCTGGCTTTTCTTTTTTTAAGACATTCCGTAAATCGCCTTATCTAGTTGTCGTGACTTAGATTTTCTTCAATTATGCTTTTGGCATAGCATTGGCATACTTTAACTCATAAAGGCCAAATTGTTCAACCCGCACTGTAAACTTTGCATTGCGGTGTTTTTTGTTGGTAAACATTGTAAGGAAAACAGCACATTAAATGATAGTTAACTACACCGTAGGTGGTTGGGAAATTATAACACAGCGGGCACATGGTTTACTTGCGGCATCGTTAGCAAGCAACTGGAGTAAGAACGTGCAAAGCCATCGTTGGATAGAAACGCTAATTGCCATTGCCGAGCATGATGACGCACAACTTGAGATGGAGCAAGCTAATTTACTTACACCGCAAGGTGGCCCAGTTGACTTTGCAATGCGTGGTATGGAACTATCGCATTGTCGCGAAACAATGACCCGCGCCTGCAGCAAAAGTATTTACATAGCCCTGCTTTGCTCCTATCACTTAAACTTTTTATGTAACGACAATAACAATGATGCTGATTTAAAAGCATTTCTGAATGAACAAAAGGCTTTACGCAAGAAGTGGCTAGAACAACTAGGCATGACAAACAGCGACTTGCAGCATGATTATCGGCTGTTTGAATGGTGTGATGCTTTGTCGCTATTACTATGTACACAAAAGTGTCAGCCCGAAGGGCGTTCACTTGATGTTAGCAAGGGGCCTGATGGTAACCTGCATAAACTTAAAGCAATTGACAGTGAGTACCTGACGATTGAACCATGGCCGTTCGAACAAGATCAATTTACAGTTCAATGCGAAGCCAGAACCATAGAACAACTGGCTTTTAAAAACGACGAGGAGTTTAAAAGACGTTTTAATGGATGTATTCCGGAGTTAAGAACCTGGAAATTTAAAAAAAATTAACAGCAACATCTAACTATATACTTATGATCAGCAGTACAATATTGAATACCGACGAAGAGAGCACATCAGATTTATATCCTTACCAGCAAAGAGATTTAAGCAAGCTCTTTGAAAAGATGTTGCAGATCAATAAAAAGCAAAGGATATTATATCAGCTGCCAACCGGCGGCGGTAAAACAAGGATATTTTCAGAAATAGCTAAACGTTTTATTGCCGATTATAATCAAGGCGTAGTAGTACTTACACATCGTAAAGAACTGTGCAGTCAAACTTCCAGTACTTTAAAAAAATTGGGGGTAACTAATAAGGTAATTGACAGTACTGTTAAACGACTGAAAGTCAAAGATTGCCGATCTTGCTTTGTGGCAATGGTTGAAACCTTGCGTAACCGCATCAAAGAAGGTATGATGAACACGTCTGATATTGGCTTGGTAATTATTGATGAAGCGCATCATAATTCCTTTCAGAAACTGCTGGGCAAATTTCCAAACGCATATATTGTTGGCGTAACTGCTACACCATTCAGCTCAAACGCCGATATGCCCATGTACAAAAACTATGAGCACCTTATCGTAGGCGAAAGTATCCAAAATTTAATAGCTCAAGGATATTTGGCAAAACCTGCCAACTGGCGTTATGATGTTGAATTAAACTCTTTAAAAACCGGCATAAATGGTGACTTTACTATTAGTACATCAGATGAGTTGTACTCCTCGCCTGCTATGCTCGAACTGTTATTGCATGCATACGAGGCGCACTCAAAAAACAAGAAAACGCTAATCTTTAATAACGGAATTTTCACGTCTAAAAACGTTTGCCAATACTTTGAAGAAGCCGGCTACAACATAAGGCATCTTGACAATCACACCCCTTCTGTTGAGCGCTCAGAAATTTTGAAATGGTTTAAAAAGACTAAAGGGGCTATATTAACATCTGTTTCCATATTAACTACCGGTTTTGATGAGCCTACTGTTCAAACAGTGATTTTAAACCGCGCCACCACTTCAATTACCCTTTACCACCAGATGATTGGGCGTGGTGCTCGTAGATTGCCTAACAAAAAAACATTCACCATAATAGATCTAGGAAATAACACCGATCGGTTTGGTCAGTGGCAAACTCCTTTGGATTGGCAATTAATTTTTGAACGCCCGGAAGCCTTTGCCGAAAGCCTGCATGCGCAAACAGAAAGTGAAGCGCATCCTATACCGGCTGATTTGAAGGCTAAGTTTCCGAAAAGTTTGCAGATGAGCTTTGACATTCAGGATGCTTATAAAAAAGCGCTTGATAGTAATCAGAAGCCTAAGATTGTAATGCGCGATTCCATCAGGCAACATGCCATTATGTGCATAGAAAATGCCGAATCAATTTCAGAAGGCTTGGCGCTTGCCGCCGAGCTAAGTAAGGAGATAGATTGGCGGGTAAAGCAATATTCAAAATGCCTGGGTAAGGTAACAAAAAACTATACTGACTGGCTTAAGGAAGATTACAGGAATAAACTGAATACGATAATAAGCAAACTTATGCAAAGGCGTAAGGAGAATAATACAGTTGCCATGTCTGCCTAATGATATAACTCTCTAAGTTAAGAGCCAGAGGGAGTGGTATGGTAGTTGTAAATTACATCATACATCTATCTTAAATAATTATGGCAACTAAAGGAAAAAAAGACTCATGTTGGTCTGGTTACAAAAAAGAGGGAACTAAGAAAAAGAACGGTAAAACTGTTCCGAATTGCGTAAAGAGCTCATCTAAAAAGAGCTAAAAAAAAGAGGGTTGATTTAGTCGACCCTCTTTTTTTGCTATCAGTTTAATTGTTTTTAGAGTAATTTAATAACAATACCTTTGGTTACATCACCAGTCGCTTCATAGGTTTTGCCGTCTTTTACAACCACCACTTTTACATTGCTGGTTACATTACTCATATTGTAGCGGCCAACTTTCGAGATGAGCTTAACCTGTACTTTATTGTTAACTGCTTTAGCTCCAAAATTCAGTAGGCTAAACTTACCTTCTTTAAAGCCCCATCCTTCACCGGCATCCCAATACAATGTTCCTGATGCTTGATTGTTTTTGTTCAGGCATACATAAAGTGTTAACGGCTTAAGCGATTGCTGTGTTGTGTTTTGTACTACTTTGCCAGCCGGTATAATACTACCGCCTTTAATCAATAGCTTAGCTTGATGCTCATCATCTTCTTCGCCATCAATCAATTTAAGGTTTTCCCATATACCTTTAGGTAACGCCGGGTTTTTAGCAAATGACGGTACAACTAAAAGCCGCTCACCCAGTAAAAATGCCTGCTCTTCATTTCTGAGTTCTGCATCTTTTACATCGTCAAAGAATACGGGCAACATAACAGGTATACCGGTTTTATGTGCCTGCTGAAATAATGTATACATATAAGGCAGTAATCGGTACCTACGCTCCAATGCAATGCGCGAAGTCTTTTCAATAGCAGTGCCAAAAGCCCATGGTTCTTTGTCGTTTGTTCCTGCACAGGCATGGCCACGGGCAAAAGGAAGTAGATTTCCAAACCCAATCCATTGAGCCCACAATTCTCCACTTGTATTTTCCAGGAAACCGCCAATATCGGGGCCACTAAATGGTTGTCCGGATATGCCTAGCGTAAGCGACATAGGAACTGATAACTTCATGAACTTAGGGTCGGCAAGGTTATCACCGGTCCAGGTTGCGGCAAACCGTTGGCCCCCAAGTAAATTAGCCCGCGTTAACACAAACGGACGCTTTTGGGGATTAGCGGCTACAATGCCTTTTCGCGATGCTTCAACCATAAATCGGCCGTAGGCATTATGATAAAGCAAATGCGTTCCGGGGGGCAGCTTGTCTCCGCCCCTATGTGGTGTATTATATGGCATTGTTCCCAACCTTAGCTCGGTTGAAAAATGGTTATCATTTATTGCCGGCTCATTCATATCATTCCATATACCGTCAATACCTGTTCCCATAAAATCTTTGTAAAGATTGGCCCACCATGTACGTGTCCGAGGCATGGTAAAGTCAGGAAAAACACAATCGCCAGGCCATACTTTGCCATGATATTCCTTACCATCAGGCTGTTTTACCCAAACATCGTTAGCAGAACCTGACTTGTATACAGCATAACCTGTATCAACCTTTACACCTGGGTCAATCATATAAATTGTTTTGAAGCCCTTTATATGCAGGTCTTTGTTTAGAGTTGCCGGATCGGGAAAGTTCTTTTTGTTGAAGGTAAACACCCGGTAACCTTCCATATAATCAATGTCCATCCAAATAGCATCACATGGAATGTTTTTTTGCCGAAAGGTATTTGCGATTGTACGCACCTTATCTTCGCTGGCATATGAGAAACGACATTGGTGGTAACCCAACGCCCATAATGGCGGCAAATCAATTGTTCCGGTAAGTTCGGCAAGGCCTTTCAAAACTTCCTGCGGCGATTGCCGGTCAATTACATAAACATTGAATAATGCACCCTCACTTCTGTACTCAATTTTATCTGAATTGGTTGTGAGCTCTGCTTTCCATGAACTGTCAAAAATAATTCCGAAAGCGGTTCCGTTATCACGCACGCCCATCACCCACGGGTGGGTTTGGTAAAGCCTCGAACCGCCGTCTGCACCGTAAGCGCCGCTATCAGTATTCCATAATTTTATAGTTTGCCCATTTCGCAGTAATGGACCTGTGACTTCCCCCCCACCGTATAAACTAATATTTCCCGTCAAATTTATGCTTGCTCCCGCCTTGCCATCCCGAAGGAAAAATACCGGCTTAATTTTCCAAGTAGCTGGTACGGGGGACTTAATAGCCATTTCTGACTTTAAAATGAGAGATGGTGTTTTATAAGCACTAAAGCCAACGGGGCTAAATTTTGCGATGGATTTACCGACCATGCCCGATTGTTTCATGTTAATCTGTTGAGCATGCAGTTGTAAGTTTAAACTAACCGTTAGCAGTAGAAAGCATAGATAGATTTTTAGTGCGCGAGCCATGTATAAAAGACTTTTTTAAAGAGGGGCTATAATATTTTTGAAAAAACAAAAGCGCCTGGTTTTGGCCGGGCGCTTTTACATTGTGATAAGGTATTACTTAATTAAACCTTGTTTACTTAATGTAGCAGCAGCTTCTAAAAGCATCATTCCGCTTAATTGAGTGGTTAAATCAATAGTTGCCCCCGGTTTGCTTTTCCAGTTTGAATTGATAAGCAATTGCGGACGGCTTATACCTTGAGTATAAAGGGTGGTTGCATTAAAGTTAAGAAAACTAATCATTGCGTCTTTATCAGCTTTTGGCACTGCGGGCTCTTGCACCAATAAGGTTAAATATCTTATTAAGATACCTTTAAACAAACCTCCGTCGCCCTGGCCTTCATCTTTCAAAATTCCTCCAGGAGATAACTCCAAATCTTGGATAGTAGCTTTAGCGGTGCGAATGGCATCATTAAGATAAGCCACCTCATTGGTTGTTTTATAAAGCTCTAATCCCGCACCGATAAATACACCCTGGTTATAGGTATATTTATTTTTAGTAATCACGCCATCGTTGTTGTAGTTCACGCCGTCCCATAATATTCCGTTAGCCGGGTCAACAAGCTTGCCCTTAAGCCATGTATACAGTTCGCGGGCAATTTGCAAGTCGGCAGCGTTTTTTTGCACACGATATAAACGTGTAGCAAAAATTATTGCAGGTGCATTTGCAGGCGTATTTTTAAAATAACTACGGTCTTTCGTCCAGCCTATACCACCGCCTTGAATATCGTTCCGGCCGGTTTTAATATCGGTCCATAAAATATTTACGGCATCTAGGTAAGCGTTGTCATTAGTAACTTCATAGCTACGCAAGGCCGACAAGGCAAGCCACTCCATATCATCATAAAAATTATTTTGGAACCGGTTACCGTTACTTTCCTTGATGCCATTAAGCAAGCTTAACATACGTTGCTTGTATACATCATTTTTAGTTCTGATGTATGCATCAACCATGACATCAAGCGCGTGAGCATTTGGCCAGTAGTGGAAAGTGGTTTTATCAGCGTTATTTTCTTTAAAATACTTTCCATTTGCTGATAAGTAACTTGAGTAAAGCCTGTCTTGTACAGAATCGGCTGTTGCAGCCCATGAGTAATTTACCGCCGCTACCTGCTCATCATTGTATAAAGGCACGGCCTTGTCCTTCAGGCATGAGCTGGCTCCAGTTACCAGCAAAATTGCACCCGATATACTGAAAGCTTTTATGCTATTAAATTTCATATTGTGTTTATTTAAAACCGCTGCTGCCGCTATATAATGCGGCAGCAGCAGATAAATTATTTAACAGTAATAGTGTGATTATAAGCTGTAGACGCAGCATTGAAGTTCACTGTAATATCTACGTTTTTGTTATCAGCAGCTGAATTGAACTTAAATGAGTTGTCATATTGATTACCGTCAACCTTAGTTAAGTTAAAGTAAGCCGGAGCTGTATTAGCATCCGGACGGCTATTGTCGCGGTTGCTGCTACCGTACCATTCGTTTGTAGCTACACCGGCAGCATCTTTTACGCCCATACGGAATTTATAGCGCTCATCTCTGCCCCATGTTTCCTGACGGAAAACTATAGGCGCATTAGTGATGGTCCAAACGCCGTTTGAGGTATAATTAAGAGTATGTAAAATCTTGTTTTCTGGCGAGAACCATAATCCAACAGAGGTAATTTCTGTTAAAGTGGTGCTTGTTTCTTCAAATTTTACTGCTATGCGGTAAACCTTGGTACTACCGGCAACAGTTATATCTCCACCTTCAACTAACGTTGTACCGTTGTTTGAATAGGTTTTTGCTGAAGCATTGGTGCCTGCTGCAAAGTGGTAAGTACCGGCTTTTAATGATGTATACATTTCAAAGCTACCTTGTCCAAGCTTTTTAAAGCGTAATGCTTTAGTTAAATCGGCACCAGCTTCGGTAGCGCTACCTGTCAAATATAAGTCGGCAGGTACCTCGGCAAAGCCAGCAGGGCGCTCAACCTCAATAAGTCTTGAGGTTGCCGATTTTTGCACGTTAATGCCTTTTGAAGCCCAAATTGTCCATTTTAGTTTTCCGGTTGCTAATGATTGTATACCAGCCATGTTAGCAATACGGTTTAAATCTGCATCACTAATGGTAAGCTTGGTTCTCATACCTTTCTCATCAGATGGGACAGAATATAAAGGTTGTGAAAAGTCGCCGGTAGCCTTGTCAAAAACTACTTCATAAAGTACAAGTCCGCCATCCTCGGCGCGAGATTGCTCCCACTCAAAGGTTTGAGTGCCAGCTTTAGGATCAAGCTTAATAAATTTATTATCAGTAGGACCGTAGAAATTTGTAACTGCCGATACGTTGGTGTTACTAAGTTCTTTGTCTTTTTTACAACCAATACCCACGCAAACCAATAGAGCAAGGGTCAACACATTTAATTTATATGCTAAATTTTTCATTTTTAATTTCTTATTGAGTTGTTCAATTATTTACCATCCTGGATTTTGAGTCAAATTAGGGTTGAGGTTTCTCTCCTCACGTGGAATTGGCCATAGATAATGCCTTGCCGGATCAAACGTACGCTGGTTTGCCCTTATGTAGCCGTTATCAATTGACGGAGGACCAAATTTTGCACCGTGAGCCCAACCATTTAAAACAGTTTCGGCCGTGCGCCATCTGCGAATATCAAATATTCTCAAGCCTTCCATAGCCAATTCGGTACGGCGCTCATTACGAATGATACTACGTAAGCCATCCTGTCCGGCGGCTGCATTGTAATTTAATGCAGTAGCGCTGGTGAATCCGGCACGTGATCTTAGCGCACGAATAGTACGGTCCCAAACATCACTTGTCATTTGACCTAACTCATTCTTAGCTTCTGCATACATCAGCAAAACATCTGCGTAGCGAATTAGTATTAAGTTAAGACCTGATTGGAAATTTGCTGCTGATGTTGGATCATAATATTTGCGCAAATAGTAACCTGTAGCAGACGAAACTGACCCCGGTGCATATTCATCTACCTTGCTTTGATCAGGATCTGTGCCTGGTTTGGTATAAATTGTTTTTGTAGTACCATCGGGCTTTTTCCATTGGTAATTATGATAAACAATTGTTGCGGTAAGGCGAGGGTCACGGTTAACATATGGATTGTTCTCATCATAACCTGAACCAGCCTGGTTTATAGCCAACCCATTGGTCATCAAATAGCTGTCTACCAATTCTTGGGTTGGTGCAAAGTTATTTAGTCTTGCACCCACAGATATAGGGGCAAAATCAAAGAAATTACTGTAAGTGCGTAATAATGGCACATATTGCATATCTAAAATAACTTCGCTGTTGTATTCATTTTGAGGCAAGAATAAACCTTCATATGATGAGAACAGGCTGTAAGAACCATTAGCACCTGACATAAGCTGCTCACATCCGGTTACCACATCTTGCCATCTTCCCTCGTACAACAGTGCACGTGTCTTTAATGCTATAGCAGCGCCTTTTGTAATACGACCTTTGTCAGCGGCAGCATAAGCTGTGTTTAGTGGTAGAACTGCGGTAGCAGCGTCTAACTCCTTCAAAACAAAGTCAACCACCTGCGCACGTGGTGAACGGCTTATAGTTTTTGCCTCATCAATAGTAATGTCTTTTTCAAACAACGGCACATCGCCAAACCAAGTGTATAATTGAAAATATTGAAATGCACGAATGAATCGAATTTCGCTTTTCATACGCTCACGTAAAGCGGCGTCCATATTGGTAACCTTATCAACATTTTCTAAAAAAACGTTACAGGTTTTAATGCACGAATAGTGATTATCCCATTCGCCATTGAAACGACCAAGTGAAGGATCCTGATTACCTGCCGCAATCGTTGCAACGCCTTCGTTATCGCCCCTGCTGTTGTACGCATTATCTGATAAAGCCTCGTTGTAGAAAAAATAATTGTTGTTGAACATTTGCGAGTATGCAGTGTTCAAAACGGTTTTGGCCTTTTCAGTTGTTGTCCAGTAATTTAAATCTGTAAAGCGGTCTACGGGTGCCAGGTCAAGCTTCTTACAAGAAGCGCCCAGTATGAGCAGCACCAGTATTAAACCTTTGCTTTTTATATTTTTCATTTTCGTAATATTTAAAATGTTACATCTAATCCAAAACCCACATATACCGGCGTAGGATAAGTACGTCCACTATTAGCACCTGACGCTCCAAGGCTGTTGTTAAATTCACTAGCCTCAGGATCTAAAAACTTCAGTTTTGAAAGTGTGTACAAATTTTGACCTGATAAATAAGCACGCAAGTTTTGCATGCCCAATTTATTAGCAACCTTTTTAGGAAGCGAATAACCGATTTGTACGTTCTTTAAACGTGCGTATGCTGCGTTATAGATGTAAAGGTCAGAGCCACGACGGAAGTTATTTTCGATAGATGCACTTCCGCTTGCTGCCAAACGAGGGTACTCAGCGTTAGGGTTAGTTGGAGTCCAAAAATCAAGTTGATGTTGATACATAGTTTGTCCGTAGTTAAAGTGGAACGGTTCAACTAACTCGCCACGTATAAATGTGCTGCGACGGCCAACCCCTTGAATAAATACGCTCAAATCAAACTGCTTGTAGGCTACATTGTAAGTAAAACCAAAATTGTAACGAGGGAAAGGATTACCTAATACAAAGTTATCCCTATCATTTATTACACCATCTTTGTTAACGTCAACATACCTTATATCACCTGGTGATAAAGCTAAACCGGCAGGTTTTGGGCCAGCAGCAATTTCTTCAAGTGTTTGAAAGTATCCATCACGTTTTAAACCAACATAAGATTGATAAGGCAAGCCCGGCTGAAGAATAACCTGAGCTTCATCATACTTTGATAAGCGGGTTCCGCCTTCGTAGTATAACACCTTATTTTTGTTATCACCAATGTTTAAGTTAAACGAATGACGCAGGTTGCGGCCGTTCAAACGGTAATTGATGTTGATTTCCCATCCGCGGTTTTGTACCTCACCAGCATTGTAGTCAGGCAAGCCTGATCCAAATACACCTGGCACAGCAGGCGGAATTAAGATATCACGCGTATGTTTATCAAAATAGTCTAACGAAACATTAAGCGTATTCTTAAAGAAAGTTGCATCAGCACCTAAGTTTAATGTAGCTGCACGCTCCCACCTTATGTCAGGATTTGCAAAATTAAAACCAGTACCGCTTACTGATACGTTATTAAACCCGTAAGCATTTTGAAAAGAAGAATAAGTAGTTTGATATTGATAGTCCCTTACGCTTTGATTACCTAAAATACCATAAGAACCACGTAGTTTTATATCACCAACGTTACTACGATATTTCTCCATAAATCTTTCCTGTGTAATGCGGTAGCCGGCAGAAAATGAAGGGAAGAATGCTGACCTGTTTTGTTTGTTAAACTTTGATGATGCATCAACACGGAAGCTAAACTCTCCGTAATACTTATCACTGTACGAGTAATTAGCACGACCAAATAAAGAATTTAGACTAGTCTCAATTGTACGTTGATTACTATTCACTGAGTTTGGATCGATAACCGTTTCGGTAATTGGGGTTCCTAATTCCGGATCAGTAAACTTCCGGTAAAGGTTCACTTGCTCACTGTTGAATGATTCATTTGAAACACCAACCAACAAAGTAGTGGAATGCTTTTTATTGAATACCTTGTTAAATTCTGCTAAAAACTGTGTATTCAGCAACAAGTCTTTGTAGTTCTCATCATTATTATTCCTGTCTGCACCTGATACGCCACCTGGAAAATAGTTAACCTGCAAAGTTCTGGCATATTGATGATTAGCATTGAGTGTTCCACCAAAAACGCCACGCAGCTTCAAGAAATCTGTTACGGCAAATTCTGCATTTAAACTTCCAAAGATGTTGTCATTATTGTATTTACGGTAGCCACCCTGCTCAAGTACTCCAAGTGGGTTAAACTCGCTTAATACTGCATTGGTGAGGTAACGGCCCTGGTCATCTTTCAATTGATAGTAAAGTGGTACACGGCTAGCATCAACAATAAGTGTTGATGTGCTTGATGAATGATCTTTAATATCAGAGTGAGCATAAGCTAAAATTGTATTCAGCTTAAGCTTACCGTACTCATTGGTCATGTTTAAACGGTAATTGTAACGACGCAATCCTAAACCCGGACCTACAAGGTTGTTGCGCTGATCAACAAAGCCAGCTGAAACCAGATAGCTTGATTTTTCGCTGCCGCCTGTTAAGCTCAAATTATGGTTTTGCTGTAAGGCGTTCTTCAATATTGCATCGAGGAAAAACTCAGTGTCGCCTTGTTGTTGGAATGTACGTATTTGATCTGCACTAAAAATCGGTTGCTGGCCAGCATTCACATTGGCCTGATTACGTAAAATAGCATTTTCGAATCCGTGAACCGGTTTGTAAAATACCTTTGGAGTTTGAATGCCAACCAAACCATTATAATTAAGTTGAGTACGGGCATTTTTCTTTCCCTGCTTAGTTGTAATAAGAATTACACCGTTTGATGATCGCGATCCGTAAATTGCAGCCGAACCTGCATCCTTCAACACCGATACGCTTTCAATATCGGCAGGATTAAGCAAATTTATATCGCCACCTACTATACCGTCGACAACTACCAAAGGTGAATTATTATTTAATGTACTTATACCACGAATATTGATATTAATACCTGCGCCTGGTTCGTTGTTTCGTTGTTGAATAATCAAGCTGGGAGAAGTACCCTGTAAAGCCTGGGTTACATTCACTGCAGGCTTACCTTGTATTGCAGCAGCCGTTACCTGATCGACAGCACTAGTTATTGAAGCCCTGCGTTGAGTACCGTAACCTACTACCACTACATCACTTAAAGCGCTTTGGTTAGGAACCAACTTAACGCTTAGTTTAGCGCCCGGCGTGTAAGCTTGCTCTTGAGTTGTGTAGCCAATAAGCGTAAATACTAAAGTGCCCGTTGATGAATTTAGATTAAGTACGAAACGACCGTTCACATCCGTTGCCGCACCAATTTGAGCGTCTTTCACTTTTACGTTAACACCGGGTAAAGCCTCCCCTTTCTCATCAACTACAATACCTTCAACACGGGTTGTTTGCGCAAATGCATTTAGCAACGCGCAAAAAAGGAAAACTAAAAGCAATCCGGTTGTTTTGGCACATCGTAGCAAGGATGATCTGGAGAAATTTATCTGATAAGTAAATATCCTCATAATTAGATTTTATTGAGTTAAATTGTGTTTGTGTGTTTTCTTATTAGAGATATCCGTAGATATTTTCAGTTTACGTTGATACATCACCGGGTTGATAATGCTCATACAATAAATTCCGTACGCCAGCAGAACGCATAGCAACATGCAAGTAAAAAATTCTCATACAATTGGTTTTAATGGTTTATTACTAAGATCTGGGTAATCTCGTAAATCGATTCAAATATAATAACTAAAATGATTTAGCAAATGTACAATCGAAACATTTACGAATTTTTATATGAAATGCCTATCAACTTTAGGGTATTACAAAAAGTTGGATTCTGCATTATCAATAATCAATATAATTGTGCTTTTAAACGTTGTTTTGTTAATTATTTTACCTTAGAAAACTTAGCGGCAAACAAGAAAATAACGGTGTAACAAACGATAGGTAGGTAATAAGCCTTGGCTACGTCGTAATCAGCAATTTTGCCCATTAATATTGGGAAAATTGCCCCTCCTACTACAGCCATTGATATAAAAGATGATGCCTGCTGGGTTTGCGAACCCAGGTTTTTAATGCCCAAGCTAAAAATTGTAGGGAACATGATGCTGAAAAAGAAGTTGATCATGAAGAGTGCTGCGAACGATACCCAACCTAGACTTTGAGCCACTATAAGGCACATTAATATGTTACCTAAAGCAAATGCAGCCAATAATTTATTAGGTGCTATAAAGCGCATTAAATAAGTGCCAATGAAACGGCCCGCCAGCATCATAATCATAAACACGATCATGTAACCACTTGCTGCCGAGTCGGTAAGGCCCATTTTATCGTGACCGTAATTAATGAAAAACGCCCAGGTACCGGCTTGAGCTGCAACGTTAAACAGCTGCGCAATTACCGCCCAAACAAAATGCGTATTCTGAAAAAGCTTTTTAGATGGCACCTGCGCAACCTCTCCCTCAATTCTACTATTAACATCACCATGGGGGTCAACCGTTGCGGGCACTTTAACTGTGGCAAACAATAACGCTGTCAAGCCTATAACAGCTCCAATTATAATGTATAATAACTTTATTTTATCTAATCCCTCAGTACCAACTACTTCTGCCCCTTTAAAAATAAATTGCGAACCTATAAGCGGGCCAATAATGGTTCCGAGGGCGTTGAAGCTTTGTGCAAAGTTAATACGCTGATCACTGGTATCCTGGTGGCCTAATGAGGCAACAAACGGGTGAGCAACAGTTTCGAGAGTTGACAAACCACAACCCAATACAAATAATGCAATCCTGAAAAAGCCAAACGACTGTGCATTTGCCGCCGGAACAAATAAAAATGAACCAATGGCAAATAAAGCAAGACCAAGTAAAACGCCATTTTTGTAACCGAAGCGCTTCATGAATAATCCGGCCGGTATACCCATTATAAAATACGCACCGAATATTGAAAATTGTACCAATCCTGATTCTGCTTTTGATACATGCAGCACTTGCTGAAAGTGCCTGTTAAGCACATCACCAAGGGAAATAGCTATACCCCAGAATGCAAAAAGCGATGTAACAAAAATAAGTGTGATCAGAAATTTTTTTTCGGTGAAAGATGGCTTTATAGTCATGGCAAGGGTATACTGGCTACACCAGGTTTCAAGTATTTAGTTTTTGTAATTGGTTAATGGTAAGTCTTATGCTGGTTTATTTCTTGCTTCGTAATTGCTCTAGCGTAGCGTAAATTTCAATCATTGCTCCCTGGTCAATAAGTCTCTTCTCTTTCTTATTTCCAACCAAATTATTTGCATCGCGCTCGTTCATCCATATGGCATCGGCATCTTGCTCAAAGAAAGTTATCCACTCCCTGTTCTTGTCGATTTTATAAAGCTCAACATAACCGCGAAGCATTACGGCATTAAACCAGTATTCATTTGGCAAGCGTCCATTTTTAAAAAAATGAGCCTTACCGGCTTTGGCAACCCGCTGTGCCTCTGTGAGGTATTTTTTATCTTTAGTAATGTTATAAAGTATAGCAGCTGATTGCAGCATAGTCCCAGTATTGTAGGTATAAGTTGCCTTAGCTATTTCCATTGATGGTAACTTGATGTTGTCATAATATACACCTTCAGGAGCTTGCAGGTATTTTTTTGTCCAATCGTATATGTCAATTGCTGTTTTTAGGTACTCCTTATTTTTGGTTGCTTTATACAATTGCAACGCTACTAAAACACCCGGGCCATTTGAGCAGGTATTTTTTGTTGTAAAATCTTTTTCACGCCAATAAATTCCGCCACCGCCTACAGTATCAAGCCCGCCTAACATAAAGCGATAGATCATCTTTGTTGTATCAAGGTACTTTTTTTGATGATTGCGCTTGTAAGCATCCATGTATGCAATAGCAATCCACTGGTTATCATCATAGTAAAGTGTTGTAGTTTTTTCAGAAACCACATAGTCCTGATAGGCCGGAAATGGAGGCGTTGCCCTGTAATACTTAGCAATAGCATTTTCAACCGGCAACATATATTTTTTACCTGGCTCAATAACTTCCATCTCGTTGGCTGCCTGTATATAAGCACATAGCGGCCACAGGTATGAGTGCGGGTGCTCGTTCTTTGCCGGATCCGTTGTCTCGTAGTACAGAGTGGACTTTGGATCTTTTAAATTTTTATTGATGGCATTGTAGATATCCTTAATATGACTTCTGTAAACAGATGTTTGAGCCTGTGTACTACCAAATGCTAATAAGGAAACTAATACTACAAGAGCACTTTTATAGTTGATCATAATCGGTTTTTAGTATGGGTGTTATGTTTTAGCTTAACAGGTTTGGTTTGGTTTGATAGGTTTTCCATAAAAACTCACCAAAAATTGTATTGGTCCACGCAAACCAGCTACGTGTGAACTTCTCAGGATTATCTTTATGGAAAGATTCATGCATAAAACCGGTACCTGCGTGTGTATTTTGAAGCGTTTTTATACAGTATCTGATTTCCTCGTCGTTGCTACTGGTTAAGCCGCGGGCAATTATACTCATAGGCCATATCATGTTTTTACCTATGTGCGGACCACCAATACCTTCGGCAGCTGTGCCCTTATAATAAAAAGGATTATCTGTAGATAATAAAAGCTTACGTGTATTTTGATAAATACTATCGTTAACATCAACCGAGCCTAAGTATGGCATAGCCAGCAAGCTTGGTATATTGGCATCATCCATAAGGTTGTAGCTTCCAAAGCCATTTACTTCATAAGCATACACCTTACCATACTTTGGATGAGTAACAATTGCATGTTCCTTTAAAGCATTTTCTACTTCCACAGCTAAATCACTAAGCTCTTTGGAGGTAGCTTGATCTTTAGCTACAACAGCCATCATTTCTGAGGCTTGCTTTAAACTGGTTACCGCAAAGAAGTTTGATGGAATAAGGAAAGAGAACACAGTAGCATCATCACTTGGCCTGAATGACGAACAAATAAGGCCTACCGGTTTAACCGGGTATCCGAAGCCTTCCATTGGTACGCCATCTGTTGCCCATGCTGTTTTACGTTGGAAAGAATAAGGACCGTCGTTTTCTTTGCGTTGTTGCTCTTTAAACGTTTTTAGTATTGCTTTTACAGCTTGTTGCCAATTATTATCAAACGGCTTTATATCGCCGGTATTTTTCCAGTAGTGGTAAGCCAGGCGTACCGGATAACATAACGAGTCAATTTCCCATTTACGCTCATGAAGGCCGGGCTGCATCTTAGTTAAATCGTGCGCCCACTCACCTACCTTGTTATCATCCCCGTAAAAGGCGTTTGCATAAGGGTCTTTCAATATACATTTTACCTGCCTGTTGATCACGCCAGCAATAAGGTCTTTCAGCTTGGCATCTTTGCTCATGAAAGGCAAGTATGGCCAAACCTGAGCCGTGCTGTCTCTCAGCCACATGGCATCAATATCGCCGGTTATCACATAAGTATCAGGACGACCTGCGTTGTTTGAGTAGGTAACGGTGGTATCTAACGTATTAGGAAAGCAGTTATTGAATAACCAGGCCAATTCCTTATTCTTTACATTTTTGCTAAACTCTGTAATAGCACTTTCAACTGCATTACTTTTAAAATGCCTTTTAGAAGGCGCTACGCGTACCACTTTAAAATCTGGAGCAATTGCATGTGCCAGATTGCTGCTCAACATGCTTGCCGAGCCTATAATGCCGGCTTGTTTAATAAAATTCCGTCGTTTCAAAAGAGATGGTTTTTGAGTTTATAAAATTGGTATTAATATAGCACTTGTTACTTTTAGTAGCTGGTAACAAGTTTGTCGTCAAGGCCTTTGGCCGTATCAACAAGTGGCCAGCTGCATGCTGCCCCTATTAAGGCAGCATCTTCCCATAACACACTTTGCTTTAGCGTAATATTTTTATTGTTAAGCTGCTCCGTTACATAGTTAACAAACACGTGCATACTTTTTGCAATGTTACCACCTATAATAATGGTATCAGCCTGTTCATCGGTTGCAAAAGCATTTAAAAAACGTCCCAGGTTATCGCCAAACTCATTAAACAATGTGTCTTTAAGTATAACGTCGTCATGATTTAACAATGCTTCCACATTCGATAATTCTTTCGAAGTTAATTCAAAACAACGCTTTTGAAACCAGCGCGTTGATATATAATCTTCGGCAATACCATCATGCATAGGGGTTATAGCCCTAAAAACGTCTGAGGTAATTCCTTCTGAACTTTTTGCAGAGCCTAACCCTGTACCCAAGGTAACACCAATTACCCTGGCAGTTGGTGGCAATTTACAATGCATTACTTCACCATGCAAAAAAGCTTCGGCATCATTCCTGAATAAGATGTTCTCCGGTTTTATACCCAAAGCATCTGACAACTGGCTGCGAACATCAAGGCCGTAAAGAGCCTCGTATTTGTTCATTCCTTTAATAAGAGATATTCCCCTAGTGTAATCAAAAGGCCCCGGCATTGCTATTCCAACCTTTATAGCGCTGTTATTGTTGCCATTGCATAAAACGCTGATAGCTTCTGCCCAGCGGTTTATCACGCTTTCAGCATCGGCATGCGGATCAACCTTAAGCCGCACCTTCGTTCCGGGTATAATTGTACTCCCCTCTTGTGATACTTGCGCCGCAGTAATATGCGAGCCACCAATATCTACCCCAATAGATATACCATCAGATAGGCCTGAACTCATTAAGTAGTAATTATAGGTTTATTAAAAAAAAGATAACGGGAACAAATATGTAAAACGTTTTAGCAAAATCAAAAATATATATCAAATAATATAATATTAATTTGCAAGTGACTGACTGACAATAATTTTATCGTACTGAAGACTTTCTTACGATCAACGAAGTTGGTAGGATGATTTTCTGAAACTTTTTATCAGAAACTGCCTTTTTAAGCCTTGACATAAGCAAATTTATTGCATGTTCAGCTATCTTATCGGTTGGTTGCGATACGGTGGTTATTGATGGCGAGTATAGTTCAAACAACTCGTAATCGTCAAAACTTACTACGCCAATATTTTGCGGTATGTTTATTCCCTTAACTGCAGTTGCTTTAAGTCCGCTTACACACAGGTAGTTTGTAGCAAAAAATATTGCGTCAACTTCCTTTTTTCTGTCTATAAATGCTGCAATGTGCTGCATGGCTTGCTCACTGCTTTTATATGCTATTTCTTTAACTAACTGCGGTAAACCATTTTCTTGCATAGCCTTCTCATACCCCGATAAGCGATCAAGCATTTGAGGCTGCAAAGAATCAATAGTTACGAAAGCAATGTTTTTGTATCCGTTGGCTATTAAATGGCATGTTGCATCATAAGCACTCTTTTCGTTATCAACTACCACAAAGTCAGTATCAATAGCAGGCAAGTAACGGTCAATAAGTACAACAGGCTTTCCAGTGTCAAGCAGTAATTTTATATCCTGTTCCACACCTTCCGGCGGAACTATAATATAGCCATCAACATGCCTTTCATTATACATGGCAATTAGCTCACGCGTTTTTTCGGTAGCGTTTTCGGTACTGCAGTATATAATTTTGTAGCCGCTTTGGTAAGCAATGGCTTCAATAGCCCTGGCTATGGCCGAAAAGAATGGATCGGATATATCCTCTACCATTAAGCCTATAATGTTGGTTTTACCGGTGCGTAAGCTGCGCGCCAGGGAGCTGGGTTTGTAATTAACTTCCTGTACAAAATCTAAAACCTTTTTTACCAGCTTTTCACTTATTCGCTTCTCCTGCGCCCTTCCGTTTAGTATAAATGATACCGTTGTGATTGATACGCCAAGTTGCTGAGCAATATCATTGATTGAAATTTTCTTTTTCATTGGGGCTGCAATACAGGAGAAAGGCGTTGAGTATTGTTACGGCATATTTGCTGTATACAATTCAGGTAATTGATACAACGCATATAAATTCGTATCAAAAATTGTAAAAAAAGCTGACAAAAATCAAACAATAGCTAAATCAATTTACCTTACTGTTTGAAAGCTTGTTCACTCCAGCAAATTTACAATTTTGTCCTAAATATTATATGGCACCGATAACTCTTTGATTATAGCCTAAACTATTCGATTACAAACATTCAGGATTAACACCTACTGCTTACCCATTGCGGCCGACTGACCGTGTAATAAACTCGCAACATTATTGCAAAGCTCTTCATTTTCAAATGGCTTATTAATTATCATATCGGCACCGTAATGGCCAAGAGACTCCAGCACCTTTCCATACCCTGAAAGTATTATAACAGGCAAATGTGACGTTTCAGGATGGTTTTTGATTTGACTACAATACTCACCGCCATTGATGCCGTGTAATATGTAGTCGGTGATTATCATATCAGGCTTAATTTCAAGCACGGTTTTTATTATATCATTAGCCTCCAATATAGCTGTAATTTGATACCCTTCCTCGCTCAAAATTGCGGTAAGGATATCTTTAATATCAGCGTCATCCTCTATAATTAAAATATGCTTCTCCATCATAATCAATCGGTAAAAAGGAGCTTCAAAAGCACCTTTATAAATCACCCTCAACAATAATCATGCTATAAAGTTGGCGCAATGTGCGCCAAAAATATTTTGATGATACAAGCAAGACAAACAATGTGCAATCGATTAAAGAAAAAGATGAAGTTTACCTTCGATGCTTATCAATTAAATCACAAAACCCTTAGTTGTTATTGTGCTTTTAAATTAAAATGTTGTAAGCGTAACACGTTGCAACACAAACAATGTAGTTAAATACGTGGTTGCATAGCAGTCTAATATTTAACTTATGAAATTCAACATTCAAAAAAAGGTTGCTGTAATTACCGGCGGAGATTCGGGTATTGGCTTTGCTACTGCCCGCCTGCTAGCTAATGAGGGCGCCACCATTGTTTTAGCCGATAAAGAACAAGACAGTGTGGCAGAAGCTGCAGAAAAGCTTCAAAACGAATATCCGGAGGCCGATGTGCTTGCACTATCATGCGATTTGGATAATAACGAAAGTGTTGTTGCATTTGCCAACAAGGTAAAAAGCACGTTTGGCGGTGCGCACATACTTATCAATTGCGCCGGGGCCAGAGGGGCTGCCGGAGACTTTTTGACGCTAACGGATGAAGACTGGCAAAACACCATCAACACCGACCTTATGGGCGCGGTACGCCTTTGCAGGGCCTTTATACCTCAATTGCAAGAGCGCGGCTGGGGTCGTGTGGTTTTGGTAGCCTCAGAGAATGCTTACCAGCCTTACGAAGAGGAAAGCCCGTATAACGCCTGTAAAGCAGGCATTATAAACTTAAGTAAGTGTCTTTCGCGTTCTTACTCTAATGATGGGTTATTATTCAACTGTGTATCGCCGGCATATGTTGAATCGCCCATGACGAACGCCATGATGGATGAACTGGCAGAAGAACGTGGCACCGATCGCGAAGAAGCAGTTAAATGGTTTTTGGCCAATAAGCGTCCGCACATTGCAGTTGGCCGGCGCGGTAAGCCTGAAGAAGTAGCGGCTGTAATAGCCTTTTTATCTTCAGATTTATGCAGCTATGTTAACGGTAGCAATTACAGAGTTGACGGGGGGGCAGTTGAGTCGGCCTTTTAACGCAAATTTTTAATATGCAATTTAAGAATGGAAACAACCTCGCCTGTTAACCCCACGTTAGTATTGCTGCATTATTTTGGCGGTGCAGCTGCAAGCTGGCAGTGGCTTATTAAGGAAATTGGCAGCGACTATAACTGTGTTGCCATCAACTTACCTGGCTTTGGCGGTGCAGCAGCCTTACCTGCTCCAAGCTTAAGTAACATGGCAAGTTTTGTTATTGATTACGTTAATAAACATGTTGATACCGACTCATACATACTTGCAGGGCATTCAATGGGGGGCAAAATAGCAATGGAGGTTGCGCACCTGTCTAAAAGTACAGATAAAAGGGTTCAGCAGTTGATACTGCTGGCCCCTTCTCCCCCAACGGTAGAAAAAATGCCCGATGACGAAAAGCAACGGATGCTTATACATCCAAACTATAAGGAAGCCGTAACAACAGTTGCTAACGGCACGGTTATTAAATTAGAGGGAGCAATACTTGAAACAGCTATAGCAACGCAATTACAGGCCGCCCCTGCCACGTGGAACTGGTGGATTAATGACGGCATGAACGAATCAATTGCCGGGCATACTAAAGACCTTAAAATTCCTGTAACGTTGATTGTGTCAAAAGACGACCCTGCAATTACGCAACAGATGACAAGTGATGAAACCATACCTAACCTTCCGGCTTCAACACATATTATATGGACCGAAGGTATAGGACACTTGTTTCAAATGGAAAATCCTGAATGGCTGGCAAAAACTTTATCCGAGGTTGTTAAATATTCCTGAGAAGGTTGAAGCGTCCAACTGGCTATTGGTGTATTTGAACATTAAAAGCTTATTAAACGAAAAAAGTCCGCAAGTATTAAACTTGCGGACTTTTGTGGTACCAACTGGGATCGAACCAGTGACACAAGGATTTTCAGTCCTTTGCTCTACCATCTGAGCTATGGTACCGCCCTTTTGGGACTGCAAATGTAGCTTCTTTTTTTATTTCTAAAAATTTATTTTGAAAATAATCACTCACCAAGTGTTATGTAATTGATATAAAGCGAAATAAATTCATCATACTTTTTAATTGCTGACTTTTTTGCTTGATTACTGGCTAAGCAATTACCTAAAGTTACGGGCACATTGCATTTCAAGTGTACAATATCCTATATCACCAGCAAATTTATCTCATTCATGACCACCATCACTTTATACCTGAGCAATAAATTTGATACCTTTGCCAAATGCAATTTTCAAAGGATTCGAGAGTTTGGATTTACCAGGCTGATAAAGAATTAAGTGATAGCCAGGCGCAGCAAATACAAGAGCAGCTAAACAGCTTTACACATAGCTGGACGGCGCATAACAATCAACTGAAGGCCAGTGCTGTAGTAAAATACAACCGCTTTCTTATTTTAGTGGTTGATGAAAGCCAGGCAGGTGCAAGCGGATGCTCTATTGATAAATCGGTTCGGGTAATGAAGGAGTTGGAGCAGCAGTATAATATCAATTTATTCGACCGTTTTAACCTGGCATACCGCGAAGGCGATAAAATACTATCATTGCCACGCGAGGAATTTGAGGCTTTAATTAAAGCCGGAGAAATCAACGCTGGCACTATTGTATACAATAACCTGGTACAAACATTAGCAGAACTACAAACCAAATGGGAAGTTCCATTGCAAAACAGCTGGCACGTACAGATTTTTGGGAGCTTATTAACCGCATAAAAAATGCCGCCTGTAATTGGGCGGCATTTTAATTTATTTTGCTTTTAACATCACTTCAACATCAGGCTTCACGCTTTGTATTAAGGCTATAAAACCGGCTTTGTCTTTGGGCGAAATCATTACCGAATCATACTTATTGTAAGCAATTTCTAACCGGTCTAACGATGAGGCGGGTGAGCTTAGCGCGTTGTTAGTTTCCTTTATGCTTTTAATGGTATCAATATCCACATTTTGATTGACCAGAAATCCGCATCTGATATTTACTATAGAGTTATTTACCACGTAGTATGTGCTGTACAACATGTGCGCAGTAAATAAAGCAACAACACCTATAACAATAAAGCCCGACCAAAGGCCATCCATAACCATGGGCACGGATGTGGCTATAAAGACAACACCTAATGGTATTACTAATTCTAATCCAATCTTTGATCTGAATGTTGTGGCCATGCGGCAAGCTTATTATGCTATGTAGCTTTCCAATATTTTGAAGCCCTCGCTGGTAGTCAATTCCACCTTGTCTACCGTATTAGGTAACAGCAGGCACTCTCCCATTTTAACGGCATAGCTTTCGCCATTGTATTGCAACTCGTAACTACCTTCCAAACAAACGTGTATTACAAACGAATCAAAGGCTGAATAGTCTTTGTTAACGTTCTCGGTATAATCCATTACGTTAGTTGTGAAATATGGGCAGCTTACCAGGTGCACGTCCTCGTTCTTTACAGGAGTATAATCGGTACGGTAGTTAGGATATTTTTTATAATCGATAGCTGCTAATGCCTCCTCAGTATGCAACTCGCGTTTGTTGCCTTTATCATCTACACGGTCAAAATCATATATGCGGTAGGTAATATCCGATGTCTGCTGAATTTCGGCAATAAGAAGTCCTTTGCCAATGGTGTGTACACGGCCGGCAGGTAAAAAGAAAACATCACCCGCTTTAACATCCTCACGGTTTAAGATATCAGTAAGATGACCACTGTTTAATTTTTCTACGTAGGTTTTCTCATCCACTTCCTCGCTAAAACCTGCAATAAGGCTCGAACCTGGATCGGCTTCAATAACATACCACATTTCGGTTTTACCGAACGAGTTATGACGTTTGCGGGCTAATTCATCATCAGGGTGCACCTGTATTGATAGATCTTCGTTGGCGTCAATAAACTTTATCAGTAACGGAAACTCGTTACCAAAACGCTCGTAAACGGCTTTACCAACTAGGGCATCTTTGTGTTCTTCTAAAAGCGCAGCTAATGACTGGCCCTGCAATGCGCCATTTTCAACCACCGAAACATCTGATTTTACGCCTGATATTTCCCAGGTTTCACCGCAATTAGGCAAATTGCCAAAGTCTTTATGCAAATAGGTTTTGATCTTTTGACCGCCCCATATCTTGTCTTTGTAAATGGTTTTAAATTTTAAAGGATAGAGTGTTGACATAGTTGGTTGTAATTGTAAAAAACTTATCTGACAAATATAAGTCGGTCAAATTTAGTTTTTTAAAATTCATTTTAGTTACTATGCTATATAGCAAAAGCTAATAAACCGCCCGGTTTAACACTAAGTTTGCTTTTACTTTATTTTGCTGTACCTCTACTGGCGAAATTCCACCCTTACCATCCCAGCCACTCACGTACAGTTTTCCCTCTTCAACAAGTATTACGGTATATTTACCATTTGGTAATTCAGCCTCAAAAAAGCCTGCTGCATCGGCGTTAGTGGTTTTAATAAGCTGGGTTTCAAATTTATCATACAATCCATTTACCGGGCTTTTGGGGCTGGCGTCATCTATGGTAGTGTACTTATAAACACGCACCTCGCGCTGAATTGCGTATTGCCTGCAAGTACTTTTACCATTGCCAAAGTATGGCATACAATCACCTTCCTTTTTATAAACCGTCCCCCATACACCATTGGCAACGCTGACCTTAGCGCTGTTATTTTTTTCAGTTTTTTCATACTCTGATTCCTTTGCAGAATCATCAGCTCTTTTGCTATTCTTTTTACATGAGGCAAAAACTAACAGCAGGCACAAGAATAGGTTTACAGGTTTCATAACATGAAGGTTTGTTATTATTACGGGGACGCTCACCTCATTGCTACAACCCTAAACAAAAAATGCTCCGCAAAATTTTGCGGAGCATTTTTTGTTTAAATTCAGGGAACAATTACTTACCTAATTTAGCTTTAAGGTTTTCGTTAATGGCTTCCAAAAACTCTTCAGTGTACAAGTAATCAGTGCCGTGTTCAACTTTAGCTTTAACAGTAATAGCCAAGTCTTTTGTCATTTTGCCGCTTTCAACAGTTTCAATACAAACCTGCTCTAAAGTGTGGCAAAAATCAATCAGTTCCTGGTTGTTATCTAACTTACCACGGAACTCTAAACCACGGGTCCAGGCAAAAATAGAAGCAATTGGGTTAGTTGAAGTTGGGTTACCTTTTTGGTGCTCGCGGTAGTGACGGGTTACCGTACCGTGTGCAGCTTCAGCTTCCATTACAGTACCATCAGGTGTAACCAAAGTAGAGGTCATTAAACCTAATGAACCGAAACCTTGTGCTACGGTGTCAGACTGTACGTCGCCATCATAGTTTTTACAAGCCCATACAAAGTTACCGTTCCATTTAAGGGCCGATGCAACCATGTCGTCAATTAAACGGTGCTCGTATACAATGCCTTTTTCGGCAAATTTAGCTTTGTAATCGTTTTGATAAATCTCTTCAAAAATATCTTTAAAACGACCATCATACTTTTTAAGGATGGTGTTTTTGGTTGATAAGTATAAAGGCCAGCCTTTCATTAAAGCCTGGTTAAAACAAGCGTGCGCAAATCCTTTGATTGATTCATCGGTGTTGTACATTGATAAAGCAACGCCATCACCTTTAAAGTTGAAGACTTCGTATGATTGAACTTCGCCGCCATCTTCAGGAGTGAAGGTTACGGTTAACTTACCTTTACCTTTAGTAACAAAATCGGTAGCTCGGTACTGATCGCCGAAAGCATGACGGCCAATACAAATTGGAGCAGTCCAGTTTGGAACCAAACGTGGCACATTGCTCATTACAATAGGCTCACGAAAAACTGTACCATCCAATATATTACGGATAGTACCGTTTGGTGATTTCCACATTTGCTTTAAACCAAATTCTTTAACACGCTCCTCATCAGGAGTAATGGTAGCACATTTAATACCTACACCGTACTGTTTAATGGCGTTAGCTGCATCAATGGTAACCTGATCGTTAGTCTCGTCGCGGTATTCAATACCTAAATCGTAATACTTTAAATCAACATCCAAGTAAGGAAGAATCAATTTATCCTTAATAAACTGCCAGATGATGCGGGTCATCTCATCGCCATCCAGTTCAACTACCGGATTTTCTACTTTAATTTTTGACATATCGGGTTTTTGTTGTAGTTGTATTTAAAAAACGTCCAAATATATACATTTTGACTATTGCCCTGCCACTTTATAAGTTAAACTTTTTGCCTGCGGCATATCATCAAAAATTGGCCACATTTAAATAAAATGTTAATTTTAAGGCGGATATAGAAACGGATGAAAAAGATTTACGGTTTTTTATTGCTTGCCCTCGTTGTAATAAATACGGGTTGCAAGCAAGACCCGCCAGTTTTACCTGCAAGCCTGCGAAATACGCAATTACTTGGCAAGTGGAATTTAGCCTTCATGCAATCAGAGAAATACATTGATGGCGATAAAGAGCCCGACTCCAGTCCGTTGATTGGCACCGCTAACGATTATTTTATTTTTGAGGCCGATAACCGGGCCACACTATCATCAACTATTTACCAAAAACTGTTTCAAGGCTATTACTCTGCCAATACAGCGGCATCAACGCTGGCATTTAAGAGCGGCGATTTGCTTATAAGGTATAATGTTGCGGCACTATCTATTACGCAAATGGAGCTTGTTGAAACTATTAATACCAACGAAGCAGGCTCATCTGTAACTATCATTAATTACTACACCTATAACCGCTTACCATAGTTTTGAAAAAAATACTACTTACGCTATGCATATGCTTTGCTACCCTGTTGGCTAAAGCGCAGCTGGGCTATATGTACGGGCAATATGATTTAGGATTTGCTGCAGCTTTGAATTATGCTTATACAGATGCTGAAACGGTTACAGGTACGCCCGCAGCACATTTGGTGTTTGCGTATAACCATACCCCTTTCTTAAATTATATTGCTGAAGTGCAGTTTGGCCGCTTAGCTGGCGGAGATTCAGTGAGAACATTATCGGGGCGCGAGTTTAAAAATAATTATACCGCAGTTAGTTTCAGGGCGCAAGTTCAGGCTGGCGAATTGATCCGTTATAATAACAATGTTGTAATGAATGCACTGCGCAACATTTATGTTAGCGGTGGCGTAGGTGTTATTTATAACAACATGTCTGAAATTAACCGTTCTTCACTTTATATCCCCGATTATACATCATCAGGCCGTAATTCAAGCAGCGAATTTTTTATTCCCTTAAAAGCCGGATATGAGTTTAAGGTTTTTAACAGCTATGATGAGCCGTTTATAAAGGTTGATTTAGGCTATCAGCTGAATTACGTTTTAGGCGATCAGTTAGACGGCATTAAAGCAGGTATACGCAAGGATGTTTATTCGCAGTTTGTAGTAGGAATGCGCTTTGCTATTGGCGGCTTTACCTCTTATCGTAAACCTATACGCAAGTAAAACAGGCAAACTTAAGTTTTACGGGTTAAAACTTTGGATGGATTATTGATGTTAATTCATTACAACAAAGTTAAACCTGTATGAAAAACGACGATACCTTCTACCCTGGTTTTAATGATGAAAACCTGGACAGAGACAAAAAAATGAAAGACGAACTGGGTGAAGAAACTTCAGCCCATGATTTAAAATACGACCCGGATACCGACAGCTACGAAATTGCTGTTGAAAGCGATGATCCGGATTATGATCCGCCTCAATTATTTGATACAGCAGCCCCGGGTGGCAGCGATTTCGATTCGAGCTATGACGAAGCCAACCCTTATGATACACAGGGTGAGTATGACAAAAACCGCTCATTAGAAACCGATGCCGAAGGCTTAGGTATGCATATTGACAGCGGAAGGATTGTAGAACTGGACCCGGTTGACGAAACCCTGGCCCGTACGCCCGAAGATGACCGCGAAGACCTTGACGAAGAAGGTTACCCGAAAAATGATGCCGACCTTGCCGAAGGTGCTGAAAAAACCGACAGCGATATTAGCGGTGAGAACGAAGATGATGACTTCTTAAAATAAGAAGTTATAAATAAATTTGTTAGAGGTATAAAGTAACTTGAGGTTGCAGTAATGCATAGTCAATTTATTTTATACCTCTTTTCTATTTAATGGCTATTAATCGAAGTCTAATCCAAAAGTTTTTCTTAGCTCAAGAAGCTGCGGGTTTTTGGCTGCCATATGCTGGAACTTCTCTATAGCCGTGTAAGGCTTTCTCACCACAACCAGTTCATCTACTTTGGTGTTCACCTCAATATCAAAATTGCGCAGCGTTGTGCGTAAATGATTCATCAACCCGGGCTTCTCATCCCTGAAAACTGCCTCTTGTGTACGGTTACTTATAATTAGTTCAAAAACATAAGGCTGCGTCATAACGGGCGCACTTGTAGTAAGTATGGCCACAAGGGTTGATTTACCTTCGGCCTTTACCTTCGCTACATAATCATTCCAGCACTTTAAAAAATCGTCACTATTAAAGTTTTCCTTATCAGTACCGTATATATAAGGGTCTTCCTCTTCTTCAATTACGGTACCACCCGCTAAACCTCCCTTTAAAGACGGGCTTAAAGAAGGTGTACTTAATAATGATGAAGCTAAGGGACGAATTGCCGCAGCTGCCTTTTCGGCCTCAGGTTGAGGCGAAGCAGATGGCAACGACTCGGTTTGATGCACCGGAGCTGATTTTGGCTCATTACTACCGGTAGCACCTGACAGAGAAGGTGTAGCCGTTATTGAAGGAGTAGCACTTAAAGATGGCGTAGCCTGGTAAGTTTGCTTAGGCTCCTGCAATTGCGCTGATGCTGAAACCGGCTGTATCGGAGCCGTATTTGCTGCAACAGGCTCGGTTATCGGTGGTTTTGGTGCACTTTGCGGCGCGTTTACGTTTGGTTCAGAGTTTTTTTTTAAGTCCTGACCGTTAACGGCTGGCATACTGGCTGCAGTAAAAGCTGCTTGCAAATGACATATTTTAAGTAAGGCAAGCTCAACCTGCAATCGTTGATTTTTACTTAAACGGTAGTTTAAATCACACTGGTTGGCAATATTCATGGCCGATAGCAGGAATGACGTGCTGGCCTGTTGTGATTGCTGTAAGTATTTTTGCCTTATGCCTTCGCTTACTTCAAGCAACTTTAACGTGGAACTATCTTTAGCTACTAACAGGTTACGCAGGTGGCCGCTTAAACCTGTAATGAAGTGACTGCCATCAAAACCATTTGTGAGAATTTCATCAAACAGCAATAGCGTGTTGGTGGTATCTTCTTTAAGCAGGCTATCGGTTACGTTAAAGTAGTAATCGTAATCGAGAATATTAAGGTTTTCAATTACCGACCGATAGGTAACCTTGCCGCCCGAAAAGCTTACAATTTGATCAAACATTGACAACGCATCGCGCAAGCCACCATCGGCCTTTTGGGCAATGATGTGCAAACCGTCGTCTTCGAAACCTATGCTTTCCTTCTGAGCTATGGAGGCAAGGTGATTAGCCATATCCTCTACCCGGATGCGGTTAAAATCAAATATCTGACAACGCGAAAGTATGGTTGGGAGTATCTTATGCTTTTCGGTTGTGGCTAATATAAATATGGCGTAGTTGGGCGGCTCTTCCAGCGTTTTCAGGAAAGCATTGAATGCCGCCTGCGATAGCATGTGAACCTCATCAATAATATACACTTTGTAACGGCCTGCTTGAGGCGGTATGCGTACCTGTTCTATCAGGCTGCGTATATCATCAACCGAATTGTTTGATGCGGCATCAAGCTCATGTACGTTAAAAGAATTACCGTTTTGAAATGCACGGCACGAATCACACTCGCCACAAGCTTCACCATTAGGTTGTAAGTTGGTGCAATTAATGGTTTTAGCTAAAATTCGTGCACAAGTTGTTTTACCCACCCCACGCGGCCCGCAGAACAAAAATGCCTGCGCCAGCTGATTATTTTTGATTGCGTTTTTTAGAGTGTTGGTCACATGTTGCTGACCTACAACGCTTTCAAAAGTAACAGGACGGTATTTACGGGCCGAAACAATAAAATTATCCACAGCCACTAAGTTAGGCAAATTTGCCGAAAGGGAAAATAGCGAGAAGGGAATGAGGTACAGTAAGTGGCCAAAAACCGGCACAGTAAAGCAAAGAAACTACTTACAATGCTATTGAGCTACAAACTTTAACCGTTTGTTGTTTAAGCGCATTTTGCCCAAATTGCGCATATCATGAAACCCATCATCCGCAGAAATAATGCAAAACATATCAAATCAAAAGCAGAAGTAAAATATGAAAAACTGTTAAGCCAGTTACAAGAACAGCAGCAATACAACAACAACTTGCAAAGCAGCCTGCAAACAGCGCAAGCCAAAGTGACCGCTGAGTTAGAGCCACTAACCAAGCGATATTATGCGCTGCTGCGCAAATTGGTATTTGCTATTGACGGCGCTGCAAATAAATCAGTTATGGGCAAACAAAACAAGGGGTTGCTGGATGCTTATATGGCTGAAACATCAAGGTTTTTACTTAAAAGATTTGGCTACCAGGATACGCTACTTGCGGCTCTGTTGCTTAAATATAGCAATATCAATGCAGACGATGTTGTTAGACATTACGAAGAGCAGTTTACATCGGCAAAATTCAGCCAAGTTTACGGCTTTAATATCAACTTTAAAGAGTTGGTTGAAAAAGGTGAGGAAAACTACTTTACCGAAAACAGGCATCACTTTATAAAAGCCAGGCAAACGCAACCAACTGCTGTTATTGAAAGCGAACCAGTGCAGGATTGGAGTAAAGACAATAAAACTGCCGCAAGAAAAGAAGCAGATGATAAACTCCTGCATCGTGATGCACGAAGCGTATACATGCGGTTAATAAAAAAGTTCCATCCTGATTTGGAACGTGATGAAGACAAGCAGAACCTAAATACCGAGATTGTAAAAGAAGTTACCAAAGCATACCAGGAAAAAGACTTTTATACGCTCTTGAAATTACAGATCAGATACTTGGATGAAAATGAAACCGAGGCTACGAATATGGCCGACATTATGTTGAAACGCTACAACAAAATATTGCAAAAGCAACTGGCCGAGTTGAAGCAAAAAATACAAATGCAGCAATACACCAGCGGCAATATGATTGAAGATTTTATAGATAATCACGGTAATTTTAGTCCGCAAAAATTTGCTACGCAACGCAACTTTTTGAAGAAAAGAAATAACGCCTTAACGTCGGAAATCCAAACTTCTACCAAAAGCCCTGAAATTTGGTTAAATGGTTATTTGCATCTTTTAAAACTAAATCAAGATAAGTGATGCTCTTTTAAGCTTGCTTTTACATTTTACAAGCTCTACTACATACGCACATGTTTTACTTCAAAATTTCTATTTGGCTAATTTCCTTAACTTTATAATACCCTTTAGCACCGGGAAGGTATACTTCCATTTCCTGCCATTTTATCTTTAATTTCTTTCCGGCGTAAGTAACTGGTGAACCTGTAAATTTCTCGTAACCGGCAAATTGCCTTAGCCAAATAAAAGACTGTTCTTTGCCTGCAGCATCTGTAATTATAAAATAGTTAAAACCTTTATTATCTATGCGTTTTAATTTGCCTTGCGTTACGCCGCTACCGCTATTTACTTTACTATCTGAACCGGCCATAAGTGTAGCCAGTTTCATAAAGGCCGAACACTTGTTTTTAAGTAAACTTGCACCAATATCAGTTCCTATTTGATGCATTGCAGCATTATCCCCAAACTCAACACCCCGCTCTTTGGCTACATCCATCAGCAAAAAAGCATAGCTCGTGAAACAATCCATAAATGCATCATTTGCCTCTTGTTTGGTGCTTATTTTGGTTAAGTCTATTTTTGCCAAACCAACACACAAACTATCAAGCAATTTTTGCTCAACCGGGCCGGGGGTTTTATTTTGCGCATTTACGTTAAAAGCGGCGAAAAGGAACAATAAAGCCGCAAGTAAAAAAGTTTTCATGTGATAAGCTTTGAAAATATTAAGCCTACTAATATAAGTATATCGTGTCAGTTTGCATTGTAAAGCTGGCAACTCCTTTACACTCCCTGCATTCAGTCAATGAATTACATTTAAAAGCCTTGCATATTAAATGATTTATTTCTACATTTGCGTCCCCGTTTTGTACGGGAATTAATTAACAAAACGTATTAAAATGCAACAGTACGAAACCGTAATCATTCTAACCCCGTTGTTATCAGACGAGGCTGCTAAAGAGGCAATTGCCAAATTTAGCAAGATCCTTACCGATAACGGAGCCGAAATTGTTCAAGAGGACAATTGGGGTTTGAGAAAATTAGCGTACCCGATTCAAAAAAAATCGACCGGGTACTACCACCTCACCGAATTCCGCGCTCCGGGTGAATTAATCAATAAACTGGAGATTGAATTTAAACGCGATGAGCGTGTTATGCGTTTCCTGACCATTGCTTTAGATAAAAACGCCATTGCTTACAACGAGAAAAAACGTAGCGGCGCTTTCAACAAAAAACCTAAAACAGAGGAGGCTGCAGCTTAATTATGGCAAACGATCAAATTCAATACGTTACCGCTCCTAAAGTGGACGATAACCGCAAAAAATACTGCCGTTTCAAAAAGAACGGTATCAAATACATTGATTACAAAGACGCTAACTTTTTATTAAAGTTTGTTAATGACCAGGGTAAAGTATTACCACGTCGTTTAACCGGTACTTCATTAAAATTCCAGCGTAAAGTGGCTCAGGCTGTTAAACGTGCCCGTCACATTGGTTTATTACCTTACGTAACCGACTCGTTAAAATAATAAAGGAGGATTAACAAAATGGACATTATTTTAAAACAAGACGTTAAAAACCTCGGCGAGAAAGACGAAGTAGTTAAAGTAAAAGCCGGTTACGGTCGTAACTTTTTAATTCCTCAAGGTTATGGTATCCTGGCTACCGAATCGGCACGCAAAGTTCTAGCTGAAAACTTGAAACAAGCTCAGTTTAAACAAGACAAAATCCGTAAGGATGCTGACGAAGTTGCTGCCCGTTTAGAAGGTGTTAAATTAACAATTGGTGCTAAAGCCGGCGAAAGCGGTAAAATATTTGGTGCTGTTAACACTATCCAGGTAGCTGACGCTTTGAAAAACCAAGGCTTTGATGTTGACCGTCGTCGCATCACTTTCAACGAGGATCCTAAATTTGTTGGTGAATATACCGCAACACTAAACCTTCACAAAGAGGTTAAAGTACAGGTTCCTTTTGAAGTTGTAGCTGAGTAATTTTTGATTTCACATTTCGGAATGTGAATTTCGAACTTGAAAGAAAATATTAATAAAAGCCCTTTCCGCATGGAGAGGGCTTTGTTATTTTAGCAAAAAATTAGAAATCACCTGAACCTCTCTCTTGATAGAGGTTTGGGAAAGAACACCATGGTACTCACTGGAATAAAAAAACTCATCTGGTATTTTGTTAAAATATTTTTGATAGCCTTTTTTGGTATTACGATACTTTGGGTATTGCTTTACAAAGTGGTTAATCCTCCTGTTACCTGGCTTATGATTACCCGTGGCTTTGAGCGCAAGGCCGACGGCAAAACATGGAAAATTGATAAAACATGGAAAGATTTTGATGAGATATCAATTAACATGAAGAAAGCTGCGGTTGCGGGTGAAGATCAGGCTTTTTTAGAGCATAACGGTTTTGACTTCAAAGCCATTGAACGCGCTATTAAGAAAAATGCTAAAAGTAAAAAAGTAATTGGTGGCAGTACCATTTCGCAGCAAACCGCCAAAAATGTTTTCTTGTGGCCCGGTCGCTCGTGGGTGCGTAAAGGGTTTGAGGCTTACTTTACTTTGTTAATCGAGATCTTCTGGAGCAAGCAGCGCATTATGGAGGTATACCTCAACGTAATAGAAATGGGCGACGGCATTTACGGTGCCGAGGCCGCAGCACAAGCTTACTTTCACAAGCCTGCCGCAACCCTCACGCGACGCGAAGCCGCAGCTATTGCAGCCATATTTCCTAGTCCGTTAAAACGTTCAGCAACTAATCCAACTAAGTTCATAAGACACAGGCGGTACTTAATAATGCAAAATATGAAACGTTTAGGTCCATTAGACTTTTAACGTCTAACCTATTTGACTTGCGCTGAAAAAAAAGGAGATGCTATGTATAGCATCTCCTTTTTTATTTTTACATCCCCGCTCCCACCATTCACCGTTAAAAAGCAGCCATTCGCCGAAAAGTCCTTTATAAAAGCGCAAAGCTATAGTACTTTTACATCATGGCAAAACAACCTATTATCACTGTTAACAATCTGGTTAAACAATATGCCAACTTTACCGCAGTAAAAGGCATTAGCTTTGAGGTATACGAGGGCGAAATTTTTGGATTGCTTGGTCCTAACGGAGCAGGTAAAACCACTACCCTCGAAATTATTGAAACCCTCCGAACCAAAACCTCGGGTGAGGTTACGGTTGATGGTTTTTCGATAGACACACAGGCCAACCAGATTAAACAGCGTATAGGTGTTCAGTTACAGGCTGCCGGTTACTATCCGGGCCTGAACCTTGTTGAGCTGCTCAACTTATTTTCAGGGTTGTATGGTGTACGCATCAACCCTATGGATATGCTTGCTAAGGTTGCATTAACTGATAAAGCCAAAGCTCAATATAAAACCTTATCAGGCGGTCAAAAACAGCGCTTTTCAATCGCCACAACCTTAATCAACAATCCTCGCATCATCTTTTTAGATGAGCCCACCACCGGACTGGACCCGCAGGCACGCCGCAACCTGTGGGAACTGATACGCGAGATACGAAGTGCGGGAACCACTGTGGTTATTACCACTCATTATATGGATGAAGCCGAAGAACTATGCGACCGCGTTGCCTTTGTAGATGGCGGTCGCATAGTAGGCATCAACAGTCCGGATAGTTTTATTGATGAATTGGTAGCAGCCGGGTTTGAACGGAGAAAACAAGTAAAGCAGGCCAACCTAGAGGATGTATTTATTAACCTTACCGGCAAAGAATGGCGCGAGTAGCACCCTCGCAAATAAGCAGCATCAATGCAATCACTCAATCAACTAACCTTTCTGTAATTCAATCAACCTTAAACCAATGACCTCTTACAATAATACCCGCGCAACTCTTGCTATTGCAAAAGCCAGTTTACGTTCAATATTCCGCAGCCCATCGGCAGTGGTGTTTAGCCTGCTGTTTCCCTTGATATTCATTGTCATTTTTGCCAATATTGGTGGCGGAGCGGTATCGGTTGATGTAGGACTAGCCAAAAGCTCGGACACGCTCAATCCAATATACCAGCTACTTAAAAACTACAAGGTTGTTCGCATTATAACTAAGCAAAGCCAGGCCGAAATGAATAAAAATCTTGATAAAGGCAGCCTGGATGCCATTATTGATATACAAAAGCGCAATGGCTTACCTGCATTTACTATTGATGTAAAGTACACAGCTGCATCTCAGGAGAAAGGGAATATGCTGCGCTCAATGCTCAAAAGTTTACTATACCAATTTAACACACAAGCCATGCCTAACAATGCGCAAAAGGTTGCCACCATGACGGAAACAACCATTAAGGGCCGCGAGTATAAATACATTGACTTTATTTTGCCGGGTCAGTTAGGATTTTCGTTACTTAATATAGGTGTATTTGGTACTGCATTCGTTTTTTTAAGCCTGCGCCAAACCCTGGTTATTAAGCGCTTCTTTGCTACACCGGTGAAACGGTACAGCATTATAACGGGCGAAATGCTGGCACGGGTAAGCTTTGCCCTTTTAGGAGCTATTGTTATTATAAGCGTTGGCCATTTTGCTTTTGGCTTTACCTTAGTTAATGGCATAGTAACCGTGTTAAACATGCTACTGCTCTCCTTTGCAGGCTTAATTATATTTATGGGTTTTGGTTTCATCATATCAGGTGTTGCTAAAAATGAAACCAGCATCCCGCCGTTATCCAACATCATCACCTTACCTCAATTTTTGCTTTCAGGAACGTTTTTCTCAACCGCAGCCTTTCCATCATGGTTACAGCCTGTTAGTAATGCACTACCGCTTACCCATTTAAATAATGCTATGCGTAAAGTAGCTTTTGAAGGCGCCGGCTTGGGCGATGTTACCCATCAGCTGTTAATACTTTTGATATGGGGCATAGGCATCTATGCAGTAGCCATAAAAACCTTTAAATGGGAATAATATTTTCTTAACAATAATTTCATATTACTATATATTTGCGCCTTTGTTAATCTTTTCTTAACAAAGCCGTTATATGTTTCGCAAGCTTGTAATAATTCTTTTCATCACAGCAATCTGCAAATCGGCAGTAGCACAATATAACGGCTTAGGTGGCTGGAACGTACTGACCATAAATTTACCGGGTAGCACCGAGCACCGCTGGGGCGGATACATGGAAGCGCAAAACCGTAACTACGGCGTTACCAATACTTTTTATTACTATGAAGTTAAAGGCGGGGTAAGCTACAACTTTGACAAAAATAATGCTGCCTTGCTTGGTATCGGCCGTTATATAACTTATGATTTCGAAGATATTGACGACGGGCCACAATTGGAAGAATTTAGGTTTTGGCAGCAATTTACATCAAACCAATATTTAGGCCGTATAAGATTTGAGCACCGTTACCGCATCGAACAGCGGTGGTTTAACACCGGCTATCGTAACCGCTTCAGGTACAGGTTTAGCGCCATTACCCCTATCAACAAACCCAAAGTTGAGCCGGGGGCATTGTATGGAATTGTTTATGCCGAACTTTTTTTCAATAACAAAGAACCTCATTTTGAGCGCAGCCGTTTTGCCGGTTTACTTGGTTACCAGATAACCAAGCCCTTTGCAATTACCGCAGGCATCTTGCATCAGTTTAATAGCTCGGCCAACAGTAACCGTAAATATTATTTACACCTGAATGCCATTTACAACATTCAACGTAAGGCAGCCAAATAAGACTTCATCGCTGAAAATCTCAATAGCACTCTAAGCTTCATATTAAGATATTGTAAAGCCAACACTAAGTATTCACATTTACTTTTTGATTGTCATAATTTTGCGCTTATCTTAGCGCGCAATAAATTGTATAACCATACACTTACCAAAAACTTGATAGCAATATGAGCTTAATAATTGATGTACATGCCCGCCAGATACTCGACTCGCGTGGTAACCCTACAGTTGAAGTAGAAGTATTAACCGAAAACGGTGCTTTAGGCCGCGCGGCTGTTCCATCGGGTGCTTCAACAGGTGCACATGAGGCAGTTGAACTACGCGATAATGATAAAAGCAAATACATGGGTAAAGGCGTTTTACAAGCCGTTGCTAATGTAAATGATATTATTGCCAAAGAACTGGTAGGTTTAGATGTATTTGAGCAAAACAGCATCGACAAGATTATGATTGATCTTGACGGTACTCACAATAAAGGTAAATTAGGTGCTAACGCCATCTTAGGTGTGTCATTAGCAGTAGCTAAGGCAGCCGCACAGGAAAGCCGCCAGCCATTATACCGCTACATTGGTGGTGTAAACGCTAACACCCTGCCAATACCAATGATGAATATTGTTAACGGTGGTTCACACTCTGATGCGCCTATCGCATTCCAGGAGTTTATGATTATGCCGGTTGGCGCGCCATCATTCTCTGAGGCATTACGTTGGGGTACTGAAGTATTCCACAACCTGAAAAAAATTCTTCATGATCGTGGCCTGTCTACTGCTGTGGGTGACGAAGGCGGCTTTGCTCCAACCTTTAGCGGTACCGAAGATGGTGTTGAAACCATTTTACAAGCTATCGAAAAAGCCGGTTACAAACCAGGTGAAGAAATTTGCTTAGCGTTCGATTGTGCTGCTTCTGAGTTTTATGTAGATGGTAAATACGACTACACTAAGTTCGAAGGCGAAAAAGGTGCCATCCGTAGCAGCGAAGAGCAGGCTCAATACTTAGCTGATTTAGCTTCCAAATACCCAATTATTTCAATTGAAGACGGTATGGCCGAAGACGATTGGGATGGCTGGAAAATTTTGACTGAAAAAATTGGCGACAAAGTTCAATTAGTAGGCGACGATTTATTTGTAACCAATGTAACCCGTTTACAACAAGGTATTGATCAGCACATTGGTAACTCAATATTGGTTAAAGTAAACCAAATTGGTTCATTAACCGAAACTATCAATGCAGTATCATTAGCACAAACTAACGGTTATACTTCGGTAATGAGTCACCGTTCGGGTGAAACTGAGGACGCTACTATTGCAGATTTAGCCGTTGCCTTAAACTGTGGTCAAATTAAAACCGGTTCAGCATCACGTTCAGACCGGATTGCAAAATACAATCAGTTACTACGTATTGAAGAAGAATTAGGCGCTAACGCAAAATTCATTGGTAAAAACTTCAAATACGCAAAAAAGTAATCACTCGTAATTAAGTCACACGGTTAATTTGAATAACCGTGTGCTTAAACAAAAAAGCCACTTTAGTAAGTGGCTTTTTTGTTTTATAGCATATAGCTTGTATTTACTTTACGATATATGTTTTTCAACAATAGCAAATAAGTCGCTTAGCTCAAACGGCTTTTTTAGATAACCATCGGCCATACCGGCCTCAGCTACTTCTTTTATGTTACTAACCGCTGATACAATAACGATGGGTATATGGCTGGTAACAGGATGGCTTTTAAGTTCTTTACTTAATTGTTGACCATTCGCATCGCTTTTCCAGTCGGTTAACCAATTATCAAGTAAAATAAGATCGGGGTTAATTTCAGCTACGTTTTTTAAAATTTTGGCATCTTCTGAATCCACAACTTCATAATCATGCTCTTTTAAAGCATAAACAATGGTATCGCGGATGTCTTTATCGTCTTCAATAAGTAGTACTTTCTTAGCCATGGTATGTAACGGAATTATGATAGTAAAGCGCAGAGGCACATTTGAGCCAATAAGCTAAGTTTGTTCCTCTACGCATTTATAATTATTAATTACGTTTTTTGTTTGCCGGCAAAGCATTTATTTTAAGCAAAAAGCAACACTATTTAAACAAGCCGTTTAAGTACCTTAACCTCCGCCGGATTTTTGAGCAACACCGGCGATATGCGCAAAAAATGTTTGTAGTGGGGTGAATCCTGGTGCTTCTTCAAAGCATCATCATCCTGCCATTCCTCAATAATAATATAATGGCAATCTTCCTGCTCGTATTGAAAAAGCTCATATTTAATGCAACCTTCATCAAGCAGCGAAGCTTCAACAAGGCGTTTAAGCTCCATTTCAAAAGGCTCTTCTGCATCGGCAGTACAATGCAGGGTGGCTATAACTTTGGTACTCATAATTGGTGGTTAGTATATAGATATAACCAACCTCAACTACAAAATGTTCGCTTTACTCAACGGTATGCTATGGCAGTTGATAGCATGACCGGCACCTGGGCTCATAGCTCTCCTTCTCGCCCAATAAAACGCGGTTATCATCGGGCACAAGCCGGTAAGAATATAGTGCCGGGTTACCGCATTTAACACAAACCGCATGAACCTTGGTAACAGACTCGGCCATAGCCATAATTGCAGGCATAGGGCCAAAAGGTTTGCCTTTATAGTCCATATCAAGACCGGCTACAATAACCCTAACGCCGCGGTTTGCCAGGGCATTACAAACGTTGGGCAGTTCTTCGTCAAAAAACTGGGCTTCATCAATGCCTACTACCTGCACATTGCTGCCTAATAATAAGATGGATGAAGAATTTTCAACAGGCGAGCATGGAATACTGGTTTGATTATGCGATACCACCTCAGCTTCAGCATAACGGGTATCGGTGTTTGGCTTAAATATTTCTACATTCAAACGGGCAATCTGGGCACGACGCAACCGGCGTATCAACTCCTCGGTTTTACCCGAAAACATTGATCCGCATACCACTTCAATACTCCCGCCATGCTCACTTCTCCTCCTAAAAACATCTTCACTAAACAACATTCCAAATCTTTTACAGCGGGCTAATATCAGAATTATATCTTACTTTTGATTAGCTACATTTTCAACACATCCGTACATGAAACAACAGGAAATATTAAAAAAGATAGGCAATATCCTTAAAGAGCTGAACGAGCAATACGAATACTTACAAGCCCAGGAAGCTCATATAAATGATCTTGAACTTGAACTTTTTGCGGCTAATGCCAAGTTCCTGACAGACCATAACGAGATTTTAAGAAAAATCAACGCCCAATATCTTAACGTTATTCCTGCCCTGTCTGAACATCAGGAGCCAGCGCAGCTTAATTTTGACAATGATATACCTCATGAGGCTGCTTCGGCCGTTAAGGAAACAAATATTTTACCGCCGCTTTTTGAAGATGCCGTAAACTACCAGAATAATAACGCAGATGCTCAGCCGCATAAAGATGAGTTTGAAATTGAAACCTTTCATCATGAGCATAATGCGAATAAATCCACAACTCATCAGGTTGAAAGCGAGCCGTTTTATTTTGTTAATGATAACAAAGCAGAGAGCGATGTGCAGCCTGAAGAGAATGCAGATACTGCCTCAGTTGAGAAACCGATTATACTACCCGCCTCAACCGAATATAACAATGAACATAATGTAACTATTGAACCGGCTCATGAGCGTAACGAATTTAACTTTGTGCGTAATGAACCACAGGTAAGCGAAGAACCGCGCACATTTGAAATACAGAGCAGTTACTCAACTGATGAAACAACGGAATTTCCTCACGTTAACCTGACCGAGGCCGAGGAAGAAACTCATGCAGAGGAAGCCAGAGAAGAACAAAGCGTACCTGAAACATATGAATCGATACTGGAAAAATATGGTCAGCCATTTAATTCGCAGCCAGTCGATTCAGTGCCGGCTAACGTTGATTCAAACTATCAAGCCCCGGAAGAATTTAATGACGCTGAACAGCCTGAAGCTTCGGAACACCAAACTTCAAAGTTTGATGAGGAAACAGCCAGTACCTTTGCCGAGCGAGAGGTAAATGTACCTGTTGCAGAGGAAAAGGCACCTGTGTTGCCGGATAATACCCAACATTACACAGAGGAACCAAAAACGTTTCATGCTCATACACCCGCTGCAGATCATAAAGAGCCGGAAGCGCAGCCGCTATCATTACATGAGCGCCTTGCAGCACAGCTTCGTGGCGATACGGTAAGTAACGCCTCCACTCAGCCGCAGCAGGCACAGCAGCAGTCTGCTGTAACCGACGTAAAATCGGCCATTAACCTGAATGATCGTATGCTGTTTGTAAAAGAATTATTCAACGGCTACGGAATGGCTTACAATGAAGCCATTGAAATACTAAACCGTTGCAAAAACTTTGAAGAAGCCGATAAATTTCTAAAAATGAATTATGTGACTAAAAATCACTGGACGGAAAAACCCTCAACTGTAGACAAGTTCTACGCCGTGTTACGCAGAAGATTTCCACAATAACAAAAAGCCCGCCTGATTATAAACAGGCGGGCTTTTTTGCTTAATGCATACTTTTAAATTATATCTTCATCCTAACGCGGGCCGTCTTGTAACTACTATATGTCCCTGTCGTATAAAAATTGCAATCAGACAAAAACCTACGGCAAAGCAAAATCTGATCGCAATGTCATTTACAAAAATTTTAAACAAAAACCCTACTACTTCTATATACTTTATATATATTTGAAATTATAATGAAAGCCACTAACGATTTTACCACTTGCTGTATTTGCATTTGCTGCTGTAACACAGCAACGTGAGAAGGCTTTTATAGAACCGTTTTTAAGTGATTAATCTATACAACGCCTCTTCCGGTAACAACTGAAAGAGGCGTTTTTGAATACTGTTAAACATGCAAAGTTTCAGGACCGAACTGGAGAACCCGGTAGTTGAAAAGGATATTATTGACCTTGAAAAAAAGATCAGGGCTTTTCGTGAAGGTAAAATTCATGACGAAAAGTTCAGGAGCCTGCGCCTGGCACGTGGCGTGTATGGTCAGCGCCAACCGGGTGTACAAATGGTACGCATTAAGCTGCCGTTTGGCAAGGTTACCTTTAAACAATTGCTGCGCATTGCCGATATTGCCGATGAGTATGGCAGCGGCAATCTGCACTTAACCACCCGCCAGGATATACAAATACACTACGTTAGTTTAGACCGTACGCCCGAGCTTTGGGCAAAACTGGAGCAGGATGATATTACCCTGCGCGAAGCCTGCGGTAACACCGTACGTAATGTAACAGCCTCTCCTACCTCGGGTATTGACCCGCAGGAACCGTTCGACGTATCGCCTTATGCGCATGCGGTGTTCGAATACTTTTTGCGTAACCCTATCTGTCAGGAAATGGGTCGTAAGTTTAAAATCTCATTTTCATCAAGCGAGGCCGATACCGGTTTCAGCTATATACATGATTTAGGCTTTATTCCTAAACTTCGAGGCGAAGAACGTGGCTTTAAAGTAATGCTGGGCGGCGGTTTGGGCGCCCAACCTTCATTAGCACATTTAGTAAAAGAGTTTTTGCCCGAGGATGAACTGATTCCTTATACCGAATCAATCATTCGCGTGTTTGACCGTTATGGTGAACGTAATAACCGTAATAAGGCGCGTTTAAAGTTCCTGGTTGCCAAAATTGGTATTGATGAAATTATACGTTTAGCCGAACTGGAAAAAACCGCAAACAAAGTAAAAGCCTTTAAAGTAAACCGCAATGCCGTACCTCAACCTGAGGCGCCGGAAGCATTTAACACCATAGAAGTAACTATTGAGAACCCTTTAAAATACGAGCAATGGTTAGCTACCAATGTATTTGAGCAAAAGCAAACCGGCTTTTACGGCGTGTTTGTGAAAGTGCCCGTTGGCGATATTCATACACCCGAAGCCTGTAAACTTGTTGACGGTATACGCGGCTTGGTAGCCGATGAAATAAGAGTTACCCAAAACCAGGGCTTATTATTAAAGTACGCACGTAAAGAATCGTTACCGGCATTGTTCAACGCCTTAAATGCGTTGCAACTGGCCGAACCAGGTTTCGACAGTGTAGCCGATGTAACTACCTGCCCCGGTACTGATACGTGTAACTTAGGCATATCAAACAGCATGACGCTTTCAAAAGTATTGGAAGACGTTATTTACAATGAATACGAAGACCTCATTTACAACCGCGACATTAAGATAAAGATCAGCGGCTGTATGAACTCATGCGGCCAGCATGGATTGGCGCACATTGGCTTTCACGGAAGCTCACTAAAAGCTGATAAACGCGTGCTACCATCGGTACAGGTGCTATTGGGCGGCGGTACAGTTGGAGATGGTATTGGCCGTGCGGCCGATAAAGTTATCAAAGTACCTGCTAAACGGGCCACACACGTATTACGTTCGGTTTTGAATGACTACAAAGAAAACGCAGTTAGCGAAGAGACATTCCATAACTATTACGATGCCAAAGGCAAGGATTACTTTTACCAGTTACTTAAACCACTGGCCGATTTGACTACCCTTACCGAAGAAGAATTTGTAGACTGGGGCCACGAAGAAACCTTTGCCACTGCCATTGGTGTGGGCGAGTGTGCCGGCGTAATGGTTGACTTGGTGGCTACTCTACTATTTGAAGCCGAAGAAAAATTGAGCTGGGGCAAAGAGGCTTTTGCCGAGAGCCGTTGGGCCGATGCCATTTACCATAGCTACAACACTTTATTGAGTTCGGCTAAAGCCCTGTTGTTAGATAAAGGTGTTAACTGTAGCACCCAGGCAACTGTAATAAAAGAGTTTGATGCACACTTTGTAGAAACAGGTTTGGTGACACTACCTGTTTCATTTAACGATTTAGTGTTGCAAATTAATCAGAATGAACCTTCAGAAGCATTTGCTTCAGCTTACCAACAAAGCGCCGAAGAATTTTTAAACGAGATGAAAGCGAACAGAGAGGCGCTAAAATTATCATGATCATAACCACTCAAAATAAAACAACTGTAAAAGAACCGAAAATCACCCTGGTAGGTGCCGGTCCCGGTGATGCCGATTTAATTACTATTAAAGGCATGAAGGCCCTGCAAACCGCTGATGTGGTGTTGTACGATGCTTTGGCAAACGAAGAGTTACTAAGCTTTGCGCCTGAAACAGCGCATAAGGTTTACGTAGGCAAACGCTCAGGCGACCACAGCTACTCACAGGATGCCGTAAATAAACTAATGATCGATTATGCCATTAATTACGGCCATGTAGTGCGCTTAAAAGGCGGCGACCCTTTTGTATTTGGCCGTGGTTATGAAGAGTTGGATTTTGCCGCTTCTTATAGCATTCCTACTGTGGTTATACCCGGTATATCAAGTTCAATTGGCGTACCCGGCTTACAGCAAATACCGGTAACCCACCGTGGCTTAAGTGAGAGCTTTTGGGTGGTTACAGCAACAACTGCCAGCCAGGAAATTTCAAACGATTTGTACGATGCAGCCCGCAGTAAAGCTACTGTTGTAGTATTGATGGGTTTACATAAGCTGGCCGAAATTGCCGAGATTTTTAAGGCACAAGATAAACACCGTTTACCGGTAGCGCTTATACAAAGCGGTTCGACCAAAAACGAAAAAGTGGTAATTGGCGTTGTTGATACCATCGTTGAACTTGCCCAGGAAAATAAAGTTAAAGCCCCGGCTATGATGGTGTTTGGTGATGTAGTATCGTTACATCCAAAGTTTTCACCTATCCGCGAATTTTATGAGCTCGTTGCCCAGGAATAACGATACAGCCCCTTTGGAAGCGCAAGAAACCGGACAAGGCAACCAGCTTTTTCCTGTTTTTTTGAAGCTTAACCATTTGCACACGGTGCTTATTGGCGCAGGCAATGTAGGTTTAGAAAAACTTACTGCTTTGCTTAATAACAGTCCGTTGGCAAAGGTGACCATTGTGGCCCAAACCGTATTGCCCGGAGTAATTGATTTTGTATCAAAATTTCCACAGGTAACCATCAATCAAAAAAGCTTTGAGGCTGATGATTTGAATGATGCGCAGGTGGTAGTTGCCGCTACTGCAGATAACATTCTGAACGAGCATATCCGCCAGGCTGCACACGACCGTAAACTCCTCGTAAACGTAGCCGATAAGCCTGAGCTATGCGACTTCTACCTAGGTTCTATTGTTAAAAAAGGCGATTTAAAAGTGGCTATCTCTACCAATGGCAAATCGCCCACGGTAGCTAAGCGTTTAAAAGAAGTTTTGAACGAGGCCCTACCTGCTGAGCTGGATACAACGCTACAGCAAATGAGTGCCCTGCGTAACACGCTGAGCGGCGATTTTGCCAGCAAAGTAATAGCGCTCAATAAAGCTACAGCATCACTGGTTGAACCTAAGCCTGTTAAAAAGAAGAATTTTAAATGGCTCATTTGGCTTACCATCGTGGTATCGCTAGGTATTGCCGTTACTGCCCTTTGGTTTAACGAGCCGGCATTTCAATCTTATGTAGCGGGTATAGACCATATATTTTACTACTTCCTGGCAGCAGGCTTTGTATTTGCCATGATTGATGGCGCTATTGGCATGTCATACGGAGTAACTTCCACGGCATTTTCTCTATCGATGGGTATTACGCCGGCATCAGCAAGTATGGCGGTGCACTTATCCGAGATTATGAGCAACGGCATTGCCGGCTGGATGCATTACCGCATGGGTAACGTTAATTGGAAACTATTCAAATTGCTCATTATCCCCGGTATATTGGGTGCATTAACGGGTGCTTATTTGGTATCGTCATTAGAGCATTATAGTATGTATACCAAGCCTTTGGTGTCGGTATATACACTAATATTAGGTTCTGTAATTCTATCCAAAGCATTTAAGGCCGGTAAAAGAAAATCGGGCGATAAAAAAATCAAACGCATATCATTACTGGGTTTAGGCGGCGGTTTTATTGACGCCGTTGGCGGTGGTGGCTGGGGTTCTATTGTGCTTTCATCGTTAATTGCCGGTGGCCGTCACCCGCGTTTTTCATTAGGTACCGTTAAGCTAACCAGGTTCTTTATAGCGATGATTGGTTCGCTTACTTTCCTTATTATGCTTAACAGTGCGCCATGGAGCGCTATTGCCGGTTTAATAATTGGCAGTGCTTTGGCAGCACCCATTGCGGCACGTATATCAAATCGTATATCTGTTAAGGTTATTATGGTAGCGGTGGGTATCATTGTAATATTGGTAAGCCTTAAAAGTATTTATGGCTTCGCTTCAAAAGTTTTGTAAATGAACAGCTTCGTTCAACATATAAAAGAACATACACTAGGTTTGTCGCCGGTTGAGGCGCTGGCCTGGCTGGCCAATGCCTTTCCGGGTAAGGTGGTATTCTCTACCAGTTTTGGTTGGGAAGATCAGGTGATTAGTCACATGATTTTTGCTAATAACCTGGCCATTAAAGTCTTTACACTCGAAACCGGCCGCCTGTTTCCCGAAACCTATTACGTTTGGAACCGTACTATGGAAATGTACGGAAAGCCCATTTACGCCTACTATCCGCAACATGAGGCACTCGAGCAAATGGTTAACACTAAAGGCCCAAGCAGCTTTTACGAATCGGTTGAAAACCGAAAAGAATGCTGTGGAATACGTAAGATTGAGCCATTGAGACGTGCGCTTGCTGGCAACCAATGCTGGATAACCGGCATACGTGCCGAACAATCAGCCAACCGCCTCGACATGAACAATGTTGAATGGGATGAAGGCAACCAACTAACCAAGTTCCACCCTATTTTTGATTGGACTTTGGATGAGGTAAAAACCTATATTAAGAATAATAACATACCGTATAATACACTGCACGACCGTGGCTTCCCGAGCATTGGCTGTGCCCCCTGCACCCGCGCCGTACAACCGGGCGAAGATTTCAGGGCCGGCCGCTGGTGGTGGGAAGACCAATCGAAAAAGGAATGCGGTTTGCATGCAGTTACTAAATAATTTTTGTGAATAAACATGAGTAAGCATAACCTGGATTACCTGGACGAACTGGAAGCAGAAGCCATACATATTTTGCGCGAGGTAGCCGGTCAGTTCGAAAAACCTGCCCTGTTGTTTTCGGGTGGTAAAGATTCAATTACCTTGGTACGTTTGGCTGAGAAAGCTTTCCGTCCCGGTAAGTTTCCGTTCCCGCTGGTACATATTGATACCGGCCATAATTTCCCTGAAACTATTCAATACCGTGATAAGATGGTTGCCCGCTTAGGCGAGAAGCTCATTATCGGCCATGTACAGGATTCGATAGATCAGGGTAAAGCCATTGAGCAAAAAGGCAAAAATGCAAGTCGTAATGCTTTGCAAACGGTTACCCTGTTAGATACCATTGCCCATCATCAATTTGATGCCTGTATAGGTGGTGCCCGCCGCGATGAGGAAAAAGCCCGCGCCAAGGAACGCATATTTTCAGTACGCGATGAGTTTGGCCAGTGGGACCCTAAACGCCAGCGCCCGGAGCTTTGGAACATTTACAACGGTAAAATTCACAAAGGCGAAAACGTACGCGTGTTCCCGATAAGTAACTGGACCGAGCTTGACGTGTGGAACTATATCCGTCGCGAAAACATAGCCCTGCCAAGCATCTACTTTGCTCACGAGCGCGATTGTATTACCCGCAACGGCCAGTTAATGGCTGCCGCCGAGTTCTTGAATATGGATGAGGAAGACGTGATTACCCGCCGCAACGTGCGTTTCCGTACCGTGGGCGACATGACCTGTACGGCGGCTGTAGAATCAGATGCCTACCTGATTGACGACATCATTGACGAAATAAGTGCTTCCAAAATAAGCGAACGCGGTGCTCGTATGGACGACAAGGTGTCGGAAGCGGCCATGGAAGACCGTAAGAAGGGTGGATATTTTTAATTTGTTTTTTGTATTGAATGTATGATGAAAATGATTTTAAAAGTGATTTCACCCATTTAGAACGCAAAATCAAGTAATCGGTGGAATCAATCCTAAAATCATATCAATCACCAAATAAAATAATGGAGATATTAAAGTTTATAACCGCAGGTAGTGTTGATGATGGTAAGAGCACCCTCATTGGCCGTCTGTTATATGATACTGACGCTATTTTGGCCGACCAACTGGAGGCCCTGCACCGCTCAAACCGTAAAAACGACGACGGCACCATCGACCTTGCCATTTTAACAGACGGCCTTAAAGCCGAGCGCGAACAGGGCATTACGATTGATGTGGCTTACAAATACTTTCAAACCGAAAAACGTAAATTCATCATAGCCGATGCGCCGGGGCATATCCAGTATACCCGTAACATGGTTACAGGTGCATCAAACGCTAACCTGGCTATCATTTTGATTGATGCGCGTAAAGGTGTGGTTGAGCAAACTAACCGTCATTCTTTCCTGGTATCGTTACTGGCACTGCCGCAGGTGGTAGTTTGTGTAAACAAAATGGATATGGTAGACTACGATGAAGCTACCTTTAACCAAATTGTTAGTCAGTATAAAGTTTTGGCGTCAAAGCTTAACCTGCAAAATGTGACCTACATTCCGGTAAGTGCACTAAAAGGAGACAACATCGTAAATCAATCGGCCAACATGGCTTGGTACAATGGTAAAAATCTATTGGAGCACCTCGAAACTGCCGAAATACCGGTGGATGACAGCGCGGCTCATGCCCGTTTCCCGGTACAGTGGGTGGTAAGGCCTCAAACCGAAGAACTGCACGATTACCGTGGTTATGCCGGTCGCATATCGAGCGGTGCATTCAAGGTGAATGACCAGGTTACCGTACTACCATCGGGCTTTAGCTCAACCATTACCAAGATAGAGTTACTGGACAAGGAGTTCGACGAAGCCTTTGCAGGACAATCGGTTACTATACACTTGCAGGATGATATAGACATTAGCCGTGGCGATGTGCTGGTAAACAGTTCGGCTAAACCTGAGGTATCTCAATTAATTGAAGCCGACTTGTGCTGGATGGACACCCGCGCGCTGGATACTTCGCTCACCTACCTCATTCAGCATAACAGCAAAGTAACCCGCTGCCGCATACAAGAGGTATTGTACAAATTCAATATCAACACCTTAGATAAGGTGTACGAGGAAGAATTTAAATTGAACGATATAGGCCGTGTCATCATTAAAACGGCCGACCCACTGGCTTTTGACGTTTACCAAAACAACAAAGCCAACGGCGGTGCTATCATCATTGATAGCCGCACCAATGTTACCGTGGGCGCTCTTATGCTGCGCGCAGCGGTTGAATAAGCCAATCCATAGTTCTTTATAAAATGTTTAACAGTAGTAGTAAAAGCAGGTCGGGTTGATCTGCTTTTTTGTTAAGCGTATATCATTTGAGCAGGATGCGTGACTAAAATAATTTCCTAATGAAAAAGGCAGGCTGATGATTCATCTGCCTGCCTTTACGACGATCAGTTTTTACAGCCTAATAACCAGGGTTCTGTCCAAACTCAGCACCGTTGGTAAGAGCATTTAACTCTGTTAATGGTACCGGCCTTAACCTGTGGAAAGGTTGAACGTCAGTGATATCAGGATTAAATTTCTTTATGTAAGCTGCAAACTGCTCATCGGTAAGTGTTCTCTTTAAATCGTACCAACGCAGGTGTTCACCACATAGCTCACGCGCACGCTCGGCCAAAATAAAATATATTCCGCCTCCTTCTTCTAACGTTTCAGCTGCTGTTAATGATGCTTGGGTTGTAGCCTGAAATGCCTGAGTACGGTCAACAGGAGTTTTCACAGCTGCCCTTGCTCTTAAAACATTAAGCTTTTCAACTGCGGCTCCGATGTTTCCTAATTTAAATTCAGCCTCAGCAGATATTAAATACATTTCGGCAAATCTTATTACCATTATATCATTAAAACCCGGCTGTGCATCAGGCAATGTACGTGTGTAATCTAAAAACTTAATCATGGGTATAAAATCAGTTAAAGATTTTATTGTACCCACTCTACTATCTGTGGCCGATACATTATACATATCGTTGATATCGTACACAACATAAGGTTTGGTCGCTTTGTCAGCTACCACCTGCTTGGTAAGCTGCATTGCCAGGCTTTGACCTGGAATTAATTGCGTACCAATTACGCTTGGTGCTTTCCCAAAAGTATTTGCAGCTGATGCATTCCATGTGTAAGCTGTGTTCGCAATCCAGTTTTCTTGAAAGCTGGCCGCATAGCGGGCATCTAACTGCTCGTTGAATAAACTAAGTAAGTAACGTGTAGGCTGCAAGCGCTTTTGGTTATCAAAACCGTATTGAATACTTCTTACCAAGCCTGGGCGACCGTTGTAAGTAGTTAAAAACCAAGCATGCAAGCGATTAGCGTTATCATCATAATCTAATTGCTGATTGGTTGAGTTACTGATAATATAAAGCGCTTCCTTGTTATTCTTGTTGTTGGCAGGATTCCATAATTCTGCAGGAGATGCCCACAAGTCTGTGCCTAATTCACCCTTCCTTGCAATTACATCGTTTGCTGTATTTTTTGCAAGTGTAAAGTAGTCGGTACGTTCCTGACCGGTTGCATAATAGGCTCTTGAAAGATAAGCACGTGCCAACATTCCCAGGGCCGATTTCTTTGAAGCACGGCTATACTCACCGGCTATACCTGATCCATAAAAGCTGGCATTGGGTAAATTATCAGCAGCAAACTTTAAATCACTTATAATTAAATCATAAAACGCACTTACAGGGCTGCGCTGTGCAGTAAGCTCAACTGAGTTAGTTTCCGTAGTCCGTAAATTTACACCACCAAATTGTTCAACAATATGCCAGTAATAAAATGCGCGTAAAAACCTTAACTCACCCAATCTGCGATTTTTCTCGCCTAAGTCTGTAAATCCGGCACCGTCAATGCGATTGATGCCAGCATTACACTGATTAATTGCCCGGTAAAAGAGCCTGAAAATTGTAAAAGATGAGTTATTTGTGGCAGGTATCAAATTGATATATTTAGTTACCTGGTTTGCATAGCTGATTTTATTTGCAGTAAACCACAAATCCGTACCACCCTCTGATATTAACGGGCCATCTTCTTTACCATAATATGCCCTTTGCTCCTGGTACGCACCATTAACTGCGGTTACAAATCCTTGAGGCGTTGTCCAGGTAGCGTCGGCTGTTGCACCTCCCGGGTTATATTCATTTAGCCGTTTATTACATGATAGCATTGCAACAGCAAGCACACCAACACCGGCAATTCTATATATATTTTTTTTCATGACAATTTATATATTGTATTAAAAGTCCAGATTTACACCAAAAACAAGTTGACGACTAAGCGGTGAAGATTCAGCACCACCTCGTTCCGGATCGTAATTTTTTAATAAATCGTTTTTAGTGAACGTAAACATGTTTGACGCGGTAGCATATACCCTAAAAGATCCCACTTTGAATTTATCTGTAACACTTTTAGGAAGCGTGTATCCTAATGACACGTTTTTGATTTTGAAGAACGAGCCATCTATATAAAATAACGAGGTGTAATTGCTGTTATAGAGGTTACTTAAATTGCCCCTTCCTGGTCGTGGAAAATCATTTGACGGATTGGTCGGCGTCCAGTAATCGAAATTAGCAGGTCCGTTTTGAGCTGCAGACGGATCATATCTTCCCAAAAATTCACCGTAAACCATTTGTCCGTAACGGGCAACTAAAAATATGTTCAGATCAAAATTTTTGTAGGTAAATGTATTTTGTAAGCCACCATACCACTGAGGCTGTGCATGGCCTATAACAGTACGGTCGTTTGTAGGATCAATTACACCATCTCCATTCAAATCTTCTACCTTAATATCACCGGGTTTGTACTGCGTACCTGTCAAGCTTCCAAATCTTGTACCCGTTTCGCCATTTTGCCAAATACCAATTTTTTTGTAACCGTAAAAAGATTCGATTTGTGACCCGATAAACAATGAACCACGCTCCTGATTGGAACTGAATATGTCCTTCCCGTCAACTAAACCGGTAATTTTCTCAGCATTGTGAGAGAACGTAGCCATACTCGACCACTTAAAATTTTTACTTTGAATATTTACAGTGGATAATGCAATATTTACACCGGAATTTTGAGTGGAGGCAATATTTTGGTAAACAAGCGATTGCCCAGACGACTGAGGCAAGTTACGCAAGTATAGAATATCCTTCGTTTTTGTACGATACCAATCAACATTTAACGTTACTCTGTTATTAAATGCTGTTATATCTGTTCCTATATCAAGCGTAGCTGACTTCTCCCAACCTAAATCTGGCGATAATACCGTTCCGTTAAAAGTATATGCTGGCGCAGCAACATTGCCAAAACCCATTCGTATTGATGATAGTAAACTTTGTGTGCCATATGCATCAATAGTTGAGTTACCACTAACACCGTAACTTGCTCTTAACTTTAAATTGTTAAGTTGCTTTACGTTTTTCATAAAGTCTTCTCTGCTGATTACCCATCCACCGGATACCGAAGGAAAATAATCCCACTTGTTACCAGGTGCAAGTCTTGATGAGCCATCCCAACGCATGGTTGCCTGAAACAGGTATTTACCATCAAACCCATAGTTTAAACGGCCTGCATAAGCCAACAGGTCATTACGTTTGTAGGTAGATAAAGTGGTACGACTACTTGCCTCGCTACCTGCTAAATTATAAAAGGACTGAGAATTTAATACACCCCTGATGCCACCTGCAGTTGCATCTTCCTGGTCGTTATGAATATAACTTGTTAAAGCTGTTATTGTAAAACTGTGCTTTTGAATTTCTTTGTTGTAGGTAATAATGTTATCCCAGTTGTAATATCTTGAACTGAAATTATAGATGGATGCCGCTGAATAACGTTGGTTGTTTTGACTTAAAGAAAGTGCATCATTAAACTGACCGCGACGGCTGTTAGCCAAAACCGTTCCTAAGTTCGAACGAAATGTTAGACCTTTTATAGGTGTTAATTCTAACCACGCTGTAGCGTTAATTTCATTACCAACAGTTTCGTCAACTGCAGCACCCGGACGTTGATCAGTAATCGGGCTTAAAGTATTGGCTGCCCCAGCAATTGGTAGCGGGTTAATTGATCCATCGGCATTAAACGGAGTTCCAAGTGGTATAGCTGTTAAAGCAGTAGAAATAGGATCACGACGAGCATTGGTTTTATTGAAAGCCAACTGGCCCAAAATACCTGTTTTTGCCCAGCTATTTAGTTTATGATCTACATTATAACGAAAGTTATAACGGGTATAATTGTTATTGACTAATTGACCTTCCTCTCTGAAGTAACCTAACGAAAAAGCAGCTTTGGTATTTTCACTACCACCACGTACACTAACTGTATGGCTTTGCTGGCTGCCATTCTTTGTAGCCAAATCCATCCAATCTACGTACTGTCCAGCTTGTACGGCCGCAAGCTCGCCTGGAATAGGAAACACTACGTTATCTGCCGGGATAACTCCCTCAGCATTTCGGTATGATTCACGACGCAGATTAACAAAGTCTTCACCCTGACGGGGCTTAGGAAACTGAGTCCAGCCATTTACGCCATAATATCCGTTGTATGAAACTTTAGCTTTTCCTGATATTCCCTTTTTTGTAGTAACGATGATTACACCATTTGCACCCTGTGAACCATAAATAGCGGTAGATGAGGCATCTTGCAATACTTCTATACTTTCAATATCATTAGGGTTGATGTTGTTGATACTTCCTCCGTTTTGAACACCATCAACTACCAGCAACGGCGCATTAGGATTTATACCCGCAGCTGTAGTAATTGGATTAGCAATAGACCGGGTACCTCGTAATCTGATATCTACTCCGGCACCTGCATTTCCTGAGCTACGGGTAATATCAACACCTGCTGCCCTACCTTGAATTGCTTCAAGCGGATTGTGCGTTGGCGCTCTTACAATGTCTGATGCCTTAACTGACGCAACAGCACCGGTAAGGTCGCGACGTTTAATGGTACCGAAACCAACTACCACCACATCCTCAAGGGCATTTTGCTGTACAGCCAGTTTAATGGTCACATCCTGATCGTTTGCGGTAAAGGTTACGGTTTGGTCTGCATAGCCCACGTATTTAACTACAAGCGTAACATTACCGGCCGGAACATTAAGGGAAAACTTACCATTAACGTCGGTAATGGAGCCTGTGGTTGAACCTTGCAGGGTAACAGCTGCACCTATTAGCGGATCGCTGTTACCAGCGTCCAAAACCCGGCCGCTAAACGTGCGCGTTTGAGCTTGAACGCCCATTACTGCAATAAGCAGTAAACACATTAAATAAAGTTTTTTCATAGTAATAAAATTTTCAATGAGCCAAACGAGCCTACATTCGCCCCCTATACCAAATACACTCAAGCGGTATCAGATACCACATTTGAAACAATAAATAAAATATTGATTGTCAGGTTAATTGGGGAGCTGCAAAAACGTTCGGGATTGCTCATCAAAAGTAGGCGTTAGCACCTTTTCTTATTATGAAATTTTTCCTAATGTTTGTAAAATATTATCAATTGCGGTTAAGCATTTTAATTAAGGCATTAAGATTTGATTAGAAAACAAAGATTAATCTCAACCCATAATATAAGATTGTATAAGTTAATGGAACAATTTTTCAATTAACGACAACTAATTAAGGCAAGCATTCATCATGGGTAGCAATAAGCATATAACCTAAAATTGGCTTGATAAGTGATTAAATGCTAAATCATATCTTTGCCCAATATCACATCGCTAATGGAAAACGACGATATGCACAAGTTACGCTCGGTAAACGTAACAAGATATGTAACGCCTTTGCGTGAAGGCGGCTCCCTCCCAGCCATTGCCGAGGCAGACGATAATTTTTTGTATGTATTGAAATTCCGAGGTGCCGGACAAGGTGTAAAGGCGCTGATTGCCGAGCTTATTGGCGGCGAAATTGCACGCTTACTAGGCTTCAAAATACCTGAAATTGTGTTTGCTAACCTTGACACTGCTTTCGGCCGTACCGAACCTGATGAAGAAATTCAGGATTTACTCAAGGCAAGTACAGGCCTTAACCTGGCACTACACTACCTTTCGGGCGCTATTACTTATGATCCGGTTTTAACACAACTTGATGCTAAATTATCTTCTCAAATTGTGTGGCTTGATTGCTTACTCACCAATGTTGACCGCACACCACGTAATACCAATATGCTGATGTGGCACAAGGAGCTTTGGCTTATTGATCATGGTGCATCATTATATTTCCATCATTCGTGGCATAACTGGGAAGAGCAGGCTAAACGTCCTTTTGCTCAAATCAAAGATCATGTTTTGCTGCAATGGGCTACTCAACTTGATGAGACAGACCAGGAGTTTAAAACCATATTAACGCCTCAAAGCATAAAAGCCATAACTGAACTCATACCTGAGGAGTGGCTATCCGATCCATCATCTGATCAATCGCCGTCTGAACGACGTGAAGTTTATTATAAGTTTTTAACTACGCGCCTTGCCGAATCTTCAGTATTTATTAAAGAAGCACAAAATGCCAGAGCAACACTTATTTGAGTATGCGGTAATACGCGTTATGCCAAGGGTGGAGCGCGAAGAGTTCATTAATGTTGGAGTGATATTGTACTGCGCCAAACTAAAATTTTTGCAGTGCCGATATCATGTAGACATTGAAAGGCTTCAATCTTTTTGCAAAATGATGGATGTTGATGATGTAGCTGCAAACCTGGGTGCATTTGAGAAAATATGCAACGGTGGAACTCTGGCTGGAGCTATTGGAAAACTTGATGCTGCATCAAGATTCAGGTGGCTGACAGCAACACGTAGCACTGTAGTTCAGGCCTCCAAAGTTCATCCGGGCTTTTGCACCGACCCTGCGGCAACGTTATTGCGGTTACATGAAAGTTTAGCATTATAACGGTAAAAATGAAGCTATCGCCAAATTCACCACTGCAAAAATTAATGGACACCCTGCCCCAACAGGGCTTGGTAACCTGGATTGGCGTAAGGCCTCAGCGAAGAGCACCTCTGCTTTCAGTAGAAAATGTGGAGGCAATTACTCTTAAAGGACTTGCCGGCGATCACTTTTCAGGTTCGGAAAAAAGCAAGCGACAAATTACCCTTATACAGCAGGAACATATAGATTTGGTAGCATCGGTAATGCAGTTAGCGCATCTAACGCCCGGTATGCTGCGCCGCAACATTGTGGTTAAAGGCATTAATTTACATTCCTTGAAAGACCGGAAGTTTTGGGTTGGAGATGTATTACTGGAGTATACCGGCGATTGCCACCCCTGCTCGCGGATGGAAGACATTCTCGGCCCCGGAGGTTACAATGCCATGCGAGGACACGGAGGTATCACAGCCCGGATACTACAAGGTGGTAACATTGGTATTAATGATAAGGTGTTTATCGAGCAATCTTCATAATTCTTAAAGAAGAAACCCCGCCTGAATTACCAGAACGGGGTATTACTATGTAAACCAAAAAGAATATTACCAACCCGGATTTTGCTCCGCAGCTTTTTCTGCTGATGTTAGCGGTTGACCATTTTTCTTGATTAAGTCAAGGTGAACCGCCTGTGGTATTGGTCTTAATAAATGCTTTGGAGCAACAGGACGGGCTTCATCATTGAACGCATTTGCGCGAGCAATTAAAGTACGTGTACGAGATAAATCTTCCCAACGCATCAGTTCACCCATTAATTCGCGCGAACGCTCATTAAGTATAAATGCCATAAACTTATCTGCATCTGATGCAGCGCCAATACGACTGTAAAACTCGCGGCTGGAATTTAGAATGTCACCTACGCTGTTAATATGCATACTATTTAACGTATTTGTAGTAACAGGCGTTGTAATATTGTTTGATTCGTAATAAGTGTTACGATCAGAATAAGAACTAGGTGCAGTTGGGCTAACAGCTGGGTTGGTTTTATAAGAAACTCCTCCGTCAACATAAAACGAACGATCTTCGCCATCTTTATAAGCGGCACGGTCACGCACTTTATTAATATAAGGCAGAGCAGCACCATAGTTGCCGAGGCGTCCATAAGCTTCTGCAGCAATCAAATAGGTTTCGGCCAAACGTGCTAAGATACCGTCACGCGTACCAAATTGTGACGCCACAGCATTACGCGAGCCATCCATAAATTTCGATAACGCTACATAACGGCTTGCCTCGTAATTGCCATGATTTCCCTGGAAGTTTTCAGCCTGACCTGCAAAGTATCTTACGAACATGTGCGGTGCACGCAATGTAATGTTAGCAGCTGTATAACGGGCATCGCCAGCATTATTAACTATGTAAAGAATTGCTTCCTGACCTATTGAGAATTTATTTTGACCTGCCTGAGGATGACCTGCAGGCCATTTAGGATAACTACTGGCACTTGCATTATTGGCAATATATCGCGTTTTAAAGCTCTTCCAAAAACGTGAATCGTTTACACGATCGTATACATCCATTGCGTAATCGGTTGAGCGCAAACGTTGAAATTCCCGGCCGCCCGCTAAATCACGTACCATACCAGGCAAATTCTGATATATTGATGGATAATACAAATGTATTTGATTACCATATCGGCCTTGCGTTGCAGTATTGTTTGAGAACTCCGCTGCTAAAATAACTTCTGAAAGTGTTTCATTCGGTCCATCAGGAGTTGTAAAATTCCATAAATCACTAAAATTATTTGCAAGGCTTTTACCGCTTGTGTTGATTACTTCATCACAAAGCTGTATCGCTTTATTCAAGTCAGCTTCTTTAGTGCTTGCATTCCAATCACTATTAATTTCACTTGCTCTGAAAAGATAAGCCTTTGCCAAAAAGTGAGCAGCTGCCCATTTGGTTATTCTGCCCCTTTCGGCTGGAGTTGCAGGCAACAAGTTATAGGCTTGTGTAAAGTCGGCTATTATCTGATTATATACCTGCTGCGCTGTATTACGTGGAAATTCCTCTTCAATGGTTAATGATGTAGTTAGCTTCAGCGGCACACCACCAAATTGTTTAACCAATTTAAAGTAGTCAAAGGCACGCATAAAATAACCTTCTCCTAAACGAGTATTTTTATTTGCTCCCTCGTAATACTGCGGCACATTTTGTATCATAATGTTAGCGGAATTTATGTTGCCGTACATATTACTCCAAACGGTTGCAGCATCACCAATGAAACTGTTAAGGTTTGCATCATAAGAGTTCCACATTTGCATGGTGCGGTCGCCCCCAACGGCAAACTCATCGGTGCCATAGTTTGTAGTTGAATACGCCCATTCATAATTGAAATGAAAACGTAAACTTTGATACATACCAACTGATAATCCGTCTAAACCAAAGGTTGTCTTAAAATCTTCGGTATTTAAAGCTGTTAATTGATTTTCATCCAAAAAGCTTTTTTTGCAGCTTGTAGGCATCACCATAAGTGTGGTGACTGCTGCGGCGCCATATATTAGTTTAGCTAATTTTTTCATGATTTGTGTTTGCAATTAAAATCCTACGTTCACACCAAATACAAAGCCTCTGTTAAAAATTGCGCTTTGAGTATCCGGATCAATAAAATCAACTGACTTATGGATATAACCCGGATTTAATGTCTGAGCATAAACCTTTACGCGTGACAGGTTAAGCTTTTGGGTAAGCTTGGTAGGCAAAAAATATCCCAGGGAAATGTTACGGATTTTTATAAACGACCCATCCTGATAATTCATTGATGTACGGTAAACATCTCCAGCTGCACTGTTATAATTTGGAGATGGGTAAGCGTTTGTTGGGTTTGTTGGTGTCCAGTAGTCGAGCACGCGTTGCGCAAATCGACCTTGTAATGACTCAGCTCCAGCATCAATTATATAACCCCAGCGGGCAAATACAAATGCAGACAGTTCAAAGCCTTTGTAATTGAAAGTATTTGTCATACCACCGTTCCAGTTCGGGCTACGGCTTCCTCTGAATACGCGGTCATTATTTGCATCAATACGATAATCACCGTTTTGATCTTTAATTTTAATATCACCCGGATAAAATACACGGCGCGTTGGAGTGCTTGAAGCTTGTTGATATTTTAACATTTCACGCTGGTCGTCCTCAGTATCTTGCCAGATACCAATTTTCTCGTAATCATAAAAAGTTTGAACACGCTGACCTATGAACCATCCGTTTGATACATCGTTAACCTTTCCTAAAGAAAGTTCTTCAATTTTCTCTCTTGTAGCAGAGAAGTTAAGGCCCGTTGTCCAGGTAAAATCTTTAGTTTTTACGTTAACAGTATTTATTGTAATCTCAATACCTCTATTAGAAGTTCTGCCTATGTTATCAAAAGCAGAAGGATAACCATTTATAGGCGAAATACCTCTGTTTAATAACAGGTCTGACGTACGGGTAGTGTACAAATCAATAGCACCATTAATCCTGTTCTTTAAAACACCAAATTCAATTCCTAAGTTATATTGCGTTGTTTTTTCCCAACCAATTGGATTTGGAAGTGAAATTGGATTGGCCAGTGATGCGTCAGACGATACATAACCCGGGCTTACATTTGGACCAAACGTGTAGTAAAGCGTTTGTAAAGCACCAATAGTTGTATAAGGTCTTACTGCAGCGTTACCAACTGTACCAACTCCAACACGTACCTTTAATGCATCAATCCAGCTAAACTGTTTTATAAAATCTTCCTGATCTAAACGCCAGCCTGCTGAAACCGATGGGAAAGAATCCCACTTCATGCCTGGCTGCAATACTGATGATCCATCCCAGCGTACAAATGCAGTAAGTATGTACTTATTGTCAAACGTGTAATTACCACGTACCATGTATGAATTTAGTCTCGAATCAACAAGGTTTGAGCTAAATGCATCAAGAGCCGAAACCGAATTTAATTGGTACCACAATTGTTTGGTGTAAGGAAGTTTAGTTGCAGTCATTGCTGAGCTTTCCTCACGGTTTGATTGCGAACTTTGTAACAAAGTAAGTCCGAAGTCATGCTTACCAACCGACTTATTGTAATAAAGAAGGTGGTCAAGTGTCCATGTCATCCTATTACCCTGAGCAAGTTGGGCCTGGTTAGTCGAACCTGCCTGGCCGGCGCCACGGTTAATAGATAAGGCATCTTGGTAGCGTCCGTTATTATAATTACTTAAATCAGGACCAAACTGCAAACGGTATTTTAAACCCGGCAAAATGCTTAACTCAGCATAAAATGAGCCTAAAGCACGTGTAGTTTTACGCAGGTCGATATTGTATTTTTCTTCACCAATAGGATTTTGAATGTTAACATCTCCGCCCGGTAGATTTATACGGTTACCGTTGGCATCAAAAGGCACTGCGTATGGTAACATTCCTAATGCAGCAGAATACAGTTGACCGGGTCCGGTGACGTTGGAAGTTTGGAACCCGTAATTCTGCGCACTGAAAGTTGCGTTTATACTGGCACCCATTTTAAACCACTTGGTTGGCGTTATATCAACACTTACTTTTGAGCTGTAACGAGTGTAGTTCTGTCCAATTTGCGTACCATCCTGACGCAGGTAGCCAAAAGAGCCATATGCAGTCATTTTATCTGTACCACCACTTGCGCTTAATATATGATCATGAGTTACGCCTGTTTTTTTAACCATGTCACCCCAGTTGGTGGTTGGCACAAGGCTACCATCAAACGTTCCGTTAGCCCAACCTTTTTCTATGTTTGCAAAAGCTACAGCATCCTGGCCAAAAATCCTTCGGTCATCAGCTAAAGTGGGCGTTAAAGGATAAGTTGAGTTAGCATTAGCTGCTGGGTTCAAATATCCCACTCTGCGGTAAGCATCTCTCCTGAATTCAATATATTGAGCAGAATTCATCATCTCCTGTGCGTTATGCAAGGTTTCGATGGTAGCTGTTCCAACATAATCTAGTGATAACCTACCAGCCTTTCCTCGCTTGGTAGTTACCAATATAACACCATTTGCACCGCGTGAGCCATATACTGCTGTTGCTGATGCATCTTTCAAAACATCTATATTTTCAATATCATTAGGATTGATATTTTCTATAGAGCCATTTAGTGGGATACCATCTACAACATAAAGTGGATCACTTGTAGCGGTAATTGAACGTACACCACGTATACGTACCTGACCTAAGGTGCCTGGCCTTTCAGCCGATCTGATATCAACACCCGAAGCCTTACCTTGTAAAGCTTCTAATGCGTTAGCTACCGGCCTTGAGCGAATTTCCTGTGCGTTTATACTTACTACGGATGACGTTACATCTGAACGTTTTACCACGTTGTAACCTACAACAACTACCTCGCTCAGGTTACTGGCTTGGGTAATTAGTTTTATATCAAGGTTCGTTTGGGTTCCAACAGTTACTTCCTGTGTTGTGAAGCCAACATATTTAACCACTAATACTGTATTGGCATCAGGCACAGTGATAGAGAAGTTACCGTTTACATCGGTTATAGTACCGGTGGTTGAACCTTTGATGGTTACACTTACGCCCACCAGTTCTTCACCTTTATCGCTGGTAACCTTACCTTTAATTTGTACAGGTGGCTGCTGAGCCGATACTGGCGTATTTACAGAGGTTTCAGCAGTTGCAACCGATTGCTTTTTTGCCAATACAATACGATCGTTAATCAGCTGATAGCTAATTTGATCGGGTAAAATATTGTCCAAAACGGCATCAAGTCTTTGCCCCGTAGCAGTGTAATTGATTTTAGCGTTGTTTTGAATGATACTTTTGCTGTAAACAAACTTTACGCCTGTTTTTTCTCCCAGCGCTTTAATTGCGCTTTCTAAATTTGGTTCATTAATAGTAACACTTACTATTTTATCAAGGATTTGCGCATTGCTACTCTTGGCATAGGCCACTGTTGAGAGTATTAATGCAATAAATAACTGGCTCAAAGTTATCCTCATAATCTTCAGGCAGTTAGTTGGAGTTAGTAAATGATATTGCATACATTAAATTGGTTGTTTTTAAATAAATAATCGGCTTGAACTTAATTACCGGGTGTTCCCCTACATTAACTTACCGATATCAGGTTTTTAAATCGTCTTCTCTTTTTATTCATTGGTATTTAGTGGATTATGCATTTTATAATGTGGCATTTGATTTAAACACGAAAGTCTTATCATCATCAACCAGGTAGCCGGCGTTAACTGATTCTTTGATCATTTCAAGTATAGCCGGCAAACTTTGATCGGTAAAGTCGGCGGTAAACGTCAACCCATTAAGGTTTGCTTCCTTAGTGTAAATGTGAATACCAAACCGCTGATTAAGTGCCGTAAAAACTTTACTCAAAGGAGCATCTTCAAATGATAGTGATACCTTTTTCCACATCCGCATTTCGCTTTCAACTTGCTTGCCTTCATGCTTAACCATTTTATTATGATTAAGCAGTGTTACCCTTTGGTTGGCTACAAGCATCATCTCCTGTCCCTTTTCACGCTGTGTAACCGATACTTTTCCGGTTACTACCGAAACTTCGGCAGGAATATTTTTTAAAGCTTTAACCCGGAAACTGGTACCCCAAACGCGTGTGATAAGCTCCCCGCTGTTTATAATAAAAGGATGAGCTTTATCTTTAGTTACTTCAAAAAAAGCCTCGCCGGTTAATTTAACCTGACGTGTATGGTCATTAAATTTTTGGGGATAGGTAATTGAACTTTCGGGATTCAGCCAAACTATGCTGCGGTCAGGGAGGATCCGTTTTGATATACTTGAGCCGGTGTTTTTATAAGTTATATTGGCTTGCAGGTTTGTTGGTTGAACAGTAGCTGATGTTAGCCAGGTATCGGCAATCTTTACTACTAGTAACAACAAGGCGGCAATTCCTGCTGCTGCACAAAAAACAGTGTACAACTTACCACTAAAAAAGCTGTCGCCCCCCTTTTCATGCTTTTGTTCAACGCTTTGCGTAAAGCGATTGTACATTGAACGCTTTAAACTCTCCTGCTCAACTTCATCTAAAAAACGAAGCGGGTCAGGATGTTCGTCAAAACTTTTGTACCACTCATCTACAAACTCCTTCTCCTCCGGTGTACAAGTGTTATTTAAATATTTACGAATAAGTTGAGGGGTAATTTTCATACCATAGCGTGCAATTACAGGTTAAGAAGCTCAGTTTAATTGGTTTATATAGTATATGACAATTAAACCCTGCCTTACCCTTGCATGCCCGCTAAATTATTTTTCGGATAAAATGTAGAGCGATAAAAAAACTGAAGATTAATATAGTACACATGAAAGTAATGCAACAATAAGTGTTACGCTTACTTTCAAACGCTTAATGGCTTTACTTAAATGCCCCTCTACCGTTTTCTCTGAAATTCCAAGTGTGCTTGCTATTTCCTTATTGGTTTTATTTTGCATGCGGCTCAATTCAAATACCGAACGGCACTTTTCGGGCAAAATGCTTACCTCTTTTGCTATTACAGTATTAAGCTCATGTAAGCGTATAATCTGCTCGGTTGAATAATCGGCATGGGAGGTGGTCAATGATATGTTTTCAAATACAATACTTTTACGACTTTCGCGAGCAAAGTAATTTAACACCAAATGCTTTACTGAGGTGTAAATATATCCTTCAAATGAAGTCTGTATCTTCAGTTTGTTACGGTTTGCCCAAAAGTTTGTCAAAAATTCCTGTACTATTTCTTCTGCCACCTCACGGCTTTTCACTCGTTTATACGCAAACGAGTAAAGCTGCTTCCAGTAACGGTTATAGATTTCCTCAAAGGCTTGCTCGTGGTCTGCCTTTATCAGTTCCAGTAACTCTACATCATTCAGGCTTTGTACGTTGGGCATTTTTCTGTAAACACTATTCAGTTAAAAGTCAACCTTTGTTAAAATAAAAAACCAAAAAACCAGCCCTGTACTGCAACACAAGCGCATTTTAAGAAAACACACTGCTTAATAACAAATGAAAATTGGCTATAAAAAACAGATCGGTAATTGGTGCAACTAACGTAAATAATATTTCAGCATTTACTATCCTGTAGTGTCATGCTTGCACTTCAAGGCTTTTAATTCACAAAATGTTATGTGTTGCAATATTTTGAACAACAAACCTTATAGAGCTAATAGGTGTATAAATAAGAAAGCCTTTCATATGCAAAACGACAAAGCCAAAACACTTGACAAGCTGGCACAAAAAGCGGCTCATAACAATGTAGAGAAAACAAATATTACGGCTTTACTTAAAAAGGCACCAAAAGGTGCTATTCCTAAGCAAGTGAAACCTATGCTGGCTACCCTTGTAGATGAGCCTTTTGATGACGAAGACTGGCAATTTGAAGTTAAGTGGGACGGTTTCCGCACGCTGGCGGTTTTAAACAAAGGTGAAGTAAGCCTCCTATCGCGCAATAATAAAAGCTTTACTGAAAAGTTTTACCCTATACATCATTTGCTTGAAACCTGGAAGCTGGACGCTGTGCTTGATGGTGAGGTACTGGTACTTAATAATAAAGGAGTATCCAAGTTTGGTGAACTACAAAATTGGAGAAGCGAAGCTGATGGTGCATTAGTATACTATGTTTTCGACCTTTTGTGGTACGAAGGAAAAGATCTTACACAGCTCACCTTAGTTGAGCGCCAGGCAATTTTAAAATCGATTTTGCCAGCCGATGACGACCGGGTACGGATTGGTCAGGTATTCACTACCAATGGAAAATCCTTTTTTAAAGATGCTGAAAAGTTAGGCTTGGAAGGCATTATTGCTAAAAAAAGAAACAGCACTTATACTCTTGATCTCCGTTCGAAAGACTGGCTTAAAATAAAAGTACACCAGCGCCAGGAAGTTGTTATTGCAGGTTACACCGTTAATGAGGGTACCAGCAAACTTTTCAGCTCCCTATTATTAGGTGTGTATGAAAATGGTGAACTGCAATTTACCGGCAAGGTTGGAACAGGATTTAATAAGAAAATGCAGCAGGAACTAATGGATGCATTTCAACCTTACATTGTTAAAAAAAGTGCTTTTAAAACTATTCCTGACATCAATAAACCCTCACGGTTCCGTCCTGACCCGCCTAAAGCTGTTGCCACCTGGTTAAAGCCCGAGTTGGTTGGCGAAATTGAATTCAGCGAAATTACATCTGATGGAGTATTCAGGCAGCCATCATTTAAAGGTTTACGGCCCGACAAAAAAGCCATAGATGTTGTACGGGAGGTCACAGAACACACTAATGCTGTTACCAAAACCCAATCTGCAAGTGAAGCATTCGCTAAAGCGCTTAAAGCTCCGGAGGTTAGAGACCGTAACACATTGCTCAACCCCAATGAGGCAAGCCAGGTACGTCCTGTTTGCGGTCATAACATCAAATTCAACAACCTAAAAAAGCTATACTGGCCGGAAGATAATATAAGCAAGCGTGACATGCTCAATTATTATTATCAGATTGCCGAATACATTTTACCTTACCTTAAAGATCGGCCGCTTTCGCTTAACCGGTTTCCTGGTGGTATTAACGGACCAAGCTTTTACCAAAAAAACGTAAAGGACAAAGCGCCGGAGTGGGCAGTAACTTATCCTTACACTACCAGTGATGGTAAGCACAAGGAGTTCTTGGTTGGTAATAATGAAGATACTTTGCTTTGGGCTGTAACCTCAGGCTGCATTGAAATGAACCCTTGGTTCAGTCGCACTGCGGCGCCGGATAACCCCGATTACTGCGTAATTGACTTAGATCCGGATAAAAATACTTTCAGCCAGGTTATTGAAGCAGCCCAAAAAGTGCACGAAGTACTTGAGGCTATTGGTGTTCCATCATTTCCTAAAACTTCGGGCTCAACAGGATTACACATTTATATACCACTCGCTGCCCAATACACTTACGATGAATCACAAGATTTTGCACGCAAGTTGGTACATATTGTAAATGAGCAATTACCTGAATTTACAAGTGTTGAACGTATAATTGCCAATCGCGGCGGTAAAATGTATCTGGATTTTTTACAAAACCGCCCGGGAGCTACTATTGCCTGCCCCTATTCACTAAGGCCTAAACCGGGCGCAACCGTTTCAATGCCGTTACACTGGGATGAGGTTAAAGCCGGACTTACCATGAAGGACTTTACCATTCACAATACCGTTAAACGTCTTAAAGACCAAGGCGATTTATTTAAACCTGTACTGGGCAAGGGCATAAATTTGGACAAAGTTTTAATAAAGGCTAACTCGCTGTTTAAATGACATGTGGGTTAAGTTTGCAACTAAGGTATATCACACATTATGTTAAAGCTTGATACTTAACATTATTTAACACTTTGCTACATAAGGATGAATAAACAGCAACGCAAATTAAAAGGCATGCACATGTTTAAAAGATTACAAAAAAAACTTGGCATAACGGCAGATAATCATGTTTATAAATCAACAGGGAAGCCTTGTTCATGCTATCTATGCAGCCTTACAAGTACAAACAAAACGGCACTAAAAAATGTGAATTCAACAGCATCAGGTTCGAAAAAGAAAATGCCGTTTAACGGTGCATACCTCCAATTGCCCTACTGTTTAGCAGGCAACTCCTGTAAAGCGTATTAATTAAATTTTATACCTTGCCATTATGAAACGTTTACTTATCATTTTGTTTTTTATCACCAGCGCTGCAGTAGCTCAGGAATATGATACCCAGCGTAATGTTTCATACTATGCAGATGGCAATGGTGATGCTTATAAAAACTCACAATGCAGGTTAGACATTTACTACCCAAAAAACAAGAAAAATTTTGCTACGGTACTGTGGTTTCATGGTGGAGGCATAACAGGCGGCAGTAAAGAAATACCTGCTGCACTCACTCAAAAAGGATTTGCAGTTATAGGTGTTGGTTATCGTTTGTCTCCCAAAGTTAAAGCACCGGCATACATTGAAGATGCTGCTGCAGCAATTGCCTGGGCATTCAATAACATCGCCAAATATGGCGGTAACAACAAATTAATTTTTGTTTCGGGACACTCGGCCGGTGGGTACCTTGGCATGATGGCCACCTTAAATAAACAGTACCTTAAAAAATATAACATTGATGCTAACAGCATTGCCGCACTTATACCATTTAGCGGACAAGCCATAACTCATTTTACGGTACGCCAGGAAAGAGGCATAAAAGATGTTCAGCCAATTATTGACGAGTATGCCCCACTTTACCATGTGAGAGCTGACGCGCCCCCTATGTTACTTATCACCGGCGACCGTGAACTGGAGCTACTTGGCCGGTATGAAGAAAATGCCTATTTATTACGCATGATGAAGCTGGCAGGAAATAAACAAACCCGCTTGTACGAGTTGCAAGGCTTCGACCATGGCGGAATGGCTCAGCCTGCCTTTCCACTACTTATAAAAGAAATTAATGAAGTGAGTAAAGCAATTACATCAGGGGGAAAATAGAAGTTTGGTAATGCTTTATTTGTTTTTGGATTACTACTTATATACAACAAAATAACATCAAAGCTTTATACAAAAGCGGTCATCCGGCTAATACAGCATATCCAAACTTGTCAGGTTTGATTAAATATCAACACTTATTTTAATAGGGTCTTGTATCTCTAACAACAACACTACTGTCATTAAGAACAAAGAAGTATTTTCCGCCATGTAGCTGCATAGAATTTTCTTCTCGGAATTTGACTAGCTTAGTTGAATCATTAAATGCAGGTATCATTTTATACTTTGGAAGGAAAGGTTCCAATTCCGCCCTTAACTTTGCCTTACTGTCAGCAGTGTATTTGACTTTTCTTTCGCGGGGAACCCATTTCTCGTACATCATTATTAACCTTCCGCTACTACTAATTGCATATGAAGAGGGATACATACGATCGTTTTCTGCATTATCGAGCCCGTAATAGTCTACATTTACATAAAATATGGCAGAAGTATTAGGCGGCAGCTTTGGATACGATGACGTAGGCCTAACTATTACAAATCCGCGCCCCTTGCTAAATAACGAATTATCTGCAGTTTTATCTTCTATAAACTTCTCTAGCGCGTTTTTAAATGCGTCGCCTTTAAGTTCAATCTTTTTTATTTTAATTGAATCAGCGTTTGATTGCGCTAAACAAGCGTGAGATACAAAAACAGATATAAAAAGGATCAAAAACAATTTCATTTTTATAAGTTTTTTAACAGTACTTATCAACCACGCTTTAACAGCTTTAAAATTTCATTTTATAGCTATAATCAACGCATACTCAAATTTAAAATGATAACCCTTATTTGGTTAATAAACATGCTCAAAATAACCTGCACAAATTCCGCACAAAAAATATAAAAAAGGCCACTTAATTAATTTAAGTGGCCTTTTTTGTGCTCCCGAAGGGATTCGAACCCCTATCGATGGTACCGGAAACCATAATTCTATCCATTGAACTACGGGAGCTTTTTGTGGCAGCAAATATAGTTTTTTCAACCTTATTCAAAGGTAACTAACGCGTTTTAGTGATTAAAATAAAAAAGGCCTTCCTGCTAAGCAAGAAGGCCTTTTTGTATGAGTGTTAACTAGTAACCAAACACCTGGTTAAGGTTAAGCTTGGTAAGCTCACCATACTTTTTCAAATCATCGTCAGTAAGGCGTTTTTCTGAAGCCACAACACAGTAAGTGTATGGTTTGTCTTTCACTTCATTGTTATGGAACGCTTTAACATCAGCATAATTTAATTTGTTTAAACTATCATACGTTGTTTTACGCTGGTCAAAGTCAAGTCCGCGGCGTTTTGCAGCCAGGTAGTTGAAAATGATACCGTCCTGAGTCACACGATCAGTCTCCAAAGATTTACGGATATTATCGCGGGCTACGCTTAAAGCTTTTTCTGATTCAGGTAAATCATTCAGTAACTCATTCATACCCTTAATGGCTTCGTTAAATTTATCGGCCTGCGTACCTACGTAGGCAACAAATACACTGTTGTCGTCCTTTTTAGCAGGCTCGGCGTATGTTGCATACGTTGAGTAAGCTAGAGCTTTTGATTCACGAATAGTTTGGAAAACAATACTGCTCATACCACCACCAAAATAGTTGTTGTATAATTCAACTGTTGGCGTTTTAGTAGCATCGTAAGGTGTTTCATTACGTATCCAGTTAATTTCCGCCTGCACCATATCAAAATTGGCAAACAACACTTTGTTTTTATCTGATACAATACGGTTGAATTTCTTTGCAGCCGGGTACTCAGTAAATTGTGCCGGCGTTTTGTGCAAAGGGGTAAGCGAAGCTGCTAAAGCAGTTGCTGTCTGCGGCCCGTAATACACCACGGTGTGCTTGTATGTTGCAAGGCTGTGAAGTAAAGCAACCAAATCTTCGGCTTTAATAGCGTCAAGCTCTTCGTTACTCAATACGTTATTAAATGGATTTTGCGCACCGTATTGAGCATAGCTTAATAAGCCCTGCATAATTGCAGTTTTGTTAAGCTTCGCATTTTCACGCGCCTTTTTCAAGCGGGCTTTAAGTCCTTCAAGCGCCTTAGCATCTGGTTTACAGTTGGCAATAAGATCTTCATACAAGGTAACTGCTTTGCCAAAGTTTTCCTGTAGTCCGTTAATACTTACAGTGGTAATTTCGGTATTGGCAGTTAAGTTGAATGATGCTGCAAGTTTGTAGAAAGCTTTACTGAAGTCTTCAGCGCTCATTTTGTCGGTACCTAAAAATTGCAGGTACTGCGCAGCAACCGGCAGCAGCTTATTGTTCCAGCTACCCATATCGTAGCGGTAAAATAAACGGAACAGACTATTGTCTTTATTCTGAACAGATAGAACATCTAACTGACCGGCTTTAGCACGCTGAATATCGCGATTGTAATCAAGCCATACAGGTTGCACTGCGTTGGCAGGCATTCCATTTACCAGTTTAAGGAACGGTGATTGTGCCTCGCGGTTTACACTTACCGGGGTAATGGTTGGTTTATCAACCTTAACAAGGTCTTTGTCTTCTCCCTGGTGCTTGTAGACTATAACGTAATTGTTATCATTCAAATACTTGTTAGCAAACGCTACAATTTGAGCCTTTGTAATTTTTGAAAGCTCGCTTACTGTAGAAACATTTGTTTTCCAGTCAACCCCAGATGTAAATGCATCCATCAGGTTATTAGCACGAGAACCGTACTCTTCGTTTTGCTGAATAATTGTTTTTTTGTAGTTGTTTACAATTGACGGAATCAGATCATCAGCAAATTCGCCTTTTTTTAATTTTGTTATCTCGTCAAGCATCAAGCCGCGCACGTCATCAAGGGTTTGGCCTTTAACAGGATTACCTTGCAATACTAAAGCGCTATAGTCTTTAAGTACGTATGAAAAAGCTCCGGCACTAAGCAGCTTTTGCTTTTTAACCAGGTCAAGATCAAATAAACCTGCTTTTCCATTGGTTAAAATATCGCTTACCAAGCTAAGCATTTGCGCATCGCGGGTGCTGGCACCCGGAAAACGGAAAGCTACAGTAAGATTTTCAGGCGTTGGGCCATATACATCGCGTTTAACCGGGCTGGTAATTGGCTGCTCGGCGCCAAAAGTATAAGCAGGTACAGGTTTGCGTACCATGTAGCTAAAGTACTGGTCAACTTTCTTGATCATTACATCGGGGTTAAAATCACCAGACATAATGATGCCCATGTTGTTAGGTACGTAGTAGCTGTTATAATAGTCCCTTATTTTCTTTAACGAAGGGTTTTTCAGATGCTCAATAGTACCAATAGTAGTTTGTTTACCGTAGTTATTGTTAGGGAACAGCGCAGCAAACATGGTTTCAAAAACCTTACGGCTATCATTATCAAGTCCGCGGTTTTTTTCTTCGTACACAGCTTCCAATTCGGTATGGAATATGCGCAATACCGGTTTACGGAAACGCTCGGCCTGCAAGGTCAAAAATTTATCTACAGAAGAACTTGGAATATCTTCAGTATAAACAGTTTGCTCAAAAGATGTAAAGGCGTTACTACCTTGCGCACCCATTGCAGCCATTGCCTTATCATACTCATTGGCAATAGCATACTTAGCTGCCTCTCCTGAGGTTTGGTCAATTTGCTTATAAATTTCTTTGCGCTTAGCCTCATCTTTGGTTGAGTTGTACTGCTCGTACAAAGCATCAATTTTATCTAACAAAGGCTTCTCTTTAGCCCAATCAAGTGTACCAAACTTATCGGTGCCTTTAAACATCATGTGCTCCAGGTAGTGAGCCAAACCTGTATTGGTAGCAGGGTCGGTTTTGCTACCGGCTTTAACTGCTATAAACGTTTGTATACGAGGCTGTTTTGGCGTAGCGCTCAAAATAACGGTTAAACCGTTTTTAAGTGTATAAAAGCGTGAGTGGGTTGGGTCGCCGGTTACGTACTTGTACGGATAACCGTTGGCTGTTGCAGTTTTCCATTCAAACTGCGACTGGGCCATAACAGCCACACCGGCAAAACTTAGCCAGCAGCTGATAATCAAATGTTTAAATTTCATTGAGAGTTGATTAAAGGCCTAATATAGCTTTAAAACCAGTTTTTACAAAGACCAACATCCATAAAAAAATGCTCGTTGACATTTTATTAAGGCCAAAAAGAAAAAGGCCATTCTTAACAGGTGGCCTTTTATGTTTGCTGCATAAACAGCTTGTATTTCACTGCTTGCAATTATGCCTTAAACATTAAACCTGAAGTGCATAATATCACCGTCTTCAACAATGTAAGTTTTGCCCTCAACGCTTAATTTACCAGCTTCCTTACAGGCATTTTCTGATCCGTATTTAACGTAATCATCATATTTTATTACCTCGGCACGTATAAAGCCCTTTTCGAAATCGGTATGAATTACACCTGCAGCCTGTGGTGCGGTAAAACCTTTAGTAATAGTCCAGGCGCGTACTTCCTGTACTCCGGCAGTAAAATAGGTACTTAGGTTAAGCAGCTTGTATGCAGCTTTTATAAGTTTGGTAACGCCCGACTGCTCTAAACCTAAATCATCCAAAAACATTTGGCGTTCTTCAAAAGTTTCCAGTTGTGCTATTTCCGATTCAATTTGCGCAGAAATAATCAACACCTCGGCGTTCTCTTCTTTAACAGCTTCGCGTACTTTTTCAACGTATGCGTTACCTGTGTTAACTTCACTTTCACCAACATTACATACGTACATTACCGGTTTAGCGGTTAACAACCATAAATCGGCTATATGCTCCTGATCTTCTTCTGAAACAGCAGCCGTACGGGCTGATTTACCACTAAGTAAATGTTCTTTGTAAATGCCTAATACTTCAAATGCTTTTTTAGCATCTTTATCGCCACCGGTTTTAGCGGCCTTTTCAACCTTTTGCAGCTTTTTTTCAACCGATTCAAGGTCTTTTAACTGCAGTTCGGTGTCAATTATCTCTTTGTCTCGTATAGGATCAACAGAACCATCAACGTGAATTACGTTATCATTATCAAAACAACGCAAAACGTGAATTATGGCGTTTGTTGCACGTATGTTACCCAAAAACTGGTTACCTAAACCTTCACCTTTGCTTGCTCCTTTTACCAGGCCGGCAATGTCAACAATTTCAATAACGTTGGGTACAACGCGTTGCGGGTTTACCAGCTCGGTAAGTTTGGTAAGGCGCTCGTCGGGCACAGTAATCACACCCACGTTTGGCTCAATGGTACAAAACGGAAAGTTTGCCGCCTGTGCCTTTGCGTTTGATAAACAGTTAAAAAGTGTTGATTTGCCCACGTTTGGTAAACCAACTATACCACATTGTAAACCCATTAGTTTAGTTTTTGTTAAGTAGTTAGTTGAGCTGAATTGTTGATTGGTAAATAGTTAATAATGCGCATTTAGCTACTTAACCGCTTACTTTGATCAACCACTCAACCAACAAAAAATTTTGCGCAAAGATAATATAAAAACACCCTTAAAATTTGAAAAAATAAACGACTTTTGCGGGCGTTAAACAAAACTGTATTTTATTATTAAAATGTAAACACGGGGGCCGAGTATGGAAGAAATGGTTGAACAAGTAGAACTGTTACTGCAACAAAATAATGAACAACAGCTAACCGACTATTTGAACAATCTGAACATATCGGAAGTTGAAGAATTGATTGGCGAACTCCCCGAACATGCACACCGCTTTGTTCAGCTCTTATCTCTTAACCGCGCAGTAAACGTTTTCAGGATACTTGATTTTCCGGTACAGGAGCGCTTACTCAAAAAACTGCCCGGCACCAAAACTGCAGAACTTATAAACGAACTGCCACCTGACGACCGTACCGCTTTATTTGGCGAACTGCACGCCGATACAGTAAAGGCACTAATTTTACATCTTCCGCCAGATGACCGCAAGGAAGCTTTGGTGTTACTTGGTTACGAAGAAGACAGCGTTGGCCGACTGATGACTCCCGACTACATTGCCGTGAAAAAAAACTGGGATGTGGTTCAGGTACTTTCGCACATACGCCGTTACGGTAAAAACTCTGAAACCATTGATGTAATTTACGTTATTGATGACAACGGCGTACTGTTGGATGATATACGTATACGGGAAATACTACTGGTTGACCCTGCCACCAAGGTAAGCGATCTTGTTGACGACCGCCTTATTGCCCTTAATGTGAATGACCCGCAGGAGGAAGCCATAAACATATTCAGGATGAATAACAGGGTGGCGTTACCTGTTACTGATGATAATAACATACTGCTGGGTATTGTTACTGTTGACGATATTTTGTGGATTGCTAACGAAGAATACACTGAAGATATTCAAAAAATTGGTGGTACCGAAGCGCTTGATGAGCCTTACCTGGATATGCCACTGCTAAAACTCGTTAAGAAACGTGTAGGCTGGCTTATCATTCTTTTTTTAGGCGAAATGCTTACGGCTACGGCAATGGGCTATTTTGAAGGACAGATAGCCAAAGCTGTTGTGCTGGCCCTTTTTGTTCCTCTTATTATTTCAAGCGGCGGAAACAGCGGTTCTCAGGCATCAACACTCATAATACAGGCTATGGCCCTTGGTGAGGTTACCGTGGCCGATTGGTGGAGAGTTATGCGTCGCGAAATTGTATCAGGCTTACTCTTAGGTATTACGCTGGGGCTAATTGGCTTTATACGAATTTTTGTATGGACACTTTTCAGTAACATATACGGGCCTCATTGGATGGCGGTTGGCTTTACAGTAGCTTTTGCCCTGGTTGGCATTGTGTTATGGGGGTCACTGGCTGGATCAATGTTGCCTTTATTACTTAAAAAACTGGGGTTAGACCCTGCAACATCCTCCGCTCCTTTTGTGGCAACGCTGGTTGACGTTACCGGTTTAATCATTTACTTTACCATTGCTGTATCTATCATGAATATTTAATGGTCTGGCTTCAATAGTATTGTTTTATAACTTATTGTTTTATAGTTTTATCAGCATCACTCTAAAACACTAAACACAATAAAATGGAAGACAAACCTATCGAAACCTTCTCACCTGTGCCCGAGCCAGAACACAAAATGTTTTTAACCGATGAGGCGCAGTATTACATTCAGATAATTGCCAAATGGGGCAATTTTTTAAGCATCATTGGTTTTATTATGTGCGCCTTGCTTTTATTGCTTGGTTCGTTTATATCATCAATTATGTCAAGCCTTAGTGCAATGGGAGGCAACCCTATGGCAGGCTCGGTACAAGGGGTTATGACTGTTATGTATGTACTAATTGCCATTTTTTACTTTTTCCCAACTTTGTACCTGTTTCAGTTTAGTAGCAAAGCTAAAAAAGCAATATTATTTGCAAACAGTGCTGAGCTTGCCGAAGCCTTTGGTAAACTAAAATCGTGCTTTAAGTTTATTGGTATAGTTACTATTGTAATTCTATCAATATACGCGTTAGTTTTTATAGCCGGAATTATAGGCATGAGCACCTATTCTGCTTTCAGGCAATAATAAACGCAGTAAAATACAAAAGCCCGTGATGTACATCACGGGCTTTTTTGATTTGGTTAGTATAAAAGTCCCTTAAAAAGAAAAGTCTTCCTCAGTTGCACCGGCAACGCCTGCAGCTTTGGTAATTTCATTTAGTTCGCTGAATTCGTAGCGTTTTTCTACTACTTCCTGGTTGGCTTTAATGTAGTCAACCGTATCTTTTAAACCCTCGGCAAATTTTTCGAAATCCTCTTTGTAAAGAAAGATTTTGTGTTTCACAAAAGCTCCATCTTCCAAACGCTTTTTACTCTCAGTTATAGTGATGTAATAGTCGTTTGAACGCGTTGCCTTTACATCAAAAAAATAAGTTCTCTTGCCGGCCCTTACCTTTTTCGAGAAAACTTCATCCCTCTCTCTGTTGTCAAAATCTCCCATGTTTAAAAGTGTTGTAATAGTAATGATTGCATAAATATAATCATTTTTTGAAATTGCAAGCAATTTTTACAAAAAGAGTACACTTGTTTTGTAAATGTTTTTAAATAATCCGAACAGGCAATTTAGCCTTGCATCGTTTTAGAAACTGCCATACAATAGCAAACCATTACGTTTACGCAAGCCATCAGAAAAAGTTGTATAAACTAAGGTTATGTTAACCAATGAGAAATAGAAGTTAAGCGGGTTTACCCTTTTTTAATTCTATTACAGTAATCTCCGGCCATATACCTAACCTGCCCGAAAAGGCCAGGAAGCCAAAGCCACGGTTAACATACAGATGCCTGCCCTTTTCAACCATCAAACCGGCCCAATCAAGATAGCGGTATTTTACAGGGCTCCACCTGAATTTATCGGTTTCAACCCCAAACTGCGCACCATGTGTATGTCCTGACAGAGTAAGGTGTACGTTAGCTGGATGATATCGAACAATCTCTTCCCAATGTGTAGGGTCATGCGATAGCAGTATTTTGAAATCTGTTGTACTTACTCCTTTTAAAGCTTTATCGAGATTACCAACCTGTATAAAGCCCCTGCCCCAGTTTTGTACACCAATTAATGAAATGGCTTGTCCGTTTTTTTCAAGCTTTATATTTTCGTCGAGCATTAACCTGAAGCCCATTGCACGGTGGTGCTGATGCAACTTCATTAAGTTAGCTTTTTTAGCTTCATCGTTAGGCCATTGTACATAATCGCCATAGTCATGATTACCTAAAATTGAAAATTGTCCGTATGGTGCCTTAAGCTGCTTGAAACGGTGTATGTAAGGTTCAATTTCTGACGACACATTGTTCACCAAATCACCGGTAAATACAAACAGGTCTGACTTTTGAGCATTAGCTAGATCGATACCTCTTTGAACAGCGTCTGCATTATCAAAACTACCTGAATGTATATCAGACAATTGCGTTATGGTAAAGCCATCAAACGCCTCGGGCAAATCCTCAAAATATAAGGTATGTTTGTGTACTTTATAATCATACTTGCCCTTAAGCATTGCATACCAAAATGATGCAAAAGGAATAGCAGCTGCTGTGATAGCCGCCTTGCTCACAAATTTTCTGCGTTGAGGCAAAAAACCTTCTCCATTTACCCTATCTTCCTTTTTGGTAGAAAGTGCAACTATCAGCCGGTATACATCATTAAACAGCAGTACTAAGGCAAATATCACCTTTGTAACCAGCAACGTAATAAATATGCTTAACAACCACTGGTGCATCACCGTCATACCTGGCGGTTTACCGGCATTGGTTAAACTGAGCAGCAGCGCTACAGCTACGCCTATATTTATTCCAAAGTAGATATATAATAAAGTGCGGCGGGCGGTTTTACTCCAACTTTTAAGCAGCGGCTTAAATCCGTGGTATACATATATATCCAATAAAATACTGGCTGTGGCCAAAAACAACGAAAACTGCAAAAATCCGTGACGCATAAGTTAGATGTAATAAACGGCGTAAAATACAAGTACTTTACATGGCATACAATGCAAAATAAGCCGGTTATGTTTGTACCATGTAAGTTTATGCGGGCAAACACAACACGGGCCGGGTTAAACTTTTACTTTTACCGCCGCTATGAATAACCATTTAAAAGAAAGATACGACAGTATTATTTTTGACCTTGACGGAACACTTTGGGATTCAACAGCCAATGTGGCAACTGCATGGCAGAAGGCAAAGCTGGAGGTTGACTATATAAAAGATGATATAACGCAGCAAACGGTGCGGTCAATTACCGGCATGGCTTACAATGCTATTTTTGAAAAACTGTTTCCTTACCTTGAGCCTGAAGTGCGCGAGGAATTTAAACGCAGATGTGCAAAGTACGAATTGGAAGTACTCAATACAAAAGGCGGAGAATTGTATCCTGAATTAAAAAGCACATTGAACTACCTGCAAAGTAAATATAAGTTGTTTGTGGTGAGCAATTGCCAGTGTGGTTACATTGAAACATTTTTAAGGCTTAACCAATTAGAGCATGTTTTTGTGGGCCATCAATGCTACGGAACCAAGGGTCAACCCAAGTTCCAAAATATTATTGACGTGGTAAATGACTACAATCTTAAAGCACCGGTATACGTAGGTGACACACAAGGCGATTATGACAGCGCAACCAAAGCAAGCGTGCCAATTATATTTGCCACATATGGCTTTGGTCAAGTAAACGATGGGCAGCCGGTAGCGGTAATTAACAAGTTCAGCGATTTAGTGGAGATATTATAAATTACAGCTTAGCTGTAGCACTCGGGCATGTACTAACGTATAGCAATAAACCAAGTATCACACATGAAACCAAAGTTTATTGCTATGCTCGTTTTACTGCTTAGTATTGCCGTAGCATCCTGTAAAAAAGAAAGTAAAGCTTCTAAAAGTCAAAAAGAGCTTGAAGGCACCTGGGTCGCCGTTAATAACATCAGCTCGGCAGCAGGCGCAAGGGTGCGGGTAATTTTTGGCCCAAATAACATGGTTACATTTACCAGTTATTATATTGATGAAAATACAGGAGCTATAAAAAGCTACAACTCTAAGCAAGTTTCAAAATACCGGATTGTTAGTGAGAACGGGCTTGAGCTTTATGATATAATACCTTACACCAAAGAAAGCAATGCTACTGTTACAAATGAGGACAACCTTGTTAAAGGAGAAATGCTTCAATCAACACAGCCATACAGTTTCCGCTTTAATGATACCCGCACCAAACTCAATCTTAATAATATTTGCGGCCCAAATGCTAATTGTATTGGCCCACAGGAATATATTAAGCAATAGTAATTATTGCAAGTAAATACAAATCAATAAAGTAATCAAGGCTTTTTGAAACCTTGATTACTTTATTGATTTTACAAAGTCGGTTATAGCACTCACCAATTCAGGCTTTACCGGTAACCCCGACTGATTGTAAGTGGCAAGGTTAGCAGCTTGAGCCGCAGGGGCTTCTTTAAGCACGTAGTTCATGCCGGGTATCATCACAACTTTTGCATCTGATTTTCCTTTTTTCAAACGTTCTGCATCGGCAGCGCTTACCTGCAGGTCAGTTGTACCTTGTATAATAAGTGTTGGTGCTTTAACTTTTTTTATCTCCTTTACAGGGTCAAAGCGCATCCAGGTCATTAAATACGGCTGAACGCTTACACGTGCAATACTGTAAAGTGAAGGATCTACCTTATCATAGGTTTTACCACGGCGTAAGCTATCAGTAATTTGCTTAAAGCCTTTTGTAATGTAATCAGGCTGATTTTTCAGTTGTTCAGACATCAGCTTGTCACCAGGCAAGCTTTCACCTTCAACAGATATAAATCCGTTTACAGGCTGGCTTACCGCGGCAAGCATACCTACCAATGATCCTTCGCTATGGCCAAGCAACACCACCTTTGAAAACCTCTCATCCTCTCGTAATGCACCTGCCAGCATCACCGCATCATCAATGTAATCATCAAAACGTAGTTGCGTTTCTTTAGCTGGTGTAATAACCTCACCCGTTAAACGCTTATCATAACGCAATGAGGCGATACCATTTTTAGCCAGCGCAAAGGCTATCAATTTATAGGTGTCGGGTTGTTGATTCAGTTTTAGTTTATTGCCATCGCGGTCTGTAGGTCCTGATGATGGTATAATTAAAACAACCGGCACCTTACCACTTGCTTGCTTAGGCATGGCCAGTGTGCCACGTATAGCACCCGATAATGTTTTTAACTCAAGCGGAGTTTCAGTGGTGTACGGGTCATCAACCGGTTTAACTATATTTTGTCCACGGTAGTTATCAAACAACAATCCGCCAATTTTACCAGCGCCGTTTATGCTTATCTGCATGGATAATACAGCGCGCTGAAAATCGGCACGGTAGGTGGCTATGCCCTCATTAAGTGTGGTGAAGGTTGCACGCTGTAACCGCCCCGAACGCACCTGCAGCTCGCTGATCATCTCACGGTTTTTCAGCATTGGTAAATCTTTCTTTACATCTGCCGCAAACATGTTAAAGATGCTATCAGGCTGATTGCGGTTATAGTAAAGTGTAAATTTACTTAATGCAATGCGGTAAATTCCCGGCTCGGCAGCCTGGGCATATACCTGAGGCAAGCTTAATATTAGTGCCAGTATAAAAAGTAATTTCTTCATTTGTATTTAACAAAACGCAATCTGTTTATCAAGATTGCCTGGTTTATATCTTAATTATTCAAGCGGTCAAGGCGCCGCTAAAATTTTTAGCCTGCATGGCCGGTTAGTGCACTGGCAGCTATTATTACAAGTACTACAAGGGTAATAACGGTATACAGCCAATCTCTTTCTAGTGCAAAACCAATAGCCGAAAATATGACCCGGACAACAGGCGTAGCAATCAATAAAACAATGCCGGCCTGTATAATGGCCCTTCCTCTGAAAGTAAGTATGCCATGCCATATGCCCGATGCCGAATGTACAAATCCCGGAACGCCAATAAATTCTTTATAATGCACTGTTTCGGCTCCGTGCCTGTACAAATATACACAGCCGCCAATAAACACAACAAGCATTGATAGTATTACACCAACTCGCAGTATCCAGCCTATTATTCGCTGTATATCAGTATCATGTAATTTAGGCTGCGTTAAACTCATATTTTGTGGTTTAAGCCATTATAAATCATTTGCACAGCTAAAAAGGTGACAATTACAGCAAAAACCCAGCGCAGCCAACCCGCCGATGATGTGTGCACCAAAATTTTTGACCCCGTAAGTGCCCCGAGTAAAACGCCAATTACAACAGGCATGGATAAGCCCGGGTCTATATAGCCGCGTTGCAGGTATACAACAGCACTTGCAGCGGCAGTAACGCCAATCATAAAATTACTGGTAGTGGTTGATACCTTAAACGGAATGCGCATAACACCATCCATGGCAACTACCTTTAAAGCTCCCGAACCTATACCCAGCAGTCCTGATATAACGCCGGCAAACAACATCATGAAAAATCCACCGCCCACATTTTTTACATTATAGCTTACTACCCCGTTTGCTGACGGGAAGGAACTGTTTAAATTGAGCTTTTCAGACCAAAGATTAGGTTTGGTTTCAATTTGCTCTTTTTTATTTTTAAGCGACATTAATGCCGAAAAGATGAGTATCAATCCAAATATTACCGCAATCACATTGGTTTGCATATAAAGCGCCAGTACTGCGCCAATCATGGCGCCAATGGTTGTGGCTATCTCCAAAAACATCCCCAGCCTTACATTGGTGATTCCTTCTTTAACATAGGCTGCTGCCGAGCCCGATGATGTAGCAATTACCGATACAAGTGATGCACCAATAGCATAATGAATGTTTACGTTAAGCAGCAATGTAAGCAGCGGAATGATTACTACACCTCCGCCCAGGCCCGTTAATGATCCTAAAAGTCCGGCCAGATAGGCACCGGCCAGTATAATAAGTGTTATTGCAGTTACTGTCATTTACTTGCCGCTAAATTATTCAATATCTTTTGCTATGCGGTTATTTTGTTGCAGCAATATTAAACCTTGGTTATACAGCCTGCCTGTAAAGCCAATTTGCAGCCAGGCACCAGTAATTTGAAGTTTTTTAAATAGATTAGGGCTTTAAACATAACTATTGATGGAACAACCCTCATCACAAACAAAATTAAAGAGCGAGTTAGGCCTGCTTGATGGCACTATGCTGGTAGCCGGATCAATGATTGGCTCGGGTATTTTCATTGTGAGTGCCGACATTATACGCAACGTTGGCTCATCGGGGTGGTTAATTGCCGTTTGGCTCATTACCGGGTTTATGACCCTTACTGCAGCGGTAAGCTATGGCGAATTGAGTGCCATGTTTCCAAAAGCCGGCGGGCAGTATGTTTATTTGAAAGAAGCTTACAACAAGTTTGTAGCTTTTTTATACGGCTGGAGCTTTTTTGCTGTAATACAAACGGGAACCATTGCAGCAGTTGGTGTGGCGTTTTCAAAATTTGCGGCGTACCTTATACCAGCTGTAAGCGAAGAAAATATTTTATTAAGCATTCCGTTTGGGGGCATGTTTACCTTAACCATAAGCGCTGCGCAAGTGGTATCTATTCTCATCATTATCCTGCTTACTTACATCAATACCAAGGGTGTTAAAGGCGGCAAACTTATACAAACCACGTTCACGTTAACCAAGCTTATCAGCTTGTTTGGTTTAATTGCTTTTGGTTTTATTATGCTTAAGGGCGATGTTTGGACAGCCAACTGGACTAACGCCTGGGATATGCGCGGACTGGCAAAAGATGGCAGCTTAACTTCCTACACCATGGCTGCCGCCCTGGGCGCTATTGCGGCATCTATGGTAGGCTCTATTTTTAGCAGCGATGCCTGGAACAATGTAACCTTTATTGCGGGTGAAATGAAAAACCCGCAACGCAACATAGGTTTGAGCCTGTTTTTGGGTACCTTAATAGTTACGGTTATTTATGTATCAGCTAACGTAATGTATACTGCTGTACTACCTTTAAATGAAATTGCTTCGGCCGAAAAAGACCGCGTGGCTGTAGCAGCATCAACCGTAATTTTTGGCAATATAGGTACTGTTGTAATTGCATTAATGATTATGGTATCAACCTTTGGCTGCAACAACGGCCTTATATTGGCCGGTGCACGTGTATATTACACCATGGCTAAAGACGGTCTTTTTTTCAAAAAAACCGGCACACTCAATGAGAACGCCGTACCTGAGTTTGGCTTATGGATACAATGTGCTGTGGCCAGCGTGCTTTGCCTAAGCGGCCGTTACGGCGATTTGCTGGATATGATTTCATTTGTTGTGGTATTATTTTACATGCTTACCATTGCCGGCATTTATATTTTACGCATAAAACGCCCTGATGCGCCGCGACCTTACAAGGCTTTTGGCTACCCGGTTTTGCCAGCTATCTACATCATAATGGGTTTAGCATTTTGCGGTTTGTTGTTGCGTTACAAAAGCGACTACACTTGGCCTGGCCTCATTATTGTACTCATCGGCATCCCTATATATTTTATATCACAACGCAACGTAAAGCATGAGGATACCGTACTTTCTGATCATTAGTTTATTATTTTTTAGTACAGCGCAGGCGCAAAAGAAAACAACAGGCAGCCTTGCACAAAAACTTCAAACAGCTATTACCCGGCTAAGTAAAGATGCCCAGTGCAGCTATGCATCTATATCATTAACAGTGCTTGATGCGGGTACCGGTGCCACTGTTTTTACACATAACCCAGATATGGGACTTGCGCCTGCATCTACCCTAAAAACGGTAACATCAATAACAGCTTATAATTTACTTGGACAGGATTTTACATTTGAGACTCGCCTTGGATACACCGGCACAGTTGATGCAAACGGCGTATTGAACGGAGACGTTATTATAAAAGGTGGCGGCGACCCAACCCTCGGCAGTTGGCGTTGGGCCGAAACCGAGGAAAGCAGAATAATTAACAGGTTTGTTACCGCGTTGCAGCAGGCCGGCATTAAACAAGTAAATGGCCGCATTATTGGCGATGATTCTGCCTTTGATACGCAATCTGTTCCTGACGGTTGGATATGGCAGGATTTAGGTAATTATTACGGTGCAGGTACATCAGGCTTGTGCTGGCGCGAAAACACTTTCGATATTAAATATGAAACAGGTGAAGTAGGCAACCCGGTAAAAATTTTGCGTACAGCACCAGCAATGCCTTATTTTAATTTTAAAAGTGAAGTTGCTACGTCTGGTGCAGGCACGGGCGATAAATCATACGCCTACTTGCCCGTGGGCAACAAGCAAATGTATATTAGGGGTGCTTATGCCGTTGATAAGGCCAAAAAAAGCATCAGCGTTGCCATGCCCGATCCGGCTTATGATGCTGCGTGGCGTTTAACGGATACCCTTAAACGCTTAGGAATTGCAGTTGGTAAAGAACCAGAATCAACAACTACACTAAACACCAGGACAGAGGTTGTACCACCA
>NZ_CAJYGQ010000010.1 GCF_913773635.1 uncultured Mucilaginibacter sp.
TACCTTTTTGTATAAGGCGCCGAGTATGAAAACAACAGGTATTAAAAATAATAAAAGGTTACTTGCAACTTTTGACACTATGCTTATCTCATCTTTTGATAAGTACGCCGAAAAGTACCAAACTATCAATCCAATAAACGCCGTAAATCCACCTATCCATGCCAGTACAACTTTATTAATCAAATTAATACGTTGTTTGACAGCAACGGCAAGCATACCTACAATGGTGGCTACATATGTGGCTATAATGCATGGTATAAAAATATCTGTTGGGTCGGTAGCTTTAAATATAGCCCTTTGTGCAATAATGCTCACAGGCAACAGGGTAAGCCCCGATGTGTGAAGCACCAAAAACATAATTTGTGCATTTGACGCCGTGTCTTTACTTGGGTTAAGTTCTTGAAGGCTGCCCATGGCTTTTAAACCAAGTGGTGTTGCGGCATTGTCTAACCCCAGCAGGTTTGCCGAAAAGTTCATCATCATTTGCCCTGTAGCCGGATGATCTTTGGGTACTTCGGGAAAAAGCCGGTTAAAAAAAGGGCCAACAATACGAGACAAGAATCTGATCGCACCGGCTTTCTCTCCAATATTCATTACACCCAGCCAAAACGCCATAGTGCCAATTAAAGGCAAGGCAATACTCATTACCGCTGTTTGGGTCGAATCAAACAACCCTTCAACTAAATGCTGAAAGGCATCAACATCGCCCAAAAAAATAAGTTTAGCAAGAGCTACAAAAAATGCAATGATGAATAAGGCAATCCAAATATAGTTTAGGGCCATTTTATGAATAAAGAATGATTAGTTGTAAGCAGTAATATTTCTATCAGACACGATGCGTATGTCGTAATCTTTTTTTATGGGATTGAAAGGCACCTTATCAGTAACCATTATATAAATGTTACCCAAGTCTTTCACCTTGTAATTAACTACGCCCGATGTTTCTTCGGCTCCCAGTAAGTAGGGAGCAATGGAGTTGTTAACGAGATTAAGCTGCTGCAATTCGTCGGTTGCTATGTAAATATATAAGCGTCTGCCATCGGCACGTAACTCAACATCGGTAGATGAATTACCGGGTAAAGCCATATGGTACTTTAGGTTGGTAGCTTTTTTTGATTTTAAAAGAGTGTACCCCTTGCTTTGCATAAAATCATCAGCTTTTTGTAAGTTGTTATTTATAAGATACACAAGGTCATCATAAGACAGCAGATTTTGCTGAGCCATGCATAAAATTGATGATAAACACAGCCCTAACAATAAAAGCAAACTTTTCATGGGAAAACGTGGAGATAAATCTATCATTTTTATAGACTGTAAACAAAACTTTCAACTCAAAATAATAATTTAGCCTTTTTACAAAGCAAGAAGATTATGCCTCAGATAGAATTGGTACGCGTAAGCGGCGATTATGGCTTTGAAGCCAAAGACGAATACGGCCATAGTATTAAAATGGATAGCAGCCCTGAAAGTGGCGGCCAGAATTATGGTGTGCGCCCTATGCAAATGTTGCTTATGGGTTTGGGAGGTTGCTCGGCTATTGATGTGATAAGCATACTTAAAAAGCAACGCCAGGAAGTGCTTGATTACAGCATGAAAATTAATGGCGACCGCGAGGCTGGTGTTGAACCTTCTTTGTGGCAAAACATTACTATTGAATTTCATTTAAAAGGTAACATTGATGAGGATAAGGCTAAACGGGCCGTTGAATTATCTTTACATAAATACTGCTCGGTAGCTGCCACGCTTGAAAAGGCCGGTGCCGAAATATCGTGGAAGGTGTTTATTCACCCTGCCGTTTAATTATTAAAAATCAAACAGATGTCAACAGATCATTTGCATCCCTTAAGTAAAGCAATACGCATAAGGGCTGCCAAAACACTACAACAGGAACACTCAACACCTTTATACTTAACCAGCAGTTTTACGTTTGACGAAGCTGAAGCCATGCGCGCAGCCTTTGCTGATGAAACTGAGGCAAACATTTACAGCCGTTTCAGCAACCCAACGGTTGATGAATTTATTGCTAAAATGTGCGCACTTGAAAATGCCGATTCCGGTTTTGCAACATCAAGCGGCATGAGCGCAGTTTTCTCATCAATGTTTGCGCTGCTGCAACAGGGTGACCATTTAATATGCTGCAGCTCGGTATTTGGAAGCACCTTTACTGTTGTTACTAAATATTTACCTAAGTACGGTATTACCTGCACCCTTGTGCCTGCCAATGATAACGCAGCCTGGGAAGCAGCTGTGCAGCCTAACACTAAAATGGTTTACCTGGAAACACCTACGAATCCTCAGCTCGAAATTTTAGATTTGGAATGGGTAGGACAGTTTTGCAAAAAGCACAAGCTTGTTTTTAATGTAGATAATTGTTTTGCCACACCTTTACTTCAGCGCCCAACCGATTTTGGTGCCGATTTAGTAGTACATTCTGCCACCAAGTGGATTGACGGCCAGGGCCGTGTAATGGGAGGCGTTATCGTTGGACGTGAAGATTTAATTAAGGAGATTTATCTATTTTGCCGTAATACAGGGCCATCATTATCGCCGTTTAACGCGTGGGTGTTAAGTAAAAGTCTTGAAACGCTTGACGTGCGTATGCAACGTCACTGCGAAAATGCACTTCAAGTAGCCGAAGCCTTACAAAGCCATCCGCAGGTTAGCTGGGTGAAATATCCTTTTTTGCCTTCGCATCCTCAATATGAAATTGCCAAAAAGCAAATGGCCGCTGGCGGTGGTGTATTATGCTTTGAAATAAAGGGTGGGTTAAATGCGGGCCGTAAATTTTTAGATAACCTGAATATGTTATCAGTTACTGCTAACCTGGGTGATAGCCGCAGTATAGCATCGCATCCGGCCAGTACAACCCATTCAAAGCTTACTGATGAGCAGCGTGCCGCGGTAGGAATTACCCCGGGTTTGATTCGTATATCAACCGGTTTAGAAAAAGTTGATGATATTATAGCAGATATTAGCCAGGCACTTGAAAAAAGTGCGTTGTAAAGTTCAAAGTGTTTTATGAGTACTCAGGTTCCGATTCCGACACTGCATTTATTTGCCAAGCTTGATCAACTGCTTCTTGATGTTTTAAGGCCATTATCTATTGACGCCTGGGATTCGCCGACTCTTTCACCGCAGTGGACTATAAAAGATATTGCGGCACATTTGCTTGACGGTAACTTGCGTACGTTATCAATTTTACGCGATGGATTCAGAGGTGACCCTCCTGTAAACATCAGCAGTTATCGTGATTTGGTTAACTATCTTAACGACTTAAATACCATTTGGGTATTGGCTTATAAGCGTATTAGTCCGCGGTTGTTATTGCAAATGTTAGAGACTACGGGGAAAGAGTACATTGAATGCCTTGAAAAATTAGAACCCTTTACGCCGGCAATGTTTTCGGTAGCCTGGGCGGGGGAGAGCGAGTCGCAAAACTGGTTTCACATAGCAAGAGAGTACACAGAAAAGTGGCACCATCAACAACAGATACGTGAAGCACTCGGGTTGCAGCAGGAGTTGATGTCGGCAGAGTTGTTTCATCCGTGTATTGAAACTTTCATGAAAGCGTTACCAAACGCTTACAGGTCTGCAGACGCTGTGGTGGGCACCATTGTTAAGGTTGAAGTAATGGGAGAGGGCGGCGACATTTGGTATATTGAAAAGACATTAGCAGGCTGGCGCTTTATAAACAACATGGCTATGGTACCCCCGGCCGCTTACATATGCATGCCCGATCATATTGCATGGAAACTTTTTACCAAGGCGTTAAAGCATGCAGATGTCGAGGGGTTAATCAAAACAGAGGGTGAATTGAGCTTAGTAAGTCCTGTTTTAAATATGCTTACTGTAATGGCTTAAATCCAACTTGTATACTTAAGCACACACCTAAAAGAAAGACAAAAGCCGGAGTTAAAATTCCGGCTTTGTTGTTTTACAACTTTTGGATGTAAATTATAATAAATAATTAAACGTCTCATTTACAGAATTATTGTTCATGATTTTAATCATTTTTTAATATGTTATTTAACATGTTACAACACGTTTAAATAGCTACATGGCATCAATGTTGAATTTAAAATTCCAACAGAGCGACACAAGCGCTCTAAGTAAAAAATCAACATTGTATTTATGAAGCTACATTTAAGAAAAGCCGGACTGCTACTCACAGGAGTGGTAGTTAGCAGCAAATTATTTGCACAAACTCCCGATTCTACTAAAAATTATGTACAGCCATTTTCAGGCGAGAAGAATTTCAGAACATGGTCAATTGGTGCTCATGGAGGTATGATGTCACCTTATACTATTTTCAGAGGAAGCGAAGATTACAAAACACCTAATGAAAGATGGGGATACGGTGGTTATGTAAAAAAACAAATACTACACTCTTTTGGCTTACAAGCTAACTTTTTCAGAGGACACGTACAAGGAACTAACCCTGATGGTATAAATCCTTTTCAACGCTTTGAAACGAAGATTAAATATGCAGTTGACATCAGCGCTAATATTACGCTGGCTAACATCAACTGGAAAAATCATAAAAGCTTTATGCAACCATACCTGAGCGTTGGTGGTGGTAGCATGAATTACAGCACATCATTGTACGCACAAGGTGCATCATCACCAACAACCCGTACAGATGATTACCAACAATTTTATATTCCCCTGGGTGCCGGTTTAAAAGTAAACCTTGCTCCGGGTATAAATTTAGATTTGGGTTACCAGGTTAACTTCGTTCAAAGCGACAACCTTGATGGTTACAACTACGGTGGCCGTAATGACAAGTTTTCATACGCTCACGCCGGTTTAGAGTTTGCTTTAGGCAGAAAATCAAAACCACAATTAGCTACTCACAACCCGGTTAATTCAATGCGCACCGAGTATTTAATGGCCGAACGTGCATTGCAAATGCAATTGGATCAGCAAAAAGCTGAAAATCAAAAACTACGTGAAGATTTAAATACTACTAATTCAAACATCGCCCGTTTAACAGTTGACTCTGATGGTGATGGTGTATTAGATGTGAACGATAAATGTCCTAACACGCCTCCAGGTACTAAAGTTGACGGTTCGGGTTGTCCGCTACCTGCTCCGGTAACTAAGGTTTATGTAACTGAGGAAGATAAAAAAGTAGTTAAAGACGCAATTGCTAATCTTGAGTTTGACTTAGGTAAAGCTACAATCCGTCCTAAATCATTCCCAAGCCTTGATCGTGTAGCTCAATTATTAATCGATAAAAACTTCAGTTTAAAACTTGCAGGCCATACCGATAACACCGGTTCGGCTGAGTTGAACATGAGATTATCAAAAGACAGAGCTGAATCAATCAAAGCTTATTTGGTAAGCAAAGGCGCAAATGCATCACGTATTGAAGCTGTAGGTTATGGTAAAAACCAGCCTATTGCATCAAATGCAACTGCTGCCGGTCGTCAGCAAAACCGTCGTGTAGAGTTTACTCTTTATTAATAGAGAATAAATTCAACACCAAAAAAGGCCTGCTTAATTAAGCAGGCCTTTTTTTATTAAATACTTTCATAAAACTCAGCTATACTGCTGAAGTATACGGTGTTCCAACCGTCCACAATATCATCATAAGCTTCGTCGGGTATGTTTGTATGCCTTAGCTCACATGAGGTTCCGTTTTTGTCGGCGTGCAGTTTTATGGTAACTATTGAAGGTTCGTCCTGCCCGTCAAAGTACCATTGTTGAACAATCTTTTTGCCTTCTTCAAATTCAATGTTTTTGCCAACAATACTGCCGTCCCACATACTAAATTCACTACCTGGCTCGGTTGACATTTCTGCCGGTTCGCCGGTCCAAAGTTGTATGGTTATGGGGTTGGTTATAGCCGCATAAATTTCTTGCGGCGTAGCACCTATCATGTAATATTTTTTGTAATCCTTCACAAGGCAAACTTAACAATAATGTAGCTTATTTTGCTTCAACCGGCCCAATAGGTAATATTGTTTTGCCATATACATCATTAAGTACACCGGCAATGCCTGTATAAATAGCCGATGCACCACAAATTATTCCCTCATAACCGGCCAAATGCTTTATTCCGGTATCTCCACTTGCATCACCCCAAACCAGTAACCCAAACAAAATGACTAATGAGGCAAATACGAATTGCAAGGCTCTGCTAAGTCGCAAGGTGCCAAAGAAAAGACATAATGTAAAAATGCCCCACATGCTAAGATAAGCAACCATGCTGCCGTTGCTTGCAGGTTCGCACCAACCCAATTTTGGCATAACTATGAGCGCTACCAATGATAGCCAGAAAAAGCCGTAGGAAGTAAAGGCTGTAAGGCCAAAAGTGTTGTTCTTTTTAGCCTCAATTATACCGGCAACTACTTGTGCCAGGCCGCCATAAAAAATGCCCATTGCTAAAATCATGGAGCTTAACTCGGTGAAGCCAGCATTATGAATGTTCAGTAAAACGGTAGTAAGGCCAAAAGCACAAAGGCCTAGCGGTGCAGGATTGGCGGTGCCATCCTTTACCACCACATGGGTAGTTGGAATCATAATTTAAACCAGGTTTATAAACGGTTAGTGATGGCAATATAAACTATTAAATATCAAATCACAACAAAATGACAAACCCCTTTAGCTTGCAAGCGTTATGTGGCATATGGCTTTACAATTGGTACTATTAAGGCACGGTGAAAGTGAGTGGAACAAAGAGAACCGTTTTACCGGGTGGACTGATGTTGACTTGTCAGAAGAAGGAGTAAGGCAGGCAAGGCATGCCGGAAAGCTATTGAAAGAACATGGCTTTACCTTTGATGTTGGCTTTACATCGGTGCTCAAGCGGTCAATCAAAACGTTGCATAACGTATTAGAAGAGTTAGATCATTTATGGATACCCGTACAAAAATCATGGCGGTTAAATGAGCGCTTTTATGGTGCATTGCAAGGGCTAAACAAACAGGAAACCATAGATAAGTACGGTGAAGAACAGGTACACAAGTGGCGCCGCGATCCACGTGAACATCCGCCTGCAATAACGGAAGATGATGAACGTTTTCCGGGCCATTATTTGCGTTACAACGATTTAACTTACCGTGAATTACCCCTTACTGAAAACTTAAGTGAAACAATGACGAGGGCTTTACCCTTTTGGCATGAAACCATCGTGCCTGCACTAAGGCAAAACCAAAAGGTTATTATTTGTGCACATGGCAATAGCTTAAGGGCTTTGGTGCAGTATATTGATAATTTAAGTGACGATGAAGTTTCGAAACTAGATATACCTACTGCAACCCCCTGGATATATGAGCTTGATGATCGCTTGAACCAAATCAAGCATTACTATTTGTAACGTAAGCCAAGATTTATCCAGCAGTTATAATTATTGCTATAAAACACAAATGCCCTTTCTGAATGAAAGGGCATTTGTGTTTTATGTGTTTGATGATTACTTGGCGCTATCGCTAATGGCCAAGCCCCAATCTTTGCCTTTATCAACGGCAGGCACACCTTTGTCCATCCATACTGGCATTGGTTTGCCTTTAAGGAAGTGGTCAAAGAACTGTGCTTCACGTATGGTAATGTCTTTACGGTTTTTACGCTGCACTAAATTATGTGCTTCGTCATTATATTGAAGCATCCAAACAGGTTTGCCTAAACGGCGTAAAGCAGTAAACATTTCAATACCCTGGTACCAAGGCACAGCTCCGTCGGCATCGTTAGCCATTACAACAACCGGTGTGTTAACTTTAGGGAAATGGAATAAAGGTGAGTTCTCGATGTACAATTCAGGTTTTTCCCACAAGGTAGCACCAATACGACTCTGAGTTTTTTCATATTGGAACTGACGGTTTACACCGCTTTCCCAACGTATACCACCGTAAGCCGATGTCATATTTGCTACCGGTGCGCCAGCCCATGCTGCTGCATACATGTCATTTTGAGTAATGAGGTATGCAACCTGATAACCGCCCCAGCTTTGTCCTTGTATGCCAATGTGCTTACCGTCAACCCACGGGTTTTTCTTCAGTGCTTCAACACCTGAGTTAATAAACTCAACAGCTGATTGCCCCGGGTGGCCAACTTCATAACTAATATCAGGTGTAAACACCAGATAACCATTACTTGCGAAGTAAGAAATAGGTAGTCGTGATGGGGTAGGAGCCGGAGATTGGTAGCCATACAATCCGTCAGAAACCTTTTCATAAAAATACACCAGCATAGGGTATTTCTTGTTCGGGTCAAAGTCTTCTGGCTTGTAAAGTACACCTGTTGATTTGTAGCCTTTTGGTGTGGTCCAGTGTACAAGTTCTGCGGTAAACCAATTGTAATTGGCTTGCTGCGGATTAATTGCGCTTAGCTTGGTTTCCTTTTTTAAATCAGTTGATACGTATAAGTCGGGCGATTTATCAAAGCTGCCTTTAGTATAAATATATACGTCGGCGTTTTTTGCCTTATTAACGCTGCCGTAGCTAAACGGACCCATCACTACCATTTGCGGTGCTTTTTTTGCACCGAATGATTGCGTGTAATATCCCCATTGCTTACTTTCTTCGTTTTGGACAGAAAGGATTAAAGGTTTTTTGGTAGAAATGTAACGATCATCTTCATCACCGCCGCCAAAGCCACCAAAACGACCTCCGGCTGCATTAGGTGATACATAGCGGAACACTAATTTATTTTTACGGCCGGCGCCATTAGTAACGCTTGTTGAAGCTCCTGTTGCAGGGTCAATGCTCCAAATATCGTAACGATCATAAATCAAAACGTTCTTATCGCCGGTGGTCCAGCCTGCAATTCCATAAGGTGATGGATCATCTGGTACGTCGTTATCCTCATCGCCAACTTTAACCCCTAATGCTTTAGTAAGATTTACTTTTTTGCCATTAGCCATGTTGTAGCTATAGTAGTTTTGATCTTTTGAGTCGAACCAAACAACATAGTTACCGCCCGTTGAAAATTGGTATCGAGCTTTTGTACGGTCAATGATTTTTTTGCGTTCGCCGGTTTTGGTATCAATCAAATACGCTTCTGAACGGCCTCCGCCTTCCCATTGAGATTGTACACGGCTACCAGTATCGGTTACCCCAAGCACGTAACGGGCATCATTGCTCATTGGCTGCGATATGTTTTCAATGAACTGATCGGCAAGTTGAACTACTTTACGGTCGCCTTCATTCGGACGAATAACAGCGAGGTAGTTACGACGCAAATCACGTTGAAGCGTTCTTAATTGTTGCGGTTGTAAGTATTCATCCTTGTAATTCCATACATCGAGTTTTGCAGTCTCAAATTCAACCAGCGAAGTATCTATAGGCTTTGGAATCGGCGCTGTTCCAAAAAATAAATTGTTACCGCTTTTACTAAAGTAAATACGTCCGTCGCCGCTAACAGCCCATTTTGGTTTCATGCCGCCCATATCAGCACCGGCTATTACTACAGCGCTATCTTTTCCAGTGTTGTAGTAGTAAAGTTTATAAGGCTTAACACGCGCACGCTCCGGATTTTTTTCGGCTGCGAAGGCAAGTTGTTTTCCATTTTCGTCAAAAGCCAAAGCTTTATAGGTGCCGCGTCCGGTGCTTATTTTTTTAACAGCATCTTTGTCAATTTCGTAAAGATAAACGCCCGACAGGACATTTTCTTTGTTACGGCGTGGGGCAGTTACGGCGTAGGCTACATATTTACCATCTTTAGATAATTGGTATTCTGTGACATACTTAAACGTACGCTGTTTATTGTTGACTAACTGTTTAATGGTTAAATCGGCACCTTCTCGGGTTGGTGGGGCTATTGTGTTGGCAACGGCCCTGCGTGAAGTATCGCCAGCAGCCGGGCGGCGAACAGTGTCAGAGGGTGCCAGATAAGCAAATACCGGAGCTTTCTCTGCAATTTTGAACGAACGTACACCAGCAACTTTTGTAATAGCGTTACCGCCAAGTGTTAAAATGCCTAGGGTGTCTTTCGGCATTTCATCAGGGCGTTTCTTTTTAATTCGTGCTGCTCTGGTTACTGCGTAGGGAGCGCGTATCAGGAATACAGCATATTTTGAATCGGCAGTGAAACGTGCCGTATCAGCACGTGTAACTGTGAATTTACCGGTGTTTTTTGAGGACGTGATTACCATATTGGCATCACCTTGTTGTGGTTTAACCACATAGGCCACCCATTTGCCATCATTAGTTATAATTTGGTTGGCGACTGCTTGCCAGCCGTCATAAACCGAATGGTCGAGCGGTTTTTTAGCAGCTTTTTGAGCAAAAACGCTCATGCTTGCTGCTGAAAACAAGCTTAAGAGTAAAACTTTACGCATTTTGAGTTTGAGTTTTTGTTTAAATCAATCTAAAAATGCGCAAAAAAGAAAAGAGATGAAAGAGAGCTATGAAAAAGTTACATAACCCCTTTATTATTGAGGAGCAAATAAGCATTGAGTGTAAAGTTTAACACTTTTGTATAAAACTTTACACTCTATGCTTATTGAATTTTGCCTTTAATTATGCCATGCCTTTGTTTAACGCTATAACTGCATTATCAAAGTCTTCGCGGTTTACTAAAAACTGAATATTTACCTGGCGCAGTGCAAACCCTGCACTCTTAATGTTAATACCGTCCTGAGCCAATGCATTGGCTGCACGTGCCAGTAGGCCTGGCTGATCCATATTAGAGCCAATAAGGCAAACTATGGCAACTTTTTCAACGGTCACCTTCTCAAAATTTGTTTGCAGATCCTGGAACAGCTTGTCGGTGTAATCCTTTTCCCAAATCACTATTGATATGCTGTTGGCACTGGTTGCCTTAAAGTTGTAGCTAACACCATTATCGGCAAAAATTTGCATAATGTGTAGGTCGGTGCCCACATTTCCAACCATAAGCGGGTCGTAAATGTCAACCATAATCAGCTTATTGGTGCCCGTAATAACCTCAACCTTTTTCTCAGGAGATATGTATTCGCGTGTAATCAAAGTTCCCGGGTGCTCTGGCTCAAAGGTGTTTTTTATACGCAGGTTGATATTATTTATTTCAAGGGGTTTTGATGCTTTCGGGTGAATAGCTTCCATACCCACATCGGCCAGTTGATCGGCTACGTCATAATTTGTGAAACCTACAGGTGAGCAGTTGTGCACGCCAACCAAAACCGGATCTGCCGAGCAAAGGTGGTATTCTTTGTGAATGATGGCCTCCTGAGGTTGCACTGCAACGGCTATCTTGCTGAAGGTAACCTCAGAATATCCACGGTCAAACTCACGCATAATACCCTCTGTGCCTTTTGTATACCCGGTGGCAATACAAATAGTATTTGCAAAGTCAATATCTTTAAACGCCTGTTTTATACGCTGGTCAATAGTGTATGGCTCATGATCATGAAAGCCGCTTAAATCAACCAAAGTGGCATTAATGCCCATGTTTTGCAGAATATTAGTAAATGCAAAAGCTGAATGAGTTTCGCCAATAGAAGCTAAAATTTCACGCGCTGCTTGTAAAATTCCTTCGGTACTTACATAACCAGAAGCTAGAATACCTGTAAGGTTCTCTAAAAAACCTTCGGCATGGCGTACATGACCTTCAATAAAATTGTTGGCAGTATTCAAATCTAAACCCAAAGGCTCGTATTGCTTGTTAAGCTCTTTAAGCTTCACAATGAGCTCTTCAAGTGCAATCTTAAAGTCTTGATGTTTGGCAATTAAATGGTATACGCCTGGTGCACCGGTTTTCTTATTCTCTAACAAAAGGTTAGTTACACCCGAAAATGCCGATACCACAAATATGCGGTTATAAAGCTCGCTGCCGGTACGGTTATACTGGATGATGTTTTTGATTACATCGCCCAGGGCACTCATTGATGTGCCGCCAATTTTTTCTACAGTTAACATGGATAAGTTAGTATATTTAGAAGGCATCATTCACAGATCAAAGATGTGCTTTGCCTTATATATTCAAATTGTTAAAGGGCCCGAATATAACGCTTCGGAGTTAATTGAACGGTTTTATTATCCGTTTAACCTTCTTTGCTATATAGAACCCCGGCTTTGTCTGCAGACAGCCTTATGCCTTTAATCATTGCCGAACTGAAACCGTGATGTTCCATTTCATTTAAGCCTGCAATTGTACAGCCTTTAGGTGATGTAACCTTGTCTATCTCCTGTTCGGGGTGCGAGGCCAGCTGCAGCAGCAAATCGGCAGCGCCTTTGGCAGTTTGTGCGGCCATTTTAAGTGCATCATGTGCATGGAAGCCAATTTCGGTTCCGCCTTGAGAGGCTGCCCTTATTGAACGCAAAAAGAACGCAATACCGCAAGCGCATAAGGCAGTTGCCGATGTCATGAGTTCCTCATTGATTTGTACGGTAATGCCAACAGTATCAAAAAGGTCTTTTACACGTTGTATGTTTTCTGTAGATGCCTTGTCGGTACCTATACAAGTCATAGAATGGCCAATGGCGATAGCGGTGTTAGGCATGGCCCTTACCACCTGTACATCCATATCCAATTGCTTGCAAATATCATCACAGCTAACTCCGGATATAACGGAGATAAACAGCTGGCTGTTGGCTTTGACAGCCGGCTTAATTTCATTTAGTAATTTATTAAGTTGCTGCGGTAAAACCGCTAAAACCACAATATTTGCATCGCTGACAGCCTGCAAATTATTAGCCGTGGTAATTACGCCAGTTTGTGCTAAATCAGCAAGTGCAGCTACATTACGACGGGTTAATATTACTTCTTCAGGTTTGTACTTCCCAGCTTTAATAAGTCCTTTGGCTAACGAAAGACCAATATTGCCGCTGCCTAATATGGCAATTCTGTTACTCATATTTAATTACTTAATCGTGTGCCAAACGGTTGATTGTTGCCTAGTTTACCTAACTCGTCAGATTTTCCGATAACCACGGCCTTAACACCGCATGATATGGCGGCAAAGGCGTTATCTAGCTTGGGCAACATTCCGCTGTGTATAATTTGTTGTTTTTTAAGCTCATCATAACGTACCGGATCAATTTCACGAATCAACGACTCTTCATCATTAATATCTTTCAATACGCCTTTTTTCTCAAAGCAATAAATCAATGTAGTGTCATAGTAGTCGGCCAGCGCCACGGCAATTGCTGATGCAATTGTATCGGCATTGGTGTTAAGCATTTGGCCGTCGCCATCATGAGTGAGCGCGCAAAAAGCAGGAGTGAAGCCGGCTTCCATCAGTTTGCTTATGTTTTCAGCATTTACTGATTGGCTGTCCAGGTCGCCCACATAACCATAATCTATTGTTTTTACCGGTCTCTTGGTAGCTTTTATAAAATTTCCGTCCGCTCCTGTCAAACCAATTGCATTTGTGCCAAAACGCTGTAACTGCGCAACAATGTTTTTGTTAATTAAACCGGCATAAACCATGGTAACTACCCTAAGTGTTTCAATATCGGTTATGCGCCGGCCGTCAACCAATTTGGCTTCAATACCTAATTGCTCAGACATTTGGGTTGCAATTCTGCCACCGCCATGTATTAATATTTTATGGCCATCTAAGGCTGTAAAATCTTTTAAAAAGTTGTACAGGTTCTCAGAGTTATCAATGACGTTGCCGCCAATTTTTATAACATACAGTAATTTCATGGTGTTGGGGGCTAAAAATAGCATTTTCCGGGTAATTAATCTACTGTTTTTATAGTCTATCAAACATCTGCAAAAAATAGGGGTTGTACTACATAAAAATATTGAAAAGTCAGCATGGCAGAAATGTATTTAGGCAAATCAACCGGTAAGCCCCGCGTTGTTATTATTGGCGGTGGTTTTGGCGGTGTTAACCTAGCCCGCAAACTAAAGGGTGCCAACGTTGAAGTGGTAATGCTTGATAAGCATAACTATCATACTTTTCAGCCCTTACTTTATCAGGTAGCCATAGGTGCCATAGAAAGTGATTCTGTTGCCTTCCCTATAAGAAGGTTGTTTACCAAACAAAAAAATTTCAGCTTTCATATGGCTGAAGTACTGAACATCAACACGACAGGAAATACGGTAAGTACAACCCTTGGCGATGTTCATTATGATTATTTGGCAATTGCAACGGGTGCCGGAACCAACTTTTTTGGTAACCAGCAAATGGAGCATTTCACTATGCCGATGAAAAACCTGCCCGAAGCACTTAATATTCGTAGTCTTATTTTACAAAATCTGGAAAAGGCTGCTGTAACAACTGACCTTGCCGAGCGTAATGCCTTACTAACCTTTGTTGTGGTAGGAGGCGGGCCAACCGGTGTTGAACTTGCCGGTGCCCTTGCCGAAATGCAAATAAATATGCTTTGTAAAGATTACCCCGACTTAAAACCAGAACATATGAAGGTATATCTGGCCGAGGGTAAACCCAAGCTTATTGCAGCCATGTCTGAGCAGGCATCAGTAAAAGCAAAAGAGTTTCTGACGGAGATGGGCGTTATAATTTATAATGATGTACATGTAACCAGTTACAACGGTTTTGATTTGGAAATTGACAATGGCGTAAGTTTGAAAACCCGAAGCGTGTTTTGGGCAGCTGGCGTAAGGGGAGAGGTGCCGCAAGGTATACCTCAGAATGTTGTTTTACGTGGAGCACGTATTCAAACCGATGAATTTAGCCGCGTAAGAGGCTTTGAGAATGTGTTTGCTATAGGCGACGTTGCCGCAATGATTACAGCTCAATCGCCAAACGGGCATCCGGGAGTGGCACCTGTTGCTATACAACAGGGCGGACATTTAGCAAAAAACATTGTTAAAATGATAAATGGAACCGCACCGGAGGCCTTTGTTTATAAAGATAAAGGTTCATTGGCAACAATTGGACGTAACAAGGCAGTTGCCGATATAGGTAAATTGCGCTTTCAAGGATTTTTTGCATGGCTGGTTTGGTTGTTTGTTCACATAATGACGTTGGCGGGCTTTAGTAACAAGCTGGTTGTTTTTTGTAACTGGATAATTAATTATTTTACAAAAAACACCGACAACCGTTTAATAATACATTACTTCAATAACGAAACCATGATGACAGAACAGGTTGCCAAATAAAACGAACAAAATTGATTGCCTGAATGCAGTATTATTGTTTTGACAGCAATAGAAGATCAATTTATAGTGGTTTGAATTTTGCAATTAATGGTTTGAATTGTTTAATGATGTCTGAACATATGTTTTTAATTTTGTTGTAGAATTAAAACGTTTACTATGATACAAACAAAAGGATACGCTGCACAAAGCCCGGAAGTTGATTTGGCACCCTGGGATTTTGAACGAAGGGAAGTAGGTGCACATGACGTGCAAATTGAGATTAAGTTTTGCGGAGTTTGCCACTCTGATTTGCACCAGATCAAAAACGACTGGTTTCCGGGCATATTCCCTATGGTTCCGGGGCATGAAATTGTAGGGCGTATTGTTAAAGTGGGCGACCATGTAAAAGATTTTAAAGTTGGTGAGCTTGCTGGCGTGGGTTGTATGGTTGACTCGTGCCAGGTGTGCGAAAATTGCCAAAATGATTTAGAACAGTACTGTTTGGAAGGAAACACCCAAACCTATAACAATAAAGACCGCCAGGGCGTGCCTACCTATGGAGGATACTCAAATACCATAGTGGTGCGTGAGGAGTTTGTTTTGCATGTTTCAGAAAAGCTTGACCTCGCTGCTACAGCGCCATTGTTATGTGCTGGAATTACTACCTATTCGCCATTGCGTCATTGGAAGGTTGGAAAAGGTCACAAATTAGCAGTAGTGGGCTTAGGTGGTTTAGGCCACATGGCTGTTAAATTTGGGGTTGCTTTTGGTGCCGAGGTTACCGTTTTAAGTACATCAGCTTCAAAGGAACAGGCAGCTAAACAGTTAGGTGCTCATCATTTTGTTGTAACTAAGGATGAAAACCATATAAAAGCCGTTAAGGGTACATTTGATTTTATACTTGATACCGTTTCTGCCGATCATGACTTTGACATGTACATATCGCTTTTAAAAACCGATGGTACGTTGATAGGCGTTGGTGTGCCAAGCCAATATGTGCTACATCCATTCTCATTAATTGGCGGCCGTAAAACTATGGCCGGATCAAATATTGGTGGTATTAAGGAAACTCAGGAAATGCTTGATTTTTGCGCTGAACATAATATAGTTTCTGATATTGAACTAATTGATATTAAAGACATCACCACTGCCTACGACCGTATGCTGAAGGGCGATGTGAGGTACCGATTTGTGATTGATATTGCAACTTTGTAAATATATTCATATAAAAAAAAGGTCCTTTCATTAGTTGAAAGGACCTTTTTTTAGGTTGCTTTAAAAGCCCGACGTTTCAAAATATTGCAGGGAACTTCCCGGGATTGTTGTCATGCATTATAGTGTATATAGCTTCAATTATATCATCAACAGAGGGTTTGGTGAAGTAATCGCCATCCGATCCGTATGGCGGGCGATGTTCTTTGGCACAAAGTGTTTTAGGTGCTGCGTCAAGAAACGAGTAGCCACCCTGCACTTCGAGTACCTGTTGCAATATATAAGCCGATCCGCCGCCAGGAATATCTTCATCTACCACCAGCAGTTTATTTGTCTTCTTAAGTGAATTAACGCAATCGTGGTCTAAATCGAAAGGATAGAGTGTTTGCGGATCAATAATTTCTATATTGATTCCCATTTGGCTTAGTTCAACAGCAGCTTCTTCAACAATGCGTAACGTTGAACCATATGAGACAACCGTTACATCCGTTCCCTGCTTTACCACCTCAGCCTTACCTAATGGTACGGTGAACTCTCCAATGTTTGACGGCATTTTTTCTTTTAAACGGTAACCGTTCAAACTTTCAATCACAATGGCGGGTTCATCTCCCTGTAAAAGGGTATTATACATGCCGGCAGCCTGTGTCATATTACGTGGAACACAAATGTGAATACCCCTTAACGCATTTAATAATGCGCCCATTGGCGAACCTGAGTGCCATATACCTTCTAACCTATGACCGCGTGTACGAACGATTAAAGGAGCTTTTTGGCCACCTTTAGTGCGGTAGCTGAGGCTGGCAATATCATCACTTAAAACAGTTATGGCCCAAATCCAGTAATCCAGATATTGAATTTCTGCGATGGGTTTCAGTCCGCGCATAGCCAGACCCATACCTTGCCCAATGATGCTTGATTCGCGAATGCCGGTATCGGTTATACGTAAATCGCCAAATTTTGCCTGTAAACCTGCAAAGCCTTGGTTTACATCGCCAATGGCACCAACGTCTTCTCCAAAGGCAACAATACGTTCATCGCGTTCAAATGCAGCATCAAATGCAGCGTTAAGTATTTCCCTGCCATCAATCATTTTAGCATCATGCGCATATTGGGCAGCAATAGCTTTAACATGGAGTGGCGATAATGGTGTATCACTAAACAATTTCGAGTTGTAACGTTCCTTATTGGCTTTATTTTCTTCCGTAAGCCAGTCGGTAAGGGCCTTGCGTTCGGGTTGATGTTCTTTAGCTGTTAAGCGTAAAGCTTTGCGTATGGCACCAACTATATCGCGCCGTCCCGGGTCAACGCAGGCACGTAATGATGAAGCAACTTTGCCCAACTCTTTAACTGATGAATGTCGCGCCAGTTGTTCTATCAATGCTGCACCTTCCTTAAGTTCCGCCTTAATTTCGGCCGAAAGCTCGTTCCAAGCTTCTCGTTGACTATTCCGTACATGCTTTTTAGCAGCATCTTCCAAGTCATCAAGTTCTGCCTCGGTGATTACCGCCGAATTGATCATCCATTTGCGCATTTGCAGCAAGCAGTCATGTTCGGTTTCCCAGGCCAATCTTTCGGCAGGTTTATAACGCTCATGTGAGCCTGATGTTGAATGGCCTTGTGGTTGAGTAATTTCGGTAACGTGAATTAACACGGGTACATGTTCCGTTCTGCACATTTCAATGGCAACCGCATAAGTTTCGCAAAGGGCAACATAATCCCAACCGCGAACTTTAAATATTTCGTAGCCATTGGTGCCCGCTTCGCGCTGAAATCCTCGTAATGCTTCTGATATATCTTCTTTTGTTGTTTGCAGGCTTGCCGGTACCGAAATAGCGTAGGCATCATCCCAAACAGAAATAGCCATAGGCACCTGAAGTACACCGGCAGCATTAAATGTCTCTAAAAAAATACCTTCAGAAGTTGCTCCGTTACCAATACTGCCAAATGCCACCTCATTGCCGTTAACCGAAAATTGCTTCAAGCCCTCAAGCTCTTTATTTTGGCGATATAGCTTTGATGCATAGGCCAAACCCAGTAAACGTGGCATATGGCCACCTGTGGTTGATATATCGGCAGAGCAATTCATTGTATCGGCCTGGTTAACCATGCTGCCATCGGGGTTGGCAAAGCGTGTAGCATAATGGCAATTCATTTGCCTGCCGCCTGATGCTGGATCTTTTTCAATATCGGGATGGGCATAGAGCTGTGCAAAAAATTCTTTAAGCGTGCTCATACCTGTAGCAAACATAAAAGTTTGATCGCGATAGTAGCCGGCACGCCAGTCGCCCTTTTTGAAGGCTTTGGCCATTGCCAGTTGTGCAACCTCTTTTCCATCACCGAAAATGCCAAATTTGGCCTTTCCGGTAAGCACTTCACGGCGGCCCAGTATACTGGCCTGCCTGCTTTCGTAACCTATACGATAATCGTTTATAACAATTTGTCTAAAATCGTTAAAACTCAATTCGTGCTCTGTAAAGTTGCCGGTTGCGGGTAGTGTGCTTTCTGGCATATTAAATTTCTTTAGGCGGTAAAATTAACAAATTCTATGTTGAAAATAGTTATTGCCGCGTTTATCAAATTAACGCAAAGTAAGCACGGTTTTTGTTATGAACTTTAAACTATTAAATTATATTTGTGTCATAACTACAATCATTATGAAAAAACTAATCATACTTTGCGCTGTACTTCTGGGCTTTAGTGTTGCCGTACGCGCTCAAAGCGACTCCAAACCTGAATTTAAATTCAACGAAGAGAAACACGATTTTGGTAAAATTGCCAAAGGCAAACCTGTTACAACAATTTTTGAATTCACTAATGTTGGTACCGAACCTTTAATACTTACCGAAGTTAGACCTACCTGCGGTTGTACTATTGCCGATTACACTAAAACTCCGGTTAAGAAAGGTGATAAGGGTAAAATTTCAATTACTTACAACGCCGCAGTAGCATCACCGTTCAGCAAAACAATCGTGGTTACATCTAACGCTAAAACCCCCGTTAAAAACCTGATCATTTTAGGCGAGGTTGTTGAATCGGCGGCAAGCAATACGAAATAGTATAAACTAAATAATTTATAGAAAAGACCGCTTTTTAAAAGGCGGTCTTTTTTGTTTACAACTCTTATACTTTAATAGCTATATATCGCGCTTTGGTGCAAAATTTATATCTGGTTGCTGGATTAAGGGTATTCCAAAGATCTTAATAAGATATATGAGGCTTATGCAAATTAGTTATAAGTTCATGCTTATTGTCAGTACTTTAAGCTGCTATTAAATTTATGTTCTACACAAAATAATGTTTTGTAATTTTGGCGCATGCCAAAAATTTCAAACAAAGGCCAAACTATACCGGCTTCACCTATACGTAAATTAACCCCATTCGCCGAGCAGGCCAAACTTGACGGTAAAAAAGTTTACCATCTGAACATTGGTCAGCCTGATATTGAGACGCCCGAAGGTATGTTGAATGCTGTTAAAGGTATTGATTTCAAGGTTTGGGCTTACACAGCTTCTGAGGGTACTTTGTCGTACCGTAAAAAATTAACGGAGTATTATAATAAGCTTAATTACGGCATAAATTCATCAGACATTATAGTAACTACAGGTGGGTCTGAAGCCATAACTATAGCTATGATGACATGCCTTAACCCAGGCGATGAGGTAATTATACCTGAGCCTTTTTACGCAAACTATAATAGTTTTGCTGTACAGAGTGATGTGGTAGTGAAGCCTATACTATCATACATTGATAATGGTTTTGCGCTACCGGCAATTTCCGAGTTTGAGAAACTGATAACAGAACGTACCAAGGCTATCATTATTTGTAATCCTAATAATCCTACCGGATACCTATACTCTAAAGAGGAGATGGAAGCGTTAAAAGCTTTAGTATTAAAGTATGATTTGTATTTATTCTCTGATGAGGCTTATAGAGAGTTTTGTTACGATGGCCGTGAGTTTATATCGCCTATGCATTTGGTGGGAATTGAAAAAAACGTAATTATAATGGACACGGTAAGCAAGCGTTACAGCGCCTGCGGTGCGCGTTTAGGATGCTTAATTACAAAAAATAAAGAAGTGCTTCAAGCTGCATTAAAGTTTGCGCAAGCAAGGTTAAGCCCCGGTTTGGTAGAGCAAATTGCAGGCGAAGCAGCTGTTGATACGCCTGATGCTTACTTTGAAACGGTTAACGAGGAATATACTCACCGCCGAGATGTTTTGGTGAACGCTTTAAATAAAATGGATGGAGTTTATTGCCCTAACCCAGGCGGAGCGTTTTATGTTGTTGCCAAACTACCGATTGATAATTCAGACAAGTTTTGCCAATGGATGCTCGAAAGCTTTAGCTATAACAACTCAACAGTGATGATGGCGCCGGCAACAGGTTTTTACAGCACTAAAGGTGCGGGCGTAAATGAGGTGCGTATGGCGTATGTACTTAACAGCGCAGATTTGCAAAATGCCATGACCTGCCTTGAAGAGGCTTTAAAAGTTTATCCCGGAAGAGTTCAATAGTATTGCAAAAATGTGATGGTATACTGTGTTAATGTACTCCATCAACATTTTTAGCTAAGCTTCTTACAAAATTACCCGCACAAACACAGTGCTATGATATCAAAATTAAAAAGGGGCTATTCGCCCCTTTTTAATCCAAATTTCTCAATTTTGCTGTATAAGTGACTACGTTGTATGTCAATGTCGTCTGCAGTTTTTGAAACGTTCCAGTTATTTTTCTCAAGCTTGAACTTAATGTATTCACGCTCAGCATAGTCTTTATACTCCTGGAAGTTTTTAAACTTCTCATAATCGGTCTGAGGAGCAGCCGCTACCGGTGCGGAAGCGGTGCCTGCAGCCATAGTAACAGGTGCCGATGGGTTAGCAAATGCTCGCACATCATTATCAGTAATTACCTTATCACTTAATATAATAAGGCGCTCAATCATGTTGCGCAGCTCGCGTATGTTGCCTGTCCATGGCAGTGCTTTAAGGGCATCTAATCCAGCCTCGCTTATGCGTTTGGTTGGCATGCCATACTCGCTGCATATCTCTTCTAAAAAGCTGTTTGCTAATAACGGAATATCATCACGGCGCTCGGCCAGCGGCGGTACGTGTATTAAAATAACACTTAACCTATGGTACAAGTCCATACGGAAATTACCATCTTCAATTTCCTTTAGCAAGTCTTTATTAGTTGCCGCTACAACGCGTACATCAACCTCAATTTCCTTTTCACCACCAACACGGGTAATTCTGCTTTCTTGTAATGCACGCAACACCTTAGCTTGGGCTGAATGACTCATATCGCCAATTTCATCCAAAAATAATGTCCCGCCGTTTGCCGATTCAAATTTACCGATGCGCTGTTTTACAGCTGAAGTAAACGAGCCTTTTTCATGGCCAAAAAGTTCACTTTCAATAAGTTCTGACGGGATGGCAGCACAGTTAACCTCAATAATAGGTGCGTTTGAGCGGTTTGATTTTTCGTGTAACCAACGTGCAACCAACTCCTTACCGCTACCATTGGCTCCGGTAACTAAAACACGGGCATCTGTAGGAGCAACGCGGTCAATGGTTTCTTTGATTTTTAAGATGCCCTGAGATTCGCCCAAAATAGGACGTACTTTCGAAACTTTTCTTTTTAAAACCTTAGCTTCGGTCACTAAGCTACCGCGATCTAGCGCGTTTCTTACCGTAATAAGCAAACGATTTAAATCGGGCGGTTTTGATATAAAGTCAAACGCACCTTTTTTGCTGGCTTCTACAGCCGTTTCAACCGTACCATGACCAGAGATCATGATGAAAGGAAGATCAGGTTTTAGTGCCAAACCATCGGTAAGCACCTCAAGACCGTCCATGCGGTTCATTTTAATATCGCACAGTACTAAATCGTAATCGTTTTTCTGTATCAGTTGCAGGCCGTCAACGCCGTTGTCAACGTCTTCAACCACATAATCTTCGTATTCTAAAATTTCGCGCAGGGTGTTGCGAATTGCGCGCTCGTCATCAATTATTAAAATTTTCGCCATGTTTTTCTATTCAAAGGAGGTAGTAGTAACGGTGCTAATATAGGATTTTGTATAGTAAAACAAACACTTGGCAAATTGTTTGAAAAAAAATAACCCTTTATGCCAAAAGCATAAAGGGTTTAAATACAGCTGCAAAATTATAAGCCGGGTTTTGTGCTGTCTTTCAACAGTTTCTATCATTAATCTTGGCTTGTTATCGCTAACAGGCTCAAACAGCCTACCCATTACAGTTATACGTGAGTATACAAAGCGAGCAACTCTATTACTGTAACCTATTTGGCTTTTCAACTCCTGAGGTTTACCGCAAACATGGTTGCCCATGCAAGCCGTGAGCTCTTACCTCACGTTTTCACCCTTACCGGCTGGGCCGGCGGTATATTCTCTGTGGCACTTGCTGTCGCCCGCTGCGTGGCGCCTTCCCGTTAGGAAGCAGGATGCTCTGTGTTGCCCGGACTTTCCTCCGCCTTTTAAAGGCAGCGATAGAACATTTTGCGTTGCGAAGATACGCATTTAAGGTGCATATCTCTATTCTTTAAGTTGATGTTACGTGAGTATTAAGCATGTTTAACGCTAATTATTTTATTTAGAGTTAAAAACAATAGCAATATATTGATGGTTATTTATATAGCACCATAAACGATAGAACCTATGTTAGCATTTGATCAAGATACCTGGGCTACTGAACAGGATACACAGACCCGATTACGCCGCAGTTCTGATGATGAGTTGGACCGCGAAAGATTATTGAGAGCTGAATCTCCGGATCCTGAAGATGAGGATTACGATGACGAAGATTTAGACCTGGATGAAGATGATGATTTGGATTTAGATGAGGAAGATGACCTGGACGATGATGTTGTACCAGGTTATGACACCGACTTAGATGACGAAGATGAAGATTTGGATGATCCGTTGAGAGCCCAACTGGATGGTGATGACGATCTGAATTCAGATGATAATGAAATTCCTGAGCACGAGGAAACGAATGATCAGGATTTCGGATATCCAAATGAGCAGGAGGTACGTCAGCCTCAGGAAGGCAGCGATGGTTCATACAGCGAACAAACTGATGTTACACCACCACGCCCTCATGAGTTTCCTTCAGAAGGAAGTCCGAAAACTGATTTCAGCTCACGCCCGCAAGGTCGTACCACTGGTCGCATGGTAGGACATGAGCCAGGCACTGAAGGTATTTAAGTGATTTACTAAATAGTTTTTTATAGCCGCTTCCTGTTGGAAAGCGGCTTTTTTTTGTGTTTAGTCGTCAGTCGAGGGTTAAGGAATCTCTGAGAACAAAAAGTGTTTTGAGCTTACTGCTTTGGTTCGCTCATTGCCGCGGTGGCTATTACTTTTGGCATAGCCCCAAAAGTAACAAAAGGGCCTAGCCATGGCAATCCCTGCCACCGCTCAGGCCATACTTCCGGCCGGGTGCCATGGCGGGCCGACGCTCTATTTAAGGCTACAAAGCAGTGCAGCCTATGGTGGACAATTTACAAGGAGCGAACGAAGAAATTAAGGTGCAATTAGCAACTACGCTGTGAAAAAGACGATTAAGAGAATAAGAAATTAAACTTGTCATGCAAAAGCACTGACTCGAATTAACCGTTTTTCGCGGCATCAGTGTTTTGCGGTTAGCACAAACCTAAGTTAAAGAACAGCAGGAACGTAGCAAATAAACGTAGCCGCAAGTTTTCTTTTTGGTACTTGTTCTTTTGTATAAAAGAAAAAGTACATCCACAGGCGTAGGTGTAACCACTTTACCTGTCCTAACAGGGCACTGCAAGGAATTATAGCACCAAGCGACATTTGCCGCTTATTTTTTTCACAAGATTTAAATCGTTTTGAAAAGATTTCTCCTCAGGTCGAAATGACAGTATATATAACGCCCGACTATAATTCTAAATTAAAATACCGTCATTCCCTTCATTTTTCTAATTTTGCGTTTTCATCCATCAAAACACAATATAGTGGAGCAAGACCAACTTACTACTGTTGACACGGCCAAAGATCTTGGCCTCTTACCCGAAGAGTTTGAGCGTATAAAAGAAATACTGGGCCGCGTTCCCAACTTTACCGAGCTGTCTATATTTTCGGTAATGTGGAGCGAGCACTGCTCGTATAAAAACTCTATTAAATGGCTTAAAACTTTACCGCGCGATGGTAGCCGTATGCTGGCCAAGGCAGGTGAAGAAAATGCCGGCGTGGTTGATTTGGGCGATGGTATTGGCTGTGCATTTAAAATTGAATCGCATAATCATCCATCGGCTTTAGAACCATATCAAGGTGCTGCAACTGGCGTAGGTGGTATTAACCGCGATATTTTTACCATGGGTGCACGTCCAATTGCGCAGTTAAACTCACTGCGTTTTGGTGACCTTAACCTCGACCGTACCAAATGGCTGGTTAAAGGCGTGGTAAAAGGTATTGGTGATTATGGTAACGCGTTCGGTATACCAACCGTAGGCGGAGAGCTGTTTTTTGACGAGTGCTATAACGTTAACCCGTTGGTTAACGCCATGTCGGCCGGTATATTAATGGCTGGCGATATGGTGTCGGCTACCTCATATGGTGTGGGTAACCCGGTTTACATCGTAGGTTCGTCAACCGGTAAAGATGGTATACATGGGGCTGCTTTTGCCTCAAAAGATATAACCGAAGATTCGGTGAACGATTTACCAGCTGTTCAGGTGGGTGATCCGTTCCAGGAAAAATTATTATTAGAAGCATCGTTAGAAGTAATTAAAACCGGTGCCGTGATTGGCATGCAGGATATGGGCGCGGCAGGTATCATTTGTTCAAACTCCGAAATGTCGGCAAAGGGAGAGCATGGTATGGTAATTTGGTTGGATAAAGTACCAACCCGCCAGGAAAACATGAAGCCGTTTGAGATCCTTTTATCAGAATCACAGGAGCGTATGCTTATCGTGGTGCAAAAAGGCCGCGAAGCTGACGTACAAGCTGTGTTTGATAAATGGGATTTGAATTGCGTACAAATAGGCGAGGTTACCGATACCAAACGCCTGGAGTACTTTATGAACGGCGAAAAAGTTGCCGACGTACCAGCCGATGATTTAGTGTTAGGTGGCGGTGCACCGGTTTACGAACGCGAATACCGCGAACCAGCTTATTACGCCGAGTATCAAAAGTTTGATATCAACTCGGTGCCTGTTCCAGAAAATTTAGTAGACGTTGCTGAGCACTTAGTTGCTCATCCAAATATTGCCTCAAAACGTTGGGTAACTGACCAGTACGATAGCATGGTTGGCACATCAACCATGACTACCAACCGCCCAAGTGATGCAGCTGTGGTAGCCGTTAAAGGCACTAACAAGGCCATTGCTTTAACGGTTGACTGTAACTCGCGCTACGTAAACGCCGACCCGCAAAAAGGTTGTGCTATTGCCGTAGCCGAGGCTGCCCGTAACATTACCTGCTCTGGTGGCGAGCCGGTGGCTATAACCAACTGCTTAAACTTTGGTAATCCTTACGTGCCTGAAGTATTTTGGCAATTTGTTGGCGCTATTAAAGGCATGGGCGAAGCTTGCCGTAAGTTTGATACTCCGGTAACAGGCGGTAACGTAAGTTTCTATAACCAATCGAGCGATGAAGGTCCGGTGTTTCCAACGCCAACTATTGGTATGCTGGGCGTGCTGGATGATAAAGACAACATCATGACCGCCGACTTTAAACAGCCGGGCGACTTTATTTACCTTATAGGCCAATCGCAAAACGATATTGCTTCATCACAATACCTTGCTTCTTACCATAAAATATCAGCGTCACCAGCTCCTTATTTTAATTTAGATGAGGAGTATAACATGCAGCAGGTGATTAAGCAATTAATCTTGAGCAAGGCTATCCAATCGGCTCATGACGTGGCCGATGGTGGTTTGTACATTGCACTGTTGGAATCATCAATGCCTTTAGGTTTAGGTTTTGATATTGCTACCGATGTTGATTTCCGCAAGGATGCATTTTTATTTGGCGAAGCTCAAGGCAGGGTAGTAGTGAGTGTATCACCGGAAGAGCAAGACCGCTTTACCGAGCTGATGGCTACCAGCGAAGTGGAGTACACGTTATTGGGTACTGTAACCAATGGCGGCTTAAACGTTGATGAGGAGCTTTACGGTCACATTACCGATATTAAATTAGTATACGATAACGTTTTGCACGTAGCACTGGGCGAGTAAATGCTTGAATTAAAGCGCATACATCACATAGCCATTATTTGCTCAAATTATGAGCAAAGCAAACGCTTTTATGTTGAAATACTGGGCTTAACCGTAGTACAGGAAATTTATCGTGCCGAAAGGCAATCATATAAGCTCGATCTGGCTGTTGCAGGACAATACCAGATCGAGCTTTTTTCGTTCCCTAACCCCGCTGCCAGGCCATCACGGCCCGAGGCTGCAGGTTTACGCCATTTGGCATTTGCAGTTGAGGACATAGAAGCATCAATTTCTCACCTTAGCCGCTGGGGTGTAGCTACCGAAGACATTAGGGTAGACGAGCACACCGGCCGCCGCTTTACCTTCTTTGCCGACCCGGATGGCTTGCCACTGGAGTTGTACGAACAGCGGTAGGAGTGAGTGAGATTATCCTGTAAAAGCTGCTTGTCATCTCGAACGATAGTGAGAAATCTTTTCGAACTGACAAGCTGATCGCCTTGAAAAAATTCCTCTAACGTCGAAATGACAAGTTGCTTTTGGTTAGAAACAGCTTTCCCCCATGTCCATATTCCATTTCAAACAATTTAGTGTAGACCAAACTGGTTGCGCCATGAAGGTGAATACCGATGGTGTACTCCTGGGCGCCATTGCAGATGCAAGCCGGGCAGAAACTATATTGGACATTGGAACCGGCACAGGCCTTATTGCATTGATGCTGGGGCAGCGTTTTGAGCAAGCCTACATTAGTGCTGTTGAACTGGACGCTACCGCCGCGCAGACCGCCGAAAGTAATTTTGCAGCTTCGAGCTTTGCTTCTAGAGTTGAAGTGCACGCGCAATCGTTTCAGCAATATTTTACATTGAATCCCGAAAAGCGGTTTGATATTATTGTTTCCAATCCACCATTTTATATACAATCCTTACCATCTGCCGGAGCACAAAAAACCTTGGCAAAACACGCCGATGATAATTTCTTTGGAGAACTGATCAGTAACAGCGCACGTCATTTAAATGATGATGGCGTTTTGTGGCTCATACTGCCTCTTGCCACATCGACACTGGTAAAACAACTGGCTTTGTCTAAAGAATTATACTTACAGTCGGTAGTCAGTATCCATTCTTACCCACATTCAGATGCTCACCGCGAAATCCTTGCTTTCGGCAGGCATCAAACTAATACTGAATATTGGCGTTACAGTATTTACAGCGAGCCGAAACTTTATACTGATGAATACCGGAATTTGCTGAAAGACTTTTTGACTATATTTTAAACAGGGATTCTTATAAGATCCTTATTGTTACTTTGAATGGCAGTGAGAGCACTTTTGGAACTAATAAGTTAATTGCTTCAAAAAGATTTCTTCCCTTTTTTGGGTTAACAAGGTAAGCTAACCATTGTGTTTAAATACATAGCAGCCAGCTCAATCCATTTGACCACCTTATAATTAAACTACATGACCCGTATAGGTTTACTATCTGATACTCACGGCTATTTAGACGATGCCGTATTTAAACATTTTGCCAACTGTGATGAGATTTGGCACGCCGGCGATTTTGGCACTTTAGAGTTGGTTGAGCAATTGGCTGCATTTAAGCCATTAAAGGGCGTTTATGGTAATATTGATGGCAAAGAAATACGACAAACCTTTCCAGAGCATTTGCGTTTTATGTGCGAGGACCTCGACGTTTGGATGACGCACATTGGTGGTTATCCCGAAAAATACAGCCCTGATGTAAAGCGTACTATTTACACTAAGCCTCCCGGATTATTTATTAGTGGACACTCACATATATTGAAAGTTATTTTCGATAAAAAGATAAATTGTTTGCATTTAAACCCCGGGGCGGCCGGAAAACAGGGTTGGCATAAAGTTAAAACATTGATGAAATTTTGCGTTTCCTCAAAAAATATTCATAACTTGGAAGTCGTAGAACTCAAAAATAATATGTAATTAATACACTAAGCCTATGAAAGCAGCAAAAACTTTAGGACAATTTATCATTGAGAAACAGGCCGACTTTCCTTTTGCCAAAGGTGAGTTGTCGCGCTTGCTGCGAGACATAGGTATAGCTTCCAAAATTGTAAACCGCGAAATTAATAAAGCCGGTTTGGTTGACATACTTGGCGAAGCAGGAACCACCAACGTGCAGGGTGAGGGGCAAAAAAAACTTGACGTTTATGCCAACGAGCAGTTCATAGCCGCGCTGCAAAGCGGAGGGGAATGCTGTATAGTGGTATCAGAAGAAAATGATGAGTATGTTTACATAGACTCTGAAATATCAAAAAACGCCAAGTATATTGTGGCTATTGACCCGTTAGACGGCTCATCAAACATTGATGTTAACGTAGGGGTGGGTACCATCTTCTCCATATATCGCCGTAAATCAACGGAGGGCAAAGCTACAATGATTGATGTATTGCAGCGTGGGGTTGAACAAATTGCAGCCGGATATGTGATATACGGCTCGTCTACTATGTTGGTATATACCACCGGTAAAGGGGTGAATGGTTTTACGCTCGATCCTTCAATAGGCGAATTTTGTCTATCGCACCCAGACATGAGCGTACCTAAAGACGGCAATATTTATTCAATCAACGAGGGCTACTATGCGCATTTTCCCGACGGTATAAAAAAATACATTAAGTATTGCCAGGTGGAGGACGATGCCACGCGTCGCCCTTATACTTCAAGGTATACCGGTTCAATGGTGGCAGATATTCACCGTACGCTAATAAAAGGGGGTATATTTATGTATCCTATTACAGCGCAGGCGCCAAATGGTAAACTTAGATTGGTGTATGAGTGTAACCCAATTGCCTTTATAGTTGAGCAGGCAGGAGGCAAGGCAACAAATGGCTATGAACGCATTATGGAGCTTGAAGTAAAGGAATTGCACCAGCGTTCGGCTATTATTATAGGATCAGAAAATATGGTTAAGAAAGCGGAGGAAATGCTGGCCTGTTTTTCGCCTCAAATAACCAAACGCAATTTTGAAGGTGAATTGGTAATTCAATAGTGCTTTAGGCGTTACCTTTAGCGTTTTCCATTTCGAAAACTGAGTCGATTAATAAGTCTTTTTGTTTCGATGCGGCCACTGCAAGTTGGTCGCATCTTTCATTTTCAGGGTGCCCGGCATGCCCTTTAACCCACACAAAGCGCACTTTGTGCAGTTTGCTGATCTCCACGTAACGCAACCACAGGTCTTTGTTTTTTTTGCCTGCAAACCCTTTAGCCAGCCAGCCATTCAGCCAGCGTTTTTCAATAGAGTCAATTACATACTTTGAATCAGAGAAAACGGTAACCTGTTGCCCTGGCGCTTTAAGCGCTTCAAGACCTTTAATAACGGCCAGCAGCTCCATGCGGTTATTGGTGGTTTTACGAAAGCCTTCAGAAAGCTCCTTGTAGTGCTGTCCTGCACGTAAAACTACACCATACCCACCCGGACCAGGATTGCCGCTTGAAGCACCGTCTGTAAAAATCTCTATCATATATTAAGCTACAATGATAGCATGAATTATGCTTATTTAACACGCTTAATATTTTTTAAAAAATCTTTTGCAAATGTTGTTCTAATTTCTACTTTTGTACCCACAAACACGGTAGGTATAGCTCAGTTGGTTAGAGCATCGGTTTGTGGTACCGAGGGTCGTCGGTTCGAGCCCGATTACTTACCCAGTTTTTCTAAAGCCTCTTTCATATCTGTGAAAGAGGCTTTTTTGTATTCATAAGGTTATGATCTCCATAACAAAGCATCCGCAATAATTATTATTCAGCAAGCAATGTATTTACTCAGCAAAAACTGTTTTATTACTATATGACTGATAGCGCTTTTGCAAATAGCTGAAATACTCCTCTACTCAAAAAATTTCATCTCATTAAAATCAAGGGTTTTCCTTCCATATAGCTAAGGCTCTGTTTGGGCTATTGCGCATTGAATTTTCTTAGGTCATCAAGTCACCATTTTGATGATTTTCGAATTTGATAGACCTGATTATATAATTTATGTGATGCAGTTTGATAGTGCTATATGTCTTGATGAACATTCCACACAATATCCTAACGTTCAACTTAAGGCTAGCAAGAACTCGATGAAACTTTAAAATAAACTTTTTGAAAATTTAATTAAAGTAGCTAAACTTACATAAAATTTAACGTAAGTTTAACTTATAATGAGTAAGGTAGAAGGCTACATTAAAAACATGATCAAAGAATTATATTTTGGTCAGGCACTTTCTTGTACAGATATCAGCAGGAAAACGAACAAAAGTTTACCTGTGACTACTAAATTATTAAACGACTGTATTGAGGAAGGATTTGTTTTTGAAACCGGTTACGCTCCATCAACCGGCGGCCGGAGGGCTCAAACCTATTCTTTGAAAGCCGATGTTATCTATATAGTATCAGTTGCTATGGATCAGTTGGTTACCCGCCTGGTTATTATGGACGGCCAAAATAATCATGTAACAGCAATTCAAAAGCTTGATCTTGCTTTAAAGCAAGGACAGGAAGGTTTATTGGTGTTAACCAACGCAATAAGTCAGCTTATTAAAGATTCGGGAGTAAGTAAGGAAAAGATAGTTGGAATTGGAATAGGCATGCCCGGTTTTGTTGATATAGCCAAAGGAATAAATCATACTTTTTTAAATAATGATGGTCAAAGCATTACCTCATATATAAAGAAAGCCACCGGATTACCCGTTTTTCTTGATAACGATTCGAGCTTGATTGCACTGGCCGAACAAAAGTTTGGACACGCTCAAAATCAGCAAAATGTTATGGTAGTAAATATTGGCTGGGGTATAGGTTTAGGTATGCTTATTAATGGCCATTTGTTTCGTGGTGACAATGGGCTCGCTGGTGAGTTTAGCCACATTCCGGTTTTTATAAATAATAAGCTTTGTAGTTGCGGTAAAACAGGTTGTCTTGAAACGGAAGCATCCATGTTGCTCATTGTGGAAAAAGCTAAAAAAGAGATTGAAGGCGGACGCATGTCTATGCTAACGCAAATGAATTTAGGAAGCACTGAAGATGCAGCCAATGCCATCATGGAAGCAGCCCTCAAAGGTGACACTTTTGCGGTAGAACTTTTTTCTGAGGCCGGTTACAACATCGGTAGAGGAGCGGCAATACTTATTCACTTGCTTAATCCTAAGTTGATTGTGTTAAGCGGCCGGGGTGCGGCGGCAGGTAAGTTGTGGCTGGCTCCGGTTCAGCAGGCAATAAACGAGCACTGTATTCCCAAAATAGCTGAGCATACTGAAGTTATAATATCCGAACTAGGTTACCATGCCGAGCTAATTGGCGCTGCAGCACTGGTGATGGAACACTACAACGAGATAAGTCACCATATTCAAAGTCTACGTAAAGCAGTATTAAACTAACAATAAACACACATACACAATTAACCAATCATTATGAGGTATACTATTACCAAAAAAACACTTCTCAGTTTTTTGCTGAGCTTTTGTGTGGCTATAGCATTAGCCCAGCAAAAAAGGACCGTTACCGGTACGGTAAAGGATGAGTCAGGACAGCCTATTGTTGGTGCCATTTACAAAGTAAAGGGTACGGATGTAGGTGGCGCAACAAATGCCGAAGGTCGTTTTACAGTTTCAGTCGAAGGCGAACGACCGGTGTTGGTATTCAGCTTTATAAGCTTCAAAACACAGGAAGTAACTGTAGGGGCCGATAATACCGTTAATGTTACCTTGCAAAACAACAATCAGGCTTTGAGCGAGGTTGTGGTAACCGCATTAGGTATAAAGCGTGAGCGTAAATCTTTAGGTTTCGCCGTACAGGAAATTAAAGGGGAAACTTTAGTAGCCGCGCGCGAACCGAACGTTACCAATGCCTTATCAGGGAAAGTGGCCGGTTTGCAGGTAATTCGTTCAAGTAACGGGCCTGCTGGGTCTTCTAAAATTACCCTGCGTGGTAATAACTCCTTAACCGGTAATAATCAGCCTTTAGTTGTTGTCGATGGTATTCCTATCAACAACTTCATTGGTACACCTAATAATGACTTTTACAACCCTGGACAGGATTTAGGTAACGGTTTGTCCGATATCAACCCTGAGGATATTGAAAGCATGTCGGTTTTAAAAGGTGGTGCAGCTGCCGCTCTGTACGGCACCAGGGCTGGTAATGGCGTTATCTTAATTACAACCAAATCGGGCCGTGCGCAAAAAGGTTTAGGTATCAACGTATCATCATCGGTTGGTTTCGAAACTATATTTATGAAACCGGAGTTTCAGAACGAGTTCGGTCAGGGTACTGAGGGAATTTTTGACAATCGCTCTAGATTAAGCTGGGGACCTAAAATTACAGGTCAGGTATTGCCAAACTGGGATGGGCGTGAGTTACCATTAACGGCATATGACAACCTGGGTGCTTTTTTGCAAAAAGGAATACAAAACACACAAAGCGTTTCCTTGCAGCAACAGTATAAAAGCACGTCTGTTTATACGTCATATAATCGTTTAAATAGTACTAGTATCATTCCGGGTGTTAAATATGAGCGTCAAAATATCTCAACTCGTGCAGTAAGTAAATTCGGTAAAAATGATCGCTGGACGGCAGATACTAAAGTGCAATTTTCAAATACTAATGCTGTTAACCGACCAATTGGCGGTACCCGCACAGATAATCCGTTCTACACAACTTATTTGTTGCCAAGATCTTTAAATATCAAAGATTTCTCTAATGCCGTGGATGCAAACAACAATATGTATTGGTATGGTGATCCGGGACCCATAAACCCTTACTGGACTGTGCGTAACAACAGAAACCAGGATATCAGGGATCGTTTTATCATGAATGCATCATTGAAATATGAATTCACATCATGGTTAAATTTGGAGGCCAAAGCCGGTGCCGATATGTATACTACCGACTATGAAGAGAAGCTTTATGGTGGTAGCCCTATTGCTATGAATGGTAGATATTCAACCGGTAAGCAAACTTTCCAAGAAACTAACTACAGCACACTGCTGAGTGCCCGTAAAGATAATGTATTTGGTAAATTGGGTGGATCGGCTACCTTGGGTGGTAACTTGATGTCCCAAAAATCAACAAATTTACGTGCTTCATCGGGCGAATTAAATGCACGTGACTTTTTTTCATTAACGAATGGAAAAAACAATCCTACGATTGACGATCAGTCTCGTCCGAAACGAGCAATCAACTCTGTGTATGGGTCATTAGGAGTTAACTGGGATGGCTACTTATTTTTAGACGGAACCTTCCGAAATGATTGGTCATCTACGCTAAGTCCGAAAAACCGCTCGTTCTTTTACCCTTCAATAAGTGCATCGTACGTGTTTACCGATATGTTGACCAGATTTGGTAAAACATTGCCTTCGTGGTTAACCTACGGTAAAATCAGAGGATCGTACGCGCAGGTAGGCAATGATTTAGCCTTCAATCAGCTATACAATACCTATAATATTAACAAAGACCCTCTTGGAAACACAACGGCCGGCCGTAAACCAACTTTGTTTGACGAAAACGTAGTTAACGAGCTGATTAAAACTTTTGAGTTAGGTGCCGAAATGCGTTTCTTTAACGGCAGGTTAGGGTTTGATTTCACTTATTATAAAACCAATGCCGTTAACCAGTTACTTACGTTGCCTTTAGACCCATTAAGCGGTTACAGCAACAAAATAATTAATGCCGGTAACATACAAAATAAAGGAATTGAAGCTACAATTGATGGACGTATTCTACAAGGTCAGCGTTCATTAAACTGGAATGTAAGCGCCAACTTCTCAAGAAACGTCAACACCATCGAAGAGCTTTCTCCGGAAGTAAAAAGCTACCAGCTAGGCGGTTTTGATGCGGTAAGTATTGTAGCCGCGGAAGGACAAAAATATGGTGATATTTACGGTAATAGGTTCCAACGCGTAACTGATGCATCTAGCCCGTATTACAATCAATTAATATTAAGCGCTGATGGTTACCCACAAATATTGAATGCGGATGCCGCAAAATTAGGAACACAGCAGCCCTCTGCACTATTAGGTGTCACCAATAGTTTCAGCTATAGAGGATTATCCTTCTCCTTTTTGTTTGATGCACGCTTTGGCGGGCAAATTTACTCGGGTACAAACCTTAATATGCAAAGAGCGGGTACCGCTGCTGTAACCGTTATTAACGGCGACAGGGCTAACTTTGTACCGCAGGGTGTAGTGTTAGTTAATAACGCTTATCAGCCAAATACTAAATCTGTGTTGCCGCAACGCTATTGGGAAGCGGTTACCAGCAACGGAAACTTAGGCGTTATTGAGGCGAATATTTACGATGCCACCAATATTCGTTTAAGAAACGTACAACTTAACTACCAATTGCCGTCTAAGTTGCTTGCCAAATCACCTATACAACGTGTAAACGTAGGTGTGTCATGCAACAACGTTTGGATGATAAAAAGTCATTTAAACGGTATCGATCCTGAATCGGTTTATGCTACAGGTACTAACGCCGTTGGTTTTGAAAACTCCAGTGCGCCAACCACACGTTTATTGTTATTTAATTTAACATTAGGTTTTTAAATAAAAAAATCATGAAAAGCTTTAAAATTAAATCATATATACTGCTTACAGCCGCGCTTCTGGCAGGCTCTTGTAAGAAATTCGACGATGTTAATACAGATCAATTCTCTGCCACCGGCGAACAAGTCCAAATAGAATATTTTATAAATAGCTCAATTATTGAAGCGCAAATGAACCCCGATGTTGCAGAACGTTCATTTGTGTTGTATTGGAAAACAGCTGGGCATCAGCACAGCAATACCACATTTGCACTTGCTAACTATGATGATGGTTGGACCAGCGCTTATTACAATCAGGTTGCAGGATGGTTAAACAGTGCGAATACCGCAATTTCTATAGCCGCAGATAAAAAAGCTGCAGGCTTAGAAAGACCTTATGATAACAACCTTGTACAGGTAGCCCGCATTTGGAGAGCTTACTTGATGAGTGAAATGTCCGACAATTTTGGACCTATACCGGTTAACGGCTTTCAGGGTAAAAATCCTGATTTTTCGGACGTGAAAACGGTTTATGCGTATATTTTGACTGAATTGAAGGATGCGAACGCTAAGCTTAACTTATCGGTAACTAACGTGGCCGGCCTTGAAAAACAGGATCCTGCTTACGGTTACAATTACACTAAATGGAAAAAGTTTGGTAACTCATTACGCATGCGCTTTGCCATGCGCCTTTCAGAGGTAGATGCTACCACTGCCAAAGGCGAATTTGAGTCAGCTGCAGCATCACTAAATGACATTATAACCAAAACGGATGAAACGTTTCAGGTTCAGGAACTTGATGGTTGGAGCCCTTTAACCGGGGTAATGAGCCGTCCTTGGAACACGCAACCTATATCGGCCACGCTAAACAATTTATACTCCGGTTTGGGCAGTATCAAATCTCAGGATCAGCTTGGCGCTGAATTTCAATCTAAAATAAAACCGGCTGATTGGATGGGGCAACGTTACGAAAACCATTTTACTACTTTAACCAACGATCCATCGGCTGGTTACTGGTTTGATGGCTTACCATTTACTATTGACCCAAGGGCTTATAAAACATTTATAATACCGGGAGACATTACCAATCCAAACTTTACCAATAGCGGTACGGCCGCAACAACAACTAAACGTAATTTGATAGATGATGCGGGCGGTATTGTAAAAGAAATTGATGCTAAATATACCTGGAATGCTCGCACCGCCGGAAACTGGGGGACCAAAGGAGCGCGTAACCAGGTACTTACTTACGAAGGAACTATGCCTCGCTTAAGTAATCAATTCAGAACCAGCCGTAGTAAACGCGTATTCTTTGCACCTTGGGAAACTTATTTCTTGCTGGCAGAAGCTGCGGAACGTGGCTGGACAACGCCAATGAACGGAAAAGCTGCTTATGAAGCTGGTGTGGCCTCAAGCTTCGAATACTGGGATTTAACTCAATATTTAGGTACATATCTGGCTTCACAAGACTACAACCGTGTAGGTACATCGGTAAGCTGGGATCATATCACTGAACCTCCGGCTACTTACACCAAAAGATACCAGAACGGATACACCGGTGCAGAAGGTGTGGTAACATTAAGTTATCCTAAAAACGAACTTTATAAAAACGGTACAGTGAAAAATGATCGTTTAACTAAAATTATAACTCAAAAGTTCATTGCTCAAACTCCATGGTTGCCGTTGGAAGCCTGGAGCGATCAGCGAAGATTAGGATTGCCATTTTTTGAAAATCCGGCCATTGAAACGCCTGCACAAACTTTACCGGCCTTAACACCGGCAAATTATACTACCAGCAGCGTAAAATTCTTTCCTCAGCGCTTAAGGTATCCATCAAGTTTACAAAACTCCAATAAAAATGGTTACAACCAGGCCGTTGGATTTTTAAACGGAGCCGATGCTACTTTGACGCCACTTTACTGGGCTAAAAAGCAATAATATTTTATCGGTGACTTAAAGCAAATAAAAGCGGCAAATAGCCGCTTTTATTTTAAATGGATTTTCAGAAAATCTTGAAACTATATGATCAAAATTGAAATATGTGCAGGTTCTGTAAATTCTGCGCTTATTGCACAGCAGGGCGGTGCTTACCGGGTTGAACTTTGTGATAATCTTAAAGAAGGCGGAACCACGCCATCTTACGCGCAGATAGCAATGGCCCGTAAACTATTAAATATAAAGCTATATGTTATTATAAGACCAAGGGGCGGCGACTTTTTGTACTCGGACCTGGAGTTTGAAATAATGCGGGAAGACATAAAATGCTGTCAGGAAATTGGATGCGATGGTGTGGTTTTCGGTCTTTTAAAAAGTGATGGACATATTGACATAAAACGATGCCTGAAATTAAAGGAGGCAGCCGGCAACATGGGCTTAACATTTCACCGGGCATTCGACCGCTGTAAAGATCCGTTAGCTGCATTAGAGGACATCATTGATTTGGGTTTTGAACGCATACTAACATCCGGACTTGAGGAGGACGCTTTAACAGGTGCACGTTTAATATCAAATTTAGTGAAGCAGGCGAAAGGACGTATAAGCATAATGCCGGGTGCCGGTGTTCGCACGAGCAATTTAGCTCAACTTATTCAACTTACCGGTGCAAATGAGTTTCATAGCACCGCAAAAGGTTTTATAGAAAGTAAAATGCTGTTTAGGGATGTGAAAACAGGTAGTAATCAAGATGAGTTTCATTACGAGCAAACCGACTTACAAACAGTAAAGACCCTTGTTAGTATTGCCAAAAGTTTTGATTAAATTGAGCAGTTTATAAAATTTAAAACTACATCTGCATATATAAAATTTATGAGAAGAAATTTAATTGGGTTTTTACTATTAACCTTGTTGACCGGGGCATTGCAGACCAGCCAGGCCCAACAAAAAAAGTTAAAGCAAAAACAAACAAGCCTTACGAAGTATGTTGATCCATATATTGGCACCGGGTTTCATGGACATGTTTTTCTTGGCGCTAACGTGCCATTTGGTGCTGTACAATTAGGGCCTACAAACATTTCGCAGGGATGGGACTGGTGTTCAGGTTACCATATTTCCGATTCTACAATCGTAGGATTTCAGCATACACACTTAAGCGGAACAGGTATTGGAGACTTGGGAGACATATCTTTAATGCCAACAACCGGACCGATCAAAACCATGAAAGGAAGCATTAAAAATATGCAAAATGGTTATGTGTCTACCTTTAGCCATCAGCAGGAAAAAGTAAGCCCGGGCTATTATGCCGTCATGCTTAAACGTTATAATATTGGCGTGCGCTTAACGGCAACCCAAAGAGTAGGATTTCATGAATATACTTTTCCAAAATCAGATCAATCAAACATCATCATTGATCTACAAGAGGGCATAGCATGGGATGCACCTGTAAAAGCATCTATACAACAAATTAATGACAGCACTATAGCAGGATATCGTTTCTCCAAAGGTTGGGCAAATGATCAGCGGGTTTTTTTTACCGCTGTTTTTTCTAGACCCATTAAAACATTTGCCATATATGACAGCACAGCGGTCAAAACAAGCGAAACATATGAAGGCAGGAAGGTTAAAGGTGTCATAAGTTTTAGTACCGAAGCAGGCGAAAAGGTGCTGGTTAAAGTTGGTATATCGCCTGTAAGCGAAGCCAATGCTTTGGCGAATATTAAAGTGGAATTACCTGGCTGGAATTTCAACAACACCCTTAGTGCAGCTGATGCCGCCTGGAACAAAGAGCTACAGAAAGTACAGCTCAAAACCTCCAGTGAAACGAATAAACGAATTTTCTATACCGCTTTCTATCATACCATGATAGCGCCATCTATTTTTAACGATAATAACGGCGACTACCGCGGTACTGATAAAAAAGTATATCAATCACCAAGCTTTACTAACCTTACTACCTTTTCCTTATGGGATACCTATCGTGCCGCAAATCCGTTGTATACAATATTGCAACCTGAGCGGGTGAATGATATGGTTAACTCTATGCTGGCCATTTATAAACAGCAAGGGAAATTGCCTGTATGGCATTTAATGGGTAATGAAACAAATACAATGGTTGGTTACAGCGCGGTGCCAATTGTAGCAGATGCGTTTTTGAAGGGTTTTAATGGCTTTGATAAAAAGTTGGCTTACGAGGCCGTTAAAGCATCTGCTATGCAAGATGCATCGGGCTTAAAGTTTGTTAAAGAACGTGGTTATATACCAGCAGATAGTTTAATAGAATCGGTAGCGATGGGGCTGGAGTATAGCCTTGCCGATTGGTCAATTGCTCAAATGGCAAAAAAAATGGTTAACGCCGCCGACTATCAATATTTCAGTAAGCGCGGAAAGAACTACCAGAACTATTTTGATAAGCAAACCCATTTTATGCGAGGACGACTTTCTGAAAATACATGGCGTAGTCCATTCAGCCCTTTTGAGTCGAGGCATCGTAAAGATGATTATACAGAGGGCAACGGATGGCAATATACCTGGCTGGTACCACAGGATGTTGAAGGTTTGATAGCGTTACAGGGCGGCGATAAGCCTTTTATCAATAAACTGGATTCTTTGTTTACTGTTAAGGGCAGCTTAGGAGAAGAAGGCTCACCTGATATATCGGGCTTAATTGGTCAGTACGCGCATGGTAATGAGCCAAGTCACCATATTAGCTATTTGTATGCCTACGCAGGCCAGCCCTGGAAGACGGCTGAAAAGGTTAGATACATTTTAAAGAACTTTTATACCGATAAAACTGATGGCATTATTGGCAACGAGGATGTAGGACAAATGTCGGCCTGGTACATCTTTTCATCATTAGGTTTATATCCTGTAAACCCGGCTAACGGCACTTATGTATTTGGCAGTCCCTTGTTTGATGAAGCCACCATAAAACTGCCGGGTAACAAACTAATGCACTTTATAACAAAAAACAACAGCGATAAAAACATTTACATACAACGCGTAATATTAAATGGTAAAATTTATGCTAAATCCTACATCTCACATGCAGACTTGATGCGAGGCGGCAAACTGATTTTTGAGATGGGGAATAAGCCGAACTCAGACTGGGGTAAATTACCGCAGAACAGGCCATACTCCGAGAAGAAATAATGTTAGTTCATGTAGCTTCTGTATAACAATGTGTTCATTTGAATATTAAAACCAGGTAGTTTCATTTTTTGAGGGGATAACTAAACAGTTATCCCTCTTTGCGTGGGGTGGGATAGGCGAAATCAATTATACATAATTATGTTTTTTTAGCTCTCAAGGCAAATATTGCAAGCGACCCAATGCACACCGAGGCACTCTCCAAATTAATTACGGGAATAGGAGAGTAAGCTTACTACTGCCTGATAATGGCACAACGGTAACAGCCAACATAAATTAGTCAAGATTTAAACAATGGCTATTTATTTTTAAAGAAAGGCCAAACGCGACCATCAATAAAATATTCTACATGATTTACGTGGCAAAATTCAACCTTATACAAATTCAGTTGATATTGCATATTAATTAAATAGGTATTTAATCATTTTAGAGGTCAAATCCCTATATTAGGGTAACTTAATCTGTGCACCTTGTTAAATAGCAATATTCTTTACTTAAAGTTACTGTTGATATTCTTTGTAGCCGCTACGAATTTTTCATACGCACAAAAAATAGGGCAGGCGCGTATTGATTCTTTGCTAAGCCAGCTACAAATTAGTAAAGAAGACACTGCCAAAGTGGTGCTTTTGGTACGCATTGGTAATAACTATAAAAGGCTAAATTCACCAAACGCCGGCCATTATTACCATCAGGGTATTGCACTCGCTGAGAAGTTGCGCGTTTCAAAGTATATTTATCTTACTTATGAGGCCATGCGATCGCTAAGCTTCGCTAATAAGGATTACCCCGCGGTCGAACGGTATATCTCCCGTTCGCAAGCTATAGCTGATGTTGATCTGCGCTGTAAATTTTTATTGTCAGCGGGGTATGATTATTATCTGGAAGGTGACTATGTACGTGCTCAACGATGTTATATGAAGGCATACAAATTGCCTCATTTATCTACAAAAAACACAGCAATGGTTGATTTTTATATCGGCTCTACGTATTATTCAAAAGGAGATACGTTGGCTATCCGGTATTATGCTGCAGCGTTAGCAGGTTTTACTAAAGTAAACGATCGCAGCTTTATGCGGCGAATTAATCAAAATATTGGTGGCTTGTATTTGTCACTCAAAAGAGATTTGAAAACGGCAATGCAGTACTACCAGCAAGCAGTTGCCCTCAGCCGTAATCTGCCTGAAGATAATTCATCAGCAGGCTTAAATCAAAGCCTTGCATCGGTCTATCAGGCCATAGGCGATACCTTGCGTGCCCTTACTTATTATGCAGAAGCTTTACGAACGGTAAAAAAAATCGGAGATTCAAAAAGCACGCTGTTATTACTTGATCAGATTTCGCTCCTGCATTATCAACAAAAAAGTTATAACCGAGCCTTGGAAGAAAGTCTTGAGGCGTTAAAATTGTCGGCAAACAATGCCACAAAGGAGCAATTGGACAACCGATATAATACTATTGCATGGATTTATTACGCCAAGAAAGATTATACTAACGCTTTAACTTATTTACAAAAAGCGCTTCCTAGTAAAAATATCGGCGTTTTAGGAACACTGGGCAGTATCTATCGTGAAGCGCCCGATGGTGTTCTTGCCGAAGCCGGAGTTGACCCGGCCCATCGGTATTCCCTCGCATTATATAACCTCGAAGAGTCAATGCGATTAGCGGCTAACACTAAGGAGGCAACTCCTTATTTTTACCAGGAAGCATATCAGGAGTTGAGCATGACTTTTGAGAAAATGAAAGACTATCCCAGGGCTTACGCTGCTTTTAGTCGCTATGTATCTATAAAAGATAGCCTGGCCCGCGTTAACAATAATAAGGAGTACATTAAAATAGTTGCCGAGTCAAAGCATTTCCATACCGAAGATTCTTTAAAATTGCAGCAGCAAATAGCGAAAGCCAAACTGGACCGCCAGACACTTATTGCAACTCAACAACAACAAGCTTTATTGCTTAACCGCCAACAGCTTTCATTGGTTAGCAAAGAAAAGGATCTTCAAAAATTAAACTATCTGAAAACACAAGCTTTTTTAGAGCTGGAGCAGGGAAAGCGCAAAGCCAGAGAACAGGAATTAAATACCGCCCGCCAAGCCCAAAAATTAAGCGAAACAAGGCTGCTGCTACAAAAAAGCGAACTAAGCGCACAACAAACCAAAGGCAAACTATTTATGGCTGGTATTGGTGGCCTTATTTTGCTTTCATTGGTCATTGGTAAAAGCTACATAAACCAGCGCCGGTCAAACAGGTTACTTACTAAAGCAAATGCGGAAATCAGCGAAGCGAATGCAAGGATTTCGTTTGAACAACAACGCTCAGAAAATCTGTTGCTTAATATTCTTCCTGCAGACGTAGCAGAAGAGTTAAAAGAGAAGGGAAGTGCGAATGCCCGCCTGTTTGATGAGGTAACTGTTCTGTTTACCGATTTTGTAAACTTTACTACCTTAAGCCAGCAACTTACCCCTGAGGAGTTGGTAGCAGAGTTGCACTTTTGCTTTATGGCTTTCGATAAAATTATTTCTAATTATAGTATTGAGAAGATAAAGACTATCGGTGATGCATACTTGGCTGTGGGCGGCCTGCCAAGCCCCGATAATTTGCATGCAGAGAACGTTGTAAGGGCAGCCCTCGAGATTGCAGCTTTTGTACGCCAGCGTAAAGCAAGTTTAGGCGACAAAACGTTTGATATCCGCATTGGAATTCATTCCGGCAGCGTAGTTGCCGGTATTGTTGGAGTAAAGAAATTTGCGTATGACATTTGGGGCGATACTGTTAATACTGCAGCACGCATGGAACAAAACTCTATGCCTGGCAAAATCAACGTATCTGAGACAACTTATAGGCTTGTTAGAGATAGCTTTACGTTTACCTATCGTGGCAAAATTGAAGCGAAAAACAAAGGATCACTTGACATGTATTTTTTGGATCAATCTGAGGTATTCGATGGTAATTTGACGGCCAACCCATCAGTTGTATTTGACGCAGTTACATTTGAGTAATTTCATTTATTATAGAATAGCTATTAAATTGATAATCAAACTTCAACCACTCTTGCAAAAGGACAAACTCTAAATAAAAACACTCAACAAATGATGTTGAACCTAATTGATAGTGATTTAGCACAAAGTGTTATGTTCAGTCACTATTTAGTCTCAATGTTTAAGACATTTTCGTCAGTATCACTTGGGAATAAATTGTCCTAAATCAATTTTGTAACTATACAGGTAATATTACTAATCGTTCATTAACAATCTGTCAGCTGATGATTTTTAATTTTTACTTTGAACGATAAATTATGAATTAACGCTTACTTTTACCTTTTATCTGCGTTAATCACTGCAGAATTGATACCTCGTATGATTTCTAAAAGTTTCTCTTTTGAAAGATGTGTTCAGCTGCTTGCTGAATCTATAAATTTCTATCTGGTTAAGATTGATACTAAAGGCAACTATGTTTACATGAATGACCTATTCATCAACCGGCACAGCTCATTTTATAATAGATCTGAGATTCGCTCTGCCGCATTAGCCTTGCATCCGGATGATCATGCGACGAGCTATCAGACCTACCAGCGTTGCGTTGCACATCCTGATCAAACGTTTGCCGCTACCTTAAGAAAGTTGGATGGTAAAGGTGGCTATATAATAACCTACTGGGAGTACAAAGCAGACATCAATAGCGATGGAATCATGAGCGGCGTCATTGGGGTTGGCCATGACGTTACCGCATTTGAATCGCGTAAAGAACATCTCCGTTTCCTGACAGAGACACTTAACAATCTGGCTGAGCAGCAATCACATGATCTACGCCGTCCGCTGGCGAATGTGCTTGGTTTGGTTGAAGTGCTTAAAGTACTGGGCGAAGACAGTGAGCAGGTAAATGAAATCGCCGATAAGTTAATTCAAAGTTGCGAACAGCTTAACCAGGAATTTGAAGCCTTTATGATAAGAGACCTTACCGAAAAACCACAATAAGCGTAAACAATCAAAGGCTTTTACTTCATGATAATTACATATTCGTCATGCGAGTAAATGGAATATTGCTAACTATACTGGCTTGATTAACGTCTTAAAACAACGTAACAAAAAGTGCCGCCTGTTTACAGGCGGCACTTTGCATTGTAAGATATTGTTAGATTTTACAGGCTAACTGTGCCTTTGAGCTTAATGTCTCTTGATGAACTGCCTATTATAATATCAAATTGTCCAGGTTCTGTAATCCAGGAATTGGTTACATCATTAAAATATTGAAAAGCATCGGCAGAAAGTGTTAATGTAATCTGCTTTTTTTCGCCGGGCTTCAAATAAACTTTCTCAAACGCTTTCAATTCCTTTTTGGGCCGTGGAAGCAATGATTTTTGCTGATGTATATAAAGTTGTGCTGTTTCAGCTCCCGCTATTTTGCCAGTGTTGGCAATGGTAAAAATCACCGTAGTGTTACTAACGCCTTTCTGTACCTCTAAATTACTGTAAGCGAATTGTGTGTAAGACAAGCCATGACCAAATGAAAACTGTGGCTCCACCTTATAAGTGTCATAGTAGCGATAGCCAACATATATATCGTCAAAATAACATACGTTGTTGCTATCCTTATCGGCCGGAAACTGGCCAAGCTTATGGTCGGGAGCATCAGACAGGTATTTAGGAAATGTCATAGGCAATTTGCCTGATGGATTAACTTTCCCGTACAGTACGCTTGCTATAGCATTGCCGCCTTCCATACCCGGATACCAGGCTTGTAGCACAGCAGGAGTGGAGTTAATCCATTGATTCATTTCAATAGGTCCGCCGCCTAATAATACCACCACGGTTTTGGGGTTTGCTTTAAGCACAGCCTTAATCAATTCATCCTGCCCAAAAGGCATTTTTAAATCGGGTTTATCGGTATCTTCTGCGTCATATGCATTGTCACTCCACTTACTGTAGTCGTAACCATGTGTACTGCCACCAACAATAACGGCAACATCAGCTTTAGCTGCTGCGTTGGCGGCTTGTTTTATAAGGCTTTCATCGGCCTTCGCACCACGCTTAATATTATAACCTTTAGCGTAAGTAATCTTAGTTCCTTTAGCAGCCAGTTTTTTTAATCCCTCTAATGCGGTTATTTCATATAAAGCCTTAACCTGTGAACTACCGCCGCCAAAAGCCTGAGGCCGGTTGGCATTTAAGCCAACAACGGCAATAGATTTAATTGATGACGATAACGGTAAAATATTACCTTGATTCTTCAACAGAACAATACCCTCCTCAGCAATTTGCCGGGCTGTTTGCTGGTGCGCTTTAGTGTTATAAGCCCCTCTGCTGCGTTGTTTATCTATTACATGCGTTTTAAGCATCACATACAAAATGCGCCTCACTTTATCATCAATAAGATACTCCGGAGCTTTGCCGTTCTTAACAAGCGCAAGCACCGTATCGCCCATAAAGTACTTACGATAATCAGGCTTTTCACCTAAGGAAAGATCAGTGCCCATTTCTACATCGGTACCGTTCCAAAGCGCTTGCTGCGTATTATGAACCGCACCCCAGTCGCTTATTACAGCACCTTTGAATTTCCATTCTTTTTTAAGAATCTGATTTATAAGGTAGTTGTTGTGAGTAGCCCATTCGCCCCGTACCTTATTGTACGAGCCCATAAGTGTATACACATTCCCTTGTTGAACGGCGGCCTTAAACCCTGGCAAGTAAATTTCGCGTAGCGCACGTTCGCTAAGCTCAACGTTGATGTTGTTGCGGTTGGTTTCAATATTATTAGCTGCATAGTGCTTCACGCAAGCTGCAACACCCTGATCCTGGACACCCTTGATATACCCAACTGCCATTTGCGATATTAAGTAAGGATCTTCGCTCTGATATTCAAAGTTGCGCCCGTTAAGTGGCGAACGAATGATGTTGATACCCGGACCCAAAATTACGTCTTTACCACGGTAGGCTGCCTCGCTGCCTAATACTGAGCCGAAGGCGTAACCTAGTTTAGGATTCCAGGTGGCTGCCAGGCAAACTCCTGTTGGTAAATAGGTTCCGGCATCGTTTACGCCAACACTGTCTTTATAAGTGCGGCCATGTTCTACACGAACGCCGTGTGGCCCGTCAGACATTACCCACTCCGGAATGCCCAGCCTGGGCACGCCGCCCGAAGTAAATGAGGAGCTGCCATGTATCATATTTACCTTTTCCTGCAGCGTCATTTGTTTAAGCAGGGCATCGGCTTTTTGATAAATTTGTTCATCAGATTGGGCCAAGGCGGCAGTATGTAAAAGCAATAACAAGCCCGCAACCTTACAGGTGCAAATAATTAAACTTTTCTTCATGAAATGGGGCTATATTATTTTTCAATCATTTTATAAACCCTGACGTAATCCACCTCCATAGCTTTCGGAAAAACAGTATCATCAACGCCTTGCGCACCGCCCCAGTTACCACCTACAGCTACGTTAAGTAGCAGGTGAAAGCGTTTATCAAACGGCCAGGTAGATGAGCCTTTGCCATCGTTGACATATTCAAATACTTTTTGGTCGTCAATGTAACCACGAAGTGCATAAGGTGTCCAATCAACCCGGTATAAGTGAAATTCGGTAAACGCCGTTGCTACATTTTTAAAATCTCCTTTTTGCGTTCCCTGGGCGCCGTTGTAAGAATCAGTATGAATGGTGAAATGCACTTTCATAGGATCATAACCCACATGCTCCATAATATCAATCTCGCCCGATTTAGGCCACTGTCCGTAAGCGTTATCAGTAGGTAGCATCCATATAGCAGGCCATGTGCCACGGCCTGATGGAAGTTTGGCTTTTATTTCCATGCGTCCGTACAAAAAGTCGCCCTTGCCTTTAGTAACCAAACGTGCCGATGAATAAGCATTTGTTCCGGAGTTTTCTTTGCGGGCGGTAATGGTAAGTACACCGTTGGCTATGCCGGCGTTGTTCTGGCTGTTGGTATAATTCTGCAGTTCGTTGTTGCCCCAACCTGTGCCGCCTAAATCGTAACCCCACCTGGCTGCATCAGGCGCACCATTAGTGTTAAATTCATCGGCCCAAAGCGGCGTAGTTTCAAAGGCCCAGCCTTTGTCGGTTGGTTTTCCGTCCCCGGTGCCGGTTGTTGGTTCGGTAGGAAGTGGTTTGAGTTCATCGCCGCCGGCGCATGATAACAGAAAACCTGCCATCAGCACTTTCCCAATAAATGATGTATACATTTTTATTTTTTTGCTTGTGTTCATATAAGTTGCTTTACTCACGTGTCGGTAAAAAAGTAGAAAGCATAAGCCGCAACCTACGCTGCGGCTTATGAGTAATTTATTTTGCTAGTTCAAAACTTCCCACGTAGAATATACCCGGTACAGTATGGCCCTCGCTGCCAAGTTGTAATACAATTTGATCATAAATGGTAACAGTTGAGATAGATGAGAAATCAAATTCCAACTCTACCCATTGGTTCAGCGGAACTTGTTTAACCACTTCCGTTTGTGTTTGCCAGGCATTACCACCGGCAAGCGAGTTTTGTAGCTTCACCGATACCTGGGGTTTCAACGTTCCGCTATAATCATTACCACCCGGGAAAAATACTTTCACTTTAAATTTATTACGGGTGCTTAAATTTAAGCGGTAGTCTAAAGTAGTTTGCAAGTTGCCATATTGATTGGCATCACCGGTAAGGCGCTGATAAAAGCCAACCTTGGCTGCAGTATTAGCACCTTGAGGGAACGGGTTGTCAAATGCGTTTTTAAAAGTGATTGCATCAGCACGCCACGCTATGTTACCGGTGCCGTCAAACTTATCAGTAATATCATTAGCCCTAAGTGGCTTTTCTACCACAGGGCGGGTATAACCTTTAGGTGCCAAACGTAAATACCAGGCGTTTGCAGCATTTGCTTTGTCGGCCACACGCAGGTACATTTCGTTTTCGGTTAAGGTGATGATCTGATATTTTGAAACTCCGGTGTAGTAGGCTATAAATCCATTATTTGATATAGTAAGATATTTTTTATCACCTTCTTCTGTAATGCTCCAGCTTAGGTTGGTAGGAGGGGTGTAATTAACCGTAACATCACCACCGGTAGCACCGCCAATACCTGCTGCATTGGCACCATTGGCAAATGTACTGCCATGGTTAATATAGGTGTACTTAAGGTTATTGCTTAGGGTAAATACCATTTCATCATCATAGAAACCTTCCAAAGCCTTTTCATTTGGTGCAGCATTATACCACTCGGCGGTTTGTGAAGTTGCCGGACCTACACCTAAATGACCCGACACGCCCTTTTCAATTACCCAGGTTTTGCCCGCAGTATTGCTGCCGCCACCAGTTAAAAAGTTATAATCAGGACGGTTAAGCATCTCGGGCTTGGTGTTGGCAATTGTTACAGTTTGGGTGCTTGATGCAAAGCCGCCGCTGGTGTAAATGGTAAGCTTAACGGTATAAGTGCCGGCCAAAGGATATGAGCCGGTTATTTCCTCGCCCGAGCCTGTTTGTCCGTTACCCAAATCCCATACAGCTTTTGTTACCGCACCCGACTGATTTTTAAATACAACTATATTGGCATTTGCAGCAGTTGGTGTTGCGTTAAATTTTACCTGAGCATTTTCAGGAGCTGCGCCAAGCTCAGGGTCGTCAACCTTACAGCCCATCCAGGTAAGTACAAGCAGTAAACCTGCAAGTGTTTTATATAAATAGGTTCTCATCTTTTTATGGTTATTGAGATAAATTAAAAATTAGGTTTTAACACACTCGAACATTGGTCAAGCTCGCTTTGCGGAATTGGGAATAAACCGCGTGTAGCTTGATTAAAGGTTACGTTGTAGTCAACCTGATCGCCGGTGTAACCCGGGCCCTTTTTACCGGTTATGGTAATAGCTTGTGCTGCCACAGGTAAGCCCTGGCGAAGTAAATCCCAGTAGCGAACGCCTTCAAGAGCTAACTCAGCCCTACGCTCCTGATAAATGGCGGCTAATGAGACAGTTTTGCTGCCTAAACTAACCCGGTTGCGTACGCGGTTAAGGTAGTTTTGTGCCTGGCTTCCACCGTTAGTTAAGTCAAGTTCGGCAGCCATAAGTAAAACATCGGCAAAACGTATTGAACGATAGTTGTTACCCCAGTTTAATTCGTACTGTCCGGTTGTAGGTCTGTACTCTGCTGTGGTAGTGTACTTTTTGCTAAAGAAGCCTGTGTGCTGATAGCCGGGAGATACCTTGCCTTTCAACTCGGTTTCCATATTGATGATGGTTGCTGCGCGGCGCGGATCGTTAGCCTCATAGCTATTGTAAAGCTCCTGCGTTACCGGTGCAAAGCTCCAGCCTGTGCTGTATAGCGGATCGCCTTCAATACGTGGTGCCTGCATAAGCGGCTGCATATTGCCCTCGCCACCTTGTATGTAATTCCAATCATACCACGGGTTATCATTAGAGTATGATATTTCCCAAACCGATTCTTTGCTAAACTCGTTGGCCTTTGTAAAGTTATCAGCGTAGGTGCTTAACAAGTCATGACCGCTATTAGAAATAAGGTCTTGCAATTGAGTAAGAACATATTGAGCATTTACTGCAGTGCTACCTGCCTGCAATTCGGCTTTGTAAACGCCTTTGTAAAAAAGATAAACACGACCCAGCAAACCTTCTGCCGACCAGCGGGTGGCATGTGCCTTACTGGTACGTAAATCAGATTTGTCTAACACCTGAATGGCATCAACTAAATCTTGCGCTATTTGGTTAAATGTTTGAGCCGGACTAGCATTTGCCACACAATACTCACCTGGGTTTTGCGGTACGGTAATCAACGGAATGCTTCCAAACCACTTAACCAGATCAAAGTAGAAAAACGCTCGCAAAAATTTACATTCTGCAGCCATTTTGGCTTTCGCTGCTGCAGGCATATTAATATCGGGCAGTTTTTGCAGCAGCAGGTTTGCACGATAGATACCAGTATAGTGATTACTCCAGTAAACACGGATTAAGGAATTGGTAGCAGCTATCTTTTGCTGATCAACCTGTATCATATCAGGTGAATCGGAACGGCTGGCGCCCCCTGCATAAGAATCATCAGAAGCAATATCAGCCAGCATCGGATCAGGGCTAAAGCCGCCGCCTCCGGCGTTAGTGTGCCACTGTAATGCATCATAAACGCTGTTCAAGGCTTCATTAGCGTCTTTTTCAGTTTTATAAAAGTTTTCAGCAACCCGGTTATCTACAGGTTTCATTTCCAAAAACTTTTTGCAGCCGCTACCTGCAACGGTGAGCAGGCCGGCTAATATAATGGTGGAGGTGTATTTAATATTTTTCATTATAACTGGTCAATTAAAATGTTGCACTTAAACCTAAGCGGTAAATACGGGCCTGTGGATATATACCACGGTCAATACCAATATCAAGACTGCTGCGTGCACCAATCTCAGGATCGAAGCCAGAGTATTTGGTGAAAGTTAACAGGTTATCGCCCGATACATAGATGCGCAAGCCCTGCAGCTTAATTTTTGACATAAGCGCTTTGTTGAATGAATACCCCAGCTGTAAGGTTTTAAGGCGTACATAATCGCCTTGCTCTAAATACAGGTCAGATATTTTACTGTAGTTTCCGTTGGTATCGTTCCAGGTAAAACGCGGGTTAGTATTTGTGCTGCCCTCGCCGCTCCAACGGTTTAGGTAAAGCGTTTGCATGTTGGCAGTAGGAAAGTCATGACGGCGTGTACCGTTAAAAATTTGATTGCCAAATGCACCGGTAAAGAAGCCATTAAGGTCAAAGCCCTGATAAGCTAAACCAAAGGTAAAACCACCTGTAATTTTAGGGGTAGGGTTACCAATAATGGTACGATCCTCGGGGTCAATAACACCATTGCCATTCAGGTCCTTAAACCTAACATCGCCAGGTACCGCATCAGGTTGGATTTTTGTGCCGTTGAGGGTATATGCATTTACTTCGGCTACGTTTTGGAATATGCCATCGGTTTTATAACCGTAAAAGTATGAGAACGGCTGACCAATGGTACTGCGCTCAACCTGTCCGTAGGTTGATATACCTGCACCACCTAAAATCCTTTCGGCGTTGTTGATCTCGGTAACGGTGTTTTTATTAAAGCTACCGTTTATACCGGCATTAATTTTAAACTTACCAATGTTTTGCTGATAGTTTAACGTTAACTCAATACCCGAGTTGCGTACAGTACCACCATTGGCAGTTCCGGGAGGTACGCCTACGCTTAGTGGGATTGGTACCTGCAATAGCCAGTCTTTAGTGGTTTTTACATAATAATCGGCAGTAAAGGTAAACATGTTACGCAGGAAGGTTAGGTCTAAGCCGATATCACTTTGTACCGATTCTTCCCAGCGGATGTCAGGGTTAGCTATGAACGATGGTGAAGCGCCGCTAATGTAGCCATTGCCGCTTCCGTTATAATAAGTATAACCACGACCTACACCAATTATGGCCGCCCAAGGGTAATTGCCTATGCGGTCGTTACCGTTTTTACCCCACGATGCACGTATTTTACCAAACGTGATAAAGTCATTTTTAGGTATGAAATTTTCCTCGGTGAAAATCCAGCCGGCAGATACAGCCGGGAAGTATCCAAATGGGTAATTTGAACCAAATTTCGACGAACCGTCACGGCGTAAAGAAGCAGATAACAAATATTTATTATCGTAGTTATAGTTCACCCTTCCAAAAAGTGAGAACAAAGCATTGCCGCCTGCTCCGCCTGTAGCTTTAGCTGTGCCTGCATCAACGGCAAGGTCAAGGTAAGCCATGTTAGGATCGGTAACAACAAGGCCGGTATTGGAACCGTAAAGCGTTTCAGAGTTTTCGCGACGATGAGTGGTACCCAGCGTAACACCTAACGTATGTTTGCTGAATGTTTTATTGTAATTTAAAACGTTCTCAGCTTGCCAGGTATAGTAGCGATCAGTACCTTTTGATACGCTGGAGTTATTGTTTTGCTGCGCTGCGTTTAGGTAAAATATAGGACTGTAATTATTACTGTTAACGTAAGCCAAATCAATACTGAAAGATGAACGGAACGTTAGTTCTTTCAGGATGTTGATTTCAGCATAGGTATTTCCCACTAATTTGTCAACACGGGTAAGTCCGTTGGTAACAGCAAGGCGCGCAAGCGGGTTTACAATTTCCTGAGCTACATAGGGTGAAATACCATAAAGATTGCCGTTGCCATCACGTACAGCATTAGCGTTATATGTTGCCGCCCGGGTAGGGTCGTTCTCAATAACCGGTGTAATAGGGTCAAGGTTAATGGCGTTATTTAAAAGACCGCCAAACTCCTGGTTAGGGTCAATCGCCGTACGTCGGATGTGAGAGTAAGCTACGTTAGCACCAACCTTAAGGTAATCTTTAATTTTGTTGTCACTATTAGCGCGGAAGGTGTATCGTTTGAAGTCAGATTTGTCGCCGCCAATCAAACCTTTTTGGTTGAACAACGAAAAATTGATAGCATAGTTGTTTTTGTCGGTACCACCGTTTACGGCAAACTGGTGATTATACGTAGGCGCATTTTTTTGAAATAAGGCGCGTTGCCAGTCGGTACCCGTACCCGCCGGATATTTACTCAAATCGGGATAAGGGATAGAGTTGCCTGCGTTGGCAGCTCCCTCATTCATCATTACTGCATACTCACGGGCATCAAGTAACTTCATGTAACGCCATGCGTTTTGTATACCCATGTAACCATCATAAGTAAGGCGTGTTCTTCCGTCTTTCGAGCCGCCCTTTGTAGTAATAAGTACCACACCATTACCACCGCGCGCACCGTAAATTGCAGCAGATGCGGCATCTTTCAGGACATCCATCGACTGAATGTCGGCGGGGTTTAAGTAATCAATTCCACCTACCTGGAAGCCATCGACGATGTAGATAGGGGAGGCGTCGCCATTGGTGCCAATACCACGTATGCGCACTGTTGGTGCATCACCCGGTTGTCCGGAAACATTGGTTACCTGCACACCGGCTATCCGGCCCTGCATGGCTTGCTCAATACGCTGCACAGGGGTTTGTGTGATTTGATCGGGCTTAATTGATCCAATAGCGGATGATACATTCCGGCGAACCTGGGTACCATAACCAACTACAACCACATCACTAAGATTGGTTGATTTTTCAGACATTACAATTTGAATGAAATTGGTTGAGTTTACAGTGTAGCGCTGCGGCTCCAATCCAATTTGGTTAAATACCAGCACCGAGCCTTGTTTGGGCACCTTAATACTGAATTCACCGTTGGGGCCGGTTGCTACACCGTTCAATCCGCCTTCAACAGATACGGTTACTCCTGGTAAAGCAGCTCCGTCGCTTTTTAGAGTAACCTTGCCTGACACTTGCAGCTCCTGAGCTTTAAGCCCAAAGGCATGCAATAGCAGAACTAATAGAAAAAAAGTAATTTTTCCTTTCATAGAAGATCATAAAATGGTTTACAAAATGGTTTAATTGGTACAGGCGGGTGCCTGTTGGTTGAGGCAAATATAAACTCACAATTAACTACACCTAATTTTTAACGCACTATATAACCCATACAACGGTATTTTTACCCCTCAAAATGCCCCTACTTTAACACTACAGGAGAGTGATGGGTAACTTGCAATTATCTGTTTGTGAGGTATTTGAATTTTATTGTCAAGCCTACATTTAAAATAAATTTGACACTACACGATGTTGAACAAAATCTATTATTTAGTTTTACGCTTATTCAATGAAAAAAGCATTACTAACCATAATAACCTGCTTTTCATTTATCTTTTTCCTGTATGCTCAAAACCCGGTAGGACTGCCCCAAATTGTTAATTATACCAATTTGGAATACAAAGGCGGTATCCAAAACTGGGCTGTTGATCAGGACAAGGATGGTAGGGTATACTTTGCTAATAATGAAGGTTTGCTATCATTTGATGGTAAGCATTGGAGACTATACAGGTTGCCTAACCGTACAGTTGTGCATGCCTTAAAAATTTTTAAGAATGGAAAGATATACGTTGGCGGACAAGATGAAATAGGTTACTACAAACCTAATAAGGAGGGTATACTAACATATCAATCATTAAAACCACTTATACCTCAGCCAAGCAGGCAATTTGCTGATGTGTGGAATATATGCGAAGCCAATGGTGAGACTTTTTTTCGTACAGTAGAAAAAATCTTTTATTTAAAAGATGGAATTATAAGCGTTTACAAAACCAATACCGAGTGGACTTATTTGGGATGTGCTCAAAAACGTATCTATGCGCAACAAAAACATAAGGGGTTAATGGTTTTTGATAATGGTATTTGGAAAACTGCTTGCGAAAATTCGATACTTAAAGAGGGTATAGTCACCTCTGTTTTGGATTATGAACCCGGAACGCTATTGATAACAACTCTTAAAAATGGGTTGTTTTTATTAAAAGATGGTGTTCTTACGCCGAAAATAACAGCTGCAGATAATATCCTTAAATCAAGTTATGCCTATTGTGCAATTGCCGTCAATAAAGACTGGTTTGCCATCGGCACTACTACTTCTGCATGTTATATCATTGATAAAGAGGGGAATATAATTCAGCACTTTTCGAGTGATGAAGGGTTGCAGAAAAATTATATACGTAATCTCTTTACTGATAAAGCTAAAAACCTTTGGCTTGCTTTAGATGATGGTATTGATTTTATAGCGTTTAATAGTGCTATTAAGCAAATCTTTCCCGACAATAAAAAGCAGATAAGCAGTTATACATCATGTGTGTTTAAGAATGAGTTATATGTGGGTGCATCAAACGGTCTTTTTAAGCTTCCGATCGATATACAAACTATAGACCTAAGCTATTCACGCGGTCATTTCAAAGAGGTAGGAAAATTACGCGGTCAGGTGTGGGGGTTGAATGAAATTAACCGTAAACTGTTGCTCGCCCATGAAGACGGTGCTTTTGAAGTACAATCCCTCAATTTAAAACCCCTAAGCCAAAGCACTGGTAACTGGTTGTTTGAACCATTATCACCTATTGAGCCCGCCCCTGTAGCTGTTGCAGGTACATATGAAGGATTACAACTACTTAGCTACAAAGATGGTAATTTCATTAATGACGGCCCAATCAACGGCATAGATAAACTATCGTTACGTTTTTTAGCCTATGATGATAACAGTAACATTGTTTGGACTTCGCATCCTTACAGGGGAGTATTTAAGTTAACACTATCAGCAAACCACAAGCAGGTGATTAAACGGGAAGTGTTAGGCGTTAAACAAGGCTTACCGGAGGCATTAGGAAATTACATTTTTCGAATTAAGAACAGAATTGTAGTTGCCACCTTAAAGGGCATATATGAATATAACGATGAGACAAGGCGCTTCCAGCGTTCAACTTTGTTTGAACCTTACACGCATACTACAGCTATACACTACCTCCATGAAGATGCTGCCGGAAACGTATGGTTTGTAAATGGAAAAAAACTTGGAGTTATTGATTTTTCCAGTAATGAATCTCACCCTACGGTAGTTTATTTTCCTGAGCTTACTTCCAAGCTTGTATCAGGTTTTGAACATGTTTATCCGTACAACCAGCAAAATATTTTTGTAGGTGCGAACAAGGGTATTTACCATATCAATTTCCTAAAGTATCGCGAGCAAAGTCGTTTACCTATTAATGTTCTACTTACGCAGGTTAAGCTAATAAATGATAAAGATAGTGTAGTTTTCGGTGGCTATTCTCGAATAAAAGGCAATGCGCAAATTAAATTGCCTCACGAGCTTAATTCACTACAGTTTGAATTTGCGTCTACTTTATATGAACAGCAAAATACGCTGGAGTTTAGCTACCAGTTGGAGGGATTTGACAAGCAATGGTCGGCTTGGAACACAAAAGCCGAAAAGGAGTATACCAATTTGCCTGCGGGTACTTATACTTTCAAAGTAAAGGCCCGTAATAATATGGGTAACGAATCGGTACCTGTTGAGCGGCAGTTTGTTATTGAAGCAGCCTGGTACCAAAGTTGGTGGTTTTATGCGCTATGCATGGCTGTGGTTACGGGCGGCGTTCACGTGTTTATTCAAAAACAACAGCGTAAACACATCAAAGAACAGGAAAAGCTCAAGTATTTGCATCAATTGGAATTGGAGCACAATGAGCGCGAGATAATGAAGCTGCAAAATGAAAAGCTGGTAGCCGATGTTAGTTACAAGAATAAAGAACTGGCCTCAACTACCATGCATTTGGTACAGCGTGGTAAACTGCTTGCTAAAATTAAAGATGAACTTTTACCTTTGGTTGCCAATGGTAAGAGCGAAAAGTCAACCGACTTTAAACGCGTTATACGCTTGCTAAATGAAGCTGAACGTAATGATGGCGACTGGGAGCAGTTTGCTATGCACTTTGATCATATACACTCCAATTTTTTAAGCCGGCTCAAAGAGCGCTTTCCTGAGCTGAGTTCAAATGATTTGAAGTTGTGCGCTTACCTTAAAATGAATCTTACTTCAAAAGAAATAGCGCAGTTAATGAGTATTACCATCAAAGCAGTGGAGGTGAGTCGATACCGTCTTCGTAAAAAAATGCAGATACCGTCAGACGTACCGTTGTTTGATTATTTAATTAAAGCAATAGCTCAACCAGTCAAGCCGGATGTACTTAAGTAAATAGTATCATTACCTTCAATACTTACATAGTCTTCTTAAGTTTATAAGGCGCAAAATTGCTCCATTTTCTATCTTTGCTCATCAATTCATAAGTACTGTGATTAACGTAAACAATATTTCCGTTTCATTTGGCGGAACGACCCTTTTTAGTGATGTTACCTTTTCAATTAATGAAAACGACAAAATAGCCCTTATGGGCAAAAACGGTGCAGGCAAGTCCACAATTCTTAAAATAATTGCCGGTGCAGCCAAACCCACTACGGGTAACGTAACCGGGCCCAAAGAGGCTGTAATTGCTTACTTGCCGCAGCATTTGTTAACGCAAGATAACGTAACGGTTTTTGAGGAAACCATGAAAGCTTTTGCAGAGGCTAACCAAATGCAAAAGGAACTGGATGAAGTTAATGAGCAGCTTAACATCCGCACCGATTATGAAAGCGATGAGTACATGAAACTCATTGAAAGAGTATCGGAATTAAGCGAAAAGGTATATACAGTAGAGGAAACTAATTATGATGCAGAAGTTGAAAAAGTACTTAAAGGACTAGGTTTTGAACGGAAAGACTTTAACCGGCAAACTTCTGAATTTTCGGGCGGATGGCGCATGCGTATTGAGCTGGCCAAAATTTTATTGAAGAAGCCCGATCTAATATTACTGGATGAGCCCACTAACCACATGGATATTGAAAGTATACAGTGGCTGGAAGAGTTTTTACTAAACTCAGCAAAGGCTGTAATGGTAATATCACACGACCGTGCCTTTGTTGATAATATTACCAACCGCACCATAGAAGTAACTATGGGGCGCATATATGACTACAAAGCTAAATACAGCCACTATCTTCAATTACGTGCCGACCGCCGTTTACATCAGCTGAAGGCTTACGAAGAACAGCAGCGTTTCATTGCTGATAACCAAGAGTTCATCGACCGTTTTAGGGGCACGTATTCAAAAACTCTGCAAGTGCAATCACGCGTTAAAATGTTAGAGAAGCTGGAGGTAATTGAAATTGATGAGGTAGATACATCAGCTTTACGACTCAAGTTTCCTCCATCGCCACGCTCGGGACAGTACCCGCTTATGGTTGAGGAAATGAGCAAAAGCTACGGAGATCATGTGGTTTTTCAAAACGCATCGTTGGTTATTGAGCGTGGTGAAAAGGTAGCCTTTGTGGGTAAAAATGGTGAAGGTAAATCAACCATGATTAAAGCTATCATGAATGAGATTGATTTTGACGGAAGCCTAAAAGTTGGTCACAATGCTAAGATTGGCTACTTTGCCCAAAATCAGGCGGCCCTGCTTGATGAGAATCTTACTGTATTTGATACCATCGATCAAATTCCTTTATCTGACAATACTGTTAAAATCAAAGATTTGTTAGGTGCATTTATGTTCAGCGGTGATGATACCACCAAGAAAGTCAAAGTGCTATCAGGAGGGGAGAAAACCCGTTTGGCTATGATCAAATTACTTTTGGAGCCCGTAAACCTGTTGATTTTGGATGAGCCTACCAATCACCTGGATATGAAAACAAAAGACATCATCAAAGATGCCTTGCGCGATTTTGACGGTACATTAATTCTTGTATCTCACGACCGTGACTTCTTAGACGGCCTCGTTACCAAGGTATTTGAATTTGGCAACAAGCGGGTACGTGAACACTTTGAAGATATCAAAGGATTTTTGGCTTATAAAAAGATGGATAGTTTGAAGGATATTGAACAAAGCTAACATTAGTTTAACTTTGAATATTTACTTAATAGGTGCTGATATTCCTGACGCATAATAGTATTATGTTTTGAGGGTTTTGCAGCACCTTTTTTTATGGCCGAATCTGAACTTAGCTTATTAGTCAACAATTAAAAGGTTATGCTCAATTATAAAATTTACAGCTGCTACCTGCTTATACTGGCAATTATAGCGCTAACATGTAATAATGCTGTTGCAAGTAAGTTAGTAAGCCCACCGCGCCATAAGCAGCTAAAAAATATTGTTTTGATTGCCGGTACTAAAAGCCATGACCCTGGCGAACATGAGTATGTAAAAACGGTAAAGCTTATAAAGGTAATGCTTGATCGCTCAAATGTTAAAGGCATCAAAACAAGGTTTTATTTAAACGGCTGGCCGCCTGCAGATTCATTACTTAACAAGGCCGATTTAATTTTATTTGTGACTGATGGTGCAGATGGTATAAATTTCAAAGACTCACCATTTTTGACAACCGACCGTATGGCGGTTTTGCAACAGCAAGTAGATAGGGGATGTGGTATAGCATTACTACACTTTTCTACGTTTGCTGATTATGAAAATGGCCAAAAACTTTTGGAATGGGCCGGAGGATATTATGATTGGCAAGACTCTACGGGCGATAAACGTCATTATTCAGATTTAAAGGTTGCCAATGCACAGGTAACACTTGCCAGTCCAAAGCACCCAATAAGTAATGGAGTAAAGTCTTTTAATATTAAGGATGAGTTTTATTACAATATGCGTTTTATGGCCGAACGAACGTATATTATTCCTGTACTTAATGTGCCCTCGTTAGGAGGTAGTGAACCACTGGGCAATGTAGTTGCCTGGGCTTATAAGCGTAAAAAAGGCGGAAGGGCATTTTGCGCTACTATGGCACATTACTATTCAAATTGGCATAATGAAAACTTTAGAAAAGTACTTTTAAACGGATTGATTTGGGCTGCGGGCATAAAAGTTCCAACTAATGGCATGAGTTCAGTTTTTTATACCGACGAAGAAGTTGCCAAATTTCTGCATACAGCCGATTGATCTGTCGGGGTAAAAAAGTATTATAAACTGGCAAAAAAAAGTAAACGCATTTTTAAAGATTTTCATTGCTTTGCATATCACCAATTCAAAGCTAAATGAAAGTTTCTTACCTCGGGTTAACATTACTGGCGGTAGTGTGTAAAATCGGAGTGGCCATTGCCCAGCCTGGTTTGCAAAGCAACGCCATAAAAAAAGACTGGTGGCATATTGATGCCATAAAGCCCTATAAGCTTCCTGCCACTGCAAGTAAAATGTCTTACATAAAAGTTCAGGGTAATTCTTTTGTTAACGATAAAGGCAAGGTAATCGTTTTTAAAGGGTTGTCCATTTCCGATCCCGATAAGCTGGTAAAAGACGGGCATTGGAACAAAAAGCATTTTGATGTAATCAAAAGCTGGGGCGCAAATTTAATACGTATCCCTGTACACCCTGTGGCCTATCATCAGCGTGGGGTAGAGGCTTACATCAAACTCTTAGACGAAGCCGTTAACTGGTGTTCAGAATTAGGTATTTATGTGTTGATTGACTGGCATGCTATTGGCAACCTGCAAATGGAGGTGCTATCGCAAGACATGCATAAAACCACTAAAAGCGAAACATTTAACTTCTGGAGAAACATTGCAGAACATTACAAAGATATTCCAACCGTAGCATTTTACGAGTTGTTTAATGAGCCTACCACTTATGATGGGCAATACGGCACCGCCAGTTGGGATGGTTGGAAAACGCTAATGGAGCAAATGATTGATTTGATTTACGTTTACAACAAAAATGTAGTTCCGTTGGTTGCCGGCTTTAATTGGGCATATGATCTTACTCCCGTAAAAGACAACCCAATTGCCCGCCCCGGTATTGGTTATGTAACACATCCTTACCCTGGTAAACGCGCTGTACCGCGTGAAGATAAATGGGAGCTGGACTTCGGCTTTGTGGCCGATAAATATCCGGTTATAGCAACCGAGCTTGGCTTTATGCCCGGAGATGAAGATGAGAACTTGAAGGACGATGGCATTTACGGGCCGTCAATTATGAAATACTTTAATAAAAAAGGAATATCATGGGTGGTTTGGGTTTTTGACCCCGATTGGATACCACAAATGATTAAGAACTGGAATTATGAGCCTACATCACAAGGTAAGTTTTTTAGTGATGTGATGAAAGGTAAGTAATATGTTGGTTATACATTTTTTTGGTTTGGCCGCCGGTAATTTACCGGCGGCTTTTTTTGTTGATATGTTTACGACTCAAAAAACAATATTATTAAGCTAAAAAAGTATTAGTGTCATTTTGCTAATAATCACACATTTACGTATACCTAAAAGGCGCTTATTTTTCTCATTTATCAAGTGTCTGCTTACATCTAAACCAAGTTATTTAACCAATTAATAAATCAAATTATGAATGTTGGAATTGATAGTTACTGTTACCACCGGCTTTTTGGCGAGGTGTATCCCGGCCAGGATAGGCCCGAAAAAGAGCTTTCATTTGATGCTTTTCTAAAAGATATAGGCAAGCTGGATATAAAGGGCATATCACTGGAGTCATGTTTTATTCCCCGGTTTAATAAAGAATACTTACTTGATGTAAAACAGCAACTTGATGATAACGATTTGGATAGGGTTTACGCGTGGGGGCACCCTGACGGTTTGGAAGGTGGTAAAAATGAAGCTGCATTTGATGAAATGCTTGAGCACATTGAGTACGCCAGTTATATAGGTGCAAATGTAATGCGTGTAGTAGGCAGCAGCCTTCAGTTCAGGTTTGAAGATCATACTCCACAGCTTGAAAAGTTAAGCCACATGTTTACTGAAGCCGCTAAAGTTGCCGCACGTTACAATGTAAAGCTGGCGGTGGAAAATCACATTGATTACAACTCCGACGAAATACTTCAATTAATTAAAAACGTTAACTCGCCATATTTCGGAGTTAATTTTGATACCGGCAATTTTTTAAGAGTACTTGATGATCCTATTCAAGCTATGGAGAAGTTGGCACCTTATGTTTTGGCTACTCATATTAAGGATCTTAAACCGGTTAAAGGCGTGCCTGTAAATGAATGGTATTTCTTTTCATGCGTACCAACGGGCGAGGGTTTAATAGATAATGCCCGGCTTGCTCAAATTTTAAAGCAGCACAATTACAAAGGCTTCCTGGCAGTTGAAATTGACTTTTTACACCCCGATTATACCAATCAGGAAGAAGACGTTGTAAAAGAGAGTGTTGCTGAATTATGGAAAATAGCCGGAAGATTAGAGTATGCTTAAAACATTGAACGTAGGTATTGTAGGCTATAAATTTATGGGCAGGGCGCACAGTAACGCCTGGCTTAAAGCACCGTTGTTTTTTGATGTTGCGGCAAAACCTATTCTGAAGGTTGCCTGCGGAAGACACGAACCCTCACTGAAAGAATTTGCCGAGCGCTGGGGTTGGCAGGAAACGCAAACTGATTGGAAAAAACTTATCAGCAGACCTGATATTGATATAGTTGATATTGCCCTGCCACAGCACCTGCATTATGAAATTGCCATTGCTGCAGCTAAAGAAGGTAAGCATATTTTTTGCGAAAAGCCGTTGGCCATGAGCGTTAAGCAAGCCGAGGAAATGCTGCGCGTGTGTGAAGATAACAAAGTAATACACTATTTAAATCACAACTATCGGCGTGTGCCTGCTGTAGCATTGGCAAAAAAAATGATTGATGATGGTCTGCTGGGTAGGCTGTTTCACTGGCGCGCTGCCTACCAGCAAGATTGGATAGTTGATCCTGAGTTTCCACTTACATGGCAATTGCGCCAGGAAACTGCTCAGGCGGGTCCGCACTGGGATTTAAATTCGCATTGCGTTGATTTGGGGCATTATCTGATAGGGCCAGTTGATTCGGTGACAGCAATGAGCACAAACTTTATTACCGAACGGCCTTTAGCCGATGAAGCAAGTACAGGAAATTTACAGGCCGAAGTGAAAGGTAGCGAACGCGGACAGGTAACCGTTGAAGACGCTGCTTTAATGATTGTAAAATTTGCAAACGGTGTTATGGGTTCATTTGAAGCCACACGTTTTGCAACAGGTCGTAAAAACAAGCTTTCATTTGAAATATACGGAAGCAAAGGGAGCCTGACATTTGATCTAGAGCGAATGAATGAACTCATGTTTTTCTCCTCAAATGATGCTGGCGATACACAAGGCTTCCGAAAAATTATTGCTACTGACCAACAGCACCCATACATTAAAAGCTGGTGGCCACCCGGCCATATAATTGGCTACGAGCATTCCTTTGTTCACGCGGTAGTTGATTTCATTGATGCCATTGAGAAAAAGAAGCAGGTAACTCCCAATTTTAATGACGGACTCAATATCATGAAGGTGCTTGAAGCAGGACTGCTATCGGCTCAAACCAAACAACAAATAACTTTGAATATATAGCGTATGCAAACCCTTAAAGAGAAGTTTTTACAAGATGGATACGTAATAATAGACGTATTAACGCAACAAGAGATTGACGACTTCAGGCAAATAATGGATGCCCTTATCAGTCCTCAGGTAAAAGCCGGTAATAATGAAAAGAAGAGTTCCTCATTTCAGCACTTAGGCGATGAACTGAGCGATTTTGGTAAAGAAGCCCGACAGTATTATTTCCATTTGCTAACAAAGCCGGGTACCGAACCAATACATCACGCTTTTCATCACCCGGTAATTTTAAAAGCCGTTGAAGAGATTATTGGTCCTAACCTTATCGTTAATAACGCCTCAATACTTGCAGCTAATGAAGGTACGGAGTATTCATTAGGCTGGCATCGGGATATTATCCAAATACCTCAGGATGAAATTGCCGATTGGCTTTTCTCACCGGAGCGTTTTCATAACAGCGTTCAAATCAATCTCCCGCTGGTTGATGAAAATTCTTTATGGATTGTTCCTGCAAGTCATAACCGCCCAAACACAGAAGCGGAAAATGCAGCATTTAATGGATCTAAGCACTATGCACCAGTAGGAGCTGAAATGCCTGGAGGTGTACCTGTTAAGTTGAAAGCTGGGCAGGCAGTGCTGTATAATAATAACCTTATACACAGAGGGTTTACTGAGAAAATGACTATACCACGTCGCACCTTGCACATGGGGTATCATAGCGCTGCATATCCTCCAACCTGGCATTTTTATCTACTAAACGGAGATCTGCTTACTCCCCAATACCTGGAAACTTTAAGCCCCACAATGCGCACAATGATGCAAGAGTATCTTGAGTGCCGTGCCCAATATCCCAACATGGCCGAAACCTGGAAATGGGAGTATAATTTTCCTGAAAAAGAATATACCGCTTAGTATTTGAGGCGGATGCACAGCTCTATGCATCCGCCTTGAAAATTTAAGTCGGCTTAATTTCAAATGATGGTTATCTAATAGGTTGCAAATATTAAAATTCAAGCTAAAAAAGTATCATTAAAGTAAAGCTTGATTACGGAATTTTTAAATTTAAATAATCGCTCAATATTAAACTTATAAGTTGTCAGCACTTTTATTGCCAATTTATTTTGTAACCGTTATTGAAATTTTAAACCGCACTTATTGAATATGCTACGTATTTTAGATAAAAAAGTATTAGAAATGCGTATAAAAAACTTCCATTTTTAGTGATTATAAACCAAACGCTTTTTTGTATCAAATAAACCAATGATGATACACGCCGAAGCGAATTTTGATAAACCAGCAAGAGCTCGAGACTTGTTGCCCTAAAATGTAAATTATGAAGAAACAAACTTTTACTCCATCTCAGAATAGCGGTATAAGTTGCGGTTAATTTAAAGCTCCATCGAAGCATTAACTGTAATTTTTTAATACCGACTAACCAATTAAACACATGAACTATTTAAGTCACAAATTTGATGGCATTGCTGTTTGCGGCCCAATCTCGCCGCCTAAAAGCAACTTCCGGTCAAAACTTTACGAACGTAATTTGCTCAAATCTTTACTCATTTTATTTTTAGCTATAGTAAGCGTGGTATATCCATTTACCGGTGCCTTTGCACAAAACGCTGCTGCCGGCATAAGCATCACCGGTAAAGTCACCGATGAAAAGGGAGAACCACTTGTTGGTGTAAGCGTGAAGGTAAAAAACGGCCAAACCGCTGCACAAACAGATGTAAGGGGTCAATATACAATCAAAGTCCCCAATCAATCGGCAGTGCTTGTTTTTATTTACATGGGTTACGGCACAGCCGAAAAACCTGTGGGTGCAAACAAAACTATCAACGCGCAATTGGCGGTATCAAGCAGCAGGCTTGATGATGTCGTTGTAATAGGCTACGGAAGCGTTGCCCGCCGCGATCTTACAGGTTCGGTTGCCTCCGTAAAAGGCGAAGACCTTACCCGTAACGTGCCCATAAGTGTAAACCAGGGTTTACAGGGTATGGTAGCTGGCGTGCAGGTAAACCGTAATGATGGTGCTCCCGGAGCAGGTATCAGTATCACAGTTCGCGGCGCAAACTCTTTTACCGGTAGCGAGCCATTGTATGTTATTGATGATATTCCGGTAGTATCGGCACCTACACCCGGTGGCGCCGAGGATAACTTTCAAACCATCAACGGTCTTTCGTTTTTGAACCCGCAGGATGTTGAAAGCATTGAGATATTGAAAGATGCGTCGGCCACAGCTATTTACGGTTCAAGAGGTGCTAACGGTGTTGTATTGATTACCACTAAAAAAGGCAAAGCCGGAAAAGATAAGGTTAACCTTATAGCTAATACAAGCTGGGCAACAATATCTAAAAAGGTTGACATGCTTGGAGCCTATGAGTACGCGGTGTTACAAAACGAGGCGGCTCAAAACCTAACCACCTATTACGGTTCTCCGTTGTCTCTGCCTTTCCCAGGTAACTTCGGACGTGACCCTATTACTCTTGCAAACAACGTATACCGCCCTAAGCCGGAAGATTACATCAACGGTTTACCCGCAGGTAGCGTTTATCCGGAAGGCTTTAAAGGTGAAGACTGGCAAGATCAGGTATTCAGAACTGCAATGACCAAAGACTATACTTTGCAGGTTGCTGGAGGTAATGAAAAAGGCAGTCACCTCATTTCAGGTAACTACCTCGATCAGGAAGGTATTATTAAGCGTACCGGTTTCAAACGTTATGGTTTGCAGCTAAACATAAACCGCAACGTAAGCCGTTTTTTCCAAATTGGAACAAACAGTAACGTTACTTACACCAACTATGTATTAGGTAAAACCAATACATCAGGTGCACAGCCAAGCTTAATAAGCTCAGCGTTGTTTTTTCCGCCAACGTGGCCTTTGGATGATCCTTATGCCGATGCCAGGCAGCAATACGTAAATGCTTCAGGCCTAAGTAACCCAATATTGTCGATTGATAATTCAGATGACCGTACAAAATCTGTGCGTGTGTATACAACCGGCTATGCGCAGTTGAACTTTACGCCGTGGTTAAACTTTAGGCAGCGTATTGGTTATAACTACAACACCAATATGCGTCAAACTTATTACAAACGTAATATCCCTGAAGGTCGCATTCCTGGTGGCCAGGCATCTGAGGCAAATAACAGCTACGCCCAATTAACACTTGAGTCATTGTTAAATTTCAAGAAAACCTTTAATAAAGTACATACAATTAATGCCGTAGCAGCCTTCACTTATGAAAAAGGACAGGCATATTGGAATGAACAGCGCGCAAATGGTTTTCCTAACGATCTTACTGGTTACTGGAACCTTGCAGCCGGACTAAACCAGGCATTACCTTACAACTATCGCGAAGACAATGCGCTGATGTCTGTATTAGCACGCATAAATTATAGCTATAAAGGCAAGTACTTGTTCACTGCAAACTTCAGACGCGATGGCTCGAGTAAATTTAGTGAGCTTAATAAGTTCGCAAACTTTGGTGGCTTGGCTTTCGCCTGGACCGCAAGTGAGGAAGAATTTATACGCAATCTCAATACATTTTCAAACCTGAAAGTTCGTGCAAGCATTGGAGGCACAGGTAACCAGGGTATAGGTCCTTATGGTACGCTTAACAGAGTAGTATCAGCAAATGCAATCGTTGATAAGGATGGCTCTATCGGTTCGGGCTATCGTTTGGATGATGGCCGTGGTATAGTTGATCCCAATTTGAAATGGGAAACAACACTACAAAGCGACGCAGGCATAGATATGGGTTTCTTGAACAACCGCTTAAACGTAACAGTTGATGTTTACTACAAAAAAACTAAAGATTTGTTGCAAAGCATCAACGTGGCCCCAAGTACAGGATATCGCACCAAGCTAACCAACTTCGGTACAGTTATAAACCGTGGTTTAGAAGTAAGCGTACAAGGCGGCATTATTCAAAGCAGTAAGTTTAAGTGGGGGGTAAATGCTAACATAGCATTTAATCGCAACAAAATAATGGACTTACCAGCCGATCAATTTGCACAGCGTTTGTATCACGGTGTCGATCAAGTGCTTATACAACGTAACGGGCAGCCAATTGGTGCAATCTATGGTTTAGTTGAAGACGGCTTTTATGATAATATAGCTGAGGTACGTGCCGATCCGCGTTGGGCAGGCTTAGATGACGCTCAACTTAATCAGAAGCTGGGAACCATCAAATACAAAGATACCGATGGTAACCGCGCCGTTTTAAGCCAGTCTACCGACCGTTTAATAATTGGTAGCACCCAGCCCGATTATACTTGGGGTATTACTAACACCTTTAATTACAAACGTTTTGACTTTAGCTTCTTCATACATGGGGTGATGGGTGCTGACGTTATCAATACTAACTTACTTAAAGTTAGGTTGAGCAACACAGGTAACTCTACGGTGGCTGCTTTCAATGGTCGCTGGACACCGGCAACTGCGGCAACCGCAACCTGGCCACGTGCTGATGCATCTTCAACTATGGAGTACTTGTTTTCAAACAGATATATTGAGGATGGAACCTTCATCCGTTTAAAAACAATTAATCTTGGTTACACCTTTAAAACTCCTGCTAAATTCTTAGGCGATATAAATGTGTATGGCAACGTAAGCAACGTGTTTACCATTACCAACTATAGCTGGTTTGACCCTGATGTGAACTCGTTTGGTGGTGATGCCTCACGCCGTGGTGTTGATATGAACTCGTATCCTAACGCCCGTACATTCACTTTAGGTGTAAGAGCTTCATTTTAATCAATAAGGAACCTACAAAATGAAAAGAAGAAATATTAAAATAGCTTTCGTTGCTTTCTGCGCCGTAATGATGTGCGGCTCATGCCGAAAAGCCCTGGAAGAAACTCCATATTCATTTATTGCGCCTGAGCAACTTGGCGATTCAAAAGAAGCTGCACAATTATGGGTTAACGGTGTAAAAAGCTCGTTTACCACGGGAGGGTTTTTTGCCTACGCTATATTTAACCGCGTTTATGACGTTGATAGTGATGATTCATCGGGACCAAACTGGGCTTTTGCTGCCACAGGTGCCGGTAACTTCCAGGAGAATACCGATATCAGGGCTTACTGGTTTGACCTTTACAACTTAATATCAAGGTCAAACAATGCCATAAGCCGCATTAACGCAATGACAGCTATTGACCAGGCATCAAAAGATAATGCCTTGGGCGAACTAAACTTTTACCGTGCGTGGGCATACTTTACTTTAGTAAGAGGCTTTGGTCCGGTTCCGTTATATAAGTTTTCGGTAACAGATGGTGAAGATCCTGATCAACCACGTGCACCGGTAGCTAGTGTTTACGCGTTTATTGTCGAGTGCCTCAAGCAATCAGAAACCCAATTGTTTAGCCGTAAAAATGCTGCTTACAAAGCCGGTACCCTTAGTCAGGAAGCTGCGAAAACACTGTTAGCCAAAGTGTACTTAAACATGGCCTCGGGTGCCCTGGCCGGTGCGCAGGTAACTGTTTACGGTGGCCCGCAGGGCTCTCGTGGTGCAAGGCGTAATCCGGTTGCTACAACCTACACAAAATCAGTAGTGGCCGGTCATGAGGGTATCAACGCCCGTGAGTACTTTACACTTGCCCGCAACAAAGCTAAAGAGGTAATGGATGCGGCTGACGGTAATTTAGGTCTTTTTTCAACCTGGGAGCAGGTTTGGCAAAAAGGTAACCGCGGTGGCAAAGAGCATCTTTGGATGATGTATGGCAAAAGCAATAGCGAAGACTTTGGTAACTTTTTAACTTACCATTACTCTGGTATTGAAGGAGCTAACGGAGCGCGCGTGCAAAGTGGTGGAGGCTTCTATGGCTTGTCTGACCATTGGTACAATTTGTTTGAAACAAAAGATGCACGTATAAGGCAAGGTGTAACTCATAAATGGCTTAACTATCGCGGTGAAAAACAGTGGTACCCGGCCAAAGAAGTTGGCAGTACTGATCCGGCAGTTGGATATGACCCAACCTATATGTACTCTGATGATGACAGCCATATTGCCTTGGTTACCAAGTTTTATGACGTAGCCGACCGTACTGTGTTCCGTACTGATGCAGCATACCCTTGGTTGAGGTTTGCCGAAACACTTCTAATATTTGCTGAAGCCGATAACGAAGTTAACGGCCCTACAACCGACGCGCTTAATGCTGTAAATCAGTTACGCACCCGTAGCAATGCCACCCCGGCAAGCGTAGCCGATTTTAATCAGCAAAGCCTGCGTTCATATATACTCGAAGAGCGCCGCCGCGAACTGGCAGCAGAAGGAAGCCGCGCCTGGGATTTACGCCGTTGGGGAATTTATCTGCAGGTCATGAATGCAATTGGCGCTGTTGATGCAAACGGTATTGTAAAAAGCCGCCAGCAAAGACACCTGTTGTTCCCGTTACCAATTGATGAGATTAACGGTAACAAAAACATTGACGGCAATAACCCGGGTTGGTAAACAACTCAGCAATTAACTACTGTAACTTTTAATAGTACACGTTATTATGAAAAAATTAAGATTTACCAATCATATTGTGGCTTTGAGCATGGCTTTTGTAAGCCTGCACTTAGCCGCCTGTAAAAAAGACAAGGATAATAGCGGTAATTGTGATGGCACACCAACCATTACAAAGGTTGTAAAACCCACCGATAGAACAATAACCGTTACATCAGGCAATTTACGTGAGTTTGTTACTATCCAGGGTACCAATCTATGCGGTGTTCAGGAAGTAATGTTCAACAACATTAAAGTAACCTCAGCCGATTTTTATGCCACGGCTGACGAGGTAACAGTACGCATCCCGACAAGCGTGCCAAACCCTGATCAGATAACCAATAAGTTAACGGTAACTACGCCAACGGGTAACGCTACAACAACTTTTGCTGTTAACATACCGGCCATAAGTATAACCGGTGTGGATAATGAATATGCGCCGGCAGGTACAACCATGACGCTGTTTGGACCAAGCTTCGGCATTTACGGGTTTACCGGTGGTAAGGGTAAGGTATTCTTTGGCAATACAGAGGCAACCATTACAAAAGCAACTGCAGATACATTGCAGGTTACCGTACCGGCAGGCGTTGCGCAAAACTCGCCTATAAAGGTTGTAGCTGATAACGGTAGCAATGCTACTTACGCCTATCCATATATGGACAACACCAACATGATGTTTGATTTTGATACTAAAACCGGTACTGCTGCCGGCTTTATTACAAACAGTGCAACACCTGGTGCCATAAGCGGAAAGTATATGCGAATTGCGAAAAGTACCGGTACATGGGCTGCGGATGAAATTGTTAGAGGAACGGCCAAATTACCGCAAGATGTGGTTGACCATCCTGATCAGTATCTCTATAAGTTTGAGATTAATACACAGGTGCCGTTTAACCAGCAAGGTATACGTATGTGGGCTGATTATGGCGATAGTGGTACTTATTACTTATGGAATCCTACCGTGTCACCGTTTGATACCCGGGGTAAATGGATAACCTATTCAATACCGTTACTTGATATTGTGAAGAAACCAACTATAGTGGCACGTACCAATAACGATTATACCTTCAGGTCAATTGTTTATGGTCCAACGCCTTTTACTATTGATTTATCAATGGATAATATACGCATAGTGCACAAATAACCCCTAGTAAATTTAAACATGAAAAAAGCTTTAAGTTTAACCGGCATGATGCTGGGTGGCCTTGCCATGGGCTTTGCGCAAAGTAGTTCGTTTACGCTTACCAAAATGCTTAACGAGTATGCACCCGTAGGTAGTAACATGGTAATTATAGGCTCCCAGTTAAAAAGTAATGTTGTTCCCGGTAAAGCAAAGGTGCTGTTTGGTAGCACCGAGGCAGCCATTGTAAGGTTGACCGATGATAGTTTATACGTTAAGGTGCCTGAAAATGCACAGTCAGGCAACACCATCAAAGTACTAGCAGGCGGCACTGAAAAAACAGTTCCTTATCAGTATAAAGATAAGCGTAACATGATATTTGATTTTGAGTCGGGTTCGGTAAGTGAGTTTACCACTAAAAGTTCCAAACCAGGGGCTATTGATGGTAAGTACATCCGGGTGGAAAAGGAGATACCATCATGGTCGGTAATTGACTTCGTACAGGGTAATGTGCCTTTACCTGCAGATGTAGTAAAAAATCCGGAAAATTATGTGTTTAAATTCGAAGTAAACACACTTAAACCATTTGACGCCAACATGATCAAATTTATGATTGACGGCGATTATCATGAGGTAAACACCTACTTGTGGAAAAGCAGGCAGACGTTTGATACACGCGGGCAGTGGCAAACCTTTTCTATTGATTTAGGCAAAATGATCAATACTCCGCTTAAGGAGTCGTCAGCCAAGCACAAGGTTAAGTTTTCGTATCACGGCAATGGCATTTTGGATGCCGATATGTCGTTCGATAATTTCCGCATAGTACCTAAAGAAGATTAATATTTTTACACAGGGGCATATCAATGTCCCTGTTTTACTTTTTACCATGTTTAAAAACATCAAATCAAATACACCTGCGCTATTCGTTGCACTTTTAGTTCTAATAATAGGTGGCTTTGCCAGCAACACGCAGGCTCAGGATCAAAAATCTTATTACTGGAATACTATACGCAACTTCCGTAAGCAAGACAGTTTGCAGGCATTGCCGCAAAACGCTATACTGTTTGTAGGCAGTTCATCGTTTACCAACTGGCATAACGTGCAGCAAATGTTTCCTGATTACATCATTGTAAACCGGGGCTTTGGTGGTTCGCAACTGCCTGATGTTAAGCAGTATTTTGAACAAACGGTTTACCCCAAAAAACTCAAACAAATTGTGCTTTACGCCGGCGATAATGACATTGCAGCAGGCGCTAAGCCTGAAGAGGTATTTGACCGTTTTAAGCAGGTTTACAGCTTAATACGGAAAGATCAGCCAACATTGCCAATAGCATATTTGTCTATTAAAGGCTGCCCAGGCCGCGCACGTTCGATACGTACCGTGCAAGAAACTAATGCCCTTATTAAAGCATTTTTAGTTAAGGAAAAAAATGCAGCCTATGTTGATGTTTATACGGCAACTATGGATAGCGAAGGCCAGCCACTTAAACAAATATATGTGGAAGACGGCGTTCATATGAACCAGCAGGGATATGACATATGGGCCAGGGTGCTGAAACCATACCTTAAAAAATAATCTGCTTTACAAACCTGCATTATGCTACCGTTGACCTGGTAGCATAATGTTCAAATAATTTGCATAATATGAAAAAGCAAGTGTTGTGCTTATTGGGCATTGCTATGTCCGTATTTTTTGCTTCCTGTAAAAAGAAATCGGCCGAGGGCGAAAGCAAGCCCAAGCCTGAGCCTCAAACCTACACAGCACCCGCACAGCCTTTTGGTGTAAACCTGGCCGGTGCCGAATTTGGAAACACCTATCCGGGTACCATTAATCAGCATTATGGTTACCCAACTGCTGCAGATCTTGATTACTTTAAGTCCAAAGGCTTAATGCTTATCCGTTTCCCGTTTAGGTGGGAACGTATACAGCGTTCGCTTTACGCGGAGTTAGATGTTACAGAGCTGGCGCGTATGAAAACCTTTGTTGATGCCGCAAAAGCACGTAACATGTTTGTTTTGCTAGATATGCATAACTATTGCCGCCGTAAGGTAGGCGATGTATTCGAGGAAATTGGCTCAACCGCTGTTCCGTTGGAGTCAGTAGGCGATGCCTGGGCAAAGCTGGCAGCAGCGTTTAAAGGTTACGATAACATTTGGGGTTACGGTATTATGAACGAGCCATACGGCTTAACCAAACTTACCTGGTTCAACATAGCGCAATCTATCATCACCAAAATCCGGGCAGTTGATAACAAAACAACCATTGTGGTGGGCGGAGATTCATTTAGTTCGGCATCAAGGTGGCCCGAAGTGAGTAATAATTTAAAAGACCTCAACGACCCGTCAAGCAACCTTTTTTACGAGGCACACACGTACTTTGATAATGATTCATCAGGTAATTATGACCAGTCATATACCGACGAGAAAGCCAATGAAAATACCGGTGTGCAACGAGTAACCCCGTTTGTACAATGGCTAAAAAATAACAACAAACGCGGCTTTGTAGGCGAATACGGCGTACCGCGCAATGATGCCCGCTGGCTGGTGGTGCTGGAAAACATGTTGAAGTATCTTAACGCCAACTGCGTTAACGGCTGCTATTGGGCCGCGGGACCACGCTGGCCCGAGGATGAGCATCTTTCTATCCAACCATGGCATGGTGATTTGCCTCAAACTGCTATATTGCAAAAGTACCCAAAAACCAATCCCGAAAATTGTAAATAGCCATTTGGCAGACCGAAAATGATAAACAGACTTTTTTTACTGCTTGCTTTCTGCATTTTCTCATCGGTAGTGAGTGCCAATGTAACTTTACCAAAGCTTTACAGCGATGGTATGGTATTGCAGCGTAATAAGCCTATCAGTTTGTGGGGTTGCGCAAGCAAGGGGGAGAGAATAACGGTAAATTTCAAAAATCAAAAGAAAGCAACGGTTACCGGTAATGATGGCAAATGGAAAATCATTTTAGGTGCCGAACCCGCTGGCGGACCATTTGTGCTTACCATAAAAGGTACTAATGTTATAACCGTTAGTGATGTTTTACTGGGTGAAGTTTGGGTATGTTCCGGTCAATCAAACATGGAATTTTCGGTAAGGGGGAGCATTAATGCCAGCAGAGAAATACGCGAGGCCGATTACCCGCAAATACGTCACTTTAAAATACACAACACCATTGCCAAGCAACCACAAGATGATTTTAAAGGCGGCAATTGGAAGAGTGCAACGCCCGAAAATGTGGGCGATTTTACAGCCGTAGGTTACTTTTATGCACGCGAATTATATAAAAAGCTTCAGGTGCCTATTGGCTTAATTAATGCCAGTTGGGGCGGAACAGATATTGAGCCCTGGGTAAGCCGCCCTGCATTGGAAAACAGCGAAATTTTTAAAGCTATGGCGCAATCGCTTCCGCCTGCGGCTAATCTTGATGTGATTATTAAGGAACGAAAAGTACAGCTGATGAGAACTATCAACCGCCTTCAGGGAACTTTACCTAAAGACTCGGCTGCAGCTTCGGTTTGGCGCAATGCAGATTTTGATGACTCAAAGTGGACTGAAAGCCCGGTGCCTGCCTTTTGGGAACAATCGGTAGAAAACTTTGACGGAACCGCCTGGTTACGCACCACATTCAGCATCAGTCGTAAAAATGCTGGTAAGCTTGCCGAATTGCATTTAGGTATGATTGATGATGCCGACATAACTTACCTGAACGGTATTAAAGTAGGCGGTATGAAAGATGGTTACAACACACAACGTATATACCCAATAAATGCCGGTATGCTTAAAGAAGGCATAAATACGATAGCCGTACGCGTAGAAGATGCAGGCGGTGGCGGTGGTATAACCGGTAAGCCCGATGATATTAAACTTTTAGTAGGAGAAGACACCATCAACCTGGACGGTAAATGGAAATTTCAAATTGAATCATTGTGGAAGGGTAGCAGCAACGCGGCAGATCCGAACTTGTTTCCAAGCTTGCTGTACAACGGCATGATCAATCCGCTTGTGGGTTATGGAATTAAGGGTGTGCTTTGGTACCAGGGCGAAAACAACGCGCAAAGGGCTTACCAGTATCGGGCGGCCTTGCCTTTACTCATAAACGACTGGCGCAAAAATTGGCAGCAAGGCAATTTTCCATTTTACATAGTTCAAATTTCGAGCTGGAAAGCCTCTGGTGGCGATAGCCGTATTGGCAGCCAATGGGCAGAACTGCGCGAGGCACAAATGCAGGCGTTAAAACTACCCAACACCGGCCTGGCTGTTACCATTGATGTTGGCGAAACCAATGACATTCACCCAAAAAATAAGCAGGATGTAGGCAAGCGGCTGGCAGCTATAGCATTAAATCAGTCGTACGGTCAAAATGTAGCTTTCAAAGGGCCATTATATAAAAGCATGGAGGTTAAAAACGGGGAGGTTGTTGTAAGCTTTAACGATGATAATGGCGGCTTGTGGATAAAGGATAAATACGGCTATATCAAGGGGTTTGAAATAGCAGGTGCCGACCAAAAATTTCATTACGCCAAAGCAATTTTGAAAGAAGGTAATATTATATTAGCTAACGATAGTGTTAGCAATCCGGTTGCTGTGCGTTACGCATGGGCCGATGATGCCTTAGAGGCTAATGTTTATAACAAAGATGGGTTTCCGCTTATGCCTTTCCGCACTGATGAATGGAAGGGCGTAACAGAAAATGTAAAGTATACCATAAAGTAAATGAAGTGGATTAGTGCAATTGCCGTAGTTGTTTCGGTTTTGGGTGCATCAAATGCAGGTTTTGCGCAGTGCAAACCAGCGCATTTGCAGTGTGAAAACCTTACCAGCCCATTAGGGATTGACGTGCAGCAGCCGCGTTTAACCTGGAATTTGTTGGGTTGTACGCCTGGTGCTCGGCAGGAATCATACAACATTGTGGTTGGTACAGACTCAGTAGCAGTATCGGTAGGTAAAGGCAATGTTTGGCATTCGGGCAGTATCAATAAGGATGATATGCTTGCCGTCGTACCCGTGGGCTTATTGAAATCGTTTACGCGCTATTACTGGCAGGTAACGGTTAATAATAATGGAGGTGCCTCATCATCGTCTGCTGTATCCAATTTTGAAACTGCTTTAATGAGCAGCACCGATTGGAAAGGTGCATGGATTACCGACGGAATTAACGTAAATGAAAAACCTGCGGGATACTTTCGTAAAGCGTTTAAACTTTCCAAACCAGTAAAAAGTGCCAGAGCCTACATTGTAGCCGCTGGTTTGTATGAACTTTACCTTAACGGCAAAAAGGTAGGCAACCATCGCCTCGATCCGATGTTTACTCGTTTCGACAGGCGCAACCTTTACATCACGCACGATGTAACTGCAATGTTAAACAACGGTCAAAACGCTCTAGGCGTATTGTTGGGAAACGGCTGGTACAATCATCAATCTACAGCGGTATGGTTTTTTGATAAAACGCCATGGCGTGCCCGGCCAAAGTTCTGCATGGATGTGCGTGTAACTTATGCCGACGGTACAACGGAAATTATTTCTACTGATAATACCTGGAAAACATCACATGGTCCGCTCACATTTAATAGTATTTACACGGCAGAACATTATGATGCCCGGCTCGAACAAAACGGCTGGAACACCACGTCTTTTATTGATACCGCCTGGAAAAATGCCATTTTTACTTCGGCACCATCCAAAAATATTGTTGCTCAGCAATTATATCCCATCAGGGATGTGCAGTCGCTTAAACCGGTAAGTATAAAAAAGTCGAATACCGGATCATATGTTTTTGATTTTGGTCAAAACATGGCCGGAGTAAGCGAGATAAAAGTTAAAGGTAATGCCGGTACTACGTTAAGGTTAATACATGGCGAACGTTTGAAACCTGATGGTCATGTTGATCAGTCAAACATTGATTATCACTACAGGCCAACTGATGATAAAGATCCGTTTCACCAAGATATTTTAATTCTTTCAGGCAAAAAGGAAGATACGTTTCGGGCAACGTTCAATTACAAAGGGTTTCAGTATGTTGAAGTTGTGTCAAGTGAACCTGTAAATCTGACCAAAGAAAGCATGATAGCCTATTTCATGCACAGCGATGTACCCGCTGTGGGTAAAATACAATCGTCAAGCACTTTGCTTAACAAGATTTGGCAGGCAACTAATAACTCATATCTATCTAACTTTTTTGGTTATCCAACCGACTGCCCTCAACGAGAAAAAAACGGCTGGACAGGTGATGCTCATATCGCCGTGGAAACTGGTCTATATAACTTTGATGGTAAAACCGTTTATGAGAAATGGCTGGCCGATCACCGTGACGAACAGCAGCCTAATGGCGTGCTGCCGGCTATAATACCAACGGCAATGTGGGGCTATGATTGGGCAAACGGCCCCGACTGGACAAGCACCATAGCTATTATACCTTGGAATTTGTATTTGTTTTATGGTGATAAACGTCCGTTAGAGCAAAACTACGAAGCGTTAAAAAAATACGTTGACCATATTGAAAGCCTGAGCCCGGCAGGCTTGACTGACTGGGGGCTGGGCGATTGGATACCCATCAAATCACAATCTAACAAAGAGTTAACATCCTCAATTTATTACTTTATTGATGCGGGTATATTAGCCAAGGCTGCGAAAGTTTTAGGTAAACAGTCTGATTATGAAAGATATCAGGCACTGGCAGATAAGATAAAGAACAGCGTTAACAAAAAATTCTATGATCAAGCTACCGGCTTGTACTGTTCGGGCTATCAAACAGAGTTAAGTGCGCCGCTCTACTGGGGCTTGGTGCCTGATGGTGAGAAAGCTAAAGTTGCCAAAAACCTTGCATCAAGAGTACAGGCAGATGGTGGGCTGGATGTTGGCTTGTTAGGGTCAAAAACTATCCTTAATGCGCTAAGTGAAAACGGCTATGCAGATTTAGCTTACAAGCTAGCTTCTAACGAAAAATATCCGTCTTGGGGATGGTGGATTAAGAACGGAGCAACCACCTTGTACGAAAACTGGAAGATAGAAGGCAGTTCGGATATCTCCTTAAACCACATTATGTTTGGCGAAATAAGCGCATGGTACTACAAAGCCTTAGGCGGTATTTTCCCCGATTCAAATGCTCCAGGTTTTAAAACTGTGACCCTGAAACCAAATTTTGTAAACGGCTTAACACAGTTCAGCGCAACACACACTGGCCCCTATGGAGACATAGTATCATCATGGAAGAAAAAGGATAATAAAGTAACCTACGAGGTAATTGTTCCGGCCAATAGTAATGCGGTTTTAGAAGTGAAGGCAACTGACATCAGGTCAAAAACACCGGCTTCAGGGCTAAAAATCAATCAGCCATCGGCCGGTTTGTATTCGGTACAGCTACAGTCTGGCAGTTACAAATTTGATATTCAATTATAATTTAAACAAATACCCTCACCCCTGAGAAGTTTTCACGAAACTCTTTAGGGGTGCAGCCCTTTTTCTTTTTAAATAAACGGTTAAAGTTTGACATATTATTAAAGCCGCACTGGTAAGATATTTCGGTAACAGAGTGTGTGGTATCAATCAGCATGCGCGATGCATGGCCCAGCCTTATTTCATTTAAGCTGTTAATGAAGGTATTACCTGTACGTTTTTTAATAAAGCGGCTAAATGATTCATCTGTCATGTTGACCAGCTTGGCCACATCATTAAGTGATATTTGATTATGGTAATTGGTGTTCATAAATTCAAAAGCTTTTTCGAGCCGGCGACTGTTATAGCTGAAGTTTTTGCTGTTTAAGAACGACGTATCCGAAAGCGAGAAAATCTTCCTTGAAGTTGACAAATCATGCAATAGGCTAATCAGATCCATCACCGAATCAAAGCCGCTGCGCTGGCTTAACGTTAAAATACGGTCGCGCACAGCTTCAATAGTTTTTTGAGGGAATGACACACCGCGAGCGCTCATATCAAACATTTTTTTGATGAAGCTTAACTGATTACGTGTTAAAAATTTCTCATCAAAAAGGTCTTTGTGCCACTGTATGGTTACCTCCGTTATTTCGGTAGTGCACTGGTGGGTAAGCCACACATGGGGTGTGTTTGGTCCAATGAGTACCAATTCAAGGTCATCTATCACGTCAATATGGTCGCCTACAATACGTTTAGCACCTTTGGCATTCAGTATCAGGTTCAGTTCATATTCATCATGATAATGCAGCGGAAAATTAAACTCCTTTTTCACTCTCGAAAAAATGGTGAAGCAATCAAAAGGCGTTAAAGGAGTGATCTCCTTAAAAACATTTTTGTGCAGGTTTTGCATGGCAGTAAATGAAAAATATATTCAGGTTTATAGGTTAAATGTATTTTAAAGTTATGCCATTGCAAAAAATAATGTAAAAAATAGCCGTGTTTGGCTAAAAAAGTATTAGTACTAATTGGCGGCTTTAAGCAATTTTACATCATATAAACCTGAGTAAAGTAAGCATGTGTTTTTAAGGAAGATTATTGCGGAGGTAAGCCGTTTACGTTCAATTAATCTGTTTTGACAGCGTTAGAATAGCTTTTCATTCGCATAATCAATTCAAGCACATCGGTACTTTCATTATAATTTTCAAATAATTAAATAATACATCCTTAAGCCCCTAATGAAGTTACAGGCGATAGATATAAGCATCATCATTTTCTACCTGGTTATGATGGTTATGATAGGTTGGTTTTACAAAAATAAAGCCCGCCAAAACAAAGAAAGCTACCTGATGGGAGGTAAAAAACTACCATGGTACATGCTTGGATTGAGTGATGCATCAGACATGTTTGACATTAGCGGCACCATGTGGATGATTTCACTATGCTTTGTGTATGGTTTAAAAAGTATTTGGATACCATGGCTATGGCCGGTTTTTAATCAGGTATTTAATATGATGTTTTTGGCTAAATGGTTGCGCCGGTCGGGTGCAAATACAGGCGCCGAGTGGCTGGCTACCCGTTTTGGAGTAAGCGGCAAAGGCGTTAAAGCATCACACAACATTATTGTAGCGTTTGCACTCATTAGCTGTTTAGGCTTTTTGGCTTATGGTTTTGTAGGCCTTGGTAAGTTCATCGAAATTTTTGTACCGTGGAATCTGGTAAAAGGTTATATACCATTTGAGGTTCCGGCGCAGTATGTAGCTCATTTCTACGGTATCATTTTTACCTTATTTGCCATGTTCTACTCCATTCTGGGAGGAATGCACAGTATAGTAGTGGGCGATGTGATCAAGTACATCATCATGACGGTGGGGTGTGTTGCCATAGCTATTATTGCATTTACCCATTTAAACGGCCGTCAATTAAACGTGCCTGCCGATTGGCAAAACCCGTTCTTCGGCTGGAGGCTTGATTTGGATTGGAGCAACATTATAGACGATGCTAACCGTAAGATAAAAGAGGACGGATTCAGCCTTTTCGGTATATTTTTTATGATGATGCTGTTTAAAGGTGTCTTTGCAAGCCTTGCCGGTCCGCCGCCAAGCTATGATATGCAAAAGGTGTTGTCTACAAGCAGCCCCAAGGATGCCTCTAAGATGACAGGGTTTGTTTCAATCGTGTTGCTGCCCATCAGGTACTCTATGGTCATTGGTCTTACGGTGCTGGCGTTACTATATTACAATCAAATCAACATCAAAGTAAACGGTACGGCCGATTTTGAACGCATACTACCGGCCGCCATTAACACCTTTCTACCTGTTGGTATTTTGGGTCTTGTACTTACCGGCTTGCTCGGCGCATTTATGGGCACATTTTCAGGCACGCTGAACGCGGCCCAGGCTTACATTGTAAACGATATATACCTCAAGTATGTAAACCCCGATGCTCCGAATAAGAAAATCATAACCCTCAATTATATTGTTGGAGTTGTGGTGGTTTTTGTAGGCGTTTTGCTGGGCTTTTTTGCCAAAGACGTCAACAGTATTTTGCAGTGGCTTGTAGGTGCATTATATGGTGGATACATAGCAGCAAACATGCTTAAATGGTACTGGTGGAGGTTTAATGCCAATGGCTTTTTCTGGGGAATGGCATCGGGCATTGTAGCCGCCTTAGTGTTTCCTTTCATTTTCGATGGCATACTGCCGCTTTACGTTTGGCCCCTATTGTTCGCAATATCAGTAACCGGTTGCATAGTTGGAACCTATACTGCACCGGCAACCGACGAAGCCATTTTAAAGAAGTTTTACAGCACTGTTAAGCCCTGGGGTTTTTGGCAGCCGGTGCATCAACTGGTGGTGGCTGATACGCCGGGGTTTGAACCTAACAAACGGTTTGGGCTCGATATGTTCAACGTAGCGCTGGGCATCATATCACAATGTTGCTTAACCATTTTGCCTATGTATGCAGTTTTATGGATGAAACTGCCCCTGATAGTAACCATCGGTATTTTGATAGTGGTGCTAAGCATCCTCAAAAAAACCTGGTGGGATAAACTCGAAGATTAACCTTATTAAAGTGATAGATCACATGAATACAAGCTTTAAAAGCAGACTTGACAGCCTTGAGCGCGAGCACACGTTGCTTATTGAAAGAAAGAATTTGAAGAAAACATCATCTAACGGAATATTTGATCGTTACGAGTACCCTATACTTACTGCCGAGCATGCGCCGCTTGAGTGGCGGTATGACTTTAATCCAACAAGCAATCCGTACTTAATGGAGCGTTGCGGTATTAATGCCATTTTCAATGCCGGTGCTATCAAGGTAGATGAAAAGTATTTGGTAGTGGCCCGTGTGGAAGGGTTGGACCGTAAATCGTTTTTTGCAGTGGCCGAAAGCGATAACGGTATTGATGGCTTTAAATTTTGGGACTACCCGGTTGAGATGCCCGAAAATGAGATGCCTGATACCAACGTATATGATATGCGTGTAGTACAGCACGAAGACGGTTGGATTTACGGCTTATTTTGTACCGAAAGGCGTGACCAATCGGCACATGAAGGCGACCAGTCTGCCGCTATAGCACAATGTGGCATTGCCCGTACCAAAGATTTAAAAAGCTGGGAAAGGCTTGCCGATCTTAAAACGCCATCACCTCAGCAACGCAATGTTGTTTTACATCCCGAATTTGTGGATGGTAAATATGCATTTTATACCCGCCCGCAAGATAGTTTTATTGATGCTGGAAAGGGCGGCGGCATAGGCTTTGGACTAAGCAGTTCAATTGAAGAGGCTGTGGTTGAACAGGAAATTGTGATTGATAGAAAAGTATATCACACCGTTTACGAAGCTAAAAATGGTTTAGGCCCGGCGCCAATTAAAACTGAGCATGGTTGGTTACATCTTGCTCATGGTGTACGTAACACTGCAGCAGGCTTAAGATATGTGCTTTATATGTTTATGACCGATTTGCATGACATCACCAAGGTAATTCATAAACCGGCAGGTTATTTTATGGCACCGGAAGGTGAGGAGCGAATAGGTGATGTGTCAAACGTGCTGTTTAGCAATGGTTGGATAGCTGACCAAGACGGAACTGTATTTATATACTATGCATCTTCAGATACTCGTCAGCACGTTGCCACATCAACCGTTAACAAGTTGGTTGATTATGTGATGAATACGCCTGAAGATCAATTGCGATCATCAAAAACTGTTGAGGCTATAGCTGCTATGGTTGATAGCAACAAAAAACTTAACGGAACAGCCGAGCCTGTAAGTATTTAAATATGAATAGCGGTAAACATAGTAGTTACAGGCATAACCCTTTGTTAAGTTTTTGTGCGTTGCTATGGCTAATTGTGTTGTTTGCCAGTTGCGACAGGATAGAGTTGTACAAGAACACCGTTGACTGGTCAAACCCAGGTGGAGATGCAGGTCAAACCAAGTACTCAACGCTTGACCAGATCAACGCCACCAACGTAAAAAACCTCAAGGTTGCGTGGACTTTCAAGTCGGGCAATAAAGATGGTAATGTGCAGTGTAACCCGTTAATTGTTGGCGGAATTATGTTTGTAACAACCCCTTCGCAAACTCTTTTTGCCGTAGATGGAACAAACGGTAAAATGCTCTGGCGTTTTGACCCATCGCGCAAAGGTGAAAAGCTTGGTGGCCTCAATAGAGGTGTTGTTTACTGGCGCTCGGGCAAGGATGCTTTCTTGTTTTACACGGCAGGCAGTTTCCTGTACAAGGTTGATATGTATACCGGCTATGCCGATAAAGCTTTTGGAGACGAAGGTCGTATTGACCTGAACAAAGGTTTGGTACGCTCATCCGATAAAATGGCTATAACTTCTCCGGGAGCACCAGCCATTTATAAAAACATGGTTATTGTAGGCGCATTAAGCTGGAGTGCACCGGCCAACGTTAGCGCATTTGATGTGCATACCGGCAAGCGCTTATGGAAATTTAATACCATACCACAGCCCGGCGAATATGGTTACGAAACCTGGGGTAACAAAAATTTTTGGAAGGATGGTGCAGGCATTAACTCTTGGGGAGGCATTACGGTTGACAACGAAACCGGAATGGTTTATTTCCCTACCGGGCAACCAAAAGATGATTTTTACAGGGCCGATAATAAAGGAGCGCAGTTATATGGCAACAGCATAGTCGCAGTAAATGCCAATACCGGTAAACGAGTATGGCACTATCAGGCCATTCATCACGATTTATGGGATTTGGATATGCCGTGTGCGCCAACATTGGTAACGCTTAACATGAACGGCAAACAGGTAAAAGGCGTTATGCAGCTTACCAAAACAGGTAATATTTTACTGTTTGAACGATTAACGGGTAAACTGCTGTCAAATGTAGTTGAAACACCTGTGCCGCAATCAACATTATCGGGAGAGCATTCATACCCAACGCAACCTAAAGTATTATGGCCGCAATCATTCACAAAGCAGGTGGTTACAGCCGATGATGTTACTAACCGCACACCCGAGGCACATAACGCTGCAAAGAAAATTATTGCCGAATCGGAAACCGGTTGGTACTTGCCACCATCGAAAAAGGGAATTTTATACTATGGCATACACGGTGGAGCAGAGTGGGGTGGTGGGTCATATGATCCGCAGGAAAACATGCTTTACATAAATGCCAACGAGCTGGCCTGGCTCATTAAAATGAAAGATATTAATGAAGCCGGTAAACAAGGTGGCAACAAGGGTGAGCCAATGAGTGCAGGTAATGCCGTATTTTTGAAAATGGGTTGTCCAAGTTGCCATGGCGCTAACCGCGAAGGGCAGGGAGCTGCCCCGGCGTTAACCCATCTGGACCAAAAATATAAAGAAGCAGATATTGTAAACATACTCAAGAGCGGCCGTGGAGCTATGCCTGCGTTTCCGCAAATAGAGGAAAAGGATAGAAAAGACATTGTAGAGTTTCTGCTTAATAAAAAAAGCACTTCGGCATCAGTGGCCGTTAAAGGAAAGCCTGAGTTCCGTTCGTTAGGATATAACAAATTTCTAGATGCAGATGGTTACCCGGCCACTGCACCGCCATGGGGCACACTAAATGCGGTTGACCTTAATACTGGTAAAATAAAATGGAAAGTGCCTTTGGGAGAATACCCTGAGCTTACTAAAAAAGGTATGCCAATAACCGGTACGGAAAACTTTGGCGGCAACCTGGTTACTAAGGGTGGCTTAATTTTTATTGGAGCAACGCGCGATGAAAAGTTCAGAGCGTTCGATAAACACACAGGTAAAATATTGTGGGAAGTAAAGCTGCCTTATGGCGGATACGCTTCGCCAAGTACTTATGCCGTTAACGGCAAGCAATACATTGTGATACCTGCTACAGGCGGTGGCAAGCTGGGCGGACCGACCGGCGATACCTATGTAGCCTACGCTTTACCTTAACCGTTTTAGACTATGAAGAGATACCAGTATTATACCTTAATAATTGTTTGTGCGCTAACAATTGCCACGGTTGCATTTACGACTAAGGTCCCGTCAAAAAAAGGCGTTTTTGCAAAGAGCAATTTGGTAGCCTGGTGCATTGTGCCTTATGATGTAAAGAATCGTAACGCCCAAGAACGTGCGCAGATGCTTAATCAATTAGGCATAACTAAAATGGCGTACGACTGGCGCGAAAAGCATATTCCTTATTTTGCCGATGAACTGAAAGCGCTTAAAAAGCATCACATTAAGCTACAGGCATTCTGGTACATGTCTGGACCTAATCCGCAACGGGATACCAACTTAAAAATCATATTGGATGTGCTGAAGCGCAATAAAGTTAAAACGCAAATTTGGCTCATGATGGTTGGGGTTGACATGGAAAAAATGACCCAGCAGCAAAAGGTAGATACGCTTAGCAAACCGGTAAAGTATATTGCTGAGCAAGCTGCAAAAATTGGTTGCCAGGTTGGATTGTACAATCATGGAGGCTGGTATGGCGAACCTGAAAATCAGTTGGCCATCATCAACGAACTGAAGATGCCTAACGTAGGTATGGTATACAATTTCCACCATGCGGAAGAACAGGCTTCACGGTTCTCAAAGTTTTATCCAAAAATATTGCCGCATTTGCTAACGCTAAATATCTCGGGCCTTAAAGGCGTTGATCCTGCAAAGGTAGTGCCTGTTGGCGAGGGCGATACTGAATATCAGTTAATGAAGATGGTGCTTAAAAGTAAATACAAAGGCCCTGTAGGTATCATTAATGAGGACACTCATCCCGATGCAGAAACCGGCCTGAAAATAAATATGGACGGTGTTGCTAAGGTGCTCAAATCCATTGGAGATGAAACTGATTTAAAAACATATCAATAACATTATGCTGCTTTAATTATGAAATCAATTTATTTATTACTGAGCTTTGTACTCAGTGCAGCTGTTACTATTGCTCAACCTAAACCTTATAGCGGTGTGCTCAACGGCAACCGCTTTCTTACTTTTAACGCCATTATAAGGGTTAACCAAATTGAGGCAACCCGCACCCTTAACCTGGGCGAGGATGAACGTAGCCTGCACACGCCTCAAAGGGTCATAGCCTTTCGTAAGGGGGTAGAAGATGGCTTTCCGGGCGCACGTATTACCTGGGCATTAAGCTGGCTGGCTTTGCATGATACTACAGCCAATTACATGGCAATCAAAAAGCTGGTCACGCAATATCACAAGCAATATGGCGATGAGATAACGTTTATACCGGGTGCGTATTTCTCGAATGCACACAATACCCGCAGCCAGGTAAATAGAGATTTGCACGATGGGCTGGCAAAGGTATCGGCAATTGTAGGTAATAATTACCGCCCAAAATGTGTGGTTGCTGGTTTTTTGGCAGCAGCTAATCAAAAGTATTTGGCCGCTAACGAAAACATTCATGTGTGCCAGGGAAACATATGGAGCCAATATGCTATTGATAATCAGGATGGGGAAGGTTCGGTAGTTTACCCATATTACCCGTCTGTTGACCACTTTTGTAAGCCGGCACAATCTAAAGCCGACTTCATTGACTGTGTAAACCTTGACGGTTGGACAATGGATTTTTTGGCGGCTAGGCGAGAAGGTTATGCCGACGGATTTAATAGCCGCCTAGGAGTAGGGCCAATTGAAACATTAGGTAAGTATGGCGAAACTACCGGTATTAAAGAAATGATCCACGCCACGGCAGCACATTTTGATGAAGGCTTTAAGCTTAACAAGTTTGGTTGGGTGACGGTGAACTGGGAAGTATCGCTTGATATACCGGTGAGCGGTTTAACCGAATGGTTACACCAAATTAAACAACGCTGGCCGCAAACACAATTTATTACTATGGGAGAGTTTGGCCTTACCTGGCGCAAAGCTTATAAAACCAATAATTTCAATTACCAATTCATCCAGCGCGGAAGCGGTATCGGAGGTTCAGACAAGCCATTGGAAATAAAATGGTTGATGAATAAATCTTTCCGCCTTGCATTGTTACGCAACTGGCAAACTAAAAGCCCATGGCAGGTAATTGACTTTACTAAATACGATGGAAACATCAAAGAACCAGATACACTTACCCGCAACTGGAGCATTTTAGGCGCCATCAATCAAAAGCAAACACGCCCACAAGACAAGCCTGTAAGTTTAAGCAAGCTGTCGACAACCGATATTAAGCTTATCCACAAATACTATCCCGGGTTAAAATAAAATCCGGGATTTTGCAGAGCCATTTACAACTTACTTTTCAATAAAAGCACCCAGTCGTTACCTGGTCCTGCAGTCGGTGGAGTGAAACGTTCAATGCCGGCATGTTTGAAAGTATTTATATATGATTTTTTCCCAAGCCGTGGGTCATACCAGTAAGCCTTTAAAGGATATTTCAGCTGTTTAAGGTCAAGCACGGTTGATTGCCCCAGTGCCATATAAACTATAGCTGAAGTATGTTTACTGTTGGATGCCGCAGCTATGTAGGTGCTGTCGGCAGCATTTTTTCCTTTTATTAGTTTTGTATTTGGTATTAAATCGTAAAAGCAGTTTGCAAATAGTTTATTTAAGTTTTTAATCTGCCGGGCTCCGGGGCTGTTCAATGCTTCTTTCCAGTCGGTAAGGGTGGGTATTACGAAACTGCCACCCTTTTTAAACATTTGCCAAACGGCGTTATGGCCGTAAGTATAACCGCATGCTCCCGATAAAAGGTTCCAGTAGGCATGTACACGAACATCATAATCGGTAAAAAAACCATTTTTAAAATGTAATTTATCTGCCAGTGTATTGTCTTTATTCAATATAGAAGATGGCACGGTTTGCTGTTGATCCAATTTCATAAACGCCCAAAATTCAACAGGTATTTCCTCATAAGCGGGCTCGGCATCTAAAAATGGCTTTACAGGTTTCTTATAATAATCGGCTTGTGCAAATTTAAAGACCGGCATAAAGTGATGTGCATGACCGCTTTGATAGGTGTTAAAATCAATCCATTCGTCATTTTGAAACCAACGTGATGATGAGCTTTCGCCTGCGGGATGGTAAGTTATAAGCTGCCTGCTATTGCCTTTTTTCAACCCTGCTGCCATGGCCTTCCATATGTTATAAGCAGTCGGGCCGTTTATATCCCTGTCGCCGCCGAGGACCCAAATTATTGGTTTTTTAGCGTAACGCCGGGCTAAAAATTCACCATATATCAAGGCATTACTTTTATCAAAAATAACCGAGTCTTTACCAGCCCGGTTTGATGGCACCTTATCGGCCCATGTAGGCAGCACAGCCATGTATAATCCAAGCGATGCCGCCTTATTGATTACGTGGTCTATATGTTTAAAAAAAGCATCGTTAGGTTTTAAAGGCGATAAACGGGTAAAAGGCAAATGACCGTAAACATCGGGTTTAGTTAAGCCGCTATCTTCAGATATAATTACGGCCTGTATAACCGTAAACCCTTGTTTAGCCCGGGTTTCGAGGTAATGGTCGGCTTCATCGTCGCTCAGCTTGTGGAATAATTCCCAGGCAGTATCGCCCATCCAAAAAAAGGGTTTACCTTTTGCGTCAATCAGATATCTTTTATCAGCGCTTACTTTGAGTGTTTGGCCTTTAATTGATAGCTGGTAAAAAGATAGAATAAATAGCAGTATAATTAATCGCATAATTAAGCTTAAAATTGGAGCTTTAAATGTATTAACCATTTTATATAATTGCGATATAATGCCAGTTAAAGATAAGCCTCGGTTAAAAAAGTATTACAACCCGCAAACAGGTAAATGTACTTTTGAAATGTTTACTAATGCAGGCTCATTTACTTTGAGCCAAGTTTAACCATTATACCAATTTATGAGAATAGTTTGTACAGCATTGCTTGCCTGCGCATGTTTCGTATCTGTAAGTGCACAATCATTAAAGTCGTTGAAAGCGGGTGCTGCGCCATTTGGTGTGAATTTGGCAGGGGCCGATTTTGGGCAGATACCGGGCACTTATGAAAAGGATTACGATTATCCCACCGCTAACGATGTTGAGTATTTAAAGTCAAAAGGTTTCAGGCTAATCAGGCTTCCATTTTTGTGGGAACGGTTGCAGCCGCAGTTAAATGGTGAGTTAGATACTTTTCAGGTGAACAAACTTGTAAAGGTGATTGATGTAGCTGCTGAAAAAGGCATGCTTGTGATACCTGATATGCACAACTATTGCCGCCGCATGATTAATGGAGAACTTACCCTCATTAACACCAAAGGTGTAACTATTGATATGGTAGCCGATGCCTGGAAGAAGCTGGCTGTTAAATTGAAAGATAAAAAGAACATATGGGGCTACGGAATTATGAACGAGCCTCATGATATGCCCGATAGTACCGCCTGGTTTAATATAGCACAAGCCATCATAACTCAGATTAGAACCGTAGACCAAAAGCACCCGATAGTTGTTGGCGGCGATAACTGGAGCTCGGCAGCCAAATGGCAAAACGGAAGCGATCACCTCAAAAATCTTAAAGATCCGGCTAACAACCTGGTATTTGAAGCACACCTTTATTTTGATAATGATGGATCGGGTACTTACAAAGTGAGCTACGAAGATGAAAAGGCAACCCCTCAAACAGGTGTGGAACGTGCGCAGCCATTTGTAAACTGGCTTCAAAAAAACAAACTTAAAGGCTTTATAGGTGAGTACGGCGCACCTGATGATGATGAACGCTGGCTGGTTACTTTAGATAACTTTTTAAAGTATATACAAGCAAACGGAGTTAACGGTACTTACTGGGCAGCCGGTCATCGTTGGGGCGACTATAAATTAGCAGTACAACCTATAAACGGAAAAGACAGGCCGCAAATGAAAGTGTTAACTAAGTACACTTTTGTAAAAAAGTAAAAACTTATTGATCCGTTTTGATTACAAAACTGGGGACATTGGCTTACTTATCTAGTCGATGTCCTCAGTTTTAAGAGTATCATTGTCTGGGTTGTAAACCAGCTCTTTTTTTTTGCCTGATGCGTCTAAAACATACCATGAGCCTTTAGTGTAAAGTGCAGCGGCCCTGTCGCCTTTATGCTCATTAACGTCAAGCCCAACCACTTTTCCACCGTAATATAAACCAATATTTTGTTTAATTATGGTATGGCCAACAACAATGTATTTTACTTTATATTGCTTTAACGTGGCATCAACAGTTTGCATGCTTGCTCTTGATTTTGTGAAGTACCCCCTGTACCAAAATACGCCCTGATTTCCTAAAAAAGGCTTTAAACTATCAGGAGTTACTTTGGAAGATTTATCAAGGTATGGCCGCGATGCGTTATTAATTTCGTCTACCGTTAGGTTTTGCTCAAGAGCATCGGCAGACATACCTCCATGCATAACCAGCATATCGCCAATTTTTTCAATTATATTTTTACTTCTCAGCCACCTGCCAAGCTCGGTATCGGCGTTGTGTAAGTCGCTGTATGATTCATGCATGAGCTTAGCGTTAGCCCAGTATAAAGGCTGCACGTAACGGTAATCGCCTTTAAAGTTCATAATGTCATGATTACCTAATATCACGTTTACATCACCACCTTTGGCCCTTGCATCATCTTCTAATTTGTAAAGCAGCCACAAGTAGGGCGTTACCTGTTTACCACGATCAAATAAGTCGCCCGCAATCACAAGACGGCCTTTGCCAAACAACCAGTTATAGTTAGAGTCAATAACATTGTTAGCCAACAAAATTTCACGGAATGCGGTAAATTCACCTTCTATGTCTGACAGAAAAAGCATAGGTTCTGAACCTGAAAAACTTGCAGACCGTGGTGATATCTTTTTTTTAAGCTTAACTGTAAAACTCCAGTCGGGGTGACCATCTACATCTACCCTAAACATTGTTTTAGCTCTGTCACTTACTTTAAAACTGTCAATTTTAAGCATTAACTTTTTACCTCTTTTTTCAATACGCTTGGCGTAGCCATAGTCGCCCTTGTAAAAAATATACGGTCCATCAACAGTAGGATGACTTGGCTGAGCTGTGACACAATGGCTGATACCGCTGAAAAGTCCTGCAAACAGGATCAAAAAAACTAGCTTCATTGAATTCAAACTGTACAAATTAATAATTCACTTATCCACTTCAGCTACTAATGTAACTGCCGTGTGTAGTTGTAACAGTAAAGCTTATGGATTGTGAGTTGCCGGTTTGTAAAATAGCATTTCACAAACCTCAGTTACTTTATAATTTGGAACAAACTGTATTTATAAAGATGTTGAGTTGCTTGCCAGCATCGCTTCCGAAACCTTACTTGTACGGGAAGGTTTATAGTTACGCTCTTGCGTTTCACTCCAGCCACTACGCTTTTGTTTTTTATCGCCTTTCTTTTTAAACTTACGATTATACCATACTAAAAATCCGGTGACTGGCAGGCTGGCACCAATTAGCGATGCAAAAAAAGCAAGCACTTTACCCGGAAATCCCAAAATGCTGCCAACATGAATATCGTAGTTCATTTTTCGTAATTTTTGTCCAAATGAAGCTTGCTCATAAGGTACAGAGTAGGCGTCTTCTCTAATGAACTCTTTTAGCGTATGTTGATCAAACGAGTAACCCCTGCTATTATAAAATTGACCTTTATTAGGGTAAACTGTAATATCAATGGCTGCCTTAGGTTGGCTGGCATCGGCAAAGCTGTAATAAAAGCCCATTGATTTAGGATGCCTTGATATTACCTTGCTCCAGGCTAAATCCATTGCTTGGCCAGTTGTATAAAATTTTCCTTGTTGTAGAGAGTCAGACTGCATACGCTTATATTCAGCTAATTTTTCGCCGCCTGATGTTACCCAGTAAACACTTTCGCTGTACCATTTAATGCCATATACCATACCGGTTAATGCAATACACGCAAGGAATATCATGGCGTAAAAGCCCAAGACGTTGTGCAAATCGAGATTGAGCCGCTTGAACGATGCATTCCATTTAATGGTAAAACTTTTTTCGCGGGTATTTTTATTCCATTTTTTAGGGTACCACCAAATAAGGCCTGTTATTAAAATTACCACAAAAACCAGCGTAGCATAGTTTACAACGGGGCGACCGATCTCTACAGGTAGCCACAAAAAGCGATGCCCGTTCAAAATAAATCTGAAAAAATCTGTTTCACCTTTTTTATGCTCCTCCCGCGCCAAAACCTCTCCTGTGTATGGATTTATTTTTAATACGGTGTTGCCGCTTCTTCTATCTTTTGGCTTGGCATCGGCAAGGCGTAAGCTTAAATTAATTGCTCTGCCTTGCTGGTAATTTGCATAAGAGGGAATTTTATCGGGGTAAAGACGGGATGCTATCTTAGTTAATTCAGATGGCTTAAGCACTGGCTTGTCCTGCCACTCAACTTTGGTTTGCGGTTCAAGCAAACCGGTAATTTCTTCATTAAATACCCAAATACAGGCGTTTACACATACTATAAACACAATGATGCCCGATATAAGGCCCAGCCACAAATGCAGCCAGTTGTTAATCCGTTTAAATACCGAATCTTTATGCTTTTTTGCGTTTAAGGACTTGTTAGCGGTCATCATTGCGTAGTGTTAGGTTGGTGATTATTTAAAACGGTAAGCAATAGTTATTCTGCCATTTCTTGGATACTCGTATATGTAAGTATAGTAAGAAACAGAAGTTGCAGTTTCCTGTGCCAACTTAGTATATGAGCCTTGAGTGAGCAAACGACGGTCGAGCAAATTATTTACCAGGGCTGAAATTGTTATTCTTCCTTTCTCGTAAGATGCACCGGCGTCAAAGCGATAGTAGGCAGGTAGTCTCATTGGAGAGGTTGTTGACCCTGCATTTCTACCAAGCTGGATTTGGTATCCACCTGATAGTCCAAAACCCTTGAATATTGAATTTTCATCATCAACACGAAATGACAACCAGCCGTTTGTTATATGTTTAGCTGAGTTAGGCACGCGGTTGCCTACCAATACCGGACGTGTATCTTCAAGTACCTTTGCATCGGTATAGGCATAATTTAAAACCAAATTCAAACTTTTAGTCAATTCACCATTAACATCGAGTTCAATACCTTTTGATCTTATTTTACCCAGTTGAATCTGTGCGTTTGGATTTATACCAATGTTATCAAAGTCGGTAGCAAGCACATTACTTTTAGTGATTTGATAAATTGCGAATGTTGTATTCCATCTACCCTCAAACCAATCCTTCTTCAAGCCTAATTCAACGTTACTTCCTCTTATTGCCCTGAAAGGAGTACCAGTATAATTATTTGTATTGGCTACAGGCAAGTAGCTTTGATCATACAAAGTGTAAGCACTGAAATCGTTAGTAATTGAGTAGCTCAAACCAAATCTCGGAGTAAAAACATTATCAGATATTTGCTGACTATTTGTTTTGCCTACAGTTACCGAATGGGTGAAACGACCGGCAAGGGTTAAGCGCAACTTTTCGTCAAGCATGCGAATTTCATCCTGTAAATAAGCACCGGTATAAGTAAGATTGGTTGCGTAAGTGTTTGAACCAGATCTTACCTGCAAACTTCTCGATCTATCAAAAAAAGGAATGTTTTTAGTGGGTATACCGTATTCAGGATTATAAATATTGAACGTTCGGTCGTCAGTTAATTGAAGATCGGCAAGCGTGGTGCTCGAAAAATCGCCCCAGGTTTTAAGGTTACCCATATCAATACCCGTTAATATGCGGTGTATCACTTTACCGGTAACCAAATCGCCCATTACGCTTAACTGTGCGTTTTTGTTTATGGCAAGTTCTTCACTAATATTCAGGTATCTGCGCATGTTACCATTAGGCGCAATTGACGATGGCCATGGTGAACCACCAAACATCCCATATCGTACATAATTTGCCTGGCCGTTAAGCGTCCAGTCTTTATTGATTTTATGCCTTAAATAAAAAGTAACGTTGTGGTCATTCAGCTTCACCGGGTCTAGCGAAGGATCGCCTAAAAAGAAGCTAGGGTCCGTATCGGCGAAACCCTTTGGTGAAAAGCCGTATGAGCCTAAAGCTTGTGCTTCAACGTGCTGTGTGGTATACTCTGCGGTAACCAGGGTGTTGCTGTCAATTTGATAGCTAATTACCGGGGCTATAACGTACTTATCAGTGTAATTGTACTTATTATAGCTGCCCTTGGTTTGCGCTGCTAAGTTCAGGCGAAATAATAATTTTCCATCGCGGGATAACTTTCCATCAAGGTCAACCGCGGCACGGCCCAGGTTGTAACCACCACCGCTAAGGCTAACCGAACTGCGGTTTTGGCCTGTAGGCTTTTTAGTAACAATGTTGTAGATACCTCCCGGTTCGCCGTTAGCCATCATAAAACCTGATGGGCCTTTTACAAACTCAATACGGTCAATTGTGGCAGCATCGTCAGCAAGCGGTCCCCAAGGCATTTTTTGATTCATGCCGTTACGGAACGCCGGAATATTGGTGCCACGCATGAAAATGTTTGCGTATTGCGCATCCCAGTGGCCAACGCGGGTGGCACCGCTTACGTTGCGGGTTATACCATCAACAATGTCAAACACCTGCTGATCGGCCATTAACTGGCTGGTAACAACCTGTATATTTTGAGGCACCTCAATAAGAGGCGACTGTAACCTTAATGAAGAGGAGGGACGTTCAACCTTGTATTTCTTTTTTACAGTTTTTACCTGTACCTCGGCCAACTCCGAGCGATTTTCATTTAGCGAGAAATCGGCAATAACGGTGCTTCTGCCTTTTACATGTACGTTTTTTTCTTTAGGATAAAGACCAACGGCTGTAACCACAATAGTGTAATCGCCTTCGGGTACGCGTTTAATCTGGTATTGTCCGTCTTCGTCGGTAATGGCGCCAAAGCGGGTGCCTCTCAGCGTAACAGATACCATTGGTGCAACTGTACCGTCAGAAGTGGTAATGCGACCGCGGATTGTACCGGTCTGCTGATCGTCGTCATTTAAAGTACCATGTAGAGTTTTTACATACGCAACAGTGTTGGTTTTGTGTAAGTTGTTTAGTGTTGCCGCATTTAAAGATAGCGCGGCGGTGCAGGCTGCACCAATTAGCAGAAAATTTTTAACTTGCATTACTTTTAATTCAACGTTAAGAGTAAGCCGGGTTCTCCGGCCAGCCACACAGGGTGAGATCCTGTGTGGCATTTTTTTACAAAGCTAAGTTTATTTAGAATAAATCCAAATAAACTTAGCTTTCGATTTTAAATCTTTGCGATTTTTTAAAAGATCAGCAGAATAAACGTCTTTTTTTAAATATTACACGCCCGTTTGTCGGAATAATTTTTTGAAAGATGAGCTTCGATAATAGAAGTAACCACATTCTTTACTACAGTGAATTTCGGGGTACATAATGGAATTCTTGTGGATAAATTACGTTAGCTCTTACGACAAAATTCAAAAGAAAAACCCAACTCACCAGGTTAAGGCTAAGTTGGGTTTGATTTAGCTACAGTTATAGTAAAGCTGAAGAATTGAGCTGACGGTTTTTATTGCGTGATGTTGTTGTTTGCGGTTGTGTTCATTATGCTGTAAAACTCCTTGATAAATCTATCAATACTTTTTTCACGGAAGAGTGAAGCAACGGTAAGCGGAACTTCCTTGTTATTCTTTTCCGGAAGAACAAATATGAGGTTTACCGAAGTGCGTACGTAAATCAAGTTCACGGTGTGACGTATGGTCTGAATGCCGGCATAGTTTACAAAGCTGTATTCTTTGTGTAAAAAGCTAAACAGGCCTGTGCGTTTCACCGTTCCGTTTTGTGGGTCGAATAAAAATTGCGTAAAGGCTGCGTTGATAAATACCACGCCAAATAAAAACAACAGGCCAATGCAAAAGAGTATAGCTATGAGGCTATCGGCAGGAATTGTAAACAGCCATAAGCCTATGCCAATTAAAACAATACCTGTTATCAGTGCTCCAATTTTATTGCTTTTCACGGCGTACACGTTCCCTTTTAGCTCAAAGTATTTGTAAGACGTAATTGGTTCGCTTACAAAGTCGGCGGGGCTATCGTATTTTTCCAAATAGCCGTGTATTATTGGTACAGCCTCTTCAACAAAAGCTATAGCGTTAGGATCGTCGTTTTTAGTATAAGCCGATGAAACTACAATCCCTTTGCCATATCTTGAATTTTTACGAAACAAACTGTAATTGTAGCTGCCCGTAGTGATGCCGCTTACCACATCAATGCCATGCAGCTGTGCAAACGGAATGTTTTTAGTAGGGATAAAACCCATAAACATTTTGCGCATGCGGGCCTGTCGGTTATCAAATTCAATATAAGTGTTGGCGGCACCCCAAAACAGTACTACTATAAGCAATATGAGTAACACAATGGGCATTGATTGGCTTATGGAAACATTTTGAGTACTGGTATACATGTATAAAAGACCAATGCCTAAAATGGCCATTATAGGTACAAAAATGTAAAATACACCGGTTGGGTATATGATAACGCGTTCGGGTTCAATTCTCCAGCGTGTTTTTGCCAGGCTTTTAAATGACATGGGGTTGTTGTGTTGATTTATGCACTCAACAACGTTAAACAGATGAAGTTTGCAGGATAGTTGCTTAGCGGTTAAAAACATTTTGTTTGACCGCTGTTTATAATTCAAAATATTAACAATTACACATCACTTAAATGCGCTTACAAATTTCTTTATTGTTATTGATGTTAGCATCAGGCTTGCACGTTATGGCCCAAACACCAAAGCTACCAGTTAACGTTCCGGCAAATATGAAGCAGTTTGTAACTAAAGGATACGAAGTGCTTGATATAACTAAAGGCGACCTTAACCGAGATGCTTACCCTGATGCTATTATGGTGCTTTACAAAAAAGGTGAAGAAAAGACATCGAACGTTATCGATAATCCTGAAAAACGACCTTTACTAATATTACTGGGGCAGGCTAATAAAACTTACAAGTTTGCCAACCGTAGCGATAACGCGGTATACTGTGTTGACTGCGGCGGTCAAATGGGTGATCCTTTCACGGGCATAACTATAAAAAACGGCTATTTTTCGGTTGAGCATTACGGAGGATCAGGCCAACGCTGGACGCGCATTATAACTTTCAAATACAATCCGACCGCAAAAAACTGGTTGTTGCATAAAGACGGTCATGAATACTTTCGTGCCACCGAACCTGAAAAGGTTGAATCGAAAATAGAAACAGTAAAAAACTTTGGAAAAGTTCCCTTTGAAAAGTTTAATATTTATAGTGAGCGTTAGTATACACTGAACGTAGAGTTTCAAGATTTGATGAAGAAACTATACGTTAAAAAGTTGGTAAACACATTACCAGCTTCCTCCTGCGCCGCCTCCGCCTGTGCTGCCGCCTCCCCAGCTACTTCCTGACGAGGAGGAAGAACTACTTCTACCAGAGCTGGATGATGACGCACTGCTGGACGATTTCACCAGCATGGGTAATGTAATATACTCAATAAAATGCTCATAGCTGCAGTTACGACATATGCGTACACGTTTTGCTTTTCCTGTGCGCGTATATGTGGCCTTTTGTTCGGTTATTTCAAGCGGTTTAGTAAAGGTTCTGAAATTACAATTAGGGCAAGGCTCAAAATCTTTATAACAGTAGCCATGGTAGGGTACTACATTAACTGTTTTTGTATCTTTTTGCCACCATATGTCGTAAACCATGCTGCCTAACTCTTCTTCCTTCAACTGACCGGCAGATAAGTGAATTGAAGCCTTTTTTTCTGCATCGCGGTTAAGGCGCTGCATTGGCTGGCCATTATCATCCATAAGTGGTTGTAAGCGTTTGCCAATTTGCGTGCTTTTGTAGTACTGTACAAGTAACCATATAAGTGATAGTGGCGACAGTAAAACATGCCACCAGGCCTTACGATAAAAAGCCTTGCTTTGCTGTATAAAATTAACTTCGTCTACATAACCCCGGCGCATTTTATTAAGCACGCCCAAGTGCGCAAAAAATATATATAGCATGCATACAATTATCCCTGTTGTTAAAATTGAACCTGTAAGCCCTTTGAATAAATCTCCAATGTGACCGGTTACAAGAACAATTAACAGAAACAGCAGTATTAAAATTGTTATGGATACCGCCAACCAAATGGTAATGTCAGAATACAGATTTACAGTATGATTGCGGTTTTTAGGGACTTTACCTTTTATTTTACTTATTTGCAGGCCTGCAGCTATTGTTAACAAAAGAATAGTAAAAAAAGAAATGAGCTTTGTCGATACTGCCTCATCATTAACGCTTTGTTTTTGTAACAGCATGTCAAGCTCTTTTTTATTTGCCGGCTGTTGCAAATAGGCACTAATTACTTCCATTGTACGTAACACACCTTCACCATAATTTTCGGCCTTAAACGCCGGGATCAACGTGCGGCTTCCAATTTTTGACAGTTTTTCATCGGGTAGTAGTCCCTCCAGGCCATAGCCCGTTATAAAGCGATATTGCCTGGTATTAGTAGCTATAAATAATAAGAGCCCGTTGTTTGCCTGCCTTTTACCAATGCCCCATTTACGAAATAACTCCGTTGCAAATTTAAAGTCATCAGCTTGCTCATCAAAGTTATTAGTAATAACAACAGCTGCTTCAACACCTAGTTTATTATCGAGTATTGCTAGTAAGCGGTTTAAACTGTCAGCTTCGCTTGGCGCAATCAAACTTTGAGGATCGCTGATATAGCCACTGCCATTAGTTTTAGGGTTAGGTACCTGGTCAACCGAATTGTATAGAATGTTTTGTATTGAATAGGATGGAGAAGTTACATGCAGAAACGTAAAGGTGAGTAAAACACATAAAAGGTAGCTTGACTTACTTTTTGAGAAGTACCAAATTTTATTGTTTACGTTATTAAACGGCATTATGATGGGCTTTGATTATTAAAAATCCGAAATGTTACGGCTACTTATCTTCTTGCTCTACAAACAAATGTTGCTTAAAATGTTTTATGGCTAAAAGCTAATATTATTGTATGAATATATATTTTGGTATACTGAACATCGTCAAAACAAAAGCAACTTTGCTTTCACTACTGGCTACGATTTGTGTAGAAGCGCTAAGCGCTCAAACCGGAACTTACCAAAGGAAGATAGCTAACGGTGCATATAGCGTTATTTCATTTAATAAAACAGGCGATAAGATAAATGCAGAAATATTTTCCTGGTGGAATACACATAACGGGCAAATGGGTTATTATGCAGGCACTGGACTACTTAAAAGCAACATTTGCGTTTTACAAAGCGTTGAAAATGATCCGGACTGCAAAGTTACGTTGGCAATAGCAGGTAATAAATTGAAAGCAAAGTTTTCTGATTGTGCTGTTGACCACTTGACAGAAGACTTCAACGGCTTGTATACAAAGTTTACCAATGCAGTAGCGGGCGACTATCTGGTAATTGTTCGCAAAGCATATTTTTATAAAGAGCCGGATGCGGCTGCTAAGCTTAAAACTTATGTGTTGAAAGGCGATAAGGTTACACTTGATATGGACAGGATAGGGGTCAGCAAAAACGAATGGCTTTACGTGTATTTCACCAACAAAGCCGGAAAGGAAACCTCAGGCTACATCAACATGAATGATCTAAAGTTGATTAAATAAATGCTATATTAAGTTAGCCTTCAATTAGGCTTTTGGATGTGCACGGTTACCGGCTTTATTGTTGTAATTGCCGCTATCATTTTTTAAAAATGCACCATAAACAACAATCAGTATCAGGGAAGTAATCCCTAATATAGCCAGTGTAACGCTACTTCTTGCAATTGTTTCAAGGCTCAAAATTTCAATATCCCATACTCGTAAAATAAGCAAGCCAATAAATGCAAGTGTGATAAGTGCAGCAAGTATTCCAATCAATGTTTTCATGATAATTAATTAAAGCTTATCCATCCATTCTTTTTTCTTATTGTCAAACTCTTCCTGGGTAATAATGCCTTCGTCAAGCAGTAGCTTCAATTGCTTTAACTTTGATACCGCATCTGTTGATTGAGCGTTAAGATGTTCATCTTTAGCTGTGTTGAACGTTTTACCTAAATCCATACCTACGCCAAGTTGTAAACCAGCACCTGCTAAGCCGCCTTCATTACGTGCGGCGTCACGCAGCGCCTTCAACTTTTGCATTTCGACGTAAGTTAAACCTCCCTCGCCAGCAGCCATAGCTTCGGCAGTAATGTTGGCTACTTTACTTATGCGCTCTTTTGTAGCATCGTCAAAAATGGTCCCGTTTAGTTTAAAATCAGTCAACTCAAAGCCAAGTTTGTCCAATTCAGCGTTGAGTTGTGCTTTAATACTAGCTGAAAGTACAGGTAGTTGCGCATCAATTTGCTGATAAGACGCGCCACTTTGCGCTAACACTGCCGATAAACTTTCCGGAAAGCGGCTTTGCAGCAACAGGCGAGCTTCTAAAATAGTAAATGTGTCTTTTGCTCCAACAACGTTTGAAAACAAATAAAGTGGGTTTGATATACGAAATGAGAAGGTGCCATTAGCACCCAATTCTACTGGGATTTTATAAACCGGGTCCATGTACTTAATCATTTGCGCCGTTCCCCAGCCCTGATTAACGTTTTCGGCCGTACGATAAAACCATATCTTCAACTTATGTTCGCTTTCAAAGTTGGTGCGCAATTTCAATAACGTTGTTATAAATGGGTGGTTATCGGTTTCAAGGTCATAAATGCCCTCGGTGGCTAAATTGTCGGTAACTTTACCTTCGTAAACCAAAATAGCACCCTGCCCGGGAGATATAATTAATTTACTGGCATTTTTAATCTCATCTTTTTCAGAGGGGAATTTCCAAACCAGCATATCCGGCTGCTGATTGTTCCACTCTATTACTTGTGAGAGCTGATTTCTAAAAAAGCTTCCGATACCCATGTTAGTTAATTATTTTAAATTCGTTTACTGTTTTACCCGTCATGTCAGTAACATACACAGCCTCGTAAGTTTCAAGCATAAAGCCTTTGCTGTATTTATAAGCTACACGGTCTATTGATTTGTCGCGGTCAATGGGTTTTGTAAACACGATGCGCCCGTCGGGCACCGAAAGGCACTGAACGTTAACGTTTGAATTTGCCGCAGCTGTTGCCCGGTACATGATCAACACATATTGGTTGTCGCTATACAATACTTCGGGCGAAAAATAAAATCGTCCGGGTGTTAAATCTTTGTAGCTTATAACGTACTTTTCGCCTTGCCTAAAATCCGAAACCGTGTTTTTGCCAAAGAATGAGTAGTCTCTTTTTTGAAAGAAGGGGCGGGTATTAGGGCCTCCTTTGTTGTCTTTTTGCGTATACATCATGAGCTTAATAGGCTCGTCGGGGAAATCGTCGCTTTTTTCACTAAATAAAAAGTAAGTCCTTGTTTTGGCACCGGGTTCTCTTTTTTCAAGTGCGCGTTCGGCAGGATATATTTCCTTTTCTGTGTAAACCTTATCGGCAATAGGAAAGTAAGTGCGGTTTTTTCCATCATTGGTAACGAGCTTCAATCCGTCGCCCCAACTTGTTCCAATAAATTCAATTTGAGCAATACCCGCTGCTAATTCTTCGTGATGCGTGAAAAAATCGGCTGGCACATTCACCAGGCGAGTGTTTGTCTTATCTATTTTATACAGTATGCTCTTATTGCCTATTGCATAGATATCACCATTTTGGAATATGCTGAAATCTGCATTGTTGAGCCGCTCCTGGGGCAATTCAGTTAATCGTTGCTTACTTAGTTCTTTACTATTTAACGCATTGTAAAAAGCAATATAGTTGCCCGATTTTTGTTTCTTATCATCATTATTGTAATCACGGAATCCCATTATTGCAATAATTGGTACACCTGCGGTATTTTCAAATGCCACAACCTCTCTGTCACTCCAGTGAAAGCTGTCATTTTTTTCGTTGGCAAGAGGTATTACAGAATTACTTGTGTTGGACGGACCCGAATCAAACAGCCTGGGAATTATTATTGCCGCCAAAAAGAAAATTATGACTATACCAAATATAACGAGTATTGACTTTGGGGTAGGAGATGAGGCATTTGAGGGCTGATTTTTGTAATTGATATTATGATTGATAGTTATATCATCGTTATCTAAAAAATATTCTGTATTGCAGTTATGGCACCTGAAATAATCTGGTCTAAGTTCAGCCTTTTGCGTTGAACCACATTTGGGGCATTGAATTGCTTTAATTTCTTTTGCCATGAATTTAATAAGGTATACGTTTTTAGTAACAGCAAATAAGTTGTTTAGTTTATGGCGAGTTATTCAGTACGTCCTAACTGGTAATTGTTGACCAATTTGCCTTCGTTTGATACCACTACTACGCCATGAGCATAATCAGCCTCCTCATCCTTACGGTACTCAATGGCAAAACCCTGCTTACATTTGGTGGCGCTATACAAGTAATACCTATCGGGTGGTAACGCCCAGTTAAGTTTACCGCTTTTTACATTAATGCTTTGTATAGAAATAGGAGAGTTGTTGGCCGCCGTTGTATTCACTTTGATGAGTAAGTTCTCTTTATCCTGGTAAAGAATTTCGGGATTAAAGTACTTCCGTCCGGGAGTTAGGTCGCGCTGGCTTAACTTTTGTATTTCAGACAAGTAGCGGTTTTCAATCAGTTGATTGAATTTGTTATCATCTGTCCAATTACCCAGGTAACCGAAACTGTAATAATACCTGTCAAACTTCGATTCCCAGATTTTACTGGCTTCCTCATCACTATTCACAAGCACTTTCAGAGTAGGAAAATAATGAAAGCTGGTACCCTCATTATTCATGATATTGATCATGGGCTTGGAGTAGTCAAACTCAATTTGAGCAATACCTGAGCTTAGTTCAGGAAAGGCATCAAACAGGCTGTTTGTTACATCGGTAATCTGGTTATTGCGGGTATCTAACCGGAAAATGGTGGTGTTGCAGCCAATGGCATAAGTCATATCAGGCTGAAACGTTTTAAATCTAAGATCGCATTTCAAACTTTTACGGTAATCACCGTCCATAACTCTGTCTTCAATAATCTTTCCTGTAGCGGCATTTACGTATTGTGTGTGCATTTCAAACTCACTTTTATTATTGTCACTGTAAATTTGATCGGCTCCAATGCGAAGATATATCGGGTCGCCCGTGGCGGTATTTTCGTAAACCACGTTGCTATAGTGCATGCGTGGCGTTTTGAAATTGGTGTAATTAGTATATGACTTTTCTTTTTTTGGACTAAACAGCATTACGCCCACAAATGCTACAGCAATGAATGCTATAGTGCCTATCAAAATATAAATGGGCAATTTGCTGTTTGACTCAGCTGAACTGACGTATGGTTGGCCCTGCCTTGTATGATGATGATAAATGTGTACATCATCACTATCCAAAAAGTACTCGGTGCCGCAATTTTCGCAGCGATAAAAGTCTGGCTTGACTTCCGTTTTTTGCACACTGCCGCAATGCGGGCACTTAATTGCTTTAATATCTTTAGCCATTTGCCTCATAACATACAATAGCCATGATGAGTTTTAATAAGTACTGTTACAGTCGCTAAAACAGTGATTTAACACCCATTGAAGTCTATAAGCTGGGCTCAACTTATTAATTGCTTTTTGGCAATATGCATGAGCAACCACAAAGTTGCTGTAGAATCAAACAGAATTTTATGGCCCAGGTTACTTGCTATAAAGTGATTTTTGTATGAAGAACAGAATATATATGCTGGCAGGTTTAGCCGGACTTACCGTACTTGGTTTTAAGCTTTCATCATGTGTTTCCATACCCAGGGGTGCTACGGCGGTTAAGCCGTTTAACGAGCAAAAGTATCTTGGAACTTGGTACGAAATTGCAAGGATGGATTTTAAATTCGAGAAGGGGTTATCACAGGTCACTGCAAATTACTCAATGAATAATGACGGTACAATAAAGGTTAAAAACCGGGGATTTAAGAATAAAGAACAGGAGTGGAAGGAAAGCATTGGCAAGGCAAAATTTGTCAAATCTCCAGACGAAGCAAGGCTTAAGGTTTCATTTTTTGGACCTTTCTATGCAGGTTACAACGTTATTGCTCTTGATGATGATTACAAGTATGCTTTGATTGCCGGCAACAATCTTAAATACTTGTGGTTGCTATCAAGAGAGAAAACCATGCCCGATTATATAAAGCAACGTTACCTTGAACATGCAAAAGTACTGGGCTATGCTACGGAAAAGTTAATTTGGACCAAGCACGATTAGCTATTATTAAGATTGCAAGCCATTCTCTGTTAATTTGGGTTGACGATCCATTCGCCCCTAACAACGCTATTGATTTGCTTTAAATTTTTGATATCAAGTAAAGGGTTAGCGTTTAATATCACAACATCAGATTGTTTGCCTTTTGCAATACTTCCAGCCAATGCATCAGTTTTCATTACCTTGGCTGGAACTATTGTAGCACTGCGTATTGCTTGTACAGGGCTCATGCCTGCATTCACGTAATTATAAAGTTCATCGGCAATGGTCCCTTCATTATCGGTACCGGCTACTATGGGTACACCGTAATCAAACAGTAACTTCACTATCTTACTGTAATAGGGCAGTTTTACGTCTCCGGTTAAATTATAAACATTTAAGGTTGGGTCTACGTATATTTTTTTAGACAACAAGGTTTCAAGGATGGCTTTATTATCCTCTTTTAAGTTGCCACCCCACTTAAGGCTATTCATAAAATAGTGAACATGACTTATGCTATTCATCCCATTATTGATAAATGAACTCAATGTATAGCCAAAAGGTAAGTGCCCAACTACCGGCATGTTATACTTAGCAGCTTCCTGAACAATTGTATTGAAGTCGTTTTTTTTAACGTAGGTGTACACTTTAATCTGGTCAAAACCGGCGTCATGATATCGCTTTATACCTTTTTCAATCTCCTGTTTATTGCCGGCATAAACCGTTCCTAAACTGTTTTCTGATTTCCCGTCTATCAACCCGGCACTATAAATATGCGGTAGAAAGCTATCCGCCGCATTTGCTTCCTTAAGCAGCAAAACAGAGTTGTCAAACTCATTGCCCATATCTCTAACAGAAGTAACGCCCGAGAGTAGCTCCTTTTTCAAATATTCAGGGTGAAATAGATGTGCATGCATATTCCACAATCCGGGTATAATGAACTTACCTGATGCGTCTATAAATTTTGCGTTAGCAGGGATCACCGATTTATCATACACGCCGACGTAGCTTATTTTTCCATCGATAGATACCAGTAGGCTATTGGTAATCATGTTCCCATCATTCTCCACATCGATAATGTTGCCACCTGTGATGGCTATAATCTTATGGTGCTGGGTTTTTAAGCTTTTGTTGCTTAAAATTGTATTTAGCAGAACGCTGTTGGATTTTTTATTTAAATCAGAAAAAAAGCGTTCGTATTTAGCGTCGATAACTTCTCTTTTGTCTCCTTCTGAGTCGCAGTAGCTCAAAAAAACAGCGTTATATTGATCATCCAGCCAAAGTAGTTCATCCAATCCGTTATTAATTTTATATAGGAATAATTCGCTTCCTTCAAGTTTGTTATTCTCAAAATCAATTAACTCAACACCAATTTTGGCACCTGTTAAAGCGTTGGTAATAAATTTCGGCTTGCCTTGTTGTTTCCAAAAATCAATCAATGATTTCCTCAATGCAATGGAGCCGTTGTTGGTTAGAGGAAAGGCATTTCTAACAGTAACGGTAGTATCTATACTTTCTGTTTTAAACCGAGATGTGTTACCTTTAGATGAGTATCTGATGCCGCCGGCTTTTAAGGATATACCTGCGCTTAGCTTCATTTCTGTACCTCGATCTTTAGTTTTAATCTGAGTGGAGAAATCAGTCAAGTCGCTTGGAGTGCCCAAGTGGACAACTTCATTACCAATGTTCCTTTCAAGCTTGTAAACGTTATACTGTTTTACTGATTGAGCTGTCGTTGTTAAAAATGAGACAATCAATGCTGTAGTAATTCTGAGGGCCAAAAGTCTGTTCTTCATCCTGATTAATTACTTCAATAATAAGTAAAAGAGTCAAACTCCTAAAAGTCGCATTGAAAAATGTGTAACAATGCTTGCGAAATTTGTCAACCAAGCAGGTTGTTCCACTTGATTAAACACATTACTATAAAAATGGTAATACAGACACTGAAAAGCTGCCGAAGAACGATGGATTTACCTTATTGCGCAAAAAGTAGTCATTGGCTTTTGAGTTTACTTCAAACTCGCGCGATTGAAGATTGGTTAAAAATCCAGCGTTCAGTCCAAAAATTAACTTTTTTGCAAAACGATATTCAATGCCGGGGCCGGTTTTAAGGTCAATAGTACTAAAGTTTCCGTCTTGTGGAATACCAGGCTGGTTGTGCCTGAAAAAGGCAATGGAACCTGATAATGATGTGCCTAATGTTGCCCATAACTTTGGTGAAAGCCCTTTGCGCAAGGTTAATTGCTGTGGCAAGTTTACGTTGAGCTCTAAGTCATCATTAAATTTACGCCAGTAGGTGAAAAAGGGCACAACGGGTACATTAATAGACGGATCAATATTAATGAAAAGGCCAACGCCGGTGCGCACCTTAGGCGTTTGCTTAAGCGAAAATATAATTGCGCCAAGGTAACTGAGCTTTTGTATTGAACTGGCCCTGCTGGTAAGGCCCGATATGCTGGCTGAATAGACAACTTGGTGCCCGAACAGTGAATCGACACGTAGGAAGGTACCGGTAAATCCAACCGTGAATTTGTTGAATACTTTGCCCTCCAAATCAGGCAAATTACTTTGATAAGGCATAATATTGGTCAAATGAAAACGCTGCTGAAAGGCACTTAAAGTAGTACTAATGCTGTTTTTACCCCATTGATGCACAGGTACGTTAAATAAGGCGCTCGTGCGCAACACCTGCATTCTGCCATCAAACGTTTTATTTCCGTGCACAAAATTTTCAATATTGCTTCCGGAAGTAACATCGGTGGTGATGGAAGCCTGCCTTAAAGCTGGATTACGTATGGCCGCTTCTGTAAGATAAATGTTCTTTATCGAATCCATCATACGTTTACGATAAGCATCGGCACGGCTTTGTGCAAACGCGCCATTTGTTAAAATAAAAAACAGGAGAATGTAGTTGTTGTAAATTTTCATGTGGTGGAGGTAGGGTTGAAATAAGACCGGAAAATGCAGGCATGGCAAGCCCCTGTGACCCTCAGGGCGGGCAGGTAAGCCTATAGTTACCTGCCTGCCTTTAGCCGGTCTTTGTTTATTTATTTGTTAAGTAAAGGGATTTTAAATTGCCGGATGAACGGAAGTTTGCTTTTTGGAGAAACGGCTTTTTAACTTCTCAATAATGAGATACATAGCCGGCACTACAAATAACGTTAAAATCATGGAACTTGTTAAGCCGCCAATAATTACCCAAGCCATGCCATTTTTTACTTCCGAGCCGGCACCACTTGCAATGGCTATAGGTAACATACCTAATATCATGGCCAAGGTGGTCATTAAAATAGGGCGCAGGCGTTCTTTACCTGCTTCAATCAGGGCATCAACCACGCTACGGCCTTCAGCTTTTAGCTGATTGGTAAAGTCAACAATGAGGATGGCATTTTTTGAAACTAAGCCCAGGAGCATAATTACGCCAATAATTGAAAATATGTTAAGCGTTTCCATTGACAATGCCAAAGCAAGCAATGCCCCGATAAGTGCAACCGGGATAGAGAAAAGAACTACAAACGGATATATGACACTTTCATACAAAGCCACCATAATGAGATAAACCAGTAGTATGGCAATAATCAGTGCTAACGCTAAGCTGCCAAAAGCATCAGCCTGGTTTTTTACGTCGCCCAGGTATTCAACAGTTATGCCTTCGGGTATTTTTATCTTTACGGCTTTCGCTTTAATATCGTTGGCCACGGTACCGGTAGGCCTGCCGGCCACGTTGGAATTTACTGTTATCGAACCCATCCTGTCGCTGCGTTGCAATACGCTTTCACCCAACCCTTCTTTAACTTCGGCAAACTGGCTTAGTACAAAGCTTTTGCCATCACTGTTTACAAAATTTAGATTGCGCACATCATTAATATTGGAACGATTGTATCGGTCAAGTCCAATCAAAATATCGTACTCATTGCCCGATTGTTTAAACTTACTTTGATCATTGCCGCTAAAGGCATTTTGCAAGGCTGCACCAACCTGACCCGCATTTATGCCAAGCAACGTCATTTTCTCGCGGTTGAGCTTCACCTCAACCTGCGGCTTGCGGTCTTTTACTGAAAGTTGCACAAACTGCGTTCCGGGTACGGTTGAAACCAGCTGCATGTATTGCTCGGCCACCGAGCGTACTGCATCTAAGTCAACACCTTTTATAGCAATTTGGATAGGTGCCTGGCTGGCATTACCAGTTATTGACGTTGGAGAGGCCGTGATTTTGGCGCCAGGTATGGCCTCGCTTAATTCACGTTGCATCATAATGCCAAATTCTTCAGAGGTGATGCTACGCTCTTTAGCGTCTTTAAGACTCACAGTAAGTTCAGCCCGGTTAGCGTTATTACCTGCTCCAACCACGCCTCCGCTCACAAAGCCAATGCTCGAAAATACCTTATCAACTTCAGGGCGGGCCATTATCTTCTTTTCTACCTGCTGCGTTAGCATATTGGTTTGGTATATTGATGCCGCTGGCTCAAGCTCGAGATTGATAAGTAGTTCGCCCTGATCTCCAGCCGGAATAAATGATGCACCGATAAAGCCTTTGGCAACCAGCATTAATGAGCCAATGATAAGTACAATAACGCCAAACAGTAACCAGCGTTTTTTGTGTAGCGCTGTTGCCAGCATTTTCCCGTAATGTTCTTTAATTACGTCAATAATATGTTCAAAGCCTAAATTTATTCTACCCCATAGTGTGTCTTTGCTCAAATGCTCTACGCGGCCAAAACGGCTGGCTAACATAGGCGTAATAGTAAATGATACGAACAAGCTCATCAAAGTAGAAAATACTACCACCAGTGAGAACTCGCGTAAAATGGCACCAATAATGCCGCCCGATAAGGCAAGCGGAAGGAACACTACAACATCCACCAGGGTAATAGCCATAGCAGTGAAACCAATTTCGCTCCGGCCTTCAATGGCAGCAGTACGGCGGTCCGAACCCATTTCGAGGTGACGATATATGTTTTCGAGCACTACAATTGAATCATCAACCAAAATACCTACAACTAACGACATCGCCATCAGCGTCATCAAGTTGAGCGAGAAGCCCATGAGCATCATTGCAATAAAAGTTGGTATGATAGAAGAGGGCAGGGCCACCATAACAAACATAGAGCTACGGAAGCTATGCAGGAAAGCTAACATAACCACACCAACTATTATCACAGCCAGCACAAGGTCTTCCATTACGGCATCGGCCGAGCGCAACGTATAAGTAGATTGATCACTTGATACGGTAAATTTTAAATTTTGGCTTTTATACTGCTGCTCAATGCGGGCAAAGCTTTCTTTTATGCCTTTACTTACGTTTACGGCGTTGGCGTCGGTTTGCTTAATAACCTGTATACCAATTGATGGTATACCGTTAATGTGGTTAATGGCTGTTTCTTTAGCAGTGGCATCAACTACCTCGGCAATGTCGCGCAGGTATACGCTGCCGCTTCCGGGACGTTGCTGCACAATTAAATTACGTATCTGATCTACCGACGCAACGTTAGCATCATATTGTATAGAAACCTGCTGCTCGCGTGTTTCAATGCTGCCCGCGGGGAATGACTGGTTTGCGTTTCTAACCGCCTCAGTTACCTGGGTAATGCTCAACCCATAAGCCTTAAGTTTACTTTGATCAATATTTACCTGTATTTCGCGTTCATCGCCGCCAATAATGTTTACCTGGCCTACACCACTTACGTTTTGTAATATTGGCCGTAATTGCAGGTCAACCATATCATATAAAGCCTTAGGCGCAAGGTTTGAGGTAACACCGGCTCTTATAACAGGAACCTCTTCTAAATTGATTTTATTAACCACCGGGCGGTCAATATCATCCGGCAAATCATTTTGAGCCTGATCGGCCTTGCGCTGTATATCGCGTTCGGCTTTGTCAATATCAACGCCGCTTTTAAGTTGCACCACAACCTGTGATACACCTTCTTGCGAAGTAGAGCTTAACTTATCCAAGCCTTCAACAGATGCAAAGGCATCTTCCAGTTTTTTAGTAACCGATGTTTCCACTTCGGCTGCCGAAGCACCGGGGTACACAGTACTTACCGATACCGTTGGAACCTCAATAGTAGGAAGGAGTTTATAATTGAGTTTGGTATAACTAAGTGCACCAAACAGTATAAGCACCGTAAATATAACAATGATCAGTAATGGCCGTTTAACGGCTACTTCAGCAATAGACATGGTTGCGTATTTTTATTTGTAAGCACGGCATGTGTTACTTTAACTTTAAAACCTGCCTGAACTAAAAGTATCAGTACAATCACGAACACAATCATAGCGTTTAGCCGGTTTTGTTGCATGCTGCCGTGCATTAGTGTAATTTTAATTAAGCTTACTTAGATACACTTACCTGGGTGCCATCTTTCAAATTAATTTGGCCGGAGGTTACCACCTGCTCGCCGGCGCTGAGGCCTGAGGTTACCTGTACCATAGTGCCCATTTCGGCACCGGTTTGAATAGTTCTGCGTTTGACTATGCCATTTTGTATGACGTAAACGGCAGCATCTTTTATACTCTCGGTAAGTGCCTCGCGCGGAATCACCAGCACCTGCTGACGAGTTTTCTTACTAAAATCAGCATATACAAAGGTGCCCGAACGCAAGATGGAACGCTGTGTGTTATCAACCAGTATTTCTACCAAGTAATTATGCGTAGCATCGGCCTGTGGACTAATAAAGCTTATATTACCGCCAAACACCTTACCCGGATATACCTCAGTTGTAATTTTTACTTTTTGCCCCTGCTCAACTTTGTAAACCTCAGCCTCGGTCAAGTAAACTTGTACTTTAGCTCTTGACAAATCAACAATGGTAGCTACCTCGCTACCCGCATTTACAAAAACACCTTGTTCAACGGGTTTTGATGAAATTATTCCGCTTGTGGGTGCCTTAATGGCGGCATCAGCCAGGTTTTTACGGCTTAGGTTAACCTGCGTTACGGCATCCATATAGTTTTGGCGTATATCATTCACCTTTTCTTGAGTGGCTGCTTTGCCTTGCAGTAGTTCTTTATAGGTATTTAAGTCGTTGCGCAATTTGGCGGCATTGCTTTCGGCTTTTTGCAGGTCCAGCCGGGCACTTTGATTATCAGTAACGGCCAATACCTGGCCTTTGCTTACACGGTCGCCCAGTTCAAAACGCACCTGTAGTAAATTGCCTCCGGTTACAGCAAGTGCTTTAGCCTCTTTAAATGGTGCAAGGCTACCGGTTTTCATAATATTTATTTCCTGTAACTGCTCTTTGGCAGTGGCTGCTTTAACCGGTATGCGTACATTGGTAACCTGTACAGGCTTATTCTTCTCGTCAAGTTTTTTTTTGTTAGATGCCAGTTTGTAAACTATTAAGGCAACAATGGCAATACCAACAAGGGTAATAATGTATTTAGTTTTCATTTGCTGAGTTATAGGGCAGAGTAAAAGGTTTTTAAGGTGCCGCCTGCTTTTTCAAGCTCTACTTTGGCAAGGTAAAATTGATATAGTGAGTTGAGATAATTGTTTTGAGCCTCTTTGAGTGAGTTTTGGGCATTTAGCCAGTCGGTGAGGTCAGTAGTACCCTTTTGGAACTGCAAATCTGTTGTGCTGAATACGGAACGAGCCAATTCAATATTGCGTTTGTTATTATCAACATTGGTTTGTTCTTTCAGCATTTTGGTACGGGCATTTTCGTATTGTAGCTGATATTTGCCTTCGTCGAGCTTAAGATTTTCCTGAGCGTTGAGCCGTTTAAATTTGGCCTGGTTGTACTGAGCACTGCGTTTAAAGAAATCAAAAATGGGAAAGCTCAGCTTTAGTCCAACTGCTGAATACGGAGTCATGGATGAAAACGATTGACTAAGGTTATCTCCAAATCCAATTGTACCATACCGGGCATAAGCAGTTAGCTTCGGTAATCCGCCGGCTTTTATACGGCTTTCATCTATTTCCAACAATTTGGCGTTAATTTCAGATATGCGATAGTCTGTACGGTTGTTTAAGGCGAACTGTGAAATATTTGCGGCCAAAGGTGCGGGTGTCTTATCAGCACTCATGCTTTCAACGGTAAGCACATCAGTAATAGGGTATCCCATTTCATACTTTAGCTGGTTTTCGGAAAGAGTAAGGTTACTCTCGGCCACCCGCATTTGTGATTCTGCGTTGTTCAAATCAACTGTCACTTTATCGAGGTCTTTTTGCAGGGCAACTCCCTTTTTTACTTTAAGCGCCGATATGTCTATCTGTTTCTGATAAGTCTCCCGGTTTATTTTGAGCAAAGCGAGTTGTTCACGGTAAACCATAATTTGATAATAGGCCGTACTGATGTTGTAGATAATGGCTTCATCATTTTGCTGTTGACTGAGTCCTGCCTGTTCAACGTTATACTTGTTTGCCTTCAAACCGTTAATCAGTGATTGATCATACAGCGTTTGATCGAGCTGTGCAACACCATTTGTGTTGAACTTTTTGGTAAACGCAACCCTAATATCATCCGGACCGAAAATACCGCCGGGAATTACTGTTTGCTGTACTTTTAAATTGTCATCAACCGTTCCGTTAAGGCTTATTTTAGGTAAATAATCTGCCAGTGCTTCTTTAGCCTGAGCATCAGCAATGCGTTTTTGATTAGCATATACCGCATTGCTGCGATGATTTTTTAAACCATATTCAATGCACGTTTTCAGATTCCAGGTTTGCTGGGCCATGAGTTTTAGCGGCATTAAAAAAATAATAGCTATTATTAATTTCCTGTTCATAACACAACGGCTGTTAAAACCGATGATACAAAACTATAATGCTCGCGTTTGCTTTTAGTTATTAAGTGCCTGAACCGTGCAAAATTGATAGCGAAATGTACCAATGCCAAGCTGAAATGTCACGCATGTTTTACAGCAATGGCTGTGTTTAAAGCCAAGTTTATTGCTCAATCCAGCGCAAAAAATCGTTGGCTTTAAGGCGGCTTACAATAATGGTTTCGGGCGTTGGGCAGGCGGTATGAACAACCAGCCTGCGGTTAAAGTAATGCTCAATGTTTTGTACCGTGTCACGGTTAATGATGAATTGACGGTTAGCTCTGAAAAAGTGCTGTGGGTTAAGCATGTTTTCGAGCTGCTCTATCGTATATTGAACGGTATACTGTTGCTTGTTGCCCATGTGTAGGCTCACTAACCCGTTAGCTGCATACACCAGGCATATATCAGTAACCTTTACCGGAATAATCTTTTCACGGTAATTTACCAATAGCGATTGTTTATACTGCCGGGTAAGTTGGCTTATGGCTTTTTCTAAATTATTCGCCGTACTGTAATGTCCCTTTATACGATCATATTTTTGCAGACTTTTTTCAACACGTTCTTCTTCTATGGGCTTAAGGAGGTAATCAATACTGTTTGACTCAAAAGCATCAATTGCATATTCATCAAACGCAGTACAAAAAATAACGGGCGAATTAATTTGTACCTCTTTAAATATTTCAAAGCTTAGGCCGTCACCCAGTTGAATGTCAGAAAAAATGAGCTCGGGTGCCGGATTGTTTTGTAGCCAGGCAGTTGCAGTACTAACTGATGGTAGTATGGCCAGCACGTTGATCGAATTATCAAGACTTACTAAGGTGGCCTTTAAATCGTTTGCGGTACGGGGTTCGTCTTCAATAATGATCACGTTCATGGGCTACAAGCGGTAGAGTTACAGTAAATACTTCGTTGCTTTTTTCTACTTTAATCTCTTTGTTAAATAAAAGCCTGAAACGGTCATTTATGTTTTGCAAGCCAAGTCCTGTACTTTCAACCGGAACTTTCTTAGGGCGATAGTTATTACTCACAACCAATTGTAGTTCGTTGTTTACTTCTATATTTAGCGTCAAAGGCTTATCGGGCGATAGTGCGTTGTGCTTAATTGCATTTTCAACCAGCAATTGCAATGACAAGGGGGGGATTTGATAGTTTAAATACTGCTCTGGTACGTTAATGTGAATATTAAGCGCGCTCTCAAACCGCTGATGAAGAATGTATAAATAGGAGCGTATAAAGGCCAGTTCTTCAGAAAGGCGTGATACCTGCCTGTCATTAAAGTTAAGCAGGTAGCGGTACACATGCGCCAATTGCACAACAAAGTTCTTAGTGTCGGCATCAGTAGCAATGGTTTTTAAAGTGCTAAGCGAATTAAACAAAAAGTGCGGACTGATTTGCTGTTGCAGTGAAATTAGTTGCGCCCTAAGATGCGCCTGCTTAAACTGTTCATTTTCAAGCTTGGTTTGCTGCAACTTGTCATTAGTATCAAGGTTGTTGTAAGAAATGTAGCATGCCATACTTAGAAAGAATGAACCTATCAGTCTGCGTACCAAATCAACGTAACCGTAACCCAAATGATTTTCGGGGAAAAAATAGCGTTCAGGGATGAAAAATGTTAATGTTGAGCCTACAACAAATGATGCTATTATACCACAAACTATACTAATGATGGATATTGCATAAGTTGTATATCCGGCAAACGTTCTTTGTTTAAAATAACCCTGAATAAACCAGCAACTTAGTATTGAAGTTGAAATGGAAAGCAGGTGTACAAAGTATTGGATCCAGTTGTGGGTAGAAAACAAACCAGGCCGCATAAGCAAGGTGCCTATGGCCAGTATGCCTATCATGGTGAAACACCACTTTAAATGGTATGCACGAAACATATATATAAAGATAAGCAGATTACAACTGCACCGGCAATTATTTGAGCCACATGTACAATAATCAAGTTGAAATGTACACAACCTACTTTAGGGCCTCTGAAAAAAAGGCGCCGGTTAACGCTGTTTAGTATGGCTTGCTACTGAAACCTGCTCAATTACAAGTTTGATTTTTGAGTCAAGTTCTTCCACAGTTTGTTCAAGATATGTAAACTCCGATTCGGAATTTTCAAACTTATTTTCTTTTATTAAGCTCATCAAACCTAATATGGTAGCTACAGGTCGGCGTAGTTCATGGGCTTGTAAAAAAGCTATGTGTTCGAGTGACTTGTGCTGCTCATGTACAATGTGTTCTTGCTTAACCCGTCTATTTACATCTGTGGTATTTATGGCTACGCCAATCACTTTTCCATCGGTATCAAAAGCCGGTTCAAATTTAACGATACGCCAGGCTTCTTCACCTTCGGTGCCTAAATTACGTTCGTCATAAATAGCAGTTCCTTTTAAAGCATGTAAATAATCCTGGTAAAACCTGCTTAAATTTGCCGGGTGCACATAATCGGCCATTGAAGCTCCTCTGGTTAAATTTTTACCGTAAGCTGCAAGTACATGACTTTCCCACGCACGATTAAAGGCAAGCACTTGAAAATTTAGCCCCAAAAGCAAATGATGATCTATTGTGCTTTCAAAAAAGGCCCTTAATTCAATTTCAGATTGTTTGGCAATAATATATTGCGATCGTAATATTTGTAAGCTCATGTCAAATTCAAGTAATTGAATTACTTGTTTGGCCAGTGCTATGAGCATTTGCTTCTGTAGTTCAGATAGCTTATTCATTGCCGTATCAATAACACACAAACTGCCCAAACTCATACCATCTTGTGTTGTCAACGGTGCACCTGCGTAATAACGGATATCGGGCTTACCTATTACTAAAGGGTTGCGGTTAAACCTTTCATCCGTAAGCGCATTTTGAACCTCAAAAAATGATTCTGAACTTACAACGTGATCACAAAATGCGTCAACACGTTTGGTGTTGTCTAATTGGATGCCGGTTTTAAACATAACGTTCTGTGTGTCGGCATCTAAAAATGTTATAAGTGCTGCGTTAGTGCCACAAACTTTGGCAGCCAATTCAACAATTTCCTGCAATTCCGTTTCCTTGCTAATTTCAAGTTTTAAAAAGCGGTTAACTGCCTTAATCCTCTCCAATTCCCTTAAAGGCATCTTAATAATATTATGATTATAACTTACGAAAAAGTAATCCGGAAGGTTGCAGTAGCATACTAATAATACTACACTTTTTTTCAAGATTGCACACTATCGTATAAACCTATGTGATATTTTGCTTTAACTTTATTGAAAGTGTTTCGTGATTTTAAGTCACTTTTAAGGTCTATAATTATTAGGTTAAAACTATTTAATTGTATTTTCATTTGAGTTAATAAAATATGGTAAGAAAATTGTACAGAGACTTCTCGAATCTTTTTAAGATAGAACAGATAATCTTAAGTTTTTAAAAACATTGCTTCTAGTGAATTACCTATATGTCAAACGTAATATTGATTTGTGACGACGATGCCGGCATTTTGAATATGCTTAATGTAATGCTTGATTATGAAGGCTACGATGTTGTAGCAGTCGACGACAGTTCGGAAATAAAGGGTCTGATTGAACAACGGTTACCAGACATAATCATTATTGACCTTTGGATGCCAACTGTATCAGGTTATGATGCCATTAAAGCCATAAAAGCTAATCCTGATACATCCAGAATCCCAATAGTCGCCATCTCTGCGAGTCCTGATGGACGTAATATAGCAATGGAGGCAGGGGCGAATGAGTTTATAACAAAGCCATTTGATATCTACGATTTAATAGATGTAGTCAACAGATTATTGGTTGCTGCATAAAGTAGCTTATCAAATAGCTGTAGCAAGGGACATAAAAAATAAAAGCGGAACTAGGTCCGCTTTTATTTTACTGCAATTAATTAAAATCTACAGATGTAGATTTTTTTGAGCATTTTTTGAAAACTACTATTTAATCATGCCTGTCTTATCAGCAGCAAAGCGTTTGTCAATCATCGAGCTCATTTCTTCTAAATGAAAACGTGTTAACTTATTGAGTGAGTTGCTTTTCAATTTTTGTTTGAACAAGCTGTTTAATTGCTTTAGTTCATCTTTTAAAATTGCATTTATATCTGTTATAGTAAAGTGATAGGTATTGCTCGGAAATATTGTGCTCATTTCATTAGGCAAAAACGCCTGCTCACATACCCTATATACAAAAAGCTTTTGCATAGTACGACGGTAAACATCAACATTGCGACCGGCATAAACTTCCTCAAAAATGCCTTTGTTCAAATCGTTGAAAAGTTCATTTACAGTATAACCTTTGCCTTTGCCCTCTATTTCGTTTGTGTACAGATTGCTGAGGCGCATACGCGTTATTAACGGATACAAAACGCTTTCCTGAAGCTTACTTAGCTCTATTGGGAAGATTTCAGAAAACGATGATTGAAAGTCAGAAGCGTTAAGCCATGTTGGTGTTTTGAAAACCTGCTTATTCAAAAATGCAACAGCCTGCTTTTGACGCCAACGCGGTACGGGTTGGTAACTTGGTAAACGCTCGCTATTTAAACGGATGGTATGATAGGTGCCGCCAACATTTTTTAAAACGTGACCGGCATACATACCCATTTGACTCCATATACCAGCATAAGCATTTAAGCGGTCTGACTGATCTTCATATGGTTTATTAACCCAATTACCCAACTGTGGCATAATACGCTTAAGGTTTTTGATACCATACTCACTTGCTAAAACTGAGTTATCCCCTAAATCCTCGTTTTGAGCACGCGGATCAAACGGTTCCATTTCATTACCAAACCATAAGCGGTGGTTTTTGGCTAAAGAATCGGTCACCACTTTAACCATCGCTTTGTTTTCTGCTATTTCGTTAGCAAACTCAGGTCGCCAGGTGTAACCAAACTTAACTGCCCATTTATCATAATCGCCAATACGCGGGAAGATTCCCTTTTCGCCAATATGATCTTCGGGTTGTGCAACGTAGTTAAACCTTGCATAATCCATAATAGATGGCGTATGGCCATGCGCCTCAACCCATTCTTTCTTGCGAAGATTTTCAACAGGAACAGTTGAGCTTGAGCCAAAGTTGTGGAGTAAGCCAAGTGCGTGGCCCACTTCGTGAGATGATACAAAACGGATTAGTGAACCCATCAGCTTTTCATCTAACTCAGGTTTGCGCGCCCGTGGATCAACAGCACCGGCTTGTGTACGGTACCATTGCTCTAATACCGACATTACATTGTGATACCAGAAAATATGACTTTCAATAATCTCACCGCTGCGTGGATCGGCAATGCTTGGGCCCATGGCGTTGGCTATTACAGAAGGCCTGTAAATTATAGCCGAGTGATTAGCGTCGTCAATACTCCAGGTACTGTCCTGAGCTTTTGTGGGCGCTTCTTTTGCCATAATAGCATTTTTAAAACCCGCTGCTTCAAATGCCTTTTGCCAGTCATTTACACCCTGAATTAAATATGGTACCCATTTGCGCGGGGTAACGGGGTCGATATAAAATACAATTGGCTTTTCAGGTTCAACAAGTTCTCCGCGTTTGTATTTTTCTTCATCACCAGCTTTTGGATTTAAGCGCCATCTGTTGATGTAAGTGGTATTGGCTACTCCTTGTGGCTTAATATCAAAATCACGTGTTGATGTGGTGAAGTAACCTACGCGTTCATCCTGCAGGCGCGGCCTCATTGGCTGAACCGGCAATAGTACCATTGACGTATTTAGCTCAACCGTGTAACTTGAGTTGGTTGGGTTCATTCCGGCCGAATATGTCTTTACCGTATGAATTTCAACGTTGGTAGGGAAGGTGTGGATATAATCTATATAGCTTTTATCATTTTGCTGCCCACCCATACCTGCTTTGTCTTTGTACTGTTTTCTTTGAAAGTACAGCACATCATTATCGGAGTTCAAAAGCTCGGTTACTTCAACAAGTATGGCAGATGAATCGGGCTTGTATGATACCAACGGAAACGAGGCTACAATGGTGCTCACGTTGTTTTTAACAACGCTTGCGTACATAGTTGCTGTACTATCTTTTGCATTCTCCCTGAACGAGCGACGGCGTAAAAGCAGTTTATTATCAGGTGCTCTTTCAAAAGCGTAAACGCTTTCGCCAATTTGGTCGCCAGCGTAACCCATGCTACCATTGCGCATATCTGATGATGCCTTTGAAATACGGCTCACCGTTAAAATATCCCTGCCAAATATGCTTTTAGGTATTTCAAAGTAGTACTTGTTATCTGTTTTGTGAACAGTGATAAAGCCCTGGCTAGTTTTAGTGTTTTTAGTTACTATGGAAGCGTACGGTTTAAGGGCGTTGGCTTTTTTCAAGCTGTCGGCCCGGCGTTGTGCCGGGTCAACCGCCACTGCCGGCTTAACCGGAGCTTTCTTTTTATGCAATAGTTTACATGCGGGTGTAAGCATTGCAGCGCTTGCGGCACAAGCAATAAGAAAGTTACTCTTTCTAAAATTCATGGTATATTATTATCTCGGGTTTTGTATAATTTCTGGGTTTAAAGCAATATATTTTTCGGCGATAGGGAAGGTGTAGCGATTGCTGCCTGGTGCCAGCGTGTACGTTGCATCTTTAAACTTACGTGTAACTGTTTGTATCAAGCCGTTATCTTTACTTAAACGGCGCTGATCAAACCAGCGGTAGCCTCTTCCCATAAATTCACGGCCACGTTCGTCAATTACAATACGAAGCGCATTATTTGCATCAGTTGCAGCAAGGTTATAATATTCAGCTGGTTTGAAACGTTTTTTGCGCAGGTTGTTAACCATTTCCATGGCCGCACTCGTATTTCCTGCACGGGCTTCACACTCTGCTTTAATCAGCATCATTTCGGGCACGCCCGGTCCTATGTAAGTGCCCTCTAAAAAATATTGCGATCTGGTAAGACCACGGCCTACAGTAAAATTAGACCCTCTAACCAACGCTGCTGGAGCTGTAAAAACACTGTATCTTAAATCTTTGGTATCATATAAATTTAAAGCAGCTTGTTGAAGCGGAACTACAGTAACTGTTTGAGCGGTACGTTTGAAAAACATTTCTTCAGGGTTCTGAAGTTTAAGAGGCCAGGTTGTTGTATAAGCGTTATAATCAAGCAAAGTATTCCTTAATGCTAATGCCATCTCAGCATAACGTTTAGCTTCGCCAAACTCACGGGTGTTTAAGTAATACCTTGCAAGCAATGAATACACAGCCAACTTTGAAGGGTTAACATTAAAAGTGGCAACTTCAGGCAGCAATGGCAAAGCCTCAGTTAAGTCAGATTTTACCTGGTCATAAACGCGTTGTACTGTTGCGCGGCTTAAACTGGCATACAAATCGGGTGTGAGTAACAAAGGCACACCCAAATCACTATTAGCTGTGGCTGCATCATATTGTTTACCATACAAATTCACCAGAGTGAAGTATGCATATGCCCTGTGAACTAGTGCGCTTGCCTTTATTACAGCTTTTTGGGCATCGGTACCGCCTTCGCTTTTATCAACACCTGTAATTACTGTATTGTAGGTGTTCATAACTTTATAAAGCGTACTCCAGTCAGCATCTTCTTCAGTTGGGCCCCAAATACGTTCGGCCCAAGTGTATGCATTTACTGGTGGCTGGTAGGAGAAACGAGGATACCAGGTTGGGTCATCCACGCCAAAATCATCAGCTGCATAAACCGGGTAAGTATAACCCGGTTCAATGGTGGATCCATAGTTAAGTAGCGCACTGTAATCTGTTGTGTATTTTAAAGCCCTTACCTGACTTGGCGGAATCTCTACATACTTACGGCATGCGCTAACCATTATTAGCAGGCAAGCAATGATAGCTAAACTTGCTTTAGACATGATTTTTGTAAACATCTTATAACGAAATGTTAAGGTTAAATAAATAAGTACGCGCAGGCGGCAGGTTTGATATGTTTCCGGTACGCTGATAGTCCGGATCGACACCTAACTTGTTGGCGCGCCAAATAAGACCAAGATTACTAACTGTAGCACCAATATTAATTGCTTTGATAAACGGTGCCTTGCGAAGAATTGTCTGCGGTAGCGAATAGTTCAATGATAACTGTTGCAGCCTTATATTTCCTGCATCGATCAGGTTGTAATCAGAGTTAACGAAATAATCAACGTTGGTAAAGTTATTACCGGCTAAGCCTGGAATATTGGTGAAATTTTCATCTCCCGGATTGCGCCATCTGTCTAACAGCCTGATGGTATTAGGCAGGTAGCCACTTGTACTTGAGCTGGTTGGATATGTCGCACCGGTTATATCAGTAAGCATAACTTTATGCCCTAAATTATAGGTAGCTCTTACTATAAGGCTGAGGTTTTGGTATCTTACCGTGTTTGTCCACCCACCAAAATACGGAGGTGTTGTGCGGCCACCGTAAACCAGGTCGTTAATGTTTGGACTGCGTGAACCTGATACATTCAATATAGTACCATCGGCTCCGTGAATTCTTGATTGTCCTTTATTGTCAAGGCCTGCCCATTTGTACACAAAAATGTTATCTGTTGGGAAACCTTGCGTTGATACTTGCCCGCCTGCAGTGGCAAACGTTGGTTTGAATCGCGCATCAGTTACTGTATTTTCTGTGTATGAGAAATTTAAAGATGACGTCCAGTTCCATTTGTTTGTCATAACAGGCTGCCCGGTTAAGTTAAATTCAATACCACGGCCCTTTGCGTCTCCTGCATTATATTGCAGGCTTGAAAAGCCATAGGTTGAATTGTAAGGTAGAGTAACCAGTAAGTTATAATTTTTCTTCTGGTAGATATCCATAGACAAGGAAATTCTGCCGTTGAAAAAATCAGCATCAATACCCTCATTTATAGTGCGGGTTGTTTCCCATGTTAATTGAGAATTAGCCGGAACTGTTATTCCTGCTGCAGGTAAGAGCGTATAAGAATCATTAGCATATAGTGATATTGTAGCATAAGAAGTTCCGGTGTTAGGAATGCTTCCACCTGTACCAATAGTTGCACGAAGAGTTAATCCGCTAAGCCAGCTAATATTTGATAAAAAGTTTTCACGCTTCACATTCCAGCGTAAACCGGCAGAATAAAGTGGAATAGCCCGTTGTCTGCGATCAAGTCCCTGATTGGTAAAGTCGTCAAACCTTACGCTACCGCTGGCATAGTACTTATTTTTATATGAATAAGTAGCTAGGGAAAAATATGACAGGTATCTTAACCTATTTGCAAATATTGTCCCATCCAGGTAGCCAAGATTGGTTGAATAACCGAAAATAGTTGGATAATTAACTGTTGGGTTTACAACAACAGATGTTCCGGTGTCTTCATTATAACCATAGCGTGTTTGCGTGCCGCCTTTATATTTGGTTTGCCTTATTTCGGCTCCTCCAAGCATGTCAAAGTGATGATCAGTCCAGTTTTTGTTAATGTTGAACTGTCCACGCAAGCTGTATTCATCAGTGGTGCCATTGCTGGTTTTATAAATGCCCCCTACGGGTACGCCGTAGCTTGGTAAGCGGGTGGTAGCGTTAAGTACCGTGCCCGTATTAATCAGGTTGCGTGTTAAGTAACTGTTTTGATTTTGCAAGTAATCCTGGTTTGCAAACTGACGTTGAAATTGGCCTGATACATTTACATTTAACCATGATGTTATGATGCCCCTGATTGAATTGCTGATTCTGAGAGAGTTTTTTGACAAAACGGTATTATTGTAGTTAAGCTCATCAATAGGATTGTAAGTCCATGGCATGTAGCCTATACGTGCAAGACTGTCTGACACACGCTGAGTAAACATAATAGGTTTGCTTATGGGATTTCCATTTGCATCAACTATCATTTCGTAAGGCGCGAAACCAAACTGACTCTGGCTTAATGCGGCTGAAGAAGCATTATTAACCTGGCTTTTGGTGTTTATATAATTGATGTTGGTAGCAACTAATATCCTCTTGTTCCAAAAATCATTTGTGAGATTTGAGGTAAGTGAATAAGTTTCACCGTAGTTGCTCTTAAAAATAGGCACGTCTTTAGAGTAATTAGCCGCCAGGTAGTAGGTGTTATTTGCACCACCACCAGATATAGATAGATTGTGTTGCTGGGTAGCTGCTCTTTGTAGTAAATATTTTTTTAACTGATCACCATTTGAGCGATTACCGAGAACACTTAACGCCGAGTCACGCTGCGCAGCGGTAGCTTTGCCTCTCTTCACCCTAAACATCCACTCCTGAGCCTCACTGATAGGGCCATAACGGTAACTCAATGTTGGGTCAGTAAAGAAACCTTTGTCAAACATCTCGCGTTCCAGGTCAATGTATTGCTGGCTATTCATAGCATTTAACTTTGACAAGTCAGGTGATTGTGCTGTGCTTAGCGTCATGTTATAATCAATGCTAGGCGCACCTTGCTTGCCTCTTTTAGTTGTAATAACGATAACCCCATTGGCAGCTGAAGCACCCCATATTGATGCTGCTGCTGCATCTTTTAAAAAGGTTATGCTTTCAATATCATTTGGATTGATGTTATTTAAGATGGCATTGCCGGCTGTAGCTGGCTGATTAACGTTTCTAGGATTACCATCAACAATGTTATTTGATATGTTAACCAAATTTTGGTTTGTTGCAGGAAAGCCGTCTATCACTAATAAGGGCGATGAGTTTCCGCTCATGCTAATGCCATTTTTACCTCTTATTTGTATAGTGTTGTTACGTACGTCAAATCTAACACCCGGTACTTTACCTTCAAGTCGTTCAATTAAGCTTATGCTTGGTGTGCTTTCAATGTCCTTAGCAGTTAAAACAGCGCTTGAACCTGTAGTGCTACCCTTTCTCACCTGCTGATATCCGTTTGATACAATAACGTCATCAAGTTTTTGGGTAGTTAACATGAGTCGCACCACCATTACGTCTGACGCTGCAACCTCTTGTGTAGTATAACCTACGTATGAGAATACGAGGATAGCATCGTCGGGCAGGTTTCTGAAGTTGAATGTGCCGTTTTCATTTGTATAAACGCGTTGCGTGGTGTTTTTGAGGTTTACGGTAACGTTAGGCACCGGTTTGCCACTTTCTGCGTCAAGCACCTTGCCGGTAACGTTAACGCTGCTAAAGTAGCTCACCACTTTATCAATCAATGTTTTTTGCTGTTGTTGAATAACAACAGTTTTATTTACAATTTTATAAGTAAGTGAATAGGGCGGAAGTGTTTGATCGAGTACTTTTTGCAGTGTTTCTCCTTTGAAAGCAACGTTAATTTTTTGCTGTTCGTTAACCTTGCTATCCTGCCAGAAAACATTATATCCGGTTTGTTTTCTAATTTCTGTAAACAATTCTTTAAACGAAGCGTTTTGCTTAACGAATGTGACCTTTTGAGCAAAGCCAGCTGCACTGACTTGTATGAAAAAGGCTGTCATCAAAAATACGGTGAGTTTCACTATGCGAATGACTGAGAGATTATTGCAGGCTGAATGCCCTGATCTAATAAGATCTTGAAATTTCATTACATTTGTTTATTAGCGTTTTAGTTGAATGTGTGAATACGTCTTGGCTAAACACTGATATTTAATTGACCGGGGATGTTGGCGCATTCCCGGTTATTTTTTTATAGTGTTTATTGGCTAGATAAAAACTATTGCATAACAGTAACTCTCCTTCCCTCAATTTTAAAGTGAACAGATCCTGTTGTTTCGAGTACCTCAAGCATTTCTGAGATGTTTTTAAAGCGCGATAATGCACCGCTGAAAAGTTGATTTTTTACGTCCTGGTCTTCATATACCACGTCAACGTTATACCATCTTGATACCTGACGCATGATATTTTCCAGGCTTTGCTGATTATATAAAAATAACCCATTTTTCCAGGCCATGGCTTCTTCCAAATCGGCAGTCTTTACGCTAATGTTGCCATTGGCAAAAACGGCTTGCTCACCCGGACTTATAGTTGTTGATTTTTGAGCAGTCACTACACTTACTTTTCCCTCAAGTAAAGTGGTTTTTGTAACCGGTTCGTCTGCGTATGCGTTAATGTCAAAGTGAGTTCCGAGTACTTTAACCTGTTGTTTATCAGTAATTACTAAAAATGGACTTTTGGCGTTCTTGGCAACTTCAAAATAGGCTTCACCCGTAAGCTTAACCGTGCGATTTTGCTGAGTGAAGTTCACCGGAAATGTCAATGATGATGCTGTGTTCAGCCATACGTGGCTTCCATCAGACAGAACTACCTGAAACTGGCCGCCACGCGGCGTTTTAATGGTATTGTGTGATGTGTCGGCATTTGAGGATGCCTGGCCTGCATCATAATGGTACAACAGCGTGCCATCTGCACCTTTTTGTATGCTAACACCGTGTTCTTGTATCGTGCCTTGGTTGTTTGCCTGTGATAGATTTACCACCTTGCCGTTTGCCAAAGTCAAAGTTGCCTGCTCAAAACCTGGCTTAACATCGTTTTTATAGCGTTTGGCTATTGATTGATTTGCCGGGGACTGAGTTGTAAAATATATTGCCGCACCCGCCGCAACTACCAATACAGCAGCCGCATAACGATACCATGGTTTAAGCTGTTTTATTTTAAGGTCGTTCTTCCCGGATGTTTGCTCTGTTAAACGCTTGAAGATACTTTTCTTGACATCTTCCGGTGCTAAAAACTCATGTGCATTGAGGCTATGCCATATATCATCCATAGCAGCCAAAATTTCGGCATCATTGCCCGTTAGCCTGAAATGACTTATAAGTATATCAAAGTCTTCCTTTGATATAGTACCATCGGCATAGCTGCGTAAAAGAGAATTTATTTGTTTGCTTGTCATTATAATTACAGGATGTTAACACACCCTTAATAATGACATTACACATCAAACTTAATGATGTACCAATGGGAAGTGAAAAAAAATTAAAAATTTTTCGATGTTTTTTAAAAAACCGAGTAAAAACACAATATACGGTTCATTTAAATGCTGCCTAAGCGATTTTAGGGCAAGAAATAAGTGATTTCTTACAGTATTTTTTGACAAGTTTAACTTTGTGGCAATTTCGTCGTGACTTAAACCGTCTTCACGGCTCATTCTGAATATTTGTTGCTGCTGCGCAGGAAGTAATGCAACTTTTGTTTCAGTTATTCGCTGAAGATCATTAAAAAGTATAGCTTCCTCAGTAAGATTTGTGCTGTCATCAACCTGTTTCCACAATTCGTCAACTGCTTTTTGTGAACTGGCGGTTTGACGTAGCGAATTCAGCGCAAGACGTTTAGTAATGGTATATATATAAGGTGTTATAGGAAGTGAGGCGTTAATCTTATCACGATTATTCCAGGCGTTTAAGAACGCATCATGTACTATCTCTTCTGCTTGTTCCCGGCTTTTTAAGATTTTGAAGGCGAAGGCATACATTTTGCCGACGTTTTGCTCGAAAACAATTTTAAACGCACTCTCATTTCCCTGCTTAAAGGATGTAATCAAATCTGCATCAGCACTATCATGGTTGGCCTGTTGAATCCAATTTAAACTTTCGAAAACTGACCTCGCAAATATCCACCACGAAGGACCTTTTAAAACTATCATCGACACTTTCTCTTTTAACTTTTAACAGCCCGGCATGTTTTCGTTTGGTAGATAAATAGAAACACCTAATTTAAGATGTTTATATTAAAAAAGTGAAATTTAATAAGATAATGAAGTTAATTTGATGTATAAACATCTATCATAATTACTTACTTGCTGAATTCAACGCCGATTGAATAAAAGCTTTCAACTTATACCTTCAATAGAGGTAGCTCTTTTCAAAGAGATTGTTTATCTATATTTTACATCAAGCAGCGTTTGTGTACGGCCGTTTGAGTAATAAGGTGATGTGCTGTTTGACGTCACTTTAAGCTCATCGTTAATATATATCTTTCCTGTTGCCGTTGCTTTGTCGCCGTTAAGGAGCATGTCAACATGCAGGCCTATTGAACTCTTGCCATTATCAATAATGTTCACTTCCTTTTTCCAGGTGGTACCTTTAAAAGTATCAAACAAGTAACTGCCTTCAGCTGCAGTAAACATCAATTTATTGTACGCCTCGTTATCAAAAGCGGCTACCGAACTATTTACTTCGTAAGTTATCTTGATAGTTTTTTCGGGCGTCGTATTGGCAATTGGAGCGGGTTCTTCTTTATGTTTCTTTTTGCAACCAAAGGCGGTAAATACAGCAGTTATCAGTAATATATATAATAAAAATTTCATCGACTATCAGTTTCTTAGGAAACACTCACTCCGAGATTAAGTTTGTTAATTACGATTTGTAGCTAAAGATTACAAACTGATATCCAGACCTTATGCCATGCTAAACATTAATATGTGTGAACCATTAATCATCGCCTGCAATCTTGATGAACATGCCGTTAGGTTTAAGTTGGTAAACAACAGTAGACGTTTCAACAGGGGCATTATTTAAAGAACCTGTAATATCGCCCTGTTCGTTATACGTATACTGATCTTTGCTATGTAAATTGATAGTGATTTTTCCGTTTTGTTCAATCAGGAAGTCTCTGTGATAAATCACTTCAAAAGTGAACCTGCTATCCAATAAAAGCGCATCCAACTGTTTGCCGGTCTTATCGTAACTATTAAGTTGCGTATTAATAACCGTCCTATCATTTTCACCATTTACTTTGTAAACAATTATTTTGCAATCAACACCCGCCATGTGAAATTGAGATGCTGTTATGTAGCGAGTGTCGTCTTTCATTTCGTAACCATACGGGCTCTCTTTTACTTGAACACCGTTATTTTTATTTGGAGTAAGAGCAAAGCCTTCTGGAATAAGCAAACTGTAATCACCGCTTTCATTGTTTTTTTTGTAGAACCTCGCGAAGTTGACTGGTGTAACAGGCCACTTAAACTTTGCAACGATCTTTTTCCTTGTTACTGGTGTTTTCAATAGATATACCGTATCGCTTCCATCTTTAAACGTTTTCTTTATTACTTCTCCGGAATGAGTGGTTATCGTCTCAATAGTATCAGATGTATAGCCGTTTTTGTAAAAGTGTAAACGGCTATTTGCTTTATCCTCGGCACTTATACTGAAATATCCTTTAGCGTCAGTTTGCACCTGTTTATTATCGTAACTAACGGTCACACCCTGCAGTGGGCGTTTTGTTTCTTTATCATATACATAACCAATATGCACGTTTCTACTGCATGAAAACAAGGATATTAGGCAAATTGCAATGACGAGTAATTTACATTTTGACATGATTTTCATTATTGGCCGGTGGTTAAGGTGTTATTATTGATTACAATGACACATGCCTAGCGTTTCTCGGCTGATCGCACATATATCAATTTATTGTCTTTGTTAATCTGGTAAATGTCCTGCCACCAGCGTGCACCACCGCGGCAAGAAGTATAAATTAGCTTTTGTTTCTGGTTGATACTTACATCACATAAACAAGTACATTTAGCACGCGCATCGTTTGGTTCTTGCAGGGGTTTAAAGCCTTTTGTTGATGGGTTATAAAGAAATATGTTAAAGGTTTGATAAACCCCCATGCCTGCATCAGGTAACGAAAATGCAATGTCATCATAACCATCAAAATTATAGTCCTTAACATAAGCAGATCGGATAGCATTGGGAGAGTCTAATGACCCAAAGTCGGTTGTAATTGACTTGCCGTTAGCATATTTAAATGAAAACGTTTCATCTAAACTGCTGGTGGTAAAGGAAATGATAACACCATGTAATAAAAGTTTTTGAAGTTCGTTATCAGCTTCCGTCTGCTGGTAAGCAATCAATTCGAATTTTTTGCCGTCTTTACCTCGCAAATACCAGGCGCTTGTTACCCGACCTGATTGTTCAACTACTCCATATGTTCCTGTAATTTTGTCTCCTAATAATTCACTCCACTCATAATAATAGCCTTCGGGTTGCTTGTTTGAATTTGTTAAAACGCTTTTGGTGAATTTTTCCAGTCTTAACGCTAAGTACCCAGCTTGCTTATTGTATTGAACAAATGCAGCTTTACCATCATTTGAACAGTGGATGCTCAACCCAAATGGCTTGGTTTCATTCTTAGACATTAGCTTAAATGTCTTTGCATAACCTACGCTCAAAAGCATTGTTACTGTTAAAAGCAAATTGGTTATATTAATTATACAAATCTTCACAATTTTAAATTTTGAAAAGTGGATACACATTTAATTTAGCAAGGAAACCACCAGTGCAAAAGATGTAGTTTACCGTTCTTGAAAAATATCTTTACATGTCCGTCAGATACATTGTTGTAATCTTCACGCAATTGTATCACCTGTAATTTACCTTCGCCAAACACGTCCATTTCACCAATATGTTTTATGGCGTTAGGGAAAAGTCCTTTTATATCGCTTATGGTTGTCGACTTGTTGAGTAAATGTCCTTTATATAAAATATGATCTCCACCATCAAAGTTTATCTCATCAATGGCAACCTTATTGCCCGAATTTTCAAACCTCGAACCATTCTTATACAAATATTTCGCTTGCGGATTAACCGAGCCATCTGCCTCTTCAAATATTGATGTACAGGGCTCTACATCGCTTAAAAGTTTTGAACTGTCTGGCTCACCAAAATTTGCTTTAAAATCTATTAATGAAAAGTACCTTTTCAGTTTCCCATTCAATAAAATGTCTTTTTCGTCCATAACTTCAACGGAGTCTCTGTTGTCGGCATGTAATTTTGATTCAGACACTAAGGTATCGGTAGCCTTGTTGATGTTTTTTATATAGCCGGTTTGTTTTGGATCGGAGGGTTTACTGTTGTTGCTGCAAGAGGTAAAAACCAGGCAAGTAACAATAAGACATGTTATGGTCAATTCAAGAATTTTGCATTGCAGATTGTGGCTGTTGCTATTCTTCTTGCCCGGGGAAGAGTGATGATTAATAATAAACATTTCAATTAGTTTAGGTACTATTTAAAGGTCGGTATACCCCGACTTGTTGATAATTGATCTTTTAAAGGATACAAATAGCAAAATAGAGGCTATTAAGTTGATGACTGAAAAGCATAGCATGCGCATAATAATATCACTATTATCTTTACGAACATCTTTAAAATAAATAGTAATTAATACAATTACCAATATGAGGGGTGTACCACAAAAAGTAAGTAATGAGCGTTTGTAGCTTTCCCTGATTGCGCTGAGTTTATTAAGTAGAATAATAAATGAAGAAAGCAACATTACAGTCAATAAAATTGCCGAATAACCAAGGTTCAGAACGATATCCAAAATGTCTAATACGGATGATAAAAAACCCTCACCGTGCGTAGTTATATTAGAAATAGAAAACCTGTATACTAAAAAAAGTAATAAACTTGTAACTAAGCTCAGTAACCAATATAAACTAACAACTCTATTCATCTTACTGGTGTGTTATATGGATGATAAGTTGAGAATGACACTATTTGTATTCAACCAAATTGTCATTTGCTAAATCATATTCATAAAGTTTATCGTTTTCATCTCCAATGTAAAGCCACTGCACAACGTTACTGCCGTTTGGCCCAACAGGTGCAAGGCCTAACATGGTGTAGCTTTTTCCATTTTTTTCCTGCGGCTCAATAGAGTAAGTTATATCCTGCTTATTGTTAATAGCCTGTTTCAGTAATGAATTTTGTGTAGTTGCTAAATAATATTCTGCTGTTAAGTAAAGCCGGTCAAGGTAAGACGAGGTGTAATCTTCAGTTGTAGGCCAAGTGTACTTTATTTTTTTTAAATACAATTTCCTGAATTTTGATACCGAACCATCTCCGATCTTTTTTATTGAAATAAGCAACTTAGCAGGCACCTCAGCATCATCATCGCCCGCCATGGTAATAGTTCCTTCCTTCCAGGTAATTTTAACTAAGTCGCCACGATTTAGGTTACGGGTGGTGTCTGCGTTATTAATGAAGCTCCATGCCGACTTATCCTCACTTGCTATTAATTGAGAATAGTCGCCGTCGTCAATATATTTAACAAATGCAAAATTTCCTTCATGGCGCTTCTCTACAATTTCTTTATTGGTTGGGGCGGTGTCACGAACTGCTGGTTTGATTTCGGGCTTAGCGCTTTTAGGAGGGTTGGTAGAGCAAGCTTGAATTATAGCAAGTGCTATAATAACGGTAATTGTTTTTAGGTTGAGCATATATTTGAGTTTTACATTTACTTGCCGTCAAGATTTAAAGGCATTAATGTAGTAAACAAATTAAACGTTCATAGTAAACCACACCTCAGTGATATAGTTTGAATAAATTAGCCTGGGTGTTGCTGTTGAAATATTTTAATGGGTATTATACTTTTTATAAAAAGCACTGTGCGTTGTTAGCTCAAGTATTCAAATACGTTAATATGACCCATCCGATAGCATTTTTTTAATTCCTGCAAAGCTCTATGGTATGCAAACTCATCAACTAGGGTCTACAAATTCGGCAAAAGCAGTAAGGGGTTATGCAAATGCTATTACGTTGTTTAGTTTTGAGAACCTATTATAAAAGTCCTTACCAAGGCTTTCATTTATACCATTCCTCATTATGAAGATTAATTTTTTACGCGGTCTAATTAAAAGGACGTTGATGTTAACGCTCATCGTTTTCGCCATGCAGAGTTTTGCTACCGAGCAACCTTCTGGTATGCATCCTAAGGCACAGCTCGATTTTGTAAGAAAGCAAATTAGGGCTAAAAAGGAGCCTTATCTTTCGGCTTTCAAACAACTTATTCAAAAAGCTGATAGTGCCTTGCTGGTAAATAACCACGCAGTTGAAGATTTTAAAGTGCCGGGCTATTATCAGCAGAAAGAAGAGCATCAATCTAAATCATTAGCTTTACAGGTAGATGCTTTCAGCGCGTACAGTTGTGCGTTGGCCTGGCAGTTCACCAATAAAAAGGTATATGCCGAAAAGGCACTATATTTTCTCAATAGCTGGGCAACTACCAATAAGGCCTACTCAGAACTTGACGGATCATTAGTAATGAGCTATTCGGGTTCGGCTATGCTTATGGCAGCAGAACTACTTAAGCCATATTCAGGGTGGAAGGCAAATGATAAGGCATTGTTTACTAACTGGGTAAAAAATGTTTTTATAAAAGCGGCTCACAGCATACGGTATCGCAATAATAATTCGGGAGATTGGTCAAGACTGGCAACCGTTTTAGGTGATTGTTTTATTGGCGATGTGGCCGACATAAAAAAAACTACCGAGATGATCAAAGCCGATCTTTTTAATAAAATTGCGCCAGATGGTCATATGGTTGAAGAGGTTAAACGTCAGGGTAATGGCATATGGTACACCTACTTTTCACTCGCTCCGCTTACCGCTTCTATGTGGGTAATATACAATACCACCGGCGATAACTTGTTTACGCTTGAAAAAGATGGCTCATCGGTAAAAAAGGCTTTGGAAAGATTGCTATACTACAATCAACATCCTGAAGAGTGGACGTGGTTTAAAAACCCGGTTACCAGCAATACGTATACCTCGGTGGGATTTTGGCCGGTTAACCTGCTTGAAGCTATGCACCATATTTATCCTAATGATAATTTTGAAGCATATATCGCACCTCACCGTCCTATCATGTATTCTAAACATGATTACGCCTGGACGTTCCCAACATTGATGCCCGTAAAGCTTAATGGTTATAATTAACTGGCAGCCTGCAACATCATCCAAAAAATGCATTTGATGTGCATTCAACGGCAAACAATTTCATATATTGGCATTACGTTCAGTGTTGTAAACCAAACTTAATTAATTAACATACGCACCGTCATGAGCAGTCATGGCGGTTTGCTGTTAACACTGCGCCAACCAATTATAATACTTTCGGGTTTTGTGTATGAGGCTATTGAATGTTTTGAGATGCGCGTTTATAATAAGCAGCTTTTATTTTTTGATTTTTAGCGCCATTGCGCAACAAAAGCCGGTTATAAATTACCTCGGTATTGAAAACGGCCTGTCAAACAGTGCGGTACGCAGCATATTTCAAGATCATAATGGTTTCATGTGGTTTGGAACCTATGATGGTTTAAATCGTTACGACGGTTATGAATTTAAAGTTTTCAGAAGCCGCGCCGGAGATACAAGCACATTAATACATAACTGGGTTAATACCATTGCAGAAGATGCACAGTATCACCTTTGGATTGGTACGCAGCAAGGTTTAAGTATTTATAATCCCGCATCAGGGAGGTTTGGTACTGCGAAGTATATTGATGGGGAAACTTTAGCGTCGGTTACAGGCAATATAAAAGAGATTAAAGCCGATGCCTTGGGCAACGTATTCGTTTCTGCCGAGCATAAGGGACTTGTTTTGTTTTCAAACAATGGCAAAGATCCTGGGCGCTTAATTAAGTTGCCATCCACAACCAGGTACAACATCTCATCGCTAACTATAGGGAGTGACCATAAGCTGTGGCTTATTATTGAAAATTTGGGTCTTTGTACCTTTGACATCAAAAAGCAAAAACTCACGTTAGTAAACGCAAGCATACGTTCGGCCTACTGCATGCTGTTTGATGGTAAGTTACTTTGGATTGCAAATTCTGGCGGATTAAGCCGTTTCAACACAAGCATTAATAAAGTTGAACAGCAATACCATGTTGGCGCTGGTCAGCTAACTTCCCAACGCTTCACCGCAATTATAAAGAGCGGACCTAACGAGTTGTGGGTGTCAACAGATGGTGGAGGCATCAACATTTTAAACACGCAAACGGCTCGTTTCACTTATCTTACCAGTGGTAATGGCTCGCACTCGTTAACCAGTAACGCCGTTGCCGCTTTATACTGCGATAAAGAGATGCGTAAGTGGATTGGGACGTTACGGGGCGGTATTAATATTCTCGACCCGCACATCGCAAATTTCAAAAACGTTTCAAATATCCCATCCCAATCAAACAGCCTGGTTAACAATTTTGTGCTGTCGCTACTTGAGGAAACACCTCAAAGGTTATGGGTTGGAACTGATGGTGGTGGATTGAGCATATGGGACCGATCCTCTAACCATTTTAACAATTACACGCATAATGCAAATGATGAAAGCTCTTTACCTGGTAACTTTATAACAAGTATTAAAAAAGATGTTAACGGCAACATATGGGTAGCGTCTTATGATGGCGGAATTGGCAAGTACCTAAGCAGCACCGGCCGCTTTCAAAAATATTATGGTACTAACCCGCAAAACAAGCGCTCTTCAACCTTTTGGCTATTGGAGAGCGACAAGCAGGGCCGACTATGGGCGGGTTCGATACAAAACGGATTGTACCTTTTTAACGCTCAAGCAAACCGGTTTGATTTATACGATGAAAGCCTGCGCGATTTGCTGGTTTTAAAAGCTGACAAAGCGGGGCAGTACTGGGCAGGAGACTGGACGGATTTGATAAAAGTTGATTTACTGAATAAAGAGTATGAGCGTTATAAAATAGGTAAACCTGTGCGCTCCATTTTTGAAGACGGTAAAGGTAATTTATGGGTAGGAACTGAGGCAGGTTTGATTCAGTTTGACAGGAAAAATAAACAAATTGTAAAAAAATATACGACTGATGATGGCTTGGGAAATAATCATGTGCTAAACATTCAGGAGGATAAGAATGGAAATCTTTGGATAAGTACTTATAACGGGTTGTCGAGCTTCGACATCAAAAAGCAAAAATTTAGTACTTATTCGCAGGCTGATGGTTTGCCAACAAATGAATTTAATTTTAATGCCTCTTTAGCGCTGAGCTCAGGGGAGCTTGCTTTTGGGAGTATAAAAGGGTTATCAGTTTTCCATCCGGAAAATATATCCCAAACCCGTTCTGATCCTAATATTGTACTCGCGGGGTTGAAGGTAAATAATCAGCCTATTGCACAATCGCCTCAGTATATAACCAAGCGCACCAGTAACGAAGCAACAGAATTAAAAGTACCTTATGACAAGGCTATATTTACCTTTGATTTTACTGCAATTGATTATCCTTATGCCGAACGTATTAATTACAGGTATAAAATGGAAGGCTGGGACCGTGGCTGGATAAACGCCGGAAACGTGCGCAGTGCCACCTATACAAACTTAGCTCCTGGTACATACACCTTTAAAGTTAACTGTACCAACCGCGACGGGCGTTGGGTACAAAAGCAAGTCTCCATTCATTTGATTGTTTTACCGCCTTGGTACCTAACCTGGTGGGCGTATTTGTTATATGCTGCAGTTTTTGCATCGTTGGTTTACATATTTATTTCGTACCGTATAAAGCAAACGCGGTTAAAGTATGAAGTTAAGCTTGCCGTGGCCGATGCTAAGAAACAAAAGATATTACAGGAAAAAGAGCGGGAAATTAACGAAAAGCGGTTGGAGTTTTTTACCAGTATATCGCATGAGTTTCGCACCCCAATATCATTGATTATAAATCCAATTCGTGATATGCTGCGGCTTGATGCTAATGATAAGGGTTTAAACATTGTTTACCGTAACGCCAGACGCTTACTCAGCTTGGTTGATCAGTTATTGCTTTTCCGTAAGGCTGATTCAGGTACTGTACAATTAAGGGTTGCACCTGTAAACATTTATCGTTTATGTCATGAGGTATTTTTGTGCTTTAAGCAACAAGCAAAATCTGCAGGGTTACAATATGAGTTTTTGGCCAGCGAAGACAACGAGTTAATGATCTACGCGGATAGTGAAAAGCTGGAGATCATATTATTCAACCTTATATCAAATGCCATTAAATTTACACCGCCTGCCGGAAATGTATCAATAGGCATTTTTGAGAATACTGAAGGCGTAGAAGTAAAGGTTTCTGATACGGGCTGCGGTATTCCTGAAAGGGAAGGTGAACGCTTGTTCGAGAAGTATTACCAGTCACGTACTGACGGGCGCCCCGTGAAAGCAGGTTTTGGTATTGGATTGTACCTCGCCAGGCAATTTGCCGATGAACATCATGGTAACCTGACATATACAAGTAAAATTGACCAGGGCACTACTTTTACGCTTTCCTTACTCAAAGGCAAAAATCATTTTGCTCCTGAACTCATAGTAACACCACACCAACAAGAAGCCACATTCATAAATGAATTAGTAGGGGAGGAGTTGATAGTGGAAGCTGAATCTCAGGCCGGAGAGGAATTTAAGGCTGAAAACATTTTTACAGACCGTAAAGCTATACTCACAATTGACGATGATGCCGAGATACGAAGTTATATAAAGTCGGTATTTAGTCCACAGTATATTGTTTATGAGGCTGCAAGCGGCGAGGAAGCTATGGTTATGGTGAAAGATAAATTGCCAGACCTTGTACTTTGCGACGTGATGATGTCTGGTATGACAGGTATTGAGTGGTGTGACTGGTTGCGACAAGACGTAGCCCTCAGTTACATACCTGTAATTTTATTAACGGCGAGTTCATCATCAGAAAATAAATTGAAGGGTTTGGATTGTGGTGCTGATGATTACATAAGCAAGCCATTTGAAAAAGAGCTACTGTTAGCCCGTGTAGCCAATTTGTTAAATACACGTAATAATCTGCGCAGCTATTTTTATAATGAAGTTACCCTGCAATCAAATAATATTGCTATATCAGAAGAGTACAAAGACTTTTTACAGAAGTGCATAACTATAGTTGAAAAGCACATTACTAACCCTAACTTCAGCATCAAAGTACTTGCATCTGAAATAGGGATGAGCCATTCGAACCTGTATCGTAAAGTGAAGTCAATGTCTGGCTATACTATCAATGGTTTTATACGGCTTATAAAGCTGCGTAAGGCGGCAGAATTGCTTATCAATACCGAATATAATATCAATGAGGTAGCCTTTGAAACAGGCTTTAATAACGCTAAATACTTTAGGCTGCAGTTTGTCAAGCTGTTTGAAATGACACCGTCAGACTTTGCAAAGCGTAATCGTAAAGTATTTAAAAAGAAGGTTAAGGTAAATCTTTAAAAGATTGTACAGAAATGTAAAAGCCCCTTGTTTACTAACAAGGGGCTTAATTGTGTAAGTGATAGGTTGTGTAAGATTATTTAGTGTTGTATTTATATATCTCGCTTCCGCTTAGTAAAAAGGCACCCACGCCATATACTTCGGTGCTGCTTGCATCAACCTTATCTGGGCTGGCACCAATTGGTTGAACGTATCCCAGCATTCCGTTTTCATGAACAGATGATGTAAGTGCAGTCCAAGCCTTTTCAACAGCAGGCCAATACGCCTTTTTGTTAAGCAAGCCATGGTTAACACCCCAGGCCAAAGCATAGCAATAAAAACCTGTACCACTCATTTCTTTAATTGGAAAGCTTGCAGGATCAAGTAACGAGGCGTGCCAGCTTCCATCGGGCTGTTGTAGTGATACAATACGGCCGGCCATGTCTTTATAAAGCTTCTCAAGTTTTTTACGGTCAGGGTGTTTAGCAGGTGTGCCCTCCAGCAAGCGTACCAAACCGGCCATAACCCAGCCGTTTCCCCTCGACCAAAATACTTTCTGTCCGTTCTGTTCCTTTTTATTCAAATAAGTTTCATCACGGAAGTACAGCTTCTCAGTAGGATCATATAGAAACTCAGTAGTTTTCCACCACAGTTTTATAGCGGTATTGGTGTATTTTTGATCTCCCGTAGCTAATGTAAGGTAGCTTAGCGCAGGCGGACCCATAAATAACGCATCGCACCAGGCCCACTCGCGCATGGCAATGTTGTTTTTCCAGTTAAGGGGCTCGGTATGAGGTTGAGCAGCAATACTATCAGCAAGAGCCCTGAAAGGTGTAATCATTTTAGGCTCTTTATAGCGCAAGTATAATTGTGAATATGTTTGAGCGACGCAATAGTCATCGGCATAAAACCGCCGTTTGCCGGTGTTCCACTTGTTATCCTCCCCAATTTTTATCAAAACATCCAGATATTTTTCGTTACTCGGTAAGTTTCCTAGCGCAAATATGCCGGTATAGCAAGCGCCCAAAGTCCAGTCAACTTTTGGATATTTATAGCCGTCAGTGTTCCATTTATTAATTTGCCAATCGGCAACGCGCTGCATATCTTTAACTACCTGTTCGGCCTTGATCTTTCCAGAGGCGGTTTTTTGCGAAAAGGCCTGCAAACCTGTAACGGTGAATAATGTTAGAATAAGTCCCGTTTTTGAAAATTTCATGTAGGTGTATTAATTTAAGTTTATAATTAACTTCTTACTTCGATTTTTGATAAACCCTTACGTAGTCTACCTCAAAGCGTTTTGGAAATGTTGTGTTTGAAGGATCTCCGCCCTGCTGGCCACCAATTGCTAAATTCAAAAGCATGTAATGCGGTTGCCTAAAAGGGTTGACACCTGTACCGTCCTTATTAACCATCTTGTCAATATCAACGTTGAGCATCAGCATATCATCAACATATAAGGCAATGGTTTTCTCATCCCAGTCCATTCTCCAAATATGGAAGCGGGATGCCCATGTTTTACCTCCCAGTGAATCAATATTGCGGGTTTGGCTGGCCCATTCATCTTTGTTGTTTTCGCCTAAACAAACCATATTAGCCAGCAACTTTTTACGGTAAAACTCCATAATGTCAATTTCGCCTGTGGCGGGCCAGCGGCCTTTATTGCCAAGCGTCCACCATGCGGGCCACATGCCGTTGCTAATGTCAATTTTACCACGCATTACAAAGCGGCCGTATTGCCATGATTGTTTGCGGCGTGTTTTTATGCTTGATGAGGTGTAGTAAGCTTTCTCCCTGTTTTTGCGCCACTCATTACTACCCGGTGTATAGTTGGGGTTAGTTTTCGTTTCGCGTCTTGCCTCAATTATAAGCAAACCATTTTCGCACCAGGTATTTTCTGGCTGATACCATTGGGCCTCTTCATTACGTTCAAAACCCCGCTCATAACTCCAGTTGCTGCTATCGGGTGCTCCCTTGTAATTAAATTCATCGGCCCAAACTAATTTGTATCCACCGAGCGTGTCTGATTTAACAGTTTGCGCTCTCGAATGCGATACGCCGTAAAAAGCTGCAAATAAAACAGATATAATGTATTTAAGCATTACTTACTCTTATCGTTTGATTGGTTTTGTGCGGCTTGTTTATCAAAGTAATCAAGGCTCCACTCATCAAGCCATTTAATTTCAATATCGTTGCCTTTAAATGTGATAGGCAACCATAAATGACGACCATCTATAGCATTTTTAGGCATCCATTTATCGGCCATGAAGATAAAAGCATTTTTCTTACCTTCAACAGGCAAAACATGCGTGCTTTGACCGCCAAAAGTCTTCTGTGCCCCGGCACCCACACATGGATTACCTTCATACTTCCACGGACCCCATATTGAATTGGCCGAGAACCAACGAGCCGGGTTAGGAGCCCAACCTGTACAACCCGAACCTATCATATAATATCGGCCATTATTTTTAAACAGGGCAGGAGCTTCAGTTTGCTGTCCTATATAAATGCGTACAAACTTGCCGGTATGTGCTGTAAAGTCGTCACTTAGTTCGGCCAAATGCAAAGTGTTGTTTTCTTCAGATGAGAAGATGTGATAAGCCTTTCCATCGTCATCTACAAAAACGGTCATGTCACGAGCCATTTGTCCGCCAGGAAAATCGCGCATAAAAATACTGTCACTTCTGTTAGCCGGATTCAGTTTATTAATCTGCGCAGACTGTAACGTTCCTGCAGGATAGTAAGGCATATAACCTGCATTTGGGCGGTAGCTGCGTACAAACTTAAACGGGCCGGTAACCCTATCAGCAATGGCAACACCGGTACGGGCAGCCTCATAACCTTTGCCAAGCAGCTCAAGATGGAACCACATTACATACTTTTTGGTTTTAGGATTGTAAACCACTTTCGGGCGTTCCAAAATGCAGCCTTTAGCAATATCGCTGGTTTTGTCGTCAGATACTTTAAGTGCTGTTCCTTCGTCTTTCCAATTGTACAGATCTTTTGAAGAGTATGCATGTACCCCTACGTGGGCAACATTGCCGGCATCTCCCTCTATTTTATGTTCTCCAAACCAATAATAGGTTCCGTTTTGATAAAGTACTCCGCCACCATGCACGTTTATATGAGTACCCTTATTATCGGGCCATATGGCTCCGGGCTTAAAAGTGTTTGTTTGTGCGTAAGAACTTTTTATACTGCCCAGGAGCAGGCCTGCTGTAAGTAAAATGAAAATAGATTGTTGTTTTGTCCTTTTAGATAGGTTCATAAAAACAGATTAATTTGAGAGCAGCAATTTGTCATCATTAAGCCAATTGCAGGGGGGGTAAATCCATCATATAAGTGCTAAAATTTGAGCAAGTATTAAAACTGCGCTGATAACCAATACTGCATCATCATTAACTAAAATTTCATTTGGTAATATGCTGTTGCCTGTTTTAAGTTCGCGGGCTGACGTGTAATAGCTTTCAATAGAATGCAAGTTGAAGCGACATGCAGTTGGGGAGTGATAACGTTATAAAGGCGTTAAAAAAAAGCGTTTTTGTATGGTTTGACGAAAAAGTACCCCCTAAATGGTTGATTTATGGGGCTACTAATGAGCAATTACTTGACAAATTTGCTTCACCAATTAATCATTTAAAACCAAACAACCTTTAATTATGGTAAAATCTTTACATCGAACTCTCAGGGATACGAGTCCTTGCTTATCCCGCACATTTCTTTTTAAGCCTGATGCTTCGTAAAGCACATAATGAGGCTTAACGGTTAGGTAAAGCAAAATTATTTACCGCTGCTGCGCTTACTAAACGTACCGCAGCAAACCTGAGTTGCGCGTAGCGCAGCCGGTTACTCTATTAACCAATTTAAACTTATGATAAGAAAATGTACCCAAATCAATTTAAGCGTACACGCCACTTGCTAACCATGCGTGCATCGGCTATCACATCGGCCATTGCTTTGCTGCTTTGTGCTAACGAACAAGTGATGGCAGGGAACTTAATATTAAGTGAAACTGCCCATAACTCCACCGCATTTTTTCAGGCTGCAACACCTGTGAAGGGCACTGTAAAGGACGAAAGCGGACAACCCATAGTAGGAGCCAATGTCAAAATAAGAGGCACAAATACAGGTACTCAAACTGATGCAACCGGCCAGTTCAGCATCAATGCAGGCAAAGGCACCGTTTTGATAATAACCAGTATTGGATTTGACGATAAACAGATTACCGTAGGCAACACACTGCCGTTGAGTATCACACTCACATCAAAGCAAAACTCACTTACCGAAGTAGTAGTAAACGGTTACACCTCACAACGGAGAAGTGATGTTACTGCAGCTATCAGTACGGTATCCGGTAAAGAGATATTGAAATCGCCGGTAACCAATGTAACTCAATCCTTAGCAGGTGTTGTTCCGGGGCTTATAGTACAACAATCGCAGGGCCGTCCGGGTTTCAACTCAGCCAACCTTTACATCCGTGGTCGTGTGTCTCCAACAGCAACAGCTCTAATTATTGTTGATGGTGTTGAGCGTACCAGCTTTGGTGATATTGACCCTAATGAAATTGAAAGTATCAATGTACTAAAAGATGCTGCGTCAACAGCTCTGTACGGTTTGAAAGGTGCCAACGGTGTATTTGTAATAACTACAAAACGAGGCAAGGAAGGACCTGCAAAAGTTACATTTACTGCCAATACAGGTATTGTTAGTCCAACGGCCCGTCCTGAAATACTTCGGGCGTATGAAAGTGCATTGGTTTACACTGAAGGCCAGATAAATGTGGGTGAAACCCGCACCTTTAGCGACGCCGATTTGCAAAAGTTCAAAGACAAAACCGGCGATCCGTTATTGTACCCGGATGTTGACTGGTACTCAGAGTTGGTACGTAACTCATGGTCGCAAAACCAGCAAAACCTAACCGTATCAGGCGGTACTCAAAAAATCAAGTATTTTACCTCATTTGGGCATCAATTTGAAGATGGTAACTTTAAGAAGTTCAAAACACCGCTTAATTACAGCACCACTCCAAGCTATACCCGTTATAATTTCAGGGCGCGTGTAAATTTCGATATTACAAGCTCAACTAACTTTGAGGTTAACCTTGCCGGGCGTAATGAGCATCGTTACAGCCCTGCCGGTATGAGTGAGTTTAATGATCCATCGGGTGTTGTAAGTAATGGTATTGAGGGTTTGGTAGGCAGATCTTTGAAAATTGCTTCGTGGGGTTTACCGTTTTTTCCTCAGTATACAAATTCATCTGACCCGCGTATTATAACGCTTGATAATACCTACAACCATATTGTAAATATGAGTTTGTTGGGTACAAATAGCGTAAATCCTTATGCATTCCTTACTTACAATGGTTACGCGTTTACCGATATAAACGTTGCAGAAAGTATATTCACTTTTAATCAAAAGCTTGACTTTGTAACAAAGGGCTTATCATTCAAGGCCCAGTTTGGTTACGACGCCACTTTCAATACCGGGAAGTTGCAGCGCGGTAGCGTGGGTTATTACGAGTTAAACCGTAATACATTGGCACTTACACCTTATTCAACGTCATATAATGACTTTTTAGGAGCACCTGCATACACGCGCACAGGTTTCACTAAAACCAACCTGCAACTGTTTTTAAACTATAACCGTTCTTTTGGTGAGCATGCAGTAAGCGCAAACGTAATTGGGCAGCGCGAATTACAAAGTTCAGTAAACGCAAGCGCACCTTTTGCTAACCAAGGGATAATTTCTCAGGTTACATACAACTACGCCAGTAAATATTTTTTGACGGCTAACGCAACTTATAACGGTTCAGAAAACTACGCCGCGGGTTACCGTTATGGTTTTTTCCCGGCTGCAACCATTGGTTATAACATTGCCAATGAAGAGTTCATGAAAAAGTTTGACTGGTTAACGTTGTTAAAAGTACGCGGTTCAGTTGGTAGGGTAGGTATTCCGAGTCCGGGCACCGGTCGCTTCTATTACCAGGATAATTTTGGAGCCGGAACATCTGTGCCATTTGGTAATCCAAGCAGCGTTTTTAGTGCGCCAACATACACCCAAACCCAATATGGTAACCCTATGGTTAGCTTTGAAATTTCTGTTAAAAGAAATCTTGGTTTAGATATATCGTTGCTGAAAGATAAGATAAACTTCACTGCCGATGTATTTGACGATCGCAGGTCTGACATACTTATAAGCCGTAACAACACAAGTTTTGGTACTTACGGTGCAACGGTGCCAAATACCAACTATGGTGTGAATAAGAACCATGGTTATGAACTTTCGGCCATGTATCAAAACCGCGATCATAAATTCACGTACTCAGTATCAGGTAACTTTATGTTTGCCCGCAACACCCGTAAGGTTTTGGATGAGGCGCCGGGCCAGATACCCAATTTAAGAAGTACAGGAACGCCAATTGGTACCTATTTTGGGTATCATGTGTTAGGCTACTACGCTAACCAGGCTGATATTGACAACAGTCCGGTTAATAACTTAACCAGCGTTAAGTCAATTCCGGGCGACTTGAAATATGCGGATATCAATGGTGACGGACAGATAACAAGTTTGGATCAATTACCAATAGGGCATCCCAACATTCCTGAATATAACGCCGGTTTAAACCTGCAGGCAGGCTACAAAGGGTTTCAGTTATCGGTGCAGTTTAATGCTGTTGACAACGTAAGCTCAAACGTTATATTTTACGGTGGTGGTTTAAATCAGTACTACAAACCTATGTTAGGCCGCTGGACGCCAACAAATCCAAACCCCACATGGCCGGCCATGAGACCCGGACTGGCACCAAACCCTAACGAGACGCTAAACGACTACTTTTTGCAGGATGCATCTTATATAAAGCTGCGTAACATACAATTGGCTTATACATTCCCAAAAAAGGTTTTGAATCGTTTAAAGCTAACAAACCTAACCCTGATTGTGAGCGGCCAGAATCTTCTCACCTGGACGAAATTTTACGGTGTAGACCCTGAGAATAACATCGTAGGTGGTACATATAATTACGCCGCTACGGTTATCCCAACCACCAAGATTGTCAATTTTGGATTAAATATGTCCTTTTAATTCCTAAAACATTGAACATGAAAACTTTAAAGCTATCAATGCTCGCTATATTTATACTTTCATCCACCGCTTGTAAAAAAGACTTTTTACAGCGCGATATTGGTATTCAAACCGATATACAGAAAGTATTTCAAGATCCTATTCTGGCTTCACGTTATGCTGATAACAGCTATACTTTCAGCATCAACGATTATGGTCGTTTAAGCGGTTACAAGGGCATGACCTCGCAGTTTAGCGATGAATCAATTGCCAACAATGCGCAAACCGAGGTTGCTGTTATAAACCGTGGCTTGTTTTTAGATGCAGGTGCATCAGACGTGAACAATATTTATACCCAAATGTATCGTGGTATACGTAATGTGAACGTTACCCTGGCCAATATGGACAAAACTCCATGGACGCCCGATTTAAACGCGAATTATATTAAGGGTGAGCAGCTATACCTGCGCGCTTACTTCTATTCTGAACTTATTAAGCGTTATGGTGGTGTTGTGCTTTTAACACAACCGCAGGATTTTACCGAAGCTGCTGACGATAAACCGCGCGCATCATTCGATGAAACGCTTAACCAGATACTTGCGGATTTAGATCAGTCAATAACTCTGTTACCGCAAACCAACGCCGATTGGCCTAACCCTGCTGCACAGGCTAACCGTGCTACAGGTGCGGCTGCTATGGCACTTAAAGCTCGAGTGCTTTTGTTTGCTGCAAGCCCTTTGAACAATCCAACCAATGATGTAAGCAAATGGAGAAAGGCTGCCGATGCTGCATTGGCCATCATCAACTTAAATAAGTTTGGCCTCGAAACAAGCTATGCCAACGTTTTACAGCTATCATCATCACGCGAGTACATACGGATATGGCCGCGCGGTGGACGTTCTTACATCGGTACCTACATCAGCGATTTTTTGGTGCCTATTAGTTATGGAGGTGCGCAGTCTAACTTATCGCCAACACAAAACCATGTTGATTTATATGAGATGAACAATGGTAAGCCCATTACCGATCCAACATCGGGCTACAATGCGCAAGCGCCGTATACCAATCGCGACCCGCGTTTTTATGTAAACATACTTTACAACGGTGCAACATGGCAGGGAAGGGCAGTGCAAACCTGGCAAACCGAACCAAATGCATCGGGCGCCATAACTTACGGTACAGATATAAGTGCAGCTATTTCAATAACTAAAACCAGTTATTACTTAAAGCGTCTTTGGCCCGAAACTTCGCGTTCAGGCTCTACAGCTAGTGCACTGCTAAATTTTGTTTACTACCGTTACGCAGAGGTACTTATTAATTACGCCGAAGCACTTAACGAAGCTGAGGGGCCAACTCAGGCTGTTTATGATGCAGTTGATGCCATAAGGCAGCGTGCGGGTATGCCCAAATTGCCAACCGGTTTAAACCAGGAACAAATGCGTGCACGCATACGCAATGAGCGTGCTGTTGAATTTGCATTTGAGGATATGCGCTGGTGGGACATTTTACGCTGGAAGAAAGGGCCTGAATTAGTTGCACAACCTATGAAAGGTATGAAGGTAATCAGAAATGCAAATAACACTTACACGTATAACGTAGTGGAGCTTCCAACCTTCCGGAAAGTGTTTGAAGATTACATGCATCTGTATCCAATTCCGCGTAACGAGATGAACAAATCATCAGGCGCTCTTAAACAAAACCCAGGCTGGTAATCAATTCGATTTAAATTAACAAGTAACACAACATGACTAAATATATAAAGTGTTTTGGGATGTTTATGAGCTTGTCGGTATCGTTTACCGGCCTTGCGCTACAAGCACAAACACTCAACATAAAAACCTTCAGCGGTAAAATTACCGATGAAAAAGGCGCCGCTATTGACGGCGTTGAAGTTACCGTAATAGGTAGCAGGGTGAGAGCCGGATCTGACAAAAACGGCAGCTTCGCAATCAAAGGCATGTCCGAAGATTCACTATCATTTAACAAAGCAGGTTATAAAGAGCTACGTGTTGCAGGCAAAGACAGGGCAGACATAAGCGTTGTTTTAGCAAAAAGCAACGGTGCCGATTACTTTAACGAGCTGGTTGACATTCCTTTTGCCAAACGCACGCGCCGCGAGCTTAATTATGCTGTAAGTGCATTAAAGACTGATGATTTTCCAAAAATACCGGTAAGTAATCTATCAAGTATGCTTGCAGGCCGGTTCAGTGGTTTACTGGTTCAGCAAACCGGTAACCAGCCGGGTACCGAGAATATTGCTTTCCAGGTTAGAGGGAAGTCATCATACGCGCAAGGTTCAGCGCCTAAATTATTGGTTGACGGGGTTGAGCGCGACTTTAGTGATATGGATATCAATGAGGTTGAAAGCGTAACCGTATTAAAAGATGCTGCTGCCCTCAACTGGTATGGCTTACTTGGCGGCAATGGTGTTATTTTGGTAAATACACGCCACGGTAAAGCCAGACAAGACTTTATTAACTTTGACATTCAAGGCGGATTTCAAAAGGTGGAAAACCTTGTTACGCCGTTGAACTCTTACAAGTTTGCCACTTTATATAATCAGGGCCTTACCAATGCAGGTCAGGCTCCTGCGTATAACCAGGAAGCGCTTGATGCGTACCAAAATCAGTCGAACCCTTATCTGTTTCCCGACAATAATTACATAGACCGGTTTTTGAACAAAACAGCGCCTGTACAACGTTATGCAGTATCATTAGGCGGCGGCAGCGATAAAATACGCTACTTCACTAACGTAAGTTACTATGATCAAAACGGTTTATTTAAAAACACCCAAACCAATGATTATAACTCAAACTTTAATTACAAACGTTATAATTTCAGGGTAAACCTTGATTATGATGTAACTAAAACGCTGAGCTTTTCATTGCTTGCCGGAGTTCGCAGCGAGCGTCGTACCGACCCAATAGGCGGTGGCGGGGGTGGTACAGCAGCTGTTCTTTCGAGCTTATTCACACTTCCACCCAATGCGTTCCCAATACTGAACCAGGACGGAACTTATGGCGGTACATCTGTGTATCAAACCAATCCGTTGGGGCAATTGCAAAACAGTGGTGTTTACAAAGCTATTACCAACGTATTGCTGGCTTCAATTTCAGCCAAACAACGTCTTGATTTTGTAACACCAGGTTTGTCTGCAAACATTTTCTTTTCCTACGACGGTTACGGAAACTATACGCACGGATTCACTCAAAACTATTCAGTAGTAAATCAAACTTTAACACCGTCACAAACTTTCCGAACTCCTGCGGTATTGGCTTACCAGTTTGCCGGTTTTGGAACAAGTACTAAAAATAATGAGGTTTGGGCCGGTTTTGATTATGACCGCACCATTGGCAATCACAAAATTAATGCATCTGCCCGCGCTCAACAAGCTACCAGTGCTGCTGTAGACAGGATTGATTATAATGAGCGCCTATTTGTTGGCCGTGTTGATTACGGATTTAAAAACAGGTATTTTCTTGGATTTACCGGAAGCTACTCCGGATCAGAAAATTATGCGCCGGGCCGCAGGTTCGGCTTCTTTCCGGCGGGTACAATTGGCTGGGTAGTAAGTGATGAAGATTTCCTTAAGCCAAATAATGCGTTAAGCTATTTGAAACTGCGTGCATCATACGGACGTAGCGGTAACATTGGCCCAACTTACGATAGCAATGGTAATTTGGTAAGGTTACCCTACAGGGCATTATTTACGCGTGGTGCCGGGCCAATACTTGGCTCTTCGTTTTCAAGCACCACCACTGCATATGAGGTAAGCCCAACTGGTAATCCGCTAACAACCTGGGAGAAAATTGACAGGCTAAACATTGGAGCTGACATCAGTTTCCTTAATAACTCACTCTATTTAACGGCCGACTACTTTAATGAAACACGTACCGATATTTTGAGTAGTGCTAACCTGCCTGGCATATTAGGTGTGGCGGTAAGTGCGGTAAATTCGGGTAAGGTGAACAGTAAAGGCTTTGATATGAGCCTGCTTTATCAAAAAAACCTAAGCGGTGTAAACTTAAGCTTGAACGGTAATTTTACTTATGCAGCAAATAAGCTGTTAGAGCAATCATTGCCAAGCGGAACCTTATCGTACCAGTCACCATTAGGATATAACATTGGTAACGTTAACGGAGCAGGTAACAAGCGCTATTATCTATCTGACGGATTATTTCAATCGCAAGAAGAAATCAACGCAAGTCCTAAACAGTCTTTATCAGGGCTAGTAGTTCCGGGAGATATACGTTACAAGGATGTAAACGGTGACAACATTATTGATAGCCGCGATGCGGTATCTACTAACTATACCGACGTTCCTAAAGCGTACTACGGTTTTGGATTTAACATCAGCTATAAGTTATTTGATATCAGCGCACAGTTCCAGGGAGTTTACGGCCGTACAATTGACATTCGTTCACTTGTATATTCAGGACCTAACAATTTAAATGGATTATCTCTTGACAGCTGGACACCGGCAACTGCGTCAACGGCACGTTTTCCGCGCATAGCATTAACTGACAATGGAAACAATAACGCTAGTTCAGACTTTTGGTTACGCTCTGGTGATTTTATTAAGTTACGTACTGTAGAGCTGGGATTAACGCTGCCACAGCGCCTTACTTATAAACTCCATATGCAAAAGGCCCGCTTTTTTATAGGTGGCTATAACCTGTTATCATTCTCAAAATTGAAAGATTTGAATATGGATCCCGAAACGCCGTTTGCCGGACGCGGAAACAACTATCCTTATCTTAAGACTTATACGTTGGGTGTTAACGTCAAATTTTAACGCATCAAGTTCATAAAACATGAAAAAGCATTTTAATTATATATACGGCGCTGCTTTGCTGCTTATGGCTCTTTCAGGCTGCAGTAAAGACTTTTTTGAGCCATCTTATACCGAAGGTCCTATTACTGAAGAATCCATCTGGATTACCGACCGCAGGGTACGCGAATACCTTAACCAGGGCTATAATTATTTATTAAGCCGTTACAACCTTGATGCGGCTGGTGCCATGCTATCAAGCGGTAGTGACGAAGCCGTTAATTCCAACCTAAATAGTAACGTTAACTATTTCAATAACGGTACATGGGGGCCTTTGCGCACTTTTGATGACCAATATACCAATATGTATACCGGTTTGAGGGTAGCAAACGTGTTTTTGCAAAAATCTCCTACAAGCACTATTTACCCTGTAAGTGATTTAACAGGTTTACGTGGCGAAGCTTTCTTTTTGCGGGCCATGTATCATTTTGAATTATTTAAGCGATATGGCGAAATTGTATTGGCTACCCGTCCTTTTGAAGTGGGTGAGAACCTAAACCTGCCGCGCAACTCGGTAGATGAGGTAGTAAAAGCCATTACAACAGATTGCGATTCAGCCATTAATCAAATTGCCGCAGCGTCAACACGTGATTGGGATGCTGCTAACTACGGCCGTGCTACTAAAGCCGCCGGCATGGCACTTAAAGCAAAAACGCTTTTGATTTACGCAAGCCCGCTTTATAACACTGCCAATGATTTAACCCGCTGGCAAAATGCAGCTAACGCTGCCAACGCACTTATTGCATTAAACAAGCATGGGTTATTATCAGCAACCGATTATCAAAACCTTTGGGATTACACAAATACGGCAACGTCTTACAACCGTGAAGTGATTTTTGCAACACCGGCGGGCTCTGTAAACACCATTGAGTCGTTTAACGCGCCTATTGGTTTTACAGGTGGCCTTGGCAGGGCAAATCCAACTCAGGATTTGGTTGATGCATTTGAAATGACTAACGGCAAATCAATCACTGATCCAACATCGGGCTATAACCCACAAAACCCTTATGCAGGACGAGATCCGCGCCTTAATCAATTCATTATTACTAATGGTGCTACCTTTAAAACAGGCAGTTTAACCAGGACGGTTGAAACTTTTGAAAACGGATTAGATAATGTGCTTACTAACGTAAATAGTACCAAATCGGGTTATTATATGCGGAAGTTTTTAAGTGGCAACGCTACTTATAACGTAAACAGTATAACAAACGTACGCCGCCCGTGGGTACTCTTCCGCTACGCCGAAGTTCTGCTTAACTATGCTGAGGCTTTGAATGAGGTATCGGGTCCAACAAGTTCTGTTTATGAAGCTGTTAACGCAATTCGTAACAGAGCAAATATGCCATCGTTACCTGCAGGATTAAGTCAATCAGCCATGCGTGATCGTATTCGTAACGAGCGCCGTGTTGAGCTGTGTTTTGAAGAGCAACGATTTTTTGACGTGCGCCGTTGGAAACTTGGTGAAACCTATTTCAATGCCCCTGTGCGTGGCATGCGTATCACTAAAAATGGCACCACTTTAAATTATTCGCCTTTTGTAATTGAAAACAGGGTTTTCAGCGCTAAAAACTATCTGTACCCAATACCTCAGGCTGAAATAGACAAGGCCGACAAGCTTAAACAAAATCCGGGCTACAATTAATATATTTTAATGATTCTGACTTATAATAAATTTTCTGTTGCGGGCAGTGCGCTCGTATTTGCCTGGTTGCTGAATACAACGATTGCCCACGGGCAAACCAAGGTTCCGCAGTTAGGCAAAAACACCGTAAAAGAGGTGATTGCCGCAATGACACTTGAAGAAAAAGCCATGATGGTGATAGGAGGAGGGCGCGACGCTGCGCCCTCAGCCTTCACTGACGGATCAATGGTGGGAAACACAAGCTTTCGTATACCGGGAGCTGCAGGTGTTACTAACGCCATACCGCGATTGGGTATACCGGCAATGGTGCTGGCCGATGGTCCTGCCGGTGTGCGCATGGATGTAAGACGCAAAAATGACGACCACAAATATTTTGCAACCGCTTTCCCTGCCGGAAATACGCTGGCATCAACCTGGAACCCGGAAGTGGTGAAACGTGTTGGCGAAGCTTTTGGTAATGAGGTTAAAGAGTTTGGTGCTGATATCATTTTAGCACCTGGAGTAAACATTCACCGTAACCCATTGGGCGGCCGAAATTTTGAATACTATTCCGAAGATCCTGTACTTACAGGTGAAATTGCTGCTGCTATCATCAACGGAATACAAAGTAATGGCGTAGGCACATCGATTAAGCATTTTGCAGCAAATAACCAGGAAGCAAACCGGGCGGGAGTAAATGCACACATTACCGAGCGCGCTTTACGGGAAATTTATTTAAAGGGATTTGAGATCGCTATTAAAAAGTCCTCTCCCTGGACGGTGATGTCGTCTTATAATTTGCTAAACGGTACCCATACTTCTGAACGTAGAGATTTATTGACAAATATACTTCGTAATGAGTGGAACTTTAAAGGGTATGTAATGAGTGATTGGGGCGGAAAGGCCACAAATTGGGTTGAGCAGGTTAAGGCGGGTAATGACATGATTATGCCGGGCAACAACAGGCAAATACAGCGTATTATATCTGCAGTAAAACATGATTCACTTGATGTTAAAACTTTGAACACAAGCGTTGAAAGAGTTCTTAATATAATAATGCGTTCGCCAAGCTTTAGCGCTTATAAGTTCAGCAACACTCCTGACTTAAAAGCGCACGCCAAGGTTTCGCGTGAGGCGGCTACAGAGGGAATGGTGTTGCTTAAAAATGAAAAAGAAGCGCTGCCCATAAAAAGTACACAAGCTAAAGTTGCCTTGTTTGGCAACATTAGCTATGCACTTATTGCTGGTGGCTGGGGTAGTGGTGATGTAAACAAAGCTTACACCATATCATTGGCTAAAGGATTGACCAATGCAGGGTACACGCTTGATAAAGAATTATCAGACCCTTATCAGCAATACAATTCAAATTACCGTAACTGGAATAAAGAGCTTTTGATAACAGATGAGCTCATTAAGAAAAAAGCCGCTGAATGTGATATAGCCGTACTAACTATAGGCCGAAATAGTGGTGAGACAAAAGACCGCGACCTTGACTATGATTACTATCTGAAACCTACCGAGCTATCCTTAATTGAACGTACGGCTGAAGCCTTCCATCGTCAAAATAAAAAGCTGGTAGTTGTGCTTAACCTTTGCGGACCTATTGATACTAAAGGCTGGCGCGAAAAGGCTGATGCTATCTTGTTAGCCTGGCAACCCGGCATGGAAGCCGGTGATGCAATTGCTGATTTAATGAGTGGAAAGGTAACTCCATCGGGTAAGTTACCTGATACCTTTGCGGATGACTATAATGATATTGCTTCATCTGCAAACTTTCCGGGCTTGCCTTATGATAACCCGTCTGATGTTATACATCAGGAAGACATATACGTTGGTTACCGCTACTTTGACACCTGGAAGGTTAAGCCCGCTTATGAATTTGGTTATGGATTGTCGTACACAACTTTCGGTTTCTCGCCACTTAAGGTTTCATCATCCGTAGTGAAAGATAATTTGAAGGTAAGCTTAACTGTCACCAACACAGGTAATGTTGCCGGTAAAGAAGTTGTACAATTATACCTTTCTGCGCCCGGTAAAATCAGTAACAAGCCAGCACAGGAATTAAAGGCGTTTCATAAAACCAATTTGTTGCAACCGGGCCAGTCGCAGGTGGTAACTTTTGATTTGCCGGTAAATACTTTTGCTTCATTTGATAACATTCAAAATGCATGGGTGGCAGAAGCCGGTGTACATACTTTGAAAGCCGGTAGTTCATCAAGGCAAATAAGGCAAACAGTAGAAATTACTATTCCAAAAACAATAGTGACTCAAAAGGTAAATTCTGTTTTACATCCTCAAACACCCATTGAGGTCATAAAACCTAAATAAAGGATGATTAAAAAGCTTTTTTTGCCAATTGCACTTACTTTGTTACTTATAAATAGTGCTGAAGTTTTGGCGCAAGCTACATTGCGTAAGTCGTTCATTTTAAATGGAAAATGGAGCGTTATTGTGGACTGGTACGGTAGCGGAAACGCTCACGAAATAGCTACCGAAAAACGACCGGTTGCAAAAACGGATTTTGTAGAGTTTTCTTTCGATAACAGTCAAACATTGTATGTACCCGGTGATTGGAACTCTCAACGGCCGGAGTTGAAGTACTATGAAGGCACGGTTTGGTACAAGCGTGAGTTTGACTTTAAACCCCATGCCAATGCACAAGCGTATCTTCACTTTGGTGCAGTGAGTTACCGTTCAGAGATATTGTTGAACGGCATTAAATTAGGCGAGCATGAAGGAGGTTTTACATCCTTTACCTTAAACGCTTCAAAAGCCATTAAAACCGGGCGTAATGTTTTAGTGCTTAAAGTAAACAATGAACGAAGGGAAGATGCCATTCCCGCCCGTAAGTTTGATTGGTGGAATTATGGCGGCATAACACGAAGCGTATGGATTGATGAAAAGCCGGCTAATAACATCAGTGATTTTTTTTTTCAATTAAAAAAGGGATCACTCAAAGAATTACAAGGCTTTGTACAAACTTCTGAGCATAAAAAGCAACAGGTAATTGTTGAGATACCCGAAACAAGGTTTAAAAAAACTTACACAACCGACACAAGCGGAAAGGTAGTGTTTACCGCAAGTGCTAATTTGAAATTGTGGTCGCCAGCAAAGCCAAAGCTTTATACGGTTAAGGTTTACAATGCTGCAGATACCCTTACAGATGAAATCGGTTTTCGGTCGATTGAAGTACAGGGCACCAATATACTGCTAAATAAAAAGCCTGTCTTTCTACGTGGTATAAGTTTCCATGAAGAGATTCCGCAACGCGCCGGCCGCGCTTACGGAGAAGCTGACGCACGCACGTTGCTAACGTGGGCAAAGGAGCTAGGGTGCAATTTTGTTCGCTTGGCTCACTACCCACAAAGCGAAGAAACCGTTAGGCTAGCCGAGAAGATGGGCTTAATGATGTGGGAGGAAATACCGGTTTGGCAAGGTATTCAATTTACTAATCCGCAAATTTTGCAAAAGGCCAACCATATGCTTGCAGAAATGATTGCTCGTGATAAAAACCGATGCGGTATTATCATCTGGAGTTTATCAAACGAAACGGCTCCATCGCCGCAGCGTAACAGTGTGTTAATGCAAATGGCATCTGATGCTCGCAAAGCTGATCCAACAAGGTTAATATCTTCTGCATTTGATCATTTTAAGTATAATGGAAATCAAATACTTATTGATGATCCATTAAGCGAAAGCTTAGATGTTTTAGCAGCAAATAAGTATATGGGATGGTATGCCAAATGGCCGTCAGAACCAGGCAACGTGGAGTGGAAAAGTAATTTTAACAAACCTCTTATCATATCAGAGTTTGGTGCTGAGGCACTATATGGTAACCACGGATCAAAAGACACGGCAAGTTTATGGACTGAAGAATACCAGGAACAGCTTTATAAAGACAACATAAGCATGTTCAATAAAATTCCTTTTTTGCGCGGCGTTTGCCCGTGGATACTTGCCGATTTTAAAAGCCCGGCGCGTATGCACGCACAATACCAGGAAGGATGGAACCGTAAGGGTCTGCTATCTGACAAGGGCTTTAAAAAAAGGGCCTGGTATATTATGAATGAGTATTACAAACAGCTTGAAGCTAAACCGCTGCAAGTGAAAAACAAATAAAACTACTATTGATGCACAAATTAAGTATAGGCGTTTTGAGCCTTGCGCTTGCCGGTATGCAGCTAAGCGCAGTTGCACAACGAAAATCTGTTAATCAGCGCGTTGATTCAGTTATGCGGTTAATGACGCTTGATGAAAAAATAGGCCAGCTAAACCAATACTCGGGCAGGGAAGTAACAGGCCCTTTGGTTAAGCAAAACGCCAATATGTTAAATGATATTAAGCTAGGCCGCGTAGGTTCAATGCTTAACGTTCAAGGTGTTAAAAATACCCGGCAGGTGCAGGAGGTAGCCATGCAATCGCGCCTGAAAATTCCATTGCTGTTTGGTATGGACGTTATACACGGCTACAAAACTATCTTCCCGGTTCCGTTAGCCGAGTCTGCAACCTGGGATATGGATCTTATAGGTCTTTCGGCACACGTAGCAGCAAAAGAAGCTGCGGCTGTAGGTTTGCACTGGACGTTTGCACCAATGGTTGATATAGCCCGTGACCCGCGCTGGGGACGTATAATGGAAGGCGCTGGTGAGGATACCTATTTAGGTAATGAAATAGCGAAGGCTCGTATCATTGGCTTTCAGGGTAAAAAGCTTGGCGGGTTAGATGCGGTAATGGCCTGCGCTAAACACTTTGCTGCATACGGTGCAGTATCATCAGGGCGCGACTATAATGATGTTGAAATGAGCGATCATCAGCTTTGGGAAACCTATCTACCGCCATTTAAAGCGGCTGTTGATGCCGGTGCTGCGACGTTTATGAGCTCATTCAATACATTAAATGGTGTGCCCGCTGCAGCAAGCGACTATCTTCAACGTGATATACTGAAAGGGAAATGGAATTACAGTGGCTTTGTTGTTAGCGATTGGGGGTCAATAGATCAAATGATAAAATGGGGTTATGTGGCTGATAAAAAGGAGGCGGCTTTGAAGGCCATTCTCTCGGGCTGTGATATGGACATGATGAGCTACAGCTACTTGGAACATTTAAAAGATTTGGTTAGCTCTAAAAAAGTAAGCGTCAAAATAATTGATGATGCAGTGAAGCGCATTCTTGCCAAAAAGTTTGAACTTGGTTTGTTTGATGATCCGTACCGGTTTTGCAACGAGGAACGCGAAAAAGCCGAATTAAATAACCCAGAACACGTAAACGCAACACTTAAGGTTGCTCAAAAATCAATAGTGCTCCTTAAAAATCAGGATGCTTTACTTCCAATTAAGCAAAGTGTAAAAAGTATCGCACTCATAGGCCCTTTGGGCGATTCAAAACGTGATATGCAGGGTGCATGGGCGGGTGCAAATGATGCTGATCGGGTGGTTACATTGTTAAAAGGTTTACAGCAAAAATTGGGTAATAATGTTCGTATAAACTTTATAAAGGGTGCCACCATTAAAACCAACGATACTACCGGTATTGCTGAGGCTGTTAAAATAGCCAAGGATGCTGACCTTGTGATTATGGCTTTAGGTGAGGCTTATGATATGAGCGGCGAATCAAGATCAAGAGCCGACATAGGCTTGCCTGGTAAACAAAACGAGCTATTTAACGCAGTACAAGCCACCGGTAAACCTGTTGTTGCTGTTTTAATGGCAGGCAGGCCACTTACTATCAATAACATTGCTGATAAGGCGAAAGCAGTGGTTTATGCATGGTTCCTGGGTGACCAGGCTGGCAATGCCATTGCGGATGTGCTTACCGGCAAGGTGAATCCGTCCGGAAAGCTGCCCGTTACATTCCCGCGTTCAGTTGGCCAAATTCCATTAACTTATAATGATTACAAAACCGGTCATCCGTATAATGCTAATGTATTCCAATATCAAACAGGTTATATTGATCTTCCAAATTCGCCGCTTTATGCATTTGGTTATGGGCTTAGCTATACAACCTTCAAGTATTCCGACTTAAAGCTTAGTAGTACCGCGATGGATAAAAAAGGGAAAATCACCGCGTCATTTACGTTGACTAATACCGGTACAACAGCCGGCGAAGAAGTAGTTCAGTTATATGTTCATGATCCTGTTGCATCAGTTGTACAGCCAACAAAAAAACTCAAAGGCTTCCAAAAAGTAACCCTCAGTCCGGGCGAATCAAAAACAATCAGCTTTAATATTAATAATGAAACGCTGGCCTTTTACAATCAACAATTAAAATGGGATTCGGAGCCGGGCAAATTTAAACTCATGATTGGCGGCTCATCTGATAAGCTTGAGCTGCAAGCAGATATAGAACTTAAATAGCGCAGCCCGATATGACATTTTATACAAAATTTATAGTAACGCTGGCGCTTGTGTTTGCAGTTGGTGTTCATATTCTTTCCGCTCAAACAACCAGTCACAAGGATAGTCTTATCAATTTCGATTGGAAGTTTTATATAGGAGATAATGCTGCAGCAAAAGAAAAATTATTTGACGATAAAAAGTGGCAAACCGTACACCTACCTCATGATGGCAGCATAGCAGGAGGTTTTGACACTGTAAGCGGCACACGCCAAAATGGTTTCCGTCCGCGACACATTGGCTGGTACCGTAAAATGCTGTTTGTGCCTGCAAGCGCTAAGGGCAATATTATTAGCCTCGAATTTGAGGGTGTATACCGTGCTGCCGAAGTATGGGTTAACGGAATGCATTTGATTAAACATTTAAACGGCTACACGGGCTTTACCCTTGATGTTACTAAATACGTAATACCGGGTCAAAATAACCTTATTGCAGTAAGGTATGATAATACTTACAAGCAAAGTTCACGCTGGTACACGGGTGAGGGTATATACCGCAATGTTTGGCTGCACTTGAGAAACCCATTGCACATACACGAAAACGGCACTTACATAACAACTCCCTTTGTTGGAGATGGTATAGCAAAAGTGTCGGTACAAACAGAAGTAAGCAACACAGCTAATAGTGCAATTACTGCTACTTTAAAAACGGTTATTCTTTCTCCCGGTGGCAAAGAAGTGCAATCAATGTTAAGTACGGTTCCATTGCGTGCGCAAGAGACTTATAAATTTCAGCAGTATACCACTATTCAAAACCCGGAAATTTGGGATGTGCTTAAACCCAACCTTTACGTTGTAAGAAGTTATTTGAGCGTTGGCAGCAATCAAACTGATGGGTATAACAGCCGTTTTGGCATTCGTACAATTGATTTTACACCTGAGCAGGGCTTTTTACTTAATGGCAGAAAGGTGTTTTTAAACGGTGTAAATATTCACCATGATTTAGGCCCGCTTGGTGCTGCTGCGTTTGATAAAGGTTATAAACGCCGCCTGCTTGGGCTCAAAAAAATGGGTGTTAATGCTATAAGACTGGCACATAATCCATATACAAAATCGGTGCTTGATATGTGCGATGAAATGGGCTTATTAGTTTTTAACGAAGCCTTTGACAAGTGGAGTAGCGAATACTATGGACCGGGTGAAGACTTTAAAAAACATTGGCAGCCCGACTTAGGCTGGTTCATAAAGCGTGACCGCAATCATCCAAGTGTATTTATTTGGAGTGTGGGCAATGAAGTGGCAGTTAAGCAGGAGTACAAAGATTCGGCATTTGTGTTACAGCTCAACAAGATGGTTGAATTTGCCCACCAGGCCGATCCGTCACGCAAGGTAACCTCTGGGCTTTACCCTTCGCGTGATGAAGACAGCCCGGCACCGATGGCTTTTCATATGGATGTAATGAGTGACAATTACATGTCGAGGTTTTACAAACGCGATCATCCAAAATTTCCGCAACTCATATTCATAGAAAGCGAAATGACCACTGATAATGGTGGCGAAAACTTTTTCAATTATGATCATAGTTATGCTTGCGGCCAATTTTATTGGGGCGGCACAGATTACATTGGCGAATCATTTAAATGGCCGTCAAAAGGGTGGAACGGCTTAATTGACTGGTGTGACTTCTGGAAACCTATCACGTACTACATCCAAAGCCTCTATAGCGATGAGCCTATGGTAAAGGTTGCAGTGTTTGATGCGTCGGCAAGCGAATCGCGTGTATGGAACGATGTGTTTATGAACACCATTAAAATGAGCGATAGCTGGAACTGGAAACCCGGCCAAAAACTTACCCTTTACACCTTTACTACAGGTGACGAGGTGGAGTTATTTGTAAACAACAAGTCGGTAGGTGTAAAATACATGAAAGACTTTCCAAAGCATAAAATAAGCTGGGAGGTTAATTATGAGCCGGGTACCATAAAAGCTGTGGCCCGCAAAAACGGTATACAAATTGCAACCGACGAAGCCAAAACCACCGGTAAGGCTGAGCGTATTGTTCTTCAAACTGATTCTGCTCATTTTAATGCCAACGGGCTTGACCTTGCCTATGTAACTGTAACCGTGGTTGATAAAGATGGATTGGTTGTACCTGAGGCTAACAACAGCATAAATTTCAAACTATCGGGCGAAGCTACTTTAGCAGGAGTAGCAAACAACGATCGTATGAGCGATGAGCATTTTGTAGCTAACCACAGAAAGGTAAATGATGGCAAATGTTTGGTAGTATTGCGTAGTACACGTAAGAGTGGCAAAGTGAAACTTACTGCTTCGGCAGCCGGCCTTGAGGATGCATCATTAAGTCTTACCGCAAAATAAATTTAAGTAAATACCTGATGAAGAAATACATATCAATTGTAGCACTGCTTTTTATGTGCGCTGCCACAAAAGCGCAAAATAATAAACGTATAACAATAGAAACAGACCACGTTTCAATGGTTTTTAGTGTTGGCAAAAACGGCAGGGTATATCAAAATTATTTGGGGGCGAAGCTGCTGAATGCTGCCGATAACGCAACGCTGCCACAAGGTAAGGAGGTGTATGTATGTGGTGGAATGGAAGATTCATTTCAACCGGCCATTCGTGTAACACATACAGACGCAAATCCATCACTTGAACTACTATATACCGATCAAAAAGCCGAGCGACCAATAGCAGGCTGTACTGAAACGGTTATAACACTTAAAGATCCAAAATACCCGGTAACGGTTAAGCTGCACTACCAGGCTTTTACTAAAGAGGATGTCATAAAAAGCTGGACAGAGATCATTAACGGAGAGAAGGGTGAGATTACCTTAAATGACTATGCTTCTTCCATGTTAAACTTTGATGCCCGCGAGTACTGGCTAACTCAATATCATGGCGATTGGGCTGCCGAGATGAAGATGCAGGAATCAAAGTTAACCAGTGGCATTAAGGAAATTGACAGCAAGTTGGGTACGCGTGCGGCTATGTACCAAAGTCCGTTGTTTCTGCTATCGTTGGGTAAGCAGTCTGACGAAACCAGCGGCGAAGTAATTGCTGCAACTCTTGCCTGGACAGGTAATTTCAAGTTTCATTTCGAAACAGATCAAAATAACGCGTTGCGGGTAATATCGGGCATTAATCCCTATGCATCAGCATATCGTTTAACAGCGGGTAAAACATTTACTACGCCGGCATTTATTTTCACTTACTCGGCAAACGGCAGAGGGCAGGCCAGTCGTAATTTACACAAATGGGCGCGTAATTACGATGTTATGGACGGTAATAAACCCCGCCTTGTATTACTAAACAATTGGGAAACCACCTTTTTTAACTTTGATGAGCAAAAGCTCAGTGGCTTATTTGACGATGCTGCTAACCTTGGAGTTGATTTGTTTTTGCTTGACGATGGCTGGTTTGGTAACAAATATCCGCGCAGCAACGACAAGGCAGGTTTGGGAGACTGGCAGCCCACCAAAATTAAATTACCCAATGGAATTGGTAATCTTATTAAACAAGCCGAAGCTAAAGGAACAAAATTTGGAATATGGATTGAGCCCGAAATGGTTAATCCTAAAAGTGAACTTTACGAAAAGCACCCCGATTGGGTACTCCGGTTGCCAAACCGCGCCGTAAATGAGCAAAGAAATCAAATGGTGCTGGATTTGGCTAACCCAACGGTGGCAAATTTTGTGTACCAAACCATGGATGACCTGATTAGTAAAAATCCTGGGCTTGGATTTATTAAGTGGGATTGTAACCGCCTAATGACCAATACCTGGTCGCCGTATTTGAAAGATAAGCAATCAAACCTGTACGTTGATTATGTACTAAATTTATACAAGGTATTTGAACGCTTACGTGCAAAGCACCCGCATTTGCCTATCATGTTATGTTCGGGCGGAGGGAGCCGTATAGATTACGAAGCACTTAAATACTTTACCGAGTTTTGGGCCAGTGATAATACCGATCCGTTAGAGCGGGTTTACATGCAATGGGGCTACAGCAGTTTTTACCCGGCCAACGTGGTGGCAAGTCATGTAACATCGTGGGGAAAGCAGTCACTTAAATTTCGTACCGATGTAGCTATGATGGGCAAATTGGGTTACGACATCGACGTCAAAAAAATGACACCTGATGAACTGGCGTTTAGCAAGCAGGCTATCAAAAATTATAAACGCTTAAGCAACGTAATTTGGTACGGAGATTTATATCGTCTTATATCGCCTTATGAAGAAAGCCGTGCCGTACTCATGTATGTTGATAGTGCTAAAGCCAAAGCTGTTGTATTTAATTACAACCTTAACATCCGCGAACGCGAAACAGTTAATAGGGTGAAATTGCAAGGACTTGACGCTGCCAAAAGATATAAGGTGGAAGAAATAAATGTAATGACAGGAGCTAAGCCAATTTTGCCTGATAATGGCCGCATTTACACGGGTGATTTTTTGATGAAGGTAGGGCTCGACTTAAATAGCTGGCATTTGAAGGCTTTAACAAGTTCAATTGTTGAAATTACTGCTCAATGATTTGTATAACATAATGTTAGCACAAAATTATATCTTACTTAAAATATTAAAACAAGGTACTTTTTCGTCATTTGGCGAAAAAGTACCCCCTAAATGGTTGATTTATGGGGCTTATGGTGAGCTTATACTCAACAAATTTGCTTCACCAGTTAATAATTGCAAACCAAACAACCATTTAATTATGACAGAAATTTTTTTACGTCATCACTCCAAAGGTTTTTTTAAATCATCTCATCTGAATCATTTGCCGGCAACGTCACATAAACGTTGTTGCTGCAACCAAAAAGCTTTCTGATCCTGAGGGTTTCAAAACCCTACTCACTGCTATGTATTGGATTACCCAGCCGTAAAGCAGGGTAGTACTCTTCACTGCTTTTTAGGCGGTAAGCTATTCTATTGTTTAAATTTTAGTATTCCAAATGGTAAAAAAACACCCGATTATGGATAGTTACAATTCCTCACCTCTGTGAGACAAACACAAACTAATCACACAAACCCCCAAAAAAATTCCTTAATGAGAAAAGAATTATACAAAGAACTTAAAAGCTGGCTTATGCTCATTATGCTAATGCTGGCGGCCAGTTATGGCTTTGCACAAAATAACATCAAAGTTACAGGTAAGGTTACTGATTCGGGCAAAGCAGCCTTAATTGGCGTATCAGTTATTGTTAAGGGAAGCAATAACGGTACACAAACAAATGCCGAAGGTAACTACACCCTACAAGCCCCAGCGGGTGCTACATTGGTATTCACCTACGTTGGGTTTGATGCCCAGGAAATAAAAATCGGATCATCAGGCGTGGTGAACGTAACTATGGCCGGTGATAAAGTGCTCGACCAAATGGTTGTCGTAGGTTACGGCTCGGCAAAAAAGAAAGATCTTACCGGTGGTTTGGCTGTGGTGGGTAAGGAGCAGTTGAGCCTGGTATCTACCCCAAACCTTATGGATAGGTTGGTTGGGCAGGTTGCAGGTTTTAACATTACCACTACAAATGCAGCTCCAGGTCAGGATCAGTCGTTACTTATACGCGGCGAAAACTCACTTTCTGCAAATAACTCACCTTTAATTGTATTAGATAATATTCCATACAGCGGCTCATTGGTGGATATAGATCCTAATAACGTAGAAAACATTACGGTGCTTAAAGATGCCTCAGCAGTAGCTATTTATGGTTCTCGCGGCTCAAACGGGGTAATCCTCATTCAAACTAAACGTGGTATGGTTGGTAAGCCGCAGGTTACATACCGTGGCCAGGTAGGTGTGGCCGAGCCCATGCAGCGCATAGATGTGATGGGACCAAATGAGTTTATTCGTTTTCAGCAAGATATTGGCCGTTTGAGGGAAAATTACAGTGGTGATGCGCTTGACCCAATTGCTGGTGGAATAATATCAGTGTCGGAGCGTGATAACTACTTAAAAGGCATCACTAATGACTGGCAAAGCTACATTTTCCGGCGCGCTATCACTACCGATCATCAATTAAGCATCTCGGGTGGTACCGAGAGCACCAAATATTTGGCTTCAGCCGCTGCTTTGAAGCAAGACGGGGTTGTTTACAATTCTAAACTAACCCGTATCAACATCACAGCCAATATTGACCAAACATTTAACAAATGGCTTACCATTGGTATTGGTACCCAATTTACCCAGCGTAGCGATGGCGGTGTGCAACCCAATATAGAGCATGCTATTAAACAGAGCCCTTACGGTAAATACAAAGATGCATCGGGTTATTATGTTCCTGAGCCAATGGAGTACTCACTTATAGTAAATCCTATGCGTAATGTGAATGCCGATCAGGACCGGATTAACCGCAACTTCTTCCTTTCGGGCTACGCAAATATTTTGCTACCGGTTAAAGGCTTGTCTTTCCGGTCAAATTACGGCTTTAATTACCGTAGCGGTTTTACAGGTACTTATTACGGCCGCGATACCTTCGATGGTCGGGAGCAGGCCGGCTTAGTGGGCGGGCGTGCAACCATCAGCAACAATCATTACAATGATTACACTTGGGAGAATATACTGAAATATGAGCGTCAGGTGGGTGAGCACCGCTTTGATGCCACCGGGCTTTTCAGTATGCAGCAAACTAAAAGTACCGGCTCATCACAAACCGGCGAAGGCTTCGTAACCGATGAAACGAGCTATTTTATGATGAATACCGCCGCGCGTAATATATCCAATACCTCGAGCTTGTCTGAAACTGCATTGCTTTCATACATGGGACGCTTAAATTATTCATTCAAAGGAAAGTATATAGCCACACTTACAGGCCGTTCTGATGGTGCTTCGGTATTTGGTATCAATAATAAGTATGCGTTTTTCCCATCGGCTGCATTAGCTTGGCATATTGGCGAAGAAAGCTTTTTAAAGAATAAGGTAAACTGGCTAAACATGCTAAAGTTACGCCTTTCATATGGTGCCAATGGTAACCAAGCCATTACGCCTTACCGCACGCTCGATCGTTTGTATTCAAGCGTCAAATACATTTGGGGCGATGGCGGTACCGCCGTTAACACTGCATACCTTGCAGGTGATGGTGTGGGCAACCCTAACCTGAAATGGGAAACCACTTATACCGGGAACATTGGCGTCGATTTCCAATTATTTAATAACCGTGTAAGCGGTAGCTTAGATGTTTACCGTTCCCGCACAAAAGATTTGTTGATGACCCGTACAGTGCCCATCATGAACGGCTACAGCCGTATATGGGACAACATTGGTGAAACTCAAAACCAGGGTTTAGAGTTGAACTTAAATACGACTAACATCAACAACAAAAACTTCAAATGGAACACCACTGCTATTTTCTCCTTCGATAGAGATAAAATCATAGAGTTACGTGGCGATGGCCTTGATGACATAAACAACAACTGGTTTATAGGAAAGCCGCTACGTGTATTTTATGATTATAACATGATAGGAATATGGCAACGTGGCGACCAGTACTTTTATACCGATGCAAATGGCAGTCAGCGTGAAGCACAAACCGGTGCCGCTCCGGGTTCGGCCAAGTTAGAGGATGTTGACGGTAATGGTTTTATTAACGCCGCCGACCGTAAAATCATCGGCTCAAGAATGCCTCGCTATACGGCATCGTTGGCAAACAGGTTCACTTACAAAAACTTCTATTTATCAGCCTTGCTCACCGGAACTTTTGGCGTGTGGCGTGATGATAACATGGCCAACCTTGGGTCGTGGACTTTTGGTATAACCAATTACGTGCATAATGCTAATTACTGGACTCCTGAAAACCCCGGTGCAACCATTGTATCTCCGGGATACAATAACGGCTTTGGTCACGGTTTCTATAAAAAGGTAAACTACGTTCAAGTTAAAAACATAACGTTTGGGTACCGCATACCACAAAATATTGTAAAAAAACTAGGCGTAAGTGGTATTGAAACCAACCTGAGTGTAAACAACCTATATACGTTCTCTAACATTAGGCAGGTACTCAATTATGATAATACATGGATGGCCTCATACCCAACCGCACGATTACTGATGTTTGGTTTAAACGTAAATTTTTAACGGCAAAACACACGTAACATGAATAAATTTATAAAAGCAAGCTTTACGCTTATTGTACTCATCTCATTAGGCGGGTGTAAAAAATTTTTAGATGAGGAGCTGAAAACCGAACTAGCTCCAACAAACACATTTACAAGTACGTATGGCTTTGAGGTAGGTAGTGCAGGTTTATACGCACTAACCCGGTCAGAATATAACACTTTTGGTGAGGGCGGCGCCTTTCTGCATAATGGTGCATGCCCTTATGAAGCCTTACAGGCCGCAACTGATATTGCCGACGTAATAAACAGCGATGCCTCATTGATGGCATTTGCAAACTTAACACTCACACCGGCCGAACGCTTTGTTGGTTCATATTGGAATTGGGCTTACAGCTTGATTTCATCGGCCAACTTAATGCTGGTGTATTCAGAAAAAAACACCAACTGGGATTCGCCATCTGATAAGGTACGTTTCCAAGCCGAGGCCAGGTTCTTCAGGGCTTATGCATACCGTACGCTGGTTTATCTTTATGGTGATGTGCCTTATGTCGAAACCATTTTGTATGATTTCAAGCTAAACTTTACACGCACGCCTAAGGCTGAAGTATTGGGGCATATTGTTGATGATTTGAAGTTTGCAGCAGAAAATCTACCGGCAAATCCTGATCAGGTTAAAGAAGGTAAAGTTACCAAGTGGGCTGCAAATCACCTGTTAAGTGAAATGTACTTGATGCAGGGCGAGTATCAGCTGGCCGAACAAGCAGCACTTTCTGTTATAAACAGCGGCAACTACAGCCTCATGAAAAATCGTTTTGGTGCAGGTAAAGACAAGCCCGGAGATGTATTCAGTGACCTGTTTGTTGAGAACAATCAAAACAGATTAAAGAACGGTAACCGCGAGAGCATTTGGGTGCTGCAGTTTGAATTTAATGCTATTGGTGGTGGTACAAACTCCGATGATTGGACCCGCCGCGCCTGGATTCCGAAATACCCCGATATTAGCGGCTTCGTTTTGGCCGACACGTTAGGTGGCCGTGGTTTAGCCCAATTGGTACCTATGAAATGGTGGGTAGGTACCAATGGTACCAATGCATTAGGTAATGTGGCTGGTATTTTTGAAGCTTCTGATATTCGTAACTCAAATTATAACATAAAACGCAACTGGTACTACAACAACCCCAATGATGCTGCATTGAATGGCAAAAAAGCCAGTATAACCGAGCAAACGTGGTTTTCTACCAAAAGCTTATTCCCAACTATAACCAAGTTTTTTTATGGTCGTGCCGAAAACTTAAGCTTAACCGGCAGCTATAAAGATCGCATGAAGTTCCGTTTAGCTGAAACTTATTTACTGCTTGCTGAGGCTTATCTGGGGCAAAACAATCCGCAAAAAGCAGCCGATGCCGTGAATGAGGTACGTAAAAGAGCAGGTGCTTCAACTGTTACGGGTGCACAGATGAACATGGATTTCTTACTTGATGAACGCATTCGTGAACTGGCAGGTGAGGAGAGCCGCAGGTTTACACTTGTACGTACTAACAAATTGGTTGATAGGGTTAAAGCATACAATGGCGCCATCCGCGATAAAATAACATCAAACAATATATTGTGGCCAATACCACAAACCATAATTGATGCCAACCGCGATGCTCCTTTTCCGCAAAACCCAGGCTATGGTAGGTAGAGTAAGTAATGGTATACTGATATTAAAAACCAATCACAACAATTAATTAAGCATAACTGCATGAAAAAAGTTAAATACTTATTTAACTCGTGGAGCCTTTTATTCATGATTGCCTGCTTAACGGCTTGTAAGCACGAAATAAATGATATTGAAAAGGTTCAGGAGACATTGGAACTTAAGGTTTCATCAGAAAATATAACACTAGACGAGAACGATCCGGGTAAAGATATACTAACCTTCAATTGGGAGAAGGCGCGGAACCAGTCAGACGACCATATGGTCACCTATGTCACCAAGCTTGATGTGCTGGGCAATAACTTTGGTTCATCAACCGCCATTATGACCTATGAGGATGACGGTGTTTTTGCCAGAAGTTTTACATCTGCCCAATTACTAAACTGGGCAAACCAAAAATGGAAGGTTGCCACCAATAAGCCATTCACGCTTGAATTCAGGGTAGTGGCTCAATGGGAAGGCGGGGCTACATTTGAAGCACCTGAAGTTCGTACGGTAAGGATAAATATATTGCCCAAAAAGGTATCGGTAGGTGGAACTGCTGTGCCTGGTAACAACCGTATTGAGATGCAAAAGACTATTGAAGATTTGAATCAATATGCATTTGTTTTAAACCTACAACCCGGCGAATTACAAATTCCGGTGGAAACAAACGGTAAAACAAATTATGTAAGAGCTGCCGATGGTAGCAGCACACTTAAAGATGGTACCACAGTTGGTACAAACTTAAGCGAAACCCCATTTGGTTGGAAAATTGAAACAGCGGGCGAATACAGGGTAGTGGTTAATTTGCTTAAAGCTACAGCAACCATTTATTCACCTGCAAAAGCCTTGCAGCCAAAAGTTGTACAGTGGGGCAACGCAGCTACGCCTACCAGCACCACTGTAAATGAGCTATGGATGCACGGACAAATAAATAATTTTTTGGTACCTATAAAAATGGACTGCCAGGTGAGTATGGCCGATCCGCAAATTTTGGTGTACACCGGCGGCCGTGTGGGCAAAACCAAGTTTATAGTGTATGGCGGTAACGATAATAACAAGAATCTGGCTTACGCATTCAGCTGTCCGTTAACGGCAACCGGAACTTCGCAGGAACTGGCCTTAAGCTTAGGTACGGTAGCTCCGTTAGCAGGCGGTAACTCCAGTGCACAACGAAACTCTTATTACACCATTCCATCGGGTACTAATATTATAATTTTCGACCTGCGTAATATGACCATACTGGCAGACAGGAGATAAGGAAAATTAAGTGTGATTTATACTTAAATACGATACTCAAAATGATAAAATCAAGTTATAATCTAATGCTTTTAAAACTTACTACCGCCTTATTATGTGTAGCAGCATTAGCTTGCAAAAAAGATTCAGATAACGACGCTAAACCCATATCGGGTACACTGGTTAAACCCAATTACAACCGTAGCACGGTGTTTCGCAACCCGCTTAACGGTTGGGTAATGTATGCCGGTGCCGATAATGAAAATTACTGGGACTTAAACTTTTATGTTCCTGATTTAGGTAAATCAGTAAAGGCATCTGATTATGCATCGGCTTGTTATATACGTACAAGCTGGGCTAAGCTAAATCCTGCCGACGGTGTTTACGCCTGGCGCGATCCAAATTCGGCCTTAGGAAAACTTATTAAAGGCGCCGAAAACAGAGGCCTGCCAATTGCGTTCCGTATTGTTGTTGATGGCCGCGACCAAGGCTTAAATACCCCTCAATTTGTGTTTGATGCAGGGGCTAAATTCTATCTTGAAAACGCATCATTCCCGGCGCGCCGAACTCCGTACCCGCAAGATGCTGTTTTTAAACAGTATTACGCAAAATTTATAACCGAGCTTGCTAAGGACTTCAATGATCCTAAGAAAACATCATTTATTGATGCTTATGGCTTAGGTAAATGGGGCGAAGCGCACAACGTGGTTTATGAACAAATTGGCGCAGCTGTAAGCCCAAACACAGAGAAGCTTAAAGAAGAGGTGTTTGATTGGGTTACTGATTTGTACAGTCAGCAATTTACCAAAGTGCCTTTAGTAATCAACTATCACCGTTTGGTTGGTCACCCTGCAAGTTGGGGTGCTGCAAATGCAAACAGCGATAGATTACTGGTTAAAGCTATTAATAAGGGCTATAGTTTAAGGCAAGATGCATTTGGTATGACTGATTATTACCAAAGCTGGGAAAAGCAGTTTACCAAAACCTGGAACTTTAAACGACCGGTTATTATGGAAGGTGGCTGGATAACCACAGGTACTCACCGTTACTGGACAGACCCTAGTGGCAAATACCGCGAAAATCACCCGGAAGACGTTCGCCAAGGCGAATTTGATGCATCTGCCGAAGCTGCTGTTAATATGATGGATTTCCGTGTAGGTGAAATCGAAAGCTGGTTTACCAAATCGTTTTCTTTGGTGCAAAGATTTACAACTGAAGGCGGCTACCGTTTGTACCCTGACCAGGTTTACTTACCCGAAACTTTAAAAAGCGGCGAAGAAGGAACTATTACACACCGCTGGCGTAATATGGGATGGGGTTATTTTCCTAACAACATTCCGCAATGGAACTACAAGTACAAAGTTGCCTTCGCATTACTTGATGCTGCGGGTGCAGTAAAAAAGGTATTTGTTGATGAGAAAGCCGAACCATCTACCTGGCTCAAAGGCACGCCTGCGAGGTATGAACTGAAAGCCAAGGCCGATTTACCTGCCGGAACTTACACCTGGGCAGTTGCTATTATTGATGCTCAAAAAGAGAACCAGCCAGGAATACGACTTGCTGTAAACGGTGATATTACCAATGGCGGCTGGTTAAAACTGATGAACGTTCAAATACAATAAACTAAATTTACTGATGATAAAAAAGCGTTTTGTGTTTGCTTACAAGCTTACATAAAGCGCTTTTTATGTAAAACCGTAAAATGAAAATCTTTCAAATCACATCAGCATTCAAGATTGCTGTAAGCTTACTTGTTTTATTTAGCGGCAGTGTTTATGCTCAAAAAACAGATAAGTTTATGGGCGAAATAGTTAACTATGACGAGGAAGCCGTTCCTAACTATACTTTGCCCAATGCTTTGGTCACCGCCAAAGGACTCAAAGTAAATAACAAAGCAGTGTGGGAGAAATCAAGACGGGCAGAAATAATAGAACTATTTAAAAATAATGTTTATGGTCAAACACCATCGGGCATTGATAGCATTAAGTTTGAGGTTACCAAAACTACAGATACAGCTATGAACGGGCTTGCAAGCCTAAAGGAAATTACCGTTCACATTTGGAACAAAGGCAACACAATAGGAATTCCGGTTGTGATGTTTGTGCCAAACAAACGTAATAAGCCTTCGCCTTTGTTTCTGTTGATTAATAACCGTAGCAAGCGTAATACTGATCCATTGCGAGCGGTAAAAAGCACGTTTTGGCCTGCCGAACTTTTGATTGAAAAGGGTTACGCCATTGCAGCATTTCATGTAGGTGATGCCGCACCCGACAGAAAAGATAGCTACCAACACGGCGTGCTTGATAAGCTTTACCCTGAGTTATTAAAGCAAAAGAATGGTATGAAAGCTATTGGTGCCTGGGCCTGGGCCGCCAGCAGGGTTATGGATTACCTGGAAACTGACAAGGATATCGATGTTAAAAAGGTAGCTTTAGTTGGCCATTCAAGAGGAGGAAAGACTTCGTTGTGGGCAGGTGCGCTCGACCAGCGTTTTGCTTTAATATTCAGCAGTTGTTCGGGTAGTACGGGAGCTTCGCTGGCGCGCAGGCAGTATGGTGAAACGGTAAGCTTGGTCAATAAACAGTTCGGCTATTGGTTTGCCGACACCTATAAAGATTACAGCACAAAGGTAAATGAGCTGCCTGTTGATCAGCATATGCTAATTTCTCTGATTGCTCCCAGGCCGGTGTATACCACCAATGCAACTGAAGATAGGTGGGCAGATCCAAAAGGATCATACCTTTCACTTATCAATGCTTTGCCGGTATACAATTTATACAAATCAAAAACAGCACTACCTCCACAGCCTTCTGCTGTAAGTTCACCTATCATCAAGTCAACTATTGGCTATCATTTCCGCACGGGCAAGCATGACCTCAACGTTTACGATTGGGAGAGATTTATTGAGTTTGCAGATTACCACTATAAAAAACAGTGGTGAGGGGTTAGCATTACCAAGCTAAGTCGCGAACAATTTGTGCAATAATGTAGTTCATACACAAGTGTATCAATTTCTGGCTGTGATTGAGTTATCACTTAGATTGTACCTACATACACCTAACAATAAACTGCATGAATAATAAGGAAACCGAAGTTCAGGCTGATGCTATGAGCCGAAAGGAGTTTTTGTCGCTATCTGGCAAGTCAATAATAGCGGGCGCTGCTGGCGCCGTGGCCTTAAATGGATTGGCCGATAACAGTTCGTATGCGCAATCCACAAATACAAAAGCGTTGTCACCACCGGCTAAAGTTCCGCCCAGCTTAGAGGAACCGATTGTGTTGGAGCAGTGGAAATCTGACGCTGACCAAAAATCGGCGCCAACACCTACACCGCTACCTCCAGACAGGCGCATTGGCTATGCCATTGTTGGGTTGGGACATTTATCCCTAGAGGAGTTGCTTCCGGCTCTTAACAATTGCAAAAAATCAAAGCTTGCGGCTTTAGTAAGCGGTAGTCCTGATAAGATGAAGAAGGTGGCTCAGCAATATGGTATTAGTCCAGAAAACTGTTACGACTATAAAAACTACGACCGTTTAAAGGACAATAAAGATGTTGATGTAATATACATTGTATTGCCAAACGGATTGCATAAGGAGTTTGTTATAAGAGGAGCAAAAGCCGGCAAACACATATTATGTGAAAAGCCAATGGCTAATACCGCTGACGAATGTCGCGATATGATTGCTGCATGTAACAAAGCAGGTGTTAAATTGATGATTGCTTATCGTATACACTATCAGCCGCATAACCGTAAGCTGCGCGAACTTTTAGCTGCCAAAGAATTTGGTTTAGTGAAATATGTTGAGGCATCAAATTCTCAAAGCACTGCAAACGTTGACCATTGGCGACATAAAAAGGCACTTGCCGGGGGAGGAGCATTGCCTGATATTGGATTATACTGCCTCAACACCACTCGCTTTATTTTGGATGCGGAGCCTGAAGAGGTTTTTGCATATAGTTACAGTACACCCGGTAACCCGCTTTTTGCCGAAGTTGAAGAAATGGTATCATGGCAGATGCGTTTTGGCAACGGTATATATGCCAGCTGTACTACCCATTATGATGTGCATGAAAGCAGGCACTACAGAGTTAATTGCCAAAAGGGATGGCTAAATTTAGATAAAGCTTACGCTTATAAAGGACAGAAGTTAAAAACGGCGCGTGCCGATGGTATGCTTGAGCGGCAGGAAGACTTGGGAATAGCTGAAATTGATCAGTTTGGAGCAGAGATGGATCATTTTTCGGACTGTATATTGAAAAATAAAAAACCCTTTACTCCCGGCGAAGAAGGCCTGCAAGACCATATACTGATGGAGGCGATTTATCAATCGGCTAAAGAGGGTAAGCCAATAAAGGTTAAAGGCCTTGGAAGTAAGAATACATGGCGTGGCCCAGAGCCTGAGTTATAACAAGAAAAGCGGATTACTATTTGCAATCCGCTTTTCTTGTTTTATACAGCTACAAAAACATTGTCGCTGTATTTATGAGTCAAAATTAGCTTACTGAATTTCTCTTATCCAAATGTTTCTAAAGCTGATGGGCTCACTTTTATCGCCGTGCGCCTGTAACTTTATTGGACTTTTGCCGTGCTTTATTGAATATGACGCCTTGCCAATGTACTGAGTTGGTCCAAGCAATATGGTATTGTTTTGTACAACAACGCCGTTCCAAATAACCGTTACACTTGCCGGTTGTTTGATACTTCCGTCTTCGTTAAACACAGGAGCACTCCAGGCAACATCATAGGTTTGCCATTCACCGGGTTTGCGCGCAGCATTTGCCAGTGGTGCAAATTGCTTGTAAATGCTTCCGGCCATACCATTTACGTAGGTTTTATTTTCATAAGAATCTAAAACCTGCAACTCATACCCTGGGTCGCCTTTACCTAATGATGCCAAAAAAACACCGCTATTACCGCGGGTCTGACCTTCGCCTGTAATATTTGCAGGTATTTTCCATTCAATATGTAGCTGGTAACTGCCAAATGAGCGTTTAGTTTCTATGTTTCCTTTCGATTTGTCAACCACCAGGGCATCGCCTTGCACTTTCCATGCGGCAGGCTGACTACGGTCGGCATTTGATACCCATTCGTCCAAGCCCTTGCCGTTAAATAATATAATTGCGTCTGAAGGGGGCGGAAGCATTGGCGATGCTTTGCCAACTTCAACCTTTGGCGGCACAGGCGTCCATGATTCTGTATCTTGAGGTTTGGCCTGCTGTTGCCCGCAAACTCTTAAAGAAAGGGTGGATGTTGTAAGTAGCATCACAAAATATGATAGTTTCATAGTGAATTTAGCTTAATAGATTATTTAATAAATATTTACTGCTTTGAGCAATGCTTACATACGGGTCGATCTTAAAGTTTTCCTGTTCCACAATATAATGCTTAATGCCTCCTAATTTTGAGCTTGCAAATATTTGCTTAAAGTTCACAGAGCCTGAACCAACCTCGGTATTAAGTTTGTTGTCTTGCTTGTCCATATCTTTTACGTGCACCATAGTGAAACGGCCCGGATATTTTTTAAACCATTCAACAGGATCGTTTCCAGCACGTACAACCCAGTATAAATCCATTTCAAAATCTAACATCCCCGGTTTTGAGCCTTTTAAAAGTTCCTCATACAAAGTAACACCCTCAACCGGTATCAGTTCAAAATCATGATTATGGTAGGCCATCTTAAATCCCGCTTTTTTAATATGCGCGGCTGCAGTGTTCACCTTGGCAACAATGTTTTTGATATCGGCAGCGGTTTTGCGAAACTTAATGTTGATGTAAGGCATGGTAACATAGGTATGTCCTAACACCTTAGCTGCCGCTATAGCATCGTTTACCTCATCCATACTACCGGTTTCTAAAAGCTTATCCATACCATAATGGCCGCTTGGGGAAGTAAGTCCGTGTTGCGTAAGCAAAGCTTTAAAATCTACCGGCGACAAGCCCCAAAAGCCATTTTGTTTACTGTAACCATAAACTTCAACCTCTTTATAACCTGCCTGGGCTACTTTTGCTATTACACCTTTAACATCCTTTGGTAATTGGGCACGTAGAGAATATAGTTGCAGCCCGGCAACCTTATTAGTTTTAGCCATTAGTAACTCAGGCGCTAATGCAAGCCCTGCACTTATTAAGCCGGCTTGTGCTATAAATGTTCTTCTGTTGGTCATGTTTAATTAAAAAAAAGCATCATGCTATACGTCACAAATTTGAACGCACTTTTGCAATGATTTCAATTTGTTATCGCCTGTAGGCACAAACTCCTGTGCTACATACCCTTTAAAGCCTGTTGCAACAATGGCTTTCATAATTGCCGGATAAAACAACTCTTGTGTTTCATCAATTTCATGACGGCCGGGTACACCACCGGTATGATAATGCGCAATAAATGGGTGATATTGTTTAATGTTTGTAATTACGTCTCCTTCGTCAATTTGCATGTGGTAGATGTCGTAAAGTAGCTTAAAGCTTTCAGAACCCACTTTTTTACAAAGCTCGGCACCCCACCACGTACGGTCGGCCTGGTAGTCCTGATGATTAAGTTTGCTGTTCAGCAACTCCATAACCAATACAACCTTGTGCTTTTCGGCTAACGGCATCAGTTGTTTCAAACCTTCTGCACAGTTTGCCCAACCTTCCTCGTCACTCTTGTTGCGTTTGTTACCGCTAAAGCAAATAAGATTAGTGTAACCTGCTTTTGCCACCAGCGGAATCATTTCGCTGTATTGTTTTATAAGGCGTGCATGAAATTGCTTGTCGTTAAAGCCATCCACTAAATTAATTTCGGCACCGTTACACATTGATGAGTGTATACCGTGGGCTTTAAGCGTGTCCCATTCTTTGGGACCAACCAAATCAATGGCACTTAGACCTATCTTTTTGCCTTCGATACACAGCTTATCAAGCGGTATATCCTGGTAGCACCAACGGCATGCTGAGTGATTAATGTTTCCTTTAAGCGGCATGTTTTTTTGTAAAGGTTGAGCAACGGCATCCAGATTGGCAAATGCACCCACTGTTGATAGCGCGGCAGTACCGGCAACAATATTTTTAATAGCCGAACGGCGATCTGTACTCATATGATATTGACTTTATAATTGGATATAAGTTTAAATAGCATCGGTTGCAGGCATGAACTTATCAGGCGCTGGCGACTCTAATTGTACACCTCTGTTACGGTCTTTAAACAATAGCAGGAACAGTATAAGTACAACTGCGGCAATAGCGGCAGGTATCAACCATATTTGTTGCCAATCATGTAATCCTCCTGTTGTTTTGTGGGCATCAACAATTGGCCCTGATATGGTAAAGCCAATGAGCATACCCACGCCATAAGTGGCAAGTGTTATAAAGCCCTGCGCCGCGCTTTTAAATTGCTCTCCTGCTAATTCATCAGTATAAATTTGACCGGTTACAAAGAAAAAGTCATAACAGATACCGTGCATCACAATACCGCCTATCAGCATCCAGTAGTTAGCGCCGGTATCACCATAGGCAAAAAGCGCATAGCGCAATACCCAGGCCAGCATACCTACGGCAAGCATTTTTTTAACCCCTAAGCGTTTAAAAAAAAGTGGCATCAAGGCCATGAATATCAATTCTGATACCTGACCAAATGCCTGCTTACCTGCGGCACCATTCATGCCTACCTCATTTAAAAACGGGTTAGTAAAGTTGTAATAGAAAGCAAGGGGCACACATATAGCTACTGATGCTAAAAAGAAAATGCGGTAAGAGGAATTTTTAAGCAAGCCAATAGCATCCAGACCTAGTATATCTCTGACAGATGTTTTGCTTCCTTTTTTAAGAGGAGGCGTTGCCGGTAAAGTAAAACTAAATAAACCAAGCAGGAGAGAGGCTGCTGCAGCAGTTTTAAAGGTTAGATCGAGAGATCCACTTTTTTCCCAGTTCAACCAACCAATGGCGAAGCCGGCAATAATCCAGCCCAAGGTTCCCAAAAACCTGATGGGAGGAAATTGCTTGCTTGGATCGGTCATTTGGCGGAAGGATATGGAATTGACCAGCGCCAGCGTTGGCATGTAAATGATCATATAAATCAAAACATACGGATAGAACGCGTTAAAGTTAGGTGCAGTACCGCAAAACCAAAGCATTACTGCGCCAATTACATGCAAAACGCCAAGTATTTTTTGTGCCGGAAAATACTTGTCGGCAATTAAGCCTATTATAAACGGCGCAACAATAGCCCCAATTGATTGGGTAAGATAAGCTACGCCAACTTCGGTAGCATTTGTTTTTAAGTCGGTAAGCAAATAGGTACCAAGCGTTACAAACCATGCTCCCCAAATAAAAAATTGAAGGAACATCATTACCGAAAGCTGGATTCTGATCTTATTGTCCATATAAAGTGGTACTACTTAACTGTAAGTATATATTTAACCATCTCTTTGGCGTCGTCAACAGAAACAGCGGGGTGCGGTGACATAGGCACTTCACCGAAACTGCCCGAACCGCCTTTGATTATTTTGTCGGCCAGCTTATCAATATCGGCACTGGTGTATTTTGCAGCAACCTCGGCGTATGATGGTCCAACTAATTTGTCATGCTCTTTGTGACAGCTTAAACAATCTGATGATGCAATTAGGCTTGCACCTTTAGAGTTAGTAGCCACACTTGTAGCAGTGTTTTCGGTACCAATGCTGCCCGCGGTATCTTGTGCGGCGTTAGGGTTTTGCGCAACTGCATTTTGGTCGGTTCCGTGGGTGGTGTCAGTGCTAATTTTATCGCCCGATTGTGAGCCGCCGCATGAAACTGCAACCAAACAAACTGAAGCAATGGCAAAAGAAAAAAACGTTTTTTTCATGATAGATTATTGTATTCCTAATAAGTTGTTGTTAAGTGAGGGGTTACCGCCTGATGATACAAAATCATCAAATGCATGGTCGGTTACGCGTATAATATGATCGGCAATAAACTTTGCTCCTTCAAGCGCGCCATCTTCGGGGTGTTTAAGAGCGCATTCCCATTCCAGTACCGCCCAGCCCGGAAAATCATATTGCGCCATTTTGCTAAAAATGGCTTTAAAATCAACCTGACCATCTCCTAATGAACGAAAACGACCAGCCCGGTCAACCCAGTTTTGATAGCCTCCGTAAACGCCTTGTTTACCGGTAGGGTTAAACTCTGCATCTTTTACGTGCATCATTTTAATACGCTCGTGATATATATCAATGTGCGCCAGGTAATCAAGGCATTGCAGTACAAAATGCGACGGATCATAAAGCAGGTTTGCCCGTTTGTGCTGACCTACGCGATCAAGAAACATTTCAAATGTAACACCATCATGAAGATCTTCACCGGCATGTAGTTCGTAACAAAGGTCAATGCCGCATTCATCGTAAAAATCAAGGATAGGTTTCCAACGCCTGCCTAATTCGTCGAATGCGTCTTTAACTAAATTGACCGGGCGCTGCGGCCATGGATAAACAAATGGCCACGCAAGTGCACCACTAAAGGTTACACTGGCTTGTAGTCCCAAATTTTGTGATGCCTTTGCAGCATATTTTACTTGCTGCACCGCCCATTCCTGCCTTGCTTTAAAATCTTTGTGCAAGTGGGCAGGGGCAAAGGCGTTGAACAATTCGTTGTAAGCCGGGTTTACAGCCACTAATTGCCCTTGCGTGTGAGTGGAGAGTTCGGTGATTTCCAAACCTGCCTCATTTACAATGCCTTTTACCTCGTCAGCGTAAGTTTTACTTTCTGCAGCTTTTTGCAAGTCAATAAAACGTGCATCACCGGTTGGCAACTGTAGTCCTTTATATCCCAAAGAGGAAGCCCACTGCGCTATTGATTTTAAATCATTAAACGGCGCATCGTTGCCAATAAATTGCGCAATGAATATGGCTGGTCCTTTAATTGTTAACATAGAAATTTAGATAGTAAATGGTGTCCACTTCTGTTCTGATTTCCCTGAAGCAATCACATTTTCAATAAATGCCATACCGCGAACGCCCTCATTCAAGCCCGGATAGTCGAGCATTTGAGCTGAAGGTTGTTCATCGTCACCAATAGCTTTTATAGTTAAAGCAAAATTGCGGTAAATGTTGGCAAATGCTTCGAGGTATCCTTCAGGATGACCGGCCGGAGTGCGTGTGTTAAACATAGCCGCAGTTGATGTGTAACCGCCGCCAGTGCGCCATATTTCGGCCGGCTTGTCGGTGTATCTAACAATAAGCGAGTTCAAATCATCCTGCTGCCATTCTATGCCGCCGGTTTCGCCATAAATACTTATCTGCACATTGTTTTCGGCTCCTGCAGCTACCTGGGTGGCTACTAAAACGCCACTGGCGCCACCTTCAAAACGCAGCAACACGGCACCATCGTCATCAAGGCGTCGTCCCGGTACTACAACGTTAATATCGGCACATAAATGACTTACCGATAAGCCTGTTACATACTCAATAAGGTTGAATGCGTGCGTGCCAATATCACCCATGGCCCCGGCAATACCGCTTTGTGACGGATCTGTGCGCCAGGTTGCCTGTTTGTTATCAGTAGCCTCGGCCAAAGAACTTAACCAGCCCTGCGGATATTTTGCATACACTTTCCTTATCTTACCGATATGGTTAGCGGCAACAAGATCGCGTGCTTGTTTTACCATTGGATAACCGGTGTACGTATGGGTAAGACAAAGCAAATTACCTGTTCTGTCTGAAATCTCTTTTAGTTGCTTTGCTTCCGCAAGGGTAAGCGTCATTGGCTTATCAAGTATCACATGAAAGCCGTTTTCGAGTGCGAGTTTTGCAGGCTCAAAATGAACGTGATTTGGAGTTACTATGCTGATTACCTGTGCACGTTGATGAGCAGGTAATTTACTCTCTTTTTCAATTAACTCAATATAGCTGGCATATGCGCGGTTTTCATCTATACCCAGCACAATTCCGCTGGCTTTAGAGCGTTCGGCATTACTGCTGAAAGCACCACAAACCATTTCGTACTCATCATCGATACGGGAGGCTATGCGGTGAACGGCACCAATAAAAGCGCCCTGGCCTCCGCCTATCATTCCTAATCTTAATTTCATAGTAGATGTATATTATTTAGGCAAGTGCCCAGGCTTTATCGCCTTTTTTGTACGGATAGTTACCATCATATTTGCCTGGTACCGGTAAGTAGCGTTGCGCTTTGGTACAGCCAATTTCTGAAGTAAAGTAACCTAGAAGAGTAAGCTGTTTAACCATGGTAAAATAATGGTTCGGCGCTTCTTTCTCTTTGGTTTTACTATAAGCCGCCTGTTCTTTATCGAGGTCTGTAAGCAACTGTGTGCGTTGCTCAACTGTTGCTTCCATAAAGCCAACTTTGAATTTCTTATCGCAAGCCTCTTCTAACTGTTTAAGGCCTTTTTTAAATACTTTTTGATCCTCATCGGCATAGCAATCGCGCACCATTACTGCCATAAAGTTACCTACGTTGGCATCCTTGGCACCGGGTGTTTGGGTGCGCGGTAATATGGTATCGGCTACTTCATTTAAAAAGGCCTGCGTTTGCTGATTAAATAAATCCTCGGTATCAACCGAACTTCCGGATTTGCAACCCGATAAAAAGAAATCGGCTCCTATAACTGAACCGCCTACCAGTAAGGCTACACGGTTTAAAGCTTCTCGTCTGTTCATAAAATATTTCTTATACTATCCGATAGTTATGCTTTTAATTCCCAACCATTGCGGTAGTTGCGTTTCACAAATTGATTAACCTCGTTAAAGTTGCTAACCTTCATGGCCTTGTTGTCCCACTCGTACTTAAACTGGCCGCCCGGTAAATCATGACCGCGTACAGCCAGATTGGCCATAAGCAAGGCCTCAGTAAGCGGACCAGCCACCTCAAAAGGTGAGCTTAGTTCTTTTTTACCATAGCCGGCAAGGCAAGCTTCAACCCACTGTGTATAGTGGCCGTTTGATCCGCCTGGTACACGGGCCCATTTTTGCGGTGCTTTTGCTTGTTCGGTTAATGATTTTGGAAGCAGGGTTGGAGCTGTTGAATAAGTGCTGGCATACATTTTACCTTTAGTTCCTACAAACAAGGTTCCGTTACCGTCTTCACCACCCCACTTTTCGTTAGGGCCTAATTCGTCAGGGCGTTCGGGTTGTATACCTCCATCCATCCAATGAAGTGCAACTTCACCTTTTGTTTTATCGGTTTTAGGAAATGTAAGTGTTACATGGCTTGATGGCGGGCAACTTTCAGGGAATACACCTTTCTTGAATTCATCTACGTAAACGCTGCCTACACTTGCTTGTACCGATTTAACATATTGTAACCCCAAAGCACGAAATGGTGCTTCGATAAGGTGACAACCCATATCGCCTAGTGCTCCGGTGCCATAATCCCACCAGCCGCGCCAGTTGAAAGGCACAAGTTTATCTACATATGTTTTGTAAGGTGCAGTACCCAGCCACAAATCCCAGTTTAATTCTTTAGGAATGGTTGCGCCTGTTCCAGGCCACGAAATACCCTGCGGCCATACCGGGCGATTTGTCCAGCAATAAACGGTGTGCACATCGCCAATCAAACCGGCGTCATACCACTCTGATAAAAGCCTGGTACCATCATTTGAGGCACCCTGATTACCCATTTGGGTAACTACCTTATATTTTTTGGCAGCTTCTGTGAGCATACGAGCCTCCCAAATATCATGGGTTAAAGGCTTTTCAACATACACATGCTTGCCTAATTGCATAGCATGGTAGGTAATAATGGCGTGGTTATGGTCGGGCGTAGCTACTGATACTGCGTCAATATGCTTGTGCTCTTTATCAAAAAGCTCGCGCCAATCTTTATAGTATTTTGCTTTCGGAAAATTCTTAACAGAGTTTGCTGCCCTCCGGTCGTCAACATCACACAGGTATCCAATTTCGGCCTTGCCACTTTTATAAAAATTGGCAATATCGGTTTCACCTTTGCCACCTGCACCAACGCCGGCAATAATCAACCTATCGCTAGGAGCAGTGAAACCTTTTCCACCCAATACATACCGTGGAACAATCATAAACCCGGCAGCTGCTACAGCACCGGTTTTTAGAAAATTGCGCCGGGAGGTTTGAGCATTTTTTTTGTCTGAATTCTCTTCCATTTTGAGGCTTAGTGAGGTAGGTATTAAATATTCATTTTCTTTAATTCAGAAACTGCATGGTCTGCCGCACGGGCAGTTAAAGCCATGTAAGTAAGTGACGGATTCTGGCATGCAGACGAAGTCATGGCGGCACCATCGGTCACGTATACATTTTTGGCATCCCAAACCTGGTTAAACTCATTAAGTACCGATGTTTTAGGATCACGACCCATGCGGGCGGTACCCATTTCATGAATACCACGGCCTAGTACTGCTGTATCGTTATATGAATTTACATTTTTAACGCCCGTTGCTTCAAGCATTTCGGCCGCATCGTTCATCATGTCAATACGCATTTTGTTTTCATTATCGCGTACAACAGCATCAATAACCGGTACAGATAATCCCCACTTATCTTTAGTGGTTTTATCAAGCCACATACGGTTCTCATGATATGGCAGTACTTCTCCAAACCCGCCTATACCCATACTCCAGCTTCCCGGCTCGCTTAATTCATCTTTAAATTTAGCGCCAATGCTAAGCTCTGGTATGTTGCGGCTCCATCGCTCGCGCGAGGCCGAACCCTGGTATCCGAAACCGCGAATGTAATCGCGTTTTTCGCCGTTAAGGTTGCGGTAGCGCGGAATGTAAATACCATTAGCTCTGCGGCCATAAGTGTATTTATCCTCATAACCATCAACCTGGCCCCATGCACCTACATTGAGGTGATGGTCCATAATATTGTGACCAAGCTGGCCGCTGCTGCTACCTAAACCCCCTGGCCACACATCATTAGCCGAACGCATTAGCACAGCAGCAGTGTTGATTGTTGATGCATTAAGGAAGATAACTTTGGCGTAGTACTCGTAAGTTTTATTAGTTTCGGCATCAAGCACTTCAACTCCCTTAGCAAGTTTTGTGTCTTTATCATATAAAACACGGGTAACAATACTCCAAGGGCGCAGGGTTAAGTTACCGGTACGCATAGCTGCAGGTAGGGTAGATGATTGCGTACTGAAGTAAGCACCAAACGGACAGCCTAACCAACATTTATTACGATACTGGCAATTGGTACGGTTTTCATGCGGCTTGGTAATATTAGCCACGCGGCCAATTACCATATGCCTTGATCCTTTGTACAAGTTTTTAATACGGGCAGCAATATCCTTTTCAACCACGTTAAGCTCCATAGGCGGCATAAAATCACCATCTGGTAAAATTGGGATACCATCCTTGTTGCCCGATATCCCTGCAAAGCGTTCAACGTAGCTGTACCACGGCGCTAAATCTTTGTAACGGATAGGCCAATCTACCGCAATACCATCTTTAGCGTTTGCTTCAAAATCGGTATCGTGCCAACGGTATGATTGCCTTCCCCACATAAGTGAGCGGCCACCAACATGGTAACCCCTGAACCAGTCAAAGCGCTGTTTCTCGATGTAAGGGCTATCGTGCTCGTTAACCCAATAATCTAAATTGGTTTCGTTGAGTACGTAATCGCGCTTAATAACCGGGTAATCCTTTTTCATTTGCTGGGTAGCGTTACCCCGGTGTGCAAATTCCCAAGGAGCGGTATTGGCGTTCACGTAGTCTTTAATGTGTTCAATGTTCCGGCCGCGCTCAAGCATTAAGGTTTTTAGTCCTTTTTCGGTCAGTTCTTTAGCTGCCCAGCCGCCGGAAATACCGGAGCCCACAACTATTGCATCGTAAGTATTGGTTGCCATAAAAGCAGGTTAATCTAAAATTGGTTGTGTTTGGTAATTAAATTGGTAAGTTACCTAATGCAATTTATCGAAATATTTTATTGCGACGAACTACAATACATAAAACCTCAAAAACTTTAAAATGAAGTAGTATGTCTCATTGAGAGACAAAGATAAAAGCCTGTATCACTTTCGCAAATTAATTTTCGGATTGTTACAAAGGTTGTAATCAAACCGTAAAGACCTACCATTCTTGCTTCAGGCCGTTTTGCAAAGCTTCGTTATAACGATCGATATTGAAACTGTAGAGGATAGGAGGACGGTGTGCATTTTTGCTGGGCGTGGCATCAAGCTTATTCAATATATTGAAGCTGTGAATTTTTCGCTGAAAGTTTCCTCGGTGAAGCGTTTTACCTAAAATGATTTCATATAAACGCTGTAGCTGAGGCATAGTAAACTCTCGTGGAAGAAGGTTTAAACCAACTGGTGTGTAGTTTATGTTACGCCTGAGAGTATGCAAAGCACTATTCATAATCTCTTTATGATCCATCATTAGTTCGGGCAAATCGTCAATATCGCGCCATTCGCAGCTTTCGGATATGCGGTCGGTAACAGGTGTAATTTCGGCATAGTTCACCAGTGCATAATAGCCTACGGAAACAAAACGCTGACGCTGCCAAAAGCTTTGGGGCAAATGAGCCATATCAGCTTCGGAACGGCCAACGTTGCCAAACACGTTGAACTGTTCGAGATATAAATCAGTTGCACCGGTACGGGCCTTTAAAATTCGGTGCGCGGCGTGGTTAAGGTCTTCGTTTGTTTTAACGTAACCGCCGGGAAGCCCCCATTTATCAAAGCCCTTCATTTTAAGCAACAGTACTTTTAATGAAGATTGATGAAATCCAAATACAACGCAATCGACAGACACATGCGCAATGCACGACTTGTATGCAAGCTCACTGCCTTTTTCAAATAATTCGATTACGTCCATTTTGCAAATAAGAGGAATTATTGTAAGCAATCAAAGTCAAAAGGTACTCAAGATGGGTAATCCCTTTTTACAGCGATAAATTTATAGTTGTGTACAACATACTCCCAAAACTAAACCGTTGCTTTTTTTGAATTTGAACGACACCTGTCTGAACAATATTTAACCTCTTCCCAAACGCGTTCCCACTTTTTTCGCCAGGTAAATGGTTTACCGCATACTGTGCAAACTTTGCTTGGAAGGTTTTGTTTTTTAACCCCTTTCATGCTTCCACTTCTTTTTCATAGCGGCGTAAGTGTCGTTTGCTTCGGCCTGCTTCCATTTTTCGTAAAAAATGTTTGCGGCTGCAGCCTTTTCATTTTCACCGGTGCCGCGTTCCAGTTGCTGGTAACTATTGTGCTTATCATATTTTAGGCCCCCTTTGTAATTGGCGTAACGCCTGGCACGGGTATAGCCCATTTGTAAATACTTTCGTGCCATGTCGGCGCCAACAAAGTCGCCTACGTTAACATACTCCTTAAACATTTCATATATCTTTTGGCTGCTTTCGCTGGCAGTGTCCTGATCTTTAAATCTCCAGTACTTGCCAATTTCGCTTTTGTATGGCTCACAAATTAACACACCTTGTTCACCCTTACCAACTTTGTAAAGATGAGGGTGTGTCCTATAGTCAATATCGGCTTTCCAGTGATACTTGTCGATGTCAAAATTGAGGTAGCTTGGCTTATCCATTTTAAAATGCGTAACGAATACCGCAATAAGGTATCATCTCGGTACAAAGATTTACTAACTCATTAACCAACTCGCGTTTGGTGTTATTTTTATATCGCACATTGCGCTGGCCGCTTTGGCTATATTTAACCTGCTGTATATCCGGTCGCCATAATACTTCTTCGGCTTTAGGATGCCAGTTCATGTTTACATTATGCAGTTGTTCGTTGTGTGTAAGGAAAATTATTTCGGTGACTAGTTTTTTCTTTGTCTCATCGTCCAGCACGTCGTTCATCTCGTCAAACAGTTTACGCCAATCATCAAGCCAGCCCTCGTAATAAATTACAGGTGCAAAGCTTACGTTAACTTCGTAGCCAGCCTCCCTAAAATCGTTCATTACTGCAATACGGTCGCTTATTGGCGTAGTGCGTACATCAACCAGCTTTGACATTTGATGTGGCATAAGACTGAACCGTATACGCGTTTTGCGCTGCGGATCATAATCAAGCATTTGCCGGTTCACAAACTTGGTTGCAAACGTAAGTTTAGCATTTGGTATGCTACGAAACTGCTGTACCAGGTCTTTTACATTATCGCAAATGGCGGCATCGGCGCTGCAGTCACCGTTTTCGCCAATTTCATATACCCAGTATTCAGGGTCGGTTAAATCGGGGATAAGTTTTTTACCTTGTCGGGCAGCGTGGCGCTCAAGGTAACCCATTATCTTTTCAATGTTTACAAATATGGTTATAGGGTTTGCATAACCTTTACGGCGCGGCACGTAGCAATACGAGCATGACATAGTGCAGCCATTTGACTGCGACGGCGCTACCCAATGTGAACTGCGGGTGTTAGGTCTTGCACTTAAGCTGTGTTTGCTGCCCAAAACTAAAACGTTCTTTTTGTTCCACAGCCAGTCTTCAACTGCGCCTTCAAAACCAAATAACTCCGGAATTTTGTTGTGTGCCGGTACTTCAATAAGTTTTGCATCCGGGTATTTCGCTAAAATTTCGCGGCCGCGTGCAAACTCACGTATGTTAGGTTCGTGATAAATTTCGTGTATGGTTAAAAGCTGATCTATGGTTTTTTCATGAAGCATAAATACTAAAGCCAATGTGTGTTAAAATTGTTGGCATGCGGTGCTATAATAGTTACAACTATTTGCTTGTTGCAACAACAATGTGTCCATAGTGCTGTTGTTTACTATCATGATAATTAATTATTTACGATGAAGATTGACTGGCATACATTATTATTAAATGATTTGGACTGGAGCTATGCACTTGAAATAGTAATACGCACCATGGTAATGTTTGCCTTCATCTTAATTCTTTTACGGCTTTCGGGTAAAAAAGGGGTTAGGCAGCTAAGCATTTTTGAGGTAGCCATCATTATAGCGCTCGGATCGGCAGCCGGAGATCCTATGTTTACCAAAGATGTGGCTATACTGCCCTCATTGTTGGTGTTTGGAATAATCTTATTGTTCTACCGAGTACTCACTTACATTGCAGCTAACAGCGAGCGTTTCGAGAATATTTTGGAAGGCGAACCAATGTACATCATTGAAGATGGAATGTTTACCTTACAAGAAGAAACAGACAATACATTTGCCAAAGATGAGTTTTTTGCCGAAATGAGAAATCAAAGCATTGAACATGTTGGGCAGGTTCGTACTGCGCTGCTTGAAACAAACGGACAGGTGAGTTTTTTCTTTTTTGAAGATGATGAAGTAAAGCCGGGTTTACCCGTTCTACCAAAGCCATATAGTTTGCGCTCAAATAAAATTGATAAAGAGGGGGAGTATGCTTGTACATTTTGCGGTAGTGTTGAAACCAGACAACATGGCGGTACATGTAAAAGATGTGACAAGGATGAGTGGGTTACTGCTTTAAAATCCCGCCGAATATCATGACAAATGATGGTACGGCACAACAGTTGAACAATAAGAAAAAATTATAATTATGAATACGCAAAAAGCTGTTTTGGCTGGAGGTTGCTTTTGGGGAGTTGAGGAACTGATACGGCAACTACCTGGTGTAACAAAAACCGTAGTAGGATATACCGGTGGCGACGTACCGAACGCTACCTACCGCCACCACGGCACCCATGCCGAAGGAATAGAAATTACATTTGACGCTGATGTAATTTCGTATAGAAAGATTCTTGAATATTTTTTTCAGATACATGACCCAACAACCCGTAACAGGCAGGGCAACGATATAGGAACGTCTTACCGGTCGGCCATATTTTATATTGACGATGTGCAAAAGGCAGTAGCCGAGCAGGTAATTGCAGACGTTGACGCATCAGGCAAATGGCCGGGCAAAGTTGTTACAGAAGTTGCACCTGCCGGTGATTTTTGGGTGGCCGAAGAGGAACATCAGGATTATTTGCAGAAGTATCCTTTTGGTTATACATGTCACTTTGAAAGGCCCGACTGGAAGCTATAAAATTAAAAATGCAGCAGGTATTATTCACTTGGCCTGCTGCATTCTTAAATATTTATTACAAGGGTAATTTGAAAAAGAATGTTGAACCTGTTCCCAGTTCGCTTTCCACCCAAATATCGCCTTTATGCCTCTTTACAATTTCGGCGCTTAGGTACAGTCCAATCCCAAAACCTGATATTTGCTGCATTTGATCGCTTTCGACGCGATAGTAGCGCTCAAATAATTTCTTTTGATCTTCGGACTTAATACCCATACCTTTATCAGATACTGAAACCACTGCATAGCCGTCTTTAACGTACGATTTAATAAAAACCTGTTGCTGGCGTGGTGAGTATTTTATTGCGTTACTTATCAGGTTGAAAATAACAGACTCAATCTTATCAATATCACCTTCAACCATTATCTGGCCAGATGGCTCAAAAATCAGCTCGTGTGAACCAGTCGCACTTGCAGCGTCTTCAACGGTCTCGGCTACCAGTTTGCCAAGGTCGAAGCTTTCCATATTTAAATGTATTTTTCCTGCTTCTAAACGCGATACATTTAAAAATCCTGAGATAAGCTTATTCATTTTCTTAACCTGAGCCGATATCTTCACCAATTTTTCTTTTGCAAAAACGTCGTCTTTTCGTCCTGCATGAAGCTGTAAAAGTTGCGAGTAACCACTTAATGATGTTAAAGGTGTTTTGAGTTCATGGCTTACCATTCCTATAAAATCATCTTTACGCTGGCTATCTTCTTTAGATTCGGTTATGTCTAAGATGGTTCCTATAACACCAATGACGTTTTCATTATCGTCCAATTCAACCTTACCTGTTGTGTTGAGCCATTTGCGCCTTGTGCCACCCGGCGGCAAAATTTGATAATCATGGCTAAAGCGCCCTTTTGCGCTTACTGCGTTTTCAATAGCTTGCAATAATGGCGCTCTATGTTCGGGTGCCACAATCTCCATGGCTTCGCTGAATTTAATTGCTTCGTCAACAGGTATATTCTGTGTCGTTCTTGCAATATCTGACAGCACAAGATTATCAGTACCCCAATCTGTGCGCCACGTGCCAAGCCTTGCGGCATCTAAAGCAAGCTTAAGCGTGTCAGTGGTCTTCTCTAATTTACTACGCGAAATTACTTGTTCAGTTACATCGGCTGCCACCACAATCATTCCTGTGATGTTTGCCTGTTCATCTTTCAGCGCTTCAATAGTAAGATTTATAAAGCTTTCTTCTTTACGGCCAAGCTTATTGAAAGTAAGACTAACCTCTGAAGAGACGAACCTTTCGCCGGTTTTGTAAACGTTATCCATAATGTTTCCAAAACCTTGAGTTTTAAGTTCAGGTATTGCTTCAAGTATTGGTTTGTTAAACGCCTGCTCGGCCGTTAGTCCCCAGTACTCAAGCATGCGCTTGTTGGCAAACTCAATTACGTGCCATGGAGTGCGGTAAATTGCGATAGCAACCGGAGCCTCAACCAGTAAGTTCCGCAATTGCTGCTCAGCATAATTACGTGTTTTACTTATTTTGATTTGTGCACGAATTTTGGTTAAAAGCTCGGCTGCAGAGAATGGCTTCACCAAATAGTCGTCTGCTCCGGCTTCAAGGCCATCAATACGTGCTTCTTCGCCCGCACGGGCCGATAAAAATATTAGAGGCAGGCGCGAGGTCTCCACCTTGTTTCGTAAATGCTCGAGCATGGCTTTACCGTCCATCACCGGCATCATAATGTCGCTCAATACCAAATCAGGTGTAAGCTCATGAATTTTTTGTAACGCATCTGCTCCGTTCACGGCAAGCGCAATGGTGAAGTAAGGCTCCAGCAAACGGGCAAGATAAGCGCGCATATCGGCATTATCATCAACAATGAGTATAACGGTTTCCTTACTTACCGAAAAATCCTGATGTGTTGTAATTCCTCCGGTTAAAACTTCGTCTTCTGCTGTATATTGGGCTTGCGTAGATTCTTGTAAAAGGCTGAATGCCTCCTGTAAGAAAGCTCCTTTTAAAGCAGTCGAATCTGTTTCTTTAGCCGAATCCAAAACGCGGTCTTGAGGCAGGTGGGCTTTACCAGTAGGTAGACGGACGGTGAAAGTACTGCCTGCACCTTCAACGCTTTCAACTGTAATTTCTCCACCGTGCAAGTGAACTAGCTCATGCACCAGTGATAAACCAATACCTGTGCCTTCGTGTGTTCGTCCTGCTGAATTTTCAACACGGTGAAAACGCTCAAACATATGAGGCAACTCTTTTGCCGGTATGCCAACGCCTGTATCAGTGACGCTTAATACAGCAAATGCTCCATCTTGCTTAAGTGAAACTGTGATGGAGCCGGCAAGGGTATACTTAAATGCGTTTGATAAAAGATTGAGCACAATCTTCTCCCACATTTGCCTGTCAACATACATAGCGCTTTTCAGCGGTTCGGCATTCACGGCCAGAGTCATGCCAGCCTTTTCGATGATAGATCTAAAGCTGCTTGCAAGGTCGATAGTCAGCTCAGCCAAATCTAATTTCTGGTAAGCGGCTTGAGCTCGTCCCGCCTCAACGCGACTGTAGTCAAGCAGGTTATTAACTAATTTAAGTAACCTAAGTGCGTTACGGTGCGTTGACTCCAGTGGCGCTTTAATATCGGCACTTAATGAAGGCTTAGCCAATAAATCTTCAAGCGGGCCTAGCATCAAGGTAAGTGGGGTACGAAACTCGTGGCTTACGTTGCTAAAGAATGCAGTTTTTGATCTGTCTATTTCGGCAAGTGCTTCTGCACGCTTTTGTTCCTGCTCGTAAGCATAAACGTTAGAGATGGCAGTATTATAAGTATTTAAAAGTTGTTCGTAAAAGTTTTCGTAATCTGCATCAAGAGCCCTGCGTGCGCTTACGCCAGCTATAATAAAACCATAAAGGTCATCTTGTCCGCTTATTTTAAGCGGAAGAATCATTGCATTCTCAGGTGTTTCGGGGTAAGGTTCGCAGCTATAATTTCCAAAAATACCGGTAAGGTTGTTCACCTGCTCAATTTGCCCTGAAGCTTTTGCTTTGTGCAAAGGCCATGTGCCATTCACATCATCTAATGCAATTACTGAAGGGGCTAGCTTAGGTGCATTTAACAAGCCTGCGGCAGAAGTTAAGCGTGCTGTGTTGGTAGAATGGTCCAATTGATACACCATTAAAAAAGGTATATCAAGTTGGTAATCGGTTTCTTTGTCGGACGTTATGGCGTTAACATCCTGCATGTTTTTGGCTTTGCCCAAGGCTGCGCCTAATTCTTTCAACGTTTGTGTTCGCCGTCCGCTCAGCATTTTTACCGTGGTTTCGGTAATAGGGTGAAATATGCCGCCCACGCCACCTGATTCATCACGTATAGGTGCAAATGAAAACGTCATCCATGATTCTTCAAGGTATCCATACCTGTCTAAAAACATTCGCTGATCGTTGATATATGTTCCCTCACCTTGTTCGCCCCGGCTAAAAGCATCACCCACAACAGGCAAAGCGGTCTCCCAGCAAATTCTGAAGTTTTGACCCATTGACTCCGGGTGCTTGGCACCGCAAATAGGGCGGTAACTATCATTGTAAATTTGAATAGTTTCGGGACCCCAGGCTATTAAAATTGGAAAGGTGGAAGATAAACAAAGGCTCACCGATGTTTTTAAACTCTGTGGCCATGACTCTACCGGCCCAAGCGCCGTTTTGGACCAATCCATGCTACGGATCAGTTTGCCCATCTCTCCTCCACCGGAAAGAAATTGTTCCGTGCTCTCGTTAATACTTTGCTCCATCAAAAAATTATGTACCGTCGGCTATAATGTATTCGGGTTGATGTGTAAAGGTAACCTTTTTAAGTATAAATTATAGTTGCCATAAAGCGGATGAGTTGCAAAGGTGTCAATACGATTAACAGCGTGACTTTTACGTTTACACTTAATTTTATCTCTAATTAGGTGGTTGAATTATTGGAAAATCTTAACACCCTTACTTTTTCACAAGGCCTTTGGTCGTCAAATTAACTTTGGTCAAGTCCAGGCCCATGGACTTAAATTGCTGATCGATACCCGACCTGAATTGAGCAGACTGGCCACCCTGTAAGGCGCTTTGCCAACCTAAGTAAAGCACAACGGCCTGTAGCTTTAGCTCTTCTCCAAGGCGTGAGATGGCTGTTGGAGTTGATAAACGTTTGTTTTGGCTTAATAAGGCAGTTGTTTGGCGTTGTAGTGCTTTATCAACCTCGGCCGTTATGCTGGAAGTATTTTGAACGTTATTCACTACAACGTAACCAACTTCAAGGTATGCAGCCAAGGCGGTTGCGGCATTGTTGGCCGGTAATCCCGACTGTTGCACCATCTGGGCAAATAGTTGGTTATAATCGGCCTTTCCGGGGCCTAGAGCATTGAAAAAAGCTTGGCCGGCTGCTGCGTTACGCGCCTTTAAGTTATTTCCAAGTTGCTGAACTACCTTTTGCTGTAAGGCTTTATTTGGCGTATAATTAAAATTTACCTTTGTGTTCAAAGCCTTAGCTGATTTTCCTTTGCGCGCATTGCGCATGGAGCTTTCAATGGCTGAGTTGGCTAAAAGTGTATTGGTTTGCGATATAACGGAACTTGTAAAGTTGTCCATTATAAGATCAACAGACTGTTGGGCTTTAGCGGTGCTGTTTGATAGTAGGAGGTAGGCAAAAATACAATTGATCAGAAATAATTTCCGCGCCATAATTAGTTTATTGAATTATGCGTATAACATAATTTAAGCAAAAAGGATTTAAGTGCAGCAAAAATTCAAATTAACGTAACATTGAATTAACCAAAAAGCATATCAACACAGTAGCGTTAATGAGGGAAACTAATTTTGCCCATACTCACATTGGGGATGCCGCTTGCCAGATTCATGGTGTTTAAATTTCCCGATACTGCTTCGTTGGCAAGCAATGCAAATAATACCGCTTCTTTAGCATCTGGATGTATGCCCAAATCGGCAGTTGACTTTATCTGTTTTTTTAAACGATTTTCAATAAGTGATACAAGCAGTTTGTTGTACATGCCGCCGCCACTTAAATATATTTCAAAGTTATTGATATTACCTGTTGCCTTCTCAATAGCATTGATTATTCCGTGTGCTGAAAAGTGTGTAAGTGTTGCAATAATGTCCTCATTACTTAACCCTCTTGCACCACTTTGATCAATTGCGTTTTGCAGGTACGCTTTGTTAAAAAGTTCAGGACCTGTAGTTTTAGAAAATTCGGCAGCAAAAAAGTTGTGGTTTAGCAGGCAATGCAACAGTTGTTTATTTACTTCGCCGCTCAACCCCAACCGTGAGTCTTTGTCATAATACAATCCCGGGTAATGGGCTTGCACAAACTGGTCAATCATGGTATTACCCGGACCTACATCTGTTGAAAAGAAATGCTCAGGTCTTCCAGCAGGCAGATAGGAAAAATTGGATATGCCGCCGATGTTAAGCATTATGCGATTTTCTTTGTCGTTAGAAAAAATAAGCAAATCGCCGTAAACGGCCAATGGGGCACCTTCGCCACCTGCTGCTATGTGCTTTTGCCTGAAATCACTTAATGTAATTATTCCCGTTGAAACAGCAATATGGTCGGCATCGCCAATTTGTAAAGTAGCATTGTTATATATGCTATTAGGATGGGTGTGTTTAGGAGCGTGAAATATGGTTTGACCATGACTGGCTATTAAATCGATGGATTGATTTTCAACCCCCCATTCTTGTAAAGCCTCATTGATGAGTCTGGCATGATAGCTGCCTACATAGGCGTTCAGCAGCGTTAATTTTTCTAAGTCAACGTTCTTTTTGGCAAATACAGACTTCACTTCCTCTTTAAAAGCTGGCTCGTATCCCTTAGTGATGAAGTTGCTTATGTTGACTTTTGTAGTTAGGCCACTACCGTTGAATTCGCATAATGCAATATCCAAACCGTCGAAAGAAGTTCCGGACATTAAGCCGATGATTTTTCTTGCCGGTTTTTGGCCAATTTGATAAAGCTTTTGCAGATCAGAATTCATGGGACTATGCTAAACGTTTTTAACAGCTTTAATACTCATGATGTGCTTGTCAAACTCATCTCCATGAATTTTTGCTTTGGCTTTGATGCGCATTTTATATACATAAATTGTTTTCTCGGTGTATTCTAGAATATTAGCCACCGCCTGCACGTCAGTAATCCCTAAACGCATTAAAGCAAAAATTCTTAAATCTGTTGTTAGCGCCTCATGTTCACGCGGCCAAATCTGGTCTTTTTCTTCAAAGAGTGCATTAAATGAACTAATAAAGTTTGGGAATATCTTTAAGAAAACATGGTCGAAGGTATAGAATAGTCGTTCGCGTTCTTTTTTAATGTTAATGTCGTTTATGGTTGCCTTGATATCGTCATACTTTTTAAGGGTAAGCTTAGTGTCAACCGAATGTTTAAGCTTTTCCAGTTTTGATATATAGCCCGATATTGAATCAAAAAAGTAACCTATGTAATCCTCTTTTATCTTCGCATCCTCCAGTAACTTACTGTTGATTGACTTGAGCTCTGCATTCTTGTCTTCAATAACCTTCTCCTGTGCTTGTAGGGCCTTGTACTGTTTGAATAGCAAAATGGTTATCACAATCACCACCGCGGCCAACACGGTAAGTATTAAAAGATAAGTTAAAAACCGTGTACGTTCTGTTTCCGAGTAATTAAGCTGTTGAGCCGCTACTATAGGCAGTACAGTACTTATTTGAAGCTGGCGTAGCCGTGCGCCGTAAAATTCGGCATCGGCCATGGCTTGTTGCAAAAAGTCGTAAGCATCTTTACTATTACCATCTTTGTAAAGCTGTTCTGACAACCATAACAAAGCCACGGTTTCTTTGGTTGATGATTGTATATCCCCAATCGCAGCGTTTATCAGTAGCTCTGCGCGTTTTTGAGGATTGTTGTCAACGTACAGGTTACTTAAGGTTGATGTTGCAATGGCGTACTGATGCTGTGTAAGTTTTTGCTTTAGTAGAGAGTTAAATGTGGTTTCCGCAATTTCGCGCTCGTTATTTTTTAAAGCTTTATAGCCCGATAGATATTCAAAGTTATATGATCCGGGTTTGCTTAACGCTATAGCCGAATCAATAAATTTGTTGGCAGATGTGTTGTAGCCTGGTGAGTAATGCGTGTCGCTATTAAAAGCCGCTAAATCATAGTTTGCCCGTGTTAAAAGCGAATAATACTCAAACCTGGCGCTATCAGTTAAAAGTTTTGCATTTACAGATTTCAGGTTGTCAAACGTTTCTTTAAACAAGCCCGATGACAAGAGAATAAACGCTATTTTCAGTTTAGCCTCGTGTACAAGGTCTTTACGGTTTCCATCCTCACTTAGCTGCAAAAATTTATTGGCATATACATAAGCTGAGTCATACTGGTATGACCTGTACTGCTCATATATAGCATCACAAATTTGTAGTGATTTGCCCGTGTTTGCTTTAGCTGTATTTTGAAGTTGTTTTTTTAAAGAGCCGATGAGAGCTTCTTTTTGCCGGTCGTACTTTTTCTTATTTGCAATTTCCTGTTTAAGCTTTTGAATAAGTGGTGCTTTACTTTGCGCAATGTTAATTTGCGGCAAAGCAAGCATAACAAGTGCCCAGCAAAGCAAACTTAATACGTACCTGTTAAACATGCGCAAAAGTATAGGTAAGAACTTATTATACCAAATGCAAAAGCCCCGGTGCAAACTTTTGCACCGGGGCTTTTAATAGCGTTAATTCCTTAATAATTTAGTACCATACGGCCTTTATTATTATCAATAATTAAGCTTTGTACGTTACCTCCTTCAGCAACGTTATCTGTGCCCTGCGGATCAAATGTTGAAATAGGCGTTAACAGTGATACAAATTCCTTTTTAGCTTTTAAAGATTTTCCGTTCAGGCTTAATTTCTCATTAGTATCAAACCCGTGCAGTTGTATTTTTATGTATTTGAATTTTGAGGAGCGGTTACCTTCAGCTTCATTAATTACAATTTGTTTTGATGATGCATTGTAGGTCATCAACCTTTTATAATATGAACCTTTTTCGTAGTCGTAACTTTCGCCATCATCTTCGTAATACACAAAGCTATTGTTACGGTTACCTTTATAAATGTGGAGAGTAAGCGTATCGGTAGGTTTTTCGGCAGTGCTTTGTATAAGCGATTGCATAGGTATAATACTGCTTTCCTTTACAAAAACCGGAAGTTTTGTAACAGTAACCCTTGTAAGCTTTTCCTGTTTACCGTTTATGCGTTCATCGTTATAAAGGTTATACCAGTTACCTTCAGGGAAATACACTGCTCCAAAGCTATCAGCACCTCCAAAAGGAGCAACCATGAAACTGTTACCAAAGCCATATTGATTTTGAAATTGTGTTTCATAAATCTTCGGATCGAAGGTATAGTCTATTGCTAATGAGCGCACCACTGGGTTGCCGCTTTGCGTTGCCTGGTAAAATGTTGAATAAAGGTATGGCAACAACCGGTAACGCAGATTGATAAAGTTGCGCGAAATCTCCAGCGCTTCCTCACCAAAGGCCCATGGTTCGGCTGATTTGGTATTTACTGCTGTATGATTACGAAAATACGGACTAAATGCGCCTATTTGCATCCAACGTGAGTAAAGCGCCACATTGGGGTTGCCGGTAAAGCCACCAATATCCATACCGGTAAAGGCAACGCCGCTTAAGCCAAGGCTACTTAGCAAACGTACGCCTAACAGCATATGGTCTTCCTCGGCCCGGTTGTCACCTGTCCAAATTGCAGTGTAGCGTTGCAAGCCTGCATAACCGGCACGCGTTAACATAAACGGACGTTTGTTGCCGTTAGCTTTCAGGTAGCCCTCGTAACTGGCACGAGCCATTTCCATGCCGTAAATATTGTGCCCCTGCAGGTGAGATACGTTTTTACCCTCATAGCTAAACAATACGTTATCAGGTATTTTTTGGCCCCATGTTGCAATCTCGTTCATGTCATTCCAAATACCATCAACGCCTACATCGGCATATTTTTTCACCTGTCTGTGCCACCAGCTGCGTCCTTTGTCTGATGTAAAATCAGGAAAGTGACACCAGCCCGGCCAAACCTGCCCGGTATAATTCGTGCTGTCGGCGTATTTTATAAAGATGTTGTTTTTAACGCCGTCTTCATACACTGGGTACCCCGCTTCTGTCTTAACACCGGGGTCAACAATAAGTGTTAAATGCAAGCCCATGTCTTTTAGCTTGCCCGTTAGCTTAGCCGGATCAGGAAATCGATTTTTATCCCATGTGAACACTTTATACTTGTCCATATAGTGGATGTCGAGCGTTATGCCATCCGCAGGTATTTTCTTTTCGCGCAGTGTTTGTGCAATGCGGTATACCTCCGTATCAGGGTAGTAGCTGTAACGGTTTTGCTGATAGCCTAGGCTCCACATTGGAGGCATTTTCATACGGCCGGTTAAAGTGGTATAGGAGCTTATGATATCGGCTAAGTGTTTATGATAAATGAAGTAGTAATTCATTTCGCCACCACGGGCACCGAATGACGAAAAGCGGTTGTTGCTTGCGCCAAAGTTGAAATCGCTTTGAAACGTGTTATCAAAAAAAATACCGTAGTTTAAATTATGGTGTATGCCTATGTAAAATGGAATGGTGGAATAAATAGGGTCCTGGTCGGTACGGTAGCCAAATGTATCAGAGTTCCAGTTGGTATAACCGCTACCTTTGCGGTCAAGGTTGCCGGTTTTTTCGCCTAAGCCTATAAAGCGTTCGCCATCCTGCATGTGCTTGTACGTAGTAACCGATTCATTGACCCATGAGGTAGTAAGTCCTTTTTCATCTTGACTAATGATGTTGCCATCCAGCGTGTAAAATGTTGCGCTGTATGGTTTTTTACTAATCACAAGCTTAACCGAATCTGTTACAATGTTTAACTGATTCTCATCTTGATTGATAGATACCTTACTTGGTTGCGGCTTTGTAATTACAGCGTAAGAAAAACTAGGTTGTAATGGTTGCTTATCCATACGCACACGTATTACCGATGGGCTGTAAACCGTTACTTCGGCAAATGCGTTTTCGGTAGTTAATTTAACCTGCTGTCCGCTTATTTGCACATTACTCACGTTGCCTGCACTTTTAACAGCCACGTTTTGTGCATAACCTATAGCAGCTGTACACACTGTTAAAATAGCGAGCGGGAGCACTTTGTTCAATATCTTCATGTATTTAACAGGTTTTTAAATTACGGGCAGTGTTGTTGCACTGCCCGTAGCATTATTGTTTAGTTATGGTGTAAGTAAAGGAGTTAAGATCAACGTGCAGTTTAAACGTGCCCGTTCCAGGAAATACAAGGTTTGCACCGCTTGCACTTAATTGTCCGCTTGCACCGCCAAAGCTTTCATCCCAGTTGGGTTTGGTGGCTACCTTAAATTCAAAATTGGTTACCGTTGACGGTACGGTTACAACACCATCGTAAACCTTGTTATCCAAAGGCGATTCCAGCTTTGGTGCCGTAGCCGGCGACCAGCCCTGGTATGCACCCGGCAGGTAAACAAAACCTGCAGCCGAGTATGGCGTTACGGTAAGGGTTACCGCGTTTGAATAAGCTGCATCGGTATTGGGAGCAATGCTTGATTTTAGCCTAACCTCAACTTGTGCTTGGGCATCGATTACAAGACCAAGGTTAAGGAGGGCTTTATTTAAATCGCCCACTTTAACTGCGGTGGTGGTACCTGCGGCTGCTATCTCGCGTGGAAGTTTGAAATTGTTTCCTTTTTTATCAACCTGCAAGGTATAGGTAACTGTACCTGCCGAACCACTTACCGGTGTTGCAGGCCAGTTGAAGGTTACAGCAGTGTTTTCAGCAGTAGGTTTTGACAGGGCAGGTGTAGTGGTTGAGGCGGTTAAATTACCTGCATTGCCTAATGAGGAATAAACCTTTGTTTCATCCTTTTTGCAGGATGAAAGCATGAGCAGCATTATACTACCCGCTGCCATCATTGAAAAAAATATCTTCTTCATAATAATTATGCTGATGCTTATTAATAACCTGTGTTTTGTTTTAAATTAGGGTTGTTGTTTAAATCGCTGCTTGGTATTGGAAACAGGGTGCGGAATGATTCAACACCACGGCCGTCACGTATGCCGCCTTTCCATGGCCATAGGTAGGTGCCAGAGGTAAACAGGCCATAACGAATTAAATCGGTACGACGGAAACCTTCCCAGTACAACTCACGGCCACGCTCATCAAGTATGCTATTTAAGTTAATTGATATAAGGTTGCCTGCAGGTGTACCGCTGTAAGCGCGTGTACGTAAGTTGTTTATATACTGTAGCGCAGTTGCTGCGTTACCTCCAGCGCCACCGCGTAGTGTTGCCTCTGCATAAATCAAATACATTTCGGCCAGACGGAATAGCGGGAAATCGGTAGAGCAATAAGTGCCACCGGTTGATGGCGCTGCTGTACCGTTTTGCAAAATGTTTTTAAACTTTGTAACGGCTAAACCTTGTGTAAAATCATTTACATTGTTAATCTCCTGATTGTTGCCGTAAAACAAAGCACGTTTGTCTGTAGTACCGGTACGGTCGGTAAATAGTAAAGGTAAATTGCGCGTACTGCGGTTACCGCCCCAGCCACCACTTGGAACACCAAAGCTTGCCGGGTTCATATCCGAGTTTATAGCCGCATTAATAATGTATGTAGTGCCACCATAATTTTGGGTATTAACACCATCATAGTTTACCGATAAGATAGTTTCAGTGTTGTTAAGGTTGTTATCGGCCAAAAACAAGCGTTGGTAGCTTGGCATTAAGGTATATCCTGCACCAATTACTTTATTGGCGTAAGTTATAGCATCTCCATATTTTGCATTTCCGCTGCCTAAATACACTTCAGCATTCAGGTACATACGTGCAAGCAACGCCCAGGCGGCTGCCTGATCAGCCCTGCCGTATTCATTTTGGCGCGGTGCAGCCAATGAACTTTCAATAGCTTTTAACTCTGACTCTACATATGCAAATAAACGCGCACGTGTAATTTGCTCAGGCAGGTATTTGCCAATAGGTGTAGTTTCATCAACATAAGGCGGGTTGCCAAACAAATCCATTAACACCCAGTATTGGTAAGCACGTAAGAAACGTGCTTCGGCGCGGTATTTACGTGCGTTATCAGCATCGGCACCGGTAATGCCACGGCTGGCCAGCTTATCATCTGTAGATTCGCGGATGAAAGCATTGGCTACCGTAATTTGATAAATACAACGGTTGTATAAACCGTTAAGCAGAGTATTGTTTGGACCCCAGTTAAGGTTATGAAAATCGGGAACGTCGGTATTGTTCCATGCACAAATAGCTTCTTCGGTAGTCCATTCCTGCGCGCTCCAGTATAAGCGGATAAAGTCAGACGTGCCGGCATCAATACCGCCTAGGTCAGATTTATCAGCACCAACGCTGCTGGTTAAAGCAAATGCGCCGTAAACCTTTGCAAGCGACTGCTTGTAGCCTATTGGGGTAGCGTACACATCATCAGCCGTGGTGGCATTGGTAGGTGTACGGTCTAAATCTTTTTTGCAGGATACCAGGGCAACTGAAACTATGACAGCAACACCCAGATTTTTCCATATATTCTTTTTCATTTCTTCTCTTCTTTTATGGGTTAAAAGCCAAGGTTTAAACTCAAGGTATAAGTGCGCGGGCGAGGATAGAATTTATTATCTATACCGCCTGATATTTCAGGATCAAGTCCTTTATACTTGGTTAGCACAAATACGTTTTGCACGTTAGCGCCAACATTTAGCTTTAAGCCGCGTCCTTTAAAAATATTACCAAAATTGTAGTTAAGCCCAACGTTATCCATGCGCAGGAATGATGCGTTTTGTACGTAATAGTCTGACAGATAAGTGCTGTTGGTAAAGCCTGTATTAAGCAAATCACGACTGGCATTATTATTTAAGTTACCTGCAGTGCTAATGATGGTATTTTGAGTGCCAAGATTGGATGCAACATTGTTATACATGTAATTGCCAATGTTTGCACGTAATACAGTAGAGGCCGACCACTTTTTATAGTTAAAGTTGGTGCTGAAACCCATAATGTATTTAGGGAAAGGCGATTTATAATGATATAAATCGCTGTTGTTGATTACACCATCTTTGTTTTGATCAACAAATACGCCTTGTAGCGGCTTGCCGGTTTTTTGGTCATAAACCTGTTGGTATACGTAAAACGCATTTGGTGAGTACCCTACCGATTGTATTTGAACATTGGTACCTGTACCACCTGTAATGCCGCCTACTGCATTACCTACCGAACTATCATTTACACCGGTGGCAGACAGGTTGGTAATTTTGTTATGGTTGTAAGCAATGTTGTAGTTTACTGTCCAGTTAATGTCCTGAGTTTTTACCGGTACAAAATTTAAGTTCAGTTCAATACCACGGTTCACCATATTACCTACGTTGGTAACTAAGCCGTTGGTGAAGTTGGTACCGGCAGGCAGGAATATGTATGACAACAGGTCTTTAGTATTTTTATAATAGGCATCAATGCTACCGCTTATACGCTGGTTCAGGAATCCAAAGTCGAAGCCAACGTTGGTAGTAGCTGTTGTTTCCCATCTTAAGTTTGAATCATAGAAAGATGGCGTATACATGTTATAAAACTGATTGCCAAACTGGTATCTTGAATCGTTGTTACTAATAAAGTAAGTAGGCAGATAGCGGTACAGGTAGTCGTTACCCAAATCCTGCTGACCGGTTATACCGTAGCTCACGCGTAGTTTTAAATCAGATACAGTTTTTGAAGTTTTCAGGAAGTCTTCGTCACTGATGCGCCAGGTAAAGGCAGCCGACGGAAATACGCCCCAACGCTCGGTTGGTGAAAAGCGTGAAACACCGTCGGTACGAATTGAACCGGCAAATATGTACTTGGTATCAAAAGTGTAAATCAATCGTCCGTAGTATGATTCAAGCGTATATTGCGGAACATCAAATGCAAATACAGGGGTTGAACCGGCTAACAAGCCACCCGCTGCGTTGTAGCGCGGATAGTTGCGGTTCACCGTACGGAAATCGTAGTAACCATAACCGGCAGTTGCATTGATGTTGCTTTTAATTGATTTTACATCGGTAACGTAGTTTAAATAAAACTCGCCGGTCGTGTTATAATTTTTTTGATGCGACTGATAGCTTGAACCGGCAGTAGCATAGGCCTGGGCGGCCGTAGCAGGAACAAATACGCTGCCACCACTTTTTGACAAATCGTAACCTAAATTTAAGTTAGCCCTCAGGCCGGTTAAGAAAGGGAAGCGATAATCGGCAGTGAAGTTACCAAAGCTGCGGTAGGTATTGTATACATCTGACTTATCATTTAACAGTGCTACGGGGTTACGCGGCGCATTAGGATTAAGCACAATTGCACCATCAGCCGTTGTATTATACCATTCGTTATAGCCATTAAAAGGGCTGCCGGTTTTATAAACAGGTTGCGTAGGGTCAAATGCAATAGATGCACCAATTGCATCCTGATTGCCAAAACGGCTTTTAGCATAAGTTCCATTTACGTTAAAATCAAGTTTTAAGGCGTCATTGAAAAACTTAGGACTTAAACGAATTGCTGCGGTGGTGCGCTGCAAACGGTCGGTTTTAAGTAAACCGTTAGCATCTAAATAACCAACCGAAACACGGTAAGGCAGTTTGTGGGTGGTACCCGATACACTGAAGTTATTATCAGATGTAAAAGCTTTCTGATAGATTTCATTTTGCCAGTCGGTATTGGCATTACCCAAAAATGATGCGCGGTTGGTTCCATTTGCAGCATCATAATTACGAATATAGTTGCGTACTTCATCAGCCGATAGCACGTCAATTTTGTTACGCATTGATGCTATGGCATTTTTGGTTGAAAATGTGAACTGTGGAGTACCGGCAGTACCTTTTTTGGTAGTGATTAAAATTACACCATTTGATGCCCTTGAACCATAGATGGCGGTTGATGATGCGTCTTTTAGTACGGTGAATGTTTCAATATCATCAGGATTAATCAACGCCAATGGGTTTGAAGCACCTGAAATGGCATTGTTACTCACCGGTACACCATCAATTACAATCAAAGGATCGTTGCTGGCGTTTAGTGAAGCCCCCTGACGTATACGTATAGTAGCGCCTGCACCCGGTTGGCCACTGTTGGTAGTAACTGATACACCAGCAATTTTACCTTGAATCAATTCGGCAGGTGTGGTTGTGGTACCTTTTTGAAAATCTTTTGATGAAACAGTTGAAATTGCACCCGTTACTTCTTTGCGGTTTTGCGTACCGTAACCTATAACTACTACCTCCCCCAAAGCCTTGTTATCGGGCGTTAGTTGGAAATTGGCAGTTGCCATAGCTGTGGCGCTTACAGTAACAGCTTTACTTATTTTTTCGTAACCTATAAATTGCGCTGCTACAGTGTAGCTGCCAGTTTTTAAACTACTTATCCGGTAAACACCGTCGGGGCCGGTAACGGTGCCTTGAGTAGTGCCAGTGATAACAACACTTACACCAGGTAAAGCTTCGCCTTTTTCGTCGGTTACTTTACCGGTTATGCCCCCGGTTTGTGCGAATGCAATGCTCGAAATAAAGAGCAGCAGGCACACCATTGCATAATTTTTGAGATAGTTCTTCCTCATACAACTTTTGTTTTTTGCTGTAAAACCTTGTTGGTTAAATAAAATTGGTTTGAAATGATGGGGTAGAGGCAAAGCCTTACCTGCATAAACTGCGATTGTTTTTTGTTTAGGTTGGTTAGGTTTGAGATACAGTTATTTGCTATGCATATTGGGGATAATTGGTTAATTTAATTCTAGTATGTATTGCCCTCTGGCGGGGACAGATATGCTCTTAGTGATATTGAATTTATTCCCTGTGATTATATCAAGGCCTTCCGTTCGGTTGCCGGTGATTTGCTTGTACCTATCCATTGGCACTTCGCGGTTTGTGTTGGTGCCGTTTAGCATAACCAAAACGGTTTTGTTGCCGCTTATACGTGCGTACACATAAACGCCCGTTTCGTCAGGTACATAGTGTACAAGCTTTCCGTTTGCAATTGCTGCATTTTGTTTACGCCATTTGAGCAACTTTTGCAAGTAATTCCAGGCTTCGTTTTGCTTATCACTGCGGCCATCTGAAGTAAACGCATCTTTTTTATCATTGCTCCAGCCACCCGGGAAGTCTGTACGCACGTAGCCATCGCTTTTGGCTTTTTTACCATCCATTAAAATTTCGGTACCATAGTAAATTTGTGGAATACCTCGTGTGGTTAATAGGAAAGCTAAAGCTTGTTTGTATCGGCGCAGGTCCTGATCGTCTGCACGGGCAAAGCGGTCTAAATCGTGGTTATCTAAAAATGTAAGAATGTTGCTTTGGTCAGGAAACATAAAGTCTTGAGCCAGCTCTTCGTATATGCTGTAAAAAGGACTCCCTTCACCGGTGCGATCTTCTTTACAATAATCGAAAGCGCCTGAGGTTATAAAAGTAAGCGGGAAGTCCATTACGGTTTTAAGGCCCGTTTTCCCTTGCTTGTTCAACGCAGAACCTTGCTGCCACCATGATGATGCCGATGAACGACCATACCATGATTCACCTACGATATTGAACTGAGGATATTCGGCTTGTACCTCGCGGCACCAGCGTGCCATAAAGTCATAGTCGGGATAAGGATATGTGTCCTGACGGATGCCGTCTATACGCGCAAATTCAATCCACCATATGCTGTTTTGTATTAAATAAGTAGCCAGGTGCCTGTTGCGTTGATTTAAATCGGGCATTTCCTTAACAAACCAGCCGTTAATTAAAATATCTTTATCAATGGCAGCAGCGTGTGGGTCCATCAAAGTGTACTTGGCATGGTTGGTTTGCACATATTTGCCAGAGTTATTGTTAATCCAGTCTTTTGATGGCATGTCGTTCATCCACCAGTGTGAGCTTCCGCAATGGTTAAAAATCATATCCATTACCACCTTCAAGCCGTTTTTGTGCATGTTGGCCGTCAAGGTTTTGAATTCACTGTTAGTACCAAAACGCGGATCGATGTTATAAAAGTCGGTAATGGCATAGCCATGGTAGGAGCCACCAGGCATACGGTTTTCCTGTACGGGGTTTAACCATACCGTTGTAAAGCCTAAATCTTTAATGTAATTGATGTTTTTAGCAATGCCGGCCAAATCACCGCCATGGCGTGCATTTGGGTCTTCGCGGTTTATCTTAACGCCATCTAAATCATCATTAGCCGCGTTGGCATTTGCAAAGCGATCGGGAGTGATCAAATACATAACATCGGCCTGACTAAATCCTGCTGCGCCTTCTTTTGCTGTACGAGCAAGCAAGGAAAAGTTATGTGTAAGCGTTTGATTGCCTTGTTTAAATTGTAGCCTAACAGTGCCAGGCTTGGTATTAGCAGCAATATTTAAATAAACAAACAGATAGTTAGGATTATCGGTATGGGCAACTTCTTTTACAGTTACACCTGGATAATTTACAATCAACCGGCTTAACCCAATCTGTTTGCCATAAACCATTATTTGAAGCTGCTTGTTAACCATGCCTGTCCACCATGATGATGGCTCAACTCTGGTTATTTCGGCTGCCTGGCTAAGCAAAACAGAAAGAACAAAAAATAGCGAGAGTACAATTCTTCTCATTTAAGGTCAGTTAATAGTTTTTATCTTCCAGTCAAAAACACACGGCACAGCTAAATTACCGATACCGAAATTTCAACTAAGTGTATAATTGGTTTATGGCTGTTTACGATCTTGAGTGATAATCGTTACAGCAATACAAAGTAAAGTCACAAACAGCAAAAAAGGATTAAGTTGCGGCCGTTTTTAAAATTAATTTACGGAAATTACAAGTTAAGTTACTGTTAAACAATTACATAGGTTAGTATTTTGTCTGTAAAATTTAATGGCATTTTGAGGTGTAATTAAGTTTACAGGCGGATTTTTCATTTGATTAAGATGGTAAATTTCTAAATTATGTATTACCAGGCATAGTGTAAGTAATTAATTTCCAGAAAAAAAAGCGGGCGGTATTTACGTACTCAACTTCCACAAATTGTAATGTTTTATGTTAATATTACAACATGAAAATTGCCACCTATAACGTCAACGGCGTCAACGGACGCTTGCCTGTCTTACTTCGCTGGCTGGCTGAGGCGCAACCCGATGTAGTATGTTTGCAAGAGCTTAAGGCACCTCAGGAAAAGTTCCCTGAGGAAGCTATTAAAGATGCGGGGTACAATGCCATTTGGCACGGACAAAAAAGCTGGAACGGTGTTGCCATTTTAGCCCGAGGCATGGAGATTAAGGAACTGCAACGAGGCCTTCCGGGTGACGATGACGATATACAAAGCCGTTACATTGAGGCTATGGTAAACGATGTAATCATAGGCGGACTGTACCTTCCTAATGGCAACCCGGCACCCGGACCAAAGTTTGATTATAAGCTAAGCTGGTTTGAGCGGCTGCAAAAACATGCAGCACGCTTAGTTAAACTGGATTTGCCTGTTATACTTACGGGCGATTTTAATGTGATGCCAACTGAGCAGGATGTTTACAAGCCTGAACGTTGGGTGGATGATGCCTTGTTTCGTCCTGAAACGCGTGAGGCATTTCAAAAGCTTGTTGCGCAAGGGTGGACCGATGCCATAAGAAAGCTTTATCCTGAAGAAACCATTTATACATTTTGGGATTATTTTCGCAACGCATACGGACGTAATGCCGGTTTGCGTATTGACCATTTTTTGCTTAATCCTAAAGTATCAGATAAACTTAAAGCAGCTGGTGTTGACAAGCATGTTCGCGGCTGGGAAAAGACGAGTGATCATGCACCAGTTTGGATTGAGCTGAAATAAATACATTATAAGCAACTTTCAACTAATGGGTTTTGGAGTTAATTTGGCGTTTGTATTTTTAGTAATACCTTCAACTATCATCTTACTAATTATAGCATTTATAGGCAAGAGTAAATTTTATTTGAAAGCTGTGGGTGTTATGTGGGCGGTTTTACTGTCAATTATGGTGCTTGCTAGCGTGATTAAATGGATGACCTCAATAAAGCAACTTGATAAAAGTGACTATTTCGGGTCTTACATAGTTGATAGGAGCTACTTTGCCGGCAAACAAGCCGACTGGCAATATGATCACTTTAGGTTTGAAATTAAAAATAACGACTCCATATATTTTTACAAAACTGACGGAGAGAGCATAACCAAAGTTTATAAAGGCAGCATTACAACTGTGAGGCCTTACGGTTCGGACCGGTTAGTTGTTCATATGGATACCCCAATTCATCATATTATGCATGATAGTTATCCTACAATTTATCGTAGTGCATGGAGCTTCAAAGTCGTTTTCCACTCTCCGTTATATAATAACGTATTCTTTAAAAAAGGCGAATGGGCCGAGTTAAGCAAATAATTAGTTCAATGAATAATAATTGATTTACAGCTTAATGCTATCGCTAACTTAACGGTACACCAATGAAATATTTAGCCATAATGCTTTTTTGCTTTGTTTGCTCACCTGTAATTGCACAGTCTAAAATGGATGTGCTGACATTACGTGAAGACACTACTTATAAAAACAGGTACGGATACGCTTTTGTAAATGCTAAAGGTGATACGGTTCTCAAACTCGACACCGCTAAGTATTCATTTTGCTTTACAACTAGCTTTAAACACTTTGCTGTAGTAGGGTTCAGAAAAAAACACGGCTGGTATGCTATTGACAGGAATGAAAAAGTATTATTTGAAGTTTATAACACCAGTAAGGGCGAGCCATCACCCGATGAACTGCGCGAAAATTTGATACGGGCCATTGGTCATAAAGGGTTAATCGGCTTTGCCAATGAAAAAGGACAAGTAGTAATCAATCCTCAATTTGAAGCCGTTACAAGTTTTTATAAAGGCAAAGCCATTGTGGGAAAGACATGTAAAGAAGTGTTATGGGGTAGCGAAAGCCAGGCTAATGATGGTGACAAGCATTACACAATTGATTGCAAGCAGGCGGGCTACATCAACAAAAAGGGCCAGATACTCAAAATGGGTAACTTTACCTTCGAACAAATACAGAAGCAAATTGGTTGGAAATCAGAATTTAATTTGATGTAAAAGCGCACACACTTGCTTGTGTGCACGCTTCAATCGATATTTATTGTTCGTCAACGCTCTTACCCTTCATAGCCGTTGCAATTGCTTGATCCATCACGCGTTCGGCGTAAGGGCGGGTAAGTTCATTGAGCTCGTCAATTTTTTTGTGGATGAGGTCTTTGTCGCCGCTGGTAAGTGCAGCTTTCAAAGCCTGAACGTATTGGTGTGTACTACTAACTTCAGCAACACTTAGTAGTGCGCCATGCTTTTCTATAAAGCGTTCAGTAGTATAAACCATTTGTTCACCTTCGGTGCGCGCTTCAATCAGCATACGTTGAGCCACATCGTCTTTTGCATGCGTAATGCTGTCCATAAGCATTTGTTCAACCTGGTCATCGGTAATACCGTAAGCCGGCTTTACGTCAACTTCCTGTTTAGTTCCGGAGCGTAACTCAATGGCTTGCACTTTCAATATGCCATCGGCATTAAGTAAAAAGTTAATGTCAACCTTAGGGAAACCTGCAGGCATAGCAGGTATGCCCTTCAAATCAAACTCCGCCAGTTTGCGGTTTTCTTTAACCAAATCACGCTCGCCCTGGTAAACCGAAATTTTCATATTCACCTGGCCATCTACAGAGGTAGTGTACTGCCTGCCTGCTTTGGTGGGCACCTTTGAATTACGCGGAATAATTACGTCCATTAATCCGCCCATAGTTTCAATGCCCAATGATAGAGGGGTTACATCAAGCAGTAAAATGTCTTTACGGTTACCGGCCAAAATGTCGGCTTGTATTGACGCTCCAAGGGCAACCACTTCATCAGGATTCACATCGTCATGCGGTGTTTTTCCAAAGTAATCACCAACTCGGCGTTTAACTAAAGCGGTGCGGGTAGATCCGCCAACCATAATAACCTCGTCAATATCTTTGATGGTTAAGCCTGCATCTGTAAGTGCATTAGTACAAGCTTTAATGGTTTGCTCAACTTTGGGGGCAATCAGTTCTTCAAATGTAGTGCGGTCAAGCGTGCACCATATATCGCCAATTTTTTCATTGAAAAGACTTTGATGGGCAAACGCTTTTTTAGCTTCTTCTGCTTTCAAGCGCAGCTGCTGCATCAACTCGCGGTTATCAGCAAGTTCTGTACGGTTCAGCTGGTTTTTTTCAATCCAGTACTCAAGTATAGCCCGGTCAAAATCATCTCCGCCTAAAAAGGTGTCGCCGTTGGTAGCTAACACCTCAAATATGCCGTTTTGTATTTGCAGTATTGACACGTCAAATGTGCCGCCACCTAAATCATATACTGCAATGGTTTTAGTTTCGTCGGCCTTAAGGCCTATACCGTAGGCTAAACTAGCAGCAGTAGGCTCGTTTACAATGCGTAAAACGTCTAATCCGGCAAGCTTCCCGGCATCGCGTGTGGCCTGGCGTTGCGAGTCATTGAAGTAAGCCGGAACTGTTATTACCGCGCGGTTCACCGGTGTTTTAAGTGCATGTTCTGCACGTTCTTTTAGTTCCTTTAATATTAAGCCAGATAGCTCAATGGGTGTGTAAAAGCGATCGCCCACTTTAACTTTAACAAGGCTTTCGGTGTTATCATCAATTACTTTGTATGAAAAGAAGTCTTTGTAATTTTCAATATCGCCATAAGAACGACCCAGCAATCGTTTAACCGAAAATATAGTGTTTTGCGGGTCGGTCACTAGGTGATTTTTGGCCTCGTTACCTACAGTGATAGTGCCTGTTTTATCAAAATGCACAACCGAAGGTACTAATACGCCCTTGCCTGCATCATTAATAACCTGCGGGTTTTTGTCAGGGTTGATAAATGCTACCAGCGAGTTGGTGGTACCTAAATCAATTCCTACAATAATTTCTTCCTTTTGCAATGAACCCGTTGCCAGGTTGATGGAAACTTTAGCCATAATACTTGCTTAACAAGCGGCAAATGTAGCTAGTTTTAGTTTAAGGCTTGTCATACTTGTGTGAATTGCTTTGCAGCATATTGTATAGGTTTATGATGTAGTGCAGTTCCTGACTGTCGCACATACATTGTCAACTCCTTTTTTGCCTTTATAAATCATTGCGTTAATGCGTATTTCTATTTAATTTCATCGCATAATGATTAAGGCTAAGTTTTGTAGTGCAGCTATAGCAGCATTGATTTTGATGGCGTTAGGAGCAAATGCACAGCAATTTGGTGGCAATCCGCCGTCACTCAAATGGAATCAGCTTAATGATTCGGCGGCCAGGGTAATATATCCGCTGGGCATGGATTCAATTGCAAGGCGGTTAGCAGGCATAATTGATCATGTTAAAAACAGTACCCAACCAACCATAGGCTTAAAGCAGCGTAAAGTAAATATTGTATTGCAAAACCAGCTGATTACTACTAACGGTTACGTTGGTTTGGCACCGTTCAGAAGCGAATTTTACCTTGTACCGGCCCAAAACAGTTTTTCGTTAGGGAGTTTACCGGTGGGCGATCAGCTGGCTATACATGAATTCAGGCACGTTCAGCAATTCAATAATTCTAATGTAGGGTTAACTGCTTTTTTAAAAGCTGTTTTTGGAGAAGGCGGGCAGGCCTTGGCATACGGTATTGCCGTACCAAACTGGTTTGCCGAGGGCGATGCCGTTTATAATGAAACCTACTTAACCAACCAGGGACGGGGCCGCCTACCTTACTTTTTTAATGGATACCGAAGTTTATGGGCCGCCGGAAAAGACTACAGCTGGATGAAGCTTCGCAATGGGTCATACAGAGACTTTGTACCCGACTGGTATCCGCTAGGGTATATGATGATAGCTTACGGAAGATATACTTACGGTGATGATGTTTGGCGGAAAATCCACAGAGATGCAGCAGCTTACCATACACTTGTTTATCCTTTTCAAGGCGCGTTAAAACGTTACACAGGCAAAAATTACGCTGACTATCGCACGGTAGCGCTTGATTATTTCAAACAGCAGCTCGTAAGTCCCGAATTGCAAAAAGGCACCTTGAAATACAAAAGCAATCAGCATTTTATTGGCAGTGAGGAGTTCCCAAACTATGTAAATGACAGCACCATTATTTACAGAAAATCGTCGTACAAGCAACGTGCAACGTTTGTTGAAAGGAAAGGCAACCAGGAAAGAAAAATACGGCTATCAGACTTTACCGTTGATGGTTACTTTACTTATAACAACGGGAAAATCATTTATGCATCGCGTCGTCCTGACCCGCGCTGGACTTACCGTGAATATAATGAGCTTAAGATAGTTGACGTGGTAACAGGCCATCAGCAAAGTATTACCCGTAAAACCAAGTATTTTGCGCCAGCGTTTAACGCCGACAACAGTCGTATTGTTGCGGTTGATGTGCAGCCATCAGGAAAGTACGCCTTACATATATTAAATGCTGCCGATGGCGTTTTACTTAAAGAGGTTCCTAATCCTAATGGGGTATTTTATACCTATCCCAGGTTTTATTCTGAAACTGCAATTGTTGCGGCTATCCGCAAAACATCGGGCAATATGAGTATTGCGTTAGTTGACGTTGGAAGTGGAAAGTTAACTGAACTCACACCTGAAGACATAGCACCCAAAGCATTTCCTGTTGTACAGCGCGATACTATTTACTTCACAGGCACATCCGGTATCAACGACAAGCTGTTTGCCGTCAGCATACCCGACCGTAAAGTGTATGAACTGCAAGGCGACTCGTTGAGTAATTACATCGGCAACTATCAGCCCGCTGTAAGCTCTAATAGAGTAGGGTGGGTAAGCTTTAGCGCGTTTGGTTATCAAATACACCAGACAGAAAGGAAAAATCTTCGCTTTAAACCATTTGTTAGAACTTCGCAGTTGCCTGATTTCAATATTTCATCATTAAAAAATGAACCGGCCAGTAACTTAATTGCATCGGCGGCTCCAGCTGCCACATCTGCCAAAAAGTATTCAAAACTTACTCATCCGTTTAACTTCCATAGTCTGATTCCTAGTATTGATGACCCTGATTACAGTATATCTTTAATGGGCGAAAACATTTTGAATACCCTGCAAACTGAGCTTTCCTTTGGTTATAACCGTAATGAAGGGTATAAACAATTAAGTTTTAATACTACTTATGGCGCCTTTTTCCCTTACCTGTTTGGCAGGGTTGATTACACGCTAGACCGGCGCGACTACGGCTTTGATGCCAACCGCAATGTAGTTGAAGTAAACTGGAACGAAACGAGGTTGCAAACCGGTATTCAGGTGCCGCTACTTTTTGCCGGTGGCAAAAACTATACGCGCCTTACCTTCACAAGCAGCGTTAATCTAAGTATGAATAATGTAAGGCAACAGGCTTTCAAAGGTTCGCTTCCTAATTACACTTACATAAATAATTCGTTTACATTCAACAATCAAATTGCAAAGCCATACCAGCTTATCAATCCGCGGCTTGCGCAAAGCGTAACGCTAAGCTATCGCAATACAATAAACAGCTTAAATGCGCACCAATGGTTGGCATCCGGTACTTTCTATTTTCCGGGTATATTAGCTACGCATAGTATTGTAATCAATGCAGCTCATCAGCGTCGGGATAGGGCTTATAGCTTTTTCTCTAATCAGTTGCCGTTTTCGCGCGGTTATACAGCTGATAATTTATACCGCTTATACAAAGCCGGAATAAGTTATCATTTTCCCGTAGCATACCCTGATGCCGGCTTTGGCAATTTATTATACGTTATGCGCCTGCGCGGAAGTATTTTTTACGACTACACCCGTGGTACGGATTTCTATCGAAACGGCACAACGTTTAAGGCAAATTTCAGATCGGCAGGAGCGGAGTTGTATTTTGATACCCAATGGTTTAATCAAAGCTCCATAACATTTGGGCTGCGCTATACGCGTTTGATGGATGAAGATTTATTTGGAGGAAACGGGCGTAACAGGCTAAGCCTCATACTGCCCCTGAGTATCTTTTAGCAAGGGGTAGGGCTCGTTAGCCTTTTCAATTATACTGCGCACGCGGCCTGCATCGGTTTCGTCTATATCATAATCTTTACCTACGCTACGTCCTAACAATATGTTTTCGTTCATGTAAAGCATGCCCGTTTTACGAATTTTGCGTGCCGATGAATGTATCTCTGTAGCACCGGTAAAATGCACCAGGTCATTTACGTTATATTCGCTCACACCGCCGCCGGGCATTACGCATATACGCCCGTTTGCTTTTTGTATGAGTTGAGCAATTTTGCTGGCGCCTTCAATTGCAGTGGTTTTACTGCCTGAGGTAAGTATACAATCATACCCCATTTCAATAATTTCTTCCAATGCCTGAAACATATCTGCACAAAGATCAAAAGCGCGGTGAAAGGTAGCTTTCATGCCTGCATCTTTTGCCATTTTTACCAGCTCCTTACACCTTACTTTATCAATAGTTCCGTTTGGGTGCAGCATGCCGGTTACTATGGCATGCGCGCCTAGCTCTGCAGCCATCTTTAAGTTTTCTTTCATTACTTCATACTCTGCGTCAGAGTATAAAAAATCGCCGGTACGGGGCCTAAGCAGTACATGTACAGGTATATTGATTTTATTTAAAGTAACTTTTATTTGTCCGTACGATGGCGTTGTGCCGCCTTCATGAAGGTTGTCACATAATTCAATACGTGTGGCGCCGCCCTTTTCAGCAGCAATTGCCGATTCTACAGAGTTAGCGCAAACCTCAAGAGCAATATTCATATTAAATTGACGAAAAAATATAGGTTGTTACTTATTTATGAACTAATAAGTTAAATATAGCGTAAATGTTAATATTATAAGCGTAGGTCAATAATAACTTTTCCCGTCAATTAAGAGGTCTTGCTTGTCCTCATTGCATACAGCAAAGTTAAATCCCTTCTGTAATGCAAAAGCGCCATACTCACCCTTTTTATTTATGGCTAAAAACCCAACCTGTATTTCCTTGGCAATTTCGGGCTTCTTTTTTACAATGCGCATCACGGCTTCCTTACACGCAGCTTCGGGTGCGTAACCCTGGCGCATAAGCTCAACCACTAAAAAGCTGCCTACGTTGCGTATTACTTCTTCGCCTACACCTGTGGCTGTTGCACCGCCAACTTCATTATCAACATATAAGCCAGCACCTATTATGGGGCTATCGCCCACACGGCCGTGCATTTTGAAAGCCATACCGCTGGTAGTGCATGCGCCTGATATATTGCCTTGCGCATCAATAGCCAGCATGCCAATTGTATCGTGGTTATACTCATTGCCGGGCAGGCCTTTTTTGTTTTCGATGTTAATTATTGGTTTGTATTCAGCTTTTTTAAGCCACTCTTTCCATGCCTTTTCCGAGCTTGGCAACAGTAGTTTTTCTTTTTTAAAACCCTGTTCAACAGCGAATTGTGTAGCCCCTTCGCCAACCAGCATTACGTGCGGAGTTTTTTCCATCACCAGCCGCGCGATGCTTATTGGGTGAGCAATGTACTCCATTGCCGCAACCGATCCGCAGTTGCCTTTCTCATCCATAATGCAGGCATCAAGCGTAACGTGTCCATCTCGGTCGGGGTAACCCGAACGGCCGACAGTATGATTAGTTAAATCAGCTTCGGGAATTTTAACACCGGCCTCAACAGCATCAACAGCACGGCCACCTTTTGATAAGGTTTTCCAGGCTTCCTGGTTTGCCTGTATACCAAAACCCCAGGTTGATATCACTATAGGCAGGCTATGGGCTTTGGTGACCATTTTTGTGTTACCGGCTACAGTTTTTGATATGAGCGAAACTGAAGCCCCTACGGCCGAAAGTTTAACAAATTTACGACGATTGTACATTGAATCAGCAGGTTATTAACGTTGAATAGTCTTTGAAAATACTAATTATCGGTTAAATGTTAAGCGTTTACCTTTTATTGTCTCGTTAAAGTTACCATGTTTATAAATTAAGTTGCCCGATACTATGGTATGAGTAATACTCGCCGGAAATGTAGTGCCTTCAAAAGGACTCCAGCCACATTTATATAAAGTGTTTTGCCTGGTTACCTCCCAGGGCTTATTAAGGTCGGTTAACACCAAATCGGCCCAGTAGCCTTCACGTATAAATCCACGCTTTTCAATCTGGAAACAGGTTGCTACGTTGTGCGCAGTTTTCTCAGCAATTTGTTCAAGCGTCATTTTGCCTTGTTGGTGCAAGGCCAGCAAAGCTGGTAAGGCATGCTGTACCAGCGGCCCTCCCGATGGTGCCTGCAGATAGGGCTGTGCTTTTTCCTCAATTGTGTGCGGAGCGTGATCAGTTGCAATAACGTCTATGCGTCCATCTAATACAGCTTTTAAAATACCGTCACGGTCTTCAGCCGTCTTAACTGCCGGGTTCCATTTTATCAGGTTACCTTTTGTAGCGTAATCGGCGTCGCTAAACCATAGGTGATGCACGCAAGCCTCAGCAGTAATCTTTTTATCTTTTAGTGGGATGGTATTATCAAAAAGCTCGGTTTCCTTTGCGGTAGAGATGTGCAGAATGTGCAACCTTGCGCCGTGCTTTTTAGCCAGTTCAACAGCCATTGATGACGAAAGGTAGCAAGCTTCGGTGTTACGAATTCTAGGATGATAATCAATGGTAATATCATCACCCAATAATTCTTTATAGTGTGCAAGATTGTTTTTGATGGTTTGCTCATCCTCACAGTGGGTTGCAATCAGCATAGAAGATTGCGAGAACAGGTTCTCCAAAGTTCGGGGGTTGTCCACCAGCATATTACCTGTTGATGAACCCATAAATACCTTCACACCGCAAACATTGCGGGCATCGGTACGCAAAACTTCTTCAATGTTATCGTTAGAAGCACCCATGTAAAATGAGTAGTTAGCGAGCGAGTTTTGCTCGGCTATATCATACTTATCTTGCAAAAGCTGCTGGGTTAACGTGTTTGGTACGGTATTGGGCATCTCCATAAAAGAGGTAATTCCACCGGCCACAGCAGCGCGCGCCTCAGTATTTATATCAGCTTTATGCGTTAAACCCGGTTCACGAAAGTGAACCTGATCATCAATTGCGCCGGGCAGCAGATGCAGCCCTTCTGCTTTAATCACTTCATCGGCATGAGCATCAATGTTATTGTCTATACGCTCTATTAAACCATTTTTTACTAAAACATCGGCAACAAACTTTTGGCCTTCATTAACTACGGTAGCAGATTTGATGAGAATGGATGACATGAGGTAAAGGTATGCAGATTTAAATATTTATGGCCTATAAGTTTTAATGTGCCTTCAAATATTTGGACAGCGGTGATTACTCAAGAGCGTTATTAATACCCATAGTTACGGGATAAATACCCTAAAGGCGCCAGAACTGAAACATGTGTTATGTTTATTTCTTATTGAGTAAAATAATTAATCGATATGAAAAACAAACTTATTTTAGTTATGATGCTTGCGCTAAGTGTTTTCACATTTTCGGCATGCTCAGATGATGACGATGATGATGCAATGAAAATGCAGAACCAGATTTTTGTAAATGAAGCAGCAAGCGGCAACATGCTCGAAATTCAGGCTGGTGCTATGGCCGAGCAGAAAGGTGTAAGCCAGCAGGTAAAAGATTACGGTCATCACATGGTTACTGACCATACTACCGCAAGTACTCAGTTAACCACCTTGGCTAATAATGAAGGTTTTACCGTACCAACGCAATTGCTTGAAAAACATCAAACAAAATTAATGCTTTAATGCCATTAACCGGTGTAGCGTTTGATAAGGCCTTTGCCACTTTAATGGTACAATCGCACGAGGAGCAGGTGAACTTATTTGAACAAGCTTCAAACAACGTTGAAGATGACGATCTGAAAGATTTTGCGCGCGAAAAACTGCCGACTTTGAAAGCTCACTTAGAAGAGGCACGCCAACTGAATACAACCGTAAACGCACAATAATAGTAATTGTTGATTTGCCCGGGACGCTGGTATGGCCCCCGGGCATTTTTATGATTTAACATTAGCTAAATGTTATATTGGCTAATGGTTTTGTTGGTAAAATGACCGCTTGCCGACTAACTCAATAACCAAGTACTTTCCCACTTCTTTACTAAAAGCGTATCTTTGCCCGCTATGGGCGTACCTTTCGATGATTTTAAATTTAACCGGCAAATATTAAATGCTGTTGCTGATGCCGGCTATACCGAAACCACACCGATACAGGAAAAAGCTTTTCCGCCTATTTTAAACGGTCAGGATGTGATGGGCATTGCGCAAACGGGTACAGGTAAAACCGCCGCCTACGTATTGCCAATAATCATGAAGTTAAAGTATGCACAGGGTAACGATGCACGTGCGCTAATTCTAGCTCCAACGCGTGAGCTTGCAATGCAAATCGAGGAAAACATACGCAGCTTTGCCGCCAATACCGATTTGCGTACCGTTATATTATACGGAGGCTTGGGCCCAAAAACTCAGATAGAAAATATAAAGAAGGGCGTTGATATAATTGTAGCTACCCCAGGCAGATTTATGGATCTTTATCTTGCCGGGCACATTGTTACAAAGCCACTGCAGGTACTTGTACTTGATGAAGCCGACAAAATGATGGATATGGGCTTTATGCCGCAAATTAACCGCATTTTGGAAGTGGTACCTCGCAAAAGGCAAAATTTACTGTTTTCGGCTACCATGTCTGATAAGGTTCAAACCCTGTCTGGCAATTTTCTTGAATTTCCTACAGTAATTGAAGTTACGCCCCAGGCCACGCCCGCACAAACCGTAACGCAATCACTGTTTCACGTACCAAATGTAAAAACTAAAATAAACCTTCTTAAAAAGCTGCTTGACCGTAACGAGGATATCAAAAAGCTTATTGTATTTACTAAAACCCGTAATGCTGCCGAAGACGTTTATAAGTTTTTAGTGCGTAAATATGATGATCAGCAGGTTAAAGTGTTGCATGCCAATAAAGGCCAAAATACGCGTATTAATTCTATCAACTCGTTTAAAAATGATAATATAAAAATTTTAGTGGCAACAGATGTAGCCTCGCGAGGAATTGATGTGAGTGATGTAAGCCATGTAATCAACTTTGATGTGCCTATTGTTATTGAAGATTATGTTCACCGTATAGGGCGTACGGGCCGTGCGTATCAAAGCGGTGAAGCGGTAACTTTTTGTAACCCGGCAGAAGAATATTACGTTGGCAAAATTGAAAAGCTTATAAGGCAGCAAATTGCCGTGCAGCAAATACCCGAGGATGTTTTTATTGAAGAGACACCTTACGAGGAACGTCAGGAGCAGGCACGTGAAATTGACCTGCAGAAGCGTAGAGAAGACCCTGATTTCAAAGGTGCCTTCCATGAGAAAAAGGAGCGTGTAGAAAAGAAGCCAAAGCTTGGCCACAAGCAGCAGTTGGCAAAAAAACATGGTAAACCAAAAACAACCCGCGGTAAGGCCTTGCGCAAAAGATAATTTTCGGAAAGAATGAAAATCAGAATAACTCCCCTAAACTTTGCCACAGCATTTTTTTTAGTACTGGCATTAATTACATGGCTGTTTAAACCGGCAAGTATTATTGATAAGCAGCCACAGCAGCTTACCGGCGCAATTGCTCTGGTTTTTTTGGTTTACGCTGTGGGCTCGGCTTTCCTGGACATGATTTTTCGTAATTTTTTTAAAGACCTAAAAGCCCTTTGGCTTATTGAGGGCAGTTTTATAGCGCTTACAGTGGTTATATATTTACTTGTAAAATAATAATAGAATAAATGAAAAGAGCTGAGATTAAATTAATTGTAGATCTTGACGATAATAACGTTCCTGAAAAAATTACCTGGGAGTCTACTGATGCTGCAAACAAAGATGCAGTTCCGGTAAAATCTTTTATGCTGGCCCTCTGGGATCATAATTATAAAAATACCATGCGTATTGATTTATGGACCAAAGATATGCCGGTTGATGAAATGAAGAAGTTTTTCTTCGAAACGCTGCAAACCATGGGCGATAGCTTTTTACGTGCTACAGGTGAAACAAATATTGTGGAAGATTTACGCGATTACTGTGCTCATTTTGCCGAAAAAATGGAAATTACACGGTAATCTTTAACCGCTACGAATCTCTTTACAAAAATTAATAGCCCAAACTTATGTCGCCAAAATCGTTTTTGTCATTTGTTGGATTTATATTGTTACTAGCCGGTACATGGTGCCCTCTAATTACCGCTTTTGGCTTAAAAACTTACAATTTGTACGGTTTGGAAAAGGCGTTTGGCATGGTTGTCTTATTAATGGCGGTAGTAGGCTTAGCCTGCATCATATTGCGAAAATTTACTATTGCGCGCCTTGCGGCCTGGATAGGGTTGGGTTTAGTATTATTGGTTTTTACTGCAGCGCAGTTAAAGGTGCATGATTTTTTCAGCTTCATACCATTTAAGGGTATCGCGGGCTTTTTTACACATCAAATAAAATTTAAATGGGGCTGGTACTTGCTTTTTGCCGGCCCTGTTTTAAGCATCCTTGCCAACCCGAAAGAAAGATTTTCGCTAACGCAACAAACGACAACAAATGATGTTAAGTCATGAAATTGATTTAATATGCTGGCGCGTGGAATAAAAACAATATTGTTCCTTATCATTTCTAACACGTTCATGACGTTTGCCTGGTACGGGCACTTGCGGTTCAAAGATTTTCAATGGGCAAAAAATTTACCGCTTATAATGGTGATTTTGCTTAGCTGGGGTATGGCTTTTTTTGAATACCTTTTCCAGGTACCTGCCAACAGGGCCGGTTTCCAGGAGGAGGGAGGCCCCTTTAGCTTATTACAACTCAAAGTAATTCAAGAGGCACTTACCATTACCATTTTTATGATATTTACCACGCTGTTTTTTAAAACCGAGAAAATTGCCTGGAACCATATGGTAGGTTTTGGGTTGATTATGCTTGCCGTATTTGTAGTTTTCAAGAAGTGGTAACTATAATAGGTAATTCCTCGTACGAAAAGATTTTTATTTCAACATATTTTGATTTATTGTTAGCTTTGATTCGTTAGTCTCGCAAGGGCTGATATTACATTCTTATCCTATAAAATGCTTAAGTTAAACTTCCGCACGCAGGTCTTAATTGGCTTTGCGTTATCCATTGTGCTGGTATTTATAGTCGGTATATTCTCTTTCCGCAGCATCAACCAGCTTCAAGATAATCAAAAATCTGTAGAGCATAGCCAGGAAATTGTAACTACATCACGCAATGTATTACAAAACCTTATTGACGCTGAAACCGGTATGCGCGGTTACGTGGCAACAAACAAGCCTAAGTTTTTAGATCCGTATAATGCTGCCTTGCCACGTATCAGTCAAAACTTATCAAAGCTCGAGAGTTTGGTTATTAACGATGCCGACCAGCAAGGCAACGTAAACATGCTGTTTACGTTAACCAACAACCAGTTGGGGTTAATGAAAACCAATGTTGAGAAGCGTGACGACTTAGGTCTTGAGTACATGGTGGCTCACGATATGCTCATCAATGGTAAAGCGTTAATGGATAGCATACGCACAACTATTGAAGAAATTAACCGGGTTGAGACACGTTCTTTAACATTAGGAAAAGCACAAACAACAGAAGCTGCTTATTCAACTATTTTAACTATAACCACGGGTTCAATAATTTTTCTCATCATTATTGTTGTATTATTCTTTTATATACAAAAGACATTTGAACAGCAAAAGAAAATTGAGGCAGAGATTAAAGATACCAATATTGAGCTTGGAAAAGTACTTGCCAATAATGAACAGCAAAACTGGCTGCTCACAGGCATAGGTTTGCTAAACGAGAAAATGCAAGGGCAGCAAAATGAAAAAGAACTTGCCGAAAATGTACTAAATGAGGTTTGTAAATATACTAACGCCCTAAGCGGAACTTTGTATTTATACAATGAAAGTGATGAGCATTTAGATCTTTATTCTTACTATGCATTCCATGATTTAAGTGTGGTGAAACCCAAAATCAAGCTTTCCGAAGGTTGGATGGGTCAGGTAGCTCAGGATCAAAAGTCGGCCACCATTAAAGGCAATTTGAATGATAAGCTAAAGCTGCAAACGTCAATTATTGATCAGGAGCTTGCTGAGATACTTATCGTGCCATTCTTCTTTGACAAAAAGCTTAAAGGCGTAATGGAAGTTGCGTTCCAGCAGCAGGTTAAGGAAGTTGATAAAGAGTATATTTTAGCTGCAGCCGATGACATAGGCATAGCCATTAACACCGCACAGGCTCGCACCATAATGCACGATTTGTTTGAAGAAACGCAGCAACAAGCCGAAGAGTTGGAAGCACAGCAGGAAGAAATGCGTGTAACTAACGAGGAGCTCCTGAACAAAACTGAGATGCTGCAGGCTTCGGAAGAAGAGTTGCGCGTTCAGCAGGAAGAGCTGCGTACCATCAACGCCGAGCTTGAAGAAAAGGCCAGCTTGCTTGAAGAAAAAAATCAAGCTATCGAAGAAGCTCGCGAAGCCATAAACCTAAAGGTTACGGAGCTGGAAACTACCGGCAAATACAAATCGGAGTTTTTGGCCAATATGAGCCACGAGTTGCGCACACCGTTGAATAGTATATTGGTGTTAGCGCGTATATTAAAAGATAATAAGACAGATAATTTAAGTGAAGATCAGATTAAATACGCCAGCGTAATCTTTAACGCCGGTAATGACCTACTTACGCTTATCAATGATATTCTTGACTTATCAAAAATTGAATCGGGCAAGCTTGATTTAAATTATGATGACATCCGTGTGTCTGAAATCTTGAAAGACATGGAGATGCTCTTTGCCGAAGTTGCCGGTAATAAAAATATAAGCTTCACCAATCAGGTAACTAACGTGCCTGATGTTATATTCACTGACAAGGTAAGGGTTGAGCAGGTAATTAAAAATCTTCTTTCAAACGCCTTCAAGTTTACTCCTGAAAATGGCAGCATAGCTATTAAGGCGCTACCTGGTAAAAATGAGGGAACCATTAGTTTTGCCATTAAAGACAGTGGTATAGGTATAGCTCCCGAAAAGCAACGAATTATTTTTGAAGCATTCCAGCAGGCCGATGGATCAACCAGCCGTAAGTACGGCGGCACCGGTTTAGGCCTTTCGATAAGCAGGGAATTAGCGGCGCTTTTAGGCGGAGAAATTACGCTAACCAGCGAGGTTGGCCGAGGCAGTGAATTTATTTTAACAATTCCTGTGACAGGTACGCCAACAGCCCGCAGCGAAGAAGAACCACAGGTGCCAACGGTTGAAAGCTTTAAACCTGTTTCTGAGCCGCTAAAACCGGCTTCACAGGCCCAAATACTTAAACCAGGCCGCACAACTCCGCTGGTTGTAATTGTTGAAGATGATAAAAACTTTGCCGACATATTACAAGATTACGCCCGTGACCATGGATATGATGCCCTCATGCTAAATGAAGGTACCAATGCTCCTGAGTTTATCAAAGACAACATGCCTGATGCCGTAATACTTGATATTATGTTGCCGGGTAAAGATGGCTGGCAAATATTGAAAGAGTTGAAAGCAGATGCTTCTACCAAAGATATACCGGTTCACTTAATGTCTGCCGGTGAGGCGGCTGCAAATCGGGTGCGTAAAGAGGGTGCTATAAGCTTTATGAAAAAGCCTATAAACACCGAAACGCTTGATAAGCTCTTTAACGATATGATGAGCCAAAGTGGTGTTTCGTTTAAACAAATACTACTGGTTGAAGATCACGAGGCGCAAAGTCAGGCATTGAAGGACCTGATGCAAAAACAGGGAATTACGGTTGATCAGGCATTCAATGGCCAACAGGCATTCAACATGCTGCAGCAAAATGAATATCAGTGTGTAATACTGGATTTGAACCTACCGGATGAATCGGGCCTTGACTTACTTGACCGTATCAAAGCCATTGAGCGTTTTGCCGAGCTCCCGGTAATTGTAAATACAGCTATGGAACTGGATAAAACATCAGTTAACCGCCTGATGCAGTATGCCAATGCCATGGTAATGAAAACCAACAAATCGGCCGATAGGTTGATTGATGAGGTTAACTTATTCCTGCACAAGGTAAGCTCGTCACCTTCATTAGAATCAGCTCCAAAAGCCTCTGCTGCAAACAAAGGGAAAGACAGCCTTAAAGGTAAAAAAGTGCTTATTGTAGATGATGATATGCGTAACATATTTGCCTTAAGCAGTGCATTGCAACAATATGATTTAATTGTTGAGATAGCCAACGATGGCGATGAAGCGCTTGAAAAACTTGAAGCTACCGAAGGAGTTGATATTGTGTTAATGGATATTATGATGCCAAAAATGGATGGCTATGAGGCTACAAGACAAATAAGAAAACAAAACAAATGGAATAAATTACCTGTAATAGCACTAACGGCCAAAGCTATGAAAGAAGATAGAGAGAAGTGTTTGGCCGCCGGCGCTAATGATTACATAACTAAACCAATTGATATGGATCGTTTGATATCATTGATGCAGTTATGGCTAGAGGGGTAATTTATGATGAATGAAAGTACAGACACGCAAGGTTTAACACCTGTAGAAATAGATGAGCTTGTTAACGTTGTAAAAAAAATACATGGTTTTGATTTTTCGGGTTATTCAAAAGCTTCACTAAAACGGCGCATAACGCGTATTATGCAGTTAAAGAAGCTTGAGTTTTATGACCTCAAGCATCTTTTAATTAACGATGCGGCGTTCTTTCAGCACTTTTTGGAAGAGGTTACCGTGAACGTTACTGAGATGTTTCGCGACCCTTTGTTTTATAAGGCGCTGAATGCACAAGTTTTACCTTACTTGTCAACCTTTCAGCATGTGAAAATTTGGAGCGCTGGTTGCTCGTCGGGCGAGGAAGCTTATTCATTAGCTATTTTACTGCGTGAAGCCGGATTACATAAAAAATCTTTTATATACGGTACCGATATAAATACAGAGGTGCTGAAGGAAGCAAAGAAGGGTATTTATAGTTTGCGTAAAATTAAGTCATACGCGGAAAACTACCAGTACAGTGGACTGCCAGGCACAATTACCGATCATTTCACCATTTTATATGATGCAGCAACCGTACAGGCCGAATTGAAGCAAAACACATTGTTCTCGGTTCATAACCTGATATCTGACAATGTTTTCAACGAGTTTCAAATGATTAGTTGCCGTAACGTATTCATCTATTTTGAATCGCATTTGCAGGAAAAGATTTTGGACTTGTTTTACAAAAGTTTGTGTCCGTTAGGTTTTTTGTGTCTTGGCAGCAAGGAGGCCATACGCTCTGATGCATTCAAGAGGCGTTTCAAGACAGTAAATTCTAAAGAAAATATCTATCAGAAAATTGGAGCTTAATAACGATATTAAAAATAGGTGGCATAACTCCAAAGTTTTGTTGCTTGCGGGTTCGGCCGGGTCGTTCAAGCTATTGTTTCATGCAGTTAAAAATTTTCCTGCCGACTTAAACAAAACGGTAATTATCATCATTCACCGTAAAAAAAATTTTTTTAGTGAAATTGAAAAACTGTTTGCCGAAAATAGCCGTATGTACCTTCGCGAGATAAGCGATAAGGATAAGATAGATAGTAATACTATTTACATAGCACCGGCAAACTACCATACGTTGCTTGAAAATGAAAAACAATTTAGTTTAGATGTATCAGAAGCCGTCTGGTATTCTAAGCCATCTATCGACGTAACGTTTGAAAGTGCTGCAGACGTTTTTAAAGACAAGTGCACAGCGGTGCTTTTGTCAGGAGCCAATCAGGATGGGGCAGAGGGGTTGTTAAAACTGCGTAATAACGGGTCGCTTACTATAGTACAAGATCCGGCTGATGCAGAGATGAAGGATATGCCTGCGGCTGCGATAAACATTAATGCAGCAGATTACGTATTAAGTTCAAATCAAATATTTCAGTTATTACAGGTTTAGCTTATCATATTTGTACCTTTACCCACTTATTATGAGTGTTGTTAATATTTTAGTTGTTGATGATAGGGAAGAAAATATTGTTGCGTTGGAGGCTTTGCTCCGCCGCGATGATATTAATATCATATCTACTACATCACCAAATGAGGCATTGCGTATTGCCTGGGAAAACCAGATAAGCATTGCCCTGGTTGATGTGCAGATGCCCGAGATTGATGGCTTCGAGTTAGTGGAGATGCTTAAGGCAAACCCGCGAACTAAAGACATACTCATCATATTTGTAACAGCAATTTCCAAAGAATCAAAGTACGCAGTAAAAGGGTTTGGTACAGGTGCAGTTGATTACTTGTATAAGCCACTTGACCCTTATATAACATCAGCCAAAGTTGATGCATTTATCCAGTTAGCCCAATACCAGAAAGACATCAGGGAAAAGAATGAGGAGTTGCAGAATTATGCCATAATGGTTAAAAATTCTGCTGATATCATTACCACTGTTGATGCTAAAACCTTTCGCATACTTTCAATAAATCAGGCTGTTAAAAAGTTGTTAGGCTATCAGGTTAATGAGCTTGAGCAAACAAGTATTGTTGATATGGCCGTGCCGGACGATCAGCCAAAACTGCGTAAAAAGCTTTCAGAGATTGTGAATAACAACATGAGCTTTGCAGTAGCCGAATATCAATTAGAAACGTTTGACAAGCGTACTATTTGGGCCGAGTGTCGTATTACTTATAATAATAAAATATTATTTATTAATATAAGTGATGTTTCTCCACAAAAAAGCTATCAGCAGGAACTCATTAAATCAAAAGAAGCGGCCGAGCACTCGCGCAAGGTTAAAGAAAGTTTTTTGGCCAATATGAGCCATGAACTGCGCACACCCGTAAATGGTATTGTTGGCCTTACAAACATGCTGCGCAAGGGTGAACTTAACGAGCATCAACGAAATATTGTGGATTTACTTGATGTGTCGTCGCAGTCACTATTAGGAGTTATTAATGACGTGCTTGATATCTCAAAAATTGAAGCCGGTAAATTTAGCATTATTCGTAAGGCTAATGATGTGCGCCAGGTTGTTCAGTCCACATTTGATTTGCTGAAATACAAAGCCGACGAGAAAAACATTGATTTGCTGTTGGAGATTGATAGCGATGTGCCTCAATGCTTGCTTTTTGATGCCTTACGTCTCAATCAAATTGTAATGAATTTGCTTAGCAATGCCATTAAGTTTACGGAGCGCGGCTATGTTAAGCTTGTACTATCGGTGTTGCAAAAGGTTGATAGTAACGTTAAAATCAAATTCAGTGTTATTGATACCGGTATTGGTATAGCCAGTGACCGACTTGCTAAAATATTTGATTCTTTTGAGCAAGCTGAAGACGATACACTTATAAAATACGGCGGTACAGGCTTGGGGCTTACCATTGTTAAAAAGCTTATTGAACTAAAAGGAGGCGAACTTACCGTAAGTAGCCAAATTGGTAGCGGCAGTGTGTTTAACTTCACTAACTGGTATGCTGTTGCTGACGCGCCTAAGCCCGAGAAGGCTGGGGGGGGTAAGCAAAGAAGCTTAATGCCATTTACAGATGTACACGTTTTAGTTGCTGAAGATAATCTGGTAAACCAGTTCATGATGTCTAAAATGCTTAAAGATTGGAACGTAAACTTTGAGATAGTAGACAACGGACAAAAAGTGCTGGATAAATTGCTGGCAAAAGATTTTGACCTGATATTGATGGATACGCATATGCCCGAAATGAATGGGTACGATGCCGCTAAAAACATCCGTATGAACTTTGCCGAACCTAAGCGCAGTATACCAATCATATCGCTATCGGCAGCCACGTTTGACCATGAGCAGCAGCAGGCGCTCTCAGCTGGTATGAATGATATTTTATCTAAACCTTTTCAGCCATACCAACTACACGAAAAAATGCAACATCTGCTTGAGATATCAAAGGGTAAACAGTTAGCTTAAATTATTTCCGGGTTTTGCTACCTGTAACAAAACCTAAGTGTAGCCGCAAAAGCTTTTTCTTATATTTGCAGTAATGAAATTATTGCGCCAAACAGGTTATTTGCTCAGGAAAGAAATATTGTTAGAGTGGCGCTCTAAATATGCATTTAACGGGGTACTGCTTTATATTGTATCAACGGTTTTTGTTTGTTACATAGCTTTCAACTTAACACCCGGCTTTACAAAAAGCCAGGGTTACCCGGTAGTATGGAACGTACTGTTTTGGATAATAATTCTGTTTGCTTCTGTAAACGCCATTGCTAAAAGCTTCCTCCAAGAAAGCCGTAGCCGCTTGCTTTATTACTACACCATAGCAAGTCCGCATGCTATAATTTTATCAAAGACTATATACAACGCCTTGCTCATGGCTTTGTTAAGCACATTGGCGCTTGTAGTTTACACCTTGTTTTTTACTAATAACGTTGGTGATTCCTTATGGTATTTCCTGGTAGTATTATCAGGCAGTATTACGTTTTCTACAGTATTTACCATGGTTTCGGCCATAGCCGCAAAAGCCGGTAACAATGGAACGTTGATGGCTATATTGAGTTTCCCGGTAATAATACCTGTTATTATGTTGCTGGTAAAAATTAGTAAGAGTGCCATGGATGGTGTGGAACGCAGTCTTACTTACGGTAATTTTGGTGTGTTGGGTGCTATTAACGTAATTGTTATAGCTGTATCGCTTATATTGTTTCCGTTTTTATGGCGCGATTGATGACATTTGGTGCCGGTTCTCTTGCATTAAGCAATTATCAGATTTCTACTGCGCGACTATTGCGTGTATACTTCTTGCTTTTACTGAACCTGATGGTGTTTGCCGGTGCGCAAGCGCAAACGGGTACCATTAGTGGCAAAATTGTACGGGCAGATACCAAGACTCCCTTAGCTAAAGTAAGCGTTTTCTTAAGTAATGCTACCGTTGGAGCAACCACGGATGAAGCTGGGAATTTCACACTTCGCAACATCAGGCCCGGCCAGTATGATTTGGTTGCTACGTCAGTAGGATTTGAAGACTTCACGCAACAGGTTTTGGTTAACGCTACACCAATAGCTATAAACGTGGAAATGAGAGCGCGTGTTATGCAACTGGAGGATGTAGTAGTTACCAATAATGATAATTGGAAGGCAAATTATCAAATGTTTCTGGCCGAGTTTTTTGGCACATCTGCTTACGCCAGGCAATGTAAAATATCTAATCCGCATGATCTAGTACTTATTTACAGCAAATCAAAGCGAACCCTTACAGCTTTATCTTATGATTTCATTAATATTGAAAATAAAGCATTAGGCTACCGCATACGTTTTCTACTTAAAAACTTTAAAAGCGATAAATTAAACAATATAATATCCTGGCAAGGAAAGGTATTATACGAGGAGTTACCCGGAAGCGCGGCTCAAAGGAAAATTTGGGAGCAGCGTAGGCAGGACATCTACTACGGATCGGCAATGCAGTTTTTCCGCTCGCTGGTTGATGGTAATTACGAGCGTGATGGCTTTGTTATGCGCATCTTGGCCCGACGACCAAATGCTGAGCGCCCGCCCGACCCGGTTATACAACGCAAGATTGATAAGTTTGACGGTGTAAACAGCGATTCATTAAGATACTGGGTAAACAAATATCAGTTGCCAAAATATCACGAGCACCTCTACCGCGACCCACTGAAAATTGAGCAGGTTGTTAAAGAGACAGACAGGCAGGGTATATACGGCATGGCGTTTCCGGAGTGCCTTTACGTCGTTTACACCAAAAAGCGCGAAACGCAGGATTTTAAAGACATTTACCGGCCTCTGGATTGGGAAAATTTTGAAACAAGTGTGGTAACGCTTTATACGCCATATATACTGTTTGATAAAAATGGCTCAATATTATCAAATCCAAGTCCGCTGCAGGAAGGTACATGGTCCAAAAATAAAATAGCGGAATTGCTACCTGTAGACTTTGAACCATCTGCAACTTACACACCGCCGTATATAGGTCAACAATATAAGCCTTAGCCTATATGATAATTGCTATGTAAGCATAGTAATTTTAAGTAATTGTTTTACCTTTGCGCGTTGAATTTTATATGAAATTTATATATCAAAGTTGGTGGAAAATTTTAGGTGTTGTGCTGGTGTTATATACATTGGTAGCCGGGTTCATGCTAACTGTTCCTAAATTACCTATTTTGCACGAGACCATACGCAACGTATACTTCCACGTGCCCATGTGGATGGCTATGTTTTTGGTGTTTGGCGTATCGGTTTTTTACAGCGTGCGCTATTTAGCCAGTGGCAAGGAGGAGTATGATTTGATTGCTATTGAGAGCGTTAACACCGGTATAATATTTTATATTTTGGGATTGCTGAGCGGCATGCTTTGGGCACGATATACTTGGGGACAATACTGGAGTAACGACCCTAAACAAAATAGCGCGGCAATAGCCTTCTTGCTTTACTGTGCTTACCTGGTTTTGCGAAACGCCATAGATGAAGAGCAGAGGCGTGCACGTATTTCGGCCATTTACAACATATTTGCTTTCCCTATAATGTTGGTTCTATTGTTCATACTGCCACGTTTAACCGATTCATTACACCCTGGTAATGGAGGCAATCCGGCGTTTGGTAAGTATGACATGACTAACGAAATGCGTGCTGTATTATATCCTGCATTTATAGGATGGATGCTTATTGCCTTATGGATTGCAACTTTGCGTTACCGTATACGTTTAATCGAAAATAAAAACAACTCCTTATAAATTACCATGAAGAAACTTACTTGTTTAGCCGTATTGTTGATAGGCTATTTAGGCGCATTTGCACAAGATGTTGAAATGGCTGATACTATGCGGAGCGAAGGAAAAATATACGTTGTTATAGGTACCATAGTTATTGTATTTGTTGGCCTGGCTTTATACCTGTTCAGTATGGACAGGCGTTTAAACCGTATTGAAAAGCACAAAGACTAAAACTTTTTTGGCACTTGCAATGTGTTAACTTTTAATTCAACTTCTTATTGCGTAAAACTTTACCAATTATTAATCAAATTCATATATGAGCAATTTAATTATATCCGATCAAGACACTCATTTCTTTTCAGATGTGTGCGCCAATTTTGATCACGCAGCTCAATTTACCAAACACGATGCCGGTTTATTAGATCAAATTAAATCATGTAACAGTGTTTACCGTTTCCGCTTTCCTATACGTAAAGGTGACGGCTTTGAAGTTATTGATGCATGGCGCGTTGAGCATTCGCATCACCAATCGCCTACCAAAGGTGGTATACGTTACAGCGAAATGGTTAACGAAGATGAGGTAATGGCGCTTGCAGCGTTAATGACTTATAAGTGTGCTATTGTTAATGTACCATTTGGTGGTGCTAAGGGTGGCATTAAAATCAATCCAAAAAACTACACGGTACAGGAGTTAGAGAACATTACCCGCCGTTACACTGTTGAACTGACAAAGAAAAACTTTTTAGGTCCAAGCATTGACGTACCTGCACCAGATTATGGCTCAGGCGAGCGTGAAATGAGCTGGATTGCTGATACCTATGCAACCATGAACCCTAACCAGGGCGATGCACTAGGTTGCGTTACCGGAAAGCCAATTGCGTTGCACGGTATTGCAGGCAGGAGAGAAGCTACCGGCCGTGGTGTTGCCATAGCTGCCCGGGAATGTGTTAGCGTTGGCGAAGACATGCAAAAACTTGGTTTAACAGCCGGGTTAACAGGCAAAAAGGTAATTGTACAAGGCTTAGGTAACGTGGGCTACTACTCGGCCAAGTTTTTGTCTGAATTTGGCGCAACCATTGTTGGCTTGTGCGAATATGAAGGTGCCATTTATAGTGAAGACGGTCTTGATTACGACGCTGTTTTCCAACACCGTAAAGCCACAGGTTCAATATTGGGTTTCGCAGGTGCTAAAAAGGAATTTACCCGTTCGGGAGAAGGACTTGAGCAGCCATGTGATATACTGGTACCGGCTGCATTAGAAAATCAAATTACAATAGAAAACGTTCGTAACCTGCAAGCTAAAATTATAGTTGAAGGTGCAAACGGACCAACTACACCTGAGGCAGAAGCCATTTTTTACGAAAACGGTGGTATAATTGTACCTGATATGTATGCCAATGCCGGCGGTGTAACCGTTTCATATTTCGAGTGGTTGAAAAATCTTTCACACGTTTCATTCGGTCGTATGAATCGCAGATTTGAAGAAAACTCAAACTTGAACATAGTTAACATGGTTGAAGGCATTACCGGCGTTTCATTAACTCCGCTTCAGCGCGAAACTATCATCAAAGGTGCTACTGAGCTTGAATTGGTTAACTCCGGCTTGGAGGATACTATGATTCGTTCATACCATGAAATACGCGAAACTTTACGCAATAACCCGGAGGCAAAAACGCTTCGCGTTGCTGCTTTTGTAGGCGCAATAAATAAAATTGCTGTTTCATACCAAAACTTAGGTGTTTGGCCGTAAATAATTCCAGCAATACTTATTTGGTTTAAAAACCGTTTTAATAGCGATAACCCTAATGGTTATCGCTATTTTTGTTTGCTAAATAAGCATTTACAAATTCACTAATCAAAGTAATGAGATTTCTACCGGGCCTGCTTGCATTAATGTTATATGCAACCTGTTCATTTGCACAAAACGCTCCCCCCGAGTACTTCGAAACCGGAATAATTAAAACCAAGTTTGGTGCAAGGGTAGCTTACACAAGCCGCAAGCGTGCGCTTACCCTGGATGTAGCATCCAACCAGGTTAAGGCCACAGAACACCCATATGTTATATTGGTTGGTACACAGGTTTTGCAGTTTGCGTTTACACCTGTTATCAATGATACACTATCGCGCACACCTGACAAACAAAAAGAACTTGTTTTAGGATATGTACAATCGGAAGTTGATTACGCTAAGAAAATTTTAAAGGCTGATAAGTTGATAAGCACAACGGAGTGGCTTACGCTTAACAATAAGCCATATTTATTCTGGACATATTATTTGCCTGAGGGAGACAAATCAAACGTAGTAAAACAAACTTACTTGTGCACATACAGTTATGGCAGGGTGTTGAGCATCAATTCACCGCTGATGAAAGGGGAGGATGAGTTACAAAGTAAAGCCTTATTGACCCAGGTAGGTAAAACTTTCATGCAGTACAATAACTACATCGATCTTGAAAAGATGTATAAGGCTATGCGTTAATAGCGTATTGTTAAGAATAGTTCTAAATAAGATATATCTTCGGTAATAAATTATATTGGTTATACGTTTTGTATTTTTGTAAATTGTTTTACAACAGGTAATTTTCAATGAAGAAAAGTTCTATCTTAGGTATTATTGTAATTGCTATTGCTATAGCAGTTATCATCAGTACATATTCAAATACAAGTACTTACGGTTCATTCAAAGATGCAGGTGCCACTACCGAAGAATTGCATGTGGTAGGCCATTTGGTTAAAAACAAAGAGCTGTACTACGATCCTACTAAAGATGCCAATTACTTTTCATTTTACATGCTTGATAATAAGGGTGAAGAATGTAAGGTGGTATTTACCGGAACCAAACCTCAGGATTTTGAACGTTCGGAGCAGATTGTACTTACCGGACAAATGAGGGGCAGGGAGTTTCATGCCTCAAAAATTTTAATGAAGTGCCCGTCTAAATATACCGAAGATAAGCTTGAGGTAACCGAGGTTTCTGCCAAACAAGCTAACTTATAATCTTACTTAATGAACACAGTTTTTACAGGGGAGCACCTTTTACCGGGGCACCTTGGGCAGGCATTTGTTATCCTGTCCTTTGGCTCGGCATTGCTTGCTGCCATCAGTTACTTTTTTTCTGCAAAACAACAGTCTGATCTTTCTGATCAATCCTGGTTCCGCATAGCCCGCGTGGCATTTTTTGTAAATACCTTTTCGGTGATTGCAATTGGTTGTTGTCTGTTTTATATTATTTATAATAACTTATTTGAGTACCATTATGCATGGGCGCACTCATCACGTACGTTGCCGGTATACTACATTATATCCAGTTACTGGGAAGGGCAGGAAGGCAGCTTTTGGTTATGGACTTTTTGGCAAGCGTTATTAGGTAATGTTCTTATCTGGAAGGCTAAATCATGGGAACGGCCTGTTATGGCCGTGGTAAGCTTGTCGCAGGTATTGCTAAGCTCAATGCTGATTGGTGTTGAGATGTTTGGCGAACGCATAGGCAGTTCACCATTTATTATGTTGCGCGATGCTATTGAAGCTCCAATATTCAGCAGGCCCGATTACTTGCAATATATCAAAGATGGTAATGGTTTAAATCCCTTGCTGCAAAACTACTGGATGGTTATTCACCCGCCCACTTTGTTTTTAGGCTTTGCTTCAATGATTGTTCCGTTTGCTTATGCCGTGGCAGGTTTATGGCAGCGCAGATATAAGGAATGGGTTGCTGCTGCAATTCCTTACGCTTTATTTGCGGTAATGATTTTGGGAACTGGTATCATTATGGGATCATTCTGGGCATATGAATCGCTTAACTTTGGCGGTTTCTGGAACTGGGATCCGGTAGAAAATGCTTCGCTTATTCCATGGCTGGTTCTTATTGCGGCCGTTCACGTTTTAATTGTTTATAAAAACACCGGACACTCATACTTCACCGCCACCCTGCTCACTATGCTAAGCTTCGTATTGGTGCTTTATGCTTCATTTTTAACACGTAGTGGTATTCTGGGCGAAACATCGGTACATGCTTTTACCGATCTTGGTATGTTTTGGCATCTTGTTATAGATGTGCTGGTGTTCCTTGGCATTATGGTGGGTTTACTCATATGGCGTTGGAAAGATCTTCCGTTCTCGAAAAAGGAAGAAGAAACTTACTCGCGGGAATTTTGGATATTCGTTGGCTCATCATTCCTGGCGCTATCATGTTTGCAACTAGTTATTGTAACATCTTTCCCTGTTTGGAATGCCATGTTTGGGACTAAAATAGCTCCTCCGGCAAATCCTATTACGTTGTATAACATGTTTCAGGCAGGGTTTGCAGTTGTGGTTACCCTATTTTTAGGTTTTACTCAATTTTTGAAATACAAAAGAACCGAACCTGCCAAATTTTTTATTAGTACTTTGGTATGCCTGGTAGTAGCTGCTATTATTAGTGCAATCATCATTTACATAACCGGTTTATACAAGCTTAAGGTTGTATTTATGCTCGCTATGTTTGGATCAGTTTACGGGGTGCTAGCCAATGCGAAAATTTTGGCCGATTCACTTAAGGGTAAATTCAAATTAGCTGGTTCGGCAGTGGCTCACATTGGTTTTGCCCTATTGTTGGTTGGTGCGTTGATAGCTGCAGGTACAAGTAGGGTAGTATCAAAAAATGAAAGCGGTGTTATACAGGTGAAAGACTTTGACAAAGCCGGTGACGCGCGCGAGAATATAATGCTCTACAAAAATCAGCCGGTTAATATGGGTGGTTACAAAGTAACCTACGTTGGCGATTCACTTGTAGCACCTAACCATTACTTTTTGGTGGATTACAAAAAAGTTGATGCAACGGGTAATGTAACTGAGCACTTTGTTTTGAAACCTAATTCGCAGGCTAACGCTAAAATGGGTTTGGTTTCATCTCCTGATACAAAGCATTATCTCTTCCGCGATTTATATACTCACATAACAGCAGCGCCTATTAAGCAGGAACAAGATTTGGCTGCAGGAGCTACCGAGGTTGCGGAAGATCATGCAGGTGACGATAAAAAATACAATCCACCTGTTGTTCACGAAGTAAGTTTAGGTGACACCATCCGTTTCAGAGAAGGTTACATGGTATTGCGTAATCTTAACAAGTCTCCTAAATTGCAAAATATACCTTTAGGTAAAAATGATGTAGCAGTTGGTGCTATGCTGGATGTGTTCTCGCACGACAAAACTTACAAGGCCGAGCCTGTATTTATGATAAAGGGAGGCAATACATTTGATTTTGCCCGCAAAGTTGACGATGCCGGTTTGAAAATCCGTTTTACTAAAATAATACCTTCTGATAATAAATTTGAAATTACGGTATTAGAACAGCCCGAAAGCGAAAAATCATACATTGTAATGCGGGCCATTGAGTTCCCTTACATCAATTTCTTTTGGTCGGGCACCATTATAATGGTTATTGGTTTCCTGATGTCAATATTCAGAAGAAACAAAGAGCTTAAAACAATCTAACAAAGATGGATTGAATAGATCAATATTGCCGATGATGGGTTAACTATCATCGGCAATATTGTTTGTATGATATTCATAACCGTATTAAGATTTTTGATTAACAAATAGCAACAAGTAACAAATTGAATCATGCGTATCACCCTCATCGGCTCAGGTAACGTAGCTACACATTTAGGTGCTGCTCTTAAAAATGCGGGCCATTACATAGTGCAGGTGTACAGTCGCAATCAGCACAATGCGAATCTTTTGGCGTATCACCTGAAAGCAGAAGCCATTGATGATTTGACGATGATTAATACCGATACAGATTTGTTTATCATCAGTACAAGTGACAGCGTAATAGACAGTGTTGCTTCACAACTGGCAGTACATAAAAAACCTATAGTCCATACATCGGGCGCTACACCCATTGAGTCTTTGTTTAAATACACCGAACATGCCGGAGTTTTTTATCCATTGCAAACGTTCAGCAAAATAAGGGAGGTAAATTTCAGCACGGTGCCATTATGCATTGAGGGTGCATATGAAGATCTTATCGCTATGTTGAAAGAACTTGCTTATAGCATAAGTAACAACGTGAGCGAGGTAAATTCGGCGCAACGTAAAATATTGCATTTAGCGGCGGTATTTGCCTGCAACTTTCCTAACTACTTGTATAATGTTGCACAAGAACTTTTAGCCACACATCAGTTGGATTTTAATTTAATGCGCCCTCTTATTTTAGAAACCGCAGAAAAAGTGCAGGTGCAGTTACCGGCTAAAGTGCAAACCGGGCCAGCTATACGTAACGATAAAAATACGATGGATGCGCACCTTAATTTGCTGGAAGATAAGCCTGTTTCGAAAGAAATTTATGAGCTGTTAAGTCAGTGTATCATCAAAATGGGAGAGGGGCAATACAGGGTTGAGTAATTTTGTTACTTTTGCCAAAATGGATATTTTTAAAGTTAAAATAAGCTTTGAGGAGCCCGACCACGCACCGGTTGAACTTCCGATAGCCGCAGGCGAATCTGTACTGGATGTTTGCCTTGAGAATGGCATTGAATTACAACACAACTGTGGCGGTGTTTGCGGCTGCAGTACCTGTCATGTTTACGTAACAAAGGGTATGGATAACATACAGGAAATTTCAGACAAAGAGGAGGACTTTATTGACCGTGCGGTTAATCCGCGCATCACCTCACGCTTAGGATGCCAGTGCGTAATTATCAATGGTGATATAGAGGTGCTTATTCCGGATCAGTCGGCATTTATGGGTCATTAATGGCCTTGGTATAAGCATTAATAATGCTCTACAACAGACCGATGTTGGCTTAAATGAATTGCGAATCCTTTTATATAGATTACAACATACAATAATGAATAACGATAAATTTGCACTTCCAATTCATTGGAATGATTATGAAGATATTGCCATGGGGCTTTATGAAAAGTTTGGCGATGATTTTAACGAATCTAAAATTTACCGTATACGCTTTACCGATTTGCTGGAGTGGGTGTTAACTATTCCAAATTTTGCCGGCACGCGCGAAGAATCAAACGAAGGTCACCTGGAGCAAATACAATCTGCCTGGGTTTACGAATGGCGTGATAATCAATAATTTTAAGTAGGATTTATTCAACTATTTTCTTAAAATTGTTTGATTTGATATAAACTTTACAAAACATTGCTTACAAAATTTAAAGACATTACCACGTTTATATTTGACGTTGATGGTGTATTAACCGATGGGTCGGTATATGTGAACGAAGCCGGCGAACAAACGCGTTCGTTCAATATAAAAGATGGATACGCATTACAATTAGCCGTAAAATGCGGTTATAATGTATGCGCCATATCTGGCAGCCGCTCAAAAATAGCTATACATCGTTTAAGCAGTTTAGGTATTAAAGATATATTCTTAGGTTGCAGCGTAAAAACTGACACCTTTAAGCTTTACATTAATGAGCGTGGTATTAGCCCGATGAACGTGATGTATATGGGCGATGATATACCTGATTTGGAGGTGATGAAAATGGTTGGCATGCCGGTTTGTCCGGCAGATGCCGCTGAAGAAATCAAAGAGCTTTGTGAATACATCTCTCCACTAACTGGCGGTAAAGGGTGTGCACGTGACGTTATTGAAAAAGCATTAAAAATTCAGGGTAAATGGATGGGTGCTGAAGCTTACAGCTGGTAGTTCAGTTTTGAAATTAATCCATCTTCATAAACATTTCAACTTTAAACAGTCATGAGCTTACCTAAAATCATTCTGGCATCAAAATCACCACGCCGGCAGGAGTTGTTGAAGCAAATGGATGTTGATTTTGAAATTGTACTTAAAGAGGTTGACGAGTCATATCCGGAAGGGCTGACGCCTGAGGAAGTTGCCGTTTACATTGCCCGTAAAAAAGCTGAAGCTTACGATGGTACAGTCAACAACGAGATAGTACTTACAGCAGATACTATTGTGACAATCGATAACCTTATTTTAGGCAAGCCCAATAATGAGGCTCATGCTGTTGAGATGCTTAGAGTACTCTCAGGAAGGGTTCATAAAGTAGTAACAGGCGTTTGCATACTGCACAAAGGCAATTATAATTTATTTCATGACGTATCGGAGGTGTTTTTTCGTGAGCTTACCGAGCAGGAGATTGTAAACTACGTAAGTAAGTATAAACCCATGGATAAAGCTGGTTCATACGGTATACAGGAGTGGGTAGGCATAACAGCAATTGAGCGAATAAACGGTTCATACACAAACGTTGTTGGCCTACCTACCGAAAAGGTATACCAGCAGCTAAAACGTTTACAATAGTTGTTACTGCTGGTAAATTTACAACGAGGACTAACTCCAATATTATTTGATCATTACGCCAACCTTGTTTAATACAGGCAGCTTTATAAAGTTTCCATCAACAATGCTTTCGGGCAAAAAGATGAACTTCTTGTCATATATATCTTTCCCAATATAGTAGCTTATCCAGTACTCATTGTTCAGGCCAAAAGTTTGTTCATCAATCGGTTCTATTAATGCAAACTTTCCGGCCTCAATCAGCGGTATCATATGACGTAAGGTAGATGTCTTCACCTGCTCACCGTCTTTTTCTCCATATCCTTTTGAGGTAATCAATACATTTTCAATGGCCTGCTGCTTTAAGTTTATTATATAAACGTACCAAACCTTACTTTCAATACTCTCTTTTTCAAGCGCAACGGCTACGGCAATATCTTCAACAATGTTTTGTGGCAAATCTTTTATCATATAACTAAAAACGCCTGTCTCCAGGCGCGTTGTATTATTTTTTCTTAGAAAATTTCTTTCCTGCAGGCTTCTTTGCTTTTGGATCTTTCTCCATTGCATCAGCAAGGGCTTTACACTCTTCGTAAGTAAGTTCCTTAGGCTCTTTACCTTTAGGTATTTTAACGTTTAACTTCCCAAATTCAATATACGGTCCCCAGCGTCCGTTTAAAATTTTAACATCGGAGTTTTCATCAAACGTCTTGATGAGCTTTTCGGCGTCTTTTTTACGCTTATCCTCGATAATTTCTATAGCTTGGGGTTCAGTCACGCCCATAGGGTCAACGCCTTTAGGCAACGAATAAAAAGTACTGTTGTGGCGAATGTACGGGCCAAACCTGCCAATGGCAACAGTCATGTCTTTATCTTCAAACACACCCACTTTCTTAGGAAGCTTAAACAATTCTAAAGCTTCTTCTAAAGTAATGGTTTCAATCATTTGACCGGTCCGCAGGCTTGCGTATTGAGGTTTCTCCTCTTCATTTTCGGTATCACCAATTTGCACAAACGGACCAAAACGACCTATGCGTACTGATATCTTTTTACCGCTTTCAGGGTGTACACCTAAGTCGCGTTCGCCACGGGCTTTATCTGCCGTTTGTATAGTACTTTCAACACCTTCATGAAAAGGCGTGTAAAAGTCTTTAAGCATAGCTGTCCATTCGGTAAGTCCTTGCGCAATCTCATCAAACTGCTTTTCAACGTTTGCAGTGAAGTGGAAATCGACTATACCGTTAAAATGCTGCACTAAAAAGTCATTCACTACGGCACCAATGTCAGTAGGGAAAAGCTTATTTTTTTCGGCACCGGTGTTTTCCGTTTTTTGTTCCTGTTTAACTGCCTTATCTTTAAGAGTGAGTACCCGGTAATTGCGGGTTTTGCCTTCGCGTTCCTCTTTGACTACATACCCACGGTTTTGCACGGTTGAGATTGTAGGCGCGTAGGTAGACGGGCGGCCAATACCTAACTCTTCAAGCTTTTTTACAAGGCTTGCCTCGGTATAACGGGCCGGCGGACGTGAATAGCGCTCGGTTGCCGTCATTTCCTGCAAAGTTAGCTGCTGGCCTTTTGTTAAAGGTGGCAGTATGGCATTATCACCATCCTGGTTGCTATCGTCATCTTCATCATTTGATTCCAGATACACTTTTAGGAAACCATCAAACTTCATAACCTCTCCGTTGGCTACTAAACCTTCGGGCCGGGTTGATATGCCAATTTTTGCTGTTGTTTTCTCAAACTGCGCTTCACTCATTTGTGAGGCTATTGCCCTCTTCCAAATTAGTTCATACAAACGCTTTTCGGCGTTATCACCATCAATGGTATGCTCATTGAAGTAAGTAGGCCTTATAGCTTCGTGAGCTTCCTGCGCACTGGCTGACTTTGTTTTGTATTTGCGTGATTGATGGTAACGCTCGCCATAAGCGGATGTAATTTCTTGTTGAGCAGCATTCAAAGCCATTTCAGACAGGTTCACACTATCAGTACGCATATAGGTAATCTTACCCGATTCATATAGCTTTTGCGCTACAGACATGGTACGTGATACCGAAAAGCCCAATTTACGGCTTGCTTCCTGTTGTAAGGTAGAGGTTGTAAAGGGGGCCGCAGGCGAACGTTTGGTGGGGCGGGTTTCAAGCGAATTTACTGTAAAAGAAGCATCAATGCAGTCTTGTAAAAACTTTTCTGCCTGTGCCTGCTCCGCAAATCTTTCAGCAAGCTCAGCTTTAAAGGCGTCGCGGCCTTTACCAAATATGGCAACAATTCTAAATGCAGCTTCGGGAGTAAAACGGTTAATTTCACGCTCACGCTCTACTATTAGCCTAACGGCTACAGATTGCACTCGTCCTGCAGATAAGGATGGCTTAACCTTTTTCCATAAAACTGGTGACAACTCAAAACCTACAAGCCTGTCTAAAACGCGGCGGGCCTGTTGTGCATTAACCAGGTTATAATCAATGGTGCGCGGGTTTTCAATAGCTCTTATAATGGCCGGCTTAGTAATCTCATGAAAAACAATACGTTTAGTTTTATCATTTTTAAGCCCAAGCGTTTCAAACAAATGCCATGAGATGGCTTCTCCCTCACGGTCTTCATCGGATGCTAGCCAAACCATCTCTGCTTCTTTAGCAAGTTTCTTTAACTCGCTTACTACCTGCTTTTTATCGGCAGGTACCTCATATCGTTGTGCAAAGTTATTTGGTATATCAATGGCATCTTCAGACTTTACCAAATCACGGATATGACCGTAACTTGATTTAACCGTAAAGTCTTTACCAAGATAGCCTTCGATAGTTTTGGCTTTCGCCGGAGATTCAACAATGAGTAGATTTTTAGCCATTAAATGCTTTTTATTTTCTGCAAATAAACACAAAGAATATGAAACACAAATTCTCTGCTGCTATTATTTTCATAATTGCAACAGCAATTGTACACAATTGTTCGGTTTGCTTATTGAGAGGCGGGGTTGATTTCTACATTAAAAAGCCACCGCCAAGCAGGTCGCTTCCTTCATAAAATACAGCCGACTGACCAGGAGCAATGCCAGAAACGTGGTGATGAAAATCAACCTTCATGTGTTCGCCCATTTGAACAATACTACTTTCTGAGCCGGCATCCTTATAGCGTATTTTGGTGACTGCCTGCAGCGGTTCGGTTATACTTTCGTATTTAACAAGATTAAGATCTCTTACCCAGGCTTCCTTGCGTTGTAACTCTTCGGCAACGCCTAACACAACCGTATTATTATGCGGGTTTATTTGCGTAACAAACATAGGCTGCCCTAAAGCTATGCCTAAACCCTTGCGTTGACCGATGGTGTAGAACGGGTAGCCCTGGTGTTTACCAACTATAGTGCCGTCAGTTAAAATGAAGTTTCCGGGTCCAACACGTTGATCAAGGTCTTCAACTTTGTGACGCAAAAAGGCACGGTAATCATTGTCTGGTACAAAACAGATTTCATAGCTCTCGCTTTTACCGGCAAGCTCAACCTGGCCGTAATCAAGCGCCATTTGCCGTATTTCGGCTTTAGTAAAGCTTCCTAACGGAAACTTGGTACGTGCCAGATTTTCTTGCGATACACCCCAAAGCACGTATGATTGGTCTTTATTTTCGTCTCTGCCCTTTGATACCACATAACGGCCATTATCCTGCTGGCGAATGTTGGCGTAGTGCCCGGTAGCGATAAATTCACAATCTAGTTTATCAGCACGTTTAAGCAATGCTTCCCATTTGATGTGCGTGTTACAAAGTACACAAGGATTAGGGGTACGGCCGGCTAAATATTCGTCAACAAAATTGTCAATAACATAATTGCCAAACTCGTTACGTATATCTAATATGTAATGTGGAAAGCCATAACCAACGGCTAAAGCCCGTGCATCGTTAATACTATCAAGGCTGCAGCAGCCGGTTTCTTTGGAGCTGCCACCAGATGAAGCGTAGTCCCATGTTTTCATGGTAAGGCCAATAACTTCGTAGCCCTGTTCATGTAACATTATTGCTGCTACCGAACTATCAACACCACCACTCATGGCTACTAAAATTCTACCGTGCTTACTCATATAGTTGACAAAGATAATATATAAGCACGGTAGGATAAAATATGCACAGTCAGGGTAGGGTAAAAGCTGAAAGGAGGCTGATTTGCTTACTTTATATAAACGGTTTTGATGTTTACAAATTCATGAATGCCAAACATTCCTAATTCTCGGCCATAACCAGATTGTTTGATGCCACCAAAAGGTAAGCGCGGATCTGATTTAACCAATGAATTAACAAAGCATGAGCCTGCCTCTAAATCGTTAGCAGCCAAATGCTCCCCGCGTTTAATATCTTGAGTGAATATAGCACCTCCAAGACCGAATACACTGTCGTTAGCTATCTCAATGGCTTCCACGTCATCTTTAGCCACAATTATAGCGGCTACCGGGCCAAATAATTCTTCATCATGAGCCGGCATACCTTTCTTTACATTGGTAAGGATTGTGGGTGGATAAAAAGCATTTTCACCTTCAGGAATCGTGCCACCTAAAATACATTTTGCGCCCGCAGCAACAGACTTTTGTACTTGCTCATGTAATTCGTTGCGTAAGTCAACCCTGGCTTGTGGGCCCACCTCAGTTTCTTGTTCTAAAGGATCTCCAACGCGTTTGCTTTCCATTTTTTCTAGCATTAGTGCTGTAAACTTGTCGGCAATGGCTTCAACTACAATAAAACGCTTGGCGGCAATACAACTTTGTCCGCTATTGATTAAGCGGCTATCCGTACAGGTAGTGGCGGCTAATTCAAGATCAGCGTCTTTTAATATAATATAAGCATCGCTGCCTCCCAACTCAAGCACACTTTTTTTAAGTAAAGAGCCAGCCTTTTGTGCCACCTTTATACCAGCGTTTGTACTGCCTGTTAAGGTAACCGCTTTAATGTACTCGTTTTCAATGATGGCATCAACCTGGGTATTACCGGCAAGTAGCGTTTGAAATACGTTATCAGGAAAACCAGCCTCGCGCACCATATCTTCAATAACAAGCGCACAGCCCGGTACGTTTGAAGCGTGTTTTAGCACCCCGCAGTTGCCTGCAGCTAACGCCGGCGCTAAAAACCGGAATACCTGCCAAAACGGAAAGTTCCAGGGCATAACGGCGAGCACCACCCCGATAGGATTAAACGTAACATAGCTTTTTTGAGCTTCCGTTTCAATTATCTGTTCCTGTAAGAATTTAGCAGCGTTATCAGCATAATACTCGCAAACAGCCGCACATTTATCGATTTCTGATGCACCCTGTTTGACCGGCTTGCCCATTTCAACGGCCATCAGTTCTGCAAGCTCACTTTTGCGTTTGTTTAGCACTGCCGCTAACTTAAGTAGTAAATTGGATCGTAAACTACTATCACTTTTGCGCCACCGTAACCACGCGTCATAAGTCTGTTTTATTTTGTAGGCCACCTGTTCATCAGTGTGCGCTTCATAAACTTTAATAACCTGGCCATTGGCAGGATTTACTGATTGGATTGACATAATTTAACTTTTAATATAAAGGCGGCAGCAATTGATTTAAGCTTGTTTGTAGCATATCTCACCTAAAAAGGATGTTTTCGTTGAAAATATCAGGTTAAAAAACCAGTCACATTGTACTTAATTAATCCTTCATTTTGGTTCAAATCATAACACCTGTTTAAAAAAAATAAGTGTTTACTGAAAAAAATTTATCTAGATGGTCAAACAACTAAATAATTCTTAAAAATGCTGTAAACCCTTGCAAAAAAGTACGCCAGGCCTATATTTGCTATATATCCCCTAATAAAATGAACATAACTAATTTAACCATCGAACAAAAAATGCAGGGCTGCATATTGGCTCTTATTTGCTTTGCCGCAATTATAAACTGGATTATATAAAGTATTTATTTTTTGGAATAATCATGCCCCCAGTTTTTTAGGGAGTAATTCCATTTTGAATCTTTTAAGTTACCTGATGGTTGCTGGGCTGTATGCCTTTTAATATAGCCCACAACCTTTTGCATATGCTTATAATCGGTACCTGTTAATTCATCTTTCTTTTTGCGGAGGATGTCTACAATCTTAACACCTGACTTATGCCCAACAGATTCACCGTTGCCGCTATCCCATCCCGCATCTTTCGATTCATCAGTCTTCAGCCATTTTTCTAACACTGAAGCCGACATATTTACAAGCTCCTTAAAGTCTTTATAAACATCCTGTTGCTCGTCCTTTTCCATAGTACTGTATTTAGAAAGGGTAACAACGCGACACTGATTTTTGTTGACGATACTACTACCGGGTGTAAATTTGATAAATCCCTAAAACAGTACGATTGGTAGGTGAGCCAACAAGTATGGTAGTAATTTTACGTTCAATCATAAGCTGCTCTGCATGGTTTATTGATTCATCGGCGGGTATTATAACCGGATTAATGCTCATCATGCTGCTTACAGTTTGTGTAGATGTATCGGGGTTGCGTAAAAGCGCCCTCCTTAAGTCGCCATCGGTAACAACACCTTTAACGTAGGTTTCATTGCCAACTATTACCATTCCTAGCCGGCCCTCTGACATGCGTAGCAGCACATCAGTGAACGAAGCATTTTCATGAATAAACGGTAACTGTTCTGTACGCATCAAATCTTTTACCTTAACAAGTAGTTTACGGCCAAGGCTTCCGCCGGGATGAAAACGTGCAAAATCTTCCGGCTGAAATTTTCTTGCCTCCATAAGTGCTACCGCCAAAGCATCGCCCATTACCAGGGTTGCTGTAGTAGATGAGGTGGGAGCAAGTTTAAGTGCGCAGGCCTCGTGCGTTATACGTACGTTTAAGTGATGATTAGTATTCTTAGCTATAGTTGAATTTGGATTGCCCGTGATACTGATAGTTATGTTATCATTCCACTTTAAAAAAGGGATTATTTTGATTACTTCATCAGTTTCGCCTGAGTAGGATATGAGTATCAACACATCATCCTTACCAACCATACCTAAATCACCATGGAATGCCTCGGTTGGATGCATGAAAAAACTTGCGGTGCCGGTGCTTGCCAGCGTTGCTGAGATTTTTTTACCAATCAAGCCAGATTTGCCTGCTCCGGTAATTATCACCTTTCCCTTACTTTGCAAAATAACGTCAACGGTTGCAGAAAAGTGCTCATCAATAAGTGCAGCAGCCTCTTTAAGCGATTCAATTTCATCATTAAATACACGTTGCGCGATGTGTTGCATAATTAAGACTTGGTTTAACGTACTAACCGATACACAACTTATAACATAATACCGGCTGAAACTTGATTTCGATTTATAGAGAAGAGAAAATTAGCTTAGTAAGGATTCAATTACCTTATCTAGGTCATGCAGTTTTACCATGTTAGGGCCATCACTTAGGGCGTTGTCAGGGTCGGGGTGGATTTCCATAAAGTAACCATTCGTGCCAAATGCTTTTGCAGCCAATGCCATCATAGGTACAAAGGTACGGTCGCCCCCGGTTTTACCACCTGCACCGCCCGGGCGTTGCACAGAATGTGTACAATCCATACAAACAGGGTAACCAAAAGCTTTCATGTCGAATATATTCCTGAAATCAACTGCTAAATTATTATAGCCGTACATGTTGCCACGCTCGGTTAATATAATTTGCGTGTTACCGGCCTCGGCCACTTTTTGTGCCGGATAAAACATATCCTGCCCCGACAGGAACTGTGCTTTTTTTACATTTACAATTTTGCCGGTATTTGCCGCAGCTACAAGCAAATCTGTTTGGCGGCACAAAAACGCAGGAATTTGTAAAATGTCACAAACCTCGCCAGCTGTTGCTGCCTGATGGCTCTCATGTATATCGGTAGTAACAGACAACCCGAACTTTTCTTTTACGTTTTGCAGCATTTGCATACCCACTTCCAAACCAGGACCGCGGTATGAGGCAACTGACGTGCGGTTGGCCTTATCAAAAGATGATTTGAATACAACCGGAACATCATACTTTTCCTTTACGCGTGCAACCTGTTCTGCAACCTGATAAAGCAAATCCTGACTTTCCATAACACAAGGACCCAAAATAAAAAAAGGCTTGTGCTGTATTTGTTCGTAAAGCGTCATGCCGGCAAATTTATAATTTTTTAATCAAGTAAGCCCTTCAGGTACGCTTGATTACTAATGCTCAAGTCTTTTTGCTTCGACCTTAAGCTCCTGAAGGCGGCTATCCATATTTAAGAAATCGTTTTTTGGAATGGCATAGTTGATATTAAGTTTTGTAGAAGCTGTGGCAGCTGATGCAGCATCTTCACGCAAAAAATTTTCAAAGCTATAAGTGACGCCGGTTAGCATTAAAATGCGTTTTACAATTGCTTCGCGGCTGGGTGCGTTGAAGTTTAGACTATTTAAACTCGACATTAAGCTATTATTTTCTGGCCGGTACATACCTTTGCTACGGTAGTAAGCACCTTCAAAAGAACTTACGCCACCGTACCCGGCACGGCCAACAAAGTGTGACCACTTGGCTTTTGATGCATCGGCAGTTACATCAATGTTAGCCATCATTGGTAGCCGGCTTAACGGGTAATTATCTGCAATTTCTTCTTCGATGTACTCATCGCCCAGGCCGCAAAAGGTATGACCCACCTCATGGACCATTACATACCTGGAGGCTTCATTTGTTGATACTACAGCAATGTTGCCACCGGAACCACCGTACTTACTGTCGTTTACCACAAGCACTACAAGGTGAGCAATTGCGCGCGGAATAGCCTTATCAACATATTCGTAACAGGTGTTGTAGTTTCCTGCTATCAGCAACCTGTCTGTAACAGACGAAAAATAGGAACCGAATTTATTATCGGATGATGTTGAGCCTACGGCAGCTCCTTGCTTGGCCGACTCGGCATATACTACGTAAGTATTAAAATATTGTTTGTATTGCTTAAACGGAGCTACGGTAAAAAGATAATCAATCACCTTTTTTACCTGCGTGTCAAATACCCCATTCTTTTTTAAGTCTTCCTTAACAAAGCCATCACCAAGTACAACTATGTTAACACCATTGGCCATGTTATAATATAACTTGTTTACGTCACCGTCTTTATGGTAAAGCACATCTTCGGGAGTTGTGCCACCGCCTCCTGGGTTTGAGCCGGTAGTTGGGGGCGTTGTGGTTGCCTGCTTAGGTGCTTCTGTTTTTTTGCCACAAGCCGATATCAGCAAGCAAAAAATAATTGTGATAATTGAGTTTAGTTTCACTGTTATGATAAGATCAGTGCAGAGCCATATAGTTCTGCACCACTAATATACGTCACACTTTGTTAAATTAAAATGATGTTTGCATGCACTCTTAGTTTCTCATTTATAGTTTGTAGCTTAAATGTTTCTTGTGGTTAGCGCATCAACCTGTATATTCGGCTATGTTAAAATCATTTTTTAAATACGTTCTGCTGTTTGTACTCGTTACCGGCTGCGCAAACCTGTATGCACAAACAGACCCGTGGAGTCAGTTAGATGATGTTCTTTCCAAGATCAAGCGTCCGAGTTTTCCTAAGCGCATATTCTTTGTTAAAAATTATGGCGCCGATGCCACGGGTAAAAAGGATTGTAGCGCAGCTATAAAGGCTGCTATTGATGCCTGCCATAAAGCTGGTGGGGGTAGAGTAATTATACCAGCGGGCCGCTACTTAACAGGGCCGGTATATTTAAAAAGTAATGTCAACCTGCATCTGGAAAAAGGTGCAACTTTATTATTCTCAACCAAACCTGATGACTATTTGCCATTAGTACCTACCCGGTGGGAGGGTATTGAGCTGATGAATTATTCCCCGCTGATTTATGCATACAACGAGAAAAATATAGCAATTACCGGCGAGGGAGTACTTGACGGACAAGCCACCACTCAAAACTGGTGGCCTTGGAAGGGCAAAAAAGAATATGGATTTAAAGCGGGTAGTGCAAGCCAGGTAGACAAAGGTAACAGGCCAGCTTTATTTGCCATGGCTGAAAAAGATGTGCCTATGGCCGAAAGACGTTTTGGAAACGGCTTTTACCTACGCCCTCAGTTTGTGCAACCTTACAAGTGCAATAACGTGCTTATTGAGGGGGTGCGCATCATTAACTCGCCAATGTGGATACTTAACCCGGTGTTATGCAATAATGTGACCATTAATAAAGTGACAGTTGAAAGTGAAGGCCCTAATACAGATGGCTGCGACCCCGAATCTTGCAAGAACGTTTTAATTAAAGACTGCTATTTCAATACAGGTGATGACTGCATTGCTTTAAAATCTGGCCGCAACCGCGATGGGCGTAGAATAGGTATACCATGTGAAAATGTAATAATACAAGGTTGTACCATGGCTAACGGACATGGGGGCGTAGTAATAGGCAGTGAGATTTCGGGCGGTGCTAAAAATATTTTTGCCGAAAACTGCACCATGAATAGCCCTGAGCTTGACCGTGCCTTACGTATCAAAACCAGCTCGGCGCGTGGCGGCATAATTGAAAATATTTACATGCGCAACATCAAGGTGGGGCAAGTTAAACAGGAAGCTATTTTGGTGACTATGTTTTACGAAGACACAGGCAACTATATGCCGCTGATTAAAAACATTGAGGTGAGTAATATGCAAGTGGAAAATGGAGGAAACACCGGTGTGGTAATTGAAGGTTATAAAGAGCAACCAGTTCAAAACCTAAAGCTTACCAATGTTACTATAAACAATGTTAAAAAGGCTTATAATATAGCCAACCTAAAAGGTCTACAACTAAAGAACGTAGTTGTTAATGGAACCAGATTATCAACAGATCAGATTAAGATGACGGACGAAGAGAAGAATCTTAATTATTAATACAAAAAGGCTGCCTTTGTGGGGCAGCCTTTTTTATGTTTATGCGGTTAAATATTTGTTTAAATGTGCGAATAACACAATGTCTAACCCGTAAATGTCGGGTCTGAATTGTAAGGTGCCGCTTTCATCTGCCCAACAAGTTGTGTAGGTTAAGTACACGGGCACTTTCTTAGGCAGTGCAATATCTTTTGGTTCTGGGCTTCCTGCTTCCATGTCTGATTTAATGGTCTCAAATTTGTTACCGTCGCCAAATAAAGCATGGGCAAGGTCAAGCGGACGTTCAACACGAACACAGCCATGGCTTACTGCACGCATTGGTTTATCAAACGCAAGTTTTGCAGGGGTATCATGTAAATAAACACTGCTACTATTTTTAAACAGGAATTTGATTTTACCAAGCGCGTTATTATCGCCCGGACGCTGTTTAAATTCATAGTCGTTAGGCCCGGCAGATGACCAATCAATTGTTTCACTGTCTTCAATTTCTTTTCCGTTTTGATAAACAGCCATATTATGATTTGAAAGGTAATATGGGTCCTGGGCTGCTGCAACCATGATTTCTTTTGTGGCAATACTTTTTGGTATGTTCCAAATTGGATTTACTTGCACGGTATATATCGCACTGTTAAGTTGTGGTGTTTCGCGTGAAAACGGTCTGTCTACTTTATCGCTTTCATCATATTCAACCAGGTTATCAGTACGGTCAATGTTGCGACCTTCGCCCACACATACTTTCATATTCATAACCGATTTGCCGTTTTGCATTACATCCAAACGGTAATCAGGAATATTTACAATAACGTACTTATTGTCAGCAGGCTTGTTTTTCCAACGCAGGCGTTCAAGATTTACTTTTAAAATCCTGTCAGTTTCTTCAGCAGTTTTACCCGGAACCTGTACGTTTGATGCAAGTGCTTTTTGTAAAGCAACATATTGAGCACTTTTAGGCTGAATGCTATCTAAAAATGATTTCATATCGGCAATGCCAAACACTTTTTTCATTGAGGTGCTATCAGGACGCAGGGTTTGAGTGAAATAGCGTGCGTAAATTTTACGCGGACTAATCAAGCCATACTGGAGAGCGTTGGTATAGTTAATAAGTGAGTTAGCAAGTGCAACTTCAAGGCGGGCCATAGTTTCGTAAGCTTCTTCCGGAGTTTTAATGGCGTCTTTGCTGTAAAATTTGTCAACCAGATTGTTGATGTCATCAGCCTGGAATATTTTAGGATCAAGGCCGTGCTCACCAGACTTTTTCAAATAAGCCGCAAGAGTTTTAAGGTCTTCACCTTTCATGTGATCAAGTACCAGCACGGGGTCGTAACCGTTGCTTTCGTAAAATCCGGTTATAACTTTTGGGTTTTTAAGTTTGGCTTTCTTTTCGGCAAGTATTTTCTGAAATACCGGCTGAAAGCCTTCTTCAGTAACTTTATTAAAAGCTTTGTTTTTGTTTACTTCATATATGGTTTGCGCCATATCAGAACGTTTGGTATGCTTACAGCTTGTAAACGTAATTACCAAAAGTGCACATAACCCAACGGATAGGGTATGCCACTTACTCTTAAAACTAAATGTGTTGAGTATTTTCATGGATCGATTGTTAATGCCAGGCTTATTGCAATTGCTATACCATACCTCAGTTACACCTGTAAATGGCTGTTTAATCATCAATACATATATCATGTTAGATTGAAATGATACGCTATTGTATAGTTTAGCATAATTTTACAGTATGAAAAGTAAACAACCAGAGGTTTGGCTGCGTGGACCGCTTGATGATGTTCCGGCGTTATTGCAGCCCGTGGCGCATGCTTTACTGCAGGCAAGGGAAGAAATTACAGATTTAATGAATGGCTTTCCCGAGCAAGCATTATGGACGAAACCCGCTAGCCTTGCATCGCCTGCATTCCATCTGCAGCATTTAACCGGTGTGCTTGACAGGCTATTTACTTACATTCGGCAAGAACAACTTAGCCAGCGGCAACTTGATTATCTTGCAGCTGAGGGTAACCCTAATGCAAACAGTACCAATGTAGCTGGCTTGGTTCAATCGTTTTCGAACCAAATAGATTTAGCTTTAGTGCAAATAAAAACCCAAGACCCCCAAACTCTTATTGAATTTAGAGGTGTTGGGCGTGCGCAATTGCCATCAACCGTAATTGGTTTGTACACTCATGCTGCTGAGCACACTATGCGGCATCTTGGGCAATTGCTGGTTACTGTTGGCGTATTAAGGCACCAGGCCTAAGCGTACTGCTCAATAACCTTGGGTAACTCTTTAAAATTACTGATACGATGATCGGCTTTTTGCTGAGCATATGCACTGTTACGGTCATAAAACACCGTTGGTATACCTAAATCAAGTGCAGCTTTTATTTCCGATTCAGGGTCATCGCCAATAACCAAAATTTCCTGAGGTTTAAAGGTATATTTAAGCATTATATCCTGAAAAACTTCCTTTTTCGTGTCTTTAGTCAGCTCAGGATCGTTGATGTGGATCTCCATGAAATCGTTGCTGATGTTAAGTTGCTTAACTTTGCTTTGCTGCATATTAGTAAAACCCATGGTAACCAAAAACTTTGGAAGGTCGATTAACTTTAACTCCTTGTAATCGGCAAAAGTTTGCATTGGCTTATCATAAGTCAACTCACGCAGCATTTCGGTGCCTGCTTGTTTTAGCTCAGTGCTCAATTCAAAGTCATCTGCTACCTTTTGCCACGCCCTCCGCATAATCTCAGCCTTAATCTGTTTTATTTTTACAGCATCAATTTGGGGTTTGCTGTTTTCTAAAAGCTGCAGCAAAGGTTCAAAAAGTTCAGTGCCTATTGAGCTTACCGGGTAAAGGGTGTTATCTAAATCAAGTATCAACGCTTTAATCATACTTACTTAACCATTTAACTTACGTTGGGTTTACATCAGCCGCTTTTATTACGTTACCGCATTTCGGTTTAAAGCGATAATAATATAATGCGGCTAAACCCGTAGCCGATACAATACTTATAAGCCCAAGTGCCCACCACAAAAAACTATAGCCGTTAAAATCAACTAAAAAGCTACCCATTGCAGGTGCTACAATTTGTGCGGTTGACCACGCCATGCTATACAGCCCGGCGTATTGCCCGGTATTACCATCTCCGGCCCTTGATATCCAAAAGGCGTTCATAAACGGCATACTTAAAATTTCGCCCATGGTTAAAAAAACTATAATTATTACTCCTGCAAACGCAACCCCTGGTAAAATATCAGTTAGGACAAACCCTGCGCCCGTAAGTAACACACCGAAGGGTATGTACACCAATGGATGACGCCTTCCATCAAGTTTATGCACTAAAACCATTTCAATAAGAATGATTAGCAAACCGTTCATTGACATTAGCATGCCTATGAACATTTCATTATAGTGCCATTGCGTTTTAAAAAAAACCGGCTGTATAGTAAAAAGCTGAAAAAAGCAAGTTGCAAACAATGTAGTAAAAAGCAGGAACAGCAGGTAAGGCACATCTTTATAGGCTGATGCTGCCTTGACAGTATGTGTTACTTCACTGGCTAGGCCTTTAATTGCACCCGAACGTGGCATCAGTTTAATAAGCAGCAGAGCGAAAATATGTTAGTGAAACCATCAACCCAAAACAACAGACTGTAGTTTACCGATGCTATTAAACCACCAACGGCCCAACCCAAATTTACTGCAAGCCGGTTTAATGAGTAAGACCGTGTGCGCGTTTCCGTTGTGCTGTAATGCGCTACAGCAGTTGAATTGGCCGGTCTGAAGGCATCATTGCATTAACTTAGAATAAATGAGTTGATGCAAACGCCAACCAAATTTTGCTGAAATCCAAGAATTAAGAACAATATGCCACCGATAAGCAATGCACCAAATTGCACGTCGTAAAAGCCGTACCTGTCGGTAAGCTTGCCACCCAGGAATGCCCCGGCAAGCGAGCCAAAGCCAAACATTGACATTACAATACCTGCCTCTGCAATAGTGAAGTGCAGATGTTGCGTACAGTAAATTGTCATGAACGGCAGTACCATGGTACCACTGCGGTTTACCAGCAATACCAATGATAAATACCAGCTACTGCGGGCAAGGCCGCTATAAGCCGTTTTGTAAAGGTTGAATACCTTGTTAAGCATGCTTATGTGAAGTTAGAATAGGTAAAAACAAAAAAACCACTGCCTGATGGTGAACAAGCAGTGGTTTTTATTACAATGTATCTGTTAGTTTGATCAGATACGAGTTATATCAGCGCCCAGTGCTTTTAGTCGCTCGTCAATGTGTTGATAGCCGCGTTCAATTTGCTCAATGTTGTAGATGGTTGATTTACCTTGTGCAGATAATGCGGCTATAAGCAACGACACGCCCGCACGAATGTCAGGAGAGGTCATGGAAATACCACGCAATTTAACCTGATTATCTAAACCGATAACTGTGGCGCGGTGCGGGTCACAAAGAATAATTTGCGCGCCCATGTCTAACAATTTATCTACAAAGAACAGGCGGCTTTCAAACATTTTCTGATGAATAAGCACCGATCCTTTAGCCTGTACGGCAATAACAAGTACGATGCTCAGCAAATCGGGGGTAAAGCCCGGCCATGGTGCATCAGCGATGGTCATAATTGAACCATCGATAAAGGTTTCAATTTCATAATGGTCTTGTGAGGGGATGAAGATATCGTCACCACGCAGTTCCATTTTGATACCCAAACGTTTGAAAACATCTGGTATGATACCAAGCTCTTTATACTGAACGTCTTTAATAGTAATTTCAGAACCGGTCATGGCGGCCAAACCAATGAATGATCCAATCTCAATCATATCGGGCAGCATGCGGTGTTCTGTGCCATGCAGTTCGGTAACACCCTCAATTGTCAAAAGGTTAGAACCAATGCCTGTAATTTTTGCCCCCATGCGGTTAAGCATCTTACAAAGTTGTTGCAGGTAGGGTTCGCAGGCTGCATTGTAAATGGTGGTTGTGCCTTTAGCCAGTACTGCTGCCATAACAATATTGGCTGTGCCGGTTACAGAGGCTTCGTCAAGTAAAATGTAAGTGCCTTTAAGGTCTGATGCATCAACGCGGAAAAAACCGTCCTCCGGGTTGTAATCAAAGCGCGCGCCCAGTTTTTCAAATCCTAGGAAGTGGGTATCTAACCTGCGGCGACCAATTTTATCTCCGCCTGGTTTAGGTATGGAGGCTTTACCAAAGCGGGCCAGCAACGGACCAACAATCATGATTGAACCGCGCAGGCTGCCACCTTTGGCTTTAAATTCGGCTGATTGGAAAAAATCAAGATTAATGTTACTTGCCTCAAAAGTATAGGTATCAGGAGCAAGGCGCTCAATTTTAACGCCCATGTCGCCAAGTAATTCAATAAGCTTATTAACGTCTTTTATATCAGGTATGTTGCTGATGGTTATCTTATCGGCGGTTAATAATACGGCCGATATGATTTGCAAGGCTTCGTTCTTTGCACCCTGAGGTGTAATTTCGCCTTTAAGTTTTTTACCACCTACAATTTCGAAAGCATTCTTCATAAAAAATTTATATAGTGTTTAACAGACACTATCACCGGTTTATTTTGTTTGCAAAGATGTTTAAAAGAGTAGCAAGAAACAAGAGCTTTTAACAGAGAGACAAGGATAACAGGCAAGAACCAAGGTGGAAAAATAAGGGAAGCGATTGTCCTCTCAATAAAAAGAGCCAAAAACTAAGACCCTATATAGAAATCTTGGTTCCTGGCTCTTAGCTCTTGATTTTAATTTGTTAATATTTCCTTGAGCCGCCGTTGTTGCGGTTTTGATTATTGTTACGGTTTTGTTGGCCACCACCGCGGTTTTGCTGCCCACCGCCACGGTTTTGCTGCCCACCGCCACGGTTTTGCTGATTGTTGCGCGGATTGTTATTTCGCGAATTTTGAGCAGGTGTACGGTACTCAACCTTATTAAGGTTGATATTATCTTCTAATTTAAGCTCACCTTTTGAAAGTTCATAAAGGTCGTTCAAAATGATTTCGTCGCTTACTGAGTCTTTATTCCACTGTACATAAGCCATTTTCATAAAATTGGCTATAGCTTGTACCATGTGTTGCTTGCGGGCCGGCTCTTCAATGCTTTTGGCCTTAGCAATCATCAGTTCAATGGTTTTACCATAATGCTTGAAACGTATACGCTGGTTGGGGTAGCCTAACGGCTCGGGTTTAAGGTGTATTGCTTCCGGTGATGGTAAAGGGTAGGGAGAGTCGACATCAATTTTATAGTCAGATATTATGTGCAGGTGATCCCATAATTTATGCTTAAAGTCGGCCACATCTCGTAAGTGCGGGTTTAAAAAGCCCATAAGCTCAATAACCACGTTTGCGTAACGGTTACGCTCTTCTTTGGTAGGCAGGTTTACAATGTACTTAACCATGTTTTGTACATTGCGGCCATATTCGGTTAAAAGTAATTTGCTTCGGGTTGAGTTATAATCAAATTCTCCAGGCGTATTTTTTGCAGCCATGTAATTGTTTTGAGTAAAATTTTAGTTCGGCGCTGTACTTTTTAAATAAAAGCATTGGATGTAAGCAGCGCCCGATTTGATAAGTTAATAAATGTATTATTTATACGGGTAACGCAAATATAAACTAATTTGTGTGGGTATGATTAAAATAATTGCTGCAAATATGTAATTTTTTATAATAACACGAAAGAGGCCGTTGCACACTGCACATTAAATACTTTAATAATGCTTTAACTAACTAGTTATAAAGATCTGCGAGCACCGGCAGGCTTGGTGTTGAACACCTAATGGATTGCCGGAAATGATATGCCTTTGATATTCCGGTACAGTTCCACTGCGTATAGATCAGTCATGCCAGACACAAAATCAAGCACACTCTGAATTTTTGAATACACATCAGTGTTTTTGGTGATGAATTGCTTTGGTATAAGCTTAACCAGTTTTTGATGATAGTGCGTGTTATTATGCATTACCGCAGGTATAAATTCTTCCAATAAACCACCCATTACTTTATAACCGGCTACCTCAATTTGCACTACTGATTGGTAATTGTATATTTTTTCAACTGATATCTTACTGATGGTTTTCCACGGTGTTTGAAATGGCTCAGGCAATGCATCAGTTAAACCCATGTTGAAATTGCCGCTGAGTATAGATTGCTGATTTTCCATGAATACTTCAGAGCAGGCAGTTATTAAATTGTTTATTGCCTTGGCGCGCATAATGCTTACTTTGGCATCTTCATCTTCAAACTCGTCTTCCAGCCATTTACCCATGCGCAAACTGTTGCAAAGTGGCATAAGTAGCTCCTTTATCTTGTCGTAAGTTAATATTTTAAGTCGATGGGCATCTTCAAGGTCAATAATGTTGTAGCAAATATCATCGGCCGCCTCAACTAAGTATACAAGCGGATGCCGTTTGTAAATTAATGGGTGATCATGAGCCTTAATCATACCAAGCTCGGTAGCAATAGTTTGAAAGCTAGCTTGTTCAGACTGAAAAAAGCCATACTTTTTTTGATGGATGTTACCTTTAACATGTCCGGCAATAGCGTCGCATGGGTATTTGACTATGGATGCAAGCGTGGTATAAGTTAAGGCAAAAGCACCGTTTCCCTTACCGCTAAAAGGGTGTGTAAGTATGCGCAATGCATTAGCGTTTCCTTCAAAATGCGTAAAATCGTGCCATTGCTCGTCACTAAGCCGAGAGCGATAAATACTGCCGTCACCATCAGTAAAATATCTTGACAAAGCCGATTCGCCCGAATGACCAAAAGCCGGGTTGCCCATATCATGTGCCAGGCAGGCTGCAGCAACCATATTGCCAACCTCACTTATGAGTGGCAGGCGTTTGTCTAACTTGCTATCCTGTTTTTTTAAGTTGTTGTAAAATATAGCGCCTAACGATCGGCCAACACTGGCAACCTCGAGGCTATGGGTAAGGCGATTATGAACAAAAACACTTCCAGGCAGGGGAAATACCTGCGTTTTATTTTGCAGGCGACGGAAGGGCGAAGAAAATATCAGCCGGTCGTAATCACGCTGAAACTGAGAGCGTGCCTTATCCTGATCCTGAACATCGTCGTTATCAATTCCCCATCGTTTAGCCGAGATGAGCTTTTCCCATTGCATCATAATGCCGGCAATTTACAAGGAATTTCAATAAAGCACTAAACAAACAAGCCGCGCTTTTAGTGAGCACGGCTTGTTTATAAGGAAATAGCATACACTATTTCTTTTTTTTGTTGTCGCTTGCCATTTCTTTAGCAGCGGCACTTTTTTCTTGCTTTGAAGCTTTCGGATCTCTCATTTCTTTTGAAGCTTCGCTTTTTGAATTTTTCTTTGACGTAGGCATAACTGTTAGTGTTAAGTTAAACAAGCAAAATATTAACTTAATAATGTTAAATGCGTGCTTAAAGTTTTCACCATCTAAAGTTTAAACCCCAAATTAAAATTCGTTTTAGTTGTATAGTTAACTAAGCGCTGCAAAGTTTTTGTAAAACAGCGGTATAGTCTCAATGCCTTTATAGTAATTAAATATATCGTATTTTTCGTTAGGAGAGTGCAAGGCATCACTGTCAAGACCAAAGCCCATAAGCACTGTTTTAATACCTAACTCTGCTTCAAACAAAGCTACAATTGGTATGCTGCCACCGCCACGGGTTGGAACAGGCTCAACTCCAAATGCCTCGGTAATTGCCTTTTGGGCGGCTTGGTATGCCACGCTATCGGTTGGTGTAACAACAGGCTCACCGCCATGATGAGGCGTAACTTTAACCTTTACGTAAGGAGGAGCAATGAGTGAGAAATGGTCAGTAAATAACTGTGTGATTTTATCAGAAACCTGGTTGGGTACCAGTCTCATCGAAATTTTAGCATTTGCTTTCGATGGCAACACTGTTTTAGCGCCTTCACCAATATAGCCGCTCCAAATTCCGTTTACTTCAAGAGTAGGGCGTGTGCCGGTACGCTCAAAGGTACTGTATCCCTTTTCGCCCCAAACCTCGTCAATACCTAAATCTTTTTTATACTCATCCTCATTGTAAGGAGCTGAGTTTAATGCGTCTTTTTCGTTGTCTGTAAGTTCGACAACGTCATCATAAAAACCTGGTATGGTTATATGATTATTTTCGTCGTGCAGGGAGGCAATCATTTTCGCCAGTATAGTAGCCGGATTTGCTACCGCACCGCCATAAACGCCTGAATGCAAATCGCGGTTAGGTCCGGTAACTTCAACCTCAAGGTATGAAAGGCCTCTTAACCCTGTTTCCAAAGATGGAGTTTCCATGCTAAGCATTGAAGTATCTGATATCAGTACAACATCAGCCTTTAACCGCTCCTTATTTTCCTTTACAAAAATGCCCAGGTTGTTTGATCCAACTTCTTCTTCGCCTTCAATCATAAACTTTATGTTGCATGGCAGGGTATTGGTTTGCATCATGAGTTCAAAGGCCTTTACATGCATGTAAAACTGGCCTTTATCATCACAAGCACCACGGGCATATATCTTTCCGTCACGAACTGTAGGTTCAAACGGCGGGGTTTCCCAAAGCTCAAGCGGATCGGGTGGTTGAACATCATAGTGCCCGTATACCAAAACCGTTGGCTTTGTGCTATCAATAATTTTTTCGCCGTATACTATGGGATAGCCGGCCGTTTGGCAAACTTCCACATTGTCGGCACCTGCTTCGCGCAGTTTAGCTGCCGTATAATCGGCTGTTTTTAATACATCAGCCTTGTATTTCGGATCGGCGCTAACCGATGGAAAACGCAGCAAATCGAATAATTCATCGAGCATACGTTGTTTATGCTCTTCAATATACTGTCTTATAACTTGCATATTTTGCCCATTTGGTAATGATGCAAATATAGGATTATTAAACAGGCTGTAGTTTACAAAACTACTGGTAAAACTTAATCAATTTATCCATCGTATGAGGATAGAGATTAATAATTGCAAATCAACGTTTAAACCCGCTTATGTAAATAAGACTAAAGTTATAAACATGTTATTGCGCAATAATTAAACAATACTTAACTTTAAGGCTAAAATATGCTCAGCATATACACCTAAAGCTATACCAATTATAACTTTAATAACAAGGCAATCAATGGTTAATACAGGTTATTACCTGCCACCATCAGCCGTACCTAGTATGGCTTTTACACTTTTTGAACTGGCTTTACTTAATACCGCTTTAGCTTCTGCCAGTTTTAAAGCTGCAACCGTGGTGTTAGCAGCTGTTCCCGGCTTTACGCGGACATCAGGTGTTGCCGAAGCATTTGTGACGCCCGCTGTGATAACTAAAGCAGATAAAATAAATAACCGTTTCATGAATTTTTTAAAGTTATGACCTGGATTTGTACTGTTTAGCTTCTATCACGGTTTGCCCGGACGCTCAACACCACCATCACCGGTGCCTAAACCACCACCACCAATCTCAGTATTGTCATCATCGTTAGTAGTGTTACCCGCTACCTTAGTTACAGTTGGAGCAACTTCTTTTTCTTTAGTACATGATGACACGATACCAGTTGAAACAAATAATGCGGCGATCAATAAAATCTTTTTCATAAAAAATTGTTTTGTAGTTATTTATATCTGTTACCTAAAGCAACACTACAAAAGTAATTAAGTTTTCATACATTCAAAAAAAAATTAAAAAAAAAATTTTTGCTCATTTTTGGTACCCTTTGTTACTATATTTAAAACATTTGTTTTGGGTTATCGTAATATGTGTTTAATGAGAAATTTCTTCACCCTTATATTGTTGCTGGCGATAAGTTGCGTTGCATATGCACTTCCCGATCATATAGCAAGCAAACAAGATTCAAATGAGGTGTTGAGCACTATAGGGCGTGGTTTTGATGTAAGGCTTACCGACCCAACGCAAACCGTAAAGTATGCTGATAAGGCGTTACGATTGGCAAAAAAAATCAACTTCACTAAAGGCGTAGCAGCAGCCTATCGTATTAAGGGATTAGGTGAGCATTATTTAGGTAATAATGAGAAGGCTATTGAGAACTACTTTGAAGCATTAGCCAATTACCAAAAGATAAATAATACTATAGGTGAAGTTCGTATTTATTTAAATATAAGCACTTTATACCAATATGTTGATTATGATAAATGTCTAGAGTATTTGAATGAAGCCCGCGATTCTTATTATTCGGCTAAGTTGGACAACCTTGATATCCTGGCGTCTATATATCTGAATATGGGTAACGTTTATCAGTTACAGGCAAATTATAATAAGGCGCTAAACAACTATATGAAGGGTTACCAAATTATTCACAAGCTGGATAATGATGAACTTAAAGTAACGGCCATGCAAAACTTAGGTGTTGTTTACACATCAATAGGAAACACCGATAAAGCCAAGGAATATCTCTACAGTTCTTTAAGCTTGGCTAAGGGATTGGATTTAAACTCGCCGGTAGCACAAATCAATTTATCGTTAGCTGAAATTTATATTAGTGAAAGTGATTATGCTAAGGCACGCCAATGTTTACAAGAGGGGCGTGCTTATGCTATTTTAAGCAAGAGCGAAAAGTTGCTTAAGGATTTTGAGAATAACTCATACCTACTTGAACTTAAGCAAAAGAACTACGAACGTGCGCTTTTGCATCTGCAGTCTATATACAAACAAGACAGCATTGAATATGCATCCCGAAACTCAGCTGCTTTAACCCTGTTTCAGGCTAAATACCGGCAGGAAGAGTTAAGGAGGGAGAACGAGCGTATTACGGACAGGCAAAAATATGAACGGAGTATTGCCATTGGTACCATTGTTTTAGCAGCGCTGCTTATTGTGGTGATTGTGTTACTAACAAGTAACGTAAAACGTAAGGCCGAAACTAATAAAAAACTTACGGAGCTTAATGCTGAGATATCAAACCAGAAAGATAATCTGGACAGGATCAATCATCATTTAGAAGAGATAATTGATGAGCGTACTAAAGATTTGCAATTAAAAAATAAAAAACTTTCAGAATATTCCTCACATCTGTCGCACCAGGTACGTGGGCCAATAGCAACCCTTAAAGGATTAATGAACCTGGAAAGGGAAGGGTTGGTAAGCCAGGAAGAATGTATTCAGATGATGATTAAATGTGTATCTGAAATTGACGATAAAATTATTGACATGAGCGATATGCTGCACAATCCTGAGCGTGCCGGTATGTAATAAAAAATAATCCTCAACAAAATTGCTTACTTTATTCAGCTAGCGTGCAAGAGTGGTAATGTACTGTGTATTTGTGCTTCAATTAATCCTAAATACAAGCAATACCAGGCAATCATTTGCAATATCAAAACTTTACGATGTTTACTGTACCCACGCGTTTCAAACGCAAGTTGCGTATCACCATCGGTTACAAAAAATCTTACCTCACCTTTACTTGGCTTAAACGGCGCTGTTAACAAGTCAACAACTGTTATTTTGAGCTTTGTATCCGGATCATGAATAGTGCCCAGTTTTTGGCGCTGATTATTTGAGGTGGATAGCAAGTAGTTAGTCATAATAACCTGTTTTAGTCAGCCTATTACGACACAATTATTACTCCAAAAGGGTAATTAGAATGAATAAAAATAAAAATACCGTATTAATTGATTTTTACGAAACGTATTTAACTTACGTTTAACCAATTTATACGGTACTATGAGTTGATGTCCTTTTTAAAATATAAAATGCGTTAAGCCTATCTGTTAACACATCATATTCTTATACTGCATATGATCTTTTATTGTGCAGTTCTTCATACAGTTCAATTACCTTGCGCTGCAAATCGGCAATCTCCGCCTCGCGGTCTGAAAGTTTTTTCTGTGCAGCACTCATGCTTGAATACTGTTTCTCCGTTTCGGTAAGGCCTAAACCTAATAGTTGTACTACGCTAATTTCATAGATGTTAGCAATTTGCTCTAATCTTGAAAGATTTACATCGGTAATACCGGTTTCGATTTTCGAAAATGCTGGAATAGATATACCTAACCTGTTGGCTACATCTTCCTGGCTCCAGCCACGTTGATGACGTAATGTGCGGATGTTATTTCCTACTGAATTTACCGCTTTGTTGTTAATTAATGGGCTCATAAAAAAAGTTTAAACACCTAAGGGGAAAGGGGTGTTACAGCTTACAATTCAAAGCATATGCCAACAACCAAAAGTTAGCATTAATGTAACAAAAAGGCAATCTGAATAATCCTTTCAGTTAAAGGTGTTGAAATTATTCCACAAATGCGGGGAATTCAGAATTGGGCATTTACTCAAAGTGGGGTGCTTTTTACCGGCTGTTGCTTAAACGGCAAATCGGGTTTTATGCACAGGTTTGCATAATAATTTATCTGTAAATAAATTTAATTAAAATGAAAACGTAGTGTAATTAAAAAAGCCGCTACAAAATAGCGGCCTTTTTTGCAAATGCATTAAGGTAGTTAGTTAACTATTCGCAATTTGGCAAATTTTAGTAATAGCTGTTTGTTACCAATTTCTTTGAAAAATATAGTAGCCTTTATATCGGGCTTATTGCCTTCAAGGTTTACAACTTTACCGTAACCAAAGCGTTCATGCTCTACTTCCATCCCTACCTGCAGGTTTGAAGTGTCAGAAGGGGCAAAGCCCGCTGAAGGTACGTGCGCTTTAGCCAGTAACGATGTAGTTTTGACTTTGGTCGGCGTTGGCGATGCAGCAGCCTTTGGTTTCGAAAACGTATCACTATTACGATTCCATGCTTTGCGGTCATCATCAAAAAACGGATTACCGGTTTGCTGTTTAGCCTTAAAATCTAATTCCAGGTACTGAGCATCAATTTCATCTAAAAACCGGCTCGGTTCGCAATTAATCAATGTGCCGAATTTAAAGCGTGATGTAGCATAGCTTATAGTCAACTTACTTTCGGCACGGGTAACGGCTACATAAAATAGGCGGCGTTCCTCTTCCAGGTCTGTACGCGAGTTAAGTGACATTTGTGAAGGGAACAGGTTTTCTTCTAAACCAACCACATATACCTGCGGGAACTCAAGTCCTTTAGATGCATGTATGGTCATCAATGAAACCGTATCGGCATTGGGGTTTTTGTCGTTATCATCATTAGTTAACAACGCCACATCCTGCATAAAAATATCCAAACCGCGCTCTTCAATATCTTCACGTTCCGAAAATTCTTTGATACCGTTCAACAGCTCCTGTATGTTTTCATAGCGGTTAAGACCTTCAACCGATTTGTCTTCATATAAATCTTTCAACAAACCCGAATGCTGAGCAATATGCAAAGCTGCATCGTAGGCGCTCAGCGTTTGCGCAATTACCTGAAAGCTTTGTATAAGGGTTGAGAACGTTGCTACAGCGGCTGTGCTACGCCCATCAATATACCTGGCCGGCTCTTTAACAATTTCCCAAAGGGTGGTATCGTTTTGACCTGCGGCCAAAATAATTCTATCTACAGTTGTATCACCAATGGCACGTTTAGGATAATTGATAACGCGCTTAAGTGCTTCCTCGTCATTTGGATTGAAGGTTAGCCTGAAGTAAGCAATCAGATCTTTAATCTCTTTACGTTGATAGAACGACAAGCCGCCATAAATTTTATACGGAATGTTTAGCTTACGCAAACCCTCCTCCATAGAACGCGACTGGGCGTTGGTGCGGTATAAAATGGCAAAGTCGTTCCATTTCATACCTTTTGTGCTACGGTCTTGCATAATGGCTTCGGCAATAGTCTTGCCTTCTTCATTATCACTGTACGCACGTATCACCTTTATTTTATCGCCGTGATCTTTCTCTGAAAATACGTTCTTTTTAAGCTGCTCCTTATTGTTTGATATGATGCTGTTGGCAACATTAACAATGTTTTGCGTTGAGCGGTAGTTTTGCTCCAGCTTAAACACTTTCAAATCAGGGTAATCCTTTTCGAAGTTGAGTATGTTTTGGATGTTTGCACCACGGAAAGCATAAATACTTTGCGCATCATCACCCACTACACAAAGGTTTTCATTAATGGCAGCAAGTTTCTTTACAATAAGGTATTGCGAAAAGTTGGTATCCTGATACTCATCTACCATTAAGTATTTAAACTTATTCTGATACTTGTATAGTACGTCAGTATGTTCTTTTAGCAGGCGGTTGGTTTGGAATAAAAGGTCATCGAAGTCCATGGCACCGCTTTTAAAGCAGCGCTGGGCGTACATTTCATAAACCTTACCTAAATGACCACGACCGTTTGAAAAGTCATCAGCTTGTATTTGCTCGTTTTGCTGATACTCGGACCACGAAACCAGGTTATTTTTAGCAGCCGATATGCGCCCGTAAACATAATTTGGAGCGTATAATTTATCATCAAGGTTCATTTCTTTCAAAATTGCCCTTAAAACGCTTTTGCTGTCGTCAGTATCGTAAATGGTAAAATTACTTGGGTAGCCAATTTTAGTAGCCTCAACTCTTAATATTTTGGCAAACACGGAGTGGAAGGTTCCCATCCAGATGTTTTTGGCCTCGGGACCTATAACCTTACTTATACGCTCGCGCATTTCTTTGGCGGCTTTGTTAGTAAAGGTTAGCACGAGTATGTTAAACGGATCAACGCCTGTATGTATAAGGTGAGCCACCCTGTAGGTAATAACCCGCGTTTTGCCCGAGCCGGCACCTGCAATAATCATTACCGGTCCGTTAATCTGCTCGGCGGCAGCCCTCTGCTGCGGATTTAATCCCTGTAAATAATCCAAAATCTTTCCTCTTTCTGTTAAACTGCGAAATTAGAACTTTGGGCTGAAAGGCGAAAGCAGAGTTGTATGAATTTGTGAAAACATGCTGCGTTCCCCTGATTTAGGTTGGCCTAACTCGTGCCAATACGTCGCCCTAACGCAATTTGGGTTTAAACATAATTCGCAATTGAACATATAAATCCGAAATCATGAAAAACCTTTAGCTTAGCCGGCTGGTTTAAATAAATCCGACGTAAGACATCCAAAATCTAAAATTAAAATGAATCGTCTCGCCAATTCAGCATCACCATACTTACTGCAACACGCTAATAACCCTGTTGACTGGTACCCATGGGGTACTGAGGCTTTACAACGGGCAAAAGATGAAAATAAGCTCATACTGGTAAGTATTGGTTATTCTGCTTGCCACTGGTGCCATGTTATGGAGCACGAAAGTTTTGAAGATGCTGAAGTTGCTGCATTAATGAATGAGCATTTTGTATGTATTAAAGTAGATAGGGAAGAACGCCCCGATGTTGACCAGATATATATGAGTGCCATACAACTCATGACGAATCGTGGCGGTTGGCCGCTTAACTGTATCTGCCTGCCCGATCAGCGACCAATTTACGGCGGCACCTATTATCAAAAGCACGATTGGATGAACATACTCATGAGCCTGGCCGATTTCTATTACAACCGGCCCGATGAAGCTATTGAGTATGCAGTAAGGCTTACTGAGGGCATACAGCAATACGAAACTGTGAAGCTCATAACTGAGGAGCCCGAATACGATTTAAATGATTTACAAACCATTGTTGCCAACTGGAAAAAATACCTGGACGCCACAGAAGGAGGTATGGGTCGGGCGCCTAAATTTCCGATGCCTAATAACTGGTTGTTTTTGATGCGCTACGCACATCACATTAAGGATGACAGCCTTGCACAGTTGGTTAAGCTTACCTTACATAAAATGGCGTTTGGTGGTATTTATGACCATATTGGTGGTGGCTTTGCCAGGTACTCGGTTGATGGCCGATGGCATGTGCCTCATTTTGAGAAAATGCTGTATGACAATGCGCAGCTTATAGGTTTATATGCCGAAGCTTATGCGTGGAGCAATAACGACTTATATAAGGAAGTAGTTGAGCAAACCATTGACTTTACCGAACGCGAATTGACCTCACCTGATTATGGCTTCTACTCGGCACTCGATGCTGACAGCGAAGGAGTGGAGGGCAAGTTTTATACTTTTACAAAACCCGAAATTGAAGAAATTTTAGGTGACGATGCCGATCTGTTTTATATCTACTACCACGTAGTTGATGACGGAAATTGGGAGGAGGAGCATACCAACGTATTCTACCGCAAGGAGCAGGATGCCCTTTTGGCTAAAACTTTGGGCTTGACCACCGAAGAGCTACAAACGGCTATAGCAGCAGCAAAACTTAAAGTATTTGAAGCGCGCGCCACCCGCATCCGACCAGGACTAGATAATAAAATACTGGCATCATGGAACGGGTTAATGCTTAAAGGCCTGTGCGAGGCTTACCGGGTTTTTGATAAGGAGGCATATCTGCAGTTAGCGCTAAATAATGCCAAATTCATTCAGCAAAATTTGATTAATGCTGATGGTCGTTTAACACGTATTTACAAAATAGATGCACAAGACGAAAAACCTGTAGCCTTTTTAGATGATTATGCCAATGTGATAGAAGCCTACCTTGCACTATACGAGGTTACTTTTGACTTTCAATGGTTGACAGTGGCCCGTGACCTGGCCGATAAAGCGATTGAACTCTATCTTAACGAAGTTGATGGCATGTTCTTTTATACCGCTGCAGACGATGAGCAGCTGATAGCCCGCAAAAGTGAAATAATGGATGGTGTAATTTCTTCATCCAATTCAGTAATGGCACGTAACCTTAAACGGTTGGGTATGTTGTATGAGATAAGCAGATATGAAGAGATATCGGCGCAGCTGCTGCGCAACGTAATGCCTTTCATGGGTAAATACGGATCGTCGTACTCAAACTGGTGTTTGTTGTTGCTTGAGGAAATAAGCGGCTTATATGAAGTAGCCATTACAGGTAACGATGCTGATGATATGCGTGCCGAGATGGAACAATTTTATATTCCTGATAAAATTATGTTGGGCGGTAACGAGGAAAACTTACCTTTACTGCAAAACAGAACGGGAGAAGACACCCGCATTTTTGTTTGCAAAGACAAAACCTGCGGATTGCCGGCCCTGTCGGCGGCCGAAGCTGTAAAACAAATATGGCTTTCGTAGCTTTACATTATTAAACAATTATCCAATGAAAATTGAATCACAACACGTCGTATCGTTAACTTACGATTTGTATGTTAACCAGGAAGACGGACAAGAAGGCTTGGTTGAGAGCGCAACCCAGGAACAGCCATTAACATTTTTATATGGCGCCGGCCAAATGTTGCCACGTTTTGAAGAGAACCTGAGCACACTGTCAACAGGTGATAGTTTTGACTTTAAACTAAGCGCCGAAGACGCTTATGGCGAATATAACGATGAGGCAGTAGCCAACCTGCCTAAAGAAATGTTTGAAGGTGAAGGTGCCGAACTACCTGAAGTTGGATCAATATTACCTTTACAGGATAACCAGGGTAACCGTTTCCAGGGTCAGGTAGTGTCAATTGCCGAAGATTCGGTTATTGTTGACCTAAACCACCCTATGGCAGGTCAGGAACTGCACTTTAAAGGCGAAATCATTAACGTTCGTCCGGCAAATCCTGAAGAGTTGGCTCATGGCCATGCTCACGGACCCGACGGTCATCACCAGCACTAAATAAAAAAGCCGCTTAATTTAAGCGGCTTTTTTATTTTATAACATCTCCAGCCGGTCGGCCCCGGTAAACCTGCAGGGTATTACCATTCTTACCGCTACGCGTTCGTTGTTGAGCGTTGCCGGTACAAATACTTTATCTTCATCACTCAAAAGCTTAATATTGAGATTTAGTAGTGCATCGTCTTGGTAAGGTACCGGCCTTGCAGGTTTAATGCGCACTTTGAATTCTGCGAGTCTCCCGTAAGGACTTATCAAAAGCTCCATGGTAACAGAAGCCATGTCATTACTTATGCTCCAATAATCTTTGGGTAAGCGCACTAAATTTACATAGTTCAAAAACCCATAGTAACTACCACCAACACGTATTGGCCTGGTAAAACGAGGATTGTTGTTTAGTGAGTCATCAACAATATACATTATATGTTGATTACTGTCTGGCGCAGCTTCGTAAATCAGGCTGTCCCTGTCGTAATTATAACGTTGTGTAAGTTTGCCCTTTTTATCAAAAAATGTCCAGGTAGCTTTTTTTTGGTTATGGTCATATAAACCGGCGGCAATAAGCGTTTTTTTCAAGTAAGCGGCATACTGACCGTTCAGAACAGAGTAATCAGATTTAAGCACGCGGTAACGTTCGGTTACACCCGGAGTAAGTTTTCTGCTGCGCTCAACTGTTTCCTGTGCAAAAACATTCAGTATAATAAAGGAAAGTATGATTGTGTAGAATAGTTTCACAATTTAAAATATTAGAATAATAAGGTTGTTAGACCTCTGTTATTTGATATCGTTAAGTCGCAAATATAACAACAGCAGCAAGAGCTAAGTTTCAGTCATTATATTATTGTGTAACATAATTGTGCTGTAATATAATGTATTGAATTTATTACCAATTGCCTCATTATAATTTCCATATGCGTACTAAATTTGTAGTTGCAACCATATAAACATCTATTGTAACATTTATACTTTATAATAAACCCTCGTCTGCCTGTGCAGTCGTACCCGCTATACATCAACAACCTTAAGATATGCAATTAAAAAACATAGTAGCGCCGCTTGTTGCCTTTTTGTGCTGTACAGGCATTAACAACAGTCTGTATGCTCAAAATTCTGACATTTCATCAGGAGTAAAAGCACCGTCAACAGTAAAAGTTGACGGCAAGACAACCGAATGGGGTAATTTGCCTGCTTATAATAAAGCCACCACCTTGCGCTATACATTGGCAAACGATGCTAATAATCTTTACCTGGTTCTTACCTGCACCGATAATCAAAACATCAATAAGCTTTTGGCAGGTGGATTAACGTTCACCATAAACAAAGACGGTAAAAAGAAGGAGAAAGATGCAGTGCAAATTCAGTATCCGCTACAAGGCAAAAACGGAGGTGGCTTCAGGGGTATGCGCTTTGGTGGTAGAGGTACCAATATTAACGTTGATACGGCAGCACTAGTAAGCTCGAGGAAACAAATGGTAGCTGCGGCTAAGGAAATAAGTGTTATTGGTGTTAAACAAATTACTGATACCCTTATATCAATTTACAACACCGATGGTGTTAAAACCGGCATAAACTTCGATTCGAAGGGGAATCTCTATTATGAACTTGCAGTGCCATTAAAATTGCTTGAGTTAAACGCCGGCAATGCTACGGAATTGGCCTATAATATAAAGCTGAATGGAATGCAGTTTGGCGGCAACCGTGAGCGCGGTGAGGGAAGACCCGGAGGCAATGGTGGCGGAAATTTTGGCGGAAATATTTCTATTAGTGGCGGCGGCGCTTTTGGCGATACAATGATGGACTTAATATCACCAACTGATTTTTGGGGAAAGTATAAGCTGGCTAAACCTTAAGCTTATCTGTTATTTTGCATTGAAACCTTATCACATGAAACATACAGTACTCTTTATTTTTTTACTGCTGTGTACAGCTACTGTTTTTGCTCAGCTCCCGGCGCGGCAAGGTGGCAACAGCAAGCCCCCTTTAGCCGTACGCGAGGTTAGCGGTATAGTAAAAGACAGCACCGATAATACCATAATTGGTGCAACAGTAAAGCTTAAGGCCGGCACCGATAGTTTAACTACCACAACCAATGCTGATGGAATCTTTGTCTTTAAAAACGTAAAGTCGGCTACCTTCGTTATCAGCATAACGAGTATAGGCTACAAGCCTGTAATTAAGCGCATGCTAAATAATGATGCTGTTGCACGCCTGGTGCTTGATCCTTTTGTATTAGGTGTGCAAGCTAACCAGTTGGCAGCAGTAGAAGTCAAAGGCCCAACCATAACTTACAAAACTGATACGGTTGAATACCGGGCCAGTGATTACAAAGTGCGCCCTAATGCAACAGTAGATGAGTTATTGAAAAAAATGGAAGGCATGGAGGTAGGCAGCGATGGTTCTGTTACGCACCAGGGCCAACAGGTAACCAAAGCTAAACTTAATGGAAAAGACTACGCCGGAGGAGATTTGGCGCGGGCTATACAAACCTTAGGTGCCGATATAGTTGAGAAAATTCAGGTAGTTGATGACTACGGCGATCAGGCCGCCCGTACAGGAATTAAAGACGGAGACCCGCAAAAGATCCTTAACATCACCACCCGTGCCGACCGTTCAGTTGGTAATACAGCACGTATAAATGCAGGTGCCGGAAATAACGAGCGGTATGAAACCAACATTGACCTTAGGCGCATAAACGGCAATAAAGTGCTTAACGTTAGCGGAAATTTACGCAATACTGTAAACGGTGTAGCCTCAAGTGGTATTGCAGGCGGGGCTGATGGCGGGCGTGGCATTGGCCAGGGTGGCGGTAATGCCGGTGGCGGTGGTGGCAGCGGAGGTACAACTACATCGGGCAGCCCTTCAATAACGTACCGCGATCAGTGGGGGAAAAAAATTGAAGTTAACTTAAATTATAGGTACAACTTTAATAACGTAAATTCAATTAATAACAGCTACGGTCAAACATACTACCAAAACAGGTTACCAGGTGGAGTTACATCGTCTGATACGTTAATATTTACGCGCAACAGCGAATCGCAAAACAACAGTAAGAATCACAATTTTACATTCGAAATGGAGTATAGCATTGATAGTGCTAACTTTTTGCGGGTGACACCAAGTTTTTCGCTCAGCAATGCTGTTGCCAATAGCTTTTCAAACAGGTTTGATACAGGTTTACGTTTTCAGGATAACACCGGCAGGGGCATAAGTGATAACTCTACGCCTAATTACGGTGGTATTGTGTTTTACCAGCACATATTTAAAAAACCGCGCAGGAACGCCTCTGTACAATTAAGCTATACCCGCAGTAACCAGCAGCAAAGTACCGAAAATGATAACAACACGCTGTTTAAAGATTCATTAGGTAATGTTACGCGTGATTTAAACACACACCGTTTAACAACCCGCGATAATTTAACACGCAACTTCCGTACAAGTATAACTTATGTGGAGCCTTTAAGTCAGAAATCGCAGTTGGAATTTAATGCTCAAATAAACAGGCGTGCTTATGATAACAACGCTGTGATTGACAGCATTACACCGGCCGGGAACCGTGTAGCATTAAGCAGCAACCTCAATAACATTTTCAATTATTCATTCACTGAAAGCCGCATGGCGTTAAATTACAGGTACAATCAAACCAAGTTTAACATGTCTTTTGGCGTTACGGCGGTACCTACCAACCTTTCAGGTACAAATGTAAGCCGGGGCGGTATCGAAACCAGTCGTAATAATTTCTTTATTATTCCAATTGCCCGTTTCGAGTATGCATGGTCAAGGCAGCACAGGGCTTCAATAAATTATACAGGTGCCCCGCAAGAGCCAAGTTTTAATCAAATACAGCCAATTGTTGATTCGTCAAACCGTTCAAACCCTATTGTTGGTAATCCTAACCTCAAAGTTGCGTTCAGGCACACTATAAATGCACGCTACAATAATTATTTGTCAAACTCAAGGTTTACCATTGGTGCCAACTTATATGGTACAAGCGTTCAAAATCAAATTACTACAAACAACGTAAGGATCATTGACCCGTTAGACCCGGAGAAAAAGGCGTTTATTAATCAAACCAATTACGTTAACATCAGTGGATCATATAGCATTGGCGGTAATTACACCTTATCAAAGCAACTGGCCGACCGTAAATACAACCTGGCTTTAAATGGTAGTGTGAGTTATAATCATACGCTGGCTATGGTTGATAATTTACCAACCACCAGCAACGGATGGAGGATAAATCAAAGGTTTGGGCCACGCATTAATCCTAACGAGTGGATGGAGGTAAACCCGTTTATTTCTTATGATTACACCAAAACCTTCCTCATTGTATCAGATACTAAAACAACCAGCATACGTCGTACCGCGCTTGCTATTGACGGTCGATTCTTTCTACTCAAAGAAGGCTCACTGACCATTGGTTACGATGCCAGCAAAAACTTTGTAAGTCAGCAAGGTTACAGCAGCAATCCGTTGGTAATAAATGCCTATGTAGAAAAGAACTTTTTAGCAAAACGCAACCTTACTTTCCGCCTGCAGGTATTTGACTTGCTTAAGCAAAACAACTTTACCAACCAGGTGATTAACGATAATGGCTTTACCAATACGCTGTCAAACGCATTAAGCAGGTACTTTATGTTTAGCGTACGCACCAATTTGCAAAAATGGAGCGGAACGCCTATGCGTAACGGCAGACCAATGCGCCGCCGTGGCGATGGTAGCTTTTTTTAAACAGGCAGATACTAATCGTTTTAAGCCGCAGACGAGGATATATTACTCATCTGCGGCTTTTTACATTAAATAACATTGTGTATGGGCTGTAAATATTTATTGTGGTTATACGGTGTACGGGCTAAAAAACATAATTTCGCCACTGTAGTTTAATACCTATGGCTAAAATTGCATTAATAACAGGAGCTACCGCCGGTATTGGCGAGGCCTGTGCTCATCTATTTGCCCGTGAAGGGTATGATTTGATCTTAACAGGTCGTAGGCAGGAAAGGCTGGACGCGCTAGCACAACAGCTAAACACAACCTACAATGTGCGTATAGCCGTTGCTGCGTTTGACGTTCGTAACCGCGAACAGGTGTTACATCATTTAAATACGTTGCCTGATGATTTAAAGCAGGTGGACGTACTTATTAATAACGCAGGACTAAGCCAGGGACTTGATCCTTTACAAAATGGCAGCTACGATGATTGGGACACCATGATTGATACCAATTTAAAAGGTTTGCTTTATGTGAGCAAATTAGTAGCAAACTGGATGATTGGCAATAAAAAAGGGCACATCATTAATCTTGGTTCAATTGCCGGTAAAGACACCTATCCAAACGGAAACGTGTACTGTGCTACCAAATCGGCCGTTGATGCACTTAGTAAAGGAATGCGCATGGATTTACTGCAGCATGGTATTAAAGTGACTGCAATACACCCCGGAGCTGTAGAAACTGAATTTTCGGAGGTGCGCTTTAAAGGTGATAAGGAGCGCGCTAAAAAAGTATACGAAGGCTTTACACCACTAAGTGCACAGGACGTAGCTGAAACCATCTGGTTCGTAGCATCGCGCCCGGCGCATGTAAATATTAATGATTTGGTGCTGATGCCTACTGCCCAGGCTACCGGAACTATGATACATCGTTCATAAGCAAAAAAGTTGAGTGTTTGATGTATTGCGGCACTAGCACACAATCCTAATCAGTTAATCAATAAAGCCAATTATAACAACACAATTAAAAAAATGTCTCTCGAAACAACCATTAACCAAGATATAAAGCAAGCCATGCTTGCAAAAAACGAAGCTAAACTTCGCGGATTGCGTGCAATAAAATCAGCTCTTTTGCTAGCTAAAACCGAAAAAGGGGCTTCAGAAGATATAACTGAAGAAACCGAGATTAAGGTACTGCAAAAGTTAGTGAAGCAACGTAAGGAATCGGCTGATATTTACCAGGCACAAAACCGCCCCGACTTATATCAGGTAGAAAAGGAAGAAATGGACGTTATTGAAGCTTACTTACCAAAGCAAATGAGCCGTGACGAAGTTGAAGCTTTTTTGAAAGATTTGATTAGCAGGGTAGGTGCTACTTCAGTAAAGGATATGGGTAAGGTGATGGGTGCTGCAAACAAGGAACTTGCCGGCAAAGCCGATGGCAAAACAATATCTGAAGTGGTGAAACAATTGCTTGCTTAATTTAATTTGTTTAGTATTGAAGCAACGTTTCAAATTAAACTAACTTTACAACCTTGTTACGGCTGTTTTAAATATTAACGAGTTGGTCGTAACAAAAAACTATAGCTTATACTGCTCTGAATTGTATGAAATACGTGCTTAAAGAAGAAAAGGGTTTTATTTATATTGACGAAGGGCAGGGCCCTGTGCTGTTATTGCTGCACGGTTTAATGGGCGGTTTAAGCAACTGGGAGGGGGTTATAGACGAGTTTAAGCACGATTACCGGGTTGTGATACCTATACTGCCAATATTTGATTTACCGCTGTTAACTACCGGAGTTAAAACGTTAACTAAGCATGTGCATCGCTTTGTTAAGCACATGAATTTAAACGACTTTGTACTGGTTGGTAATTCACTAGGTGGCCATGCCGGCTTAATATACTGCGTACTGCACCCTGAAAGGGTTAAGTCGCTGGTTTTAACGGGCAGCTCGGGTTTGTATGAAAATGCCTTTGGCGGATCGTTTCCACGCCGGGAGAATTACGAGTTTGTAAAGGAAAAAGTTGAATATACTTTTTATGATCCTGCTACCGCAACCAAAGATTTGGTTGATGAGGTGTTCATCCTGGTGAATGACCGCTCAAAGGTGGTTCGTTTGCTTGCTATGGCTAAATCGGCCATAAGACACAACATGGCTAAGGAATTAAACAAAATTACAATGCCGGTAGGGTTAATATGGGGACGCGATGACAAAATTACACCGCCGGAAGTAGCAGTTGAATTTAATCAGTTACTGCCCGATTCAAAGTTATACTGGATTAATAAATGCGGCCACGCGCCGATGATGGAACGCCCCGACGAGTTTAATAAACTATTAAGGGAGTATTTAAACGAACTGAAACAAAAAGCTTAACATTATGCTTGCAATAGAGTTAGCTGCCAATACCATACCGCCGGTTACCACAACCGACAGCATTCAACTTGCCATTGACCGTATGGCCGAGTTTAAGGTTAGGCACCTGCCTGTTGTAAATGATCAGTTGTTTATTGGTTTGCTGGCCGAAGCAGATATTACCGATCCTGATCATAGTTTGCCTGTAAGTTCATTACAGCATTTGCATGTTAATACATTTGTTTATGAAGATAAACATGTGTACGATGCCGTGCGCATGTTTTACGAGCATAATTTAACTATTGTGCCGGTACTGGGGCCAAACAAAACTTACGATGGTGTAATAAACCAATATGCCATGAATGCCTATTTTGGCGAGATAACCGCCATTGCACAACCGGGCGGCATTATTGTGCTTGAAGTAAGTAACCGCGAAAATTCAATGTCGCAAATGGCACAGATTGTTGAGTCTGACAATGCTCAGATTTTAAGCTCATACGTACGTAATTTTCCTAATTCTACACGTATGGAGGTTACGCTTAAATTAAACAAAGCCGATATTTCTTCAATTAACGCTGCATTTTTGCGGTATGGCTATGACGTTAAAGCCACGTTCAATCATAACGACGATGATGATGATTCCATGAACCGGTACGAATCGTTCATGAATTATCTCAACATGTAATTACTATCCATGAGAATAGCAGTTTACGGCCGCCAGTTTAACGACACGGTTATACCTTATATTCAACAGGTATTTGATGTACTTGCACAGCATAATGTTGAAGTATACATTCACCCGCAACTGCAGGCAACGCTGCAAGATCAAATTGGTAATCTAAATTTCCCTGTGCTTGATAGCACCAGCGAGCTAAAAGGTTTTATTGATGTTTTTTTAACACTTGGCGGCGATGGTACCATGCTTGACGTGGTTACGCTCATACGCGACAGCGGTATACCGGTAATAGGTATTAATTTTGGCAGGCTTGGCTTTTTGGCCAGTGTAAATAAAGATGATATTGCAGCCGCCATTAATGCGGTAGTAAATCATCAATTTACTTTAGACAGCCGTGAGCTGATTTGCATAAGTTCAGAAGCCGAGATTTTCGGAAAAGATAACTTTGCCCTTAACGATATAACAATTCACAAGCGTGATGACTCGGCCATGATTACCATGCATGCTTATTTAAACGGCGAGTTCCTTAACACCTACTGGGGCGATGGTATTATTATATCTACTTCTACTGGCTCCACAGCTTATTCATTAAGTTGCGGCGGACCGATCATTTACCCACAAAGCGACAGTATTGTATTAACGCCGGTGTCTCCTCATAATCTCAACGTGCGCCCAATTGTACTGCCCGATAATATCACACTAACCTTTGAAGTTCAAACCCGTAGTGCTAACTATTTAATCAGCTGCGACTCGCGCACGGCGGTAATTGATACGAGCATGAAGTTTGACATCCGTAAGGCAGGCTTTCGCTTAAATTTAATCAGGCTTAACAATGAAAGTTACCTGTCTACCCTGCGTAATAAATTATTATGGGGATTAGACGCCCGTAATTATTAAATTTGTTTATGCCGCGTTTGCTCACTATCATTCTGTTGTTTTTTTGTGTTACAACAGCCCAGGCCCAAAAGTGGGAGTTTGGTGTATTGGCAGGTGGCTCGGGATATATGGGCGATTTAAACCAACGCAACCCTTTGCAGGTTAGCGGAGTAGCCGCCGGCTTATTTGCCCGTTATAATTTCAGCGGTTACGCTGCAGCCCGATTAAGTATTACAAAAGCACAGATAGAAGGTGCCGATAGCACATCGCGCTTCAAACAACAACGTGACCGCAATCTGAGTTTTTTCACCCCATTAACCGAGGTGGCTCTTATTGGTGAGCTAAACTTTATGAAATACCTTCCCGGCGCAGGCTATAATAGTTTTACACCCTACATATTTTTGGGGTTGGCAAGTGCAAATTATAACCCTCAAGCTAATTACAACGGGCAAAGCTATGAATTGCGTCCATTGCGCACCGAGCAGCAACGTGTACCTTATAAAAACAGTACCCTTGCCGTACCGTTTGGCGCGGGAGTTAAGTATAATATTCTTGGCAAGTTGAGTCTTACGGGCGAAGTAGGTTACCGCACCGCTTATACCGATCGCCTTGACGATGTAAGCGGCTTGTATGCTTCCAAATCATCATTTGCAAATCCCATTGCACGTGCGTTAAGTGATCGCTCTGGGGAACGTAACGGTATTTATATAGGTGATGCAGGCACTCAAAGAGGTGATACCCGTAAACATGATACTTACATGTTCTTCCAGATCAGTTTGTCGTATACCTTCTTAAGTCAAAATTGTTATTATTAATTAAGTAAGGTTATCAAATGATTTTTGTGTTTGTTATTTGCTGCTTTGAAGAACATCAAGTTTTAGCTTGACTTTGGTTTAAGACAGCTCAGGTATTCTTCAATAATTAACAAGGCACCTAATACACCTAAGTAATCATTCTCCCCAGGCTGTAATTAAAATATTTCGTGATCCGCCGTGATCGCGGTGCTCGCAAAGGTAAATTCCTTGCCATGTCCCTAATGCCAATCTTCCGTCAGTTACGGGTATCATTACTGAAGTGCCAAGTATGGCGGCCTTTAAATGAGCCGGCATATCGTCCGGTCCCTCATCAGTGTGCAGGTAATCAGGGTCGTTTTCAGGTACTGCTTTATTGAAGTATGTTTCAAAATCATGTCTTACTGTTGGGTCGGCGTTTTCATTGATGGTCAACGATGCAGACGTGTGCTGTATAAAAACCTGGCAAATGCCCGTATATATTTGATTTATTTGCGGAAAATTTTGAATAATTTCTTTTGTAATTAAATGAAAGCCTCGCTGTTTTGGCTGCAAACGAATGCTACGCTGAAATATTTTCATATAGACGAAACGGATGGGTATTAAGTGTTATAAGTAGTTATGAAATTTACCAGAAAAATATCGCTTATAGCTATAACCTTTTCTTAAAATTTAAGTAAAAGGTAGTAATATTATCATCAAAAATAATATTACCCCCGATTAATTATTAACTAAGATTATGCATACCTCATCAGCTCCCGTACCAGCCAACGAAATGGACAGGTTGAAAGCCCTGGCCGATTTAGACCTTGATTATACCGCACTTAACGAAAATTTACAAAGTTTAAGTAAGCTTGCTGCTAAGGTAGCAGGTACCGAAATTTCCATGGTGAACCTGATTGATACATATACGCAATGGACAATATCAAATCATGGCCTGGATTTGGACCAGATGAGCAGGGAAGATTCTGTTTGCCAGTATACCATTTTAGGAAATGATGGATTTGAGGTAAAGGACCTTTCAGAAGATGATCGTTTTAAAGATAAGTTCTATGTAACCAGCGATCCTAATTTGCGTTACTACTATGGTGTTCCGCTTCGTGCTGATGATGGTATAAATTTAGGCGCTTTATGTGTTCTTGATACACAGCTGCATAACCTCACGCCAGAAAAGGTGGAGATGCTTAAAATAATTGCAGATGAAATTGTAAACAGGCTTAAAGCGCTGAAGGTAATTGAAAGCATGCGTAACCATGTATCTGAAGTTACTGAAAATCAGCGCAGGGTAGCCCATGACATACGCGGTCCATTAGGCGGTATTATTGGACTGGCACGTATAATAAGTGAGCAGGGTGACGAAAACACAATGGAAGAGGTGTTGGAATTTATTCATCTTATTCAAAAAAGCGGACATTCTATTTTAGAGCTTGCTGATGAAATATTAAGCGTTAAATCAATACAGGCAGCCAACGAAGTGAAACTTGCCTCAGACGAATTTAACCAGGTAACTTTTAAGGAAAAACTACTCAAACTATACACGCCTCAGGCACTTAACAAAAAAGTAACGTTTAGTGTGAATACAAGTGCCGATACGCAAAACATCCCATTCTTTAAAAACAAGTTGCTGCAAATTGTAGGGAATTTAATTTCAAATGCAATTAAGTTTACGCCTGAGGGAGGATTTGTAAAAACACATTTATCATTGGATAGTGTAAACGAAGGCCGCACGCTTCATATAAAGGTAGAGGATTCGGGCGTGGGTATTACACCTGAGCGTATACAGCAAATTATGAGCGGTAAAGGCGAATCAACAAACGGAACTCATGGTGAACAAGGCTACGGGTTTGGACTTGCACTTGTTAAACACCTTATTGATAGTTTGAGTGGACAATTGCAGGTGATATCGAAAACAGGCAATGGCACTACGTTTACTGTAAGCTTGCCACAACAGGCCTCAAAAAAATAGTAGTCTAACTTTGATCGCCGTGTAAAGCTGCCCAGGCTTTGCACAAGTGCCTCTCCGGTATGGAGGGGCATTTTTGTTTTAGGATTGTTTTAAGTTATATCAATTGATGTTATTGCTTAAAAATATCAACTGTGGAATTGCAATTCCCCAGCAGTTGAGTAAAGTTGGGAAAACTTAACCACAGGTTAATCGCTGTTTGTCTTGCTTAATGCTTTTGGCACGATATGAAATATTTGTTTTTATAGGCGTTAAGGCCGTTTTTGCTTTGTTTGCTGCTTTCGAGCGGCTGCTGGTACAGCAGTTGCCTATTACTTATCAAACAACAACAACAAAATAAGAACACACCCTTTCCCCCTGATTGATATGAAAACTAACTTTACCTTCGCCGCCATCATCCTTTTCGCTGCTGCTTTCCTTACCAGCTGCCAAACCCAGAATGTTGCCTCACGCTTTACCTCAAAGTATGCTAAAGCCAACA
>NZ_CAJYGQ010000011.1 GCF_913773635.1 uncultured Mucilaginibacter sp.
ACAAGTTTGGTTTTTGGGATATACCACGTCTACGCCCAGCTTCTCTAGCAATTGCAGGGTAGCAATGGCAGCACCAGGGTAAAACTGATCGACATAACACGGTACAAATAAACCTACACGCATCTATTATTCTTTGATTAATGCTCTATCCAAATGTACATATCCACCGTCAACGTGAATAAGTTGACCTGTTGTATGGCTAGATCTTTCAGATAATAAAAAGCACACCATATTACCTATCTCCTCAGTAGTAGTCATGCGATGCTGGAAAGGAATTCTTGATGTAATTTCTTTCAATTTTAGCTTAGGGTCAGACATCGAATTCACCCAATTTTCATATTGAGGCGTCCAGCACTCTGCTACTATAACAGCGTTGACCCGAATACTGTATTTAAGTAACTCTACAGCCCATTCACGTGTTAGCGCATTACGTCCTCCATTTGCCGCTGCGTATCCAGAAGTTTCTCCTTGACCTGTTTCCGCGGTCTTCGAACTGATATTTACGATAGGACCATTGGTTTTTTTCAACTCAGGTAGGGCGTGATGTGCTAAGAGATAATAATGTATAAGATTGCGATGCAACGAATCTATAAATCCTTGATAACTACCATTCTCAAGGCCTATTCCATCGTTTAGACCGGCATTATTGACTAAGCCGTCTATACGGCCAAAGCGCTGTATTGCAATATTAATCGCATTTTGGCAAGCATCTGGTTTTGTAAGTTCTGCGACAATTTGAAAAGCGTTACCGCCGGTTCTCGCAATTTCCTCTTGTGCCTGAAGGTTATCCTTTTCGCATCTGTCAATAATTACCGGCACGGCACCTTCCTGTGCCAATACTTTGCATATTTCTTTACCTATGCCCTTTGCCCCGCCGCTAACGACAATTATTTTATTTTCTAAAGATAATTTCATCTGAAATTTATTAGGATCAGCTTATCGCTTAAATGCCTGAACAGTTTGTCTTTGTTCGCCCAAGCCTTCAATTCCCAGCTCCACAATATCGCCAGGTTTTAGGTATACAGGCGGATTCATTCCAAGCCCAACACCAGCGGGCGTACCTGTTGATATTATATCACCTGGCAGCAAAGTCATAAACTGGCTAACATAAGAAATGAGATACGGAATTTTAAAGATCAGATTAGCAGTGGTGCCTTTCTGCATCATTTTACCGTTGACGCTTAACCACAACATCAAATTATTGATGTTTTTAATTTGATCGGGCCGCACCAGATAAGGGCCCAAAGGTGCAAAGGTGTCGCAGCCTTTGCCTTTATCCCAGGTTCCGTTACGATCGAGTTGAAACTCCCGCTCAGACACATCGTTATGCAGCATGTAACCGGCTATGCATTGTTCGGCCTGCGCTTCGGTGACATAAGAGGCTTTGCATCCCATGACAACGGCTAACTCTACTTCCCAATCGGTTTTAACTGAGTCTTTGGGTAGCATGATTTCATCGTTAGGACCGGTGATAGCGGTTGTACTTTTCATGAAGATAACCGGCTCGGTTGGTAATGGCGCTCCGGTTTCCTTCGCATGATCGGCATAGTTAAGGCCGATGCATACAATTTTCGACGGCCGTGCCACCGGGCATCCTAAACGCTCCTCGTAACTAACCACAGGCAAGCTTACATGATTGGCTTTAACATATTCTTCAAGGCGTACCAAACCGTCGTTTTCAAAAAATGCCTCGTCGTAGTTAGACGCAAATGCAGAAACATCCAGCCTGTTGCCTCTATAAATAACGCCGGATTTTTCGCTACCGGCTTTCCCGAATCTGATTAATTTCATGCTATTAGTTATTCAATTTTATAAATCCTCCGTCAATAGGATAGTCGCACCCGGAGATGAAAGACGCTTCATCAGAACACAGATACAACGCCAGTGCAGCCACTTCTTCGGGGCGGGCCATACGGCCTATAGGCTGGCTTTTAGACAGCTTTTCGTACATTTCGGCTTCCTTGCCGGCATAGTTATTGGCAATAAACCCATCAACAAAAGGGGTATGCACACGTGCCGGTGAAATGGTATTACTGCGGATGTTATACTCCAGGTAATCGCGGGCAACAGACATGCTCATGGCATGAATGGCACCTTTACTCATTGAGTAAGCAAACCTGTCGGCAATGCCCACCCAAGAGGCAATGGATGCCATACTTACAATAATACCCCCGCCCTGTGCTTTCATGATGGGTACAGCAGCGTAAAAACAATTATAGGCACCTTGTACATTCACGTTAAAGATCCGCTCAAAATCGGCTTCCTGCGTTTTTTCTACGTTGCCTACATGTGCAATACCGGCATTATTAACCAAAATATCTACCCGGCCAATACTGCGCAACGCAGCTTCTACCTGCTCCTGAACAGTAACGTTAACGTCGTAAGCAGCTGCAGCCATATTATCGTTCCTGAGTTCTTCGGCCAGGCTTTCTGCTGCACGTATGTCTGCATCTAAAATGTTCACAACGGCACCTCTTTCGGCAAATAACTTGGTTATGGCACGCCCTATTCCGCTGCCGCCTCCTGTAATAACAGCATGCTTTCCTTGTAAACTAAACATGATTATTAATTTTAAAGTGAAACCCCTCTTTTCCAGGGTATAAAATCGTCCTGACCCAGCATTACCGCCTTGGGCCTTGTCCTGCCGCTGGCTACATCAATCACATAATTTAGTATGCGATGAGCAGTTTCGGGTATAGACTCCTGCCCGTCTATGATAGTGCCGCAATCAATGTCGATAATATCGGGCATTCGTTGGTATAAATTGGTATTGGTTGATAGCTTAACAACAGGGGCAACCGGGTTACCCGTAGGCGTTCCGAGGCCTGTGGTAAACAAAACTATATTAGCGCCCGCCGCCACTTCTGCTGTGGTGCTTTCTACATCGCTACCTGGAGTACATAGTAAATTAAGACCGGCATGTGTAACTTTTTCGGGGTAATCCAGCACGTCTACCACGGGCGAAGAGCCCCCTTTCTTTGCAGCTCCGGCAGATTTTATGGCATCTGTAATTAAGCCATCGCGGATGTTGCCCGGTGAAGGGTTAGCGTAAAATCCCGATCCTGCTGCCTCTGCCTGTGCATTATAGTCGCGCATAAGCTGCATAAATCTATCAGCCAACGGTTCATCTAAACAGCGGTCGCTCAATTCCTGCTCAACTCCGCATAATTCCGGAAATTCTGCTAAGATTACGCTTCCGCCAAGGCTTACCAACATGTCGGACAGGTAGCCTAATGCCGGGTTAGCCGAAATGCCCGAAAAGCCATCAGAGCCTCCGCATTCAAGGCCTATGCACAATTTAGATAAAGGCGCTGGTTGGCGCTCCTGTTGGTTGGCCTGTATTAAACCTGCAAACGTTTGCTTCAGCGCTTCTTCCATAAGTTTGCTTTCTGTACCTATTTGCTGTTGTTCCAACACAATAAGCGGCTTATTAAAACCTGGATCGCGCTTTTGAATTTCTTCTCTCAAGATACTGGCCTGTGCGTGCTGACAACCTAAACTGAGCACCGTGGCCCCGGCCACATTGGGGTGGGTAATGTAACCTGCCAGCAGGCCGCAAAGTGCATCGGAGTCTGCTCTTGTTCCGCCGCAACCCAGTTCATGGTTTAGAAACTTAATACCGTCGATGTTTGCAAAAAGTCTTTCTGTTTCTGCCGGCGTACTTGAATTGCTATGAAAGTTGGCAGATAAAATATCCTGAACGGGCATGCCGTTTTTATACATGCGGATAAGTGAATCTACTTCCTGTTCGTATCCCTTAGGCTTTTCGAATCCTAACTTTGCGTATAAAGCTTCTTTGAGCACGTTAACATTGCGGTTTTCACAGAACACTAATGGAATAACCAACCAATGATTGGCGGTTCCTACAGATCCATCGCTACGGTAAAAGCCCATGAAGGTGCGGTTCTCAAATTCACTGATTGCGGGCTTATCCCACAATGTGTTACGCGTGCCTAATTCAAAGCTTTTTGCTGCATGATAAACGTTATCAATAGTAAGCAGATCACCTTGCTTAATGGGTACAGCGGCTTTTGCCACCAACACACCGTACATGTAAATTTCATCGTCCGTGTTAAGATCTTGGATAGTAAACTTGTGTTTGGCCGGAATTTCAGTTGACAAAGTTATCTTTGCCATTTCATGGTCAATCTGCATCCCGGCTTTGAGATCTTTCAATGCAATCCAGGCATTGTCATCCCTGTGAAGTTGAAGATAGGCTGGCCTATCTGTACTACGATGTTCATCCATAAACATTAGATTGATTATTAAGACGGTTTTGTTGGCTATCTAAGGTTGTACCTACCCGGTTACAGGGCAAATAAAGAACTTTAACCAATTATAACTTTCTATGTAATTGCCTGGTTATTCAACTTAATTAGCAAATTAAAATTAGCTTTGTAACTTTTGTTGTAAATCAAGCATAATTTAACTGAATATGAAGCCGCATCTACTCAGAGTTGCTACCGGACCTGCTCAATCATTCAGCGTCAGACGTGACACCATCCCTTTTTTTAATAATAAATGGCACTATCACTTTGAAATTGAATTAATTTACTTAGAAAAGGGTACAGGAACGCAATTTGTAGGCGACCACATAAGCAACTTTAACCATGGCGATATAGTACTTTTGGGTTCTAACTTACCGCACTACTGGCGGTTTGATGATTCGCAATTTTCTGGCAACCAATCTATCTCAGCGGATATTACAGTAGCACACTTTAAGGAAAACTTTTTGGGGGAGAAGTTTTTGCAACTACCTGAGAGTAAACTGATAAAGGATTTACTGGACAGGGCTAGGCGGGGTGTCAAGATTACAGGTGAAACGAGAAACAAAGTAGCAGCGCTTATGCATATGTTGCTTAAAGCTGAGTCATTGATGCGTATCCTATTACTATTGGAAATACTGGAATGTATTGCTGGAAGCAATGAAACTATTTATTTATCCTCAGTTGGCTTTGCACCTAGTTTGCAGCAGACTGAAAAAGAAAGAATCAATACGATTTACGAGTATTCTATAGCCAATTATATGAATCCTATCACCCTTGATGAAATTGCATCGGTTGCTAATATTAGCCCTCATTCATTTTGCCGGTATTTTAAAACGCATACAGGCAAAACTTATTCCAGCTTTCTGATAGATTTCAAAGTAGGTGTTGCATGTCGTCTGTTAATTGAGAATAAGCTTTCTATTCAGCAAATATGTTTCGAAAGTGGATTCAATAATTTTGCAAACTTTTACAAAGCCTTCAAAAAAATTACAGGCAAAACACCACTGGTTTATCAAAATGATTATATAAGAACTGATCGTATGGCAAATCGGTGAGCGGCCTGAAAGTCAAGTAGGGCAATCACTTAGCTTGAAGAAAATGGGCTAATTGTTGATGGTTTAGATTTTATAGGTCGTGACAAGATGTTAAAAAAAACAATATAATTCGTTCTGTTGCTTCTAATTTAGTAAGAACAGTGTTATTAATTGTTAGTGACTCAAGAATTTGAAAAGAGTCCAAGTAAGCTGGGAATTTATAAAACAACATGCAGGTTGTATTGAAACGTGTCCGGTTTATTATTAAATATTTGATGTGTCGTTGTTAATCAATCTATTGTATTCTTTCTCTAAGAGAACGTTTGATGTTACATTGTTTTGTAGTCCACGCATATACTTACTTTAAACAAAAATTGGATTTGAACCGACTAATCCTTGGAGCAGCTACTGGTAATATGCTAGATCACCAAGTGAAATCTTTGGACCTAACAGCTTCTATTATTTAAACTTTCAATCTTGCCTATAACGTCTTCAGTATCAATTAAAAAGTTCGACTTTTGTCCGCTTTCTTCTACCCAAGAAAGAAAAAGCCTCTTAGAGAAATCTGAGAGGCTTTCTTTGTTTAAAAGTTTTGTCAATTTGAGTTTAGAATTTAGTAATTGTTTCAAAATGCAAACACTCAAATCTGAGTATACGTGATAGCATAACTTTCAATTAAAGCTAAAATCACTTTAATCAACTTTAAAAACGACTGATGTAGAAAGACTTGTCATACCCGGACAAGTAATTTTTAACCCACTGTTAGTTTGCTCCCACTTTAAGTTACCGTCATAACCTAACATACTTACATTTTTTATAGGGCGTCCCAAATGTTTAGCATCTATGCCTAAAGACTTTACGTTTAAAACCGAACCGGCATCAGGAACCATCATACTGAATACGTACAGTGACTTGTTTTTACCAACTGTAAACCGAAAGTCCTGCTCATCAAATTTAAATTCAGCTTGTTTACGTTCCAGTTTTCCACCCGGTAACATTTTAATTTTTCCGTTTGTTTCCTTGCCTTCTCCGGGTATAACCCAGGCACGGCTACCATATACCGCTTCGCCATTTCGTCGCATCCAAACACCAACTTCACTCAGCATCTTTTGACTACCCTCGTCCAAAGATCCGTTGGGTAAGAGAGAGACACAGATAGCAGCATTACCATCCCTGGCAATCGCCTCAATAATATACTTAATCATCATACCCGAATCATATGTAAAGCCCGGTGCATAAAACCAGTCGCCAACAGGAACTTCGGCGATCCAGGGCTGGTCAGTCTTAATATTAGCTGGTATACCAAACTCTTCGGTAGTTACTGTACCATTGGTGTTGTTTCTGAATTTCACCACACTGAAAGTGTTTACTTTGCCACGTTTGGCAAGCGTGCGGTTATAAAAGTCGGCAATTACTGTTTGCATGGCGTTTGCTTTGTAACCTGTGCCGGTACCATCCCCTGTAAACGGACCTTGCACAGTTCCGTCGGTATAAATAAAATCAGGATCATAATTTTGTACTACATCCATCATGCGTAACGCCCAGTTTGTTGCGTACCATTTATCATAAGAGAGATGCCTGGAAAATATACCGGCTGCGGGCGGAGTCCAGGCTGATTTGGCAGCGGCAGCAACCCCTTTATACTGGCGGAGGTCAATACCGTACAAAAGCCGCGGGTCAAGTCCGTCCCACCATTTACCCTTACCATCAGCAAGGGTAAGATTTCCATCATAAGGCACACCTTTTTTAAGGCCTTGGGTGTCGCTGCCAAAGGCGGCTTGCCACCACCACCAGGTATACTCATGATGAAAGGTAACACCAAAACGTATTCCCGAAGCCCTTGCTGCTTTTGACCATTCTCCTATAATATCACGTTTAGGCCCTACGTTAACAGAGTTCCAGGGCTGATATTGAGAGTTCCAAAGGTCGTAATTATCATGATGAACGCCCTGAATCATAAGAAACCGTGCACCTGCGTCTTTATATATTCTGGCTAATTTAGCAGGATCCAATTTTTCGGGGTTCCAATCCTTCAATATATCCTTATAACCAGATTCAGAGGGGTGACCGTATTTTTCCAGATGGTTTTTATAGGCAGTACTTCCCGGAACATACATTCTGCGTGCATACCAATCACCACTTTCGCCCGAAGCCTGCGGGCCAAAATGCACCCAAATACCAAATTTGGCTTCCCTTAACCATTCGGGCTCACCCGGATAATTTTTTTCAATAGACGCCCAGTTTGGCTCAAAGGGGCCTTTTGCAATAGGAATATTTAATTGTTGTTCAGGAAAGGCTTTACTATCGCCCATCTTAATGCTATCCAATGCGAGCGCATAAGGTATTGCGGGAATAGGCTGATGTTTGGACCTGTATTTCTTATTGCCGGATTGCTGTGCATAACTACTGCTTGCGGCAAGCCATAGCATAAGCATTATTGTAGTACTTCTCATTTATTAGCTAATTGGCGCTTAATATTTTCTTGCGATAAAAAAAGTAAATAATCAGGTCAATTAGTTGTTCAAAACAGACTTATATTTAAAATAATCAGAGTAAAAGTTTAAGTCTACGTATCCATAATTACCGTCCTTACACTTATCAATATGATTAATGTTTTTGACTAATACTACATCTCCATCAAACATCATTAAATAGTATTTTTATTGATGAAAGATTAAAAGCTGCAATGTATTATTGCGCTATGAATAAACTTATCCGAATAAAAATTGCTGCGCTTATCATTGTATTTAACTGCTTGCATGTTACTGCGCAAAGTAAGTCAGCACGCAGTTTCAAAGTACTGCTTATAGGCAACAGTTTTTCACAAAACGCATCGAGATATTTGCCGCAAATGGCCAATGAGGCTCAAATTAACTTAATACTTGGCCATGCAGAGATGGGTGGGTGTTCCTTAAAACGCCATTGGGATTCTGTATTAATTAACAATGCTGATTCAACCCGCGGACTTGCATATAATGGTAAGTCATTAAGGCAATTGTTGCGCTCTCAAAAGTGGGATATAGTAACGCTACAGCAGTACTCTTTGCTATCTGGCGACTGGTCTACTTACCAGCCCTATGCACAAAATCTATTACAGCTTATTAAACAATATCAGCCTGATGCAAAAGTTATGATTCACCAAACCTGGGCTTACCGGGCCGACGCCATCAACTGGGGACAAACAGGCGAAGGAAGAAAAGCTAAAAACATGGAAGAAATGTGGCGTAAATCGCGCGCCTCATACCGTAAGTTCGCTAACGAATTAGGCGGTCTGTCCATTATTCCATCCGGAGATGCTTTTTACAAGGTATCAACACATAAAACATGGGCCTTTGTAAAGGATTCGACCTTTATACCCAATAAGGCAATATACCCGCAACTACCAAATGATTTAAACTCCCTTAACGTAGGTTACAACTGGTCAAAAGATCAAAAATTAAACTTTGACCCTAACCATGCCAATGAAGCGGGCTGCTACCTGGCAGGCTTGGTTTGGTACAGATTTGTTTTAAAGCAAAAGCCAACCAGGGTTAAGTTCAAACCTAAACCGGTACCAGATAATTTTGCTGAATTTTTAAGACAAACAGCAGCAAAAATTGATGCCACTTTAAAATAGAAAATAGCTTTAAGGCTGATTTTATTGCCGCAACATTGAGCCAGATAGTTTGTAACTCCTTTTTATTTGAAACTTTAAAAGTTTCAAATAACCCCTTGTCCAATAACTATTAAAAAGGCAATATTTTTAGGGCTTATACTTATATCCCGAATTAAGCTGTTTTAAACATATGGCCAGATATATTTTTTTGTTGTTGTTTTCTTTGGAGGCTGTTTGCTCAATAGCAGCTACCGGTGTTTGGAAAAGCGAGGTAACAGGCGGCACCATCAGCTATATTGCTTCAGAAGCAAAGTTACCTTTGAAAGATTATAGCGGTAATATAACAACGGTGGTTTACCTCGAAAACCTTAACGCAACCAAGATTGGCCGCTACAGTAACAAAAAAAATGTTGCATGGCTATTGGCTCAAGGATACAGGGTAATTGAGCTTAATTACACCGGCAACAAACTTGCTGTATCTCCTTACATTAACAACGACATTGTTGCCATTAATAAGGCTATTGCCAAAGGAAGCTTTTGCGGATATACAGATTGCTCGCACGAACAAATCTATGTGCTATTTGAGGGCTATCGGCTAATGCGTAATGTCCCTTATTTTAAAGATGACCCCTCGGTTTACAATACTCCGGCAGAATATAAAGACGGCGATTTCCTGTGTATGGATATCATCTATCCGGCTAAACCAGTTAAAGCAGTACCGGTTGTATTGTCACTCTCATACAGTAATAGTTATGCACATTTTGATGCCGGCAAAAAGACTTTAACCGACCAGTTCAAAAATCAAAGACTTAAACTGGAATATACCCTGGCGGCTTTCAACGATTCATTTTTAGAGGGATTGCCGGCAAATGGTATGGCTTGGGCAATTGCTGATCATCCTAAATACTGTCCGTGGGGAAAAGGCAAACCTGCTAACGGGCGCGAAGACACATATAAATCTTACGAAACTAACCCTGATGCCGCTCGCAAAGTAAGGTCGGCAGTACGCACACTGCGTGCAGTTGGCAACAAATTAGGCTTATCGGGCAACATTGGCTTGTACGGCTTTTCGCGCGGTTCAACAGCAGGATCAATGGCCATTGGTGATAAAAAAGTAGCAAATATTGATACAGCAGGGTTTAGCCTGGGTACATCTGCACAAATACAGGCCGCCGCGCTAGGCCCGGGTGTATTTGATTATACTCAAATTTATAACTCATTAAACGATGGCGATAGCAATTTAGAAACCCGCTGCATTTGGGCATGGGGAGAGTTAAGCACAAATTACCCGCTATGGCAATCAATGGGCGCCACCCACCTCGTACAATCAACTGCCCCACCGGTATTATTTTTTTATAATACCGATGATGATAAGTACTACCATGACCAGATAATGAGTTTTAAAAACAAGTTGGATGCCTTACAAACACCCACGTCTTTACTTGTAAACTATGGCAAAGGACACTCAGTTCCGCATACTGCAGAATCATTAAACCAACTATATTCTTTTTTTAAAAAGTATCTTAATGCATCTCCCTGACGTAGGATACGATTGCGCTCTTAGCATAATTAAGATTCTAGAGAAAAGGCCTTTCCAAATAGTTGGAAAAGGCCTTTCATCACAACATATATAGAGGATGTTATTTAAGCGAAACTACAATGTTGTAGGCCGAGCTTTTGTCTTTATATGCTATGCTAAAGGTATCATTCGTAAAGTTTGCTAATTGGAAGCGGGTGTTTTTTGTTCCGTCTCCCAATTTTCCTTCAATCATAATTATCCCGTTCTCATTAATAATTTCTTTGATAGAAAATGGTGTCATGTACACATCTGTAGATACATCGCTATCACTAGCCCAAAGCTTACTGCGCCAAGATGTGTTAAAGTCTGTTTTTGACCCGATAAGCTTTTTGAAGGCTTCCAAATCAGGCAGAGAGTTTGAGTATGCAATGCCTGTTAAATTAGTTTCGGCTGATGATCCGCTTTGGAAATAACCACCATACTTATTTCCTTCTGTACGCTGGTTTGTAAGATAAATTATGTTTGCACCTAACATAGCAGCTTGTATTTTAAGCTTACGATATGCACGTTGCTTAACACGTTCCTGATTTGAGATTACTGTAGTTCCTTTAGCTTTTGAAGTAACTTCACCAAGTTTATATAAACCCTGAATTTCGCTTTCAAGGCTACTAATTGTTACATTTTCAAAGTCACTCACCTTAGCTACAGACTTAAAAGATGTTGACTCTGAAAACGTTTGTACCCTGCCACTTTTAAAAACAATTTTTTGTATGCTGTTTTTGTAAGCCGAGTTAACAACGTCTTCTCCAGGAAACGCATATCTTACCGCATCGGGTAAAACCTCTTTAACGTTACAGGCTAGTTTTTGATTATTTAAGTAAATAGTATCCAGCGCTTGAGCCTTAACCTGCTGGTGCAATGTAAGCCCAAGTACTGATAGCGCAATTGTGATGTAAATTTTGGTTTTTGGTGACATAAAAGGTTATTAATGGCCTAAATATATTTATAAAGCTTTAATTAAAAATTGTTGTCACATATATTTCACAAAATATTTTTACTTCTGATGACTAAATAACCAATCAAATAAACCGGGCTCAGCAAACGCACTATCCCAACTGTTATGATTGTCGTTCGGATAAATGGTAAGTTTAGGATCGCCACCATTGGCTTTTATAGCATCAAACATTTGCTGGGAAAACATTGGCGGCACAATGTCATCCTTTGCGCCGTGAAAAATCCACACCGGCACTTTACGCGCGTACTTTTTAGCTGTTTCAGGATGAGCCCCACCACAAATGGCAAAGGCAGCAGCAAATACTTTCGGCTTTCTCCATAAAAGCTCGAAGGTTCCCATGCCACCCATTGAAAGGCCGCCTATATATACTTGTTTAGTATTTACGTAGTCCTCCTTAAGCATGTGCTTTACAAAACTTTCAAGCGCGTGCATGGCAGAGGTAGCTTGCTTGTTGGTTGTAAATACTATAGAGGTAGGTGCATTATTTTTGGCGTTACGGGTAATTATTGCATTAGCCCAAAAACTTTCTTTAGCGCATTGAGGAAAAACTACAATTGCATCATGCTGCTTGCGAAACTTTTCATCCAGAAAAACACGCCCGCCGTTACGTAGCTGCGCTTCATTATCATTACCCCTCTCGCCCGAGCCGTGCAAGAAAAATAATACAGGGTATTTTTTTTGAGGGTTGAAGTTTTCAGGATAGAGGATACGGTAAGCTAACGTATCTTTTGAAGTTTGGTATACTTCTTTTTTGAAATCAGTAAATGATTGTGCGTTTAGCTGGCTGAGGCAGCACGTACAAACCATTAATAAAAGTGCAAAATGTTTTTTGGCCATACAATGATAACTATGCAAAACTGCAAAAGTTTATCAATAATAACCAATGGTTACAAAGGATTTTGACAAGCTATCTAACCATAAGTAAGGCAGTTAGATAGCTTTAAACCTTAGGATAATTATCCTAATAAGCGAGCAGCAATTTGGTCATAGTACGCAAATACAAAAAGTATCAATACTGTTGCCATCATAGCTAGTAAATACAAGCTGTCTGCCTTGCTTTTTGGTTCTAAATTAGGTGCGTTAAATTCGGTAGATAATGTTTTCATGGCTTAAATTATTAAAATAGTAAACAAACCATTTTATTTATACAAAGTAAGCAATAAATACTCTAAAAATATATGATAGTTTTAATCTAAGTTTATTTTTACAATTGTGGCAACGTTAGCAGTTAATAGTAAGTTAATATTGCAAGGTGTTGCTTATCATGGGGCCGTATTTTATAAATATGTGAATAATGAAAATTTTTAAAACAAAAAAGAACTCATTATTAAGAACATTGCCATTAACGAAAAACATTTTAACAAGCAAGTTTATGCATTTCCCTACCGTTAAGACGGCTCAGTCTGTCTTTTAAAACACCACGTGCCCTATGCAATGTTGTGCGTGATAGTAACTCACTTATGCCTAAAGCAGCACCTATCTCTTGGTGCGAATAGCCTTCAATAGCATAAAGGTTAAACACATTACGGTAATTATCAGGCAGCTGCTCTATCATTTTAAGCAGCTCCTTTGCCTCCAGCCCGCTTTCGTTATAGCTTAAGGTAACCCCTTCAGGTAATTCATCAGCCAGTAATACCGGCTTTTGCTTGCGATACCGTGATATAGCGCAATGCACCATAATACGGCGTATCCATCCTTCAAGGCTGCCTTCACCCCTGAATTTACCCATACTGCTAAAAACTTTTATAAAACCTTCCTGCATAATATCCTGTGCCTCATCACGGTCTGATGCGTAACGCATACAGGCGGCCAGCATTCGCGGAGCTAATAGTTTGTATAGCAATTCCTGCTGTTTGCGCTCGTTGTTCAGGCATCCTTCCCATATACGGTTTAAGCTTTGCTCGGTTATCATGGCTTTATCGTTTTATTTGATACACCTATGCCAACTTTAACACCAATTACATAAAGTACTGATTATTAATTATTTATTTTATATCATCATGCAAAAAGCGTACGTAAACGAACGCTTTTTGCATACGTCCGAACACTTTTACACTTAACGCACAATATGTAACTTTGCAGCATCCGGGATAAAAACCCGGCTTAATGAATATGAAAGAAATTGAGATTGTATGTAAGCCCCATGAGCACGAAGATGCAGAAGCCATAAAGCAACTGGCAGCTACAAAGCTCAACGTACCGGTAAAGCATATAACCGATTTAAAAATACGCAAACGTTCAATTGACGCCCGTGGCCGCAATGTGGTTTACCGTATGCATGTGCAGGTGTTTGTTAATGAACCTGCTATCCCTGATGTATACAACATTCAATACCCATCGGTAACCAATAAAAAGCCGGTTATCATTGTAGGCGCCGGACCTGCCGGCATTTTTGCCGCATTGCAATGTATTCTAGATGGCTGCAAACCTATTATTTTGGAGCGTGGCAAAGATGTAAAACAACGCCGCCGCGATTTAGCCAACATCAACAAGCAGGGCTTGGTTAACCCTGAGTCTAATTACTGTTTTGGCGAGGGCGGAGCAGGCACTTATTCTGATGGTAAGCTATATACCCGTTCAACCAAGCGAGGTGATGTTAACCAGGTGCTTAAGATGTTTGTTGAACATGGCGCCGATCAAGATATATTGATTGATGCCCGGCCGCATATTGGCACCAACAAACTTCCCCAAATTATTACTGCCATGCGTGAAACCATACTTAATGCAGGCGGCGAGTTTATATTTGATACCAGGGTAACTGAAGTTTTAACCAGTTTTGATAAAATTACAGGTGTTAAAACAGCCACAGGAGAAGTATTTAGTGCCGATGCTGTTATTTTAGCAACCGGCCATTCGGCGCGTGATGTGTTTGAAATGTTGCACCGGCAAAATATACTGGTTGAGGCTAAACCGTTTGCTCTGGGTGTACGCATCGAACATCCGCAGGAAATTATTGATAAGGCGCAATACCACTGCGATACCCGCGGGCCATACCTCCCTCCTTCCTACTACAGCCTGGTTGAGCAGGTGGATGGACGTGGGGTGTTTTCATTTTGTATGTGCCCTGGCGGCATCATTGCACCATGCGCAACCGAGCCTAACGAAATTGTGGTTAACGGCTGGAGCCCTAGTAAACGTAATAACCCATTTGCAAACTCGGGCACGGTAGTGCAAATAAACCTGGAAGATGTCGCCGGTAATGATAACGATCCGTTTAAGCTTTTACGTTTTCAACAAAGTATTGAGCAGGTTGCTTTTACCGCTGGCGGCGGTAATCTTGTTGCTCCGGGGCAACGAATGATTGATTTTGTTGAGGGGCGGGTTTCTGCCGATATACCTAAAAACTCCTATTTGCCCGGTGTTAAAAGTACCGATTTAAAAGATGTTTTGCCTGCGTGGATACACCAGCGACTCCAAAAGGCCCTTCCTGCTTTTGGCCGAAAAATGAAAGGCTATTACACTAACGAGGCATTGCTTGTTGGTGTTGAATCGCGCACATCATCACCAGTAAAAATACCGCGCGACCGTGATACGCTGCAACACCCGCAGGTAAGAGGATTATACCCTTGCGGCGAGGGTGCCGGTTATGCAGGTGGTATTATTTCGGCAGCTATAGATGGTATGAATTGCGCACAGGAAGCAGCCAAACTTATTGCTTAACACTTAATGAACGGTATTAACACTTTTATCTTCACTATATTGAGTGAGCCGTACGAGCATGTTTTTTGAGCCGTACACGAAACCTTCAACTATTAGCTGTCATTGATATTTGTGTTATGAAAAACATTGCAAATATTAAACTAGGCAACAACGGTCCCATGGTTTCAAAACTTGGCTTGGGCTGTATGCGCATGTCATCAATATGGGGCGGCCCCACTCCTAACGAGGCGGAGAGCATAGCCACCATTAATGAAGCTTTAGACCTTGGTATAAATTTTTTAAACACAGGCGATTTTTATGGTGCCGGCCACAACGAAATGTTGATTGGAAAAGCAATCAAGGGCCGTCGTGATGATGCGTTCATCAGCGTAAAATTTGGCGCCATATTTCATAACGGCCAGTGGCTTGGGCTTGATTTGCGCCCTATAGCTATCAAAAACTTCATCAACTATTCATTAACGCGCTTAGGCATTGAAACCATTGACTTATACCAGCCAAGCCGTATGGATGATAGCGTACCTGTAGAGGATATTATAGGAACAGTTGCCGATTTGGTTAAAGAAGGCAAAGTGCGCCACATTGGTGTATCAGAAATTACGGCCGGTCAACTTCGCAAAGCCCACAGCGTGCACCCTATTAGTGCTCTTGAGATTGGCTATTCACTGGCCGACAGGCAAATTGAAAGCGATTTGTTACCGGCAGCAAAAGAGCTAGGTATTGCCGTGGTTGCTTTTGCAAATACGGCCGAAGGTTTATTAACCGGCGACATGCAGGCACCACTGCCAGAGGGCGATTACCGCGCACACTTCTCACGTTTTGAAGGCAGCAACCTGGTGCATAACCTGCAAAAGGTTGATATTTTGAAGGAGACCGCTCAAGCCAAAAACTGCAGCCCTACACAGCTAGCAATTGCCTGGGTAAATCAACAGGGTGAAAACATTATGCCATTAGTAAGCATGAGCAAACGTGTTCGCCTGCCCGAAAACATGGAGGCCATGAATATTACATTCACAGCCGATGAAATGAATACGCTAAACAATACCTTTGCACAAGGCGCTATACTTGGCGGCACTTACCTGCAACGCTAAAAAATGACCAGTCCACAAGAGATTCTTCCGGGCGTTATATTTTACTCTTATCTCTCTGCCGAGCGCAGAGAGAAAGTTTGTTTTTGGAACCACCATACACTTATACTTCAGGTATCAGGACAATTTACGCTTGAAACTTCAGCGCAAACAATGTCTATTACCGGGGGTCAAATGCTTTTGATTGGTAAAAATCAGGTAGGCGCACTTACTAAAATGCCTTTACCAGGCGCTCATTATGAAACAATAGTAATTTCTCTGCAAGAGAACCTGCTGCGCACCATTGCATTAGAGGAAAAATTTGACGAGCGCCACAAGTATAATGGTCAGCAAAACTTTATAATTCCTTCAAATGAGTTTTTGCAGGGATATTTTCAGTCTATTGTACCCTATGCACGTGCGGCGGGGGCAGCAATGACTGATGAACTTGGCATTTTGAAGGTAAAGGAAGTGGTCAAATTATTATTGCTGGCTCTTCCCACCCTGCGCAGCTTTTTGTTCGACTTTTCTGAACCACATAAAATTGATCTTGAAAAGTTTATGCTCAGTAACTTTCATTTCAACGTGCCGGTTGAAAGGTTTGCTCAACTTACCGGGCGTAGTTTAGCCGGCTTCAAACGCGATTTTCAAAAAACCTTTGGTACGCCACCGCGCCACTGGTTACAAGAAAAAAGGCTGGACACTGCAAAATACCTTATCGAAAGCAAGCGAAAAAAACCTACAGCTATTTATCTTGATCTGGGCTTTAAAAGCCTTTCTCATTTCTCTTTTTCATTTAAAAAGAAATTCGGCTACTCGCCCAATTATGCCGGTAATACTTCCGTATTGCAATAAATTAAACTTAGTACATTCCGAGAGGTATTGGTTTGACTGGTTGAAATTCTGTATTCACTTAATAGCGCCCTGACAAGTAAACACCTAAAAGCAGATAAGCACAGTCACGGTGTTTTACTAAATAAACCCTTACTGTTTGCAACGCCTTAGTTAAATGAGAGTTTACGGTTGGAACGCTTATGCCTAATATACGTCCCGTTTCTTCGTAACTACAACCATCTATCTTACATAAAGTAAATACCTGTTTTTGCTGTGGTGTAAGTTGTTCAACAGCCTGCTGAATAAGATGCCCTACCTGTTTGTTCTGATAAATGTCTTCCCCGTTCAGTTCATCAGTCTCACTTTTATTAAGCAAGGCTTCTATTAGCAGCCGTTCGCTTGCAGCCTTTCTAAAGTAATTGTAAACCAGGTTTTGAGCAATGGTATATAAATAAGCCTGGAAAGACTTATCGGCAGCCAGTGTGCCGCGGTATGACCAAACTTTCAAAAAAAGATCTTGCAATAACTCATCGGCCACATCGGCATCCTTAACAAGGTAAACTATACGTGTATAAATTGGCTTGCTGTAGTGCTTGTAAAGCAAATTGAAGGCAGTTTCGTCATCATTACGCAAACGTTCCACCAGTTCATGCTCAATTATCTCCGTAAGTCGGGCCAACAGTGTTTAAAATTTGGGGTGTTATTAACCAAATTTATTAAAAAAACTTAAAGGATACAGTGCTACACACAAATGTTAGCTTAATGTTTAAATTTTTTTTAATTTTTTATAAAAACACTCATTGCTTTTGCCCGCAAGTGTGTATTAATGCTAAAATACCGTTTAAAATGCCGGCAATTCAAGAATTGTTTACCAAATACCTGAAGAATGAGTGTACGGATGCAGAAATATCTGCGTTGAGGAGCCACTTTGGGCAACCGGAAAACGAACTGCTGTTAAAAAGTATCATTATTACCGAGCTGCAAAAAACTTCAGAACATCTTCCGGAAGCAAATGATACCGACCAACGCCTGGCTGCCGTACAAGAGCGCTTAAACAAAATACTGTTTACTCAAACATCTGTTAAGGCCGGCAAGTCAATATGGAAGATTACCGCAATTGCCGCAGCCATACTTGTAGCCGCAACAACCGGTATTATACTATTTAAAACCCAGGAGCGCCCGGTAGTTGAAGTTGCAAAAGGAAAGGCAGTAAATATAATACCTGGAGTTAACTCAGCTACACTTACGCTTGCAAACGGAAAACGCATAAAGCTATCAGCAGCAGCCAATGGTGTGCTTGCCAAACAAAACGGAATAGAAATTATAAAGAATAAAGAAGGTAAGCTTACATATAAGCTTTCTCAACCATCATTAACCGTGCAAAGCAACAAGCTGATCAACAAGCTAAGCACCGCAAACGGCGAGCAGTTTACCATTGTGTTACCTGATGGCAGTACGGTTACTCTCAATGCCGCAACAAGTATCAGCTATCCCGCAAGCTTTACGGGGCTTCCTCAAAGAAATGTACAACTTACCGGCGAAGCTTATTTCAATGTAGTACATAATGATAAGCAACCGTTTATTGTGAATGCGGCGGGTGTGCAGACCGAAGACGTAGGTACCGAATTTAATATTAATTGCTACGCCGATGAAAGCTCTGTAAAAACCACCCTTATAGCAGGTGCAGCCAGGGTACGTACAGCACAAAAAGAATTGATGCTTAAACCCGCACAACAGGCTGTGGCTACAGGAAGCAACTTAAGCTATCGTGAGGTTGATACGGCCCCTTATATTGCCTGGAAAAACGGCATGTTTGCTTATCATAACACAGCATTAAGTGATGTTATGCGGCAGGTAGCACGTTGGTACAATGTGCAGGTAAGTTATTCTGAAAACAGTTTAAAAAACAAGCGCCTTAGCGGAAGCGTGTCAAGGTATGATAACGTTGAGGGCATACTTAACGCCATTGGCTATACAGCTAAAGTGAAATTTAAAGTAGATGGTACAACTATTACCGTACTACCCGAATAGCAGACTATTAACATACCCTTAAACCCCTGATTACATGAAGCAAGAAACCAAGATTTAAACATTGCAGGGTTCAGATAAAAAAACCAGGGACGTTCGCACCGCACCTGGTTTAAAATGTCTAGAAAAGCCCGCAAACAGAGCGATTAAACCCATTTTCTAAACTTTCACACAGACAATCAAATGTATAAAATTTATACTAAACATTGGGGTGTGCCACCCGGCTACATCCAAAAATTGCTATTGACGATGAAGCTTACGGTAATTATGGTGATGGCAGTGCTACTGCAGGTTAGCGCCGGCACTTACGCCCAAAAACTTACCTTTAAAAAAAATGGTGCTACATTACGTGAGGTTTTTGGTCAAATAAGGGTGCAAACCGGGTATAATGTACTTTACTCGCCCGATTTAATTAACGAAGAATCACGTTTAAATGCCAATTTTTCAAACGCAACGCTCCGCAATGTATTAGATCAGATTATTGACCGCGATGCGCTGAGCTACACCATTGACCGCAAGAACATTCTTATTACCAAGGCAAAAGAAGAATCTTTATTACAAAAGGTAATTGACCTGGTTGAAACCACATCTATTTTAGGAAAGGTATCTGACGAAAACGGCAAGCCGCTGCCAGGGGCAACCATTAGCGTAAAAGGCACCCGTAACTCGGTGGTTGCTGATGCCGAAGGCGCCTTTGCCATAACAGTAAACGAAGCAAAAGATATCCTGGTGATATCATTTATTGGGTATGAGATTAAAGAACTGCCTGCCAAAAATATCAAAAGCCCGCTTTTAATCTCGCTTAAACAATCAACCAGTAATTTGGATCAGGTACAAATAACAGCTTATGGCACCACTACAAAACGTTTAAATACAGGTAACATTACCACTGTTACGGCACAGGAAATTGCAAAAAACCCTGTTAATAACGTAATGGAGGCACTACAAGGTAAAGTACCCGGGCTTTTTATACAACAGGTAACCGGCCAGCCAGGCGGCGCCTTTAATTTGCGCATACGCGGTTCGGCTAACCTTACCACTGGTGCTACTTCACCACTGGTAATTGTTGATGGTGTGCGTTACCCGGCTAGTACGCTTAAACTGTCAGAAAATACATCATACGGCACAAAAGATTTTTTACAAGGCGGTAGCGGTTTAAACTTTATTAATCCCAATGACATCGAAACTATTGACGTGTTGAAGGATATTGATGCCACGGCCATTTACGGCTCATCAGGTGCATATGGCGTAATACTTATTACCACTAAAAAGAACAAGCATGGTTCGCAATCATTTGATGCCAACGTTTATACCGGCGTATCGGTTTACGGCTCAGGCGAGCCGCTGCTAAATACTGAAGAGTACCTGATGCTGCGCCGCGAAGCCTTAAAAAATGATGGCACTACAACCATTCCATCAGGCGACAGCGATTTAAACGGCACCTGGCCGCAAGACCGCTACACCGATTGGCGTAAGCTGTTTATGGGAGGGCATGCAGCCACCACCAATGTTAATCTGTCTTACAATGGCAGCGCCCGTAATACGTCCTATCTTATAAGCGGCAGCTTCAGAGACATTGGCAACATACAACGCCATAAGGGGGCTAACCGTGATGGGTCTCTTCGTTTTGCGCTTAACACAAGTACAAATAATAACAAGTTTAGCCTTTCGCTTACGGGCACCTACCTGGCCTCGGTAAATGACATGGTACCTTATGACTTTTCAACAAGCTCATTACTTGTTCCTAATGCTCCAAATCCTTACAACGCTGATGGGTCTGTGAATTGGGCCGCTATAGGCACCGATGTTAATAGCAGTGCATCATCAAGCAATGCCAACCGTTTGTATAAAAACAACACCAATAACCTGCTGGCAAACGCCACACTTATATATCGCCCAATGAAAAAGCTTACTTTAAGAACAATTTTCGGCTATAGCGATATTACTGGTAAAGAACTTATTGGTTATCCGCTTGCAGTTTTTAACCCAACCAACACAGCTGCCGCAACGCAAACCACTTCAATTTTCCATCACTACAATACGCGCAGCATAACGGTTTCGCCTTACGCTGAATACCGGACAGCATTAGGCTCAAAAGGCAATTTAACTGCAAAAATTGGTGGAGAGATTTCAAATATTGTAACCTATCTTGATGACATTACCGGCACAGGTTTTCCGTCAGATGCTTTGCTTAAAAATCCATCTGCAGGATCATCTGTTGTTACCGACTATAATCTTACCGAATACCGCTCTATTGGCACGTACGGCATATTAAAATACGTTTGGAACAACAAATACATTGTTGACTTAAACGTACGCCGCGATGGATCGACCAAATTCGGATCGGGACGCCGCTTTGGTACATTCGGTTCTGCAGCAGCGGCATGGATATTTACTGAAGAAAAGTTTTTAAAAGACAACAAGATACTAAGCTTTGGTAAGTTGCGGGCAAGCACGGGTACAGTTGGCGGCGATGCCGTAGGTGATTTTAATTACCTGAGTACCTACAACGTTACCGGAGGCTCTTATGACGGTAAAGTTGGACTATCGCCCGGCTCATTATCCAACCCTTACCTTGTTTGGGAAAGAAATACCAAATCAGAGATTGCGCTTGAGCTTGGATTCCTTAAAGACCGCATATTTATAGAGGGCAGTTACTACTACAACAAAGCAGGCAATCAGTTAATTGGAACAAAATTATCCAGCGTAACCGGTTTTGGCTCCTACTCGCTAAACTCTGATGCGGTGATTAGTACCAGCGGCATTGAAGGTATTTTGAGCACTACAAACATCAAGAGCAAAAATTTTCAATGGACCACCCGTGTTAACATTTCAATACCGCGTAGTAAGTTAATCAAAGTACCTACCAATGCCACCCTTGATGCAAACCTGGCTTTAGGCAAACCGGTAACCGGTATTTTTTTGTACAAGTACAATGGTGTTAACCCTGCTACCGGTTATTATAACTTCACTAACGCAAAAGGAGTAGCATCTGATTACCTAAGCGGATTAACTCAGGCTGATAAAACTGAGTTTGTTGACCTGGCTCCTAAATATTTTGGCGGTATACAAAACTCGTTTTCTTACAAGCAACTATCGGTTGATTTTTCTTTCACTGTTACCAGTCGCAAAGGCCGTAATTTTCTAGGACAAACTGTTTTCCCATTTGGTATATATGGCCTCAACGGCTCAGCACAGTGGCTTAAACGCTGGCAAAAACCCGGAGACGAAACTGATTTCCCGAAGCTATCAGCCAACTTGCTTAGCTATTTCAGGCAAACAAACTTTCAGGCCAGTACCGGAGCTTATAGTGATGCTACCTATGCAAGGCTGCAAAACTTAAGCATACGCTATAACTTTAAAGGCAGCTATCTGCAAAAGCTTGGCATAAGTAACCTGTCAGTTTACCTGCAAGGGCAAAATTTACTTACCATATCAAAATTTGGCGGTCTTGACCCTGAAAATCTTGCTGCGGGCGTTATTCCTCCCCTCCGCGTATTTACCGGCGGTTTCAACGTAACATTTTAAAGCTGTAAAACCATGAAAAAAACTATACTAAGTGCAGGCAGCATTTTGCTGGCATTGCTAATAACCACCACAGGTTGCGATAAGTATCTAGACGGAACTCAACTACCTGCCAAAACCATTGATGGCGCCAGTGTATATGAATCTGATGTTACTACCTCAACCGTTATTACCGGAGTTTATATAAACATGACGGGAAGCGGGCCCTTCACCGGTAGCACAGGCGAAAACATGGGCTATACCCTTGGCCTTTATACCGACGAGCTAAAAAGCGTTTTAAGCGGAAACTTTGCCGACAGATTTTATAAAAACACCATCCAAAGTGCCGATAGTAAAGCATGGAGTAATTTGTACAGCAAGTTATTTGCAGTTAATTCGGCTATTGAAGGTATTAACAACAGTACAGCATCACTTACCTATCGTAACCAGTGGTTGGGCGAGAGCTATTTTTTACGGGCATACTTCCATTTGCTGCTAACCGGTTATTATGGCGATATACCTTTAGCTCTTACAACTGATTATACGGTAAACAACACCCTGAGCCGTGCGCCGCAAAAGCAGGTGTACGAGCAAATTATTGCCGACCTTAAACAGGCACAATCACTGTTAACGCCCGATTACCGTAACGGCTACGGCGTAACCACCACTAACCGTTTAAGGCCTAACAAAGCAGTTGCAACCGCATTGCTGGCCCGGGTGTACCTGTACAACAATGATTGGGCTAATGCCGAAGCCCAGGCTACTGAAGTAATTAATAATACGGCAACCTATCAGCTAATACCACCGGCACAGGTGTTTTTGGCAAACAGCCGCGAAACCTTATGGGCACTTGCACCATCAAGCCCAAAACCGGCATTTGGCTTTAACTTTTTTAACAATGGCATGCCTGCAGTAATTGCGTCAAACGCTACACCTGCATCATCATCAGTATTTGCTGCATTAAGTAATTTTGTACTTAACGCCTTTGAACCTAACGATGCCCGTTTTACCAACTGGGTACGCTCATCAACTGTAAGTGCCAGTGCAACGGCACCCGCCACTGTTTACTATTTCCCTAACAAATACAAATCATCAGCAAATAACGCAGAGTATGAAATCATCATGCGCCTTGCCGAACAATATCTTATACGTGCCGAAGCCAGGGCAAGGCAAAACAAGCCGGAGGCCGCCAATGATCTGAACGCAGTACGCACAAGGGCTGGATTGGCAAATACCACCGCCAGCTCACCAGTTGATTTGCTTGCAGCCATAGCTAAAGAAAGGCAAACAGAATTATTTACCGAATCGGGGCACCGCTTTTTTGATTTAAAGAGAACCGGCACTATAGACGCGGTAATGGCAATAGTAGCGCCAACCAAACCAACAACCTGGAGCAGCTACCTGGCGCTATGGCCTATTCCATCTGCCGATATTATACAAAACCCTAATATAAAGCCAAACCCGGGTTACATACAATAACACAACAGCTTATGAAATTATACTCTTTAACTGCCTTTATACTGTTAAGTATTGCAGCCAAAGCACAGGTAACAAGCTACGAGGTAAAAGTAGAACTGCCCAAAGCCAAACCGGGTACAAAGGTTTACCTGATTCATCAGTACGGATGGTCTGATGGTAAAACGCTTGATTCAGCCGCTTTAGTAAACGGAAAATCGACGTTTAAAGGCACCTTATCTATGCCGCAAAATGTTCATCTCGTAGTTGATCATCAGGGAACAATGGGATCGAGATGGAGCAAAGACCGCGATGTAAAGCTCCTATACCTCGAACCGGGAACCATTAAGGTAGCCGGAACTGACTCTGTTGCTAAAGCCCGTATAAGCGAATCGGCGTTGAACGATGAGTATGCACGTTACGAAAAAGCCGTGCTGGCCACCGGGCAGGATATCATGAAAAAGATAAACGATGAGTTTGCCTCAGCACCGGCAGCCCAACAAGCCGACAAAGCTTTTCAGGCAAGGTTAATGGGCAGGTACAGCGCAGCTAACCAGCTTATTGATTCGGTAAAGAAAATATACGTAAAACAACATCCCAATTCTTACTTAAGCTTATTTGCTTTAAACGAACTGGCAGGCAACCAGCCAAAGGTAGCCGAAATCCGTCCGCTTTATGCTGGCTTATCGGGTGAAATCCGCAACTCCGATCTTGGAAAACGGCTGGGCCGGTTCCTTGATGAACGCAGCCTTACAAGCGTTGGCGCACTTGCACCCGACTTTACCCAAAACGACGTAAACGGAAGTGCTGTTAAATTGAGTGATATGCGCGGGAAATATGTTTTGCTTGATTTTTGGGCATCATGGTGCGGACCGTGCCGAGCCGAAAACCCTACTGTTTTAAAAGCTTACAACAAGTATAAAGACCGCAACTTTACTGTGTTGGGAGTATCATTAGATCAGGCTGGTAAGAAGGAGGCATGGCTGGCTGCCATTAAAAAAGATGCATTGCCCTGGACACAGGTGTCTGATTTAAACGGCTGGCAAAATGCAGCAGCCCAATTGTACGGCGTAAAAGCAATTCCTCAAAACTATCTTATTGACCCTAACGGAAAAATCATTGCCACCAATCTTCGTGGCGAAGCTTTAGAAACAGAACTGGCAAAATACATTCACTAAAACATGAAACTCAAATTTAAACTGTTACTTATACTTTTCATTCCGCTTTTAAGCGCAATAAAACTGAATGCGCAAAACCAGCGAAGATGGGAAGATATTGACACCACCGGTTATTATAAAAAAGAACAAATAAGTAAAGACGGATTTACGCTGATCTTTATTAACAAAGACCCTAACCTCAATGCCGCTACAGCAAACAGCCTTAAAGACGCCTTTTGGAAGGTATACCCCAAAATGGTAAAGCACTTCAACAAAAAAGCCATGCATACTATCACCATGATGATAGGTACAGAGTACCGCGGAGTAGCGGCTACACTGAATGGCGTGGTTAAGATTGATCAGGAGTGGATACGAAAGAATCCACAGGATATAGATTTGCTCACCCACGAGTTAATGCACGTGGTACAAACTTATGGCTACAACGTGCCTGATAATTGGCTTACTGATGGAATAGCCGACTACGGCCGCTACGCTTTCGGTATCAACAACGCTGCATCAGGATGGTCGCTTACACCATTTCAACAATCGCACAGTTACAAAAATTCCTACCGCATTGCAGCCAGGTTTTTGGTTTGGGTTGAACAGCATAAAGATAAAAGCATAGTGAAAGCGCTTGATAAAGCGCTCCGCGAGGGTAAGTATCAACCTATAATATGGGAGCGGCTTACAGGCAAATCACTTGATGCGCTTTGGCAGGAATATGCCGCAAATCCGTCAATTAAAGAGCGGGCTTAAATAAAGCATTAAGCAGCAGGACTGCCCTGCTGCTTAAATTAAAGCTTGTACGCTGTTTCGCTTTTAATTTCAGACAGAACAAAGTAACTGGTGATGGTAGTGATATTTGGTAATTCGCCTAAACGTTTGTAAACATCAAGGTAGGCATCCATGTTTTTTGTGACTATACGTAACAAAAAATCACACGAGCCCGACATTTGGAAACACTCCAATACTTCAGGAAAGTTATTTACCTGCCCAGCAAAGGTATCTAACGTAACCGCGGTATGGTCATTCAAAAGCACCTGGCTAAATGCCATTAGTCCTTTGTTAATCTTTTTGCGATCAAGTATAGCTACCGTGCGCTGAATAAAGCCGTCGGCCTTCAGGCGTCTTACCCTTTCATAAATGGTAGGCACCGAACGGTTAATTTTATTGGCAATTTCTTTATGCGGAAGGTCGGCATTATGCTGAAGCAGGTTTAATATTGAGATATCTATATCGTCAAGAAGCCTCATTTGTAGTCAAATTTTAAAAATTGTGCTTTTCATTTTAGTACTGAGCAATTAATTATATAAATATAAAGCAAATCGACTTTTGACAATAATTTTTATTGATTTATAGAGCGAGCATTGATGATTTTATGTTTCATCACGATTTTTAAGATAAAAAGATAAGCTATGATAGCAACTGATAATTCAACGCTTGATACAAAATTGTCATCACTATGGCACATGGTGGGAAACACACCCATGTTAAAGCTTGAATATAATTATAAGGGCCGCCTGGGATTCATTTATGTAAAGTGTGAGCATTACAACCTTACTGGAAGCGTAAAAGACCGCATGGCACTATACATTCTTAAAAAGGCCTATGAAATGGGGATGATTAAGCCTGGCGACACCATTATTGAAGCAACAAGCGGCAACACCGGGATAGCCTTTGCCGCCATTGGCAAAGCCCTTGGCCATAATGTAACCATCATGATGCCTAACTGGCTCAGTAAAGAACGTAAGGATATAATTAAAAGCTTTGGTGCCAATATACACCTGGTAAGCAAAGAGCAGGGCGGCTTTTTAGGCAGCATTGAAATGGCCGAACAGATGTGCAAGGAATCAGACTGTTATTTTTTGCCTCGCCAGTTTGAAAACTGCTTTAACGCCGAAGCACATGAAGCAACAACCGGCCCCGAAATTTGGGAACAGCTATACCAGGAGGGCTTAACGCCCGATGCATTTGTAGCCGGTGTTGGTACAGGCGGCACCGTGATGGGCGTTGGCAACTACCTGCGTAAACAAAATAAATCAGTTAAAATATTTCCGTTGGAACCAGCCGAATCTCCAACGCTAACTACCGGGTACAAAGTAGGTTCACACCGCATTCAAGGTATATCTGATGAGTTCATACCTGCCATAGTGAAATTAAATGAGCTTGAACCTGTAGTACAAGCCAATGATGGTGATGCCATTATTATGGCTCAAAAACTGGCACAACAACTTGGTTTGGCCGTGGGCATATCATCAGGCGCCAATGTTATTGGTGCAATAAAAATTAAAGAGCAACTGGGTGAAAATGCCATTGTTGTTACACTATTGGCCGATAGTAATAAAAAGTACCTGAGCACAGATTTGGTTAAGCCCGAGCCGGTACAACCTGGTTACATTTCAAGCGATATTGACTTTACCGGTTTTAAACCCATAAGCCGTTTAGCCGAGCCAATAATGCGATAAATCCTTTTGAACTAAATGAAGAAGATATTATTTACAGTAACATTTATGCTGGCGTTTGCATGGGCTGCCTGTGCACAAATTTTAAAACCTGTTACCTGGAGCTATGCCGCAAAAAGGTTACCCGGCAACCAAGCAATGTTGTTATTGAGAGCAACCATTGATGAAGGCTGGCACATATACTCACAAACGGTTGCTAATGGCGGACCGGTTAAAACCACCATACAGTTTAATGCTGCAAAAACTTACACGGTGATAGGGAAACCGATAGAGCCCAAGCCAATAACAGAATATGAAAAGGATTTTGACATGAAGGTAAGCTACTTTGAGAAGCAGGTGATATTTCAACAAAAAATTAAGTTGAATGATGCTGGTGCGACAACAATAAAAGGCAGCATTGAATTCATGGCTTGTAATAACAAGCAATGCCTCCCGCCCGAAACCGTGGAATTTAGCATACAGGTAAATTAACAACGCTATGCAATTTACTAAAGCCTTACTGTTTTATGCGGCAATGCTGTTCACCCTGTTGGTTATTACGCGGCCTGCTAACGCACAAGATACTGTTTCAACTAATGATATTGAATTTACCAATGTTGAGCCCGTCAGGCCATCGTCTTTAAAGAAAAGCCTGGTTGCCAAGCCCAATGCAAAGGCACCAAGCGCCTTACAGGCAAAAGCAAATGCAACCGGGCAAAACCAAACGCTTTGGGCACTATTTGGTGCCGGCTTTTTGTGGGGGCTGGCAGCTATTTTTATGCCGTGTATATTCCCTATGCTACCCTTTACGGTGAGCTACTTTACTAAAAAAGCGCAAAGCAGGGCTAAAGGCATTCGCATGGCCCTGATGTACGGTTTAAGTATTATTGTTATTTACGTGGTTTTGGGGCTTGCCATTACCCTGCTGTTTGGCGCCGATACCCTAAACAGCATGGCTACTAATGGGGTATTCAACCTCGTTTTCTTCGCCTTGCTTATTTCGTTTGCAGCTTCATTTTTAGGTGCTTTTGAGATAACGCTGCCAAGTAGCTGGGCAAACAAAATGGATGAAAAGTCAGACAGGGGTGGCTACCTGGGTATTTTCTTTATGGCAGCTACACTGGCTTTGGTATCTTTCAGCTGTACCGGGCCGCTTATAGGAACTTTACTGGTACAGGCAGCTGTTAGCGGTGCAATACTTGCTCCTGCCGCCGGAATGCTCGGATTTTCACTTGCACTGGCAATACCATTTACGCTGTTTGCCATATTTCCGTCAATGCTGCAAACGCTGCCAAAATCAGGCGGATGGTTAAACAGCGTTAAAGTAGTGCTGGGCTTTCTGGAGCTTGCACTTGCATTAAAGTTTTTAAGCAACGTTGATTTAGCCTACCACTGGCATATGCTTGATCGTGAAGTATTCCTTGTATTATGGATTATTATTTTCACGTTACTGGGTTTTTACCTGTTGGGTAAATTGCAATTCAGTCATGATAGTATACTACAGTACTTATCCATACCACGGCTTTTCATAGCCATTCTTACTTTGTCGTTTGCTTTGTACATGGTTCCGGGTTTGTGGGGTGCACCTTTAAAAAGTATCAGCGCCTTTTTACCACCACAGGGTACGCAGGATTTCGATTTATATACATCAACGCTCACAAATAGCAAACCGGCAACAACAGATACCATCACCCGTAAGTACGCTAAGCTTTTCGAAAAGCCTGCAGGGCAAAATCCGTTCTTTGATTACGAACAGGGACTGGTCTATGCAAAAACTGTAAACAAGCCTGTAATACTTGATTTTACAGGCCATGCCTGCGTCAATTGCCGTAAAATGGAAGCCGATGTTTGGACAGATCGTAATGTACTGCCTGTTATAAGAGATGATTACGTACTTATTCAGCTTTATGTTGATGATAAGACAGAATTGCCGTTAAACCAGCAGTACGTATCATCATTCAGCGGCAAAAAAATCACCACCATTGGTAGCCTCAACAGTGATTTTCAGGCAAGCCGGTTTGGAAGTAATTCGCAACCGTTTTACATTTTGCTCAACCCCTCTACTCAAAAAGCACTTGTTGAATCACAAGGCGCAATTTATAACATACCCGAATACATCCAATTTTTACAAAGTGGATTAAGGGCTTATCATACTAAATAATAAAAAAAAGCCTCCGCGTTCTTTGTTAATCAGTTTTTGTTAATAAATGTTAAGTGGCCACTGATGGAGCAGTGGTCACTTTTTTTATCTACTAAGTATTATAACAGCATTTACAATTATATAAACAAATATTTGCAGTAGTAGCATCAAATTCTTTACTTTGAAATAAAAAGTACTTTAGTCAATGTCAGAAGAACAAAAACTGCACGACGACCTGGCATCCATCCGCAGTATGATGGAGCGCTCGTCGAAGTTTATATCCTTAAGCGGCCTATCGGGTGTGCTGGCCGGTGTATATGCGCTTATAGGTGCCTGGCTTGCCTACAGTATACTTTATCCGCGTGGTGACTTTGGCGGGCAGCGCGAGTATCTTACCAATGGCGTTTTTGACCAGGACAGTATTCCCGATCTTCTTTTTACACCTATAATCACTCAATTGATTTTTATAGCTTTGGCGGTTTTAGTGGCATCACTAACAACAGGCCTGGCACTCACCCGCCGCAATGCCAAAAAGAAAGGGCAGCAGCTTTGGGGAAAAACAAGCAAGGCACTGTTATTTCAAATGACGGTTCCGTTATTAACCGGCGGAGCATTCATTGTTGTAATGCTGTTAAAAGGGTACTTCGGCATTGTTTCGCCGGCATGTTTGGCCTTTTATGGTTTGGCCCTAGTTGGCGCAAGTGCTTTTACGTTTAATGACGTAAAGTATTTGGGCATATCCGAAATAATTTTAGCACTGCTTGCGGCTGTAATGCCCGGGTACGGCTTGCTGTTTTGGGCGCTTGGATTTGGTGTTTTGCATATTATTTACGGCGCCGTAATGCATTTTAAATACGATAGGTGAAAGTAGATTTCAGTAAACTAGATAAGGCTTTTGAGAACCGTGTAAGGTTACAAATTATGAGTGTGCTCATGGTAAACGAAAGCTATGACTTTACCTCACTAAAAGATTTGCTGGAAATTACTGACGGCAACCTTGCATCAAACCTTAAAGCACTCGAAAAAGAGGAATACATTACCATACACAAAAGCTTTGTTGGCCGCAAACCCAACACTACTTACCAGGCATCAGCAAAAGGAAAAAAAGCATTTCAGGACCACCTTAATGCCCTTGAGCAACTCATAAAACAGCAAAAAAGTTAACCATAAAAATTCTGCAACACATTAAGCCGGTTATGTAATTGGTATGCATAACCGTATAATAACGTGCAGCTTTAATGTTTTGCTGTTTATACCTACCTTTGCAGCCTGATGAGAAAAGGTAACAGGGCTCCCAACTTAAGGTTCGAAAACGTTGCGGTAATTGATATTGCCGAAGAGGGCAAAGGTGTAGGTAAAACCGAGGATTTTGTATTGTTTATTGAGAAAGCCGTTCCGGGCGATGTGGTAGATGTGGAAGTTTACCGCAAAAAGAAAAATTTTGGTGAAGCCAAAATTACTGCTCTTAAACAGCCTTCAACGCACCGCACTGAGCCTTTTTGCGAGCACTTTGGCACCTGCGGTGGCTGCAAATGGCAGCACATGACGTATGATGCGCAACTACAGTTTAAGCAAAAAGCGGTTACTGATGCACTTACCCGTTTGGCTAAGGTTGATGTAAGCCACGCTCAATATATTGTAGGTTCGCCGGCCGACCGTTACTACCGCAACAAACTGGAGTATACCTTTAGCAACAAACGATGGTTAAACGATGGTGAAAACCGTACCGATGAGGCTGTTGATATGAATGCCCTGGGCTTTCATATTCCTGGCCGTTTTGACAAAATTTTAGATATAAACCACTGCTACCTTCAGGCTGATCCATCAAACGATATACGTTTAAAGATACGTGACTATGCCAAACTACACGGTTTGACGTTTTACGATGTACGCGAGCACACAGGTGCACTACGTAATCTGATTATTCGGACGGCAGTAACCGGCGAGTTAATGGTCATAGTGGTTTTTGCCTATGCTACCCAGGACGAAGTTAACGGCCTTATGAGCTTCGTAGAGCAGGAGTTCCCTGAAATTACGTCATTATTATACATCTTAAACCAAAAGAAAAACGATACCATTTTTGACCAGGATGTACTAGCCTGGAAAGGCCCGGAGTATATCCACGAAAAAATGGATGACATTCAGTTTCGCATCGGCCCTAAGTCGTTTTACCAAACCAATGCCATACAAGCCAAGCGCCTGTATGAAATAGCCCGCGATTTTGCCGGTTTTAAAGGCAATGAACTGGTTTATGACTTATACACAGGTGCCGGCACTATTGCCAACTTTGTGGCAGGGCACGTGCGCGAAGTTATTGGTGTTGAATACGTGCCATCGGCTATTGAAGATGCCAAAGTGAATTCAGCAATAAACAACATACATAATACCAAATTTTATGCTGGTGATATGAAAGATGTGTTGAATGCCGAATTTGTAGCCCAGCACGGCAAACCTGATGTTATCATCACTGATCCACCACGTGCCGGTATGCATGCCGATGTAGTGGAGCGCCTGATGGAGATTGAATCGCCACGAATAGTATATGTTAGCTGTAACGCTGCCACACAAGCCCGTGATTTAATTGTATTGAAAGAGAAATACAATATAGCACAAATACAGCCGGTAGATATGTTTCCGCATACGCAACACGTAGAAAACGTTGTGCTGCTTGAGTTAAAAAGCGAAGAGCAAAGGAACGCTGAAGCCGCTGAACGAGCCGCAACAACAGAAGCTGCAGAGCCGCAAAGTGAATAACAAAAGGCATAACTTTTAAGCTTGCTATACACAGCAATGTTGGGCTAATAGCAAATTGTTTACTTGTTAAAAACAAACATCAATGAACCCGGAAGAACTTTTAAACGAAAATAACAACCGCAAAAACGAGAGTCCGCTGAAAAGCCTTGAAATTGACCTTCGTTTATACAGCGAATCTATCCGCGAAATAGCAGTGGAAATTATGGTTGAAGGGCTTTCCGCCTATCCAATTTTTATTGCACACCAGCATGAAGTATCATTAGGCGAACTTATTTTAAATAAGGAAGAGCTTAACACAGAGTGGAACATCAACGCCTCAACGCTTGAAGAATTTGTTGAAAAAGGTGTTATTAAAAAGGAGTTAAAACAGCGCTTTATTGACAATTACAAAAATGCACACGAGTTTATGTGTGTATTTGCCGTTGTACCTGAAGGTGCCAACTTTATATTTTTCCCGTACGGTAAGGAGTAATTACTTCTTTTTATCAACAAGCAATCCTAAACTTACTCCTGCACAGTAAGCCAGCAAATCAGTCCATAAAAAGCCCTGGCCTAAAATTAACCGGCCGGGCAGCGTTTGGCGTATTTGGTTTATCCAGGGCGCCTGGTATAACTGGCTAAATTCAATGGCAAAGCAAAAAACCAGGCTATAAATGGCTATTGGTTTTATATGTGCCTTAACAAATATGAACCTTGCAATAAGGTAAATCATCAACGCCCACAACGCATCGCCCACATACTGCGGTATAAATGCAATACGCCTTGATAGCAAACCAACAACAATCACTGCTATAATGGCGGCAGCATATTTTAAGCGTGTTTTAATGATTGAATGCATTTAAAAGTACCTTAGGTTACAGATTTAAAAATACTAAATATTAAGTCTTTGAAATTAAGCTGTATTGTTTTAAACAACTCGCGTTAGGGATAGAAACAAAAAGCCCACAACGTAGCATAGCGAAGTGAGGACTTGCAGATAGCCCGGGCCTCAAGGTAACGCCCAATCACTAAACGAAGTCCTATATGCAAGCAATCATTGTTAAAGCTTATTATCAGTTGCCACCTCCCTAATTACACTTCCGCGGTTTTTTCATAAATTTTATACAAGGCAATAAAAAGTACCAAATCCAAAATCAAAAAATTACTTTTGCGAACTTCAAACATTTGGTATTATGCTCAGAACACATACTTGTGGTGAATTAAACATCAGTAATTTAGGCCAAACCGTAACACTTTGCGGTTGGGTACAAAAATCGCGCGATTTAGGCGGCACCACGTTTATTGACGTGCGCGACCGCTATGGTTTAACACAATTGGTATTGAATGTAGACAGTGATGCCAACCTGCGCGAAGCCGGTAAGGGCTTAGGGCGCGAGTTTGTAATAAAAGTTACCGGCAAAGTACTGGAGCGTACCAACAAAAATCCTAAAATTCCAACAGGTGATATTGAAATTGCGGTTGAAGCTTTAGAAGTGTTGAACGAGGCTAAAATTCCTCCGTTTTTAATTGAAGACGAAACCGACGGTGGCGAGGAACTGCGTGCAAAGTACCGTTACCTTGATTTGCGCCGCAACCCGCTGCGTAATAACCTTATCATGCGCCATAAAATTGCGCAGGAAATTCGCCGCTACCTTGATGCCCAAAACTTTATTGAAGTTGAAACTCCGGTACTAATTAAATCTACCCCTGAGGGCGCACGCGACTTTGTGGTGCCAAGCCGTATGAACGCAGGTGAGTTTTACGCGTTGCCGCAGTCGCCGCAAACGTTTAAACAACTGTTAATGGTGAGCGGCTTTGACCGTTATTTCCAAATTGTTAAATGTTTCCGCGATGAGGATTTACGTGCCGATCGCCAGCCTGAATTTACACAAATTGACTGCGAGCTTTCTTTTATTGAGCAGGAAGATATTCTGAATATATTTGAGGGTATGGCCCGCCACCTGTTCAACACCGTTAAAGGTATCGAGCTGGGCAATTTCCCTCGTATGCAATACGCCGATGCGATGCGTTTGTATGGATCAGACAAACCCGACGTACGTTTTGGGATGTCCTTTGTTGAACTGAATGATATAGTAAAAGGTAAAAACTTTGGTGTATTTGACAATGCCGAACTGGTAGTTGGTATTAACGCTAAAGGCGCTGCCGCTTATACCCGCAAGCAAATTGACGAGTTAACTGAATGGTTGAAACGCCCACAAATTGGCGCTACCGGCTTAATTTACATGCGTCATAACGATGATGGCTCTTTAAAATCATCGGTTGATAAATTTTATAACGACGAAGAGCTGCAAAAATGGAGTGCAGCATTTGAAACCCAGCCAGGCGACTTAGTGCTTATACTAGCCGGTGGTACAGACAAGGTGCGCAAGCAAATGAATGAGTTGCGTTTGGAGATGGGTACTCGTTTAGGACTGCGCAGTAAAGACAAATTTGCACCGTTATGGGTAGTTGACTTTCCGTTGCTGGAGTTTGACGAAGAAAGCGGCCGTTACCATGCCATGCACCACCCGTTCACCTCGCCTAAGCCCGAAGATATTGCTCTTTTGGATACTGAGCCGGGTGCAGTTCGCGCTAACGCTTATGACATGGTTATAAACGGCATTGAAGTTGGCGGCGGATCTATCCGTATACACGACCGCGAGGTACAATCGCTAATGTTCAAACACCTGGGCTTTTCGCCCGAAGAAGCTCAAAAACAATTCGGTTTCTTACTGGATGCCTTTGAGTTTGGCGCGCCGCCGCACGGTGGTATTGCCTTAGGTTTCGACAGGTTGTGTTCTATTTTTGCCGGATTGGATTCTATCCGTGATGTGATCGCCTTCCCTAAAAACAACTCTGGCCGCGATGTTATGATTGATTCGCCAAGCGTGATTGCCGATGCGCAGATGGCAGAACTAAATATCAAAACCACAGTTTAACAATTTTTATTTTATTGAAATACGAAAGCCGTCTTGCCATCAAGACGGCTTTTGTTATTTATACGCCTTGCATTTGAGGGTGAGTTGTAGCGTGGCGCTCTTATTAGCTGTACTGTCCTGAATTATTTTGAAGGATATAAATTCAATTGTATTTTTAAAGAAGATTTTTATAAACCAATTAACTTCTGAGTGAGTATGAGAACATTGATGCTGTATTGCAGCTTCATAGTGCTGCTGTTGAGTGCCTGCGGCAAAGATTCAAGTGATGAGTACGCTGCGCAGCAGGCTGAGCTTGATGAGAAGGTTATACAATCATACTTAACTACAAACGCGCTTGATGGAAGGCGCGATGCTTCAGGCTTATATTATGTAATACTGAAAACAGGGACAGGAGCGTTTTTCAATACTTCTTCAACGGTTAACTTTAATTATACCGGTAAGTTTGTTGACAACACCACCTACTATCAAGGCAGCGTAAATACAGTAGTGGGTAACGCTGAGATTAAGGGCTGGCAAATTGGACTTACCAAAATAAATAAAGGCGGCCAAATTATGCTTCTGATACCGTCGGCTTTGGCTTATGGTCCGCAGGGCAAAGGCACTATACCAGCAAACAAAGTCCTTGTTCATATCATAGACATTTTGTAAGCTGCGCCAGGCATTACAAAACACTATTCTAAAAACGAAAGTAAGGCATGCTGGCTGGCGGTATGTAAATCGCGCCAAACCTGGTTTATTTCCGTATCAGGAGAAGCTGCCTGCAGGCCGCAGTACGGGTAAAGATGATCAACACTTTCGCGGGCTGCATGGGCAAGCAAACGGCTTGTGCGGCTTACACGCTGTAATATTTCGCCAGGTATTATTTCCTCACTTAAACCTGCATACCATGATGTATCAACCGCTTCATAAAATTCATTGCGAAGGCTTTGTAAATTATCTTTAACCTTCTGCAAGTCGTTCATTAACGTTACCTTGTTACCCTCGCTCATGCGCTTTGATTCCGCAAGCTTATTTGCAAATGCCACATCACATAAGTCAACAAAATGCAGTGCCATACCTGCTAAATTTGCTGCAAGCGTAGCCTCAGCCAGTTGAAAAAAAGGATAGCGGTATAAAGGGGTATTAACTACCGTAGTATTGGGCGTAATTTCGAAACTTCGGTTAGCGGGCACCCCAACGTTATTAAGCGTAAAAGCATGGCTGCCCGTACCCATCATTCCAATATACTTCCAGGCGGGTACCAATGCAGCAGCATTGGCGTCAATTACAAATGACAGTACCAACGGTGAGCCATCGGCAAGTAGCACGTCCTTTCCGTTTTCCTGAATTATACAGTTTGCTGTAAAGTGTGTAGCATGCTTTACACCGCTTGCATATTTCCAATGTCCGTTAAGTATGAAACCATCATTGGTGCGCTGGGCAGTACCTGTTGATGCGCCACTGCCAGCTAAACAAACCTTTGTATTGGTGAAAATTTCTATGGCTGCAACAGCATCTATAAATCCGCCAAACCAGCATGCTCCTGCACATAAGGTAACTACCCATCCAAAACTTCCATCAGCCCAGCTTAAAGCCTCTTCCATGCGTATTTGTGCAGGTAAATCAAGTTCCAGGCCGCCGTATGCTTTGGGCACCAGCATTTTTAACCATTGTTGCTCATACATCAGCTCCAATTGTTTAGGCTGAAGCATACCGGCATCTTCGGCAGCAAAGGCCTCAGCTCTTATTATTTTTACCCAATCGGGCTGTAATAATGCCGATGGGTGTTGTTCATTTTTCATAAAGATGAGCCTTTTAAAACTTGCCTTTGTTTGTACATACGCTGCCAATCAAAAAAGCCAAAAATAGCCACGATAAACAGGAAGATGGTTAAAGCAGCAAACAAGGCAAGGTTTTTATGAAACAAAAGTGGTATGGCAAACAAGTTTGACAGGTTGAGCACCAACCAGTTTTCAATACGCCTGCGGGCCAGCAACCAGGTACCTGCCCATGCAGTTGATGATACAAAGGCATCCCAAACAGGTACTGTTGAGGTAGTGAAGTGATGTAACAAAAGATAAATTAAGCCCCACCCTCCTACTGCAATAAGTATGGTTACAAGCCACTCATTACGTGTTGCCCAGGCTACTTGCATTGGTGCCTCATTACCGCGCTGTACCCAAATATACCAGCCGTAAATACTCATTATTACATAGTACATACTCAAGGCCGATTCGGCATACAAGCCAACCTTAAGCAAGAGCACAATACTAATTGCCGAACCGCCTATACCAGCCGGGTAAAGCCAAACCTTGTTTTTTCGCGCAAGCAGCACCTCGGTTACCCCAAGCAGCACAGCAAGCCACTCCCAAAAAGTGGTTTGCCGCATTTGCTCAATAAATAGTTGTATCCAGTGCTGCATAGTCGCTACTCTTTAATCCTCCTTTATCAAGGTGAATTTTGTTATATGTATTAAAATTTTAAGCTCAGGGATGCTAAAAAGTTACGTGGTGCCTGTGGGAAGAAATAATTATAGTTATACACGTAATTACCGCTTACCTCTGCATAAGTAGCTCCGTTTGATTCATACTTTGTGCTAAATATATTGTTTACAAGTAGCGTAACGCCAATATTTTTCACGCCCTTAACAGCAAAATTATAGCTAAGCCTTACATCGTTAACAAAATAGCCATTCAAATAACGGTTGGTAGCATAGCGGTTGCCTGCCAATTCAGGATCAATGGTATAACCCACCGGGTTTTGGTTTGATGTGTTATCAAAATACTGACGGCTTACCACTTTGCTCAGTAAAGCAATTTCGGCTCCTTTAACGGGGCGGAAGCTTATCTCGCTACCACCAATAAATGATGGCGAAAACGGCAAATCTGTTTTATCATACTGCTGCTCTACAAACACACCTTTACCTGCCCCCAACACTTGCTTATAATCTTTAACTTTGTTTGTGCTTAATGTGGCATTTGCAGCCCACGATAGTTGTTGTGTTATGTTAACCCGGCCGTCTAACTCAACACCTGCGCGGTAGCTGTTATCAACATTGGTGCGTATGTTTGCGCCAACATCATTAAGTGCACCGGTTAGCACCAGCTGATTTTTGTACAGCATATAAAAGCCGTTTACACCCGCGCTAAAGGTTTTACCTGCAATACGGTAACCAGCTTCGAAATCTTTTAAGTTTTCAGATTTAGGGCGGCTTTGCGGAGTTGAATTAGTAAAGTCGTTACGGTTTGGTTCGTGGTTACCTACCGAAAATGATGCGTATACGTTACTGCTGCTGCTTATATTATAGGTTACACCTGCCTTAGGATTGTAAAAATTCATTACAGCATTTTGCTGCACGTTGTCCCTGTTTCTGTCGAAACCTAAAAACGAGTAATTGATGCGGCGGTACTGCATATCAGCATACAGCAAAAACTCACCTACGTTCCATTCTCCGCGTGTAAAAACGTTTAAATCGGTTTTCTTGGCATCATTGCGGTAGTATTCAAAATCGGGCGTTATACCTGCGGTTTGAGCGGTATAAATTACATTACCAAAGTGATTGCCTTTGTATTCATTATAAGCGCCTCCTAAAATTAAGTTTGTGCTGGTTTCGGGGCGGTAGTTTAATGAGTAGGTCAATCCGTAAAAATCATTGTCTAACCATAGACGGCGGGCCAAATCAGTATTGGTAATTTTTGTGCCGTTCACAATTGCGGGCTCTATACCGTAACCTTCCTTAAGGTCCTGATCTTTTTTATATTCTTCATAATAACCACCGCCTTTGGTATAATGCAGTGCTCCGCTGAATGACAACTTTGAACTTAATATCTGGTCAACCAGTAATTGATAATGGTTTTGCTGATAATTATCTACCTGATCTTTATAAAATAACGCTTTACTGTAGTCATCTCCCGAAATTTGTCCCAGTTCGTTATAACGGCGTACATCTTTCACCCCTATTGAAGCAGCGTAAGCCGGATCGCCGATTATATAGTCGGGTATACCGTTCCAGGCCTGGTAAGTGCGCTCGCGGCCGGCAAAAACATTGGCACGCACTGTGGTTGATTTGCCGTAGTAAGCACCACTTAAATAATATGATTTCAAGTTTGATGCTGCACGGTCAATATAACCATCAGATGCGATGCGTGACAGGCGGGCGTCTACACTAAAATGGTTATTCAATAAACCGGTTCCGACCATTACTGTATTTTTAACCGTACCATATGAGCCGGCAGAGGTATTAATTTCGGCATAAGCACTATCCTGGCGGGTTGTTGTCTGTATATTAAGGCTGGCTCCGAAAGCGCTTGCACCGTTAGTAGATGTTCCTACACCGCGTTGTATCTGGATGTTGTTCACTGATGAGGCAAAATCAGGCAGATTTACGAAGAAGCTTCCCTGACTCTCGGCATCATTAAGCGGAATGCCGTTTACCGTTACGTTGATACGGGTACCGTCTGATCCGCGAATACGCAAACCGGTATAGCCAACTCCAGCGCCAGCGTCTGATGTGGTAACTACCGACGGGGTTTGGTTAAGCAGGTAAGGTAAATCCTGCCCTAGGTTGTTTTTTTGTATATCGGCCTTTTTTAAGTTGGTGAATGCCGTGGGCGATTTGGCTGACGCCCGGGTGGCTATTACCGTTACTTCATCAGCAATAAAATCTGCCGGTACAAGCGCTATATTGATGTTAACATCACCACTCAAGCTAAACGTTTTATTTATAGCCATGTAGCCAACGTAACTAACTTTAAGCGCATAATCACCTGCTTTTAGCTCCTTAAATTCATAATTGCCATTAGCACCGGTAACGGCACTGGGTTTGGCTTGTAAGCTCTGTAAAATAACAGTGGCACCGGCTAAAGGCTTACCGGTAAGCTCATTGGTGATTTTTCCGGATACGGAAAACTGGGCTGCAGCAATAACGGGCAGCAGAAGGGCAACAAATGCCAAAAATAAATTTTTCAAATTTTTGTGAACACAAAACGCGTTAAACCATCTGCCCGTTAAGGGTGTAAATTACGTGCAGTACACTTAACATTTTACCTCGTCCCTACGCCGGCATTACCCGGATCAGGTGCAACTCTTCGCGGTTTATTTGCCGGGAGAACGCTTTTGCGCTACCCCTTAAAGTATCCGGAGAGTTTGGGTATGATCTCAGCCTGTCTTTCAGTTTGATTGCTCAAAGCAAGGCACCCCTTAAGAAATTATGAGGCAAATATAGTCTTTGTGATCAGCAATGCAATTTTTGCGTTCACTTTTTAGCAAATTAACAATTACATGGCCGGGCGGGCATTTGTTATTCCGCTTCCGTTAATAAAAAATGTATTAACTGTTACGGGCAACCTTCCGGCTGCAGTTATTTGCCTGGTTATAACTTTTGTAGCGGCACGCTGCATGCCATCATCCTTTTGATAGCACGCCAATAAGGCACCTGCTTTTTCAATACCCGGCAACGTACCTAAAGTGTATGGGTTAGCAAAAACACTTAAAACTGAGTTTGGGTAAGCTGCCAGTTGTACAATTCCGTTTTTCACATCGGTACCAAAATCAAGCTTACTTTGCGGCCGCAGGCGGTTATCATGCACCCCAATTATTATTTGAGTAAATCCTCTAACATCACTTAAAAGTTTATTTACCTGGGCAGCCGATGCATTTTTTTCGAGGTTGAACTGTACGTTGTTAAGATACGTTTGGGCCAACTGCTGCTGATAAACTGTTTTGGAACCAGACCCGATACTAATGAGCGCAGTACGCTGGTAAGGGCTGTACAATTGCAAAACGTTATCCTGCAATAACGTTACGGCCGCATCACTCAGTTGCTGAACCAGATCTTTGGCATCATTGCGGTTCAGGTCTTGTGGTATATTATTTAAATCGGCAGGTTTGTAAGTAGCCAGCCCGGCAAAGTATTTAGCTGCCAAAACCTTTTTAACCTTGGCATCAAGTTCTTCCTCCTTAATATCGCCATGCCTTACAGCACGTTTTATTTTCCTTATAGCTCTACAAGAGTTTTGTGATAACTCAATTACATCATTGCCAGCCATAAATGCCCTTAAATCAGCCTCACCATCAGGAAAGTATTTTACTACACCTTTCATCTCCATGGCATCAGAGTATATCAGTCCTTTAAAGCCGAGGCTGTCACGCAACAGGCCGGTAACAATAGGTTTTGATAATGATGATGGAAGATTCTTGGTAGCATCTAAAGCCGGGATGCTCATATGCGCCACCATTACACCGCTTATACCTGCTTCAATAGCTTGTTTAAAAGGATATTCTTCAAGGCTGTCTAAACGCTGTTTACTGAAATTGAGCAGGGGCAAATCATAGTGTGAATCAACCTCAGTATCGCCATGTCCCGGAAAATGCTTGGCAGATGTTAACAAACCAGCATCTTGCATTCCCTGCATGTAAGCAATAGACCGCATGGATACCTTGTACTTATCATCGCCAAAAGAGCGATAGTTTATTACCGGGTTATTAGGGTTATTGTTAACATCAACAACAGGAGCAAAATTTATATGCAAGCCCAGGCGTTTGAAATCATACGCAATTTCGCGGCCCATTTGCTTTATGAGTTTTTCATCCTGTATGGCACCAAGTGTCATTTGGTAAGGGTATGAGGTAGTAGAGTCTAAACGCATACCCAAACCCCACTCGCCGTCCATGGCTACCAGCAATGGTATGGGCGATAGTTTTTGATACTCGTTAGTCAGCGCTGCCTGCCTTACCGGCCCGCCCTGAAAAAATACGATGCCGCCGGGTTGCTCCTTTTTAATTACCCTTGCAACCGAATCAGAATAAGCTTTTCCTTTATTAGTGTGAGCACGTATGAAAAACAACTGCGATACCTTATGCTTGCGGTTGAGCTTTTTAAAAACAGAGTCAACCCAATGGTTGGACGCATTTAATGAAGATATATAATCGGGCTGTTGCTGCTGTGCTATAACATTACCGGTTAGCAGCAGGGATAGGCTTGTAAAAATAAGTCGTACTTTGGGTATCATCGTGCCTGTTTGTTAGGTCAAAAATAAATAACCTGCACATCATTAACGCTAAAAAGCAGCAATGTTTAGCTAACTCAAAAAATATTTTCACAACCTGCAATAAACCAAGCCGCATTTTAAGCATCTATAAATCATTGCATATGAATAAAAACTAACACAATGATGAAAAAGATATTTTTTGCCGCTGCCTTTGTACTGCTCATAGCCGGTACGGCCGATGCCCAGCGCCGGGGTTACAGAAAGCAGCGTTCGTCTGATGATTTTTACCAACCCCGCGTTGGTCTTACCGGTGGCTTAAACATTGCTAATACTGTAAGTTCACGCAACTCTGACTTTAGTACCGATACCAAGTTAGGCGCAAATTTTGGTTTGTACATTGATATACCCATTGTTTACCCGCTATCTTTTCAACCCGAAATTTTGTACTCGCAAAAAGGCTATAGGGCTAATACCATATACGGCGATTTTGCCCAGCGCGCCAATTTTATTGACGTTCCTATTTTGGCAAAGCTGAGGTTAGCACCATCATTTAATGTAGTTGTTGGTCCGCAGGTTTCCTTTTTAATGAATACACGCAACACCTATTATGACGGGTTTGACGTAATACAACAAAGCAAGTACACTTACAATGGCGATAAAACGTTTGTTGGCGGCGTTGTAGGCGTAGCGTTAGATTTAAACCGCAATGTTGAGCTGAGAGGCCGCTACACTATAGATTTTCAAGAGAATAACCCCAACGGCACATCGGGTGTGCCAGACTACAGGAACCAGGTTTGGCAAGTGGGTTTAGGATTTAAGTTTTAGCCGTTCCTGTTTTAATTCATCAATTGGGTCGTCCGGTTTTCCGGGCGGCCTTTTTTTTATTTCAATATACTCTTCAACCACCGTTTAAAGCGCTTGCTACGCTTATTATATTTGCGGTGCCGGGCTTCAAGATCAAATTCGTGGCTTAGCGTAAATAAATCTGCCTGTTTTTGAGGAAGTATAAAATCAGGATGTACTATTTCATCTGGTAAAGACTGCAAAGGCGTGTTCGCGAAATCATTTGCAGTATCGGCCGTATGCGTTGCACCCTGCCCGTAACCAATGTTACTAATTAAATTAACGTTAGGAATAACCGAAAGCCCGTTGTTAAAAAAGTTGAGAAAGGTAAGCTGGTAATCCCAGGTATCAATACGCCCTGCTTTTACCTCCTTAAATATCACTTCCCAGCTATCAAGTATTAAATGATCGTCAAATATGTTGGCCAGTTGCTGCCTCACCAAAGCATCATCATAGCGGGTAAGGTTTTTATCATACTCCTGCCAAACCCGGCGCCAACCAGCCCAACCCCATACATGAGTTAAATTAGAGTAATAGTAGGCCCCGTTACCCCAATTGCGGCCTTTTTGCAAGTTACTGCCCCCTATATGTCTTATCCGCGTGTCGTGCCGGTATTTATCGAGCATTACATCGCAAAACTTAAAAAAATCGTTTGCCGGTAAACAGTCGTCTTCTAAAATAATGCCTTCGGCTTCATTTTCAAAAAACCAGGTTATGGCTGTTGATACTGCTTCTTTACAACCTAAATTACTCTCGCTGTAAAGTGTTTCTACTTCGCACGGCCAGTTAATTTCATCAGTAATTTGGCGCACTTGTTTACAAAGAGCTTCCTCTTCAGGCTTGTTGTTCCTGGGGCCATCAGCAGCAACATACAGACGCGGCGGCCTGGCATTCCTTATTTGTTCAAACACTTGCCTTGTGGTGTGGGGCCGGTTAAATACAATAAACAACACGGCTGATTGTGTTTGATAAGTTGCTGTGCTTGTCATCAGCCTTCGGTTTGAAAGGTTTGCATATCAATAAGGCGCTTGTATAATCCGTTTTTTTGAAGCAGTTCATAGTGGGTACCCTGCTCGGCAACATTTCCGCTCTCGATAACTATAATTATATCGGCATTTTGTATAGTGCTTAGTCTATGCGCAATAATAACCGAGGTACGATCTTTCATCAGGTTGTTAAGTGCTTCCTGTACTAACTTTTCCGATTCGGTATCAAGTGCAGAGGTTGCCTCATCAAGCAGCATTACAGGCGGGTTGCTTAAAACAGCACGGGCAATACATATACGCTGTTTTTGTCCGCCCGATAGTTTTGTTCCCCTGTCGCCAATGGAGGTTTGATAGCCCTCCTCGGTATTCATTATGAATTCGTGCGCGTTAGCAATGCGCGCCGCAGCTTCAACCTGCTCGGCCGATGCCCCGGGCTTGCCAAATGCAATGTTGTTGAATATTGTATCATTAAACAATATCGATTCCTGGTTAACCACACCTAATAAAGCACGCAATGATTCCATTGTGATTTGCTTGATGTTTTCCCCGTCAACCAATATCTCACCGCTTTTAACATCAGTAAATCGGGGTATCAAATCCATAATGGTTGACTTACCCCCGCCAGACGGCCCTACCAATGCTACCGTTTTCCCTGCAGGAACCTTGAAAGATATGTTATGCAAAACCTCCCTATCGCCATAAGCGAAAGAAACGTTGTTAAACTCTATAGCACTTTTAAAACCTGTTATAACGCTGGCATTTTCAGCATCGTTAATGGCCGGTTTTTCGTCAATAAGTTCCAGCACACGTTCACCGGCTGCAATACCGGAATGTATGGTGGTAAACGAATCGGATATGGCTTTAGCGGGCCGCATGAGCTGCGAAAAAATGGCTATATAGGCAATAAAGTCTGATGCGGAAAGCGCCGACTGGTGAGTAAGCACCAAATAACCACCATACAACACAATACCGGATACCATTATAATACTCATAGTTTCAGACACCGGTGAGGCCAGTTGCTGCCGACGCGCCATGGCCTTTACTACCTTAGTGTAGCGCTTGTTTTCTTCATGAAACTTTTCTTTGATATGATCAGTGGCATTAAAGGCTTTAACTATTTTAATTCCGGTTAAAGCCTCATCAAGATAACTGATCATGTTGCTGTAAATTTGCTGCGCCATAACGGCCTGTGCCTTCAATTTTTTTACAATGCGTGATATTACAAAACCAGCAACAGGCACTACCAATAATGAAAAAACTGTCAGTTTAAATGACCATGCAAAAAGTGTTACCAAGTAAAATATGAGCTGAAGTGGCTCTTTAAAAATAACCTGCAAGGTACCTGTAACTGAAAACTGAACAGTTTGCACATCTGAAGTTACCTTTGCCATTATATTTCCTTTGCGCTCGTTGTTGAAATATCCCAGGTGCAAGTTCATGACGTTATTAAAAACCGAGCGGCGGATATTCAGTAATGTATGGTTACGCATATTCTCCATAGTGCGCTGAGCAAGATACTTGAACACGTTAGCAAGTATTACTGATACTACTATAACACCGCAAACAAACTGCAAAGCCCCCCATGCACCATAGCGGTGCACAATTAAATCAACATAATAATTGAAGTAGGCACTCAAATCAAGAATAGAAGGCGCACCATTTGTGACAGCCTGACTTGCAGCGGGTCCGCATTTGTCTTTTTCTGAAAATAGTGTTTGAAGCAAGGGAGCTAGAAGCGCTAAGTTCAGCGTGTTAAAGAACACCGCAAAAATGGTGAAGATAATATAGGGTATGGCAAACTTTTCAATGGGTTTGGCAAAGGAAAGTAACCTGAAGTACGTTTTCATTTAAAATATATAAGCCTGCAAAATTAGGTAAATTATATGGCACTTGGTTTCAGGTGCCTTTTAACTAATAGTGCACATTTTAAGAGATAGGGAATCCTTTACTTAAACCTCGCTCCAGGCTTTAATATTGTACCATGCTGTAACAGGGCTAAGCCACTCTGTTTCGGCATGAGTTGAAAAACCGGGTATGGAGCTAATGAGCACTCGCTTAGGATTTGATGCTTTAGCAGGAACTAAGGACGCCTTTAATTTTTTAAACAGTTTTTTGGGCGGCTCACTATTTTTGTGCATCAATTTTAAAAAAGCATAATGATCATTAGGTATTTTGCCTTCCGTAAAATGCCACCAGATATCTTTATCCTCTTTAAGCGTTTTTACTTTGGCGGCGAAGGTCATGGTTGTGGAGCTAACCGTTTTCCAGTGGGTTGAGGAGGTTAAAAGCACATGACTTTCAGCTTCGGTAAATTCGGTAACACCTGCAACCGGGTTGCCATACTTATCAGGATGATCATACAGTGTTACGTAATCAGCTATAGCAAGCCCCTCCTGTAGGGCTCTATCTGAACCGGGCAAATGCAGGTAATCATCTTCTACCAGGTAGACATACGATTCATCTTCAAAATTTTTGATAGCGCTCTCAACCACAAAACGCCATGATTTTGAATTGCCTAAAGCAATTTCAACCGGCTCAACTCCTAAATTACGAATAGCTGCAAGCGTGGCTTCGCTGCAATTATCGGCAAATACGTAAATATTATGCTTAAAAATTTCAATGAAGTTTTGAAGACAATGTAATTTGGTTGCGGTTTGCAGCTTGTTTTTAGGGTTGCTTCCGTCAGATATTCGGTACAAGTACTTGATATCAAAAGCTGTTTCAGCTGCAAAGTTGCTTACAAGTTTTTTAGGCAATAATTCATAGCCAAACTCATCAAACAACGGTGCCCAAAAATCAATATTTCTGTCCCACGCATGGCAACCAAAAGGCAACTGGCCGTTATTTAGTTCGCGTGCGCGTTCAAGCTGTGTTTCCCATCCAAATGAAACAGCCGTTTTATAATCAGGAATATTAAGAAATCTGCTTTTGCGGTTAACTTCAATACTCCAGAAAGCATCTTCACTATATTCGTATATCTTTTGGGCTACAAGATTCAGATAACGATCAATGTCAGCTCTTCGAGTTTCAGTTACCTGTAAAAACTTTTTAACGCGGCGTAACGAAAAACCTCCGTTCCCTACTCTGTTTTCGAATTGTTTTGCACTGGGCACCCCATTTTTTTGCAAATCATACCGGGTATGATAATAATATTGCCAGCGCGACTTTAATGCCTTTATAAAGTCAACATGCCCAATATTACGAAGCCATGGCGAACCAATGTAATCAAAGCCCTGGTTGCACCAGTATAACAGCTGATCACTAAAAACAAAAGCATCCAGCTGATAAATTAAGATGTACTCATAACTTAAAAACTGCTCATAAAATTCAGAGGAGAGCATGAGCCGGTTATACCCTAACGAGCCGGTGAAGTATTGGTCATCAAAATTCTTTACTTCAGTAAAGTTTACAATGCCTGCTTTTTTGGGTAGCGTTAGCCAGTAAGGCTTAATGGCAATTATAGGATGGTCCGATAACAGCTTTTGGCATTGCTGCAAAGCAATTGCCTCATGCTCAGTAATAAGCTCGCGGTAAAATGGTATAACAACAGCTACTTTCTTCAAATGGTGTAAAGGTAATTGCTTAAGCGTGCATAGCCAAACAAAATATTATTTGCAGGGTTGCCTTTTAAAGCAAAGCCAAAATAGTGTCACTATTTGTTTACTCATTGTTAATGAGGCGTTAAAAGCATACCTTTGCGGCAAACAAAAAAGGGCTTCCCGATCCATGAAATTAAATATTGATTATCAGGAGAAATTCCAGGCCAGGCACATTGCTCCCAATGAAACCGATACGGCCAAAATGTTGAAAACAGTAGGTGCCGCATCGTTAGATGAGCTTATCGGTCAAACTGTCCCGCAAAAAATCCGCTTAAAAAACCCGCTAAATTTACCGGCTGCCAAAAGCGAGTTTGATTACCTGAACACGCTGAAGCAAACCGCTTCTAAAAACAAGGTTTTCAAATCATACATTGGTCAGGGTTATTATGATGTGATTGTTCCGGGCGTAATTCAGCGTAATATTTTAGAGAACCCGGGATGGTACACGCAATACACGCCTTACCAGGCCGAAATTGCACAAGGCCGTTTGCAGGCATTGTTAAATTTCCAAACCATGGTATTAGACCTTACCGGTATGGAAATTGCCAATGCATCGCTGCTTGACGAAGGCACCGCTGCTGCTGAGGCTATGTTTATGCAGTACTCGCTGCGTAAAAACCAAAAGGCAAACACCTTTTTTGTATCTGACGAAGTATTCCCGCAAACCATAGATATTTTAAAAACCCGCTCGCAGCCTTACGGCATTGAGCTGGTAATTGGCGATCACCGTACGGTTGAACTAACCGACGATATGTTTGGCGCCATTGTGCAATACCCTGCAAAAGACGGCCAGGTTTACAACTATGCCGATTTCGCTGCCGCTGCTCACGCTAAAAATATTAAGCTAACTGTAGTGGCCGATTTAATGAGCCTTGTACTGTTAACGCCTCCGGGCGAGTGGGGCGCCGACATTGTGGTAGGTACCAGCCAGCGTTTTGGTGTGCCTATGGGTTTTGGTGGACCGCATGCTGCATTTTTTGCCACTAAAGAAGAATATAAACGCTCGATGCCAGGCCGCATTATTGGTGTAACCATTGATAGCGCAGGCAACTACGCACTGCGTATGGCCTTGCAAACCCGCGAGCAGCACATCCGCCGTGATAAAGCAACCTCTAACATTTGTACCGCGCAGGCATTGCTGGCCATTATGGCCGGTATGTATGGCGTATACCACGGCCCCAAAGGCTTAACCCTGATTGCCCAGCGTATACATGGATTAGCTATTTTATTGGCTAAAGCATTAGGCGAGTTAGGTTACGAGCAATTAAACTCATCATACTTTGATACGGTTAAGTTTGAGTTAGGTGTATTGGCTGGCCCGATACATTCTGAAGCATTGAACAACGAAATGAACCTGCATTACAATGGTTCAACTGCAAGCATCGCTTTAGATGAAACAACTTCACCGGAAGATATCAAAACCATTATTCGCTTTTTTGCCAAAGTAAAAGGCAAAACCTTGAACGATGTGAATTTTGATGAGCTCAAAGCTAACCTTGAAACGGTTATTCCTGCTAACTTGCAACGTCAGTCGGAGTTTTTAACCCACAAAATATTCAACTCGCATCATTCAGAGCATGAGATGTTGCGTTACATCAAATCATTGGAGGCTAAAGATCTTTCACTTTGCCATTCCATGATTGCGTTGGGATCGTGTACCATGAAATTAAACGCCACCACCGAAATGATACCGGTAACATGGCCTGAGCTTGGTAAAATGCACCCGTTTGCCCCTGCCGACCAAACCGGCGGCTACATGCAAATATTTGATGAGCTGAATAAATGGTTAAGCGAAATAACCGGCTTCGCCGCCATGAGCTTACAGCCAAATGCCGGAGCACAAGGCGAATACGCCGGCCTGATGGTTATCCGTGCTTATCATTTAGATCGTGGTGATGATCACCGTAATATTGCCTTAATTCCTTCATCAGCACACGGTACCAACCCTGCGTCGGCTGCTATGGCAGGTATGAAGATAGTAGTGGTAAGATGCGACGAGAACGGCAACATTGACGTAGCAGACCTTAAAGCTAAAGCTGAGCAGTACAAAAACGAGCTGAGCTGCTTGATGGTAACTTACCCGTCAACCCACGGTGTGTTTGAGGAGTCGATCATTGAGGTTTGCGAAATTATTCATGCTAACGGCGGCCAGGTTTATATGGACGGCGCCAACATGAATGCACAGGTAGGTTTAACCAGTCCGGCTACCATTGGTGCTGATGTTTGCCACCTTAACTTACATAAAACATTCTGTATTCCGCACGGCGGCGGCGGTCCTGGTATGGGCCCAATTGGTGTAGCCAAGCACCTGGTACCTTACCTGCCCGGTCATGCGGTAGTTAATATCGATCAGGGTAAATCAATCCCTGCTGTTTCGGCAGCGCCATGGGGTTCGGCCTCTATCCTGATTATTTCGCATGCCTACATTGCTATGATGGGCGGCGAAGGCTTAACTAACGCTACCAAATATGCCATTTTAAATGCCAACTACATTAAAACTCGTTTAGAGCAGCACTACCCTGTATTATACACCGGGACACAGGGACGCTGCGCACACGAGATGATTTTAGATTGCCGCGCATTTAAAAACTTTGGCATTGAGGTAACCGACATTGCCAAACGCCTGATGGATTACGGTTTTCATGCGCCAACTGTATCGTTCCCGGTAGCGGGAACGGTTATGGTGGAGCCTACCGAATCAGAACCTAAGCACGAGCTTGACCGTTTTTGCGATGCCATGATTGCCATCCGTAATGAAATTGAGGAAGTTGAAAAAGGCACGTTAGACAAAACCGACAATCCGCTTAAAAATGCGCCTCACACCGCAGCCGTAATTACCGGCAACGAGTGGAGCCATCCGTACAGCCGTCAAAAAGCAGCATTCCCGCTGCCTTACGTAGCCGATTACAAATTCTGGCCGTCAGTAGGTCGCGTAAACGATACTTACGGCGACCGTACGCTTATTTGCTCATGCCCTCCGTTAACCGAGTATGAGTTTGAAGAAAGCGAAGTAACTACACCGGAGTACGGTACGTGATAATTGTCTGAATCAGAAGTTACTGAATTCTATAATTTTCAGAATAAAAAAGAGGCTGTCTCATAATTACGAGACAGCCTCTTTTTTATTCTACCACCAACATGTCTTTGCAATGAGCAGACGGAAATGTGCGTGAGAGCGACGTGGCAATCTCCTCGCGTTCGAACCTTGCATACGGAGATTAATTGTCTGCCTTAGGCAAATCGCAATTACATATTGATGTGTTTGAAATTATTATTAAGACAATCAACACATTAACCAAAATCAAATTCCCCCAAACAATATCACCTCTACAACCCCCGTTTTTTCATTCAGTAATAATCTACCTATGGGGGCATAATTTTTCATATAAAGTACTGCCCCCATAAACCAAACCTAAAATTCAATTTAACATTTACTTTTGCTGTATGGCATACACCTACATAATTAGCGGAGCAGGCAGCGGCATTGGCCGGGCTATGGCACAAAACCTGGCAAATGCAGGTAACCAGTGTATTTTATTGGGCCGCAGTATTGATGCTTTAATTCAAACGCTTGGAAGTTTAAATGGAACCGGTCATCGCATAGTGGTTGCTGATGTACGCAATTCAGATAGCCTCAAAAACGCGGCTACCGAACTAAAAGGCACCCCTATTAACGGCCTGCTGGCCAACGCCGGCATAGGGGGCGAAAACTACTGGGGCGACGCCGACCGCTGGGATGATATTATTGCCACTAACCTTACCGGCACATATAATTTTGTAAATACTTTTTTGCCAAACTTACGCAAAGCTTCAACAACCAAACATATTGTAATAACTTCGTCGGTATTGGCGCGTTTGGGTGTGGCTAACTACTCGGCCTATTGCGCCTCTAAAGCTGGTTTGCTGGGATTGATGCGCTCATGGGCAGTTCAATATGCTCCTGAACAAATACTGGTTAATGCCATTTGCCCGGGCTGGGTTGATACGGAAATGTCTCAAACCGGCATGCAGGGAATAGCAGATAACATTGGTGTTACCAAAGATGAGTTTTATGATATTGCCATGCAAAGCGTGCCATTAAAGCGCATGAGCCAGCCCGAAGAAGTAGCTGGTTTAGCTGCTTATCTGCTAAGTCAGAACAGCATAACCGGCCAAACGCTCGATATAAATTGCGGCGCTGTTATGAACAGTTAACGGCTGTAAGCCGGTATGCCTACCGGGTCGCTCTCGTTCTTTAAACGATCAATTGCCGTAACCATATAAACGTATCGCTTTCCACGCTCGGCTGTTGTGTCTTCGTAACTATTTATAGGGCCGTACTGAATATGTATTATACGCGACGGATCAGCTGTATTCAATTTTTCACCTTCGTAAAAGCGGTAAACTACATAGCCGTACACCAGCTCCTTATCTTTAGCTAATAACGGCGTTTGCCAACTTAACAAAAAGCCCTTTTGCGTTGCCCCAACTGATAGCAGCCTTGGTGCGTTAGGCGCAATTGAATCAAGCCAAAGCATTACCGGCGGCAGTGCTGGCGTTTTGTAATAATTATTTTTGAGCGAATCATTTAACCCGCCGTAGTTTCGTCTTAACGAGGCCGAACTAAAATACACACTTCCTTGTACACGGGGGTTATTGCGTAAATAACGTATTTGCGAAGGTATCTGCGCCGGGTTTTTAAAACCGCTGTTTCGAACTTCGCCTATCCTATACGCAGCCATGCCAACATACAGGTGCCTGTTAAAGCTGTTATTGCTCCACCAGTCGGTCAGCTTCTCAAAAGCTGCAGCCCTGTTGCCAAAGTGCCAGTATATTTGTGGGTTTATATAATCAACCCAGCCTTCTTCAACCCATCTGCGGGTATCGGCAAACTGCTCGTAGTACGATGATCCGCCGTTGGTTTCAGAACCTTCCTCATCCTGGCCAGCATTTTTCCATATACCAAACGGGCTAATGCCAAATTTCATGTGCGGCTTGTATTTGTGTATACTGTCTGAAAGTGCTTGAATCAGCGTGTCAACATTATTACGGCGCCAGTCTTTAATATCTTCCCACTCTGCTTCGCCATATTTCTTCCAGGCCTCCTGGTCATTTATACGCTGCCCGGCAATAGGGTATGGATAAAAATAATCGTCCATGTGTATGCCATCAACGTCGTAGTTCTTCACCACATCGAGTATAACTTGTATAATATACTCGCGTACATCGGGCAGGCCTGGGTTAAATAGTTTTTTGCCTCCGTAAGTAATAAACCAGTCGGGATGTATACGGGTAACGTGCTGTGTACTCACGCTGTTAGGGTTATTATCCATGGTTGCACGGTAAGGGTTAAACCATGCATGCAGCTCCATATTACGCTTGTGAGCCTCATTAACCGCGAACTCAAGCGGATCATAAAATTCAGATGGAGCCACGCCCTGCTGCCCGCTTAACCACTTTGACCATGGCTCGCGCCCCTTGGCATAAAAGGCATCGGCAGCAGGCCTAACCTGAAACATTACAGCATTTATACCGGCCTGCTCATGATAATTTAAAATGTTAAGCATTTCGGCCTTCTGCCTTTCGGCAGGCAGGCGGGGTGTACTCGGCCAGTCAATATTGGTTACAGTGGCCACCCAAACTCCTCTAAACTCGCGTTTTGATGTAGGGTAACGTTGTTTAATAGTATCTATCTGAGCCTGCACCTGCAAGCAACAAAGCCATGCGGCCATCACCAGCACAAATCTTTTAATCATAGGCAGCAAATCACTAATTTTCACGGGGGGCAAAGATACATAACTCCCCTTAAGGTAGTTTAGTATAGCCGTTAAAATACAGGCAAGTTTTGTTTTTTGGTTCAAGAGTAACTATTTTTAGCGCCATCTGCCTAACCTGTTTTTAAACAAATAAGTTTCCGTTTTATGATAATTAATATCACAAAAGCAGTGTTTACTTATTGATTTAATAAACAGCACGTAGTTTAACCTTTGGTTTACAAACATATACAGAGCCGCTCATTTTCAAACAAAAAATGTTTTAGGTTGCTTTATCAGTTTTAAAAGCCAGATACGTTATATAGCTATGTGCCGGTTACGTTTAACTTAATTAAATGAGAATGGAAAACAAATCTGAACAAACTTCAAAGAAAAATTCAAACGTTATATATTTCCTTATTGTGGTAGTGGTGGCACTACTAGGAACTGATGTGTACCTATACCTCCAAAAAAAGAAGGACGTTGCCAAAATCATATACCAGGCTGATGATGAAAAGCACCGTTTACAAACCGAGCTTGACAGCCTGGAGGCGCAAATAGAGCAGGTAAACACGAGCAAAGCCAAGCTATCTTCTGAAATGCAGGCTCGTACTGACTCTTTGCAAAACAAAATTCAGGTTTTAAAACGCGCTCTTTCACGCGGACAATTAACCGTAGGCGAACTTAAAAAAGCCCAGGAAGACATCAAACAACTGCGTTATTTTGTAACCAAGTACACAGCTGATATCGAAGAACTTAAACAGCAAAATGCTTCATTAGCTACAGAGCGCGACACCCTGAAGAACCAGGTGGCATCGGTTTCGCAAAAAGCCAGCACGCTTGAGCAGCAAAATCAGGAGTTAAGCTCAAAGGTAAAAGTTGCATCGGCCTTAAAAATGGGCGCTGCCGAAGTTATCGCTTATAAAATTAAAGGCAGCGGCAAAGAGGTTGACGTAAACCGTGCAGGTCCGGCTAAAAAAATTAAGGTTAATTTTAACATTGTTAGCAATGCGGTAGCCGAAAAAGGCCTTCATGATGTTTATATGCGTATTATAGATCCTGCCGGCAACCTGATGACCACCGGTGAAAGCAGCGTATTTACTGCTGACGAACAGGAACTACAATACACTTATAAAACAGCTATTGACTTTAAAGACGACGGCACCATGTACACTATTGATTGGGTTAACCCTAACAAATTTGTAAAAGGCGTTTATACCGTTTACTTATATGCTGATGGTTATACCATGGGTAAAACAGAATTTAAACTGAAATAAGTAATAGCAACGAATAATGAAATAAACCCCCGGTTGGCACCCAACCGGGGGTTTTTATTTTATAACCTAACCTTTAAAAGAGAACGCCGGCAAAGCGTGTTAATAAATAGTTAAGCTAAATAATTACGTGTTTTTTTAACCTAACTTTGAACTATGAAACTCAGCGTATTGGTATTAATAAATGCCCTGGCTGTTGCCATTGCACTTTCTATAGTAAACTTTTACTTCCAGCATAAATGGTATGATGTTACTGTAACCTTCCTTATCGGCTTCATTACCAGTTACATTGTATTTTATTACCTTATTGAGAAGTATGTATACTCAAAGGTAAAACTCATTTACAAGCTTATACATAATCTTAAACTTGGCCGCGACCTGCGCGATGCGCTTGGCGAATCAACCAGTACCGATCCTATTGGCGATGTTGAACAGGAAGTAAAAGAGTGGGCGCGCGAAAAGAAAACTGAAATTGAGCAACTGCGTAGCCAGGAAAAATTCAGACGTGAGTTTTTATCTAATATATCGCATGAGTTCAAAACACCTTTGTTTGCTATACAGGGCTACCTTGAAGCGGTAATGGAGGATGAATTTTACGATACCGATATGGCAATGCAGTTTTTAAAGAAAGCCGAAAAAAACGTTGACCGCCTCAGCTACCTCATTAAAGACCTGGACGAAATATCGAAGCTCGAATCGGGCGAGATACCAATTAATTATACCAAATTCAAAATAAACGATCTTATTAAAGAGGTTTTTGAGCAGCTTGAACTGAAAGCCAAGCAGCATGACATTAAACTCATCTTCAAGCAAAAATACGACGAAGCCTTCGTGGTATCGGCCGATAGAGACAAAATTTGCCAGGTACTCATCAACCTCATCGATAATTCTTTTAAATACGGTAAACCCGGCGGCAGCACATCAGTGAGCCTTTTTGAACTCCACGACCAGATTTTGGTAGAAATAACCGACGAAGGTCTTGGAATTAATGAGAAACATCTTCCCCGCCTTTTTGAGCGCTTTTTCAGGATAGACAGCCATCGTTCGCGTGAAATTGGCGGTTCGGGACTGGGTTTAGCTATTGTTAAACATATAATTGAAGCGCACCAGCAAACTATTAATGTACGCAGTACCGAGGGCTTGGGTTCAACGTTTGGCTTTACATTGCAGCGTATTATGCCATCGGCTTTAAAGCAGGTTATACCTGTGTTAAAGAGTTAACATTAACTTAACATTGTATATGTACTTTTGCGTAAACTATTGAATAGCAAATGTCATTAAACAGTATATTCCAGTACTTTGTACCTAAAGACAAAAAGGTATTTTTCCCGTTATTTGAGCAGGCTGCAACCAACGTAAAGCAAATGGCCGAGGTTTTGGTTGAGGCTGTAAACTCAAAAAATGATGCCGACCGCCAGGAAGCGTTCAAGCAAATTGATAAGCTGGAAAATAAAGGTGACGATTTAACTCACCAGATTTACCTTGAATTAGGCAAAAACTTTATTACGCCATTTGACCGTGAAGATATACACGCCCTGGCTACTGCTATTGATGATGTGGCCGATTATATTCAGGGTTCGGCTAACCGTATGTTGCTTTATAATATTGAAGAATATACAGAACCTATTTGCAAACTTTCTGAATTGATTTTACAGGGCAGCATTGACCTTGAAAAAGCTGTACGCGAGTTGAAAGACCTTAAAAACGTACGTAATATTGCCGATTCATGCATACGTATTAACAGCGTTGAAAACCAAGCCGATTATGTATTTGACCGCGCCGTTGCCGACTTGTTTTTGTACGAAAAAGATGCTATGCGCCTTATCAAATACAAAGAAATTTTAGCTGCGCTGGAAACAGCAACCGACATGTGCGAAGATGCAGCCAATGTAATGGAGTCAATACTGGTTAAAAACGCTTAATAGCCCAAAACTTACCCACACATGGTTACCTCGCTGCTTGTTGTTGTAGTTTGCCTTGCCCTCATATTCGATTTTATTAACGGATTTCATGACGCAGCCAACTCTATTGCTACCATTGTATCAACCAAGGTTTTAACACCGTTTCAGGCGGTACTTTGGGCTGCCGCTTTCAACTTTTTGGCCTTCTTCCTTATTAAAGAACACAAGGTAGCCAACACCGTTGCCAAAACCGTACATGAGAACTTTATAACCATGGACGTTATACTGGCAGGCCTTATTGCGGCCATTGCCTGGAACTTGCTTACCTGGTGGTTTGGTATTCCATCAAGTTCATCACATACCCTTATTGGTGGTTTTGCCGGAGCAGGTATGACCAACGCAATTTTCATGGGCATTAATCCTCTTACAGCTGTTGATACTGCTTCCATTTTACGCATAGCGGCTTACATATTCCTTGCTCCGTTTATAGGCTTGCTTATTGCCTATGTAATTACCATTATCATATTACACATATTTAAAAACTTCAGACCAGCAGTTGCCGAACGATGGTTTAAAAGTGTACAGTTGATATCATCGGCAGCGTTAAGCTTTGCACACGGCGGCAATGATGCGCAAAAGGTAATGGGTATTATATACGTTGCCTTAGTGGCCGAAAACGTTATTAAACAAGGGCAAACCATGCCCGAGTGGATCCCGTTGGCATGTTACACGGCCATTGCAGCCGGCACCATGAGCGGTGGCTGGAAAATTGTAAAAACCATGGGTAGTAAAATTACCAAGGTAACTCCGCTTGAGGGTGTAAGTGCCGAAACTGCAGGTGCCATTACTCTATTTATGACGGAGCGCCTGGGCATACCTGTATCAACCACGCATACCATTACAGGTTCAATTATTGGTGTGGGCTTAACCAAACGTGTATCAGCAGTGCGCTGGGGCGTTACTATTAACCTGCTTTGGGCATGGATCATTACCATTCCAATTTCGGCTCTGGTAGCTGCGGCTGTTTTTGCAATAATGCATTATTTGTAGTAGTAGCATAGTAAACCTTTTATAAGTAGCTTTGTCAATACACAAATGCTTATGAAACCAATTTTACTTTTGCCGGCACTTGTTTTAACTCTTGCCACTACCACCAGTTGCAATACTTTGCATACCGCTGTTGCAAATAACGGCGGCACCATTTACAGTCCTAATCAAAACAGTGTGCCAAGTACGCTTGAAATGATAAGCGGACTTAAGCAGGCGCTTGAGCAGGGCACTAATAAAAGCGTAAGCCAGTTATCGTCAGCAAACGGTTTTTTTGGCAATGCCGCTATAAAACTATTGTTGCCGCCAGAAGCCCAAAAAGCTGAATCGGCATTGCGTAAGCTTGGCTTTAACAAGCTTTGCGACGATGCCATACTTTCGCTTAACCGCGCTGCTGAAGATGCTGCAGGTAAAGCTGCACCTATATTTGTATCGGCAATAAAGCAACTTACCGTACAGGATGTAACCAATATATTGTTAGGCGGCCAAAAAGATGCGGCTACAAATTTCTTTAAACGTACCACAACAACACAACTTACCGAGCAGTTTAAGCCTGTTATAAACAAAAGCTTATCAAACGTTGGTGCTACCAAATACTATGGTGCCCTGGTAACACAGTACAATAAAATACCGCTGGTATTTAATAAACTTAACCCAAACCTGGATGATTATGTTACTCAAAAAGCTATAGACGGTTTGTTTTACCGTATTGCACAAGAGGAACTGAACATTCGCACCAATTTTTCTTCACGATCAACACCTTTGCTGCAAAAGGTATTTGGCTACGTTCAGAAAAAAACAAGTTGATATACCTTATTCTTGGTTGGAGATAAGGAAAGGGAATAAATCAACGTTTCTTTGTATAGCATGAGAAAGAACATTTTGCTGGCTGTGTTTTCGGGCTTGTTACTGTGGATTGCCTGGCCACCCACACCTTACACCACCTTTTTGCTGTTTGCAGGCCTGGTTCCAATGCTAATGGCCATTGAGAACGTTATTAATTCAAACTCCGCAAAAAAAGGCAGGCTTGTATTTGCAACCACCTTTATAGGCTTTTTTGTTTGGAACTCACTTTGCATATACTGGGTATATAACTCTCTTAAAACTATAGGGCCTGTTGTTGCCGTACCCATAACACTGGTACCATATAGTTTAGGCCCCTTATTAATGGCCGGGGCTTGTTGGCTGTATTATCGCACAAGGATAGTTGCATCTAGAGGATTAGCCCTTATTGCATTGGTTTGCTTTTGGATAGGCTATGAGTACCTGCACCAATCGTGGGATTTGAACTTTCCATGGATGACGTTGGGCAACGGCTTTGCCGTAAGCCATAAATGGATACAGTGGTATGAGTACACTGGTGTATATGGCGGCACTGTTTGGATATGGGCCGTTAACATCATCCTGTTCTTAATCTATACCGGCCTGCGCGAGGCTCAAAACAAAACATTACGCTTAAAGCTGGTAGCCTCGTTTGTGCTGGTACTGCTTGCACCACTAAGTTTTTCGCTTTATCGTTATTATAATTACCAGGAACAAGCCGCGCCATCAAATGTGGTAGTTGTGCAGCCTAACATTGACCCTTATACCAAATTCAACGTCCCGGCTTATGAAGAGGTAAGCACACTTACTCACTTATCCGACTCGCTTGGCAAACCCAACACGGAATTTTTCATATGGCCGGAAACTGCCATTGCCGAAGATGTAAATGAAGACAACTTCTTCTCAACGCCGCAATACAGCCAGGTAAAACAGTTTTTAAGCAAGTTTAAGAACGGTAATATTATAACCGGCATTTCTACCTATAAACTTTATAACGATGCCCACACCCTTACGGCAAAGCCTATGGGCCAGGGCAATCAGTTTTATGATGTTTTCAATACTGCCGTTAACATCGAAAATTCCTCAAAACTGCAGTTTTATCATAAATCCAAATTGGTTCCCGGTGCCGAACTTATGCCGTTTGGCTCTGCCCTAAGTTTTTTGAAACCTGTATTTGAACACCTTGGCGGCTCAACCGGGGGCTACGGCAGCCAGGCAGAGGCCGATGTTTTTTACTCGCAAAGCGGCATTGGGGCGGCACCTGTAATTTGCTATGAAACCATTTGGGGTAACTGGGTTGCACAATCGGTGCGTAAAGGCGCGCAGTTTATTGCTATTATAACTAATGACGGCTGGTGGGAAAATACATCAGGCAAAGACCAGCACCTGGATTACGCCAAGTTGCGGGCTATTGAAAACCGCCGCTGGGTTTGCCGCTCGGCAAATACAGGAATTTCGGGCTTTATTAACCAGCGTGGCGACGTAATACAGCAATCGGGCTGGTGGGTGCGTACTGCCTTAAAGCAAGATATTAACCTTAACTCAGACTTAACCTTTTACACCCTACACGGCGATTACTTACCTTATGCCGGATGCATACTTGCCGTATCAGGTATTTTGTGGGTAATAGTTGGACTAATTAGAAAGGTTAGTTAAAAGGCTTAATTAAGCCTTTTAACTAATTGCTCTTCTACCTTTTTAAACATTTGCAGGGGTTTTAGTCCGCGCCAGCTCATATCATCCAGCTCGCCACCAAAGTTTATGAAGTAGTCGATATTACTTTGTTTAAATTCGCGTATCACATGCTCACGGAAGTTTATACCAGCAATCCAGCCGTCTTCTACTTCCTGGAACCACTCATCATAATAGCAATCATCTGATGAGTGAAAGTTTAAAATGTTCTCTCCTATCAGGATGAATTTATTGATGCCGTTATCCATCATTAATTCCATAATTTCACGCTTAAGCATCATTACGTCATTATTTATGGCATCATTCCACTCGCCAATAAATTCTATAATTACATAGCCGCGGTCATAATCGGCATATAATACTTTTAAGTATAGTGTGTTTGAACCAAACGAATCCCATTGCGGGTGCAACAAATAGTTATACACCTGCTTATCAAACTCAAACTCATTATACACCGTAGCATAAAAAGGCGAATACTCATCCTCTGCCGCAATGTAATCATCCCTCCACCTGTAATATGGTTCTATTTCGTGCATATCTCTTTTAAATGTACAGCTTGTTAAGTTATGCATACATAAGTACGGTGCTAAATCCTACTCATCAACTTTCCATACTCAAGCATATAGCATAGCCTTTACTGCTGTTTTTTACTGTTGTAAGCGTCTACCGCTTTTCTAACGCTGCCATGTTCGTTAAGCAGGGCGGCGGCAGTGGTTTCATCAACACCGGTTTCCTGCATAATCATGCGGTTACCTCGGTCAACCAGCTTATGATTGGTTAACTGCATATCAACCATTTTATTACCTTTTACCCGACCTAATTGAATCATAACTGTGGTGCTCAGCATGTTTAAAACCAATTTTTGCGCGGTGCCGGCTTTCATACGTGTTGAACCAGTTACAAACTCAGGGCCGGTCACCACCTCAACCGGAAACTTAGCCTCGGCAGCAACAGCGCTGCCTGCATTACATACTACGCAACCGGTGGTTATCCCATTTTGATTAGCTGTTTTAAGGCCACCTACAACATAGGGTGTGCGCCCTGAAGCAGCTATGCCAACTACAACGTCTTTTTCATTAATATTATAATGCTGTAAATCCTTCCAGGCCTGTTCGGCGTCATCTTCGGCAAATTCAACTGCTTTACGTATGGCGCTATCGCCACCGGCAATTATACCTACTACCCAATCAAACGGAACACCAAAAGTAGGTGGACATTCAGATGCATCGACCACACCCAAACGACCACTTGTACCCGCGCCTATGTAAAATAGCCTGCCACCGCTCTGTATTTTTTGTGCAACAGCTTCGGCAAGCTTTTCAATTTGCGGAAGTGCCTTTTGCACAGACAGCGCAACCGACTGATCTTCGGTATTTATACCGGCAAGTATTTCACTAACCGACAACTGCTCAAGGTGGTTGTAATGCGAATCTTGTTCGGTGGTGTTTATCATAAATATTCTTACAAATTTGTAACAAAAATCGGTAAAATTCCGTCAACTATAGCAAACCCAAAACGTTTATAAATAGTACTTTTGTTACCAAGGGGATGAAGCAAACTGCCGGATTAATTTTCAGATCGATGATATTGGTGTTGCTGGGCGTGGCCGTTGGCCTGCTTATTAACCGCCGTTCATCAAATGCCCCTGCCGATGACAGCCTTACCGTTTATGACCCCAACGGCAACAAGCTGGAAAAGGTAATGCAAATTGTACGCAAAAAGTATGTTGACTCTATAGACGTTGACAGCGTTGAAGGCGTTACCATTAACAACCTGCTGCAAAAGCTCGATCCTCACTCGGTTTATTTACACAAAAAACAGGCACAATCATTAAGCGAAAAACTTGAGGGCGGCTTTGATGGCATTGGCATCGAATCGCAATTGCTGCGCGATACACTGTTTGTTACCCAGGTGCTGCCCGGCTCACCGGCTTACAAAGCTGGCCTGCCCAATGGTGCACGCATCATTACCCTTAACGGCAAGCCTTTTTCTGGAACACACTTAACCAACGACCGGGTAAACAACGCCTTTTCGGGCAGTAATGATACAGGGCTTTATGTTGGTGTACTTACTGATGATAGTAAAGCTGTTAAAACATTCCGCATTAAGCGCGGGCACGTAAACCTAAGCAGCCTTGATGCGGCTTATATTACATCGCCCGGAGTGGGTTATATTAAAATAAGCAAATTTGGTACTACTACCGATACAGATTTTAAATCCTCGCTTAAACGCCTTAAAGGCCAGGGCATGCAAAAGCTTGTGCTTGATTTACGTGGCAACGGTGGTGGTTACCTTAATACAGCAACTGCCCTGGCTGATGAATTTCTACCTAAAGGCCGGTTAATTGTTTACACCCAAGGCCAGCATGAGCCGCGTACAGATTATTTTGCAACCGATTCGGGTTTGTTTGAGCAGGGTAAGTTAGCTGTTATTATTGATGAGCATTCAGCATCGGCCAGTGAGATATTAGCTGGTGCTTTACAGGATTTAGACCGTGCTGTTATTATAGGCCGCAGGTCTTTTGGAAAGGGTTTGGTGCAGGAGCAATTCAGGTTTGATGATGGTACAGCTTTGAATTTAACCGTTGCGAGGTACTTTACGCCATCGGGCCGCAGCATACAAAAATCATATAAAGCAGGCACAGAAAGTTATAAAAACGATTTGGCCGAGCGTTTGCAAAAAGGTGAGCTTTACACTGCACAGAATAATGTAGACGACAGCACTTTTAATATGGCTGTAACTTACCATACTACTGCCGGTAAAAAAGTGTACGGCGGCGGCGGCATCATGCCCGATATATTTGTACCCGAAGAGGCTGCGGAAAACAGCCGCCTTGTGTTGGATTTGTTGCGCAACCAGGCATTTTCAGGCTATGTTGTGGAGCGCATGCAAAACGTTTTGAAAAACTATCGCACGGCAGACGACTACCTAAACTTCTTTAGTATAAATGATGTAGAGTTTAACCGCTTTGTTAACTACGGCTCGGCTTTAGGTTTAATAAAAGATGCCGACATGCACGAATTAACCGTTAACAAGCCGTACATCAAAACGTTGCTTAAAGCACAGGCCGCCCGTTTTAAATGGGGTAGTGAATGGTTTTACCGTACCCTTAACCAAAATGATGCTGGCATAAGCAAAGCTATTGCCGCCCTCAACCAGTAACTATCGGCTCTGAATTCCAAGCAACTTATCCAGCTGCTTGCATTCATTCTTCTTTAAAAGCTCAACGGTCATGGGCACATCTTTTAGCGGGCGGTCTTTAGCATCTTTAGGTACAGCCGCAATAATGTCAACCATATCAATTCCGCTTACCACCTCGCCATACACAGTATAACCATGATCAAGCTGGGGGGTGCCACCAACAGTGCGATATATGGCACGTTGCCACTCAGGTACGGTATACCCTTTTAACCTGGTTTGCTGCAAAGAATCAATGCGTGCATTTGTAACACGCTTACCTTCTACAATATAAAACTGGCAACCGCTTGATGCCTTTTGAGGGTTATCATCGCGGGCGGCTGCAAGTACGCCGCGCTTATGAAACAAGCTGTCTTTAAACTCAGCGGGTATAGTATATTTAACGTCGCCATCCCCTAAAGCCTGGCCGGCAACTGCCTTTTTTGAGTCGGGGTCGCCGCCTTGTATCATAAAGTTTTGAATTACCCGGTGAAATAGCGTGCCGTTATAAAAACCCTCTTTGGTAAGTTTAATGAAATTGTCGCGATGCTTTGGGGTTTCGTTGTACAAACGAATAATTACCTGACCGTAGGCAGTTTTAATACGCACATATTGATTTTGCGGTGGTTTACTCCAAACAGTTAATGAAAGTAAAATAAAAACAATGGTAAGTACTCTATTCATCGTTTTGCGTATCAAGTTCTTCAAAATAGTTAACTATCAATGATTTCATGAGCATTTCCTGCTCAAGCAAGGTATAAGGCGGAATAGGCTTTATTAGCTTCCAGTGTGGCCAGCCATCTTGGTCGGCGCCTTCAAGTTCATAAAATCCAAGCTGACTAAAAAGCTTACAATTGGCAATGTGCATCAATTCTTCTTTTTGGCGCTTGCTGAATTTACGCGGACCCTGCCCAAGCTCCTGCACGCCAATTAAAAACAACATCACTTTTATATCAGGCAGGTCGGTATCAAAGTCGTGGGCAATTCGCTGCTGCAACACTTTCCACTTTTCGTTTATCTCGGCAGGTTTCATAGCGGTAAATATAGCTTAAATTTAAAAGTAAGCCGTTAAGTACAATTTTGTACGTTGTTGATTTTCTTATCTGCAAGCCTCACTTTCACCTTCCCGTTGTAAACTAAAAAGGGCCGCTAGTAATACTAACAGCCCTTTGCATTAATGTTTTAAAGCTTAATGCTTACCATGGCCTTTGCCATGACCCTTACCTGGCCCTTTACCGTGTCCCGGGCTGTTACCTTTCCAATGACCTTTTGCTTTACCATTTCCTTTGGTTTTGTAAACCACCGTGCGTCTTCCTGGCACGTAGTGGTTCTTATATTTTACGTCTTTACTATTTCTTATAATTACCTGATCATGCCTGCCCTTGTAGCCTGCGTAGCGTGAACGATATACACCTGCACGCTCCCACGGATTTGGTTCATTAATTACAACTTTATAGCTATTGTACGGATTGAAATTGCTGTATCTTGACGGGAGGCTACGGCTGCGTGCCCACCTGTTATTTGAGTAATAGATATACTCATGCGTTGGTACCGAGTAATAAGCATCTATATCGGGCATGTAATAATAGTCAACATAGTCATAACCAACCGGCCCCCAATCAGGCTGACTGCCAATGTTTAAATTAACACTTATCTGAGCTTCGGCTTTGTTATTAATTGCAATACCACTTACTAAAATGGCCACTGCGAGTATCATCTTTTTCATAGCACTTCAAAAATTTGGTATTATGACAATTGATAACTGCTAAAAGTTTAAACAAAGTTATGTATCGGCTTGGTTACAATACATAGTTAACCAAAGGTTATAAAACACAATGGCCCGGATAATACCCGGGCCATTGTACTAAAAGATGTCATTAATTTATTTGGCGTCGCCATCTAACCTGGCTGCCGCCAAGGTGGCTTGTGGTTTACCAATTATACGGTAATTGCCTTCGCCTTTTAGTATTGATGCCAGTAAGGGGCGGTCTTGCAGTGTCTTTATTGCCTGCGCCATCTCCTTGTCGTATTTGAAATTGGCTTCGTACCTGCCTTTTTCATAATAATAACGGGCAGCTATTTCATTTTCCAATACCTGCTTTATCTCAGTTTTGTGTACTTGCAAATCATTCTTTTTAGTGCTTGATAGTTTATTGCGCAACGCTTCGAGCTCGGGCTGCAGTTCGGCGTATTGCTTGTCTTTCGCAGCTTCTGTTTTTAACGCGGTAAGAATCTTTTCGCTGGCTGTACTGTAGGTATAGTTTTTACCTGACAGGTATTTCACAAAATCACCATACTCAGCATCAGTTAAAGTAAATGCTTTTGCCGCCGGAATTTTTTGATGAGCCGCCCTGTAATCATTAGCATAATCATAAATCAACAATTTGCTTATGAGTGTTTGCGTAACATCGGCAAAGCGTTCTTGCTTTACAGGTACATCAGGGAAAACACCGCTACCATCATAAACTGATCTTCCTGAACGGGTTTTAAATTCATGTAATGATGAATCGGCCATTTTTACTACACTGCCATCATCTTTACGGTGCGCATAATCAAGAGCCTGCACACATCTGCCCGAGGGGATGAAGTATTTGGCAATAGTAATTTTAACCAGGCTGCTGTATGGCAGGCTGAAGGTTTGCTGCACCAAGCCTTTACCATAGCTGCGCTGCCCTATAACTACAGCACGGTCAAGATCCTGCAGGGCACCTGCAACAATTTCAGATGCCGATGCCGAACGTCCGTTTACCAATACTACCAGCGGCAAATTGCCTTCAACCGGCTGGGTAACGGTACGATAGGTAAAATTCTTTTCGCGTATTTTGCCCTTTTGCGAAACCACCTCAACATCTTTCTGTACAAAGAGGTTCACTATTTTAACGGCCTCCTGCAAAATACCACCGCCATTAGAGCGCAAGTCAAGCACAATGCCCGTAGGATTGCTTTTCTTTAGGTTAGTTAGTGCATTAGTAACCTCATCAGCAGAGTTTTCAAGAAATTTGTCAAGCTTTATATATCCAATATTACCATCTACAATACCGTAGTATGATACATTGGGCTGCTTTATTTCTTCGCGTACCAGGCTTTTTTCAAACGCAGGAGCATCACCACGTTTAAGCTGTATTTTTATACCGGCACCTTTACTGCCTTTAAGTAGCTGGCTTACCTGTTCATTGTTACGGCTGGTTAATTCAATATCGTTTATTTTAACAATCTGGTCGCCGGGGCGTATATCAGCCTTTTGAGCCGGAAAGCCTTCAAAAACCTCAGATATATACACCTTTCCGTTACGTGTAAAAATACTGGTGCCAATGCCGCCATACTGCGTGCTTACATAATGAAGTTTGTAATCTTCAATTTCCGATTCGGGCACAAACTCGGTGTAAGGATCTAAACCGCTAAGCATGGCATCAACACCGGTTTTAACCATTTTAGCCGAATTTATATCGTCAACGTAATTTAAATTCACCTCTTTATATACCGAAGCAAATACATCCAGATTTTTTGAAATCTGAAATAAATCATCACTAAAGCTCCACAAGCCAACAGCCAAAGCAGCTGCTCCAATCCCTATCCCTGCTTTACGGTATATATTTCTAACACTCATTTTCCTTCAAATCACTGCTTTATAAGGCGATATATCAGTAAAGGCATAAGTATGCCCTGCGGTTTTAAACGGAGAGTAAAAAATTTTGTTACAGGCGATTATTGTCAATGTTAACCAAAGCTTTCTTCAATGTAAACAATACATACTCGGTATTGCGGTTTACACGCTCTGCAAGGGTATTTATCAATTTATCTTCCTGGCCTTCGTTATACTGCAGGTCTTCATCGGTGAGATGATTATATTTGCGCTTAAGTTTAATTTTAACGCGCGGCCAGTCTTTGTTACTTATGTTTATTGATGCCATAATCACAAAAATATAAAAAAAGAGCATCCAAGACGGTTTAGTCAAAAATTCAGTTTTACTATTAAACTTTTACTGCTTAAACGCATCTTAACACATTACAAAACAAAACTAAAACTTATGAAAAAGTACATTTTGAGCTTAGCCATATTGGCTTTTACCGTTGCAGGTGCCAGGGCACAGGCAACCTTAGGTATTAAAGGGGGCATAAATTTTTCTAAAATAAATACCGATAATGTTAGCGAATCATCTGTAGCTGGTTACCAGGCAGGTTTATTTGCACGTGTAGGCAACAGCTGGTATTTACAACCCGAGCTTTATCTTGGTAGCCGTGGCGGTAAGTTTGAAGGCAGTACTGGTGGCAACAGCGCATCAGCCAGCGGAAAGGTAACTTTTACCACACTTAACGTACCTGTACTTATTGGCCGTAAACTGGTGTCAGTAGGCTCACTAAACGTACGCGCAATGGCCGGACCAATTTATTCTTATAACCTGAGCGAAAACAACAAGGTAAACTCAGTTATTGCCGATTTTGGTGAATACAAAAACAGCACCCTGGGTTTCCAGGTTGGCGGCGGTATTGACATTGGCAACATCACTGCCGATTTACGATACGAAGGCGGCTTAACTAAAATTAACGAGCGCTACGGTCAGCGTGCAAACTTATGGGCCCTAAGCATTGGCTTTAAAATTTTGTAATTAACCAATCAGTATATAAATAAGAAGGCCGCCTGCAAATGCAGGCGGCCTTCTTATTTTACAATGCCTGCATACAGCCTTTTATGCTGTAAGCGGCTTTTGATATTGCTCATTATAATTTTATATTTATCTTACCATAATTTATCTGCTACGAAAACACGGGCCCTATGCCGCACTATAAGCATTACTCGTTTGACCTTTGGTTAACGCTCATCAAATCAAATCCGTTGTTTAAACAACGCCGGAGCCTGTATTTTTACGAGAACTATAATTCGTTACAAAAAACGCTGCCAGAGGTTGAAGCCATTTTCAGGCAGGTTGATGTAATGTGCAATTGCATTAATGAGCGTACCGGTAAAAATATTGATGCCGACGAGATGTACCTCATGGTAATAAGCCACCTGCATAACAATCAGGTAAACCTGCATAGCATCAACACCGATGAACTTTACCAAAGAATGGAGGCGCTATTGTTTGAAAATTTGCCGCAAGTATATTGCGATGATACGTTAGCAATATTGGCGACTATAAAAGATAGCGGAGCATCTATTAATATTTTAAGTAACACAGGCTTTATTAAAGGCAGTACGCTGCGCCAGGTATTGCAACAGCTGGGTATTAGCCGGTATATTGATTTTCATTTATACTCTGATGAGTTGGGCATTTCCAAACCTAACCCAAAGTTTTTTCAATTGATGATCGATCAGGCTGCTATTTTAAATAAATCTATAACCTTAAAAGATATAGTACACATAGGCGACAACCCGATTGCCGACGTTGCCGGTGCCGAGGCAATGGGCCTAAACGCCATACTTATTAATTCCAACCAAAAATCTATCACATCTTTATCCAACCATGAATCATCGCATTTATTCCCTTCATAAAATACACAGCAGTACGAATTTTGGCTTCGATGCTGCTGATTACAGCCGTTTTAAATATGGCGATGATGCCGTTGCCGCACGCTACGGTACCGCCCTGGCCGATGGTTTTATACAAGAAGTATTGAGCAAAAACCCACCTACGCAACAATTGGTTGTTATATCAAGCCCTTACTCTTTCATCCCTACTGCAACGTTTGCCCTGAAGAATCATTTTGTGTTCAGGCTTAACCGCTGGCTGGCTCAAAACGGCATACCAGTGGTGCAGGAAGCGAAAGTGCATCGTACTATAACTTACAAAGAAGATTATGGCGCTTTAGATGCCGAGCAGCGCATGAGCCTCATTAGTAATGATTCATTTCATATAGATGCCGGTTTTTTAACCGGTAAGGCGCTCATATTTTTAGATGATATAAAAATAACCGGCAGTCACGAGCGTATGATTTCAAAGATGATCAGGGAGTACGACCTGCGTAATGAAACCTACATGCTTTATTTTGCCGAGTTGGTTAACATGGATATTCCGCCAACCATTGAAAACTACCTCAACTACCATGAGGTTAAAACCATTTTTGATTTAGACCGCGTTATTAACGGCGGCCACTTTATTGTTAACACCCGTATTGTAAAGTACATACTTAATTACGAACATAAAGATTTTTGCATTTTTATAGAATATCAAAGCAAAGGCTTCATAAATCAGTTATATGACATGGCTTTAGGAAATGGTTATCACACTATGGATAATTATTCTATAAATTTGAATTACTTAAGAAACCTTTTATTAGATCACGAAACAAAATTAGTACACCATGGCAATTAACTTGCAAAAAGGACAGCGCGAAACCATCAACGCACCAAAATTTGTTGTTGGCTTAGGCTGGGATACCAACAGTTCTTCCACAGGATCGGCATTTGATTTGGATGCCTCTGTTTTTATCATGGGCGATAACAAAAAAATATTAGCCGATGAGTTTTTTGTGTTTTACAACAATACCACTTCACCGGATGGGGCTGTTGAGCATACCGGCGACAACCTAACCGGCGCTGGCGATGGCGACGACGAACAAATTAAAATCGACCTTTCAAAAATTGATTCGCGCGTTACCGAGATATGCATTGTGATTACCATACATGAGGCCGAAAGCCGCCGCCAGAATTTTGGCCAGGTGCGTAACTCGTTCATCCGCATTTTTGATGCAGCTACCAATACCGATCTGTTAAAATACGAACTGGAAGAAGACTTTTCAATAGAAACAGCCGTTGAATTTGGCCGTATTTACAAACGTAACAACGAGTGGAAATTTGAAGCAGTTGGTGCAGGCATGAAAGGCGGATTACAGGATTACTTAAATAAATACAACTAAACCTAATTATGGCAATTAATCTGGAAAAAGGGCAGCGCATTAGTCTTGAAAAAAGCAATGGCAGCAAGCTGCAAAATATATGTGTAGGCATTAACTGGGGTGCTATTGAAAAAAAAGGTCTGTTTGGCATTGGCGGCAGCAAAGAAGCTGTTGACCTTGATGGCAGCTGCGCCCTGTTTAACGCCAACAAGCAACTGGAAGAAGTAGTATACTTTGGCAACCTGAAATCAAAAAATGGCTCGGTTAAACATAGCGGCGACGACTTAACCGGAGATATGGGCGGCGATGATGGTATTGACAACGAGGTAATAACGCTCGATTTGTCGAAACTGAACGAAAGCACCACATATGTAGCTTTTGTACTCAACAGTTTCCGCGGACATGATTTTGGTAAAATTCCGTTTGCCTCTATACGTATCTACGAAGGTACACCTACACGTGTTAACGAGGTGTTTGCCAAATATGATATTGCCAACGGACCAGGCTTTGCCGGCCACGTAAGTATGGTTATGGGCGTATTTTACAAACGTAACGGCGAGTGGAAGTTTAATGCCATTGGCGAGCCTACTAAAGACAAGAAGCTGCAGGAAACCGTAAACACGGTAATGCAGCAGTATTTGTAATAGCTTGGCTTTAAACCTACATTGTCATTTCGAATGCTAATGAGAAATCCTGTTCCTCGCGACTTTGCATAATTAACAATATTTCTCATTATCGTTCAAGATGGTAACTGATATGGCTTTAAACTTTGAACGATAATCGAGATAATGGATTGCTTGCTGTCCGACTATACTGTAACCATTGTAACACCTATTCTAAACTTCATCCAATAAATAAACATCAACCATGGAAATGGAAAACAACCTGCCACCCGTTCCTGAAACGAGCCTGGTTAGTAATAAAATAGACAAAGAGGGTAACGTAAACCTTGACCAAATCACTACCGACGACGTTAAAAAATATGAGAGCGTTAACAAAGACCTTAACCCGGCCGATGTAAACTCCATACTAAACTACGGTGCCGATGTGCAAGGCTCAATGGAAAAGTACAGTAACCAGTTTTTGTCGTCGGTACGTACGTACAACTCAGGCGAGGTTGGTTTACTGGTAAATGAACTGCTTACCGAGCTTAATTATATTGATGTTGATGAGCTGAACCAAAACGCGTTCAGTCGTTTTATAGCCGGTATACCGTTTCTTAAAAAAATGGTATTTGATGCTAAGAAGCTTTTTCAGAAATACGACACCGTTGTTAATAATATTGACAAAATTACCAACAAGATTAAAGCCGGTCGTGTAAACTCCATTAAAGATAATGCCTCGCTGCAAACCATGTTTGATAGCAATGTAGGCTACATTAAACAAATGGAGGAACTGATTATAGCCGGACAGATCAAATATCAGGAGCTAAGCGAAAAGCTGGCAGTAATGGATGGCAACCCGGCGGCGTATCAGGATTATGAAATTGCCGACATGCGCGATTTTGTGAACCGCCTTGATAAACGCCTGGCCGATATGAAAGTGGTGCGCTTTATTATGCTGCAATCATTAGCGCAAATACGCGTTGTGCAAAGCAACAATACATCAATTGCCGAAAAGGCACAGTCAATAGTTACTACTACCATACCGGTATGGAAAAACCAGCTGACTATTGCCGTGGCCCTGCATCGCCAAAAGCAAAACGTGGAGATGCAGAAAAAGATTTCAGACACTACCAATACCATTTTGCAAAAGAATGCTGAGTTGTTAAAACAAAACAGTATTGACGTTGCCCGCGAAAACGAGAAAACAGTAGTATCAATTGATACATTGAAACGCACAACCCAATCATTAATTGAAACCCTTAACGAGGTTAAGCAAATACATGAGCAAGGCGCTCAAAACCGCAAGGTACTAAATACCGAGCTTGCCACGCTTGAAACAGAACTGAAGAAGGGCGTAACCAACGCCAGCTAACAAACGCTGATGGATGAGAACAGGCGAAATATATTAATTGAATCTACCCGGGCACTAAGCAAGCTGCACCTGCTTGCTGCATTTTTTGCCGATGAGATTGTGATGAAAGTATATGTAAGGAGCCAGGTTATCCATCAGCTATTTGAAAACAATACAGAGCTCGATATTAATAAACTCGAGCTTTTTCATTTACAATTTACGGCTACTGTAACTGAGCTGCTTCGCAAAATCAAAAAAAGCAATGAGCGCAATGTGATGCTCCTGTTTGACGAGATACAGGTTAACGCCGATATGATTAATCGGCTGGAAGCGTCCAGTTATTCAGAAAACGATTACCGTTTAGAAAAACAGCGGCAGGCTCTCAAAATTAATAACTCGTTACGCAAGCTATACGAGGTTTTGAGTCACGATAGCAGCGAATACCCGTTTGCTAAAAACATCAACTCGTTCAGCGCGCGTTTTGCCTCGGGCTTTTACCCAACCGTTGAAGCCGATGTACTGGCTAAACTCACTCAATACGAGCCTAATGAGGTTTACACTAATGCCCACGCTATAATTCAGCGCAAATTAATGGGCTTGTTGTGCAAATATGATTTTAAAAGCGAGTTTTACAGCGGGCTTAAAAGCGGAAGCTTAATTATAGAGGTATTCCGGATTCTGGAAACGGATATTTATTACGTTTTTTACCCGTCACGCAACCTTTTTTTATTGTGCGATGCTGCCGAAATACAGGCTATCAACAGCACCATTGCGCTCGATAAACCCGACACCATGGTACAGGAACTTAAAAACCGTAACGATCAGTTAGAAAGCAGCGTAGCCATTACAAAAACCTTTTTACCCAACGAGGTACGCAGCTTGCTGGCCGATCATTACAAAAAAATTTCCGACATCAACTTCCTGCAAAACATGGCCAACTTTGATACGCAGGCGAACGTGCTAAAGGCTATGTTGAATACAGATATGATGTGATGGTTCCGCACCAGTGTCATCTCGAACGATAGTGAGAGATATCATTCAAAGCAATTGGCTCGTCCGTATTTTTGCAAGTAACAAGATTTCTCCCGATGATTGAAACTATATAAAACGTTAGAATGGTGTTCACAGCCTTCTATCATGAGAGGCCTTCACCATCTCGCAAAGCTTCACTGCTTCCACCGCCTCTTTTACATCATGCACCCTTAAAATATTAGCGCCCTTACTTAAAGCAATCGTATTCAAAACCGTAGTACCATTCAGCGCATCTGCAGCAGTGCCACCTAGCAAACCATAAATCATACGCTTGCGCGAAATGCCTGCCAATATTGGTAGCTCAAGCATATCAAAATTTTGTAAATGGCTCATCAACTCATAGCTGTGCTCAGCTGTTTTGGCAAAGCCAAAACCCGGATCAAGTATTACATCATGCACACCCAGCGCGCGTAATTTTTCATAACGTGAAACCAAATGGTCAAACACTTCGCTAAATACATTTTTATACTGCGCGTGCTGTACCATGGTTTGCGGCGTGCCTTTCATGTGCATTAAAATATAAGGCACTTGCAGGCGGGCCACTGTGTCAAACATATCAGCATCCAAATCGCCGCCACCAATATCATTAATAATGTGTGCCCCTGCATTGATGGCCGCTTCGGCAACCTCGGCACGAAAGGTATCGATGGATAGTACAGCCTCGGGGTGTTGCTTAACAATTGCAGTAACAGCAGGCAGTAGGCGGTCAAGCTCTTCCTGAACGGAAATATCTGTAGCGCCCGGACGAGATGAATAGCCCCCCAAATCCAGCATCGATGCACCATCAGCAAGCATTTTACCAGCTTGCTGCACGGCCAATTCAACATCAGGCTTTCTGCTGCCTTCAAAAAAAGAATCGGGCGTAAGGTTAATAATGCCCATAACCCGCTGTGTGCTTAAATCAATAAGCCTGCCGCCTGCGTTAATGGTTGCCTTTTTATTAAAAACTGTATCTTTAGCCATTTACTAAGGGTTTAACTGCCCGGGTGTAAATATCGTTACAAAAATTAATTTCTACCGTTTTGAGCAATACCGCATCCGAATACGAAGCTGTTATAAATAACTGCCGGTCGCTTTTTATTAAAAAAACAAGCGATTACGGCACTGCATGGCGCATTCTTCGTCCTTCATCTATAACTGATCAAATATTTATAAAAGCGCAGCGCATCCGTACCCTCGAGGAGAAAAAGGTATCTAAAGTAGGTGATGATGTTACCGGCGAATACATTGGCATAATTAACTATTGTATTATTGCCATGATGCAACTGGAACTGGATGCAGATGCACCCTATGAGCTTCCGGTTGAGCAAGTAAGCCAATTATTTGACAGATACGTGAACGAAACGCGCGACCTCATGTTTGCTAAAAATCATGATTACGGCGAGGCATGGCGCGATATGCGCATAAGTTCCCTTACTGATTTGATACTCATGAAAATACTACGCGTAAAACAAATAGAAGATAACCAGGGCCAAACGGTAGCATCAGAAGGCGTAAAAGCTAACTACCAGGATATGCTGAATTATTCTGTTTTCGCATTAATCAAACTCAGCCCCCCAACCCCCTGAAGGGGGAGTTTTTGACACGCTTAAATATATTCCCTTTTATAATGACCTCCGCATCTAAACAATATACATCAACTTCTACTACCCCTTCGGGGGGCTGGGGGGTATGGCTTTGCCGCCTCTTGGTTGGTCTCCTCTTCATTTTTTCGGGCTTAATAAAGGCTAATGACCCTTTGGGTTTTTCTTATAAGCTGGAGGAGTATTTTGAAGTATTTCATGTAACTTTTTTAAATGACCTGGCGCTGAGCCTGTCAATAATTTTGTGTGCGCTGGAAATGATACTTGGGTTTGCGCTGCTTATAGGCATACGTGTTAATGCAATTGTTTGGGGCTTGCTGCTGTTAATTATCTTTTTTGGCTTTCTTACATTTTACTCTGCATTTTTTAAGGTTGTACAAACTTGTGGCTGTTTTGGGGATGCTATTCCGCTTACGCCCTGGGAGTCGTTTGGTAAGGATATGGCATTGCTCGTCCTCGTGCTGGTATTGTTCTTTAACCGCCATCGCATACGTCCGCTGGTAAGCCATAAGGCCGAAGTGCGCTGGTTAGTTGCGGCCGTGATCATTTCACTAGGGGTTGGTTTTTACACTTACAATTTTTTACCCGTTATAGATTTTTTGCCCTATAAAATTGGCAACAACATACCTGATGAAATGAAAACGCCGCCGGGAGCTGTGCCTGATGAATTTGAGTTGACCTACCTGCTTAAAAACAAAAAATCGGGTGCTACGAAAACGGTCAGCGACAAGGAATATCTTAAAAGCGGCATTTGGAAGGATGCCAGCTGGGAAGTACAAGGCGACCCTGAACGCCGCTTGGTGAAAAAAGGTTTCGAACCTAAAATACGCGACCTGGGCATACAAGACGGACAAGGCAACGACTATACGCAGGAACTGCTGAGTAATCCGTTTTATAACCTCATGGTTGTAGCGTATGATTTAAGGCATACTAACGTTGAAGAATTGGGAAGGCTGAATGCTTTGGCTATTAACCTTACCCAAAACTACAATATTCGCACGGTGCTGCTAACAGCAGCGTCACCTGCTGATGCGCAGGCTTTCAGCAAAAAGCACCGTTTGGCATTTGAAATATTTCATGCCGACGGCGTGCCTTTAAAAACCATGGTGAGGGCCAACCCTGGAATTATACTGCTAAAAAACGGCACTGTAATTAACAAATGGCACCACCATACGATGCCCGATTACGATGCACTGGTAAAAAAGTATCTACAAAAACAGTAAAATAATGCTACGCTACCTCATCCGCAAAATTGGTTATAGTGCGGCAGTAATGCTGGGCATTGTGGTAGTGGTATTTTTCCTGTTCAACATTTTACCGGTTGACCCGGCCCGTATGACCCAGGGACAGCGCGCCGATGTACAATCGCTTGAAGCGGTACGTAAAGAGTTTGGCCTGGATAAGCCTTTGCAGGTTCAATTTGCCTATTATTTGAATGATTTATTACCTGTTGGCTTACACGCCAGCACGCTTGAAGAGCGGGAACGTTATGGCTATGTGCAGTTGTTTCCGGTATCAAATACGCATGTAATTGCCCTAAAATGGCCATACCTGCGCCGGTCATACCAAACCCATAAAGATGTTGGTGAGCTATTGCTCGATGTTATACCAAACACGTTGATACTGGCCGTTTTGGCTATGACTATGGCAGTTATACTTGGGGTTTTACTTGGCGTTCTGAGTGCCGTACATCAAAACTCATGGATAGACCGGCTTGCCGTAGGCTTTTCGGTATTGGGTATTTCGGCACCATCATTTTTTGCGGGTATTATAATAGCCTGGTTATTTGGCTTTGTGTTGAGCCACTATACCGGCCTCAACATGACCGGTAGTTTGTACAGCTACGATCCGTTTAAAGGCGAAGTACTGACCTGGAGCAATGTAATTTTACCAGCAGTGACGCTGGGCCTGCGTCCGCTTGCCATTATTGTACAGCTTACACGCAGTTCAATGCTCGAAGTTCTGGCTCAGGATTACATTCGCACCGCAAAAGCAAAAGGCTTGAGCCGGAATGCCATTGTTTATCGCCACGCGTTACCCAATGCTTTAAACCCGGTTATTACTGCTATTGCAACCTGGTTTGCTTCGCTGCTGGCAGGTTCGTTTTTTGTAGAATATGTGTTTGGTTATAACGGCTTGGGCAAGGTAACGGTTGATGCGCTCGAAATGTCAGATTTTCCTGTTATCATCGGTTCTATCCTATTTATTGCTTTTATATTTGTGGTTATAAATATTTTGGTTGATTTACTTTATGTGTGGATTGACCCACGTGTAAAGTTCAACTCGTAACAGCTGCACATAATCAGCTTAATAATTTTCATGGCACGCATTTTTTTAATTGGTTATATGGGCAGCGGCAAAACTACGCTTGGCCGCAAACTGGCAACCCGCCTAAATTATCAGTTCATTGACCTCGACCATGTGCTGGAAGAGCAAGCAGGTATGACCATTGCCGAATACTTTGCCAGTTTTGGCGAAACTGCTTTCCGCGTGGCGGAATCAGAAATATTGAAAAGTACAGCTTATCCCGAAAACGCAGTAATATCAACCGGCGGCGGGCTACCTTGCTTTTTTGATAACATGGAGTGGATGAATGTCAATGGAATTACGCTGTATATTAACCTGACTCCAAAAGCCTTAATAAGCCGTTTGGGCAATAATAAAGACGACCGCCCCATTTTACGAGACAAGCATGGCGACGAACTACTGGCATTTATTACCGAAAAGCTGGAAGAAAGAAATGCATTTTACCTAAAAGCAAACATTATAGCCGATGGCCTCAGCCTCACAGCTGAAAAGGCGGCTGCGTTAGCTGCCGAAAAAACCGAGTTATAGCATTTATTGCTTCAAGAGGTAGCTAAACTAACGTAATTAAGCCCTTTTGCTGTAAACGATTGAGGTAAGTATTTATTTCAGCATCACCCATACCATAAATTGCTTCATCGCGCCAAAAGGCTTCATAAATTCCCTCACGGTTGATTATACCATTCTGGTAAATAAGTAAAAGTTTTTCTTCAATATAATTTAAACCTTGTTCATTCACCTCTAACCTGCGCACCTGTGCTTCAAGGGCAAATTTTAGTTGATGAAGCCCACCCCAAAATGGAGTGCTGTCTATAAAGCGGTCTAACTTATCAGCATTAAATGTATTATAAGCTCGCCAGGCTTCACTAGCTAACTTAAAATCATATTCACCTAGGTGCAGGCGGTTATCGTATAACACTTCAAGTTGCTTGCCGGTCAACTGACCCATTCCTTTGAAGTTTAATACCCCCGGGAAATAATCAGGACAAATAAGGTAAATTTCCGGGCCTGATAGGTCAACTTGCTGTTGCAGCAATTGCATTACACCAAGCATGTTTACCTGGCAATGCAAATCAAAGTCAAACCACAAAGTAATATCGATGTAAGGTTGGTTTAGCTTTTCCAGTTCATACAGTACCTTATGCTCATAACCGTCGGGCGTATCATTAAAAGTAACACTGGTATATTTCTGTCGTTCATGCCAAAAATCTGCATCTAACTTTACTGCTAACGGTCCTTCAGAAAATACCTCGCGCCAAACTAAAACATCGCCATCAATACCGGTATCATTAAATCCTTGCAAGGTGGCATCGCCATTAAGAATATGAAGCTGAGACATGAGCAACAAGTAATTTACCGAATTAGTGAGTGATTGATTTGCCTATTTTCAAATATATAGCAATTGTGGCCACCTAATGTTTTAAATTCAGTCATTCACATCATCACTTCCTCGCTGGTTAATTAAAACTATTAAATTTACCACCAATGAAAAAACTGCTGCCCCTGTTAAGCATGGCTTTGCTGTTTGGTAAAGCCCAAGCCCAGTTAACCCCATTTGAGCAAAGTACCGATAAAAATACTACAGCTACATATGCCGAGGTTATGACTTATTACCCTAAACTGGTGAAGCAGTTTCCGCAGCAGCTAAAGCTTTTTAACTATGGCAGTACCGATGCTGGCAAGCCCTTAACGCTGGTAGTGCTATCAAAGGACGGCAACTTTGACCCGGTCAAAATCAAACAGCAGAATAAAAGGGTTATCGTTATAAATAACGGCATACATCCCGGCGAGCCCGAAGGCATTGATGCCAGTATGATGCTGGTGCGTGATATGCTGAAAAAAAAGCAATTGCCCAATGATGTGGTAGTGTGCTTTATTGCCCTTTACAATATTGACGGCAGCTTAAACCGTGGACAATCTCGTGTGAGCCAAAACGGACCGCGGGCGTATGGTTTCAGGGGAAATTACCGCAATCTTGACCTTAACCGCGATTTTATTAAAGCTGATAGCCGCAACGCACTTGCCTTTTTGCAAATACTGAATACCTGGCAGCCGGATGTCTTTTTAGATAACCATGCCAGCAATGGGGCAGACTACCAGTACGTAATGACGCTTATTGAAACCCAAAAAAATAAGCAGCACTCTATACTGGCAGAATACACAGCCAACACACTATCACCGGAACTTTATAAACGCATGGATAAAAGCGGTTATGAGATGATTCCGTATGTTGAAAGTTTGAAACGCTCGCCCGATTCGGGCATTGTGGCATTTTTAGAAACGCCGCGTTTTTCAACCGGCCATACCGTTCAGCATAATATTATAAGCTATGTAACCGAAACACATATGCTTAAACCCTACGATAAAAAAGTTTATGCCACTTATGAATTTATGCACCACCTGATTGATGTTTGCCAGCGCGATGCTAAACAAATTGGTGAACTTAAGCAGAAAGCCGATGAACAGGTAAAACAGCAAAAAACCTTTGCCCTAACCTGGGCTTTAGATGAGCAGAAGTTTGACAATATTACCTTTAAAGGCTATGAGGCTGGGTATAAAAGTAGTGACATTAGCGGTTTGCCACGCTTGTATTATGACCGAACCAAGCCCTGGACAAAAACCATTAAATACTATAATACTTATAAAGCAACACTTACAGCCGATAAGCCAGTGGCCTACGTTATTCCGCAAGCCTGGGGTAAAATAGTTGATTTGTTCAAACTTAATAAGGTTGCCATGCAGCGCTTGAAGCATGACACTACCCTAAACGTACAAACTTATTATATAACCGATTATAAAACAGTTGCGCGCCCTTATGAAGGCCATTACCTCCACAGCGGCGTACAGCTTAATGTGGTTAACAATAACAAGGTTAAATTTTATGAAGGGGATTATGTGGTATACACAAACCAGGCTATAAACCGGTATATTATAGAAACATTGGAACCGCAAGCCGTTGACTCTTTTTTTGCCTGGAACTTTTTTGATTCGATGCTAAGCCAGAAGGAGCATTACTCCGATTATGTTTTTGAAGACATTGCTGCACAATACCTTAAAGCCCACCCGGAGCTACAGCAAAAACTGGATGAGGAAAAGGCGCGTAACCCGCAGCTTGCTAAAAGCGCCGGGGCGCAGTTGGAATTTGTATATAAAAACTCACCTTTTTACGAAAACACATACCTGCGTTACCCTGTTGCACGTTTAATTACCAACACCAAACTCGATTTACAATAGATGGAACAATATTTACAAGCGGCTCCGGTAGCCTCATTCATATTCATTATTACTATTGCACTTTCATTATGGGCTTTTTCAAACGAGCGCCTTTACGGTGAGTTTATGCTGCACCCTTACAGCGTGGCCCGTGGTCAGCGCGTATGGACCCTTGTTACCAGCGGCTTTATTCACCGAGATTGGGCACACCTGCTGTTTAACATGTGGTCTTATTTTATATTTGCTCCTACCCTTGAAACGCTTATTGGCCATTGGCAATTTGCCCTGCTATACTTTTGCAGCTTAATTTTAAGCGATTTGCCTACGGTTAGCAAGTTTAAAGAAGCGTACAATTATCATAGTCTCGGGGCTTCGGGCGCAATAAGTGCGGTGCTATTCAGCTATATACTTTTCTTTCCAATGAACCGCATTGGTGTTTTCCCAATTCCGTTTGGAATACCTGCAGTTTTATTTGGCGTGCTTTACCTTATTTATTGTGTGTATGCTTCGCGCCAGGCACGGGGCACCATTAATCATGATGCACACTTCTTTGGAGCATTAAGCGGTATCATGATCACCGTTTTGCTTTATAATGACGTGCTGCTGAATTTTGTTGAGCAGATAAGAGCTTCATTTTAAACAATATACTGACTAGCGATGTTACACTAAGATTACACTATTAAATGTTTAAACATATATTTTTGTATAATCTTAATCAGCAACATCATGTCACTTAAAGAAGCTCTAGCGTGGCGATATGCCACTAAAAAATTTGATCCGTCAAAGAAAATAAGTCAGGATACTTTAGACTATATACTAAACACAGTACAGTTAGCACCATCATCATACGGCTTGCACCACTACAGAATTATTGTGGTTGAGGATGCAGCCATACGCCAGCAGCTTAGGGCGGCCGCTTACAACCAACCGCAGGTTACAGATGCTTCACACCTTATTGTGTTTGCAGCCGAAACTAACATAAATGAGGAATATGTGAAACGGTATGTAGATGAAGTTGCCCGCATACGCAGTACCGATCGCTCCGCTCTTGCCGGCTTTGAAGATATGTTGTTAAATAAAGTTTCATCGCTTTCTGCCGAAGAAAGTTTAGTGTGGGCACATAAGCAAGCCTACCTAGGGCTTGGCGTTTTATTGGCTGCTGCATCTGAAGTAAACGTTGATAGCGGCCCGATGGAGGGCTTCGATCCGGCTAAATTTGATGAAATTTTAGGTTTGAAGGAACTTGGTTTAACCACCTCTGTAATATCAGCAATTGGTTACCGTGCAGAAGATGACGAGTACAGTAAATTACCTAAAGTACGTAAATCGGCATCAGACTTGTTTATAAAAATATGAGTGTGATTAAGGCCTCAGTAAAATGAGGCAAAGTTAGTGATGAGTTCTGAATGGGGGATGAAAGCGATATGTGTGAATGAGTCAGCAGGGAGAATTGACTCCCACCTCAGTCAGAACGATCATTAGTGTTTAATAAAGTTGAGGTTGTGAATGCCGGCCAGGGGTGGCCGGCATTTTTTGTTACCAACCTGAGGTTGTTATATTACTGTTAGTTGTGGAAACAAGTTCCCTATGTGAGGTTGTCCTTATACACTCCCAATTTACCTAATGGTTAAATATTGCGTAAAGGGCATAAATACATATGGCACATCAATTGACAATACCTACATATATGACTAAAAACATGTTTAAAAAAATTTTGGTGGTTGAAGATGACCACAAAACGCTATCATCGTTATATACCTTGCTGATGCAGCATGGCTATGAGGTGCAAACTCTAACCGAAGCTGAATATGTTTTTCAGGAGGTTACAGCGTTTAACCCGCACCTTATTTTGCTTGGCGCTTTAAGCCACGGTTCAAACGGCGCTATGATTTGTGCAGCATTGAAATCGGCACCTTCAACAAGTAAAATACCGGTTATATCGGTGCTTGGCAGCAAGCAGTCGTTAGTGAAGCTTTACGAAAACGCCGATTGCTCTCCTGATGATTTTATAATGAAACCTATAAATGCACAGGTGCTGCTTAACAAAATTGAATATCGCTTTATAGCTAATTAAACCTGCTTATAGCAAAAACTATTACCTGCAAAACTATATTGGCGTAAACACCTGCTAATACATCATCCATCATAACTCCCGTTCCTCCTTTCAGGTCTTCCATTTTACGTATGCCCAAAGGCTTCAGCATGTCAAAAAACCTGAACAATATTAAGCCGATAATTAAATTCTGTGTAGTAAGCGAAATAAACAGCAGGGTAACCATTTGTCCGGCAACCTCGTCAATAACAACGCGGTAGCTGTCTTTACCCCAGTCGGGCTCAACCTGGTTACCCACATATATACCTAATAGAGTTATTACTACTGTTGCTAAAGGTAATACCCATACCTGCTGCAACCATAACTGCTCATTTGCAAAATAAATAAGCAGGCAAGTTACTATAGCCGCAATAGTGCCGCCACCTTTAATATATCCTATGCCTCCCCACGAGGCTATGACTTTATTGAGGTTCATACTAATGTTGCGAAGTTAGAAAAAACCAGGTGTTAGCAGCACCATAAACATTACACACCATGCGTTTGTAAATGATTAAACTTATTTTGGCTGATTTAAACATTTTACCCTATTTGCGCCCATGATACAGAAACCGCACGCCCTGATATTTGATATGAACGGAACCATGATTAACGATATGGATTACCATACAAAAGCGTGGCAACGTATATTTAATGAAGAACTTGGCGGCAACTTTACCTGGGATGAGGTTAAAGTGCAGATGTATGGCAAAAACCCCGAAGTTTTAGAGCGTGTATTTGGCGCGCAGCGTTTTACCGAAGATGAAAAAATTGAGTTATCATTAGCTAAAGAAAAACGATACCAGCAGGAGTACCTGCCACAGTTGGCCCTACTGCCCGGCTTAGCCGAATTTTTAGAACGTGCTTATCAACTAAATATTCCCATGGCGATAGCCTCTGCAGCAATTCCTTTTAATATTGACTTCGTACTGGATAACCTCAACATACGCCATTACTTTAAAGCCATTGTAAGCGCTGATGATGTTTTGCTAAGCAAGCCTCACCCCGAAACCTTTTTGAAAGCAGCACAACAACTGCAAATTACCCCCACTAATTGCCTGGTATTTGAAGATGTACCAAAAGGTGCAGAAGCTGCTTTAAACGCCCAAATGCCTGCGGTTATACTAACCACTACGCATAAGCCGTATGAGTTTGCGCACCTGCCAAACATTATTCATTACTCTCCCAATTTTAACGGCAGCTTTTTTTCTGAACTACTGTCTTAAAAAGAAAGCCAAGTAAGTGCTGCAGTTGGTATTACACCAAAAAAACCATTCAAGCGTTTAGTATAGCAATTATATTGTATATTAGTTACACTATTAAACTGACATGGATCTTATCTCTGAACTGGCGGAGCTGGCTTTGGCTACGCGTTTAAAAAGGTTGAGCGACCGTTTGGCGCACGATGTAAATAAAATTTACAAAGAGCTAAATCTTAACTTTGAATCAAAGTGGTTTTTGGTACTTGAGTTACTTAACCGGAGAAAAACCCTGTCAATAGTTGACATTGCCGAAGAACTTAAGCTTACCCATCCGGCCATAGTGCAGTTTGTTGATCAAATGCTGAGCGCTAAGCTTATAAATGCCCATAAAGATAAAACCGACGGCAGGAAACGCCTGGTATCACTGTCGGCAAATGGTAAAAAGCTGTTACGGGAGCTTGCCCCGGTACTTGACGCTATTAAAATTGAAAACGAAAACTGGCTCACCCAGGCCGATAACAATTTACTGGTAACTATAGCACAATTAGAAAAGGCTTTGGAAGAAAAAAACATGTACGAGCGCATAAAAACACGTTTAGAGCCGCCAATGCAAGCCCCGGTTATATAATTGTGCATTATGTGCCTGCCATTTGATGCGTACTTTTTGTTATCAATAAGTCACAACGTTAAGCTATAAGTAATATATTTTCAAATAATTCCGGTTGGTTGTAACCATTTAAACGGTAATGCAGTATAAGTCAATGATTCTTGAAAAGGCCAAATAAAATGGCTTTTAAATCAACAAAACGCTGACTAACTGCATTTTACAAATGAAAATTATTTTTATTGCTGCTTTATACCTTTCATGCTGCTCTTACTTCGTACATGCTCAAACGCAGCCCGTGGCACCGGTTGCCCCAAGAAATAAAATTTCTTTTCAATTGCAGGCGGGTACGCAAGGTATTGGTGGCGATTTGCGTTATGGTTTAACCAACCGCGTTTCGCTAAGGGGCGGCGCCTCTTTTATACCTGTAAAAGCCAATAACGTTTTTACCTTCTCGGGGTTCGACTCAAATAACAGCCTGTCGGTTAAATTCTCTAATGTTCATCTTTGGGCTGATGTTGTTCTATTTAAAAAACTTCAGGGCTTACGCCTGGTAACCGGTGCTGGCTACTTATTTAAGGCCAACGGTAACATTAATGTGCTGCCAACCGGAACTTACTCGGTAGGCAACTATAAAATAACTCCTGCCGATTTAGGATCGCTTAACATTGATATGAGCTGGCGAGGCGTTGCACCTTACCTTGGGCTTGGTTTATTCAAAGGATTTCCTAAAAATCGCTTCAATGTAAACCTTGATTTAGGTACGTACTATTTGTCATCGCCTAAATCAAAAGTTACCGGCACCGAAATGCTGGCCGATAACTACAAACTTGAGCCGCAACTTAACGCCAATATGAAATGTTACCGCTGGCTGCCTGTTGCTCAGCTAAACTTTAACTTCCGTTTACGCTAAAAATCCTGATAAAATTTATACTATGAAATTATTTACCAAATCTGCTTTGGTTGCCGTTGCCTGTGTTGTTTTGATTGGTGCTGAGGCCTGTAAAAAGCCAATTGACGATCTGGACATTATTGTAAATACGGGTACATTATCAACCACACCCATGCTTGTGCAGTTTGTTAACGCCAATACAGCAAGCACAACTAAGCTGCCTGATGCCTTCAAGGTAACCGTAACCGGTACAGGAGCACAGTATTTACAAGTTGATGGCGGCGGAAAGAACTTTACTGCGTTAAAGGGTTACCTGCCTTTAAGTTTAGTAAAAGGTGCAGTACCCACTAAAAACAACCCTATTACTTTTTGCATATCGGCTACGTTACCGGGCTACGCACCTATATCGCAAACTATAACATTAACCAGCACGTCACCATCGGCGCCGGTTATTAAACTGGTTGAGTATGCCAAACCGGTAAACGGCACTACCGCCATCACACGCGAAAACAGTGTTACAGCAGGTACTACTGCTACCATTAATATTAACACACCAACCGGCAATGGCGTAGATGAAGCCAGCCGCATTAATATAACCACCGGCACCAAATTACTTGATGCCGATAACAACCCAATCAACGCCTCTCAGCTATCATCAAAAATAGTTTACTTTGGTACGGGAAATGAAAACGCGGCAGCTGCATTTCCAGGTGGGTTTGATTTGATTAATGCCATTGGCCCTAACGGACAGCCGGTTAACAACGGAGCAACATTTGTTACCGCCGGACTGCTTTCTATTGACATGACCGCAGGCTCAACTGCAGTGAAGGCCTTTTCAAAGCCAGTAAACGTTACCATGGAAATTAACCCTGATCTTATAAACCCGCAAACTAAAAAAGCGGTTAAAGCGGGCGACGCCATACCTGTTTGGAGCCTTAACGAGCAAACCGGCCAGTGGAAGTATGAAAGTAATACTACCATTGCCTATAATAGCAATAACAAGCTTTCGGTAAGTTTTCCAATAACGCACCTATCAGCGTGGAGCGCAAACTGGTACACTGCCAATTGCAGTTCTGATTTAAATGTAAATGTGCATATACCAAATACCGACGAAGATATAAACGGCAATTACCAAATAAGCCTGGTTACAGCAAACGACCAGCCGGTAGCAAGCGCCATTACATCTTCTATAAGAAATGGTTTCAAAGCCGTTTTAAGCAACTTTCCATCAGACGCCGGCGATTTAAAAGTTGTAGTATATGCACAAACAGCTAGCGGCCTTAATAAGTTAGGCGAAACATCGTTTTTTGAGGCTTGCGGCAAGGGATCTGTTGATGTAACGCTTACTGGCATAACTGTTATTGATTATGTACAAACCACAGTTAAAGTAAGCGCGCGTTGTACCAATCAGCGGGTAGTAGCTCAGCCATCAACCTGGTTAACGCTAAAAGACAATACAACCGGCCAAAGCATTAACATTTATATGACTGATGGTGTATCATCGGCCAACCTTATAAACGGACATACTTACAGCATCAGCACTACCTTTGCAGGTAAAAATTACAACTCTGCTTCGTTCAAGCTTGATAAAACGGCAGGTGTTAATATCCCATCAGTTGATGGCCTGAGTGGAACGGCTAACTACGACCAAACCACTGATGCCATTACGGTTGAGGCTAAATTTGTACTGGCAGATTGTAATTAAGCCTATAAATAGTTGTAAACAAAGAAAGCCGATGGTGTCATCGGCTTTCTTTGTTTACATATCATGTTTATTAATGAGCCCAAACGAAACCGGCCGTGGTAAATTCCATTATCTGCAAACCAGATTCGTAAAACTCAGCTTGTATATTCATCTTTTTAGATTTTTTTAAACGGCTTATAAATTTTTTCGTGTTGTCTATAAAAAGTAAATCCGAACTGCTATCAGATGCTTCACTACATTCAAAAGTAACAGGTTTATCATCATCAAACCTTACCATAATGGAAGTACCATCAACGCCTGTATTAAATTGTCCCTTCGAAATGCTAAGCATTACATCGGTTTCCCCATTTTTTTTGCGTATCATAATGCTGCCTGTAGACCCTCCATCATAAGGAAAATCAAAATTAAGCTCATTATTTGCCTCAATGTCGGCAAAATACTTCTTCTTCGACGTCATTTTATCTTCTTCTTCTTTGTAAGTCCATTTTGAAGTATTTTCAGCAGGTTTTTCTTTTGCTTGCGAAGAATCCGTTTCTATTATAGCAGAGGTGTCGACAGTTATAGAATCTGACAATGAAGAAGATGAAGTGCTTGAGCCGCAAGATGAAAACAAGCCGGCCATAAGTAATAAGGTAAAGATTTTTTTCATTTTAAGTGATTTGTTTGCGCTAAAATAATTCTATTTTCAAAAAACAAAAACGTTTTTGCTATTTTTTTTAGCATTTTATTAGGGTGGGTTATATCTTAACATAGCGGCCTAAATAGATTGAGTTGGTTTTAAACAACAAAGGTTGCCTTAAGAAAGGCAACCTTGAATAGAATAGCTAATATTTATCTATTCAACCGTGTTGGTCCTGTTTAGCCTGATTGCCGCCAGCAGGTAGTAAAAAGCCCCAAAGGCCGAATATCCCGCCAGGTTTACAATGCCCATGTTTGGCGAATGTGCCATGGCAATGAAGGAAACTCCGGCCAAAACCGATTGCCCGCCGCTTATGATCATGGGCCATTGCCCACCCAAAGCCCGTCTGCGCTTAATGCCCAGCACCAATTGAATTAGTCCGGTAAGCATGGCCCATACGCCAAATACAATTAATGCTTCGGGAACGCCTTTTTGTATGGCAATAGCCACCGCAATAGTGGTAAGTATGCTTATTACCGTGTTAATGTACTGTGGCAACAGGCTGGTGCCCGCGTTTTTATTGGCGCGGATATCCAGCAAAGTACCTACCACATCCCAGGCGGGATAAATTATTAAAAGCACGGTAGCAAGGCCCGGCGATGATTTAGCCAACAGCGCTACCAGCGTAACCCATATAACCGAAAATATAGTGCGGATAAAATAAAGTGAGCGCAATGCACGTGTAGTTGGCAGCGCATTGGGTAATGTTGTTGTTGTAGTTGACATGGTTCTAACGTTTATGATCTTTGTATGCCACAAAGGTGAAAACTTAAAAACCCGCAAATTTTCACTTAGGTGAAAAATGAGCGGTGTTATTGTCAACCTGAGATAATTTTGCACCAAAGCCCCCTATTGCTTTTGCTGCAAGCGCTTTTTGATACGTGTTAACGATGGGTTTTTTATGCCCAGATACGATGAGATGTGGTAAGCTGCCACCCGGTTCACAATACCAGGGTGCTCTTTCAGCATTTTAAGGTAGCGTTCTTCGGGGGTGTTGAATAAAAACTCTTCTGTACGCGATTGGGAGTAATTGAAGAACAGCTCGGCTATTAAGCGGCCAAACTTTTGCCAGCCGGTTGGCGTGCTGTAAAGGTATTGCAGATCGGTGTAATGGATGGACAGTATTTCCGCATCTTCCAATGCCTCAATAAAGTAGTAACACGGGTACTGGTTAATAAAGCTACGGAACGAAACCAGGAACTGCTGCTCCGAAAAAAAGTACATGTTCTTTTCTTCCTGCGTTTCGGGATGTATAAAGTAAACCCTGAATATCCCGCTAACAATAAGCGCCAGATCGGCACATACAAAGTTCTGCATGTTAAAAAACTCGCCTTTGGCAATTTTGCGGCTACGCCAATAGGTTAAACTTACCGCTACATCATTATCGGTAAGGGCAGCAAAGGGTATGAGTACATCGTTTAAAAACTGTTGTTTGCTGTTCATGTGCCGGGCAAAAATCTAAGATAGTGTTACGGCACCTTACGGGCGTGGCATTCCTGCATATTTTACAGTAACGTGTAGGTTGGTAACATCATCAACACACGGCCAAAATCTCTTTTTTCTTCGTTCGTCATTTTTGTGGTTTATACCTAACTTTGCCCAGCAAAAATTATAGCAAAAACTATGAATTTCAGAACCGAACATGACACCATGGGCGCGGTACAGGTACCGGCCGATAAATACTGGGGCGCACAAACAGAGCGTTCACGCAACAATTTTAAAATTGGCCCAGAAGCTTCAATGCCGAAAGAAATTATTGCTGCCTTTGCCTACCTAAAAAAAGCTGCAGCTTACACCAATACCGATTTAGGCGTATTAGCTGCTGAAAAACGCGACCTGATTGCCCGGGTTTGTGACGAAATTTTGGATAACAAACTTGAAGGTGAGTTTCCGTTAGTAATATGGCAAACTGGTTCGGGTACTCAAAGCAACATGAACGTTAACGAGGTTGTTGCTAACCGTGCGCATGTTTTACAAGGCAACACCCTGGGTGAAGGCAAAACCTTTATTCACCCAAATGATGATGTAAACAAGTCACAATCATCAAACGATACCTACCCTACTGCAATGCACATTGCAGCTTACAAAATATTAATTGACGTTACCATTCCGGGTATCGAAAAATTACGCGACACCTTAAAAGCAAAATCAGAAGCTTTTAAAAGTGTAGTTAAAATTGGCCGTACGCACTTAATGGATGCAACCCCCCTAACCTTAGGACAGGAGTTTTCAGGCTATGTGTCACAATTAGACCATGGTTTAAAAGCGCTGCGTAACACGTTAGATCACCTTTCAGAGCTTGCTTTGGGTGGTACTGCCGTAGGTACGGGCATTAACACGCCAAAAGGTTATGATGTTAAAGTTGCCGAGTACATTGCACAGTTTACCGGCTTACCATTCATCACTGCCGAAAATAAATTTGAGGCATTGGCTGCTCATGACGCTATTGTGGAAACCCACGGTGCACTGAAACAAATTGCAGTAGCTTTAATGAAAATTGCTAACGATATCCGGATGCTGGCTTCTGGTCCGCGCTCAGGTATTGGCGAAATTCATATTCCTGATAATGAGCCAGGCTCATCAATTATGCCGGGTAAAGTTAATCCAACCCAAAATGAGGCTGTTACCATGGTAGCTGCACAAGTTATGGGTAATGATGTTGCCATTTCAATAGGTGGCTCAAACGGTCATTACGAATTAAACGTATTTAAACCGGTTATGGCTGCAAACTTCCTGCAATCGGCTCGTTTAATTGGTGATGCCTGCGTATCATTTAATGACCATTGTGCAGTTGGTATTGAGCCAAACTACGAGGGCATTAAAAAACACCTTGAAAATTCATTAATGCTGGTAACCGCGCTTAATCCGCACATTGGTTACGACAATGCAGCAAAAATTGCTAAAACAGCGTTAAAAGACGGCCTGTCACTTCGCGAAGCTGCCCTTAAACTTGAGTTGTTAACCAACGAACAGTTTGACCAGTGGGTACGCCCCGAAGACATGATTGGAAGTTTAAAATAACTGCTATCCTTAAATCCCTCTCCAATGGAGAGGGACTTTTTTTTGTTTATGCTAAAAAAGCTCTTTATCCTTCCTTATTCGCCCGTACTCTTACTCGTAGCTTTTAGCTGCTGGCTTATAGCATTTACATCTTGCGCGCCTAACGCAAACATGCAGGGCCGTGGCAGCGATGCCATGCAGGGGGAATGGAAACAAGTACCCGAAGCCCTGAACAATCAATTAGTAACTTATACTTTATATAACTTTAAGTTTACCTGCGATTCGTTTTTTGTGGCCATGCAAACCCATAGCCGCGTTAACTACGGTACCGACACCTGCATGAACAAAGGCCAATGGACAGAGTATGTAAAGGGTCGTTATCAGCAAACAAAAGATACGGTTTGGATGAGAGGCTTTTTTTGTAATCCAAACTATAGTCTTAAAAATCCGGGCGGGTGCTTCAGATCAGGAGTTTACGAGGTTTATTTTAAAGTTGAAAACGTAGCAGATACGTTACTCAGGCTTACGCCAACATCAAGCGTTTTGCCTGTAACTTTGCACTTGGTTAAACGCACAAACTGTGTTCCCAAACCACTATAAAACATGAAAACTAATTTGTTAAAGAAACTATTGATTGGAGCTGCCATTATTTATGCTCCACTGCAAAGCATGGCCTGGGGCGATAAGGGGCACCGTATAGTTGGCCAAATAGCTTCGAGCTATTTAACTCCCAAGGCCCGTGCCGCGGTAAAAGCTATTTTAGGTAACGAGAGTATTGCCATGACCAGTACCTGGGCCGATTTTATAAAGTCAGACCCATCTTACAGTTACCTATCATCATGGCATTATATTGATTTTGATAAACCGTTTAACTACCCCGAACTGCAATCTTTTTTAAAGCAGGACACCAGCGTTGATGCTTATACCAAAATGCAGTTTATGATAGGTGAACTTAAGAAAAAATCGCTTCCGCAAGAGAAGAAACTACTTTACCTGCGTATGCTGATTCATGTGGTTGAAGATGTGCATCAACCTATGCATACCGCTCACACCGATGATAAAGGGGGTAATGATTATAAAGTGCAATGGTTTAACGAGCCATCAAACCTGCACTCGGTTTGGGACAGTAAATTAATTGAATTTCAAAACCTGAGTTATACCGAATATGCATCGGCCATTAACTTTACTACAGTTGCGCAACGTACCGAGTGGCAAAAAGAGCCTATAAGCAAATGGTTATTTGACAGCAAGGAAATTGCCGAGAAAATATATGCCGGTACCCAGCGTGATGAAAAGATAGGCTACAAGTATAACTTTCAGTTTGTAGGCATACTGAACCAGCAACTGCTTAAAGGCGGTGTACACTTAGCCGGTTTGCTGAATCAGATATTTGCTTAATATTTGCGCAACCGGTACCTAAAAGCATGAAGATATTGATGATATGCCTTGGCAACATTTGCCGCTCGCCGTTGGCAGAGGGCATTATGCAGCATCTTGTACAGCAACGAGGGCTTGATTGGACGGTTGACTCGGCAGGTACCGGTGGCTGGCATGTTGGGCAATGCCCCGATTACCGGTCTGTAAGTGTTGCAAAAAGTTACGGGGTGGATATAAGCAAACAGGTTTGCCGTCAATTCAGTGTGAGCGATTTTGACAACTTCGACCTGTTGCTTGCTATGGATAAAAACAATTTACGCGATATTTTAAGCCTTGCGCGTAATGACAGAGACAAGGCAAAGGTGCGCCTGTTATTAAACAAGCAGGAGGTGCCCGACCCATATTACGATGACAACTCCTTTGACCCTGTTTACAAGCTGGTAGAGGATGGTTGTAAAAAAATAATTGAAGAGTATAATTAACAAAAAACGCCGGTTAAATAATAGCCGGCGTTTTTGTTGAAATGTTATTTAGCTAATCCTGCTTCGGCAAGTAGTAACAGCAAGGCACGTTGTGTTGCCTGGTATCCTTTATCATCTAAAAACCATTCGCCCAAGGCGTGCGCTCCGCCCGATTTACCTCCACTACCAATGGTTACTGCGGGAATACCTTGTGATATTGGTATGTTGGCATTAGTTGAACTTACCGCCAACATGGGCAATGTTCCAAAGTAGCTGGTTGCTGCAATTGCACGCTGCACAAAGGGAATTGTTGCATCCTCAACGCCGGATGGCCGGTCTCCGGTCATTTTTATGTCTAATGTGAGGTCTGCACCACGCATCTTCATTGCATTTTCTTCATTTAAGGCTCTTTTTACAGCGGCTTGTAAAAGCTTATCAATTGCCGCAACCCTTGCCGGGTCCTCTGAGCGCATGTCAACATCCATCCATGATTCAAACGGAATTGAGTTAACCGATGTACCGCCCCCAATTACGCCAACGTTATAAGTTAAGCGGGCTCCAGGTTGCCTAACCAGTTTATCAGCATCAGTTATCCAGTAATGAATTGCCCGGGCCAGCGCATTATGTGGATTTGCCATGCCAAAGGCACCTGATGAGTGTCCACCCGGCCCTTTATAAGTAATGCGGTAACGGTGCGATCCTAACCCACGATGAACAATGCCATCCATACCTGTACCATCTACTGCAATATAGGTATCAATTTTGCCGGGGCCTTTGTCACTAAACAGATTTTTCACCCCGCGTAAATCACCCGGTCCTTCCTCACCAACAGCACCTATAAACAGTACATCAGCCTCAGTTTCTAAGCTGTTTTTCTCCATGGCTTTAAGTACCGTTAGTACTACGGCTAATGCGCGCGTATCATCAGCAATGCCGGGAGCATATAGCGTATCAGCCTTATGTTTTACCTTAACATCTGTACCTTCAGGGAAAACAGTGTCGAGGTGGCCTTCCAGTACAACTACCTTTTTACCGGTTTTACCCTTTCGTTTGGCTATCACATTTCCAACGTTATCAATCCAAACCGAGTCGGCTCCTGCAATTTTTAACAGTTCGGCATACTTCTTTGCACGTTCCGTTTCTTTAAATGGAGGTGCAGGTACTTCTGTAAGCAATATATGATCTTTAAGCGTTTCGGGTTGCAAGTCAACTATGGTTTGAAAAGCCTTTTTCACTAGCGGCTTACCCGCTATATCGTTAATTTGCCTGGTGTACGTTTTATTTGCAACGGCCACCCTGGGCTTTTGCGTTACGTCTTCTTGTGCAAATAAGGCTTTACTGCTGAATGTTGCAGCCAGTAAAAAAATGGTTTTAAGTAAGTGTTTCTTCATGCTTGTGGCGGTTGCGTACTGTTACTGTATTGAAAAGTATAAATTATAAAATCAAAAAGCAGGTTTATAATAACATTGTTATGTTTTTACCGCCAACAGGCCGGTAAACTGTTAACTTTGAATTTTTATTTATGCACGGAATTGTAACCAAATCAACAGGCAGCTGGTACCAGGTGCAAACGGCTGATGGCAAACGCTATGACTGCCGTATAAAAGGAAAATTCCGTATTAAAGGGCTTACAACCACTAACCCGGTTGCAGTTGGTGACAAGGTTGACTTTGACCTTGAACCTGATCAGGATCAGGGCGTTATTACCAAACTTTATGATCGCAGGAATTACATTATACGCAAATCAATAAACCTTAGCAAGCAGGCACAAATAATTGCGGCTAACCTTGATCAGGCTTTTTTGGTGGTTACTCTGGCGTCGCCACGTACATCACTGGGGTTTATTGATCGTTTTTTGGTGACTGCAGAAGCATATGACATACCAGCATCATTGGTTTTTAATAAGCTGGATATGTTTAGTGACGAGGGCCTGGAAATTTTGTCTGAGTATAAAGCAATGTACGAAAACCTAGGCTATCCCTGCCACCAGGTTTCGGCACTTGAAGGTACTAATATACCAAACTTAACCGGCCTGCTTAAGGATAAAATCACTCTATTTTCGGGTCACTCGGGTGTCGGAAAGTCAAGTTTAATGAATGCAATACTTCCTGATTTACAGCTGCGTACAACTGAAATATCAGACTGGAGCGACAAGGGGATGCACACTACAACTTTTGCCGAAATGTATGACCTGCCCGGCGGTGGCAACATTATTGACACGCCGGGTATACGCGAGTTAGGCATCATAGACATTGAACAACAAGAGCTTAGTCACTTTTTCCCTGAAATGCGTAAGCGAATGCATGATTGCCGCTTTAACAATTGCCGCCACATAAATGAGCCCGGCTGTGCAGTTTTGGAAGCATTAGAAAACGGCGAAATTGAACCTTCAAGATACGAGAGCTATTTAAGCATTTATCATGGTAACGATACCCGTAGCTAAATTAACGTTGCACTTAATTTTATAGTTATCGGCTTGGGTCTGATAAGCTTTGTCTTATAACGTTTAGCTCCCAAAGTCAAGTTCTACATCATCTGTAACGGCATAACCAGTACAAGTAAGCACCCAGCCCTGGCTAAGCTCAGCATCTGTAAGTACCTCGTTTTTAACAACAGTTACCTTACCGCGGGTACATTTTACAGCACATGCCGCACACACACCTGCGCCACAGCTGTATGGCAAATGAAGGTTATTTTGCAGTGCAGCCTGTAGTATGGTTTGATTTTCGCCCTGTTGCAAATCATGCAGCTTGTTTTGAAAGTTTATCAGTAGTTTTTGAGGGGCAAACGCAACGCCCGATGTAATTACCGGCACCGTTTCAAGCACATAGTTTTCCTTGTGAATTTTCCCAGAGTCAATGCCCATGTAAAGCAGCGTAAGGCGTACCATACGCATGTATGCAAACGGACCGCACAGGTAATAATCAGCTTCAGTAAAGTTTTGTGCCAGATATTGTTTTACTAGTTTTTCAACTACCAAATTATTAAGTCGTTTCCCTTCGTCACTTACCAGGTTAATTATAGTTAATTGGCTTGGGTAACGTTCACTTAGCTTATTCAGCTCGTTTTTGAAAATGATCGATTGCTGGGTTAAATTGCTATACACAAGAATAATACGAGTTAAAGGCTGATGCTTCAGAACGTGTTTGATGTGTGCATAAACAGGAGAAATACCACTGCCAGCCGCAAAGTAAAAAAGTGTTTTGCCTTGTAAATTTTCGGGCAATACAAAGCGGCCGGCCGGTTCAACAGCATTCCAAGCATCACCGGGTTTGCTGTAAGTATGCAAGTAGCGTGTTACTTCGCCGTTTGGAATGCGTTTTATGGTTACAGAAAGCAAGTCCTCATCAGGCGATGAACTGAGAGAGTAAGATCTCCGTATCTCCTCACCATGATGATTAATAACCAGTGTTATAAACTGGCCCGCCTTGTAAATTACCTTGTTGCCCGATACATCGCTTAAATAAAATGTACGGGTATCAGGCGTTTCCTGCTTTATATGCTCAACCTTAAGCTGCATTGTTAAACCGTTATTACCAGTTTACCAAATTGAGACGAGCTACCCATTTTCTCTACTGCCTGCTGCGTTTGTGTTAATGGAAATAGCTCATCAACTACCGGAACAATTTTGTGCGTGTTAATGAATTCGAGCATATTGATAAAATCATCGGGCGAGCCCATCATGGTACCTAATAGTTGTATTTGTTTAGAAAACAGCGTACGCGGATTAAGCTCAGGTATTGAGCCTGCAGTTGCACCAAAAAACACAATGCGCGCTCCTGGATTACAAAGGTCGGGTATTTTAGCAAAATCTTTGCCCAGGGCACTGTCAATTACCACGTCGAAACCGCCGCACATATGCTTTAATTCTTCGGCCCAGTCCTGCGCTTTATAATTTACACCCGCAGCTGCACCTAATTGCCGGGCGCGTTCAATTTTTTGGCCCGAGCCCGAGGTAACAAACACCTGGCAACCTGCTGCAACAGCAAATTGCACCGCATATGTACCCGTACCAGCCCCCGCTCCAACAACCAACACTTTGCTACCGGCTGTTATACCGCCTTTTGTGAACAATGCACGATACGCCGTTAAACCTGCTAGAGGTATGGCTGCAGCCTGTTCGAAGGTAAGATGAGCCGGCTTGGGATGAAGATATTCAACATTTACCTTTACATACTCTGCAAGTGTTCCATCATCAGGCAAACCTAGTATTTTGAAATCTGCACCCTGGTATTGATCATCGTTACCCCAGTTATGTCCGGGATTAATAATTACTTCTTTATTGAGCCATTGCCTGCCGGCTTCGTCTATAGCCTCAACCACTACGCCTGCACCGTCTGACCCTAATATGGTTGGGTATTTGATGCCTGCATATTTCCCTATGGTTATCCAGTAATCACGACGGTTAAGTGCCGCCGCTTTTATTTGTACTAAAACCTCGTTTTGTTGTAAAACGGGCTTTTCTACATCTTTATATGCAAGAGGCTCATCAGGCTCCGTTAATACCATTGCTTTCATAAATTCGAACTACGGCCAAGTTTTAAAGCCTGTTATCAATAAACAGCGCAATGCCACGGCCGACTGATAAATTAACTTTTAAAGTGCTTATAAGTTTGGGGCATTAACCGCTGCCTGCCAATAAATGGGCCATACGTTAAAAAGTTCCCTTTTAACCGAACAGTAACCCAAATACTTCTTCAATACGGCTTACGGCTTTGATTTCAATTTTGTAGTGTGATAAGTCCAACTGGTTTTTGTCGGCCTTGCCTGACGGTAAATTATATTTTGATATAAATATTTGCTCAAAGCCTAGTTTTTGTGCTTCGGCAATACGTTGCTCAACACGGTTTACGGCACGTACTTCTCCTGAAAGGCCCAGCTCTGCAGCAAAACACGTTTTTGAGGAAATAGGCATATCCTCATGTGAAGAAATAATGGCCGCAGCCAAACCCAGATCAATAGCCGGATCTTCTACCTTAATGCCACCGGTAATATTCAGGAAAACGTCCTGCGTACCCAAGCGGAAACCGCAACGCTTTTCGAGCACAGCCAGCAGCATGTTCATACGGCGCGTATCAAAGCCCGTAGCCGAACGTTGAGGCGTACCATAAGCCGAAGTGCTTACCAACGCCTGCGTTTCAATAAGCATAGGTCTTAACCCTTCTAGCGTTACACTAATAGTTATACCGCTTAAAGCTTCATCGCGCTGCGAGAGCAATATTTCTGATGGATTTGATACCTCGCGTAAGCCGGCGCCCTTCATTTCATAAATACCCAGCTCCGATGCCGAACCGAACCGATTTTTAATGGCGCGCAAAATACGGTATACATGATGCCTGTCTCCCTCAAACTGCAGCACAGTATCAACCATATGTTCCAGTATTTTAGGGCCAGCTATCATACCGTCTTTGGTAATGTGGCCTATCAGAAAAACAGGGGTTGAGCTTTCTTTGGCAAACCTCAGCAATTCGGCTGTACACTCTCGTACCTGCGATACACTGCCCGGTGTAGATTCAATATGTGCCGAATATAGCGTTTGAATCGAGTCTACAATCACCATATCGGGTTGAAGCTGCTCAATTTGCTTAAATATATTCTGGGTTGATGTCTCGGTCAGTACAAAACAGCCTGTGCCGCTGTATCCGCTTACTCTCCCCTCAGGTGGCAGAGGGGTAATCCGTTCCGCCCTCATTTTAATTTGACGGTCGCTCTCCTCGCCCGATACGTAAAGTATTTTAGCTGCAGGCATACTCAACGCCAACTGTAGCATCAGTGTGGATTTACCAATACCAGGCTCACCACCAATGAGTACCAGTGAACCCGGCACAATGCCTCCACCCAAAACCCGGTTAAGTTCCTTATCTGGAGTATAAATGCGGTGTTCTTCAGTAAATGTAATGCTTGATACAGGCACGGCTTTATTTGCCCGCTGCATAGAGGTTGAGCCACTGCCGGGTGCCTTCCAATCAGGAATAGCTGAATTAGGTTTTTCAATTATTTCCTCTACAAAAGTATTCCATTGCTGGCAGGCAGGGCATTTACCCAACCATTTTGGCGATTCGTAGCCACAGCTTTGGCAGAAATATGCTGATTTGGTTTTAGCCATTTTTTTTGATCTCGGAAGTCAGATATTCATTTTCCGATTTGATTGTAAAGGTATAAATTTACTAATAATATTAGCTTAAAAGATAGTAGCTAAAACAAGAAAAGGCTCCAATATGGAGCCTTTTCTTGTTTTCTAAAATCCAAATCGAACATTCGACTTTCGGACTTATAATTTAATTTCCTCATCCTTGGCATTCATAAAGCGGAACTCCGTGATTTGGTAAGAAGGGTTACTTTTTACTTTAATCCATTGTCCGTACTTAAAATACCATTTCATTTGGCGGCTTACGATGCCCTTTTTAATATAAGCTTCAATGTACGGGTGTACACAAAGCGTAATACCTTTTTCGTTCTGTTCTACCAGAATGTAATTGAAATTATTTTCAATATCATCCATTAACAAAACAGTTGGCCTTATGGTGCCAGTACCATGACAGCTAGGGCAAACCTCGCTGGTTACAATATTCATTTCGGGCCTTACACGCTGACGTGTAATTTGCACCAAGCCAAATTTGCTTGGCGGCAAAATAGTGTGCTTGGCCCTGTCATGTGACATTTGCTCGCGCAGGTAGTCAAACAAATCCTTGCGGTTGGTTGGCTTGTGCATGTCAATAAAATCAACAACCACAATACCGCCCATATCGCGCAGGCGCAGCTGGCGGGCAATTTCGCGCGCAGCCTCTTTGTTTACCTGCAGGGCATTGTCTTCCTGGTTTTCTTTGTTAGCCGTGCGGTTACCGCTATTTACGTCAATAACGTGCAGGGCTTCAGTGTGTTCTATTACCAGATAAGCTCCACCGGCCAAATTTACGGTTTTACCGAAGGCCGATTTAATTTGCTTTTCAATGCCGTAATGCTCAAATATAGGGTCGCGGTGCTTATGCAGGCGAACGATGCTCTCCAAATCAGGCGATATTTCATGCACGTACGATTTTACTTCCTCAAATATTGAGTTTTCATTTACGTATATGTGCTGAAAATCGGCGTTTAATATATCGCGCAACAAAGTTGATGTGCGGTCTATTTCGCCTAATATCTTTTTTGAAGGTTCTGTTGCAGGTAAACGCGTCATGAAAGATTCCCACTTTGATATTAAATCAAGCAGGTCTTTTTGCATTTCGGTTACACCCTTACCCTCTGATACGGTACGGATAATTACACCAAAGTTTGCCGGTTTTATCCCTTCTACAATTTTGCGCAGGCGCGTACGCTCTGTGTTGCTCTTTATCTTTTTTGAGATAGAGATTACATCAGAAAACGGCACCAGCACTACATAGCGGCCGGCAATTGACAGGTCGGAACTCAGCCTCGGGCCTTTTGTTGATATAGGCTCTTTAGCAATTTGCACCGGTATAAGCTGGTTTTTAGTTAACACCTCGGATATTTTACCCGCTTTGTTAATATCGGTTTCCAGCTTTAAATCATCTAATAACTTGGTTTGGTAACTACCCCCACGTACCTGTTTGGTTAATTTGAGCAGGCTTTGCACCTGCGGACCTAAATCCAGGTAGTGCAAAAAAGCATCCTTCTCGTATCCAACATCAATAAAGGCAGCATTAAGCCCGGGCATAATTTTTTTAACACGGCCCAGGTAAATGTCACCAACAGTATAATTGTTAGTTATTTGCTCTTTATGAAGTTCAACGAGTTGTTTATCCTGTAACAGGGCAATAGTTGCCCCGTTAGGGGATGAATCGATAATTAATTCTTTTACCAACTGCTACTCCATTTCTTCAAATTGCGGCTAAAAAGCCGCGTATAATATGAGGATAAAAACTTCAATAAAAAAATTGCCTGCCACTACCTTTAAGCAGCCGCAGGCAAACTACCGTAGTAACGGCTTATTTCTTTTTATGTCTGTTTTTTCTTAAACGTTTTTTACGTTTATGAGTAGCCATTTTATGTCTTTTACGTTTTTTACCGCTTGGCATAATAATAATTTTTTAAGGGTTAATTTTTTAATTCGTTAATATAGTTGTCAATGGTTTGACCCATGGTTGGGTCGCCCATTAATTCCTTACATTTAAGGTAAGCCTCAATGGCTTCTTTTTTGCGGCCCAGCTGCTTATAGCTTTCGGCCAGGTAAAAGTAAGGCTCAACCTTACTTCTTTGCGCACTTTCGGGCATAGCCACCATTTTGCTAAAACGGTCAACTGCTTTTTGGTACTGGCCCGATTTCATGGCAAACTGCCCCAGGTTGAGGTTAGCTTTCCAGTTGTCAGGCTCTTTGGCTACTACATCAAGCAACAAGGTAATACCCTGCATCGGGCTTCCGCCTTCTGCATCAGTAATACCCAGGCTGGTTTGGTTTACATAAGCTATGCCTAAGCCGGTTTGTGCTTCGAGGTCGGCTGGTTTAATTGCTTTTGCTGCTTTAAATGCCTCAATAGCATTTTTAACCATTGCCGGTTGTACTGCAGTATCTTGTGTAAACTTGTAGGCATCGTTAAAACGGTTACCTGCATTTACCCAGTTTTCAAAGCTGTTATTGCTTTGGGCAAGTGCCTTATAATAGAAAGCAGCAGGAGCTTGCTGATGTGCAGCATCCCATGCTTTAGCCAGTTCTAACTGTAATTTTTGTTTTTGCGCCGGAGCCGAGGCTTTTACAAGCTCGGCCTCCATTGCAGTAATTTTTTCAGAAGCTTCGCCGCCAATAGCAGCTTTGGCAGGTTGCGATACGGTAGTTACATCAACCACGGCAGTTTCATGATCATGATCATGGCCTTCGTGCTCATCCTGTCCGGCTTTACCAGGTGCGGTACGTTCTTCTTTTGGCTTAATTAACCCTTTTACGGGCTGCGCATACAAATAGCCCATAACCGCAATAACGGCCACCATTGTAACTATTTGTTTTGCTTTCATATACTTAATGTATTAAGCTTTTGCTGTTTTAGTTTTGTTACCTGTTTTTACTTTTTCAACAAATGTTTTTGCTGGTTTAAAGCTGGGCACAAAGTGCTCAGGTATAATGATAGCTGTATTTTTTGAAATGTTACGCGCGGTTTTCTTAGCTCTCTTTTTAACAACAAAGCTGCCGAAGCCTCTAACATATACATTTTCGCCACTTACCATTGACGATTTAACTACTTTAAAAAACGCCTCAACAGTTTCCTGAACATCAACTTTCTCAATCCCGGTCTTAGTTGATATTTCAGCTATAATTTCCGCCTTAGTCATATCTGTTTTCTGTTAATAATTTTATGTAAATACTTAACTGTTTTGGGGTTGCAAAAGTATGGCTTTAATTGGAAAGTTTGAAATAAATGTGCTTTTTTTTACAATGTGTTATAACACCTATATAAACTACTACTACTAATAGCAATTGCAACTGCCTTATGCTTAATTTTGAATTTCATGAATTTTGCAAACCAACTGGTACAATGGTACCATGTAAATAAACGCGATTTACCGTGGCGGCATACAACCAACGCCTATATTATATGGCTGTCTGAGGTTATACTTCAGCAAACCCGTGTTGAACAGGGTTTACCCTACTTTAACCGCTTTTTAGCAGCCTACCCAACAGTAACCGATTTTGCCAACGCCAGTGAAGATGAGATATTAAAGCTTTGGCAGGGACTTGGCTATTACTCGCGTGGCCGCAACATGCTTAAAACCGCACGTCTGGTGCGTGATGAGTATAAGGGAAACTTTCCTGAATCATACCAGGAGCTTATCAAACTTAAAGGTATTGGCGAGTATACGGCGGCGGCTATATCATCATTTGCAGTAAATGAGGCCAGGGCGGTTGTTGACGGAAATGTTTACCGTGTACTTGCCCGCTATTTTGGTGTAGATGAACCTATAAACAGCACAAAAGGTAAAAAGCTTTTTCAGCAGCTGGCAGATGAGGTACTTGATAAAGAGCAACCCGGCATACACAATCAGGCTATGATGGAATTTGGTGCCGTGTTGTGTAAACCCAAAAACCCTGCCTGTGGCATATGTATGGTACGGTTGGGCTGCGAAGCTTTTAAAACCAACGCAACCACTCAACTGCCTGTAAAGCTAAAAACGGTAAAAGTAAAGGAGCGCTTTTTTAACTATTTCTTAATAATAGATAGCAGCCGTATTTTAATGAATAAACGAACCGGCAACGACATTTGGACAGGTCTTTACGATTTACCATTAGTTGAAACTTCAACCTTGACAGAAACCAATGAAATTGTTACATTACCTGAAGTAAAGGCATATTTCGGCCCTACGCTGGAAATTGAAGAGGCTTTTGGCTTGCAAAAACACGTGCTTACGCACCAAAGGTTAATTATACGTTTCGTTAAAGTTAAAGGCAAACCGGTGCATTTTGAACCTGATTGGTTCTATGTTGACATAGAAGAGCTCCATAAACTCGCACTTCCCAAAATCATTTTTAAATTTCTAACTAATTTTTTTAAATTTGAAAACAATTCTCTTTTTTCTAACTAAAACATGTCTGGAATAAATAAAGTAATTTTGGTAGGGCACTTAGGCAAGGATCCCGAGATACGTTACCTGGAAGGCAATGTATCAGTTGTAAGCTTTCCGCTGGCTACTTCGGAGACCTTTAGTAAGGATGGGCGCAAAATTGAACAAACCGAGTGGCACAACATAGTTATGTGGCGCGGATTGGCCGACGTTGCCGCCAAATATTTACAAAAGGGCAAGTTAGTTTACATTGAAGGTAAACTACGTACCCGCTCATTTGAAGACAAAACAGGCATTAAAAAATATACCACAGAAATTGTTGCTGAAAACTTTACGCTTTTAGGCCGTAAAAGCGACTTTGACAATGAAAATCGCCAGGTTGTACGCACTGAAGATGCTGATGCCGGTTATGACCATAATAGCGAGGCTGATAACCTGCCGTTTTAAATTGCACGATACTGTTAAAGTAAGCTTCTTGTATTGCAAGGGGCTTTTTTTTTACCCATTTGTCAGCTTAAGTACATAAATTAAGTTGTACCAGCGGCCTGTGGAACTTTTAAAATCAGTTTGTGTTGTTATCAAAAAACACAAACAAAATGTCTGAAACAGAAAAATCATTAACTTATAAACTTGGCGGCGATATTGAAATTAACCGTTTGGGTTATGGAGCCATGCAACTTACCGGCAACGGTGTGTTTGGAGAGGTAAGCGATAGAGATAACGCTATTGAAGTGCTCAAAGCAGCTGTAGAAAGCGGTGTTAACTTTATTGATACTGCCGAGGCTTATGGCCCTAAATTTAATGAAAGCCTTATTGCCGATGCCCTGCATCCTTATAAACAAGGTTTGGTAATTGCTACAAAGGGTGGCTTTAACCGCCCGGGGCCTAATCAATGGGTTCCAAATGGCAATGCCGACTACATAAAGTCAAATATTGAAGGCAGCCTTGAACGTTTGAAGGTTGATACAATTGACCTATGGCAACTACACCGCATTGACCCTAATGTTGATGTTGAGGAAACTTTAAAGCCGGTTATGGAAGCTGTTGATGCGGGTAAAATAAAATACGTTGGCCTTTCGGAAGTTGATGTGGAGCAAATTGAGCGCGTACGCAAACTTCTTCCAATTGTATCGGTACAAAACCTTTATAACCTGGGCGAGCGTAAGTGGGAAGATGTACTTGATTACACCGCCGAGCAAGGCCTGGCGTTTATACCATGGTACCCTCTTGCATCAGGCCCTGATAAAATGGCCGAAAAAATACAGCACATTGCTCAAAAACATGAAGCCACCACAGCGCAAATTGCATTGGCTTGGCTGCTAAGGCGTTCTGATAATATATTGCTTATACCGGGTACCAAATCTGTAACCCACCTGCATGAAAATCTGGCTGCTGCAAACATTACTTTGAGTGATGATGAGTTTGAAGCTTTATCGAAGTAATAGTTAAAAGCTGTTCATTAATTATAAAAGGCCATTGCTTAAGCAACGGCCTTTTATGTACATCTATACTTTTTCACTTAACGCCTCATATAAAGCAATATATCAGGTTACAGCTTAAAAATCACCGGAATCAGGTATTGTAAACAACTACGCCATGCTACATTTTTGTAATTAAGTTAATAGTGTTCCTAAATAGAAGTAGTAGATCCCTTTAGGAAAAATAGCATGTTAACAACAGGTATAGGAGCACAGATAGCAGCGAGTGTTTATCATGTGCTTCTTTTTTTGCCCGTTTAAACCAAAAAGCTTCCCTTTATTTTTTTGATTAGCGCATTAATTTGCACTACTTTGCCACTTTAACGTATCAGAAATTTCTGATTGAATACTATTTGCTATGACTTACTGCTTAGGCATTAAAGTGAAAGAGGGACTGGTTGCCATTGCCGATACACGCATTACCTCAGGTACTGATGTTACCATCAAGAAGAAACTAACCACGCTGCAAAAGCAAGATTGCTCATTGTTTATTATGACCAGCGGACTTCGCTCTGTACGCGATAAAGCCATCGTTTATTTTGATGAATTGCTGGAAGGTAATGTTGATGAATACAATAAGCTTTACAAAGTAGTAAATGCCTTTGGCGAGCAGGTTAAACGTGTAGGCGAAGAAGACCGGGAAACACTTGAAAAATCGGGCTTTAAATTTAACCTCAATACCATAATTGGCGGGCAAATGAAAGATGATGAAGAGCATAAGCTGTTTTTGCTTTACCCTGAAGGTAACTGGGTTGAACTGGGTAATGGGGCACCATATGTTATTATTGGCAACGCCGCGCAGGGTAAAGCTATACTTAACCGCATACTCAACGAGAATACAAGCATGAAACTGGCTCTCAAAGCCGGCTTCCTTTCTTTTGATTCTACACGCATAAGTGCTGCTGATGTTGATTTTCCTATTGATGTTGCTTTGTATAAAAACGGTAGCTTTGACATGATTGAACAGCACTACGAACAAAAAGATCTTGCAGCGGTATCGGCCAGGTGGGATAAGGAATTGAAAACAGCGCTCAAAAACATACCAAACCAATGGATGGATACCGTGTTGGAGAAAATGAGCAAAACATCAAAAAAACGAAAGAAAGCATGAAGCTAAAGGTTGCCGGCACATTGGGTTACGAGGTTATTACACCAACAACGTTTATTTTAAACATACATGCCCTGCGTACTCCGGCACAGGCGGTACTCGAAGAGAACTTTACTGTTGAGCCATATTTTAAGTTTGAAGAACTGGCGCCGCAACATAATGAAAGCCGTTTTATACGCCTTGAAGTGCCTGAGCCTGCAAAGGTTAACATTAGCTACAGCGCAATAATTGATACCTCGTTTAAGCAAACACCTTGTAACCAGCTAAACCATGTGCCTGTTGCTGCTATGGATGCTTCGGTATTGCCATACCTGTTTCCAAGCCGCTATTGCCAGTCAGACAAGTTGTACCGCTTTGCGCATAGCAAATTTGGCAAAATTGATAATGCCTTTGAAAAAGTATTAACCCTTACCAACTGGATACATGATAATGTTGAGTACTTAAGCGGCTCAACAAATTCACAAACCTCGGCTTATGATACCGTTGCCGAGCTTGCCGGTGTATGCCGCGATTTTGCGCACCTGGGCATAACCCTTTGCCGTGCGCTCGATATTCCGGCAAGATATTTTACCGGTTATGCCTATCAGCTTAACCCACCTGATTTTCATGCGTGCTTTGAAGCCTTTATTGGCAACGAATGGATTATATTTGACGCTACGCGGCTTGTACCGCTTAATGGCTTGGTTAAAATAGCAACAGGCCGTGATGCTGCTGACGCCGCCATTGCCAGTATTTTTGGCGAGGTTAATTTTATGGGTATATCAGCATCATGCCAATTGGCCGATGACAATTTTGATCCTGTGTTTTACAACGGGAATGATAGCCATGGCCTAACCTATCTTTAATTCGCTGCCATCCACTTATTCATGCTTTCAACCTGCTGTGCGTTGGCCGCTACCCATGCTGCAGCTCTTTTATCATTTGCCTGACTAATGTAAAAGGCAAATGCCTGCATATGGGGAGATTGACTGAGCTTGTAGTATGTTGAAGCAAGCTGCGTGCGGAAATAACGATTACCCGATTGCTTTTGCGCAAGTGTGCCCACAGCAGTAAATATAGCTTTAAGCTGATCGGAAAACTTTTCGGCATACTTGTATGGCTTTTTACTTTCTACCCCAGCAACCGCGTTGGTTATAGCCTGGTTCAATGCCAATGCTTCTGCACTCGGTTGCGGTGCTTTTTGCCCCGGTTCGGTTTTTAAAACGCCTCCTTGAATTATACTTTGAATATTACTGTAGGCTTCATCGGCCCGGTTGCCTTTAGGGTCGAGGTATAAAAAGCTGCAAAGGCTCAACAACGCCGGAGCTCGTTCATTTTGATGAAAAGTTACCAAGCCGTATAATCTTAAGCTGGCAGGCTGCCTCGAATTCAATCTTAGAGCATTTACGGCCCGTTGTTCTGCCTCCACATATTGCTTATTCCTGAAATAGGCCAAGCCCAGGCCGTAATTTAAATCATAGCTTGCCGAATCTAATTCAATAGCTGTTTTGTAAGCACTTATTGCTTTGGCTGCCTGCCCGCTACGGTCATAAATCCCCGCCATTAGCGTATAAGAACTCAATAGCACAGGCGCCGTTGGGGCGGCGTTAACCACATCTTGTAAATAAGGTAATGCTTCGGTTCCCCTGCCTGCGGTATTTAAAGCAAACGCCAGCTGATACTTTGCTGTAACGTTAGCCGGATCGGCAGCCAAGGCCGCTTTGTATTTTTCAATGGCAGCCGTATAATTTTTGCTTTTCTGCAGTTCGGAGCCCTCCCTAAGCAAATCGGGTACATTTTGGGCTGCTGCAAAAAAGGCTGGCAGCAGCAACAACAGCAACAGGCTATTTCTAAGTGTTTTAATCATTTTCCACTAAGCTAACATTCAACATCTTTTGTAAAATCAAGGATAAGGTTATAACTATTAAGGCACTTCTTACCGTATAAGTACGCATTGATCGCTGAAATTAAAATAAATTAAAAATTTTATCACTTAAGCAATTTTTATGAAAAACACCGACCTTACAGCCAGAACGTCTGTTGCAATCTCGGTTTCGGAAGCTATCAGGCGCACAACTAACTGGCGCGAATTTATGAACGTAAATTTGCAAGGCACAAATGAAAGCATGGTGCCTAAGGCCGTTTACATGTCTCGCGCTGATATTTTGGCTATGGCCGATGCCTTAAAAGATCCATCTGTAGTGGGCGCACGTGCTTATTTTAGCTTAGACAGCACTAAGGCCGAAGCTGAAAAGAATGTTGTTACCTTTTGCATGGTGATGGTAAGATCATCCGATGACAAACGATGCGGTAAAGATGTTATATATTTGCCTAACAGCACCGACGGTGAAAACGGCAGTATTGACGACTCAGGTATATATGACTATACAAGGCCATGCCCTGACTTTTGCGACATCGATAGTCCGTTGTACCGCGGTGAACACCCCTAACTATTGATTATTGTTTATGAAGGCTTTCTGGCTTTTTTTTATGACTTACATTGTGCCTGCGAGCACGCTATTACCCTTAGGAGCCGGACTGCTTTACTATAAACAAATTAATAAACCACTGCGCACGCTGCTTTTGTACTTGGGCATGGCCCTTATAATGAATATTATAGGTATAACTCTGGCAAGCTTTAAAATAAATAACCTGCCGGGCCTGCATGTGTACACCATTTTAGAGGTGGTAACCTTAATGTTGTATTTTAAACATGCTTTTGAAAGTGAGCGTGCAAACAAATGGATTAACGTAATTTTAATAGCGTTCCCACTGCTTTGTATTGTTAATTTCTCGTTTTTTCAAAGTATTTACGAGTTTAATACCTACACAAGGCCGCTGGGGGCGCTCTTTGTAATTGTAGCAAGCATACTTTACCTTGCCGTTCAAAGCGATTTTAAGCGCACCGACCTTATAACTACATCGGGTAGGATTGTTGCCGCCGGCTTTCTCATATACTTCTGCAGTTCGTTATTCCAGTTTATTTTTTCGAACGTGGTAAGCCATCACGTATCTAAAGATGTAAAGAAAACAATATGGATTTTGCATGCCATCCTGGTTGTAATTATGTACCTGTTTTTTTTGGCTGCTATATTAAATGAACGAAGTAAGCGACAACATTGAGGTACTGGTTATAACGGCAATGATGTGTTCATTCACCATTGTTGTTTGCTTTTTAATTGTTTTAAATCGGAAGCAGCTTGATGCGCTGCGCCAAAAGAAAGCCAACCAGGCTAAAAGTGTTTTTCTGGCCACCATGAGTCATGAAATACGCACACCAATGAACGGTGTGCTTGGTATGGCAGCCTTGCTTAAAGAAACCGAACTTACCACCGAGCAGCGCGAATTCACCCAGTCCATTATTCAAAGCGGTGAAGCCTTATTGAGCGTTATTAATGATATACTCGATTTCTCCAAAATAGAATCGGGGCGCATGGAGATTGATTTGCACGAATTTAATCTTCGTACCTGCATTGAGGACGTGCTTGATCTGTTTGCTCCAAAGCTTTCCAAACTACCGGTTGAGCTGTTTTATGAAATGGATGATGCAGTGCCTGAACTAATTGTAGCTGATAGCTCACGCCTGCGGCAAGTATTGGTAAACCTGGTTGGAAACGCCGTAAAATTTACCAGGGAAGGCCAAATTGTGCTGATGGTAACACAAGAGCAGCAACAGGCAGAAAAACCACAATTAAAGTTTAGTGTAAGCGATACCGGAATTGGCATTGCTACCGAAAACCTACCCAGGCTTTTTGAAGAGTTTACCCAGGCCAATGCTTCTACGTATCGCAAATATGGAGGATCTGGGCTTGGCTTGCTCATCAGCAAAAAACTGGTGCAGCTCATGGGTGGTGAAATTACAGTGGTAAGTGAACCAAATGTTGGTTCATGTTTCAGTTTTGGCATTGAGTATCAATTAACACGCCAGCCTGATAAAGCCATCGATCTTTCGGTACTAAGCGGTAAAAGCGCGCTGGTTATTTACCCTAACCAACAATTTAATAAGGCATTAAGCCAACGCTTAATGAGGTGCGGCCTCAATGTTATGTCCGCCTTAAGCATTGCACAAGCTGAAAGCAACCTTTGCAGCGCTCCTAATATTGACTTATTCATCATTGATTATTCGCTTCCGCAACCTGATCAAATTAAGCTGGCTGCATTAGTTAACGCACGACACCCACATGCCGCAATCATATTACTTAGTAAAGCAGGTTTTGAAATGCTCTCTAATCAGCACTATCCTGCTTTTGGTGTTTTACCGCTACCCGTTAAGCAAAACCATTTAATACGCGAACTGCTCAAGGCTTTTAAACAAACGCATTTAAATGCGGGTATGAGTAAAACAGATGCCTTGTTAAAAGAAGAATTTGCCGCCATGCATCCCTTAAGTATTTTAGTAGCCGAAGACAACCAAATGAATCAGTTGGTTATTTTAAAGGTGCTTAAACGCCTTGGCTACTCACCTACCCTGGCTTGTAACGGAAAAGAAACGGTTGATGCATTGGCTCAAAAATATTTTGATGTTGTTTTGATGGACGTGCAAATGCCGGAGATGGATGGGCTTGAAGCAACGCGGTATATACGTAAGCACCACCGGCACCAACCACATATTGTTGCCATGACGGCCAATGCAATGGTTGAAGACAGGCAGGAATGCTATGATGCCGGTATGAATAACTTTTTAACCAAGCCCATAAAGCTTGAAGCGCTGATGTCGGTATTGGAAAATATTCCGGTATAGGCTATTAATAATCTCCTGTTGATAGCATAACCAGCGTACAGGCCGATAGTGTTTCAATTCCGCGTTCACGGGCCAGGCTGCGCAATTCGGGGTTTTCCGTACCAGGATTAAATATGATACGCTTCGGGTTAGTAGCCAAGATGTAATCATATAACGGCGGTTGATTTTGAGGACCAACGTACAATGTTATCGTATCAATATCCGCGTGTATCTCTTCTGCCTTTTCAATGGCAACGCCTGCTACTTCTCCTTTTTTTATGCCCACGTTTACTATGGGGTGCCCGGTGCGCACCAGCCTGTTGGCGGCAAGGTAGGCATAACGGCTTGAGTCGGGCGTGGCTCCTAATATGAGTGTTTTCTTTTGGCTAGTAAGCATGGTTAATACGGTTTAATAATGCAATTTGGCCAGCATGATAAACCTGGTGCTCTATTAGCCCGCAAACCAAGTCTTTATACGTAGTAACGGGTTCGCCCATGTTGCGTTTATCGTTAATTAAATCATTCCATTTCTCATCAGGAAATGCCTGCAATGTTTTAATTAAATTGCTGTTGGCTTCATCTAAATCAATAACCAACTGCTGCCAGTTTTGTTCAGATGCTTCTCCCGGTTCGGGCCAATCGCCACGCTGAGGTAACTGCGCCTCATTTCCTTTTAACCGGCTAATGGTTTCCTCTGTCCAGGTGGTCATATGCAGTACAATGTGAGCAATACTATGCACAGAACCATGCGGCTTGTTGAAGGCCGCCATCCAGCTACCCTCGGTTACAATAGTGCTAATGGGCGTACCGTACCAAGGCTGGCCAACAAAAACGGTTTCTAATTGGTGCTGCAGTTTACCGGCAATATTCATAGTATTCCAATAGTAGTGTTTATGTACAACTGTTTAATAATCAAGCTCGGTGGCTGGGTCCCAGTAAACGGTTTTAAAGTTTTGCACCTTGTCACCTATTACCATTACACCCTCAGCCGCCAGCAGGGCTTTACGGTGTTCAATGCCAGCCGTATCGCCGGTTAAGCGGCCCTGACTGTTTACCACCCGTTGAAAAGGAACGGGCGGTGTAACACCATCAAGCAATCCCATTGCCTTACCCACCTTGCGCGACCAGTTGCCCGCACCTAAGAACCGGGCAATGGCACCGTATGAAGTTACCCTTCCCGGCGGAACCTGGCGGGCAACTTCAAAAACGTGGTTGTTAAAGTTTGCATCGGCGGCACACATATATTACTCAAACGAAAATTTAAGATAGTTGATGTTCTTATTATCCTTCAAATACTTTTTTTCGTAGTAAGTTTTAATATTCAGCACCTCATCTGCATACAGGGAGTGATAAAGGTCTTCTGTTTTTACATGCAACCTCAGGCCTAACTCTTCTATTTTTTCGGCAGTGTAAGCATGGAGTCCGTCGTTATCAGTTTTAAGGTTAATAAAACCTCCCGGTTTAAGCAGCTGCTTATATTTTTCGAGGAAACGAGGAGCGGTTAACCGCTTTTTCTCGCGGCTTATTTGCGGCTGCGGATCGGGGAAGGTAATCCATATTTCATCAACTTCTCCGGGGGCAAAAAAATCAGTAAGGTTTTCTATTTGGATACGCAAAAAGCCAACGTTGGTAATACCTTCTTCAAGCGCAGTTTTGGCACCCCGCCATATGCGGTTACCTTTATAATCTACCCCAATAAAGTTTTTTTGCGCAAATAGCTGTGCAAGGTTCACGGTGTATTCGCCCTTACCGCAGGCAAGCTCAAGTACTACAGGCTGGTCATTTTTAAAAAACTCAGCAGCCCAATTGCCTTTATAAGGTATACCTGCATCTAACTGTACCACATTGCTGAATGTGTCAACCTCGGCAAAACGTTTTAGTTTATCTTTTCCCACTTGTGTTTAAAAACGTCAAAAATACAAAGAATATAGCAAGCGCAAACATTGCATTGCCAGCAAAGCCGGCTAAACGTTAAAACAGCCTGCATGTTAAAAATTATTACATTTGCCGCATGGCTTCTGTTAAACCCTCAGTACCTAAAGGCATGCGCGATTTCTCGCCGGCCGAAATGGTAAAACGCAATTATATTTTCGACACCATAAAATCAGTTTTCCGCAAATTTGGCTATCAGCAGATAGAAACTCCGACTATGGAAAACTCGGCCACGCTGATGGGAAAATATGGCGATGAGGGCGACAGGTTGATATTTAAAGTTCTTAACAGCGGCGATTATTTAAGCAAAGCACAGCCCGAATGGCTGGGCAGTACTAATGCCAAGCTTACCAATCATATATCAGAAAAAGCACTGCGGTACGACCTTACCGTGCCTTTTGCCCGCTATGTAGTGCAGCACCAAAATGATATTACGTTCCCTTTTAAACGCTTTCAGGTGCAGCCGGTTTGGCGCGCCGACCGTCCGCAAAAAGGTCGTTACCGCGAGTTTTACCAGTGCGACGCTGATGTTGTAGGATCAAACTCGTTATTAAATGAGGCAGAGTTTATTTTGATTTATGATGAGGCGTTAAGCAAGCTTGGACTTACTAATTTCACCATTAAAATTAACAACCGTAAAATACTGGCCGGTATTGCCGAAATTATAGGCAAGCCCGAGCTTATAGTTGACATGACGGTAGCCATTGATAAGCTTGATAAAATTGGACTTGATGGCGTGGTGAATGAGCTACTGACAAAAGGATTTACCCGGGAAGATATTGACCGTTTAGAACCGGTAATATTACTACAGGGTGCCAATGCCGAAAAGCTTGAGAAACTAAAAACCATTCTTTCGGCATCTGAAACAGGGCTTAAGGGCATTGCCGAATTAGAAACCATACTTAGCTACCTGCAAAGCTTTACCCTGATTAAAGCCACTGTTGAGGTTGATATTACTCTTGCCCGCGGATTGAACTATTATACAGGAGCTATTTTTGAGGTCAAAACTAACGAAACCGTTATGGGCAGCATTGGCGGCGGCGGCCGTTATGATGATCTTACCGGCATGTTTGGCCTGAAAGGATTAACAGGCGCAGGCATCTCTTTTGGCGCCGACCGTATATATGACGTATTAGAAGAACTCAAACTTTTTCCCGAAGCCAGCAACCAAACCACCCGCGTTTTAATTTGCCCGTTTGATGCAGCAGGTGAAACTTATGCACTGCCTTTGCTGCAACAATTGCGCACTGCCAGTATTAATGCCGAACTATATCCTGCGGGTGCAAAAATTAAAAAGCAGCTTGATTATGCCAATAACAAAAACATACCGTACGTAGTGGTTATAGGCAGTGATGAAGTGCAAAGCGGACAGCTTACGCTTAAAAACATGCAAACCGGCGAGCAACAAAAGTTATCGGCTGATAATATATTGGCTGTTGTAAAATAACATTTGTCACCTCGAAGGATAGTAAGGGATATTTTCAACTGGACAATCTGATTGCTTTGATAAGATCGCTCGCTCTGGGAAATGACAATATGTTTGATTGATAATTAAACAGCACTACTCGTCCACCTGTTCTTTTAAATATTCCAGCGCCTTTTTTAAATCAGCTTTGGTTTTGTGAATATCTTTCCAAGGGTCGTCAATATTTTTAAGCCTGTCGGGCATGGTGTAAATGGTATAATCGGCAAGAGAAAGCTTATTATTTACCTCCTCCCAGTGCAGCGGCGTTGACACCGTTGCACCAGGCTTGGGCCGTACCGAATAAGGGGCAGCAATGGTTTGTCCGCGGCGGTTCTGCAAAAAATCAATGTATGTTTTGTTAGGCCGCTTAGCCGGACTACGTTCTATGCTGGTAATATCGGGCAGCTCGGCATGTACCAGCGTCGCTGCGTATTCGGCAAACATCTTTACAAAATCATAATCGTATTTAGCACCCAGGTAACAGTAAATATGCAGCCCTTTTGAGCCTGATGTTTTGATAAACGTTTCAAGCTTCATGCGTTTAAATACTTCCCTGGATTTAAGGGCCACCTCTACCGCATCAGTAAAAGGTACGTCGTGCGGGTCAACATCAATTACTACATAATCGGGCTTATCGGGTGTTTGATAGCTGCTTAGCCATGGGTTAATCTCTATGCTGCCTAAGTTCACTACATACAGTAATGTAGCCTCATCATGGCCAACAATGTAGTTTATGTTTTTATCATTACTTTCCGAGTAAAGCTTTTCGGTTTTTATCCATGAAGGCAAGTGCGTTTCATCCACATCTTTTTGAAAAAATCCGGGATCATCAATGCCGTTAGGCTGCCTGCGCATTGATAAGGCTTTGTTTTTAAGATAAGGCAGCATATAAGGTGCTATGTCACGGTAATAGTTTAAAAGCTCTCCTTTGCTTATGCCTTCCTTTTTCCAGTACAGCTTATTTTGGTTAGTTAACTTAACTTTTTTGCGTCCGTAAGTCACGGTTGTTTCGTCGGCCAGTTGTTTGTCGGGTGTTTCCTGTAAAACGTTGCCAGCTTCTTTGTCCATACGCAAACCTTTAAACACCGGGTGGCGCATGCTTCCATCTTCCGTCCACTCCGAATAAAAAACTTCACACACCAATTCAGGCTTTACCCAGGTAACCTTGCCGTGATAATTAATCTTGTCGACAAAAGGCCGCTCATCGGTTACTAAAGGTTCAAGTTTTTCATATAAGTCCTTCAAGCTTTCACTATTGAAACCGGTACCGCAATTGCCAATGTATCTTAATTCTTCCCCTTGCTGCAAACCTAATACCAGCGAGCCTAAATGCTTACGGCTTCCCTTTGGCTCGGTAAACCCGCATATAATTGCCTCCTGCGAGTTTTGTAACTTAAACTTCAACCACCGGTCAGAACGGCGACCACCGTCATATGCGCTCTGCGTGTCTTTACCTATCACGCCTTCCCAGCCTTGCTTTTGGGCTTTCATCAGCATGTCTTTACCCTTGCCTATGGTATGCTCCATATAAAAAATGGAAGTATCATCAGGAAAGGTATCAACAAAAGCCTTTAACAGTTCCTTGCGCTTTATTAAAGGCAATTCGCGCAAATCATGACCATCCAGCCGCAATAAATCAAATACATAGTATTTAAGCGTGCGCTTGTTTTTCTGGCTGTCGTAGTTTTGCAGGTCCTGAAAAACGCTGCGGCCATTGCTGTCTTCCAATACAATTTCGCCATCCAGCACGGCTCCTTTTGGCAAAGCCTTTATGTCGTCATAAACCTTTTCATATTTACCGTTAAATTCAATGCCGTTACGTGATATAAGGGCGGCATCTTTGCCGGTATAGCCCAGCGCACGATAACCATCTATCTTCATTTCGTACAGCCAGTTCTTGTCATCGAATATCTTTGGCTCAAGCTTAGCAAGCATGGGTTTATACCTGCGGGCAGTTACGTCCTTTTCTTCAGCATTATTGCCAGCCTCTTTAACCTCCTTTTTTTTAGCTGCAGGTTTTGCTTTGGGTAAGTTAATATCCAGCAATTTGTGCTTAGGCAGTTTTTTTATTTTACCATCCTTATTGTTTTTAAGTTCTTTAATGTTTTCGGGAATAAAATCTTCACTGCTGAATTTTTTTGTTACGGCATATTCATCCTTATGCTTTATAAGCAGCCATGAATTGTCATCGTCCTTATCGGCATTGTGTAACTTTACCAATGCAAATTCACCGTTTAACACTTTGCCTTTAAGCCTGAATTTTAAGTTACCCGCCTTCAATCCCTTATGTAACTCCTTCACATCATCGCTACGGTTTTCGGCTAATGACTCATATGTACCCTGGTCAAATGTTATTACTATACCCGCGCCGTACTCACCGTTAGGTATAATGCCTTCAAAATACTGATAGTCGTACGGATGATCTTCAACCATCATAGCCAGACGCTTATCACCGGGGTTTAGAGAAGGGCCTTTAGGCACTGCCCAGCTTTTGAGCACACCATCTAACTCAAGCCTGAAATCATAATGCAAGTGCGAGGCATGATGCCGCTGCACTACAAAACGCAGTTCTTTATTATCGCTTTTACCACCCTTAGGCTCTGATGTTTTTTTGAAGTTACGCTTGGCTTCATACTTTTCTAAACTCATGGCTTAGGCTCCTTTTTTGTTAAGACTTTGCATTAGCTGTTCGTATAAATCATCGCCTTTGGTTTTGGCAACTTTAAGCTTTTTGATGGTTGGCCGTTTGCCTTTAGCTTTGGCTTTAATAATTTTCAACAGTTCGTCGGTGTAATCATCTTTAAACTTCGATACGTTAAAATCTTCGGTATACTGTTTTATGAGGGCAAGGCCCATATCAAGTTCTTTTTTACTTACGTTAGCATCGGGCAGTTTAAGGTCGTCAGTTTTACGCAACTCCTGGGCAAAACGTATTTTACTTACTACCAAAGCATTTTCTACGGGGTGTATAATGCATAAGCTTTCAGTATTACGCAGCACAAAACGGCCAAAACCGGCTTTACCTGTTTTTTTTAAGGCTTGTAACAATAAATTGTAAGCTTTGCTGTTTTTTGCATCGGGTTCGGCGTAGTACGACGTTTCGTAATACATAGGGTTAATATCCTGCGCCTCTACAAAGCTTTCTATTTCAATAAGCTTTGTTTTTTCAGGACTGGCATCTTCAAAATCGCGCTGCTCAAGCACCACGTAATCATCATTTAATTTGTAAGCGCGTACAATTTTATCATAAGGCACCTCTTTGTGTGTATTTTCATTAACACGCAGGAAACGGATTTTGGCGTGGTCGCGCCCGTCGAGCATATCCAGGTCAAGCGAGCTGCTTTGCACGGCGGAGTACAGTTTTACCGGAATATTTACCAAACCGAAACCGATTGAACCTTTCCATATAGACCTCATCATAACAACAGCGTTTAGGTATATATAACCGTTAAACTGCTCAATGAGTTTTGGCATCAACAAACGAATGTTTAAGTTGATATACAACAATATATCGTTTCAACTGTAGTTATACTACTCTTTGCCTTTACCTGTATGAATGCTCAGTTACAACAAATACAAAGCGCATTGAAAGAGATGGTACTCACCTACATTGAAGCACAAAAGGTGAATATTGAATCATCATACGATGCCAGGGTTAACGCTGCCGAAACCAACATTAGGGTTATTGCCAATAAACGCCTGCCTTTTTCTGTATACGATTTAATGAAGCATTTGCACGTACTGGATGAAATTGAGTTTGAAAGCTCAGAGGCGTCGGTACAGTATGTGGTGCAAATAATTGCCAGTATAACCAACTTTACAACTATTTGGGAACGTTGCCTAAGCCGTTGGGGCACGCAGGCAGCAGCGCAGGTTGCCCTGCAAAACATATTTGAGCTTTGTGATAGCATGAAGAGCAACTATCAAACTGTTGCAGCCTTTGCTGCCGATTCATAGCTCACACCTACCCCTTCATTTTTACTTTTGCCTTACGGGTTAAGCCTGAGGTAACTGCATAATTAATGAACTGCTTTTTGTACCTTTGTAAACTTTTTTGCATTGGTTTAACAGTTACACTAAAGGCTAACGTATAACGCCTTGGTAAATATTAATCCTTCGCTTAAACAAGCAATCATTTGCAGCTTAAGGGCAAGCTATGCTACCCTGCAGTTGCAATAATGGCTTCTAAAAATGAGATAATACATCATGTTAGATAAATTAGAACTGATACGTGACCGCTGGCAAACAGTAGAGAACGAACTAAGCAGCCCGGATGCAATGGCTGATATGAAACGCTTTGCTCAGCTTAACAAGGAATACAAAGATCTTACCGCCGTTGTTGAGCAGTACAAAATTTACAAAAACATACTGAGCAACATTGATACAAACAAAGAAATTTTAGCTACCGAAAAAGACGAGGAGTTTCGTGAGATGGCTAAAATGGAGTTGGACGAGTTAATTACACAGCGCGAGGAAAAGGAAGAAGAAATACGCTTGATGCTGATTCCGAAAGATCCGGAAGATGCGCGCCCTGCTATTGTTGAGATACGTGGCGGCACCGGCGGTGATGAAGCGGCCCTTTTTGCCGGCGACCTTTACCGCATGTACATGCGTTATTGCGAACGCATGGGCTGGAGAACTGAGCTGGTTGACTGTACCGAAGGAACATCAGGCGGCTATAAGGAGATTGTGTTTAATGTAAACGCAGAGGATGCTTACGGTACGCTGAAGTATGAATCGGGCGTGCACCGTGTACAGCGTGTGCCCGATACTGAAACGCAGGGCCGTGTACATACATCGGCTGCAACAGTAGTTGTGCTACCAGAGGCTGACGAGTTTGATATTGACCTTAAGGTAAGCGATATACGTAAAGATTTATTCTGCGCGTCTGGTCCGGGTGGGCAATCGGTAAATACCACTTACTCGGCGGTACGTTTAACCCACATACCTACCGGTATTGTGGCGCAGTGCCAGGATCAGAAGTCGCAATTGAAAAACTACGATAAAGCTTTACAGGTACTTCGCTCACGTATTTACGAGGTTGAACTTCAAAAACACCTGGAAGAAACGTCGAAAAAACGCAAAACCATGGTATCAACCGGCGACCGCTCAGCCAAGGTTCGCACCTATAATTACCCACAGGGCCGTGTTACCGAGCACCGTATTGGATTAACTATTTACAACCTTCCAAACGTTATGAACGGTGATTTACAAGAGATTATGGAATCATTACAGTTTGCTGAAAACGCTGAAAAACTGAAAGAAGGAACGGTAGCATAATTTTTAAAAAAAGTTCTTGCACAAAGCAAATGTGATTTCTATATTTGCAGTCCCAAACGGGAGGAGTGGTAGTTCAGCTGGTTAGAATACATGCCTGTCACGCATGGGGTCGCGGGTTCGAGTCCCGTCCATTCCGCTAAAAGGGTGTCAAAGCCCACCGAAAGCGCTTAAATCAATGATTTAGGCGCTTTTTTTGTGCGACTAGGTATCGGCTACTCATCCTTTGTTATGCTTATGTATGACTTCTGGTTTTACTTAATAGATTGAATTCACGATGACCTTCTTTTTCTTATTGCTGATATTTAGAATCGGCGTCACTGCGCAGTGTATTTACGCAGGGAGAGAATATTTATAAAAAGGTTTAGGTAAAACTTGAGATAATCCCATTATCATTATTGTGCAGTCTGGAGAAATTAGGCCTACTAATTATTAAGTTTCATATTTTATTTTTTGGAAATTCTCAGAACCGTGTGAATTGTCGCTAAATAATAATAGAACATCCAACTATACCATATCGGTTTATCATAGTCAGTTTGTTGATCTTTGTTGTGATGGCGAATACCAAAGTTATTAGCTATTTTAAAAATATCATTTTCATCTTTTCTATTAAGATGATTTTTTATTGCTGGCCTTAAAAACTCTAAAACATCAGCCAATTCTCTTATGGCCTCTTTTCTATCTTCAAGTGTAGATCTGTGCCTTCTAAATTTCAGAATGGATAAGTTTATTTTGTCCTTAATATTTTCACTATCACTTGTAGGTATATCTGCTTCAAATAAGGTTGATAAACCATTGTCTGATAACATTAGTATTTCCCCGCTATCAGATACTTCAAAGCCGTTTAAATATTCTCTTAATATAGGATTCAAAAGTTCTCGAAAGTGTTTTTGCCCTTCTTGATCGTTAAATTTTTCGTAGTGGTAACCGCACTGATTCCAACTATGATAATAGCCATCTATACCCTTCGAGCAATGGTCGTGCAAAAATTCAATTACATCAAAAAGGTCATCTTCGTTATAATTAGAAAGGTTCTCATGTATTGGATACAGATTTTCTTTTCTTAAATTTATATAAATCATTGAATCAACATCTTCTCCCAATTCTCCCTCTATAAAGCCATCCATGCAGTCTATTCCAAAATATTTTTGAAAGTATCCGTCTTTTGACAATTTATTGTAGGTAATTAAAAAAAGCTTTTTTAAAACCTCAAGGTTCATCTTTTCGTTAGGTGCAATCTTTCCTGTCCTAACTGAATAATACTCTCTTTTTATCATACGTTTATTAATTAAATATGCGATTTAGCTCTAAACACATTGCATAGTGGGTATATAAAAACCCAAGGCTAATCCTCCGGCTTCTCCCTCGCATCCGCCATCCTTACAATTCTTGGTTCAAATTTGGCCAGTACCTCCACCAAATTTTCCTGCGCGGCCATTACGGTGTGGATGTCTTTGTAAGCCATGGGGGCTTCGTCCATATCGCTACCCATGAGGGTAATGCGCTTGTCAACCAGGTTGTCGGCTATCAAAGCTTTGTCCAGCCTTTTAAAGGCCGCGCTACGGCTCATGGCTCTTCCGGCACCGTGGCTGGCCGAATTAATACTCTCGGTATTACCTTTACCGCGTACTAAGAATCCGGGCGTACTCATGCTACCGGGGATAATACCCAACACACCCTCGCCGGCCGGCGTTGCGCCTTTACGGTGTACCATCACTTCGGTACCATCGGCCAGTTGCTCTTTCCAGGCAAAGTTGTGGTGGTTCTCTACCATAGCCATGGGTTTAACGCCTAAAGCACGGGCGATTTTATTGTGGATTTCGTGGTGGTTGGCGCTGGCATATTCGCCGGCCAGGTTCATGGCTATCCAGTACTCTTGTCCTTCATCTTTATCCAGGTCTAACCAGGCCAAATGCTTGGCTTCGGCAGGCAGCTTGGTTTTGGTCATGGCTATCTTGCTGTAATGGTCGGCCACGCTGCCACCAAAACCACGCGAGCCGGAGTGTGACAATAAAGCAAGGTATTTACCTGCCGGTATATCATCCATTGCGCCTTCGGCAATAGTCAGTTCGCCCCATTCCACAAAGTGGTTGCCGGTACCGCTGGTGCCTAACTGTGCATAAGCCTTATCTTTCAAGGAGCGAATAACCTTGGTTTCGTTCCAGGTTTTGCTATCAAACAATGAGCTGTCAAAGTAAGATTTGGTAGTACAGCCCATCCCGAAGTAAGTATTGTCCACCAATATGTTTTTCAGCTTGTCGGTTTCAGTATCAACCGCTTCGGCAGGTAAATCAAAAATGCTCAAACACATCCGGCAGGCAATATCAACACCCACCGCAAAGGGTATAATGGTATTGGCTGTGGTAGCCAAAACGCCGCCAATAGGCAAGCCGTAGCCCTGGTGTGCATCGGGCATCAGTGCGCCGGCAACTGCAATAGGCAATTGTACCGCAGTTTTCATCTGCGCCAGCGCACCTACTTCAATATGTTCTAATCCCCATACCGGGAAATCGGCAATCTCTTCTTTCAGCTTAAAGTTGGTGCGCTCCTGCTTTACAAATTTCCCTTCTTTACGCAGGGCTATTACGTCTTCGGCCAGGTTTTTAAACTTACCGCCTTTTTTTAGGGCATACGGCATAGGGTCATTAATCAGGGCTTCTAAATTGGCCAGTATTTCGGGCTTGGCCATTACGCCGTGTTTTAGCAAACCGTTAGCCACACGGCTAAAGTTTACCAGTATTTCTACATCATCAATGCCTAATGCTTTTAATTCGTTGTTGCTTATCTTATCCTTTTCCATATCTGTAGCAATGAGTGAATTTATAACTTGACGTCTCCGGGTCTAAAACCCTCTCCAAATTAAGAGAGGGGGCGTTTTAAATGCTTCTAACCTTTCAACAATACAAAGAGAAACAACAACTGCGCAGCGTATTTGCGCAGTAAAAATTAATTTATAATTTCATAAAAAATAATTCCAAAATCGAATCGCTAACATCCAAAATTAACAATGCCTGTTAACCGCAATGCCCTTATCCGTTATCGTACCATTGACCAGTGCCTTCAAAACCGAAAAAGAAGGTGGACGCTGGACGATTTAATTGAAGCATGCAGCGACGCCATTTATGAGTATCAGGGTATTGATACCGGCGTAAGCCGCCGTACCGTGCAGGCTGATATTGAAATGATGCGCAGCAACAAACTGGGTTACGAAGCGCCCATAGCGGTAATTGATAAGAAGTATTACACTTATACGGATAAAATCTACAGCATTACCAACAGCCCGCTAAATCAACAGGATATGCAGGTACTGAGCGAGGTTTCGGGTCTGTTAAAGCAGTTTAAAGGTTTTGGTCACTTTGCGGACGTTAACGAAATGGTGAGCAAACTGGAAGACAAAATTTACACCCAGAAAACGCACAGTGCCCCGGTTATTGATTTTGAAAAGAACGATAATTTAAAAGGCCTGGAGTGGATAGAGGTAATTAGAAAAGCCATTGTTACCAAACGAACGCTGTGTATTACCTATCAATCGTTCAAGGCTCGTGGTCCTAGTACTTTTTGCTTCAGCGGCTATTTGCTTAAAGAGTATCGTAACCGGTGGTTTGTGCTGGGCCAATCACATCAGCGCAATGCGCCTTTGCTTACCCTGGCTTTAGACCGTATTCAAACTATTGAAGAACACGCAGACGATTACCGCGAGAACACACAGTTAGATTTGAGCACTTATTACAACGATGTTATAGGCGTAACTAAAAGCCCTAATCAGCGTGATTGTGAGGTGGTTTTTTGGATAGATAAAGACAATGCCCTCTATATTATAACCAAGCCACTGCACCATACGCAAAAGCTGCTGAGCGAAGACCAAACCGGCAAAATATTCAGTATACGTGTCATCTTAAACTTTGAACTGGAGCGCGAACTGCTAGGCTTTGGTTCTAAGATACGGGTGTTAGGTCCGCGTATACTGGTTAAACAAATAAAGGAGCAGTTTTGGAAAGCTTTGGAAGGATATAAGCAGAATCAGCGTGACGAGGAGGCGGAAGGAACGGCAACTGAAATGCAACGGTAGCTCTCTTGTAAGCACTCACATTCTTATATATCAGTTTTTTAATACATTTTTAAATCATGTGTTACGTTTTATAACAAGTCTGCGTAGTGGTTTAAGTAACCTTTAATAAACTTAAAGCAAATATCATGCGGCATAATTTCATTTTTACCCTTGCTATAATTGCAGGCATTTTAGTTTCAGTTTCTTCATGTATTAAAGAAGTCGATGAGCCGGTAATAGGCTGCGAACCAAGCCCACAATTGGTTTTACCCTTAAACATAGTGGATGCTACAACATCAGAAGATCTGTTTTTTTCTGCTACGCCTCGGTATCAGGTTAAAGACCTTTACTTTTTCCGTAAAGCCGATGCTAATAGAAAGGATACCATCCGCCCCAACGTATATGGCAACGCGAATGTGAAAGCATTTTTAGTTCCACTAAAACTACAGACCACCGGCGATACGCTGATTATGAAAATTGGGACACAGGCAGACGATACCATCATTTACTCGGTAAAGAATGTAAGTGGTGACTGCCCTTATACCACCATAAACGGAGTGTTATATAATGGGTCGGAATTAGTAGCTAATGAGTCGCGATACTTCATTAAAAGGTAAATCGTATTCCGTGTAGGTGTAAAACATGTTTAACCATCAATTTCCCGACACAATGAGCATTTTTTAAAGTTAAGGTATGGTTGCTGTTAAAAAAAAGCAACATATCTACCAATTGACACGTCATACACCTCATTTAAAAATAGCAATACTGGGCGGCGGACCGAGTGCATTGTTCATTTACAAGCGACTAGTCGAATCAGGCAGAAGCAATATAGAAATTGACATTTTTGAAAAAGGCGGCCGCCTAGGTGCCGGCATGCCCTATAGTGCCGATGGCGCTAATGATGAACACATAACAAACGTATCAGGCAATGAAATACCTGATATTGTTACACCCGTTGCCGAATGGATATGCACTTTACCTAAAGACACGCTCGACAAATTCCGTATTGACCCAAAGCAGTTTAACGAGTACAAAACCTTACCTCGGTTATTGTTCGGGCAGTATCTGGGCGATCAGTTTAAGCTGCTGCAAAAACAAGCTAAAGAAGCTGGCATTGTTACCAACGTTCACTTTAACTGCACCGTAACCGACGTTGTGGATAACGCTGCGAATGAGAAAGTAACAGTTACCTTAAATGGCGAAAGTAGTGCCGAGTTTGATAGAGTAATTATTTGCACAGGGCATTTGTGGCCTAAAAAATATGAAGGTAAAATTGAGGGCTATTACGATTCGCCCTATCCCCCATCAAAATTGACCTTTAAGGCTAATCATCCGGTAGCGGTTCGCGGCTCATCATTAACTGCAATTGATGCCATACGCACATTAGGCCGATATAACGGAACCTTTGATAAAGATGAACGTGGCAAAGTTGTGTATAAGGTGAAAGCAAGCTCGCCCGATTTTAAAATTCAAATGCACTCGCGTAACGGTTTACTACCCGCATTACGCTTTCACCTGGAAGATTCTCACCTGGGTAAAGACACCATACTTACTGCAGATGAAATTGCGGCTGTAAGAGCAAAAAACGAGGGCTTCCTGCCGCTAGACTATGTTTTTGACAAAAACTTTAAAGCCGGCGTACAACAAAATGACCCGGCCTATTATGAAGAAATTAAAGACCTGTCTATTGAAGGGTTCGTAGCCAAGGTTATGGAGCTTCGGGAACGGGTTGATGCCTTTAAGTTGCTTGCAGCCGAATACACCGAAGCAGATAGGTCAATTAAACGTCGCGAATCTATTTACTGGAAAGAGATGCTCGGCGTTTTAAGCTTTGCAATGAACTATCCGGCCAAATACTTCGCGGCCGAAGATATGCTTCGCCTTAAACGTGAATTAATGCCTTTGATATCTGTTGTAATTGCCTATGTACCGCAAAGCTCCGCTGCAGAAATGCTTGCTATGCACCAGGCCGGGCACCTCGATATAGTGTCGGTTGGTGATGACAGTAAAGTTGAAGCTTTGGATACAGGTGGCATCATCTACCATTACACTGATGAACATGGAGAACATCATGAACAGTATCAAACATTTGTTGACTGTATAGGTCAGCCCCATTTGTCGTTTGATGAATTGCCGTTTAAAGGACTGGTAGATGGCAAAACCGTTAGCAGAGCCAAATTATACTTTAGAGATCAGCAGCAAGGAAAGCAAGAGCAGGAAAAACAAGGTGACCAGGTTGGCGTGGACAGGGATGGGCGGTATTACCTTACCGTTCCGGGTGTTACCATCAATGATAGCTTTCAGGCTGTTGACGAATACAACGCACTCAACGAGCGTATATACATAATGGCAGTGCCATTTATTGGCGGTTACAACCCTGATTATTCAGGTTTAGACTTTGGCGAGGCCGCATCGGTCGCAATTGTAAAAACACTATTGGCATAATTAATGTTAATGTTAACTAATAAAAAAACATACCTATGGAATCTACAGAAAAAACAATTGACGTATTACAAGATCTTATCGAAATTAATAATGACCGCGTAGCTGGTTTTGAAAAAGCTATTGCAGATATTAACGATGAGAACATTGATTTAAAAGCCATTTTTCAAGAGTACTCTGCACAAAGCCGTAAGTTTAGCCAGGAGCTGACTGCACTAACAGCAGCACGTGGTGGCGATGCAGAAACCGGTAACAGTGTAAGCGGTACATTACACCGTGCATGGATTGACGTAAAATCATTATTTGGCGGCAGCGACCGTGCAAGCATTCTTTCAGAAGCTGAACGTGGCGAAGACGCAATTAAAAAAGCGTACCAAACCGCGTTAACTGAAGGTCAGCTTTCGGGCGAAGCGTTACAAACAGTAACTGCACAATCGCAAGATATTAATGCTGCACATGATACCATCAGAGGATTAAGAGACGCCTCTAAATAATAATTGAATACTTAAAAAGCTGCGGTAAAACGCAGCTTTTTTTATATGGAAGAACCACTTAAACTTTTCATGGTGCTTTTAGGCTCCAAACCCTTAAAACGTACAGTTGAGCAGCACGACTATTTTTTCGGAATTGCCAGATCACTTCAGGAACTGGTGCCTCAAATGATTGAATTTTGGCCAGAGGCGGGAAGCAGCTTACACATTGATGGCTGGCGTGAAATTAATCATGTAGATGGCTACTCTGTTACAGTAAACGCCAAGTCTGACTTAAAAGCCCCCGAAAGTGGCAAGCGCCTCTTCTTTGTTAATTTAGGCGGCTATCAAAGCGGTAAGCTTGAAGAGCAGCACTACACACTGCTTACTGTACAGGAAGACCGCAAAGGCGCTATTAAAACATCAACCATGACCCCCTTTTTTAAAGAGGCCAGCATTGCAAGTGTAAAAAGTGCCAGTGCTCATATTGATGAAAAATATGGCATTGATGTAGATGATATTTATCGTGTAGATGATGTGCTTTCTGACGAAACCCGATCAAAATATGATATAGTACTCAGCAAGTGTGCAGATGGCCAACATGATCAAATACACTTAGGTTACTTTAAACTGGATAAATTATAAGCTACGATAACATACTTTACCGGTTTAAAGCATTGAATGCAGTAATACCTTACAAGTACACTGTTAGTGTATCAAAGACTTATCTAACATAAAACGTCGGGAAGCAGTATTCCACTTAATAAGTAAAGGAGCCTGATCGTTACCTACATTTCGCGATAGTCCTACTATTTGCTTTTTTGCATCTACAACCTCTAAATTATCATAAATAACAGTAATCACATTTCCTATAGCATCATCAATCTTCGATAAATCTATAACCTGGAAGATTTTGCCATTGCTCTTTTGGATAATTTTCAACTCACTCAGTACAGCCTTGTCAGCACTGTTGACCTTGTCATAACATGCTATAAAGTAAAACCGTGTAAGTGACTGCGCTTGTAGTATATCGACGCTAGAAAATGCTTGCTTGCGTTCTAAATCCAAAAGCTTAGATACGAACATTAAACTCACAGGCAATTTATTAAGGGTTGCCTTATTTTGCCATATTCCGGCGCACTGCTTTTCTGAAAATCCAAATTGTAACACGGCCGAATAGTTTTTGCCTGTTACCTCATAAAGCGTTACCTGCTTATTATGCTCATCAAAAATACCCTCCAGCTTAATTGGAGAATTGTATTTGTTATACTTGTAAATGCCAATAACGTTAAATTTCTTTTTAGCAGGCTTGCCAAAGTAACCTTTGCGCACCTGCATAGATAGCGTTACTGGAAATTTGCCAATGGTGCCTTCAAAATTATAGCACTCGTACCAACCGGCATAAGCATTTGTAGTGGCACAAAATGAAACTAAAATAGGATTGCTATACATTAAACCAAAAAACTCTTTTATAAGATTTACTAAACGGTAAAAGTTCAAGTTGAGGTTAATAATATACAATAGCTGATAAATTGATATTAAACTGCGATACTATAACTACCTTGTTAAACATAAAGTAAGAACACATGAGCGAGAAAAACATACTTGGATTTTCATATAAAGTGACAGGAGTTACGCTTGAAGCAATTGACGAAAACCTACAGATAACCCAAAGTTTTGCAACAAAAGCAGTAATAGATATTATTAACGAGAAACTAAAACTTCAGAACTTTAAGGTAGACGAGAATACTCTACGCGTGAAATATGTAAATGACCAGCTTTTTTTAGAAGGCTTTGCCACGGAAATAAAGGAACATAAATCAGTTGGCTTCCTTTCCGGCAGGTAAAATTACGCAGCTTTTACTTGGCGTAGTTATCAAACTTCTTTAATCTCCTTACACTCATTAACTTTTGTATATAAATTATTAATTCTAAAATCATCATTTTTCTTGCTTGCATGAGCATAATATATTTCTATATTTGCAATCCCAAACGGGAGGAGTGGTAGTTCAGCTGGTTAGAATACATGCCTGTCACGCATGGGGTCGCGGGTTCGAGTCCCGTCCATTCCGCAAAAGGGTGTCAAAGCCCACCGAAAGCGCTTAAATCAATGATTTAGGCGCTTTTTTTATTCCGTAAGCGCCCGTCTCATACCACAGATAATGAATTCTTTGATTACCTGTCTTGATCCTGTACTTTAGGTAAACGAAAACTCATAATCATTTGATTTAAATGTATTGTGCCAAGGAGGCTGTTTTCGACCTGCCAAAGCGATGGCTTCCATTATTGTTTCATACCTAGCCACAATTTTGGAAATCAAAGGATTGCCAAAAACAATAATACGTGACTATTTCAATCTTTAGCAGCACTAAATCATCTTTAAGCCTGAAGCTATAGCGATGGTTAACGAATACAATATAATTAACGGATGGGGTCTATCGGTAAATCAAGTATAAAGGTGGTGCCTTGCCCCTCCTGACTAATGGCCTTAATGGTTCCGCCATGCATAGATAATAATTGTTGCACCAGGTATAAGCCTACGCCGGTACCTTCTACCTGCTCATGAAAGCGCTTGTATTTATGAAACAAATCCGACATCCCTTTTTCCGGTATTCCCAGGCCATTATCAGAAACGCGTATTTCAATATCTTTTTCTTTTGAAGCGGCCATTATCTCAACCAGCGGTGCCCTGTCCGGGTGACGGAATTTCAATGCATTGGTGAGCAGATTTTGCATGATGCTGTGCAGGTGCATACGTTTATAACGGATCCAGCAATTATCCATATTCACGGTTATGCGGGCACCGGTATCGCGGATTGTATTCTGTAGTTCTGCCTCAATTTCCTTGACCAGTGCGCAAAGGTCAATGTCTTCCTCATAATTATCGGCCAGCTTTTGTGATTTTATAACCTCGCTCAGATGTTTGATGGTTTCGGACAGACGTTTGGCCGATTTGCGGGGAATGGCAAACAGGTGCTTTTCTTTCTCGTCAATTTTTGCCGCTAACTTACGCTCTAAAATTTCAATAGACCCCTGTAATGACATAATAGGTGTTTTAAGGTCGTGGCTGATAATGTGAATCAAGTTATCCAGTTCTTTGTTTTTGCGGGCCAATTCTTCATTGCTGTAGCGAAGCTGCTGGCTGCTGGCTTGAAGTTCCGCAGTTAGAAAGGTTGATTTTTCGTCAGATCGGTTAAGTTTTCTCAATATAAAAAAGGCAATTGGTAGGAGAGCGCTGCAAACCCAGTTACGAGTACTACAATGGCGAAGCCGGGAGAGACATCGGTTTTGGCCAACATCAGCGAAAGCAAGCCTGCAAAAACTGGTAAGATCAGGAAGAAGCTGAGAACTGCATAACGAGCTGTTACAGCTGCCGAATATTCAGAAAAGATTTCACGCAACCAGCCCTGATGTGCGGTACAGGATAAACAGCCTAAGGTTGCACTGAGCAGTCCAATGCTCGTGGGTAAAGCAATAGATGAATATTGCCCGAAGGTAAAGAGGCCATTAATGTTAAACAAAATACCTACGAAGGCAGCGTAGATGGCCAGCAAAGCAACGGTTAGTATCAATTGGCCCCAAACATATTTCTTAAACAGCGCAAACTCAAACCCCATTGTAGTAAGGAAGAACGCAAAAGCTGTGAACGCCGACATACGCCCGGGGTGTTCCTCCTTAGCATCGGTGAACGTATCTATAACCAGCAACTGGTCTATTTTAAAATCAATATTAAGAAGATGCTCAGCTAACGTTAATGTACTGAACAAAAGGACGAGTGAACACAGCACGCTGGCGGCTGTCCGCTTTTCTTCTGTCGCTAAAAAGAGCGACAGTCCAAGTATGGTAATGAACAGTGCTGTATTGAACTTCATAGAAGCTCCGTGAGATAGAAATGTATATAGGGCAGGCATCTGCAAATACCAGCCGACTAAACCGGAAAAGCCTGCCAAAATAGTAAGCAAGGCAAGCAAGAATGGTATTTTACGACGAGGTATCAAAGCGAAGTTACGTTTCAAGATAAATAGGGGCCAATATAAGCTTAACGTCAAAATACAACGTTTGATTCGATTAAACCTAATTAGCCTTTCAGATAACCATTTTATTTATCATTGAATGATCCGGCATAATCAATAATTACATTTCATAGTATAGCTATCAATCCACTCCCGATAGATACAATACTAACCCAATTTGATTACTCTCGCTATTATATCCTAAAATGCCAATTTTTGAGTAAGTATTCTGTTAAACCAGATTCAATCCATATTAGCTTTTGTCAATGGCAATAAATTAATACCATTTCGCTAGAAGACAAAAGGCCTGAACATTTTGTTAACAGGCATTTTGTTAATTCCCTCTAACAGACGTTTTACGTAAAATAGCACCGATTTTAGGTAGACTAATATGCTGAAGCCCCTTGTATAGATATATATATATATTTGCTACCTAGCACCTTAATGCATTAACATTACACTAATTATAAGGCGCTTAGTAAATCAGTTTCACGTGAAACTATAATGTGGCCAGACGGAAATTTATTTTATCCCTTCTGTAGTCATCACAACCCGCTTAATGGAACCGTCTTTGTTGTAGCGCAGCTGATCAATACAAACCGAACGGCTAAAGCTGTTACCATTACGCTCAAGTGTGCCGTTGTGATAGATAAAATACCATTTACCTTTAAACTTCACTATCGCCTGATGATTGGTACCGCTATTACCTGCCACCTCGTTTAATATTCCCTTGTACACATATGGACCGTTGACGTTCTTAGCCATGGCATAGGCTGTCTTTTCGGGTAAACCAGAGGCATATGACAGGTAATAGTTGTCCTTATATTTATGAACCCACGGGGCTTCTTCGAATTTGAATCCGGCAAAGTCTATCTTATTCACTTTACCATCAATTTCAACCATGTTGCTTTTGACCTTTGCATAATAGCAAACCCCATTTCCCCAAAAAAGCCATGCTTGTCCGTTATTATCAATAAACACGGCAGGGTCAATACAAGTCCAGTTGTGGGTTGAGGCAAAGCAATCGGCGTTTGTAAGTAAAGGTTTCCCTATAGCGTCTCTATATGGCCCTTGAGGCTTGTCGGCCACAGCCACGCCTATTCCCGATCCATCTGTACTTATATACCAATAATATTTTCCGTTACGCTTAACGGCCTGGCCGGCATAAGCTTTACCGGTTATATCCCAGGTAAAATCTGAAACCTTCAATGGTGTAGGATACTCCGTCCAATTTTTTAAATCGGTTGTTGAAAACACACACCAGTCCTTCATTTTGTAGCCCTTTTGATCACCATCATAATCATGACCAGTAAACAGCCATAAAGTATCGCCCTCAACAAATGCAGCTGGGTCGGCCGTAAACTTATGCTTTATAATGGGGTTACCTCCAGACTTGAACTTAAACACACTATCCTTACTTACCTGTGCTTGAAGGTTCAAAGTACAGCAAAAGCATAAAGTAAAAACGCACGTAAAAGCTGCAATGGTGCTGCGGTAATTCATATCATTATTCTTTATGAAGAAGCTGTGCCGGTACACCTGTCCATTTTTTACTAATGCGCTGTGCCTCCTGCGTTGTTATGCTCATTACCGTACCATGCCGCGGGTAAAAGTTTTTTGTAAACGTTTCGGGCGTTCTAGTAAAGTTGAATAAATCGGTACTGCGTTGGAATTCATAACGCAGGCGGCCATAAAGGTCATACATCAGTACGTAAGTATCTTGATTGTTTAGCTTAAAAATGCCCGATCCCTCTACCGAAGTACCTGTACCAGAGTAGGCATCAATATATTTAAAGTCTTCTACCCACGGACCGCGCAAGCTTTTGGCTGTAGCCTGCTGTATGCCATTTCTTGTTTCCTTGCCCTCGTTGTTTTTTGTATTTCCTTTATAAAAAAAGTGATATAAGCCATCTTTATAAATGATATCGCCGTCAATGGCGCCATACTTGGCTTTAAACATTAATCGCGGCTCATTTTCAAAGGCGGTGAAGTTTTTGTTGGCATAGGCACAGTAAAAATCAAGTGCAGGCTTGTCTTTAAGCTTAACCGTAAAGTAAATCAAATATTTATCCTCATCAGGATCATATATAGTTTGCGGCGCCCAAACCCATTGTACATTTGGAAACAGTTGCGGATAACTTTTTTCAAGGTTAATAATGCCGTGCGACCAATCAATCAAGTTCTTCGAGCGCAGCAATACAATACCTGGGTTATATCCCCAACCGTTTTTTACGGTAAACATGTCTGTTGCTACCATAAAAAAAGTCTTATTGTCTTCACCACGCAATATATGCGGGTCGCGCACGCCTCCGGTTGATGAAATATTTGCTGATGATAGTATAGGCTCGTTGTTATTCAAAGCCGTCCAATGTATGGCATCACTGCTTACACCAAATCTAATCTGTTCTTGAGCTTGCTTTGGTCCGGCACCTTCAAAATAGCTGAAAAGGTAACCATTGAATATAGGATCTTGCGGGGCGATTTTTACCGTGAACTGCTTAGTTCGCTTTTCTGCTCCGGCTGTTAAGGTTGCCGTCATCCTTACTTTTACAGATTCATTCCTGGCCGGTCGTTTCATCAGCTTACCATCATGGCTCACATACGTTAAGTTGTTAGACTGCCAATTAATTACTGAGCCATTGATTCCAACGGAATCAAGCGGAAGGTTCCATTTTAAATTTTTTGTATAACCCTGCGGAATGCGCAATTGCCTGGCATCTTGCTCTACCCTATCTTCATTGCTAAGCTTTGCATCACCTGTATTTTGCGCTACACTATAACCGGCAGCTAATACTCCAATTGCAGCAACGTATAAAAAAGCTATGATGTTCATATTTGCTTTGGCTACAATTTACTTTTTGAGGGCTTTAACACTGGTGTGTGTTGGTGTAACAGGCTTTATACTACCATCAGCATTAAATTCCATTTTATCTATACACACTTCCCTGTTATAACCTGCATCTTCACCCATATTAATACCATTTGGATACTCAAAACGGTGATATACAATGTACCATTCATCTTTACCCGGAACTTGTAATACCGAATTATGCCCAGTACCATAAATTCCTGTAGTAGTATCTTTTTGAATTACAATATTATTTTGTGGTATAGTTAACGGACCTAACGGAGATGTTGCCGTAGCATAACGCACACGGTAATTAGGACTGCGCGTATCATCCTCAGACCACATAAAATAATAGGTGCCTTTTCGGTAGAAAACGTATGTTCCCTCTCTGAAAGTTCTGTCGGGCTTTAGCATGGTAAGCGTTCCGGGAACAAGAGACGTCATATCATCTGCCAGTTGTGCTGCAGCCATAAAGCCATTGCCCCAATAAAGATAACTTTTTCCACTTTGCGGATCAGTAAACACATCCGGATCAATAGTCTGACCTCTGTTAACACCCTCGGGCCGGCTATCAATTAATGGCTTGCCTAAGTCAACAAATGGCCCGGTTGGAACATCAGCAACAGCTACACCAATTTTTTGCGCTGCCGTGAAGTAAAAAAAGTATTTATATTTTCCGTTTATCTTCTTCTCTTCAATACAGGGTGCCCAGGCATTACGGTTTGCCCACTGCACATCTTTTCCCAGCTCCAGTATTGTACCTTCATCCTTCCAGTCACGCAGGTTTTTCGAAGAAAAGGTTTTAAAATAGGTACCACTCCATCCTTTAAAACCATCACTTGTAGGGTACAGGTAATACTTTTTAGTTTGGTGTGAGTACATAATATCAGGATCGGCGTAATGACCGGGCAAAACCGGGTTACCGTTTTTTGCACTTTGTGCCGATGCCAGCTGCACTACAAGCAGGGTACCCAATGATAACAAGGGCGTTAAAATTTTAAACATAAATACGAGGTCTAATTTGGTTTTAGGCAACTATGAATGTATGCCGGTATCAGTAAAACCGGTTTACTAATATTAAATGTAAAAATAACATTTAATAACAAAGCTTATAATCTTAATTTAAAGATATAGTTACCTGCCTGCCGTTATAGTTTACAACTTTACTTACGCTATTTGCCTGCATACCAACATTTAAACCGGCCTTCACCAGGCACACGTTAAATTTGCGTGATACAAGCATACCCGGATACTTACCTTTTTGCGCAGATATGGTAAGCTCCTTTTTTACATCGTTCCAGCTAATGTCAATAGTGCTGTAACTGCCTTTTTCGTAGTTATAATTGTCTTTTTCGTCTTCGTAAAGGGTAAAGCGGCCATTTGCTCCGGGATAAATACGCAGGTCGAGGTTATCCCACTTTTTTTCGCCTGAATATTGCACCGCAGGGCCCCATGGTAATATTGAGCCAGCTTTAACATACATAGGTATGATGTCTTTAGGCACCTCTTTGTTTATTGTTTGCCCACCTGTGAGTTGTTCTCCGGTCCAAAAGTCAGTCCACATAGTTGAGGCCGGAAGATATACCGGCCAGCTGCTTACCTCAGGCTTGGTAACAGGAGCTACCATCACCGAGCGACCGAATAGATATTGGTTACCAATTTCGTGCGTTTTAGCATCTGCTGCAAAATCCATAATGAGCGGGCGCATAAAAGTGCCATCATTGTGCGATACGTCCCACGAGGTACTATAAATGTAGGGTAGCAAACGGTAGCGCATATTGATCATCTTTTCTTGCCCATCGAAACACCAATCGCCCCGTTTGCCGAAATTGTATATCTCGCGCGGTACCTCGGTGCCATGTGAACGCATCATTGGGCAAAAGGTACCAAACTGCATCCATCTCAAATATAACTCCTGATACTTTGGATTTTTAGCGCCGCCCTCCTTATTCCATCGGCCGGCAAAGAAACCTCCAATATCACTATTCCAATTGGGTATGCCCATAAGCGTGTAGTTCAGCGCTGCAGGTATTTGCTTTTCCAGCATTTCCCAGGTCGATCCAACATCGCCGCTCCAGGTATTTGAACCATAGCGCTGCTGCCCCACAAAGCCCGACCGTGTAAGCAATACAACCCGTTTATTTTTTGATGCAGCTTTTTGACGCGTTGCAATACCGCCGTTATGCATAAGTGAGAAAGCATTTTTTACACTGCGGTATGATCCAAGATGAGTAGGTACATCAAAGTCGGCATCTTTAACGTTGATATGGTCCGGCTCGGTCGAATCCAGCCACCAACCGTCATTACCTATGTAACTGAATATTCTTTCATTTAGATATTTCCAGTAAATATTAAGCGCTTCGGGGTTAAATACATCATATGGTTTTGCACCGCTTTTAGGTGGCCAGGTATCAAAGTTCAGGATCATTTTTTTTGAATCCAGTTCCTTACGTTGATCTGTTTTAGGGCCAAAGCCGGGCCATGTAACAATCACTAACCGGGCATTGAGCTTATGTATATCATCAACCCATTTTTTGGGGTTTGGAAAACGAATCGTATCAAACCGCTGCGAGTTCCATGCACTGTCGGTTCCTTTAAACTCGGGCCAGTAACGCCAATCCTGTATAATTACATCAATAGGAACTTTGAGCGAACGGTATTTTTGCAACACTTCAAGGCTTTCTTCCTGTTTGGTATAGCGCTCCTTACTTTGAAAAAAACCGTACGCCCAAAGCGGTAACATTGGTGCTTTGCCCGATAGGCTTCGTATTTGCTTAATTACGCCATCGGCATTTTTACCGTACATAAAATAATAATCGGCACAGTGCCCTAGGCTTTGAAAAGATAAATTACCCGGCGAATCGGCATACTCAGAAATAGAATAGTTATCCCAATACACACCATAACCTTTTACCGACATGAAGTAGGGAGAATAAGTAAACGTATTCTCATTCTTCATCACATATTTGCTGTTGCGCCGGTTAAACTTGTTATCCATGACCTGCCCTACACCATAAACAGGCTCATCTGCGTCAAGTACAAACGATGCTTTTACATTGTAAGATGGTGTGCCTGCGTCATCTTTAGGAGTAAAAGTGGTGGTACTATCTTTAAGAAGCTGCTTGCCGCTTAAGTCATAAAAAACTACGCTGCCATTGGTTTCGTTCACAACTACTTTTAACGCTAACGAGCGCAATACGAGGTTACTTCCTTCCCTTTGTTGTGTTACGTTTGTTTTATCGGGCGTTTTAATAATAACCAAGCTGCTTTTTTTGTAGGGTTTATTATCAGGCGTTTTAACTACCCGAACAATTGATGGAGAGTAAAACTGAATTTCGACATCAGTGCTGTTGAATTTAAAGCTGGCTCCCTGCTTATTACTGTTAACCTGCGCATGTGTTGTTGAAAATGATAGTAGCAACATGGCTACATAAACCCATTTCAAGTTGATCATATAATTTGGCTTTTTGGTACAGCAAATTTAAATTCTGCAAATAACAACCCTTGATACATACGATGAAATATTTATTAATCTGATTGAAATTATCCATCACGAGGGTTTTGAAGCTTAAAAGATGCTATGTATTGCAGTGGCTTAACACCATATCCTTCCTGAAAGCATTTGGTAAAATAGCTGACCCTACTAAAGCCTGCCCCACCGGCTACGCTTTACAATTCAACAACCACGGAAAATGCCCTATCCCTTTTCAAAATGGTTTAATTGTATTGCTGCCTGAATTCAACCGGTGAAAGATTGGTTTTTGATTTAAACAGCTTGCTAAATGATTGCGAATGTTCAAACCCAAGTGAATAAGCCACTTCGCTCACAGAAAGCCTGGTTGTTGATAGCTTTTCTTTTGCTTTTTCAATAAGTGTGTGATGAATATGCTGTTGTGCATTTTGCCCGGTTAAAGACCTGAGCATGTCACTCAGGTAACTGGGCGTTAAGCTGAGTCTATCTGCTAAATACTGTACTGTGGGGATGCCCTTACCAAGTGTATCTTCACTGGAAAAGTAATCATTCAACAATTCCTCAAGCTGCTGTAGCAATGTACTACTAACAGGTTTACGGGTAATAAACTGGCGTTTATAAAAACGATCGGCATAGTTGAGCAATAACTCAATTTGAGCCATGATCACATTTTGGCTCAGGTGGTCAATACGGCTGTTTAACTCCGTTTCCAGCATATGAAATATAGTCTGAATAGTCTCGCGCTCCTGTTCTGACAAGTGAAGTGCCTCGTTAGTGGAGTAAGAGAAAAAGCCGTACTGTTTAATGTTTTTTGCTAATGGGTATCCCAAAAAGAAATCCGGATGAATAAGCAAGGTATATTGCGAGCACACGCCGTTTTCGTTCTCATTTTGGCCAATGATTTGTCCGGGGGCAGCAAACAGCATTCCGCCTTCATCAAAATCATATTGGCTTTGCCCATACTTTAATTTACCGCTGAGCTTGGGTTTGCTCGATATTTTATAAAAGCTAAGAACATGTGATTGCGGCAGTCCCACCTGACCGTGCACACCGTTAATGAGGCTAATAAGCGGGTGCTTAGGCGCCGGTAAGCCAAACACACGATGTGCATCACTCAATGACTCAAATCTGTACGGATGATTGTCCTGCTTTTTCATAACTAGTACTAATAACGTAAGATAACCGATATTAAAAATATCGGTTATCTGAAAAATTTATCAAAATATCTTTGCCTATTCAGTATAAATTTATTCGATGTTACCTTGTGCAGCATCAGCTACGTCTGCCCATGCTTCCCAGGTAGCTAAGCGCGCGGCATAAACATCGCGCATGAGTGGTAATGCCTGGTTACCCAAAAATATGCGTAATGGCGGGTTCTCATCATCAATTACTTTAAATATTGCTTCAGGTGTTGCATTCGGATCTCCCCTTTTGAAGTTTCTCAGGGTTTCAAAAAAGTTGTCTTTGTAGTCCTTGTAAATATCCATCCCTTCGGCAAATTTTAAAGACTCGGGTGTACCAAACTCAGTTGCGTAAGCACCGGGTTCAATAATGGTTACTTTAATACCGTAATCTTTAATCTCTAAGGCCAAACTTTCGTGTATAGCCTCAAAAGCCCATTTTGATGATGCATAGTAACCTATAACCGGCAAGGTAAAATGGCCAAGATTACTAGATGTACCCAAAATGTGCCCATGCCCTTGTTCACGTAAAATAGGTAAAGCGGCCTTTATCACATTAAGCGGACCAATTACATTGGTTTCATATAATGCCCTTACATCGTCGGTGCTTGATTCCTCAATGGTACCAACCAACGAGTAGCCTGCGTTATTCAATACAATATCCAGCTTGCCAAAATGTGCATACGCTTGTTCTACAGCTTCCTTAGCCTCATTGGCATTGGTAACATCCAGTTTAAGTATTAACACATTCTCGCCAAACTCCTCTTTAAGCGCAGCAATACTTTCGGGTTTACGTGCGGTGGCAGCAACTTTGTCGCCACGTTTAAGTGCAGCTTCGGTCCAGATACGGCCAAACCCTCTTGATGCACCTGTTATAAACCATACTTTGCTATCTTTTTGTTGTTCCATGATACAATGTTGTTTTTTGATAAAGCAAAGTTGGCCAAATGAAGGCAGGTACTTGTAGCCTAATTGAGGGACTTTGTAGCCAAAATGAGAATGATGTGAACGCTTAGCAAGTTAGCTTAAGCATTCACATCATAAAGCACTTTACATTAATTAAGTTATGCCTGAATATACATTTTGCAGGAGATATTATTTCCAACCCAGAGCCGGTGCTACATGTTCTAAAATGGACGACAATAAATGTATGTTGTAATCAACGCCCAAGGTGTTTGGAATGGTTAGCAGCAGTGTGTCTGCTTCCTGTATGGCTTCATCCGTGGCCAGTTCTTTAATAAGCTTATCAGGTTCGGCGGCGTAGCTACGGCCAAATACGGCTCTTTGATTGGCTTCAATATAACCAAAGCTGTCTGATGCCTTACCCTGCTGTCCAAAATAAGCTCTGTCCATATCATTCACCAGCGCAAAAATTGACCGGCTGACCGAAACACGAGGCTCGTGCTGATGCCCTGCCGTTTTCCACGCCTCTTTGTACAACCTTATTTGCTCAGCTTGCTGAATATGGAAAGGCTTGCCGTTTTCATCAAACTTTAAGGTTGAGCTTTGCAGATGCATACCATTCTCTGCCGCCCACACCGCGGTAGCATTTGATGCGGCTCCCCACCAAATGCGGTTTCGTAAACCCGGCGAGTGCGGTTCAAGACGCAACAGGCCCGGCGGATTTGGAAACATGGGCTGAGGATTAGGCTGTGCAAAGCCAACTCCTGATAGTTTATCTAAAAAAGACAATGCTTTTTGGCGACCCATATCAGCGTCTGTTTCACCCTCGGCAGGTTCATAACCAAAGTAACGCCAGCCCTCAATTACCTGCTCGGGCGAGCCACGGCTAATTCCCAACTGCAATCGTCCGTTGGAAATTAAATCGGCTGCACCTGCATCTTCCGCCATATACATGGGGTTTTCGTAGCGCATATCAATTACACCGGTACCAATCTCTATTTTATTGGTTTTTGCACCAATGGCCGCTAGCAACGGAAATGGTGATGCTAATTGACGGGCAAAATGATGTACACGAAAATATGCGCCATCTAAACCAATCTGTTCGGCAGCGACCGCCAGATCAATGGATTGAAGCAGGGTATCTCCTGCTGTGCGGGTTTCATATGACGGATGATTTGCCCAATGCCCGAATGATAAAAATCCTATGCTCTTCATCAATAATACTTGTTTAAACAAATATACATAACGTAATATCATTCATACGTCATCACTTATGAGGCCATTACACCATAGTACAAAGCAACAAAGCCACTGCAATAATGCAGTGGCTTTGAGTTTACGCGATTAAGCTAATATTATTTAGCTTTTTTGTAAAGCTCAGCTACGTGGTTCCAGTTAATAACATTCCAGATAGCAGCTAAATAATCCGGACGCTTGTTTTGGTACTTTAAGTAATAAGCATGCTCCCAAACGTCAATACCTAAAATTGGCGTACCTTTTACGGTAATTTCAGGAAGATCCATTAACGGGTTATCCTGGTTAGGAGTTGAAGTTACGGCAAGCTTTTTATCAGCAGTAACAACTAACCAAGCCCAGCCCGAACCAAAACGGGTTGCACCAGCTTCGTTCATTTTGGTTTTCAATTCATCAAATGAACCAAAAGTGCTTTTAATAGCGTCAGCAAGTTCGCCGGTAGGTTCGCCACCACCGTTAGGTGAAAGCAAGGTCCAGAATAAAGTATGATTATAATGACCGCCGCCATTGTTGCGTACTGCAGCCGGAAACTTAGAAATATGTTTTACAATTTCTTCGATATTGCTGTTTGCCTCAGGGTTACCTTCTAAAGCTTTGTTTAAGTTAGTTACATAAGCCTGGTGGTGTTTACCATGGTGAATTTCCATAGTAGCTTTATCAATGTGCGGTTCCAGTGCGTCGGTTGCGTATGGTAACGCCGGTAATTCAAATGACATAGTGACTATTTTTTTAAGGTTAAAAAAAGATGTATCCTCGCAAATATAAAGGGTTCAACCTCATATTTGTTCAGATTATTGTTAAGTTTTGTTTCGTTTGCTCCTGAAAAACTCACGCACTAGTTCGGCGCATTCATTTTCTTTTATGCCACCCGTAATGATGGTTTTTGGATGAGTAACCTTTTGGTTAAGCCTGCCAAATCCAAGCCTGGCATCATAGGCACCGAAAACAATTTTACCTACCTGAAACCAATATGAGGCACCGGCACACATTACACATGGCTCCATAGTAACATAAAGGGTGCAGTCTTTCAAATACTTTCCGCCTAAATGATTTGCAGCAGCTGTTAATGCCTGCATTTCGGCATGGGCACTAACATCGTTAAGTCGCTCGGTAAGGTTATGACCCCTACCAATAATTTTGCCCTGGCAGGTAACAATAGCGCCAATTGGTATCTCATCTTCGCTATAGGCCAGCCTTGCTTCCCGCAAGGCTTCACCCATAAAAAATTCATCAGGCGATACGCTGCCTTCGTTATCAAAACTAATAAAACGCATTATATAAGTTTGCTTCCGTTAGGTACAGGTTTTTCAACTGTGGTTAATACGATGTCACCATTTTCGTCGGCAAAGCCGGTAACCAAAAACTGCGACATAAAATTTGCAATTTGTTTTTCAGGGAAGTTTATAACACCAACTATTTGCCTGCCAATTAATTCTTCTTTAGTGTAATGTTTTGTGATTTGAGCGCTCGACCATTTCTCGCCCAGATCGCCAAAATCCACTCGTATCTGATATGCGGGTTTACGCGCTTTTGGAAAATCTCTGACTTCTAAAATTGTTCCGGCTCTCAAATCTACTTTTTCAAAATCGTTCCAAGAGATTGTTTCCATGAAGGCAAATATACATTTGTAGTATTAATTACTTCTGTGATGATAATTAAATTAGATCCATAGCATATTCTTCAACGTGTTTTGCAGGTTAAATACTTAGCTATTAGCTTAAAATACTTTACGTACCTTTGCGTTTAACTCATGGCAAACAAAGCAGTATTAGCAGGAGCAAGTGGTTTAACTGGTGAATACTTGCTTAAAAATATTTTAAGCCAGCCTCACTATGATGAAGTGATGGTAATAGTACGTAAGCAGTTACCTATTGAGCATAAAAAGTTAGTACAGCTTATTATTGATTTTGATAAGCTTGACGAAGTTGCTCAATCAATTAATGGCAATGTCTTCTTTTGCTGTTTAGGCACCACTAAAGCCAAAACACCAGTTATAAAAGAGTACCGCAAAATTGAGCACGACTACCCTGTTCAGTTAGCTCAAATTGCATCTAGAAATGGCTTTAATCAATTCCATTATATGTCATCAGTTGGTGCAAACAAGAATGCAGGTAATGCGTACTTGAAATTTAAAGGTCAAACTGAGAATGATATTCAAAAATTAGCTTTTAAAATTATACATATATACAGGCCTTCGGTACTATTAGGTAAACGGAAAGAGTTTAGATTACTTGAAAAGATAGCTGGTTTAGCTATGAAGTTAATTAATCCATTACTAAAGGGCAATTTACAAAGGTACAAGAGCATATCTGCGATAGCCGTAGCAGATGCTATGTATAAGCAATCATTAAAAACAGATGAAGGAACTTTTATCTATCCTTCACATCATATAAAACAATTAGCGTGAGCACGTATCTATCAGCAGAAAATTTAGGTCATTCTTTTCATGACCATTGGCTGTTCCGTAATCTTACTTTAGGCATCAACCGCGGACGACGTGTTGCCTTAGTAGGTGTTAACGGAGCAGGTAAATCTACACTACTTAAATTACTATCAGGTAAAATAAATCCTACAGAAGGTAAGGTGGTATCACAACGTGATCTTCGTCCAGGATACCTGGAGCAAGATCCGATTTTTGAAAAAGGTCACACTATCAGTGATTACATTTTTCATAAGGATAATGTGCAACAGCAGCTTATTTTACGTTACGAGCAGTTACTGGAAGAAGAGCCTGATAACCTAAAAGCTATTGAAAAAATTACCGAGGAATTAAGTGCAGTGAATGCCTGGGAATACGAATATCAAATCAAAAACATCTTAGGACGTTTAGATATTCACCATTTGGGGCAAAGAATTGATACGCTATCGGGCGGTCAAAAAAAACGTTTGGCTTTAGCTAAGCTATTAATTGAAGATCCGGATATTTATGTTTTAGATGAGCCTACCAACCACCTTGACATTGATACCATTGAGTGGTTAGAAAAACTATTAACAGAAGGTGCCAAAACCATACTAATGGTAACACACGATAGGTACTTTTTGGATAATGTTTGTAACGAGATTATAGAAATAGACCGCGGTAAGATATTTACCTATAACGGCAACTATCAATACTTCTTAGAAAAGAAAGCCGAACGTGAAGCCAACCTTGAAGTGCAGTTTCAAAAGAATACTAATTTGCTAAAGAAAGAATTGGAGTGGATGCGAAGACAGCCTCAAGCGCGTGGAACAAAATCGCAGTCACGTATCAACGCTTTTTATGAGTTAGAGGAAAAGACTAAGAATGCCGGACCTAACGCTAAGGTTGAGTTGAGCATGAAAACATCTCGCCAGGGCAACAAGATTATGGAGGTTAACCAAATTGGCAAAACTTTCCAAGGACGTAAAGTAATTGATAACTTCAGCTATGTGTTTAAGAAAGGCGACCGTATAGGTATTGCCGGCAAAAATGGAAGTGGTAAATCAACCTTATTAAATATTTTCACAGGGCAGCTACAACCTGATACGGGCAACATCGACAAAGGAGAAACCACGGTAATTGGTTATTTTAACCAGGCAGGTATGAACTTCAAAGAGGATGAACGCGTAATTGATGTAGTTAAAAATGTGGCCGAATATATTACCATGGCCGACGGCAAGCAAATTTCGGCATCGCAATTATTAACGCTGTTTTTATTCCCTCCTGCACGGCAGCACGGGTTTATAAGGTTGCTGAGTGGTGGCGAAAAAAAGCGTTTGCACCTGCTCAACATCCTGATGAAAAACCCTAACTTTTTAATACTGGATGAGCCTACCAACGATTTGGATATTGACACGTTAAATGTACTGGAGGAGTTTTTGACCACTTATGGAGGCATACTTTTAATGGTATCTCATGATAGGTATTTGTTGGATAAATTAACAGATCAGCTTTTTGTAGTAAGTGGTACAGGCGCTGTTGATTTGTACAACGGCAACTATTCTTCATTCCGCCTTGAGCAGGAAGAGGCAAAGCAAGCGCAGAAACAAAAGCCAGTTGTACAAGCTCCTACCCCAGTTGCACAAGCTCCAAAAAAGAGCAAACTATCTTTTAAGGAACAAAAAGAATTAGAGACAGCTGAAGCTGATATTGCGAAAATTGAAATACAGATTAAAGAACTCAGCGAGCAGCTAAATACTATTACGGATCATCAGAAAATAGTTGATATTTCTAACAACATTAAAAAGCTTAACAATGATTTGGATGAAAAAACCATGCGTTGGATGGAGCTAACTGAGCTAAAAGAAAATTAATAATGAATACGTCAGACATTATAGCTTCTGTTGGTGTGATAATCCTATTAATCGGATTTGCACTTAATCTTTTTAAGAAAATCACATCAGAAAGCAAAGCTTATGCTTTAATGAATTTTGTTGGGGCTGGCTTATGCGGCTATTCATCGTACTTGATTAGCTTTTATCCGTTTGTAATTTTAGAGTGCATTTGGGCGTTTGTAGCATTAGTATCATTATTTAAAGTTCCACGTGGAACGTAATATTACCAGTTGTAATTTTGTAACTGTTCCACGTGGAACATTGGAGGTTTAGATGTTTAAAAAATATGATGTAATAGTAGCTGGTGCTGGTCATGCTGGTTGTGAGGCCGCTGCTGCCGCTGCAAATATGGGTTCGTCGGTATTGCTAATAACCATGAATATGGGCACTATCGCACAAATGAGTTGTAACCCTGCAATGGGAGGTGTGGCTAAAGGACAAATAGTACGTGAGGTTGATGCGTTGGGAGGATTATCAGGTATTATAGCCGACAAAACAACTATACAATTTCGTATGCTTAACTTGTCGAAGGGACCCGCAATGTGGAGCCCCCGCGCGCAGAATGATCGGATGCGTTTCGCAGAAGAATGGCGTTTAGCATTGGAGGCTATACCAAATTTAGATATATGGCAGGACACTGTTACTTCGCTTATTGTAAAAAATGAAACAGTTACAGGTATAAAAACATCCTTAGGAGTAGAGATAGAATGTGACGCTGTAGTACTTACTAATGGCACCTTTTTAAATGGTGTAATCCACATAGGCGAAAAGCGTTTCGGTGGCGGCAGAACAGGCGAAAAATCAGCTACTGGCTTAACAGAGCAACTTGTTGAATTAGGATTTGAGGCCGGCCGAATGAAGACAGGTACGCCACCACGTATTGACGGACGCACCCTGAATTATTCGGTAATGGAAGAGCAATGGGGCGACGAAAACCCAGGCAGATTTTCATTTACAGATGTTGAACGACCAACTGAAAAACGTTGTTGCTGGATAACCTATACAAACGCCGCTGTACACGAAACATTGAAAGAAGGTTTTGAAAAATCTCCAATGTTTACCGGGCGTATCAAAGGATTAGGTCCCCGCTATTGTCCATCAATAGAAGATAAAATTAACAGGTTTGCAGAGCGCGAACGTCACCAGATATTTGTAGAACCCGAAGGATTCAATACCGTGGAAATTTATGTAAACGGGTTTTCTACATCATTACCAGAAGATGTACAGTACCGTGCACTTACACAAATTCCAGGTTTTGAAAATGCAAAAATGTTCCGACCTGGCTATGCAATTGAGTATGACTACTTCCCTCCTACCCAACTTAGTTTAACACTTGAAACAAAAAAAATAAGCAACTTATTTTTAGCAGGTCAGATAAATGGTACTACCGGTTATGAGGAAGCAGCATCACAAGGACTAATTGCCGGTATAAACGCGCATCAAAAAGTTCATGACAAACATGAACTCATTATGAAAAGATCCGATTCTTACATAGGCGTTTTGATTGATGACTTAGTTACAAAAGGTACTGAAGAACCATACCGCATGTTTACTTCACGTGCTGAACATAGGTTATTGCTGAGACAGGATAATGCTGATATTCGCTTATCACCAGTTGGTAACGAATTAGGATTAATTAGTGATGAGCGTTTGGATAAGGTAAATCAAAAGATCAAAAACTCTGATGATATTGTGAAGTACGCTAAAACCAAATCAGTTGAGGCCGCGTCATTAAACTCTTTACTTGAAGAATTAGGTACTACTCCCCTGTCACAGAATGTAAAGCTGGTATCATTAATTGGCCGACCACAGGTTGGATTTAAAGATTTGCGAAAAGCTGATAGCTCATTAAATGAATTACTTTCAGCATACGATAAAGAAACAATTGAACAAGCTGAAATAAAAATCAAATACGAGAGTTATTTTGATAAAGAGTTGGAAATTGTCGATCGCATGAGAAAAATGGAGGATAAAGAAATTAATCCTGATTTCAATTACCAACAACTGCAATCTTTATCGAAAGAAGCACGCGAAAAGCTGATGCGTATAAAGCCAAGAACATTGGGACAGGCATCGAGAATTTCGGGAGTATCTCCTTCAGATATTTCAGTACTAATGGTTCATATATCACGATGAGGTAAACTGGAGCAAAAAAATTGAAAATTGCACTAAAAAATGGCTTTAATAAATAGGTATTAAAGCCATTATCTTTTATTTTTAATATAAGAGTATCAAAATAGCTAAAAATCGCTTATAACGCTTAAAAATGCCTAATTACAGCATCTTCAAAATTTCTTCTTATTATTTAATAGTTTTTTTGCTTTTATTATTGATTGGTTGCGCAAGTATACAAAGACCACAAGGTGGTCCCCGAGATCGTACGCCTCCAAAAATTTTGAAGGCTACACCCGAAAATAAAACCAGGAGATTTTCTGCTAAACAAATTCAAATTGATTTTGACGAATACTTTAAACTTAACAACCCTTATACCGAAGTAAGCATAAGTCCGGCATTTGAGAAACAGCCGGAGTATGTTACCAAAGGGCAGAGTTTAATTATTAAGCTAAATGATTCTTTGCTTAAAAATACTACTTACGTTTTTAACTTCGGTAAATCCATTGCCGATGTAAATGAGTCAAACGAATTAAAAAATTTCACTTACGTGTTTTCTACCGGTGATCAGATAGATTCACTTAGTATTAGCGGAAAGGTAAATAATACACTTACTTCTCAACCTGAAAAAGAAACAACAGTTATGATTTTCCCGGCAGCAAAGGATACTGCAATGTTTGGGAAAAAGAAGCCATCCTATTTTACTACTACCGACTCATCGGGAAATTTCTCATTGAATAACCTGCATGAAGGTGAGTACACCATTTATGCATTGAAGGAACAATCTGGCGACAAAATTTATAACAGCGATAATGAGCTCATTGCTTTTTTTAATAAACCCATAATTTTAAAAAGTGATGTATCAAATATCCAGTTAAATTTATTTAAACAAGCACCTGAAAAGTTTAGGGTAACCACTAAGCGCTTTGATAATGATGGTAAGGTCTCCCTCATATTCAATAAGCCATTGAATAAGCCATCGCTTAAAGTAAATTTTCCTGCAGGCCTAGACGCACAAAAGATAGTTGATTTTACTAAAACACGTGATAGTGCATTAGTATTTTTCCGCAATATGGACTTTGATAGCTTAAGTTTAGCCATAGCCGATGACGGAAAATTTATAGATACCATTGCACTAAGAAAAGGCAGAAATGAGGCTTTTAAAAGAAACGTTACCCTAGGTTATAACATCAACATTGACAACAAGTTAAGGCCAGGATCGGACTTGATTTTAACTGCAAATTTACCCTTAGAGTCTTTTGATTTCAGCAAGATTAAATTGCGCGAAGATTCAAATACAGTAAATAATTTATCGATAGTTAAAGACCCTACAAATCAACGCAAATTGATTGTTAAATACCGTTGGAAACAAAACACGCGTTATGAACTTCAATTTGCCGACGAAGCCTTAACTAACATATATGGTGATAAAAACAAAGAATTTAACAAACGCTTCAACATTGATAAGCCTGAAAACTACGGTACCCTTACCTTAAAAGTTACCGTACCTGATACCAGCAAAAGCTACATTGTGGAGATACAAAATGAAAAGAAAGCTACGCTTCAAACTGATGTTATCACCAAAAATACATCCATTTTATATCGTAACTTCTTTACCGGCAAATACACTATAAAGGTTACTTACGATGCCAATAAGAACAAAAAGGCAGACAGTGGTAATGTTAAATTAAAACAGTATCCCGAAAAAACATGGTTTAGCGATAAGGAGCTTACCCTTAGGCCAAACTGGGAAATGGAAGAACCTTTAATAATACCTAAAGAAGAAGCAGATCCAAAACCTACTCAGTAAACCAACTGGAATATAGGTTATAATTATGCGGTAATTTTTGTAGTAAAGCCAATTGCTCCTCGGTAAGTGGCTTTATTTTTTTTGCAGGGGTACCTGCGTACAGGTAACCCGATTCACAAATGGTACGCTCGAGCACAACGGCGCCAGCAGCAATTATCACGTTTGATTGCACAACAGCATCATCCATAACAATTGCACCCATACCTACCAATACATAATCATCTAATTTACAGCCGTGTATAATAGCATTATGCCCAACCGATACATAATTACCGATGGTAGTTGATGCCTTCAAATAAGTTGCATGAACACAAACACCATCCTGAATATTGCTATGATGGCCAACAGTAACGCTATTCACATCACCCCTGATTACGGCATTAAACCATACCGAACATTTATCGCCTATAGTAACATCGCCGACTATTGTAGCATTTGGTGCAACAAAGCAATCTTCGGCTATAATGGGAAACTTATCTTTTACGGGAAGAATTAAAGGCATGATATCGTTTAAATATATTTATCAGTCTATTATAAGTTTTATTTAGAACACCGTATCCTCTAAAACCTCCATATGCTCCGGATAATCGGTAGTATAATGCAGTCCCCTACTCTCCTTACGAGCCATAGCCGATTTTACAACCAGGTATGATACTTGTATCAAATTACGCAGTTCACAAAGTTTTACTGATAACTTTGTCTTCTTGTAGAACTCCTCCGTTTCGTCGTGTAAAAACTTCAAACGGCGCATGGCACGGTCTAACCTGAAATCGGAACGAACAATGCCCACATAGTCGTTCATTAGCTTTTGCATCTCGCGTACGTTGTGCGTAACTAATATATCTTCATTCGATAACTGAACGCCCTTTTCATCCCAGTCTGGTATATTATCAGGTATCTGGTTAGTTTCAAAATCTATAATGGCGTTTTCGTAAATACGGTGAGCAAATACCAAAGCTTCTAATAAAGAATTGGATGCCAATCTGTTCGCACCATGTAATCCTGTTGATGCACATTCACCGCAGGAGTATAACCGCTGGATAGATGACTTACCCACATGGTCAACAAGCACCCCACCACACATATAATGACAAGCCGGCGTTACAGGTATCATGTCTTTGGTCATATCAATACCTATATCTAAACACTTGGCATATATATTAGGGAAATGCGCTAAAATATCTGCCTTCTTTTTGTGGCGTACATCTAAATAAACATAATCTTCGCCTGATTTTTTGATTTCAGCATCTATAGCACGCGCAACAATATCACGTGGTGCAAGTGACTTACGTGAATCATACTCGTGCATAAACTCTTCACCATTTGTACGCTTTAATACACCGCCAAACCCACGCACTGCCTCTGATATTAAAAATGAGGGATATTCACCCGGATTGTACAGTGCAGTAGGATGAAATTGTATAAACTCCATATTACGTACCTTGCCTTTAGCACGGTATACCATAGCAACACCATCACCGGTAGCAATAACCGGGTTAGTGGTTGTAGCATATATATGCCCTGCCCCGCCAGATGCCATTACAGTTACTTTGGCTTTAATAGTTTCAACCTCCTTGGTCTCTGTATTGAAGGCGTAAATACCATAGCAGGTTATGTCTTTACTTTGCTTATCCACAAATTGGCCCAGGTGATGTTGAGTAATTAAATCAACGGCGAAATGGTGGGTTAAAATTTCAATATTTGGGTTTTGGTGAATTTGCTGTAACAAGGCACGCTCCATTTCAAACCCGGTAATATCCTTATAATGGAGTACGCGGTATTCAGAATGGCCACCTTCTTTGGCTAAATCATAATCGCCGGATTTTGTACGATCAAAATTTGTACCGTAATCAATAATCTCACGTATGCGCTCCGGACCTTCTTCAACCACTATGCGCACTACCTCTTCATCACAAAGCCCGTCGCCGGCTATCAACGTATCTTCAATATGCTTTTCAAACGAATCTTCTTTTTTATCCACAACTACGGCAACACCACCTTGTGCATATTTTGTGTTCGATTCATCTTCGCTGGCTTTGGTAACTATCAGTACCTTACCATGTTTGGCAGCTTTAAGTGCAAAACTTAATCCGGCTATGCCCGAACCAACTACCAGGAAATCCACATTTCTAATCATAAATAGTGTCTACAATGTGTAAAAGTAATACTTGTGTGGATAAGGCCGTTAAAAGATGTTAATTTTGCGTAAGTAAATAGCTAATAAGTTTTGTCGATGTGAACAAACGGGGCAAAAACTTTATTTATCCCCAATAGAGGCATACACTTTGCATGACAAACACTCAAGAAACCAACATTGTTAAAACTGCCTTTTAATTAACATAACAGTTTATTAACATAGATGTGGATTAAAATGTAATCTTGAAAATCAATCAATTAAGTTTTTAGCACTGTGGATAACCTGTGGAAACAAGTGTAATAAGTTATATCAGCAATTAAATTCACCATCACTTCCCCACATTACTAACACACTAATAAACAATAAGAGATTTATATAAATTAAAATATATTGTATTTATTGTACTGTGAACAATGGACATTTTAGAAGAAATTAACATAAAAGGTTTTGTTGAAGAGGAAATAGATCCAACGCTTGATCTCTACGCCGAAATCGAAAAACTAAAAAAAGAAAAGAACGCTGTTATACTTGCCCACTACTATCAGGAAGGCGAGATACAGGATATAGCCGATTATATTGGCGATAGTTTAGGCCTTTCACAACAGGCAGCTAAAACTGATGCCGACATCATTGTTTTTGCAGGCGTACATTTTATGGCCGAAACTGCAAAGATTCTATCGCCCGAGAAAAAGGTATTGTTACCCGATATTAAAGCCGGATGTTCTTTGGCTGATAGTTGTCCACCGCATTTGTTTAAAAAGTTTAAGGAAAACTATCCTGATCACCTGGTGATAACTTATGTGAATTGTACTGCGGAGTTGAAGGCACTCAGTGATATTGTTTGCACGTCAAGTAATGCCGTACAAATTGTTGAAAGCTTGCCGGCCGATCAGAAGATCATTTTTGGTCCTGATCGTAACCTGGGCGCTTATGTAGCCAAAAAAACAGGCAGAGATTTAGTTTTGTGGAATGGCGCCTGTATGGTACATGAGATTTTCAGCCGCGAAAAGATAACTAAGCTTAAAGAGCGGCACCCTGAAGCCAAAATTCTGGCTCACCCGGAGTGTGAGGAACACATATTGCAGCTGGCCGATTACATTGGTTCAACAACCGGTATATTGAAATATGCAACCAGCAGCCCGGCAAAAGAATTTATTGTGGCTACTGAAGCAGGTATACTTCACCAAATGGAGAAAGATAACCCGGAGAAGACGTTTATACCCGCTCCACCGAACAATACCTGCGCATGCAATGATTGTCCTCACATGAAACGAAACACGCTGGAGAAGCTTTATTTGTGCCTTAAAAACGAGATGCCTGAGATAACACTTCCTGCAGATATTATTGAAAAAGCAGTGAAGCCAATTGAACGGATGTTGGATATATCTGCACAGTTAGGTTTGTAAGCAGCATACTTATTCACAAAATACGTAAAGACCGGTTATACGACCGGTCTTTTTGCGTTAATAATGCTCGTAAATTGAATGATTGTTTTAATTGATAATCGTTATTCACATAAATGTTAATAAATCTCTTAGTTACTAATTCTGATCAAGTTATTACAGTTTAAAGCTGGTGACTGTAAATGATTCCATCCCTCCTGTTGATTGATTATGTCGAAAACTCAGTGATAAGTGTGATTAGGGATATGCCCGACGAATAAAATACATAATCAGTAAGCTTTTTGTATTTTTGCAGTTATGGACATGTTTGACAACGCCGGTAAAACCGATATTGAAAAGTTAGGCGAATTTGGATTAATTGACCATTTAACTCAAAACATACAGCTTAAGCATAAAAGCACGGTTAAAGGTGTTGGTGATGATGCTGCAGTATTGAATTATGCCGATAAAAAGGTTTTGTTATCAACTGATATGCTTTTAGAAGGCATTCATTTTGATTTGGCATACACTCCGCTTAAACATTTAGGTTACAAAGCTATACAAGTTAACCTAAGCGATATTTGCGCCATGAATGCCCGGCCTACACAGGTTACCGTATCATTAGGCCTATCAAGCAAGTATACCCTGGAGGCTATTGAAGAACTTTACAGTGGCATATACCTGGCTTGCCAGCAGTATAATGTTGATATTATAGGCGGTGATACCACATCAAGCAAGCAGGGCTTAGTAATTAGTATAACTGTTTTAGGCGAAGCTGATGAAGCCGACATAACTTATCGCAACGGCGCAGAAGAAGGAGATTTGCTTTGCGTATCAGGCGATTTGGGCGGAGCCTATGTTGGTTTGCAGTTGTTAGAACGTGAAAAACTGGTTTACTTAGAAAACCCAAAAATTCAACCCGATTTAGAGGGTAAAGATTATATTATTGAGCGCCAGCTTAAACCCGAAGCACGGCATGATATTGTGCAATTGTTAAAAGATTTGAAGGTAAAGCCAACCTCAATGATTGATGTGTCAGACGGTTTAGCTTCCGAAATTTTACACCTTTGTAAGCAAAGCAATAAGGGTTGCCAGCTGTATGAAGAAAAAATTCCGGTTGACCCGATGACGTATGATACCGCACGTGAATTTAACCTTGATCCTACGGTTTGTGCTTTAAGCGGTGGTGAAGATTACGAACTGCTTTTCACCGTAAAGCAGGCTGACTATGATAAAATTAAGCATGATGTTGATGTAAGTATAATTGGTTACATTACTGAAGCATCGGCAGGTTGCCAGCTTATCTCTAAAGGCGGACAAGTGCATGAACTTAAAGCTCAGGGATGGAACGCTTTTAAAAAATAATCGTGTTATACATTCAAAAAAAAAGCCTGTGCAGGTTATTAACTTGCGCAGGCTTTTTCATTAATTCTTAACTTAAATACCCGGCTGTTGCTATATCCTCAAGCAGGCCCGGCCCTTGCGGTTTCCAGTTTAGTGCTTCACGGGTTTTGATACTGTCTGAGGGACAATTGATGGAAGCAAAGTGTGAAAACCATCCAAAATGCGCTGCAATATCATCACCGTTTTTATTTACCAAGGGTAAATTTAAACCATTGGCAATAACTGTTGCAATTTCTTTAAAAGGAATACCTTCTTCGCCAACAGCATGAAATACTTTAAGCTGCGGTTGTTTTTCCACAATAAGACGATAAACCGATGCAGCATCAGTACGGCTTACAGCCGGCCAACGATTGTTGCCATCACCTACGTAGGCCGATTCGCCTTTATCCCGCGCCATGTTAATAACCATGGGTACAAAGCCATAATCGCCGGCACCATGTACACTTGGCGGTAGCCGCACAATGTATACATTCACGCCTTTAGTGGCAACCTGCGCTGCTGCTTCCTCAGATGCCGCACGAGGGATTACATCTGAGCCGGCCGGAAGCGCGTCATCTTCGGTTACTAAACGATTATAGTTTAAAAGCCCTACTCCGGAGGTAATTACCAGTGGTTTATTAGTACCAGCAAGTAAATCACCCATTGTTTGAATCACAATTTTGTCGGCCTCACAACTTGCTTTGTATTGCAAAAAATCATGATTGAATGCAGTGTGTATAACCGCATCACAAACAGATATGCCTTGTTTTAAATGATCGGGGTTATTAACATCTCCTATCAACACTTCGGCACCCGCAGCCTTTACCTGTTCGGCACCTTTATCAGACCTTACAAGCCCTAAAACCTGGTGACCATGCTGTATTAAATCGTTGACAATGGCAGAGCCTACGAAACCTGAAGCTCCAGTTACAAATATTTTCATAGTAATATGTTTTATTAGCACAAAGGTGTAAGGCAAAGGCCTTGATAAACAAGGTCATTTGACCATAATTTAAATTACCGGGTTAATTGTGCGTGGCGTATGCGGGTAAGTGTTTTAAGTGATATGCCCAAATAAGCCGCAATCATGCGTAATGGTAAACGGGCAAGTAAATTTGGAAAACGCTGGATAAAATCTTCATACCTTTCTTCGGCAGAGGCGCTTAAAGTTGTTAACATACGTTGGCTGCTGTAGTATGTATTATTAGCAATTAGTTGCTCAGCCAATTCCTTTAAAGCAGGTACATTAACCAATAAGTGCTGAAAATCAGTTTTGCTCCACATAAGCACCTGGCTGGGTTCAATGGCCGATATGTTAATAACTGATGGTTCCTGCTTATCATAACTCTCCACATCCAGTGTCCAGCTGTTTTCAGGCGAAAACCTGAGGATATGTTCACTACCATCTGCCGATGCGCCGTAATTTCGCAATAAGCCAGATACTACAAACGTTTTGTGCTTACAAATATCACCGGCATCAAGCACGCTTTCATTTCGCTTTAAAACACGCAAAGTTGCCATACTGCTTACCAGTGCTATATCATTAGCCGTAAGGTTAGTATGGGTTTGAAGATAAGTTTCAAATTGGGGATGCATTACTCAAATTTATAAATAATATAACCTTGAAATCTAACAGCTAACAACATAAATGCTACTCATCTTCAAATAATGAGGTAAACTTCCCGTCAATTTGCTTGTTGGCTTTGGCGCCCAGCTTTTTAATTTTTTCGGCAGTAATAGTTAAGTTTCCACGGCCCTCACTAAGTTTGTTAAGGGCGCGCTCATACACATCCTGGGTTTGTTTAATATTGCGGCCTATACCATCCATATCAGTTAAAAAGCCAACAAATTTATCATACATTTCACCGCTTAGGCGCGCAATTTCCATTACGTTACGGTTTTGGCGCTCCTGCTTCCACATACTGGCAATAGTGCGCAGGGTAGCTAATAAGGTTGACGGACTAACAATTACCACCCGCTTATCCCAGGCATCGTTAAACAAATCAGCATCAAGCTGTATTGCAAAGCTGAAGGATGATTCAATAGGCACAAAAAGCAATACAAAATCGGGCGAGTTTATTCTCTGCAGGTCATGATAGTTCTTGGCCGATAAGCCATGTATGTGCTGCCTAATGGACTCTACGTGGGCTTTGGCATACAGTTTACGCTCGTCTTCCGTTTCAGCGTTCACAAGCCGCTCATAAGCTACCAGCGATACTTTAGAGTCAATCACCAGGTGTTTATCATCGGGCAGGTCAATAATGGCATCGGGCATAAAGCGGCTACCCTCTTGGTCTTGATGAGCAGCCTGCAGGCGATACTCGCGGTCTTTAATCAGTCCTGAACGCTCCAGTACTTTTTCGAGGATGAACTCGCCCCAGTTACCCTGCTTTTTATTATCTCCTTTGAGCGCTTTGGTAAGATTTTGCGCTTCGTTACTAATTTGCCTATTAAGGTCCATAAGCTGTGTAATAACCCCTTTTAAAGTATTACGGTCGGCAGCTTCCATGTTATAAACCTTTTCTACCTTATCTTCAAAAGCCTTCAGGTTTTCCTTGAGCGGGTTCAAAATATGATCTAACTGATGCCTGTTAACATCGGTAAACTCCCGTGATTTTTCTTTGAGAAGTTTTTCGGCTACGTTTTCAAATTCGCGCTGAAAATGCAAACGGGTTTGTTCCATTTCAGCTTTTTGCTCACGAAGTTTTTCCTGCTGCGCCTGGTAATATGAGCGGTTACTCTCAAGTGCCTGGTTGGCTTGAGCTAATGCCAAACGTTCGGCCTGTAATTGCGTAGTAAGCTTTTGATTTTCTTCCTTAAGTAGCTGAGCAATATTATTTTTCTCGGCTAGTATATTATTGATGCGTTCTTCGGCTACGCTGATTTTTATACGTAGATGATCATTATCAGCTTTTAGTTGGTTTAAATCACTATCAGAGAATTTGGCAGGCCTGCCTTTACTGATAACCCACAAAAGTGCAGCCAGCAAAAAAACTATAACTCCACCTAGTACCAATACTTCCATCTGATAATAATTTTAGCAAATGAAAGCAGTATTTATTAAAAATGCTAATTAAATTTATTGGCTACATACGGCGGCTGGTATCTATTGCCGGTGCCCCCTGGCTGCTGCCGGTTGTGCCTGTATCAGTTGAGCCTGTACCTGTAGCGTTACCCGCAGGATTGCCCGGAGATACTACGCCCACGCTATCAGCCGGGCCAGAACTACCATGGTTCATGCCGGAATCGGCCACATCACCACCGGTTTTACTGGTGGAGGCATTGCAGGCTGATAAAACCATAGCCGAAATTAACATGAGTAAACAGGCGGCTTTTTTCATAACGAGTTGTAAGTTATTTTAAAAAGCAACAGCCGCTATTGCAAATAGTTTAAAATAACTATTCTGCCTTTTCAACACGTAACCCTACATCGTTAATTGAACGTAAAGGATTATCGCGCATGTTTTGTTCAATTTCAAAATGGTAAACACCTTTTGCCGGGAAACGGTAATTAGTATTAAACGGAATTTGATAGCTGTACATACTGCCCGATCCCTTGCCTAACCATTCACCTGTTGGACTGGCCAGCTTAAGTTCAAACCGCGTAGGTGTCGTTTTTTTCAAACCTGGCCCGCTTTGGTAAAGCAGCATAAATATGTTAGAGTATTTATAATTGGCTGTTACCCGCAGGTTGAAATACAAATTGTACGCTACCGCCGGATCATCAATCTGTACATCAAACTTTATCTTATTACCATAGCTCCAGTTATGGTTAGCTACAGATTTGTTTTCGTCCATTACCCTGCCCGGATCGGTGCAGCCGCTTACTGTAGTTATTAACAAATAACCCAGTAATGAGTAACTTAATAACTTAACTAATTTCATGCCTGCGGGGCTTGTGGTTGCTGATTATTGTCGGGTTTATTACCGCCACCACCACGGTTTCGGTTTGGACGGTGCCTGCGGTTATTGCGTTTGTTAGGGTTTTCTGCCGCTTCAGCATTTGCTTCACCTTCAGATGTAACCGGCGACGGCTTTACAGCATCAGGGGCTGGTTTAGCCTGCTGTTGCCTGTTTGGATTCACCCTTTGCTGATTATTATTTTGCCGTTGCTGATTATTGCCGCCGCCCTGGTTTTGTTGAGCTTTGCGTTGCTCTGCATTTTGTTGTGGCTTACGCTGCTCCGCATTCTGTTGCGGTTGTTGTAGTTGGTTGCCGGTACCACCCTGAGCCGGTTTCTTCTTCTTTTTATTACGATTGCGATTTTGCTGGCCACGCTCGTCCAAACGGGTAAGGCTGTCTTGCCCTACTACGTTTTCATAATCAAGCACTTTAGCCGGTGCTGCTTTCTCTTCAACCTCCTCTAAGAAGTACTCAGGAGTAATGTTTTCCTTATTTAGTTTTTGAATTTCTTTAACACGTGAAATTGGCAAAGCTATCCAGTTTTCGGCACCGGGTAAGCTAAACCACATCATACGTTTAAAAATATCAGTTTTCTGCAGGCGGGCTTCCCCCTGTTCGGTACGCAAATAGTTTACATTATCAGGAATATGCTTAAGCGCATCCATATAGCTATCGAGCTCGTAATTGAGGCAGCATTTAAGCTTACCGCACTGTCCGGCCAGTTTAAGCGTATTTAGTGAAAGATTTTGATAACGCGCCGCAGATGTTGAAACTGTTTTAAAATCAGTTAACCAGGTTGAACAACATAACTCACGCCCGCAAGATCCAATACCGCCTAAACGGCTGGCTTCCTGTCGCATACCTATCTGTCGCATTTCAATGCGAATACGGAAGGCCTCAGCCATTTTCTTAATCAGTTCACGAAAATCAACGCGTCCTTCGGCAGTATAATAAAACGTAGCTTTGGTTTTATCGCCCTGGTAATCAACATCACTTATTTTCATTGATAAGTTAAGGTTTAATGCCAGTGTACGGGCCTTGTGCATGGTTTCCCACTCAAGGTCTTTGGCCAGTTTCCACTTATCAACATCAGCAGTTGATGCACGGCGATAGATTTTTTTAGTAACATCGGCCTCTTTAACATGGCGTTTGTGCATTTGCATGCGCACCAGTTCGCCCGTTAATGATACGTGGCCAATATCATAGCCACCGGTTGCTGTTTCAACCGCAACCAGTTCACCGGCTTCAAGGTATATATTATCAGCGTTTAGGTAAAAATCCTTACGCGAGCCTTTAAATTTAATCTCAACTATTTGGAAAGCTTTAAAGTTTGATGGCATATCCATATCTGACAGCCAATCATATACATCCAGCTTACTGCAGCCATTGGTCATGCATGATCCATTACTTTTGCAGCCAGCCGGCGTACATCCGCCTCCGGTTGAGCAACTTCCACATCCCATATCAGGTTATATATTGATTCCCTTGCGGGATAATTTTAAAATGTAATATTTTTATAATCTGCAAAGATACATCTAAAAACAAAATTTTAGGATTTGCATTTCGTTCCACGGCGTAATGCGCCTTCTCGAGCACGTTGGTTATAGCCTCGGTCATCTCAATGGTCATTACGGCCGACATTTTTTGTGCCGTTTCTTTTTCGGCAGCAGGCAAATGTACCAGCTCACCGGCGCCGCTTAATATAAGGCAGCACTCGCGTATATAATTAATGCCGTAGCGTATAAAGTTTTTTTGTGGTTCACGGCCTGCCTTGGCTATCTTCTCAACAAACTTCATCATTTCCAAACCTTTGTTGCTATAACATTTGCGCAACCAGTCTAAAAAATCCTGATGAAAACTGTTTGTTTCCTGGGTAAGCATGGTTAAGGCCTCGGTTAAGTTGCCACTGCTTAGGTAAGCCGCTTCTTCGGCGGTTTTGCCCGGTATACCTTTTTCATTAACCAAATAATCGCGTACATCGGTATAACCCAGCGTTGGTATTTTAACTAGTTGCGTACGCGATAATATGGTGTTTAATATCTGATCCTGGTTTTGTGCAACCAGTAGAAATACGGTATTAGGTTGTGGTTCTTCAATAATTTTAAGCAGCGTATTCCCTTCTTTATCCAAATATTCGGGCAGCCATAAAATCAAAATTTTATAAACGGATTCAAATGGCTTTAAACTCAGTTTTTTGATAATTTGATGGCACTCGGCAATGTTAATGTTTGCCTGTTTGTTTTCCGCTTCGAGGTATCCGCGCCATAAATCAAGACTTAGGTACGGATGTGTTAAAAGTGCTTCGCGCCATTGCTCAATAAAGCTGAGGGCGGTGTCGTTTTTATCTGAAGCAAAAAAGGGATATGAAAAGTGCAGGTCGGGGTGAACCAGTTTTTCGTACTTACGGCATGAGGCACATACACCGCACGAATCATGAGGCTGCTTGTCTTCACACGAGAGATATTGAGCATAAGCAACCGCCAACGCCAAACTACCCGAACCCTCGGGGCCCAAAAACAACTGGGCATGACTAACCCTGTTCTCCTGAACGGTGTTTAATAAACGTTGCTTTACAGCTTGCTGCCCTACTATCTCTTTAAACTGCATTGGTGCAAGATAGGGAATTTTTCCATTGCAGGACATGGCAACACCGGAGGCCGGATATTTTGTGATAATTAAATTAACTTTGTTCAATAGTTTATTAATAACAGCCCTTTGGCCACACACCTCCTGTAATATGCCCAGAATAATGGCTTTTGATTACGGTACCAAACGCATAGGCGTTGCCGTTACCGATCCGCTGCAAATGATAGCCACGGGGCTTGATACCATACACCCAAATCAAATTGTTGATTATTTAAAAAGGTACCTGCAAACCGAGCAGGTTGAACTTTTTATAGTAGGCGAACCTAAGCAAATGGACAATACACCATCACAATCTGCCATGCATGTTAAGGGTTTTGTTAATTTGTTGAAAAAGACTTTTCCTGATACGCCTGTTGAAATGATGGACGAACGCTTTACCTCAAAAATGGCATCGGCGGCTATACTGGCGGGCGGTGTAAAAAAATCAGGCAGGCAGGATAAGGGTTTGGTTGATACCGTGTCGGCCGTTATACTATTGCAATCGTGGATGGAGCGGAAGTCGTTTGGATTTTAAACCTTGCCCATGTACCCCTGGCTTACCGAAATTGTTGCTGCTATATTGTTGGGTGCTTTACCCCTGTTGTTTACATACAAGCCAACCAAAGCAGATAACTATTTAAGCTTTGCCGACCTCAAACATAAGTACCAGAAGTGGGAATGGTTTGGCCTTATACCCTTAATCATTTTTTTGCCGCTTATGATATGGGCCATTGGTCAGTTACTGCAATACCTTATGCAATGGGAAGCTGATGATAACCCCCGCATAAAGTATCAGCTGTTTATTGATCATGACTTATGGTATATTCCGGCGCTTTTTATGGCTGTAAGCCTTATTTATTTTCCAATTAGGATTGTTTACAGCATTATTTTAACCAGTGTGGAATATACCGAATATACTTTGTTTACCAACCTGAAACATGGTTATGACGGTATGAAGGTGTTTAGGCAAATGGCGTGGGTGGCTGGTGTAATAGCCTTGGTGATGATTTTTTTCATGAGCGACTATTACATCAAAATATGGAATTATAAAATAGAGGTTAACAAGTTCAAGGGTACAGGTGTAAAGGAATACAACTTTAAACAGGTAAAGAAAATAACCTATGTAGAATACACCCGATCGGGCGAGGAAGGTAACGTGCTAACTCAGGATCCCCCATTATCATATTTTATTTACCGATGGTAACGTATGGGATACTGGAAAAGGTTTGCATTATAATAGACACCAGCCGGAGATTATGGATTTTTTAAGTAAGCGCTCCAATGTGCATATTGATACGCTTGCAACTGAGTAGCAGTTAATAACTAAAAAGGAGAGCTTTAAAGCTCTCCTTTTTGATTGTAATTTAGTGATGTGCTGATAGTGAAAGATCAATTGAAGTACCAGGATCGCCGGGGATATAAACGTTTTGAAATACAAAATCGCTGTTATCAGTGTTTTTATCCCAGTAGTAAGGTGCCTGATTCTCATTATTAGCATCAGTGAAACTGCACACTGCATCAAAGTAATAATTGTTAGCATAGCTTTGATTGTGTACAGTTACAGTGTAAGTGCCTTGCGGTATACCCGACCATGAGTAGTCATAAGACGAACCATAATTAAAACCGTAAGGATCGGTATTCAATGTGTAGGTATTGGTACCATCATCAAACGTTACCGTCCAATGAATAAAAGACGTGCCTTGCGGTAAGTAAATGTTGAAATATATCCTGGTGTAATTAAATGCCTTATTAGCTTCGGCCAGCTTATGATGCTTGGTCAAATATGCAATAGAAAACGGCGTTCCCCAGTGTTGCTTTTGCTGCTTGTTATGAGCAGCCATTGAGTTACTGAATGCGATGGTAACCAGTAACAAGCTTACTGTAAACACATAAACAAGTTTTTTCATGATAATAATTTCTAATTATTAATAATTTATCAGTTGTGTGAATTAATTATGAGCCGCCAGGTAAATGTTAATGAAGGAGTTAGTACCTCCGGACACATAAATATTTTGGAATACAAAATCAGAGTAGTCTGTATGCTTATCCCAAATGTAAGGCGACTGCGGTTGTCCGTTAGCATCAACATAATCTAGTATAGCATCAAAAATGTATGTATTAGCATAACCGTTGCTATGTATGGTAACTGTGTACGTTCCCTGCGGAATATCTGACCATGAATCTTCGTAATAAGGAGGGTTATAGTAACCATAAGGATCAGTTTGAAGTTCATACGTATTCGTTCCATCATCAAAAGTTATTGTCCAATACGTTAAATAAGTATTTGGCGGAAGGTAGGCCGTAAAATATATTTTGGTGTTGTCAAAGGCCTTGTTGGCTTCAATCAGCTTGTGATTCTTAGCCAAATAATTTATAGAGTACGGCGTTCCCCAGTGTTGCTTTTGCTGCTTGTTATGAGCAGCCATAGAGTCGCTGAAGGCAATTGCAATCAGTAACAAGCTTACTGTAAACACATAAACAAGTTTTTTCATAATAATAATTTCTGTTGTGAATGATTTGTTACCTGTGTAAATTATTGATGAGCTGAGAGGCTCATTCCTATTGATGTATTCGGATCGCCGGGTACATAAACGTTTTGAAATACAAAGTCTGAGTAGTCGGTGTTTTTATCCCAGAAGTAAGGTGACTGTGATTGGCTGTTAGCATCAACAAAGTCTAAAACAGCATCAAATAAGTAACCGTTGCCATATCCATTGTTATGTATGGTAACAGTGTAGGTACCTTGCGGAATACCCGACCATGAATCTTCATAATATGGCGGATTGTAATGAGCGTAAGGGTCGGTGTTAAAGGTGTAGGTATTTATGCCATTATCAAATGTTACCGTCCAATAAGTGAAATAAGTGTTTGGCGGAAGGTAAATATTGAAATAAACAGTTGTATAATTAAACGCCTTGTTAGCTTCAATTAATTTGTGATGTTTAGCCAAATAAGCTATCGAGTATGGCGTTCCCCAATGTTCATTTTGTTTTTTGCCGGTTGACGCCCATGATGTGTTAACAGCTATAACCATAAACAATATGCTTAGGGTTAGCAGGTAATTAAGTTTTTTCATAATAAATACAGGTTTAAAAATTTGTGATTAAGAATGGAATGGCTAGTAATACATTTCAAAATGGGGATGTCCGCGGGTGTTGAACTCCACGCAAAAGACACGGCTTTGCCATGGAAGTGGCGCTCCTGATGCTGATGTTTTCATGAAGATAGGTTAGTAGGTAATTGGTTTATTTACATCAAAGCTACTTAAGGCAGGAGTTAATATATTGACAGTTATTATCAATATTATATAGTATGTTGTCATAAAGGTTAAATAATTAACTAAACTGATATCTAGGTTTTCCCTCTTTGGTGTTGCTTTAAAAAACACCGACATTTGCCTAATGGAAATACTTAACCATGATTTGCAGGCTTACCTTGAAACTCATTGCGACCCTGAACCCGAGGCGCTGAAAAAAATAAACCGCGAAACGTATTTAAAGCAGTTAAAGCCAAACATGCTGAGCGGGCATTATCAGGGCCGGTTGCTAAGCATGTTAAGCAAACTGGTACAGCCAAAGCTTATTTTAGAGATAGGAACTTTTACGGGTTATGCCACTATTTGCCTGGCCGAAGGGCTTGCGGAGGGTGGTAAAGTACACACCATTGAAGTGAACCGTGAACAAGAAGAAACGCTTAGAAACAATTTCGAACTAGCTGACGTACAAGACTGTATACAACTTTACATTGGGGATGCCAGGGATGTGTTATTTGGATTATCAGAAAATATTTACGACCTTGCATTCATCGACGCGGATAAAAAAAGCAATTTAGCTTACTTCGAGTTGATCATTGACAAAATACGACCGGGAGGTTTAATAATAATTGATAACGTTTTGTGGAAAGGAAAAGTGTACGGAGACGCTAAAGACAACGACACCGAACTTTTCAGAAAACTAAATGACACCATTGCTGTTAGTACACAGGTTGAAAAACTGATACTCCCTGTGCGCGACGGCGTGCTTGTCATCAGAAAAAAGTAAATTATGAAGAAAATCTTACTGATTGCCTGTTTGTTATCTTCGGCTTTTGCGGCCTCGGCACAGAACACTTCAAAATCCTATGTGGATAAGTTCAAAGATAATGCCATTCGCATAATGCACGAGAGCGGTGTGCCGGCAAGCATCATTTTAGCTATAGCTATGCATGAAAGCGCCAGCGGAAACAGCAAACTTGCCCGTACTCAAAACAATCACTTCGGAGTAAAAGGCAGAAGCCCTGTATCTTATACAGGTCGTAAGAAAACCAAATCGGCCTACAAACAATACGACTCAGCAACAGACTCTTTCCAGGATTTTGCCCGCATCATGACCGAGCGTAAGCAATTCAGCCATCTTTCGCAATCACTTTCACATTATGATTACAAAAGCTGGGTTAAAGGAATACAACGCAGCGGTTATGCCAGCAGTAAAAGGTGGGGTTCGCAGGTTTTAGGCTTAATTAAAAGGTATGATTTGCATGCCTATGATGAGCAGCCCGATTCTGTAAAGGCCGCCGAACCTAAAAGACAATAAAAATATCATTAAAGTTTAATACCCGTCATTGCGAGGTATGAGGCAGTCACTGAACTATGCTTGTCAAAGGCATCCTTCGTACAGAGATTGTTTTATATGTTGCAATGACTTTTTTATATAACAGCATTTTAATTTCCCGTGGTTAAAAACATAGCTTACTTATTTATAATTACCTTATTGTTATCGGCTTGTTCATCGCGTCGTAAAACGGTTTACACTCCTCCCCGTACTCCTGGCAATACTACTGTAAATAAACCTGCACCCGAGGTAAAGCGCAACCCCGAGTACAAAAAGAATAATGAGCGGGTACAAAAAGAAAATCAGCCTGTAGCGGGTACAACTGCGGTTACAAGCTATACCGTAGCAACTTACATTGAACGTTTTAAAGCTATTGCTATAAAAGAAATGAATCTTTATGGTATACCGGCCAGTATAACCCTTGCGCAAGGGTTACAGGAGTCGGGCTTTGGTAATGGTGAGTTAGCCCGTTATGCCAACAACCACTTTGGTATTAAATGCACAAGTGACTGGACAGGTCGCAGCTATTATAAAGATGATGATAAAGTTGACGACTGTTTTAGGGTATACAGCAACCCGGAAGAGTCGTACCGTGATCATTCAGAGTTCTTAAAACGCAAACGTTACGCTATGCTTTTCGAGTTAGATAAAAATGACTACGTTGGCTGGGCATACGGTTTGAAACAATGCGGTTACGCTACTAACCCTAAATATCCTGAACTACTTATCAATACTATAAAGAAGTACGGACTTGATCAGTATGACCGCCCGGAAGGAGAAGTGCAAAAAATACGTCGTGAAGACCGGGTACTGGCCGAAATAAATCAAAATAGTACAAATCCTCAAAAAGATACCATTGTGAAGGCGCAGCCCGTTGTAAAAGTTCACACCGTAAGCACCGGCGACACTTTGTATAACATATCAAAACGCTATGCACTCACTGTTGAAGAGCTGAAGGCGCTTAATAATATGAACGATAATAATATTAAGATTGGGCAGCAACTGATTATAGCAAAGTAACAACTGGTTTAACAGAGCTGTTAAAAAACGTTAAATTTATCAAACTCAGTACGTTTGTTTTGTTTATAATTTAAACCTTTGTTCCCCGTTAAATTCTGAGTTATTGATGAGATATTGGCTATTGTTGCTTTTTTGTTTTACAGCACCGGCCTTGTTTGCGCAAGACAAACAGGTTGCGGGTCTTGTGTTTGACAAGGATAGCAAGGAGCGTATAGCCAAAGTCAACATCCGTAACCTACGTAACGGCCAGTCGGTATATAATACCCTTAAGGCTGATTTTAAAATAAGCGCCCGCCCTGGTGATGCCCTGGTAATAAGTAAGCAAAATTACTTTAACGATACCGTGCGAGTACCTGCCACCGGTGATATGGCGGTATACCTTAAAGCCAAAAGCATTATGCTTAAAGAGGTAAACGTACGCGATACCATACTCACCGCCGACCAAAAGTTACAGGAAACCCGCAAAGCATATTCTAAAATTTATGGCTCATTAGCACATAAGGATATTTTAAGCATTGGGCCTAACGGTGCCGGAATAGGTATTGATGCTATCTGGAACATGTTAAGCCGCAGCGGACGTAATGCCACACATTTGCGCGAACTTATTGAGCAGGATTACAAGTTAAACGTAATAGACCAACGTTTTAGTAAAAAACTGGTACAACAGGTAACCGGTTTGCAAGATCCTCAACTATCTAGCTTTATGGCCCGCTATCGGCCCAGTTACTATATGGTAACCACCGCCAGTGATTACGAATTTATTAACCAAATTAAATCAAACCTTAAACGCTTTCAGCGTAACCCTAACGCGCCGGGTTATGTGCCGCTCACGCCATGAAGTTTCCGGTTATTGTTGTAAGCAGCCTTAAAGTTGATGGAATGGCCCTGTTTCCGTTTATACTGGTACGTACACAAGTATTAAAGAATGATGTAGTGTTAATAAGGCACGAAACCATACATTTAATGCAGGCAGCCGAGCTGCTGGTTATACCATTTTACTTACTTTACTTGTTAAATTATCTTGTTAACAGGTTAAAATACAACAACCGTTATACTGCTTATGAGCAAATTGTTTTTGAACGCGAAGCTTACCGTTTTGAGCGTGATGCCCAATATTTAAGTAAGCGAAAACTTTGGGCATGGGTAAGCTGTTTTAAATGATACTTCAAGAAATTCAATTCAAATTTTTATCCGTTGCGCATTTTTCGTTTAATTTGTTGTAATATGTTGAGAACTGCACTCACGTTTATGTCTGCCTTTGTGTTTATGTGCGCCACGGCTTTTGCCCAGCAAACCGATAGCTTGCGCCGTGCCGACAGCCTGCAACGCATTGCGCTTAATTTACAGCGAACGACCGACAGCCTTCGCCGTGCCGACAGTTTGCGCCGCGATAGCATTAAGATAGATACCAATCTTATTAACAGGTATCGTATTAGTCCGCGCCGTAATGCTGTACCCCGCCAGTTGAGGCCAATCATTGTAACTCCCGAGTACATGCCCGTTAGTATGATGGATTATAAAATAAGCTATTGGCACAAAACGGCTATTATAGGTATCAATTTCAATCAATCAAGCTTTAGCAATAACTGGACGGGTGGTGGTGTAAACTCTTTTGCTATAAACGGTAATATTGATTACAAGCTGGAGTACAATAAGCAGCCATTTGTGTTTACTACCCAGTTGGTATTGCTTTACGGCAGATCGAAAAACAAGGAGCAGCTACCCCGCAAAACCAACGACCGTATTTTTTGGGATAATAAACTGGCCACACAATTATCTAAATCGTGGTTCTTCTTCGGGTCATTAAGTTTTGAATCGCAATTTGATAAGGGTTTCAGGTACGACGCAAATAAGCCTCCTGTACTTATATCGCAGTTTATGGCTCCAGGTTATATAACCGAATCATTCGGTTTTGAGTACAAGCCTAACAACTGGTTTGATTTACGTATTGGTACCGGTACCGCGCGTCAAACTTTTGTACTTAATGATGGCATTGAGTACTCCGGAAATCCGCCAAAGGCATACAACGTACAACTTGGAAGATCAGTTTATAACGAGCTTGCATTCCAGGCAGTTGCCTTGTTTGATAAAGAAGTTATGCAAAATTTGCGTTTAACATCACGTTATCAAATATTTGTGCCTTACGGTCGTGGTGCACAAAATATTGATCATCGCCTGGATTTAACAATTGCTGCAAAAGTTAACCGCCTGGTTGCAGTTACAGTAACAGGCGTTGCTATTTACGACAGAGATGCCTTTGTAAACCGTACCGATACCCAGCCCGGCATACAGGCCAGCGAAAACCTTGCCTTAGGTATTATTTACCGGTTCCCGTAAGGTGTTTTACATTGAATGGACTCCTAATTTAATAGCGCATCAGGTTTGTAAAGCCATTTGCGCAAATAAACGCTAACTCCAAAGACTGCGCAACAATATATTAGAGGTTATTAAATATATTGTAAATAGGGCATAAGTTTTAAACGGTAACTATGCCGTTTAAAACTGAGTTAATGGATTATTGCGGCTTTACTACTACCTCATCTGCAACCGGCCTGCGGTTAAAACCAGGCGATTTGGTGACCACAAATACCGGCTTATTACGCTTATCAGCACTTTTCACCATTTTATAATCACCGGTTTGCATGTAGCTCATTACTTGTTTAAGCTCTAAAATCTTGCCTTTTTCATCCTTATATATAGGTGGTTCGGTGGTTCTGCCGCTACCATCAACAGTTACCGTTGTTGGTATTCGCTTTATGGTTTGCGCCACTGTTGCAGTTGTGGTAAATGTAATTAAGATCAAGCTAAGTGTTAAGTAGGTTTTCATTGACTGTTTTTTAGCAAGGTACAATAAAAGTTAAAAATAACTAAATATTTAGTTATTATTTTAACCTCGCTTTCTGTTGGTTAATTGTGGCTTTGTATACAACCTACGGCAAAAAACAATACCTTTGTAAGCTCAAAATAAAGCAGTATTTATCAGCATGTTTGAAAATCTTTCCGATAAGTTAGACAGGGCGTTTAAGGTTCTGAAAGGCCAGGGAACTATTACCGAGATTAACGTGGCCGAAACCATGAAGGAAATTAGAAAAGCCTTATTGGATGCCGACGTAAACTATAAAACCGCCAAAGCCTTTACAGATGATGTAAGGCAAAAGGCATTAGGTGAGAACGTGCTCACTACCATATCGCCGGGGCAATTGCTCACCAAAATCATGAATGATGAGCTTACGGCGCTTATGGGTGGTACCACTGCCGAATTAACTTTTCCGGCAACGCCTACTATTATTTTAATTGCAGGTTTAAACGGTGCCGGTAAAACAACCTTTACAGGTAAGCTGGCCAACTTCCTTAAAACGCAGAAAAATAAAAAGCCTTTACTGGTTGCTGATGATGTTTACCGCCCTGCTGCAATAACGCAATTACAGGTTTTAGGTGAGCAGATAGGTGTTCCGGTTTATGCTAACCTCGAAAGTAAAGACCCTGTAGCCATAGCCCTTGAGGGTATTGCTCAGGCTAAGCAAAACGGCAATAACGTAGTTATAATTGATACCGCCGGCAGGTTGGCTATTGATGAGGCTATGATGCAGGAAATTGAGCAGGTAAAAGCTGCCGTCAATCCACACGAGATACTGTTTGTGGTTGATGCCATGACCGGTCAGGATGCTGTGAACACTGCTAAGGTGTTTAACGACCGCTTAGACTTTACCGGCGCTGTATTAACCAAGTTGGATGGTGATACCCGTGGTGGTGCTGCACTATCTATTAAATCGGTTGTAAACAAGCCGATTAAATTCATTGGTACGGGCGAAAAAATGGAGGCTTTAGACGTTTTCCACCCCGACCGTATGGCCTCGCGTATTTTGGGCATGGGCGACGTGGTATCACTCGTGGAACGTGCGCAACAGCAGTTTGATGAAAAACAAGCTGCCGAACTGCAAAAGAAGATTCGTAAAAATAAGTTTGATTTTAACGACTTCTACAGCCAGATACAGCAGATCAAGAAAATGGGTAACATGAAAGATTTGATGGGTATGATACCTGGCGTGGGCAAAATGATGAAAGACGTTGAGATTGGTGATAATGCCTTTAAATCAATTGAGGCCATCATTCAGTCCATGACTCCGCATGAAAAAGCTAACCCTGATGCTATTAATCAAAGCCGCCGTGCACGTATAGCAAAAGGTTCGGGTACTGATTTGCAGGAAGTAAACCGCTTAATAAAGCAGTTTGAAGATATGCGGAAAATAATGAAGCAAGTAAGCAACCCCGCAGCCATGGCCAACATGATGCGCCGGATGCCGAAGATGTAATAGAATAAACAGAAAAGCCGCTTTTAAAGCGGCTTTTCTGTTTGTTGGAATATTTACGGATTACCTGCACCGCCTGATGCACCGTAGATTTGCCCTGTAGCATAGCTTGCGGTTCCATCAGCTAACTGAACATATATAGAGGCTAACTCACCCGGCTGACCCGGACGGCCTAGTGGTGTTTGTCCGCCAAACATTTTGAGTTTTTCCATAGTGGCGCCACCGCTCACTTGCAGAGGTGTCCATATAGGGCCTGGTGCTACGCCATTTACACGTATACCCTTTTCGGCCAGTTGCTTGGCTAATGATTTCACCGAACTCATATTAGCTGCCTTAGTTTGCGCGTAATCATATAATTCGGCCGAAGGATCATAAGCCTGCTCGGATGTAGTAAAAATGATTGCAGAGCCTGGTTTAAGGTGCGGTACGGCTGCTTTAGTGGTCCAAAACGGCGCGTAAATATTAGTTTTCATAGTAGCATCAAAATCATCTGAAGATACCTCTAAAATGCTTTTGCGTGTTTGCTGACGGGCGGCATTATTTACCAGTATGTCCAGTCCGCCTAAACCTTGTACAGCTTGCTCAACTAATCTTTTGCAAAAGTCTTCGCTTTTTAAATCGCCCGGTATGGCTACTGCTTTACGGCCTGCAGCCTTTATTAAAGCAACTACTTCTTTAGCGTCTTCCTCCTCATTAGGCAAGTAATTGATAGCTACGTCGGCGCCCTCGCGTGCATAAGCAATGGCTGCTGCGCGGCCCATACCCGAGTCGCCCCCGGTAATAAGTGCTTTACGCCCCATAAGCCTGCCCGAACCTTTGTACCACTTTTCACCATGATCTGGCCGTGGTTCCATTTTGCTGGCTAAGCCAGGCCAAGGCTGTGATTGTTCTTTAAATGGAGGCTTCGGAAAGCGTGTAGTGGGATCTTCCAGAGGTGCTATTGTTAAATTATCAGCCTGCGGCTGCGATGTTTGAGTTGACCCGAATACCGGCGACACTGCCGCGGCGGCTATTCCGGCTCCCAAGCCGCCAACTATTTGCCGGCGGGTAAGTTTATCTGATTGGTTCATACTGATGTACCTGTTTGTAAGGTATAACCAACCGTTAAATATGGTGTTTTATAATTTGTTAAATTATTTTCCGTTTAGGCAAAATCATTTTGAATATGCTTTTGTGTTTTTTGATGCTCACTAAAAATCAGACATACAATCAGTGGGGGTATTATTCAGGATAAAAGCGGGAGATTTTATAATAAAAAAACGCCCCGGATATCATCCGGGGCGTTTCATTTAAACATTCATTTAAACTATAACTGGCTGGTTATTTCAGTTGATAAAGGCTTTACGTTTGAACGGTAGCGGTGAATAAGTTTGCCGTTCTCATCAATTAAAAACTTTTCAAAGTTCCATTTAATATCTCCGGTAAAATCAGGGTTCTCCTGTGTGGTAAGATACTGGAACAGAGGCGCAATATCTAACCCTTTAACGCTCACTTTTTCGCTTAAAGGGAAAGTTACACCAAAGTTTTTCTCGCAAAATGCTTTAATATCACCATTTGAGCCTGGCTCCTGTCCATTGAAGTTATTGGCAGGAAAGCCAACAACCACTAATTTATCTTTATACTGATCAGCAAGTTTTTGTAATTCAGTATATTGTGGTGTATAACCGCATTTTGATGCTGTATTTACAATCAATAGTTTTTTGCCTTTATATTTCTTTAAATCAAATGCTTTACCGTCAATATTCTTTAGTTTAAAATCATAAACGGTAGATGGTGCTGTAAAAAGCAGGGCAAGCATTAATGCTAAAATCTTCATGTTAAATGTTAGTTTTTGTTAAATAAAGGTAGCTAAACAAAAGGCAATCAAAAAGCTTTTTTTGCCAGATATTCGTTTTCTTTATCAGTCATCAACTGCTTATCGGCAGGCTTCTTATCCAGGTATCCGAGCAAATGCAATGCACCATGAATAATAACTCTATGTAGCTCATTGTCAGCCTCGACATTAAACTTAACAGCGTTTTCCTGCGTGCGGTCAACAGATACAAATATGTCACCAGTTATAATGCCCTCCTGTTCAGAGTTGTCAAAGGTTACTATATCTGTGTAAGTATCGTGATTTAGGTACTGACGATTTATCTGCAAAAGATATTCATCAGAGCATAAAATATAATTAAGCTCCCCTAATTTGTAGCCTTCGCTAATTATGGTATCCTTTATCCAGCGTTTAAGCTGTAGCTTATTTTTTAGTTTATAAGCGGTATCTTCTAAAAAAAAGTTAATAGCAGCCATTTACAATTTAAAGTGCAGCTCTACCTCATTCCCTTTTGCATTAAATATGCACTGATCGGCCAAATGCTTCAATATAAACACTCCCCTACCGGTAAGTTTCTCCAGGTTTTCCTCGGCGGTAGGATCAGGCAAATCGTTAAAGTCAAAACCTTCACCTTCATCGGTAATAGTCCATATAGCACGTTTACTATCAACGTCGGCATTAACAATTACCTTTTTATCGGCATTGAGTTTATTACCATGTACAATAGCGTTTATTGCTGCCTCGTTAAGGCAGGTCATCATGTTGGCAAAAGTATCCTCGCTAACTTTAAATTTATCTGCGATCTCCTCAATCAGGGCCTCAAGCTGTGTTATGCTCTCGTACGTTGACGGAAGTTGCAGTGTAAACAGCTCCCCTGTTTGAACACCGTCTGATTGAATATTATTTTGCATTGAGTTGGTCAAAGTAACGTTTAATTTTTTGTTTGTAATAAAAATTTAAAGCAGGCGGCACAGTTTGTATTTGCTCAGTTTGCTTTGCTTTTAAGCGCTCATATTCCTGCAAAGCTTTTATATAACCCGGGGGTGTATCTTTTCCAACCCTGCTTTCCCGCTGCTTATCCTGTTCCCGTTCCTGCTCTGCTTTTTCAGCATCAAGCAGGCGGTTTTGAATTTGCCGCTGCCTTATTAACGATTCCTCCGTGATTTTCTTGTTTACGAGATCGCTTTCAGTTTGTTCCATTTCTTTCGAAATTTTGTCGAGGTTGCCAAGTTTACCTGTTCCGTCTTTATTTTGCTGCCTGTTAAGCTCTTGCAGTTGTTGCCTAATTAATTGCTGCTGCCGCGCCATGCGTGCCATTTGCTCGCTTATGCTGCTGCGTTGCTGCTGGCTTTGCCCTTTGGCGCTCTCACCCTGGTTACCCTGCTGCTGCATTTGTTCGCGCATTTTTTGCATGTTTTTATTGAGTTGCTGCTGCATTTGACTCAGTTGCTGCAATGATTGCTGCTTTCCGCTTTTACCGCCTTTGCTGCTTGCATTTTGCAAATTGTCTAATGCTTCGCTAAGCAGCAGTGCAAGGTTGTTCATGGCAGTCATTGCATATTGCTGGCTGCGGTTTGCTTCGGGTGTACGCCTATCACCTAACAGCTCGAGCGCTTTATCAATATTTGTGTTAATTGCAGTTACTTCCTGGTTAACGGTTGATTGTATTTGTGGTATACGGCGACTTAAGGCATACAAAGTGTCCTCTGCTGTTTTTAAATTATCCTTAATATTCTTCTGTTTTTGAGCCATGCCAACGTACATCGGGTCGTTTCCACTCATTACTTTAAAAGCCTGCATTACCTTTTCCTGTTCAAAAGAGCTGGTAACTAACACTTTTAACAATTCGCGCAGCTGTTGAGCATTAGCCATATTCTCTTCCTGTTCACCCTCCTGCTGATCTTGCTGCATTTTTTGTGCCATTTGCTGCATTTGCTGTGCTGCCTGCTGTTGTGACCTGGCGGCTTTCGACTTATCGTTTTTTTGCAATTGCTGCCGGCTGTTGTCCATTTCGCGGTTTATTTCCTCCTGCTTTTTTTCATCGGGGTTGAAATTATTTTTTTGCTCCAGCTGCTCATTCGATTTTTTAAGATCGTTTAATGACTTTTGCACGGCATCAAAATTTTTCTTCAATTCCTCCTGCTCTTTGAGCAATTGCTGCATATTAGCACCAGGCTGTTTTGTTTTTTCAGATAGCGATTGTTGTTGTTCAGCCAGCTTTTGCAACTCATTAATATTTTGATTGAGTTTTTGTTCAAACTCCAGTTGCTTATAAAGCTCAAGCATACGATCGAGTTCTTTTTTCAAAGATTTATTATCGTTCTGCATTTTTGAAAGCTCACTTCGCGCACCATCTTTCTGATCTTTTTGAATCATTTGCTGCAACTTATTGAGCATGTCCTGAGTTTTTTCGTCAAGTACATGGTTCAGCAAATCTTCCATTTGCTTTTGCTTCTCCTGTAATTCAGGGCTTTGCTTTTGGTTTTCTTCGCGGTTGTAGCGGTCTCGTTTATTATCGGCCTGTATATCTTTAACCAATTGGTTCAACTCATTTTTTCGGCGCAATAAATCTTCTATTTGCTTTTTTTCTTCAAAAGTTAATGAGTTTTTATTTAGCAGCAACTGGTTAAGTTTTTGTGCATCGCGCTCAACCTGTGCAGCTAATTTTACGGCCGATTGCATTTTTTGCTTTGTAGCTTCGCTATTGGCATCTAATTGACCGGCAAGCTCTTTTTGCGTAGGTACCTGTAATGTTCGTTCATTTGAACGAACGGTTTTCGGGCCGGTTACGGCATCATTATCAGTTACTTCAAAGTAATAGCTTACCTCTGCCCCGGGTTCAATATTCAAATCTTTTAGGTTCCAGTAGTAAAAAAAGTTTGATTGGTTTGAACTTAAATCGGCCTTTACGGAGCGAACGGTGTTTTGTGATTTATTCCCCGGTTTCCTCACATTAAAATGAAACTTCAAAGCAATAAAGCCATGATCATCATGAATATCGCCGGTAAAATAAATTGCTTTGCTGCTTATGGAGTCTTGCTTTTGCTCTACATTTATGGAGGGCATTTCATCGGCAATAACGTTAATCCGGTATTGTGCTTTATCTCCCTCATTAACATGGTTGCCTTGAGGGGTAAGACTGTATGTTGTAGCCTTTATAATACGTTGGTTGTATTTAAACTCACCTTCTTTGTATGGTTGCAGTTGTTTGGGTTGCTCATCTATTACAAATTTCAGGGCTGATGAATTAGCAGTATGTAGATACCAGTTTACCGTAGTACCTGCAGGAATGGTAAGATCGCCGGCGTTATTAAGCCTTTCACTGGTTTTATGTAAATATGCCGGATACTGCAGTTGGGCATCAAAGCTTAGCAAAGATGGTTTGAGACCAACTTTTATTTCATAAGGCTGTGAGCTAAAACCATTTGCCAAAATACGGAATGATGTATTTTGCTGAAGGTTGGTAAACGTGTAATGAAAAGCAGAAAGGCTTTCTTTATCAATTTTAAAGGTATTATTACCGGTTTGGACATAGACATTTGCCGGTAGGTTGTTGCCTTCAAGCTTAATGTTGAGTTTAAAATCGGCTCCTTGTACCGCTTTTAAGCTTTTGTTTAATATTACAAACTTGAAAGGGGCCGCAGGTTCAAAATGTTTATCGTGCTCAATAAGTCTTTTTGTACTCTCGGTCAATATAGAAGGCGCAATAAGCGATATTACAATAATTAATGTTAATGGTAAGGCAATCCATTTAAGATAGTGCTTGTTTTGGCCAAGGTTTATGGCCGATGGAAAACTAACCGGTGTTAACGCAGCAATTTTTTGATTAATACTTGCCTCAAGCAACTGGTAGCTTTGATGACTTTGCTGAGCTTGTTTTTTAAGCTGTAGTGTGTTAAGCAGTTTATCTTTTACATCAGTAAAATGTTCACCAATAATTTCCGCTGCCTCATCATGCGTAAGTGTTTTTCCTAACCTGAAATAAGCTAAAAGCGACGGTATAACCAGCAGTGCAATTAACGCAAGGTTAAGCAATATAAATGCATAAAATAGTACGGTACGCAATACCGTATTAAAATTGCCAAAATGCTCAAGTAAAACAATGGTTAGGTATGCACTGAAGAGTCCTGCGCCCAGAAAAATAAGTCCCCTTAATAAGTTGTTAAGATAATACCTCTTTATAAAAGCATTCACCTTACTTATTAATTGGGTATAACTATCGGGCGTTTGCATACTATTGCTACTAAAGTATGGAATATAAATTTAAACGAAAATTTTAAAAAAGTATTTGCTTACATAGCAGTCATTAAAAATTTTCAAGGTTTAAATTGCAGGGATTTTAAAAATGCACTTAATGGTTAAACTTTTTAATTGTTTTGAGGGTTTATGATACAAGCAACCCAATAATTTACAACCACTTTGTTTATTTTTGTAACGAAGGCATACACTCTACAGTTGGATAAACGGAAATGATCAACACGCTGCCATCGTTAAATAATGAAATGTTACTCCATGTTTTGTCGTTATCGAAAGATGCAACGGCTATTTACAGCGGAAATGATCTTACAATTGAGTTTGCTAATAACGCAATGCTCGAATTTTGGGGTAAAGACAGCAGTATTATAGGGCAATCATTAATTGATGCTGTACCAGAATTGCAGGACCAACCCTTTTTTGCTTACCTGCAAGGTGTATTTGAAACGGGTATAAGCAAAGTAGGCATCTCTGCTGCAGAAACTTTGCGTAATGGCATGTTGCAAACAAGGTATTATGAGTATGAATACAAGGCTGTTAAAAATGCGGCCGGCGTTACTTATTGCATATTACACACAGCAGCTGATGTAACTAACAACGTGTTAGGACAGGAAGCAATAGAACGTTCGCGCGAGCAGGAGGAGGCGCTTAACCGTGAAACTAGTTTGAACGAGGAGCTGGCAGCAGCCAACGAACAATTAGTATCAACTAACGATGAATTACAGCAAATACAACAACAGCTCAATGAGTTAAATGCGGAGCTTGAAAAAAGAGTATTGGGCCGTACGCGTGAGTTACAGGAAAGCGAATCAAGATTCAGGGCTATGGCCGAAGGATCGGGTATTATGATAGCGGTTGAAGATGACGCCAGCCAAATTACATTTTTGAGCAAAGCCTGGGCTGATTTTACCGGCCAGGACCAAGCCACGCTTGCAGCCAACGGATGGACCGACTTTATACATCCTGATGATAAGCAAAAATACCGTGAACTTTACCTTGCAGCGTTTAATAAGTGTGAACCATTTACAGGCGAGCTGAGACTGCGCGGCGTTAACGACCATTATTACTGGATACTTTCAAAAGGTAACCCATTGTTCAGGCCCGATGGTTCATTTGCCGGTTATATAATTACTTGTGTTGATATTACTGAGCAAAAAGAGCTTGAGCAGCGTAAGGATGACTTTATAAGCATTGCAAGCCATGAGCTAAAAACACCGCTTACCAGCTTAAAAGCTTCGTTACAGTTGATGGATAAAATTAAGCATAACCCAACCAACGCAATGATGCCAAAGCTTATTATGCAATCGCGTAAGAGCATACAGCGTGTAAGCGCACTGGTTGACGATTTGCTTAACGTGCGCCGCCTGCAACAGGGCGAAATGCAGCTTAATAAAACTTATTTTATATTATCGCAGCTACTTAACGCCTGTGCAAATCCAATTGCTATCACCGGCTCCCACCGCATAAGCATTACCGGTGATTTGGAGTTGGAGATATTGGCCGATGAACATAGAATAGACCAGGTTGTAACCAATTTTATTAATAATGCCGCAAAATACGCTCCCGATTGCGGCCTGATTTCCATGCATATTGAACAGGTAGATGGCGTTGTAAAAGTTTCAGTATCTGACACAGGTCCGGGTATTCCTAAAAGTAAAATACAGCATTTGTTTGACAGGTATTACCGCGTCGATGCCTCCGGATTCCAGGTATCAGGCCTTGGTTTGGGATTATACATAAGTGCAGAAATTATAAAACGACATGGGGGAGAAATTGGTGCCGACAGCGAACTTGGACAAGGAAGCACCTTTTGGTTTACCTTACCTATTGAGTAGTGACAAATTTGGAATAGAACAGAATACTTGATTTTATAATTTTTATCAAAAATATATATTTGCACTCCTGATAACAATTCAGAATAGGTTAGCTAATGCTTTCGGGATGTAGCGTAGCCCGGTATCGCGCCAGCATGGGGTGCTGGAGGTCGTAGGTTCAAATCCTGCCATCCCGACTAAAAGAAAGCATATTTGAGAGGTTTTAGGACTGATTGAATATGCTTTTATTATTTTTATTCAAGGTTGTTTACCCCTTTGTTTACTCCCTTGTTTACCTCATTTCTGTAGACTGTCATAACAAACATTGTTATGGCTACAATAGCTATTGTCCTTAAAACAACCAAGAAATTAGCAAATGACCAATATGCGGTTGCTCTAAGAGTAACGCATGAAAGACAAAGCAGGTACTTTGTAATTAGTACCCTAATCACCAACCAATCATTGAAGATGAGGTGTAAACCTCAAGACTGGAAACCAGCCGAATTGGAAGATAATGGCCTTGGGCGTTTTCGAAAAACATTTAAGGCTTATAAAGAATGTAATTACTTGTTGCAAGATGGCGTTGGTGAATATGTTGCTGAACTCTTTACAAGGTGAAATAGCTCACATGAACTCATTAACCAATGACTTTTACAGAGGCTACAAAGTGAGCACGACATTAATTAATGATTACCACATGCCTTATTACATTGAGTTTACAGAAGCTGAACGTAGTCATATATGGCTTAGGCCAGTAAAGGAAGCAGCACCTAAGCTTGATAAACAATTTGAACCTATGAGGGCATCACAGCATGTCAATGGCATACAAGGTAGCCTCTTTTAACCGGCTACCACAAATTAAAATTAACACTTGACAGTACAAGTGCTATATCGTAATATTGCGATGTAATACAATGGGTATAACAAAGTCAGATATCTTTAACGAGCAACAAAACCAATTATCGGTTCTACTCAAAGCCGTAGCGCATCCAGCCCGAATAGCCATCCTTCAACACATCATTAAGGCGAACGCTTGCATATGTGGAGATTTGGTAGATGAATTAGGGCTTGCACAAGCGACTATCTCCCAACACTTAAAAGAACTTAAGAACGCAGGACTAATACAAGGCACTATTGAAGGAACAAGCATTTGTTACTGCATAGAACCTAATGCTTGGAAGGCACTTCAACAGCAGTTGAATAACTTCTTTGATGCTTACAAGGAACCTACAAGCTGCTGCTGAATTTTTTTGACAACGATCATCGTAATATTGCAATAACACATTAACCATCGTAACATGGAACCCATGAACTGGCAAACCTTCAAAGAACACCTAGAAGCTCACACTGAGCAAGTCCTCCAATTCAGGTACGCACCTGATACTTTGGTGGAAGCGTCTTATCATATTACAGAGATCAAGCAAGCGCCTATCACCTCTGTTGATTGTGGAGGCGTTATGAATGCATGGACAGAAGTAATCATGCAACTATGGGTGCCCGACAACGAGGTACAGGATCGCGCGATGCAGGTCAACAAAGCGCTATCTATTGTGGCATTAGTGGAGAAGGTGTTGCCACTCAACCCAAACGCTATCGTTAAAATAGAATTTGGAAACTCACAGTTCGACACTCGGCAGATGTTGCCTAACGCCATCATTACGGAAGGTGAAAACTTAGTTGTAGACCTTCAAGCTGATAGCGTGCAATGTAAAGCGATTGAGCGAGGCGGAAGCTGCGGCACAAATGAACAAGGTGAAGAATGCTGCACACCAGTTGTTGAAGTAAAGCCAAAGGTACAATTGAAGAATTTAGTAAGCAGTGCTTCTGCCTGTACACCCGGCTCTGGCTGTTGCTAAGCACTTAAAACAATCCATACAATGAAGAATATCTTAATCCTGTGTACAGGAAACAGTTGCCGTAGCCAAATTGCTCATGGTTACCTGAAAGCTTTTGCAGGCGATCGAGCAAACATTTACAGTGCTGGAATAGAAACGCACGGAGTTAACCCCAAGGCAATTGCTGTGATGGCTGAGGATGGTATTGACATCTCCCATCACACCTCCAATCATGTGGATGAATACGTGTCCATTCCTTTTGATTACGTCATCACCGTATGTGACAACGCTAATGAAGCTTGTCCTTTCTTTCCCGGTAACACAAAGCGCCTGCACTACAACTTTCCAGACCCTGCTAAAGCAACAGGCACACCTGAAGAAGTCATGAGCGAGTTTAGAAGGGTTCGAGAAATGATAAAAGCGTATGCCCACGACTTTGTTGCTAACCATGTTAACGTTTAAAGCATGAGTGCTAATGATTGTGCGCCTGCTGCGAACCGTAAACGACTAGGCTTTCTTGACCGCTATCTAACGTTGTGGATATTCATTGCGATGGCGGTTGGCGTAGCTTGTGGGTACTGCTTTCCGTCCATAGCAAGTAGAATAAATGCTTATTCCAGCGGTACGACCAATATCCCAATAGCAATCGGTTTGATACTGATGATGTACCCACCACTGGCTAAAGTTAAATATGAGAGTCTAGGCCAAGTGTTTAAGAACACCAAAGTGCTGAGCGCTTCCCTTTTACTTAACTGGGTCATAGGGCCAGTACTGATGTTCGCGCTTGCCATATTATTTCTTAGGGATAAACCTGAGTACATGGTAGGGCTTATTATGATCGGTTTGGCACGCTGTATAGCTATGGTTATTGTGTGGAATGAGTTAGCAGAAGGCGACAGGGAGTATGCAGCAGGTTTAGTTGCACTAAACAGCATTTTTCAGGTGCTCCTGTACAGCGTTTATGCCTATCTGTTCATCAGCATATTACTGCCGCTGTTTGGTGTAGAAAGTTTGACGGTAGATGTTGGCATGGGCGAGATAGCAAAGTCAGTAGGTATATACTTGGGGCTGCCATTTGCAGCGGGTGTCGCAAGTCGTTACGTGTTGGTTAGAGTGAGAGGTACGGACTGGTATAATCAGCGTTTCATTCCAGCAATATCTCCATTAACGCTGATTGCGCTCTTGTTTACTATTGTTGTTATGTTTACCCTAAAAGGCCAGCTTATCGTACAGCTACCTTTGGATGTGCTACGCATTGCATTACCGCTTGTAATCTATTTTGCTGTCATGTTCATGGTCAGTTTCTTTATTGGGAAGCGCTTAGGAGCGGACTACACGAAGAATGCCGCAATAGCGTTTACAGCAGCAGGAAACAACTTTGAGCTAGCCATAGCCGTTGCCATAGGTGTGTTTGGTATAAATTCAGGACAAGCATTTGCAGGTGTTATAGGACCGTTGGTTGAGGTACCTGCACTCATTGCGTTGGTAAAAGTAGCCTACTGGTTAAAAGTTTGGTGGTACAAGAAAGCAGTGTAGAAAGTGCTTAAACGCTAGGCTTCTTAGCCTGGCGTTCTGCTCAAGAACCTTGTACACCTGTGATTGCCCAGCACTTAAACAAATTTAGCTTTTAAAGGCTATAGATTAACTTAACAACCAACCACCGCAGAATCCCTAGGTTCCTAATTCAGCTTTCTTATACTCTCTTAAAAGATAATTACTCGATTACTTTGAATTGAAAGTTGAGAATAGCTAGTTGGCAATTGGGGTTTTCTAATGAAGGTTTTGGTTACCCTCTATAAAGAAGAAAACATCCATATTTTGAATTAGGAAGTGGAGTGAAATAGAGAATTATTCAGCAAAGTTACGCTCATAGCTGCTGTAGCGTACAAGAGCTTCCGGCATAAACGCTCAACACAACCGCACAGTCCATTTATTCCTTTTCCATCTTGCACTTGATTGCTATAAGCGTGTGTGGGCATCATAATTCTTTTATTAACTTAACTAAATGCCTATGACACATTCTAAAGATCATTTCACTAAATTTGATCACTGTTTACTCCTTTGTTAACTCCCATCGAGTTAGAAGTGGTAAATAGTGCCTTAATTAACTAAATAATCAACATTAAAGACAGTATAAGTGCAGCATGGGGTGCTGGAGGTCGTAGGTTCAAATCCTGCCATCCCGACTAAAAACAAGGCTCTTGAATCTATAATTTAAGGGCCTTGTTTATTGATGCCCAGATTCAACTCGTGTAGTTTATATTAAAGAAAATAAGCCCAATCCGGTGCCTGTTATTATTTGGCACAAATAGTTTATCTAGCTGAAACAGTAATGCTAAAAGGTCAAAAACTTTGTAAGCGAAGCATTAGGAATACGCATATACAAAATAGCTCAGCTAAAGTAATATGGTCTCTTATGTAACGCGTAGCCTGACTTAGTTGGTTTTCTACAGTCCGTTTAGACAGGTTCAACTTTTGTGCTATTTCCTCATTAGTTAAATGATTTTTACGGCTCAGCAAAAATATTTCCTGGCAACGTTTGGGGAGAGATGTAAGCTTTCGTTCAACCGTTGAAAATATATGCTCATGGTTATAACGGTCCCACGCTTCGTTATACTCAGATGCTATATTAACTTGCTGATATTCGGGCGTATCTACAAAAATTAATTTATTGGAAGCTAGTTTTTGCTGATCATAATAATGATAACGAACAGCGGTAATTAAATATGTATGAAGGGAGTTTATATTAGCCTGATGCCTGCGCTCCCATAAATTCACAAAAATAACATGTACCGCTTCTTTACTTTGATGCTCATCACCAAAGTGTTTGAATGCGTATTTATAAAGTTTTAGCCAATACCTTTCAAACAGCTCACGATAAGCTGAAGCATCATCAGCCTTTACGGCCAACAATAGCTGTGCGTCAGTAATGGAAGAATTAAACATATAATTGGTTAAACAAATAACAATAAATAATTCGGGTTTTCAAAAAGGGTCGCCGATAGTATTTTTTTTAAAAAGTTTGTGAGTTATCTACTACCAAAACAGACTATTAATAAGCAGACCAACCTAAGATGACTCAGGAAGAATACTTTAAGCTTTGTAAAAAATACCTGGATGGCCAGTGCTCTAAAGAGGAAGAAGAGTTATTGGAGTCTTATAGCGCTAATTCATCTTTTAAAGATGATGTGTCTGAAGCTGACGCTATTCTTCATAAGGACATATATTCTGACTTAAGTGAACGTATTAATTGTTATTTAAAGCAGCGTACTAAAAAAACGGCTGGTATTAAGTTTCTATGGCTCCGGGTTGCAGCGTCATTACTTATTGTTGGAACACTAGGTTTAGTTATTTACAATGTTACCCAAACTCATTCCCCACGGAATTACGTTTCCAAACCTGTATCGAAAAAAACAGAAGCTACCGCGCCTTTATTAAAACTACCCAACGGCAAAGAACTACAGCTTGATAGTGCAAGTAAAAATGCGGCCCTGTCTTATCAAACCGGCGTCGATTCTGTTTCCGGCGGCTACATCAAATACCGTAAGCAACTGGCCCCGAATGCTGAAACGCTGGTTTACCATACCATAACCACTCCGGTTGGTAAGCAGTATCAAGTTGAGCTTTCCGATGGAAGCAGGGTTTGGCTGAATGCACAGTCGTCTATTAAATTTCCGGTTGCTTTTAGCAAGCAAAACCGCGACGTCACTATTACCGGAGAGTGCTATTTTGAGGTTGCAAAAAATAAGGAAGCACCGTTTAGTGTGCTTGCTAACGGAACAGTTGTGCGGGTATTAGGTACCCATTTTAACGTGTCGGCCTATCCGGAAGATAAGCTTGTGCAAACAACCCTTTTAGAAGGTGCTGTTCAACTTGCAAATGGGGAGTCGAAATTAAATCTAAAACCTGGAGAGGTGGGCATTGCCAATCTTAACAACAAATCTTTAAAATCCAGAGAAGCAGATGTAACCGATGCTATGGCCTGGAAAAACGGACTGTTCATATTCAAAGACGAGAACATACAAAATGTAATGAAAATAGCAGGCCGCTGGTATGGGGTTGACGTTAAAATTGCTGATGAAGTGAAGCAAAAGTCATTTTACGGCACTATCTCAAGAAAACGAAGCCTCGAAGATTTTATGCAATTACTTAAACTAACAGAAGGGATTAACTATACGATTAAAGAAGGGAGTGTGATTGTTATGAAATAACTTAACTTTTATAACATGACGTAACCTTAAAAATAACCGGAAGCGTTGCACCGCCCCCGGTATTGCTGGTTAAATCGTCAACGTGTATAAGCCATACCATCAATTATTAAACCAAACCAAATGTACAAAATTTTTACTGCTAAAACTTGCAGGTGTCATAGCTATGCCCATAAACGACTGTTTATAACCATGAACCTCACCTTCGTATTTATGCTGCTGGCTTTAATGGAGGTAAGTGCTACAGCAATTGCTCAGCGCATTACGCTTAATGAAAAAAATGCAGCTTTAAAACCAATTTTAGAAAAGATAACCAAGCAAAGCGGGTATGAAATTATTTATGATAGTGATGTTCTCAGCACCGCCAAAAACGTAACCATAAATGTTCATGATGCCAGCATTGATGAAGCACTGACGCTGTGCATGCAAAACCAGGGCTTAAGCTATTTAATAAAAGACCGCACCATTATAATTGTGCCTAAACGGATAGTTAAAACTCAAAATGAGGCAGCGCTACAAGTTAAAGGTATTGTAACAGATGAAAGCAAGCAGCCTCTCCCGGGTGTCAATATCAGGATTAAGGGTGGCACCGTAGGTGCTGTTTCACTGGCCGACGGCCGCTTTACCATCAACGTGCCTGACAAAAGCACAATTTTGGTTTTTAGCATGTTGGGCTTTGAAACCCACGAAGTAACTATAAATGATAGCCAGCCGCTAACTATTGTTTTAAAACAGGTAACCAGTCGCCTTGACGATATTGTGGTTGTAGGTTATGGCACACAGCGTAAAGCAGACCTTACCGGATCGGTAGCCAGTGTAAAGGCCAATGAAATACAGCAGGCCAAATCAGTATCATTTATGGAAGCCATGCAGGGCCGTTTAGCAGGCGTGCAGGTAACTTCATCTTCGGGCGAGCCTGGTGCTGCTGCTAACATCACTATCAGGGGTACTAATTCTTTTAACTCCGGAACGCAGCCACTATATGTAATTGATGGAGTTCAAATTGATGTGAACAATGCAGAGGCCGCTTCGTCGGGCCTGGGCAGCACAGCCTTAACCAATCCGCTGGCGGGTATAAGTCCTAATGATATTGCCTCTATCGAAGTATTAAAAGATGCTTCGGCTACAGCAATCTTTGGCTCAAGAGGTGCTAATGGTGTTATCGTAATCACAACCAAATCGGGCAAAGCCAATACATCAAGCTTTGAGTTTAACAACTATACTGGTTTTGCCTGGGCACCTAAGCATATACAGATGCTTGGTGCGCAAGACTACGCATACTATAGATTAGCCAACAATACCGCCGATCAAAACTATGCCATTGATACAAATGGCGATCAAATTTATGATCAGGTTAGAGATTTAAGTTCCGTTGAATCTCACGACTGGCAAAAAGAAGCATTGCGTACTGCTATAACTCAAAATTATGGCTTGAGCTTTAGTGGCGGTACGGCAAAAACCAACTTTTTTACCTCGGCATCTTATCTAAATCAACAGGGTTTAATTATCAATAACAACTTTGAAAGGTACGGCTTGCTGATGAAAGTTAACCACAACGTTACCGACCGATTGAGATTATCAGCTAATGTTAACCTGTCGCATGCTACCGGCAGGGGAGTTGCATCAAATGGAGGTAACGACGTGCGAAACTACAATGGTTTAATGCAGATGCTTTTAATTACAAGGCCTCTTAACGCACCAGATCCGGCTCAGCTTGCACTTGACCCTGATGGCGCTGCCGTATCAAGCCCGGTTGATTTTGCCAATCTTTCTTACAAAAAAAGCCCTCTATCAAGGGTACTTACTGATATTGGCGCCAACTACCGCATCATTAATGGACTAAACCTTGATGTGAGGGGTAGTGCGGTAATCACGCAATCCGAAAACAATGAATTTTATCCGGGCACGGTTTCATGGGGTTTCCCAACTAATGGCCTCGCGTTTTTAAATACCAGCAAATCAATTAACTGGTATCAAACCAGTACGCTTACTTATAACAAGCGTTTTGCTAAAGTTCATTCTTTTAATGCATTAGCCGGCTTTGAGATGAACTTTTATGATATAGAAACCTTCTCATTGCAGGGACGTGGGTTTGATATACAAAGTGTTAACCCGGTATTTAACTTTGGTTCTGTTAAGTTAATCCCTGTACCACCCGCTACCTCAAAAGTAAGAAATACCCGTGTTTCACAGTTCTTCCGTGTAAATTATGGTTATAACGATAAGTACTTACTAACCGCTACCATTCGTAACGATGCATCTTCACGGTTAGCCGATGGCCGCAAGTCCTCTCTTTTTCCAAGTGCCGGGTTAGCCTGGAGGGTGTCAAAAGAGAGTTTTTTGCAAAACAATAAAGTTGTATCTGATTTGAAGTTGAGAGGTAGCTTTGGCGTAACCGGTAATGAAAGAATACCGGCTTACCAATATTTCCCAACCTTTGGGCAGGTATTTTATGCTTCGGCCACAGGCGCCGCTACATTAGGTATTGCACCCAATACCATCGCCAATCCTGACTTGAAATGGGAAACAACTTATGCTTATGATTTAGGCTTTGATTTGAGTTTGTTTAAAGACCGCATAACCTTAACTGCTGATGCATATTTGAAGCAAACCAAAGACTTACTAGTGCTGGCAGATATACCCGCGCAAAGCGGTTTTTTACGCCAATACCAAAATTTAGGTCAGGTTGATAACAAAGGTATCGAGTTGGCCTTAAACACCATCAACATCAGAAAAGGTAATTTTAGTTGGAGCAGCAATATCAATGTTTCCATAAACCGCAATAAAGTAATATCGCTTGGCGGTGTACCATTTATACCTGTAACTGTTTACGGCGGTCCTATTGGTACATTAGGCCGGGTAACGCAGGGACAACCTATAGGCACAGGTTACGGCTATGTGTTTGATGGCATATACCAGCTTAATGATTTCGTAATTACCAACGCTGCCGGTACTGTAATTAACCCATCGGCGGTAACTGATGCAAATTTAATTGGATATACCTATACGCCTAAGCCAGGCGTTCCGCGTGGGCCTAACAGGAATGCACGCCCCGGTGATATCAAATTCAAAGATTTGAATAATGATGGCTTAACCAACAGCAGCGATGCCCAGGTTATTACCAATAGTAACCCTAAGCATTATGGCGGTTTCAGCAACAACTTTACTTACAAAAATTTTGATTTAAGTGTGCTGTTCAATTGGTCGTACGGTAATGATATTTTGTATGTAGGAAGAGGCCGTATTGAGGCGGGCCAATCTACATTCGCCAATCCTTCCGAGCAGTACTGGTTTAACCGCTGGACTGTTGCCAACCCATCAAACACTTATCCTGGTATAAGCTCGCAGGGCAGGCTTGATGTTTCCTCATATTACAAGGAGGACGGATCATTTTTAAGGTTGAGAAATTTAACTCTGGGCTATAATTTGAATGAAACCAAAGTTTTAAAAAAGATAGGTATTAAAGGCCTGCGTGTTTATGCCACCGGTGTAAACCTGTATACCTGGACAAACTACAGTGGCTTTGACCCCGAGATTAATTCTTACACGCCGTTGTTACCTGGTGTTGACAACATTTCTTATCCCCGCGAACGGTCAATCATTTTCGGACTTAACATTAAACTATAATGAAAAAGATATTTACCCTCATATTCTGCGTGCTTGCATTGTTATGCGGCTCGTGTAAAAAATTCCTTGATCAAAAGCCGTATTCACTTATTGCACCCGAAAACTTTTTTAAATCGGCAAATGATGCTGAATTGGCCATTACCGGCGTGTACGATGTGATGAATGCACCCTCTATACAAGGCTATGGCAACCAAGCTCTTTGGGGCAGGGGTATGCATTACCTAACCAACTTAGGTGTTGATGATTTAACTCAAGATGTGCGCTATACCACAGCAATCCCTGATTTGATGCCGTTTTATGACTATACTTACACGGCCGATAATCCTAACTTATGGTATGCCTATTTTTCATTGTATGCAGGTATAAACCGCGCAAACTTTGTTATTGAACGTGTACCAACCATTGATATGAATGCAACCCGCCGCGCTCAAATTGTGGGCGAGGCGCAATACATGAGAGGTATGTTTTACTGCTATCTTGCCTGGCTTTGGGGCGGTGTACCTGTAACAACAAGCACCAATCCGGAGATTACCACTCCACGTTTACCGGTACAGCAAGTGTTACAGCAAGCCGAAGCCGATTTTAAAGCCGCCTACAACGTGCTTCCCGCTCGTAGCACTATTATAGGGCGTGTTAATAAATACACAGCGGCAGGTTTTTTGGCTAAGCTTTATTTGTATGAAGCATCGTGTAAACAAAACAATGTAAGCCAGTCGTTAAACTTTGCACTAAACAGCTTTGATTGGGTGAACGCCAGCGAGGCCTACACACAAGCACTAAATTGGGCTAAGGATGTGTATGACAACAGCGGCTATAAACTAATCCGCCCGTTTAATTACCTTTTTCTGGCCGCAACCGAGGCAGCAGCACGCGACGAGAACATGATGATTGTGCAGGCTGGCACCGGCGGCTCGCAGGAGATTATTTTATTTTCATACCTGGCCGGCCCAAGAGGTAGTTACCGTACAAATTCGGGAACTTACGGTTGGCTAAGACCGCACCGGGAAACATATCTGCGCTATAACGCTAATGACGGCCGCATAAGCACTATGAGTGGTTACCTCAATACCACTACCAATTTTACCACTATAAACGGCTTTAAATATTATACTCCCGAACCTATATCAACAAGCACCATAGGCACCTTATGTGTAAATAAGTGGCGCGAAGATGATCCAAATGCTAAACTGGCAAGAGGTATAGACACCTTTTCGGGAGAAACTGATTTTGCCATACTGAGATTTGCCGATATTATACTGATGTACGCCGAAGCCAAATTCCAAACAGGTGATGAGGCGGGTGCACGCGCACTGCTGCGCGAGATACGTTTACGCGCTTGTGGTGATGATGTTGCTAAAACTACGACAGTTACTACAGCCTACTTTAAAACCGATTTTATGACAGAATTGCTGGATGAGAGAGGTCGCGAACTTTTGGCAGAAGGCTGGAGAAGATTTGACCTGATCAGAACAGGCAGAATAAGAACTGTTTTAAATGGATTAAGCACTGCCAATATGTTTCCCGGGCATGACATAAACTTGATTAAAGCAAATTTTCAAGATTATAAAATATGGTATCCAATACCAAGTCGTGACATTGCCACAAACACTAATCTGGTACAAAACCCAGGTTATTAAAAGTTTTCAGTTTTTAAATAAATACCTAAACCATATCTACATCTCATGCCCGGCAACGAGCGCCATAATGCAGCAATGCGTAATGGCACTCGTTGCAAAAGGCATGTTATGCGCCTAATTCTATTTTCTAGCAACAATAAGCAGGTGGAGCTTCAATATAGTGAATAAGCCTCTAAGTTTAATCAATCTATATGGCCTGCTATATAATAGGCAGGTAAAGCGTTGCCCTCCTGGTAAGCCGATTCTAGTATTTCTTCTGCAACTAAAAAATAATGAAAAAACTATCTATAATAATTGCCTTGGCTGCGGTTTACTTAACGGCACCCCAAATAAGCCATGCACAAATTCAGTGGCCTGCAATAACACACGAAAACCGCCCGTGGGGGCGATGGTGGTGGCAGGGCAGCGCAGTTACCAAGCCCGATTTGGCCTGGACAATGGAGCAGTACAAGGCTGCCGGCCTGGGAGGTATGGAAATTACACCCGTATATGGCGTAAAGGGTGCAGAGAAGCAGTTTATACCTTTTCTTTCACCCGCGTGGATGGATATGCTAAAATATACCGTACAACAAGGTAAACGCCTTGATATGGGCATAGACATGGCTAATGCCACAGGATGGCCTTTTGGTGGCCCCTGGGTTGATTATGCTGATGCCACTAAAGAATTGTTTTGGAAATCTTACAGTGTTAAAGGAGGAGATGTATTAAACGAAACCGTGACGTTTGTACAGGCACCCTACCTTACACAAGCCGGTACACGTGTCAAGATCAATGAAATAAAGCAACCTTTTGTTGCAAACAATAACTTACAGCAACTAGGTATAGAGCAAATAAGATATCCTGTTGCGCTGCCATTAAGTGTACTAATGGCTTACAACCAATCAGGATCAGCAATTAACCTTACCAGTAAAGTTGGTGCGGATGGCCGGCTTGATTGGAAGGCACCCGCGGGTGATTGGAAACTGTACGCTGTTTTTACCGGCAGCCACGGCAAGATGGTTGAAAGGGCTGCTCCCGGCGGAGAAGGTTATGTAATAGATCACTTTTCAAAACGGGCTATTAACAACTACCTGAAAAATTTTGATAAACCGTTTGATCTTAAAAACGGTAAGCTGATCAGGGCATTTTTTAATGATTCGTATGAGGTAGATGATGCAAATGGCGAGGCTAACTTCACGCCCGCATTATTTGAAGAATTTAAAACCCGGCGTGGCTATGACCTGCGCAACCACTTGCCTGGGCTTTTAACAGCAGATGGCAAAGAAACAGATAAACGCATATTGTATGATTACCGTTTAACTATATCCGAATTATTGCTTGACAATTTCACCAAACCCTGGCAGGAGTGGGCGCGCTCAAAGGGTTCAGTTATCCGTAACCAGGCACATGGCTCACCAGCCAATATTTTGGATTTGTATGCTGCATCAGACATTCCCGAAACTGAAGGCAACGATGTAATGAGCTTCAAATTTGCTACCTCCGCTGCGCATGTTAGTGGTAAGCGCCTGGCGTCTACCGAGTCGGGCACATGGATGAACGAGCATTTCATGACCAAGCTGAGCGATGTAAAGGAATCGGTTGACAGGTGTTTTGTTGGAGGTGTAAACCACGTTTTTTATCATGGCGTAAACTATTCTCCAAAAAACGTTTCATGGCCTGGCTGGCTGTTTTATGCAGCGGTAAACTTTACACCCGCTGATCCTTTTTGGCGTGACTTTGGAACGTTAAATAACTATTTTGCACGTTGCCAGTCGTTTTTGCAACAGGGCAAACCCGATAACGATGTACTGCTATATATGCCCATAGCTGATAGCTTTTCTGATTATGGCGGTAGCTTATTAAAGCACTATCATAACATGGATCAGTTTAAGGCACATGGTTTTGAAAAAAGCGCACGCGAAATGCTGGCCAAAGGCTACACATTTGATTTCATATCAGATAGGCAGCTTATGGATGTAAAACAAAACAGCAATAATCTACTTACAGGTGGCGGAAACTATAAAACCCTTATAATACCCGATTGCAGTTTAATTCCCTTGGCAACCTTACAACGCATTATTGAATTGGCTACTAACGGCGCACAAATTATTGTGCTTAAAAATCTCCCTAATAATGTTGCCGGGTTGTACACCGCCGAAACCAAAGCTAAGTTTGACGCGCTTATTAGTAAGTTTAATTTTACCGATTTAAGCTCAGGCATAAAAAAAGCGGTTATAGGCAAAGGAAGTGTTTTGATAGGTGATGATTTACAAAAACTGTTAAATACAACAGCTGTAAAGCGCGAAACCATGACCGATGCAGGCCTGCAATTTTCACGACGCAGCAACGCTAATGGCAAAACTTATTTTATTGTAAATCAAACCCGCAAGGCAGTAAACCAAAATATACAACTAAACACAAATGCAGTTTCGGCTGCAATATTTAACCCTATGACTGAGCGTTACGGTTTGGCAGCTACTGCCAAACAGCTCAACAACACTTCGATGTATATACAATTGCAGCCGGGCGAAAGCTGTATTGTTCAAACCTTTAATACGGTAAAAAAAGGCCAGCAATACGCTAATTATGAACCTGCCGGCAACGCAACCAAAATTAGCGGTACATGGAATCTTAAGTTTGAGCATGGTGGCCCCGAATTACCGCCATCGGTACAATTGGATAAACTCAAACCCTGGACAGATATAGAGGGAGAAAGTTATCAATCATTCTCTGGAGTTGGCAGTTATAGCATCACTTTTCCAATGCCCAAAGCAGATGCCGATATGTGGCAAATGAATTTTGAAAAGGCTTTTGGAAGTGTTGAGGTTTATTTGAATGATACCAAAATTGCTACCCTGTTAGGTCCGCAGTATACGGTTAACATACCGGCCGGTAAATTTAAACATTCAAACAAGCTTGAATTTAAAGTGGTAAATTCAATGGCAAATCGCATTAAGGATATGGAGAAGAAAAACATTCCATATAAGATTTTTTACAACGTTAATTTTCAGCCACGCGATCAGGCCAACAGGGGTGCCGACCGCTTATTCACTGCACTGAATATGCCGGTTCAGCCATCAGGAATGGTTGGAAATGTAACAGTGGCGCCATTGCGTTTAATGAAGTAGAATTTTAGATAAGCACATATTCCTAACGAACTTATCTATAGTTTGCCACTCTTCATAAAGGAAAAGCATATTTAAAAGGTTTTAGGACTGATTGAATATGCTTTTTGTATTATTGGAGTTTAGTGAGTTGAGCGATGATGTTCGACATGCTTTTGCATTAGCCTGCGTTGTTGCGGCATGTAACGAATCATTATGACACAATGAAACAATTAGTTTTTAGACAGATTATACATTTGTAATTAAACCGCTAAACAAGCAATGATCAGTCATTGCTACCTTAATTTTGCAGTTGTTAATTATATCAAATTCGTTAAACCCAGCAGCTGTATACAGTAATCAACTAATACGTTTGCGAAACAATTCAAGTAACATTAATGCCTCAAAAAGCGCCTATAGATCAATTATTGAAGCCGGTTAGTAAGTTTATACACTTGGAATACACCAGTGGGCTTGTACTGCTTTTTGGCGTGGTATTGGCCATTGCCTGGGTAAATTCACCTTTTGCTGATTCATATCATCATTTATGGGAGATCAATTTTTCGGTAGGCTTTGGGGGCGACAAGCTTAGCTATCCCTTACATTTATGGATCAATGACGGGCTAATGGCCATATTCTTTTTTGTAATTGGCCTTGAATTAAAGCGGGAGTTTTTGGCAGGTGAATTATCAACGGTTAAAAAGGCGGCGTTACCCATGTTTGCGGCTTTAGGCGGGATGCTGGTACCGGCCGTTATATACACGGTTATTAACAGGGGGGGAGATGGTGCTCACGGTTGGGGAATACCCATGGCTACCGATATTGCCTTTGCGCTTGCACTGCTGTCAATGGCCGGTAAGCATATACCATCATCGGTTAAAGTATTTTTATCAGCTCTTGCGGTGGCTGATGACCTTGGTGCTGTGCTGGTAATTGCTTTTTTTTACAGCAGTAACCTGCATTTTACGCCACTGATGGTTGGCGGCGTATTTTTACTGGCATTGGTTATAGGCAATGCAATAGGTATACGACACTCCGCTTTTTACCTCGTACTTGGGCTTGGCGTATGGGTTGGCTTCCTGCTGTCGGGTGTGCATGCTACTATTGCAGGTGTGTTGGTGGCATTTACTATTCCTGCAAGGCGAAAAGTAGATGAGCAGCGTTATGCAACGCGCCTCAAGGAACTTTCAGATGAATTTGAGCAGGAAATACCCAATTGCAGTACCCTTATAACGCCAAGACAACATGAGCTTATTGAGTATATAAAAGGCTTAAGTTTAGCGGCGCAAACGCCATTACAAAAAATTGAATCGTCATTACATCCTTGGGTAGCGTTTTTAATTATGCCGCTGTTTGCTTTGGCAAATTCGGGAATTGTCATAAGCGCTGATTTTATAGAAAAATTGGTTAACCCGGTTAGTATAGGAGTAATTTGCGGGTTAATATTGGGCAAGTTTACAGGTGTGCTTGCTTTCACCTGGCTGTTGGTTAAAATCAAGGTTGCAGAGCTGCCGTACGCCGCTAAATGGCAACATATTGTAGGTGTATCAACACTCGCCGGTATAGGTTTTACCATGTCATTATTTGTTTCGTCGCTTGCATTTTCAAATGCCGAACGAATAGAGCAGGCGAAATACGGTATCCTGGTTGCCTCGGTTGTTGCCGGTATATCAGGCATCATTATTTTGAAACGCTCTGCGCCTGCATCAACACCGGTTAATGAATAAAAGATAAAATATGCCGCCTAATGCGTACATCATTACGTCAGCATAATCGGCCGTGTAACGTTGTATGTAAAAGGGTAATACAAGCTCAAAAATAACGCTGTAGAATACTACTATGTAGAGCACTTGGCCGATAGTTAAAATCAATGTTTTAGCTCCAAAAATTAAACGCATAACCGATCGGGTAATCAATGCAGTTAACGGAACGATAAGCAAATCATTAAGATAGTACCTTACAAACTCAGGGAGCGCGATGTGTGTCTTTTCGGCAAAATAGACCGTTAACCCAACGGTAGATAATACTGCTAACCAATACCTCCAGTTCATTAAGCAAATGCAATTACTACAATAAGCCCAACAATGGAAACTATTGCAAGAAAAATGTAGCGAGCGTAAGCTGGCAATGAGTCAATAAAGCTATAACCCTCATTTACTGATTTTTTTATGCGGGTTGCATACCTGCTGTCAAGTATTGCATCGCAATTGCTGCATCGCTGATCATGTTTGCCGTCAGAAATACTCCATTGCCCACAACCAGGACATTTGATCTTGTTTAAGCTCATAGTAAATTTAAATAAAAAGATAGACTGGCCTATATTCAAGGTCTCGGGCAAAGTGTAAAATCAATATTAAATTCTGTTAAGACAAGTAATTCCAGAAACGAACATATTTAGAGCTTAGTGTTAGGTGTATAAACCGCCAATTTGGCAACCGTAACGGACAAATGATAACACATTCGAACAATACGGAACGTAGCGTTAAGTTGCTCGATTTGCTAAAAATTACAAAAGAGCTTTGATGACAATCAAAAGCTCTTTTATCAGCACAATGACTCTTTAATATTCTTTTAATTCAACTCGTATGCCCCAAGCGTAACCGACCCTTGCCTACGGCTTTTTCCATTGAAATCTGTAGTGCTGAATATCCGGGGGTGCCCCATGCTTATAGCAGGGCTTCCGGGTTTAAGCGCAAAGTTTGCATTGAGGCTGTTTGCCGCGTTTACAAAATCAGGACTTTTACCATTTATGCAGGTGCCGGTGTTAACGTTTACTACAGCTTTTGACGGTGTGGTAATGTTATAATGCAGGTTGTTTTCATAAATGAGCTTAGTGTTTTGATAGTTGGAATTGATAACGGAAGCACTTTCGGCAACCAAAATATTATTTACAATATGTACGTCGCTGCTTACACCGGTTAGTATTTGCCCCGGGTTAAACTCCGGACTGCGTGAGTTGCAATATGCAGTGTTGTTAACAATGTCAACATGATCGCTTTGAAAGGCATGTATACCCGTGCCGCCGTTATACCAGCAAACATTGTTCTCAATTAACGTGCGGGAGCTGTATCCGCCCTGTTTTGATCCGTTTTGCTTGTTGCGGAAGTCATCAATGATGATACCATTACCATCATAAATTTTGCACATTTTTATCCAGGGTACTAACGAACGGTTGTTGTAGCACTTATTTCTACGGATAACGTTATGATATCCTGGCTTTTTATCGTAGTTGTAAAACTGGTAAAATGCAATGCCACTGGTGCCAAATAAGCTATACAAGCTATTATTATAAACTACATTATCTTCAACGGTAACATAATCGCACTGCGATGCGCCAATACCCCCGCCCCCACAATCATGCACAATGTTATTAGTGATAATAATATGGTGCGACCGTTTCTTTTTATAGCTCTCCACCACAATACCATTACCGTTATATTGCGGGTCAATAGTACCTTTTTTGTTTGCGCAACTTTGCGGCTGCTTCAGCGCTTTGGCTAACTTGATGTTTGCATTATTCCCAATAACTTCAAATCCATCAATCTTAACATAACTTACCCCTTTGTTAATAGAAATGCCCGCCCAACCGTCAAACTTAATTACGGGTTTATGGCCAGGGTAGTTGGTGTAGGTGATGTACTTGTTCTTGTTGCCGCTTTTGGGTATGTTAAGTACGTTGCAAGGTGCGCAATCATTGGTGTAAGTACCGTTCATCACAAAAACAGTATCTCCTGCCGAGGTAAGGTCTGCCGCCTGCTGTATTGTTTTCTTGGGCCTTTGAACGCTTTGTCCGTCGTTTTCTTTTTTACCGTTTGCAGCGCTTACATAATAGTTTTTGGCGCTCAATTCAGTTGCAAAACAAACTAGTAAGCATAATAAATAACAAAGTCTCATCCCAATAGTAGCCTTAAATTCCATCCACAACAATAATTAACCGGTATTGTGTTATTAACATAACATGCAGGAACTAAAATTTGATTAAAAATTAAATGTAAAGGCTGTTTAATACAATTGCCGCACTGCCCTTAGTGTTTGAATTAAAGGTAATTAACACATGGTTAAGCAGGGGCCATCACAATTAATTTAAGTTTGCGCAAACTAATCTGCATAAAATGTATTTATGTACCTGTTACAATGTATTAAAAAGCCACTCATAAATATTATGATAGTGGCAATCATATGTTGTATTTAATGAGAATCAGTTAATATAAGTGACACTATTTAATAAATTATCTATGGAAACAAAAACGAGTACTAAAAAACTGCAAACTATCAAGAGCTTAGTAATATTATTTGCTGTTACAGCAATTTTATCATCATGTGGCTCGTACAAAAAAGTTCCTTATTTTCAAGATTTGGACAGATCGCAGGTAACATCTGAAGCCATTACCAATATGTCTTCACTTACCATTCAGCCCGAAGATCAGATATCAATCAGCGTAACCAGCCTTAACCAGGATGCGGCTAACGTTTTCACTAATAATGGCAATCTTGCCGGTACCGATTCACAAAACCCGGTTTATGGTTACACAGTTGACTCAAAAGGTGAAGTTACCCTGCCATTGCTTGGTGTAGTAAAAGTAAGCGGTAAAACCAGCGAAGAACTTTCAAAGCAATTACAACAACAACTTACCTCTTTCCTGAGCAAACCAAACGTATCAGTTAAAATTGTAAACTTTAAAGTTGCCGTACTAGGTGATGTTGCCCGTCCAAACATCTACCGCAGCTCAACCGACAGGCTTACTATTACAGAAGCTTTAAGCTTAGCTGGAGATTTAAACATCACTGCAAAACGTGATGATATTACTTTAGTAAGAGAGATTGACGGAAAGAGAACATATATTCCTATCGACTTAACTTCCAAAAACTTATTCCAGTCGCCTTATTTCTACATGAAATCAAACGACTTATTATTTGTACAGCCTGGAAAACTTAAACTGGCTACCGTTGATACCGGATACCGTAATGCCAGCTTAATTATTTCTGCTTTAACATTAGTGGCCATAGCCATTTCATTATTCACTAACTAATTATGAGCACCAGGCAGGCATCAGGCCCTAACAGGGCTAACAGGCATCAGTTTTCTGACTTGAAAACGGTATTAGCTAAGTACTTTTATCATTGGCCATTATTTGTTCTGTGCCTGATTATTGCTTTTACCGGTGCATACTTTTATTTGCAGAACGCTAACCCCGCTTATGAGGTAAGCGCAACAATACTGGTAAAGGATGAAAAGAAATCGCCGCAGGAAAAAGCTGTTTTACCGGAGCTGGAGCAATCCAGCTCTCCTAAAAACGCCGAGTCGGAGATTGAGATTTTAAGATCAAAAAAACTGGTTAGCCAGGTTGTAAATGATTTACAGTTATGGACTACCTACAAGGTTCATAAAGGTTTAACCTCAAAGGATTTGTACGAAAATCCGCCGTTTAAATTTGTTCTGTTAAAAAAGGGAAGTTTTGATGGTGAGAAGATGGAAGTACTTATTAAAGACAATAAGCACTTTGAAGTTGAAAACCTGAACGGTAATAAGCAAACCGTTGCTTTTAACCAGTCGTTTAAAAACAGTACAGGTACCTGGTTATTAAAGCCAACAAATGTACTTGATCAGTATATTGGGTCGGTAATAACCGTTACCGTTAAAGATCCTGAGATGGTAAGCAACGCCTACATCAAATCGCTTGATGCGCATTTGTTGGATAAGCTGGCTCCTACTATTGGGTTATTTATTACTGATGAGGTTCCGCAGCGTGGATTAGACTTTTTAAACAGCCTTATTACTGCTTATAATGATGCTGCATCTGATGAGCAAAAGCGTACTACAAAAAGCACTATTGATTTCATAGATCGCAGGCTGGCATCATTAACAGGTGAATTGAACACTGCTGAAAAGCAGGTTGAAGGTTACCGCAGCAGCCAGGGTTTAACCGATATTAATTCGCAGGCTAAGGTTTACCTCGAAAACGTACAGGCTAACGATAACAAATTAAACGAGGTTAACGTTCAGCTAAACGTAATTGCCGGTATTGAGCAGTACGTTAACTCGTCATCGGCCAATGCCACTGCTCCTGCAACCATAGGTATATCTGATCCGGCGTTAAACAGCCAAATTGAAAAGCTATCAGAACTGCAGCTGAAGAAAAGCGCTTTATTAGCTACCACGCCTGAAAACAACCCGTTGTTTGAGCCTATTAACAAACAAATTGCAGTTACAAAGGCTGCCATACGCGAAACGGTAAGCGGTGTTAAGGCATCGCTACTAAATTCAAAGCGTGAGCTGCAGGCGGTAAGTAACAAAACCGAATCTTCTATTAAAGATATTCCGGTGCAGGAGCGTCAGTTTGTAGGCATGAAGAGGCAGCAATCAATAAAGGAAAACCTTTACGTTTATTTGCTTCAAAAACGCGAAGAGCTGGCATTAAGCTATGCATCAACCTTTGTTGATGCACGCATTGTTGATAAAGCTAACATTGGTGATAAAAAGTGGCCTAAACCACCGCTTATTATGGCAATTGCGCTTTTATTAGGTATTGGTGTACCGTTCATGATTATCTATTTCAGGCAATCATTCAACAATAAGATAACCGGAAGACGCGATATTGAAAAGGCGCTGAACGTACCTATCCTTGCAGAATTGTCTTACAATGATTCGGAAAGGGAAGCTATTGTGGTTAACACCAAGCACCACCTGGTTGGAGAGCAATTCCGTACGCTGCGTACTAACCTTAATTACCTGCATAGCAACCTACTACAGGAAACGGATGCATATTCTGCCAACTCAGCAACCATTACAGCACCACGCGGTAAGGTGACGATGTTAACCTCAAGCGTATCAAAAGAAGGTAAAAGCTTTGTATCTAGTAACCTTGCTGCATCGTTGGCTGCATCGGGTAAAAAAACGGTGATTTTAGAAATGGATTTGCGCAAACCAAAAATCACCAGGGTTTTTGATTTGCCATCTAACCATCCCGGAATAAGCGAGTATTTATCAAAAGGTAATATTCCTGTTGAAAGCATTATTCAGCATACACCTGATAACCCAGGCCTTGATGTAATAGGTGTTGGTCAAATTCCACTCGATCCATCAGAGTTATTGGAGCGTGAAGGCCTTACAACCTTAATAAACGATTTAAGGAACATGTATGATGATGTGGTTATTGATACAGCTCCGCTGCATTTGGTAACCGATGCTATGATTATTGCCAAGCAAGCAGATGTTTGCCTTTACATTATCAGACAAGGGTATACCACCAAAGATGAGCTTGACTTTTTAGGTACCATTGTAGAGGCCGACTATTTGCCTAGCCTGCAAATTGTGTTTAACGGTATTAAGAAAAATAAATACGGTTACGGATACAATTACGATAACAGCTATTATAGCGAGCAACGTAAGCAGGTATCTTTTAAAAGAGCATTTAAAGGAATGTTAAGCAGGTTTTAACCTGTTTAACATTCTTTTTTTCCATTCACTTCCATTTTTAGTTAATGCTGGATAAGCTGATCTATATTTTACCGGGTATAGTACTGTTATTGTTTGCTGTAAACATTTTTTACAAGGGCAATAATGTACAGTCGTACCTGCTTTTTGTGCTTACCCTTTTACCATTAATGGATTTAAAGGTTACCAACGAGGCATGGGGCGGTTTTAAGGTATTTGATGTAATATGCCTGTATAGCCTAGTATTTCTACTCAAAGAATTTACTGTAATTAACCATTACAATCCAAACGGCTTTTACTTTTTCCTTTTTGTACTGTTTGCTGCCATCGTACTGCTTGGTGGCCTGGCTTCCGAATTTCCGTCAAGGGCATACTTAAACTTTTTTAAGGTGTTGCCCATTTTTGTTTTTGCGCGTTTCTTTTTAACGGAGTGCTACAAGGATCCAACATTTCATAAAAAGGCTGTAAATGGGTTAAAAATAGCTTACGTTGGTGCATTGTCATTCCTGCTTATACAATCGGTAGTGGGTTTAAGATTTACTTTTTACCCGCAGCTTAGCCCCAATACCATTGACCCTATTTTTAAAATCATCAGGTACCCGGGTGTGTTTTATGACTCGCAAGCCAGCGGGCAGTATTTGGCATTAGGAAGCTTTTTATTTTTGTATGTTGATAAAGCAGCATCGCGCAAAGTGCATTTGCTTAACTACCTTGTATTTGTATTGGCCATTGCGGGCATAAGTTTAGCCGGTAGCCGGGCTGCGTTTGGCGGTTTTGCACTAGGGTTAATTATGGTGTTTTTTATGGCTGCGCGGCAATACCGCGTTTACGGTTTAGTTGCTGTAGTGGTTGGCTATCTTATATTTTCGTTCGTATCGCTTCAAACCGGTGTATTTGACCGTACCAAAAACTTATCAGAAGATTTCTTGTTCCGTCAGAGTATATGGAAAGAGGCGTTTGAGATATCTAAAAAGCATCCGCTGCTGGGTATAGGCTCAGGTAATTATCAAAATTATGTAATACGGCATGCACAAGGGCAGTACCTTGAAGTTGAAAACGGACAGCTGGTTTATTTTGATCAGCCCGAAAACGGCTACTTAAAAATCATGTCAGAATTAGGCTTTATAGGCTTTGGCATTTTTGTGTTGTTTTTAATAATACCATTTTTGAAGGGATTTATTTATTACATAAAGGGCATTTATAATAACAACGTTGCCTTTTTTATGGCCGGACTTATCAGTTGGGCAATAGCCTTCAATACCGTATACTCAATTTACGATTACCGTATACTAATAATGGTAGTGAGCATGATTGTACTGATTGTGTCCTACCCTGTTTATGATGATGAAGCTGAACTTATCCCGAATAAAGAAATTTGATTACCGGCAATCGACTCTGGTAAAAAATAGTATTTGGGGTATACTTGCTAACGGGCTGCAAATATTATTCGTATTCCTGTTTTTTTCTATACTGGCACGCCGGTACTCCGCCCCTGTTTTTGCCCAGTTCTTAATATCAACAACGGTATACCAGCTTATTGCTGCATTCTCATCAATGGGTTTGGGGCAATGGTTTATACGCCAATATGTAACCGAAGATGACCAGCCCGGTTTTACCGCCAAGTTTTTGAAAACGCAGTTAGGTTTGGGTATTGCTTTTTACCTGGTAAACATTGTTGTAGCGTACATGCTCTACGATGATGATCAAATCAGAAACCTTTGTTTAATACTGGGTACCAACATCATTTTTGACAACTTTATTAACGCTATTAAAAGCCTTAATGTGGTGCAAAATGAGCAACGCAAAACTGCATCTATATTAGTAATAGATGGTTTTTTAAGGTTGTTGATTGGTGTTGCGCTGTTTATTTATGTAGTGCCCATAACCCAACTTGCCGTTGCTGTAATAGTAGTAAGGTTGCTTACTTTGGGTTTGTTCATCAAGGTAGGATCATCAGATACGATAACCTTGCGGGCTATTGGGCTTGCTAAAATTAATTACGCCGATTTAAAGGGACTTATTGTTAAAAACTGGCAGTTTATTGTTATTGGCAGTATATCAATTATTTACTGGAAAATTGGTAACATATTAATTTCTAAGATACTTACGCTGCAAAGTGTGGCTAATTATGAAGTTGCCTTCCGTATATTTTCAGTGCTGCAAATAATGCCGGTTATTGCCTCAACTACCATATATCCTCAATTTATTAAGTTTTACAACGAGGGTAACCTAACAAAACTGAACAAGTTGTACAAAAATGTATTTGTGGGATATACCATATTTGCTCTTGCATCTTATACTTTTATTTATCTGTTTTCCGACTTTATTATACCTACTGCTTTTGGCAGCGGTTACCCTGGTGCGATTGAGTGTTTACAACAAATGTTTCTTACATTTTTAATATTGCCAACGGTACTTTTGCAGGCTAATTTGTTGGTTGCCATAGGTCTCGAAAAGCTGGATATGTGGTTTAACGTTGTGAGTTTATTAATTAATATTGTTGGCTGCCTGGCAGGCCTGTATTTTTTCAAGAGCCTGGCAGCGGTCAATTACTCTGTATTTGCATCGTTTTTAATATTCCACTTGTTGCAGGATTTCTCTTTGATAAAAAAGCAGTTCATGACCCTGAAACACTGCATCATATTTTATACAGCCATCAGCATTACCATATTAGGATGTATAAAATTGGCACCGTTAATAAACCCATATGCATTTTTTATGGGCTTTTTAGTGATAGCCGGCATGGCAGCCTTTGCTTTTTTTGCTAACAAAAGTGTTGATACGTTAAGCGGAGGTAAGGCATGACGGTAGCCTACTATACCTCTACGTTTTTTTTAGATTTATCGCTTGATGTAATTAATGTACTTAAGCAGCATGTTAACCTGCATGTGTTTATTGAGGTTACGACCGCCTCAAAAAATGCTACGGTTGCCAATATCAACGAGTTGCCGGCAAATAAGCTGCTGGCTAAACCAAACGAGGTTTTAAGTATAGATGCGCTTCAAAAGCTGGCGCCTTATTTTGAAGGAACGGCCAGCACGCAGTTTGTTATTCATAGCCACCCAAGCGGTTTTTCATGGTCAACCATTAAGGCCTCGCGTGCAGTTTATAATTTTATAAAGCCCTTTAAGCCTTCGGCTTTTTATTTTGAAGGATATACGTTACGAACTGTTGGCTTGCTCCCATACCTTCTTGGCATCAAAAAAGTATTTTTGACCATACATGATCCCATACCCCATACTGGCGAGGGAAGCTGGAAAATAAGTGTTCCTAATTACATGTTCTTCAAGCTTCCGCTTAAACGATTCTTTGTATTCTATTCTGAGTTTGCCAGGCAATTATTTGTAAAAAACTATGCAGGTGTAACAGGTGAAAAGTTGCTGATTGCCATGAAGCCTTACAGTTATTTCAAATTACCTTCAGCAACAGAGGTTAATACGGAGTATATATTATTTTTCGGGCGGATATCTGCTTACAAAGGTGTAGATGTATTGCTTCAGGCCATGCAGCAGGTTTTTGAGGAATACAAAAATGAAAAGCTGATTATTGCAGGCAAAAGTGCCAACGGATTTGTAATAGATGATAAGCACATTGGCACTAATAGTAACGTTGAAATAATTAACCGTTACATTGATAATGATGAATTGGTAGATTTGATAAGCCGGGCAAAATTCATTGTTTGCCCATATTTAGATGCCACGCAAAGCGGTGTTTTAATGACAGCTTTTGCGCTTAATAAAACTGTCATTGCGTCTGATGTTGGCTCTTTTCCTGAATTTATAACTGATAATTATAACGGCCTGCTGGTGCCGCCTTCAAACCCTGCATTGCTTGCTACTGCCATAAAGCGGGCACTGAAAGATGATTATTATAAAATTCTTCAAGCGAATCTTCTTCATCAGAATAACCAAACCTCATGGCAAAACAGTTTCGCTAACCTGATAAACAATCATTTAAAGCACAATGAGTAAGTTTGCCATTGGCAAAACCAGGACCGTTTGGATGGACAACTTACGTGTAGTTGCAACCATTGCCGTAATCATTATACATGTGGCTACCCCTGCTGTGTTTACACAATTCAACGTAAACAACAATCACTGGTGGATTGGAAATATTTATGCCTCAATTTGTCGTTTTTGTGTACCTGTATTTTTGATGCTAACCGGCGCTTTACTTTTGCCTCAACAACAAAATTTAAGTACGTTTTTAAATAAGCGTTTTAAGCGTGTACTATTACCATTTATATTTTGGTGCTTTGTTTATATAGCATTTAACCTGGCTTTAAAAGTTAGAGATGTAGGCACCGGTGCGGCATTAAGTAATTTACCGGTATGGTTATATGCCCAATTCACACTAGGGCCAGCACCTCATTTGTGGTATATTTATATGCTTATTGGCATTTATCTTTTTATTCCGGTTATTCAGCGGTGGGTTGTTGAAGCAAGCAACAAAGGCATCTTGTTGTTTTTGAGTATATGGTTATTAACAATTTTAGTGGGGCAGTTTGGTTTAGTGCCGGCAAACTCACCGCTTGATTTGCGTTATTTTAGCGGCTACATAGGCTATGTAATATCAGGCTATTTTATAGCACACCGGCTTTCTGTAACTGTTAATTTGAAATTAGTTGCCGTGTTTTTGTTTATTGCGGGCGTTGTAAGTACTGTATTTGGCACCTATAAATCTACACAACAAGCTGGTGCGTTTTCACATGTTTACTACGAATATTTGACTATGAATGTATTATGTGCTGCTGTGGGTATTTTTATGTTATTTAAAAGTTTTACAGCCTCTGAAACTGAAAGCACTCCAAATTTGCTAAGCAAGTTTGTGGCACGTTACGGTTACGGAATCTATCTTGCTCATTTGTTAATAATCAGCATTTTATCACATTTAAATATTGATTATAAACTTGTTACACCGGTTTTAGGCATACCGTTATCTGCAGTTATATGTATGGGCATAAGCTCAGGTTTAGTTTACATAATTCACAAGCTCCCCTATGGAAAATATTTCGCAGGATAAAATGAATTTTTTTGAATTTGTTTTTCAGGATTGGAGGGCAAATAAAGGCAATATTAAAGGGCGTTTAATTCTGGTTTTATTCAGGATTGCCAATTTTTGCGCGCGCAGAAGGATATATTATTACCTTGGGTTTTTATACCTGTTGTTTTACCGCATTTTGGTTGAATGGTTTTTTAGTACCGAAATTCCCTGGAATACAAAAATTGGCAGAAATCTCCGGCTTTATCACGGGCAGGCTTTGGTAATGACAAACCAGGTTGTAATTGGCCACAACTGCACCATAAGGCAAAGTACCACCATTGGTAATAAGCAAACCGCTACGGGTTTTAGTACCTCTCCTGTAATTGGCAATCATGTTGATGTGGGCGCCAACGTATGTATAATTGGGCCGATAACCATATCCGATTATGTTAATATTGGTTGCGGTGCAGTGGTTGTTAAAGATGTTGAACCTTACTGCGTGGTAACGGGTAACCCCGGCGTTATGCGTAAGAGAAAAGATTGGCAGGATATAAGTTTAATAAATGAGCAAACCAAGAGTATTATTTAGTGTGCCAACACGGCATCATGTTGAAATTGCGTTAGACGAGTTGGAGGGTTTGCAGGAGCTTGGTTTTGCCTGCGCAAGTTTTGATTATGCCGCCAGGGAGGGTGTTGTTTCAAAATTTGGTAGACTTAAAGTGCTTATTGAAAATGCTTTAGGGTTGGTAAAAGTGGCCCGCAGTTTTAAGCCCGACGTTATTTATTTTAATTCGCGCCTTGAAAAGTTAGCCGGCTTTCGTGATTTTATTACCATTGCTATTTGCAAAACATTATACCGTAGCCCTGTAAAGTTTGTCATTAAATCACACGGATCAGATATTGACGTTCTGCATCAATCAAATGGCTTTTGGGGGAAATTAATATTGCCTTATCTTAAAAGAAACGTAGCTGGCTGGCTTTTTTTATCAACAGAAGAAAAGCAAAAGACCATTGAGGCAAATTATCTTTCTCCTGATAATATTTTTGTCACCAAAAATATAGTTCGTACCAATCAGTTCAAGAAAGCGGCTGACTTTAAGTCAAAGCACAATATTCCCGAGCATCATTCGGTATTCCTTTTTGTAGGAAGGGTTATTGAAGAAAAAGGAATTTATGATGTAATAAAAGCGTTTGCAACAATAGCAGCTCATGATACTGATGTAACGCTAATTGTAGTTGGCGATGGTACATGCCTTAATAGTGTAAAGGATTTAAGTAAGGCCTTAAAAGTTGATAACCGTATTTATTTCACAGGTTTTATACCCGAGCAGGACGTAGTAAACTACTACGCTAATTGCGACATCCTGGTATTTCCAACTTATTTTCCCGAGGGTTTCCCTATGGCTTTGTTTAACTCGGTAGCTGCCGGTATGGCCGTGGTTACTACCCCTACCCGTGCAGCAACAGACTACCTTACTGAATATGATAACTGTATTTGGGTTGAGCCGAAAAACTCAAAAAGTGTTAATGCTGCAATGGTTAAGCTACTGAATGAGCCTGCTCTGGCTAATGCCATGAGAAGCAAAAATGTGATTAAAGGTACAGAGTTTAGCCGTGCTGTGGTATGTGGCGAATTGGCTGCTATATTAAACACAATTTATAAAGCATAATGGGAGTAGTAAGCTTTTTAAAAAAAATAAGGAACGAATTTTTAAGAAAGGTAAAGTATCGTCATTATAAAATTGCACCGGGTTTTTACAGTGGTATAAGAGTAAGAATATGGGGGAAGCAAAGGATAGAGATTGGTAAAAACTTTTACATCGGTCGCGATTCATTCATTGAAACTGATGTGGTCATAGGTGACAACGTGATTATGGCTAACCGTACTGCTATTGTTGGACGCTATGATCATCATTACCAGCAAATAGGTACCCCCACCCGTTTGGCCTCACAAATTAGAGATGCTGATTATAATTGGCACGGCCTTAATAGCTTAACCATTATTGAAAATGATGTTTGGGTAGGTTACGGAAGTACTATACTTAGTGGCGTAACTATCAAAACAGGAAGTGTAATTGCTGCCGGATCGGTAGTAACAAAAGATGTTGATGCTTACTCCATTTATGCAGGAGTGCCTGCAAAAAAGGTCAGAAATCGTTTTGAGTGTCAGGCTGATTTAGATGAACATATACGTTTAAGCGCTAAAAAAGGGCATATTTAACTAAAAATGCGTGTGAAATTGCTTAAAAGTTAACATCTGCAATTAATTTATTGGAAAATGGCCGGTGGCAACAAATTTGCCTAATATAAGTAAATCAGTTAAATCTTTTGGATTTACGGATTGTTTAACTTAACAGGAAATGAATATTTGCATTATTAAAATACTTTCTTAATAATTATTCGGACACTATTATAAGTAAAATTTAAGAAGTATAAGTTAGGCCCTATAAAAAACTTTAAGTGCTTAACTGATAAGGTATAAAACCTCTGGTTGTAAAAGTGGGATGGTGGGATGACACGGAGGTTAATTATTTTGCTTAAAATAGTGCCGGAAAGTGTTGAAAGTTAACGATTGATAACTGCAGATTAATAAAGAAGGAGATGAACTAATGGAACAAATTGAAGATGCTGAAAAATTTCTTGATTACCCGCTGTATACCAAATCGCTTAACGATCTTCCGTTAAAATCTTCGTTGTTAGTCAATACAATTAATCAGTACTCATTTTGTATGGCTAATGAAGATATGGGCTTCAAGGAGTCTTTACAAATGTCAGATGTGCTTTTGCCTGATGGTATTATGGTAGTTGCTGCCGAATATGTAATGACAGGTAAGGTAATTAAAAAAATATCGGGTGCAGACTTGCACCGCCATTTACTTGAAGATTTAAATGCTAAAGGTGGCAGCTGTTTTTATCTTGGATCGAGCCAGCAAACACTTGAAAAGATAAAAAACCGCATGGCCAAAGAATATCCTAACGTTAGAGTTGGTGTTTATTCGCCGCCGTTTGCAAAAACCTTTACTGAAGAAGAGAACGACGAAATAATTAACTCAATAAACGAGTTTAAACCTGATGTATTATTTGTTGGTATGACCGCTCCAAAACAAGAGAAATGGTCATACGCTAATAAAGACAGGATTGATGCCAAAATGATTTGTACTGTAGGCGCTGTATTTGATTTTTATGCAGGTACTATTAAACGTCCCAGTAACATTATGATTGATTTGGGTTTAGAGTGGCTGGGACGTTTGGTTAAAGAACCTAAGCGCTTGTGGAAAAGATATTTAGTTTACGGGCCGGTATTTGTTTGGCTTATTGCTAAAGAACGTGTAAAGAAAAGCTTGTTTGGCATTTTCTTTAGTCACGCCATTTAAACGACTCAATTTTTTGCTTCGATATTGCTGTGTAGGCATTGCCATGTTTAACAACAGGTTCAGCGCTTGCGATCAGCAATACCGAAGAATATGAGCCAATGACAACTTTGTCAACATATACGTTTTGATGCACATCAACGTATGGCTGTTTAAGTATTACTGTCCTAGCCTTTCCGCTGGCATTGTATTCAAAAAGTATATTGCCATTACGGGCCTCTACAGACGAGTGATCCTTTCCTGAACTTGCTTTCCAAGATGACAGCGAATAGCTTGAGTTAACATGCTTTCCGTTTTTTACGGTAGCCGCCTTAATGCTATTCGGATGATTTTTGTTATAGAAATTGCTGTCTATTTGGCCAAAAGCTTTAATGTCATCAAGGTGAGTTGAGAATTTTGCAACCGGCTGCATGTCAGATTTAGAAAAGAAAGTGTTGTTTTTAACACTATTATTTCTGATAAGGCTGCTTGTGGCAATGTAATGGTCTTGCTCCATACGCAGCTGTACGCCGTTATCAAATACAGTATTGTTAGCAATGCTTACATTTTTTGCATTATGTACTTTAATACCATTGTTGGCGCACTGCGATACGGTATTATTGTTAATAGTTACACTTTCAGAATTGTCATCAATATAAATGCCTTCAGCTTGTAAAGATTGAGTGTAAGGAGTTCCATCACTATTACCTACACCGTGTAATATGATATTGCTTATTACCTTTTTATTAACAGTTTTTGACCAGTCGCCTATATAAATACCGGCTCCATCATCTTTAGTTAGACAAAAGTAAGTAATGTGGTTGTTCTTTACAGTTGAAGCATTCCCGCCAAAATAAATACCATTGTAACCAACGCTGTCTATCCTGTTTTGCTCAATTTTAGTATTATCTCCAAAGGATGTAATTCCTTCATAAGTGCCCGAGTTACTTTTCCCCATTCCAGGCAGCAAACCTGTATTTAAAATTTCATTTTCGCGCACAATTGAATTTACACAACCGGCATCCATGTTTATGCCTCCGCTTAATGAATGGTTAATAACACAGTTTGAAACGGTTAACAAAGGGCTATAATTAGCAAACACGGCATCGGCACCTGTTAAATCAATTTTGCAGTTTTTAATAACAATGCTTCTGCTTTGAATGATGTTGAAAGCATTCTTTCCAGCGCCAGTAAAAGCAATATCATTAAAGGTTAAATACTGAAACTTTTGTATGTCAACCAGGTAATCAGCGCTGTTTGTAGTCACCGTAAATTTATCAGGATTACGGTTGCCGAAAAACACCATCATTTTGTTGCGTTGTTTGTCAAAGTACCACTCGCCCAGTACATCCAGCGTTTTTAAATTATCCTGAATAAAGTAACCGTATTTGTTAGTAGGAGCATAGGTGGTATTACCTGGCTCGTAGTTGATGGTTGAGCCGGTTTGCGAAACAATTTTGTTTCGGTCAATTATCCAGCGGTTTTTTCTGATCACTACCTCACCGCTGCTCCAGTTTGAAGTTGCCGGTAATTGGTTATCTGTAATTGACGTATTACCATCGTGGTTTTGAAAGGTAAGATAACCTTTGTTTGGATACCTGCCCATTGCCTGTTGTTTGCCATTCATTAAAAGCATTGTACTTCCAACTGCACAAGGAGCTTCGTAAATGCCGCTCTTTACCATTGTCCAGCCGGTAACAGGTTTAAGTGTGGTTATTTGAGGCTGTGCACCATTGCCATAAGCGCCAAAGCAGATAGGAGCGAACACAGCACCTGATTTGGTTACCACGATGCTTCCATTAAATACATCGCCGCGTTTGAATAATACAGAGTCGCCCGAATTTAAATTTTTGAAGAAAGAGTTTAGCTTATCAATAGACTTCCATGGAGTTTGAGGGTTTCTGGCCTCTAAGCTTGTATATGAATCATTGCCTGCAGTACTTGAAAAGTAGTACGTAGTTGCATGCGTGTTTTTGCAAAATGCTATAAAACTAAAACCAATAAGTAACTGCACAAATCCTTTTTTCATATAAATACGCCAAGCGTTTATTTATCAGTGTCCTAAAAGAAGCACATGCACACAGTTAAATTTATATTAACACAAAGAATAATGTGTGTGCTATGCGTTTAATTACAGCTGTTTACGCTAAGGTAGGAATTTTTGTTTCAAGAAATATGCAATTGTGTAGCATAAATCAAACAACTGGTGTATTTAAAACTATACTTATTCGGAAAGATTAGGGCATGCCAAAACACATTCTATTGTCAAACAAAATGTGTTTTAATTACAACAAAAAGTGGTTATAAGATAAAGAGCTTATTACGGTGTGACAACTACTGGAGTTCTTACTTTGCTCTTGAGCATATTAAGCTGCATCTCCAACGCTTTAATCATAAACTCATCATTAAGATTGGAAACGTAGTTTGATACCGTTTGGTTGTCTTCTACATCAAAAGCAAGTAGCGCGAAGCCACAGTCGGGCAGTTCTTTTTTAAGACGTCCCGCCAACTCAAGCATCTTCTTATCATTGATTTTCTTCGCCTTCACCTTCGTATGTATATAAAATAATTGTAACTGTTCTCTAACCCTGCTCTTGAAATCAACAAGCCTCATGTTGGCTTATACGGGCTCAAATGTTTTAAGTTACAATAAAATGAATTAGTTAATATTTAATGGTACCAATGTTTAAACAATTATAAAAATTAAATGCCTCATTCGGAAAAGGCTTTTGCAAATGAAACCAGCAGTTAATAAAGTTATCTTCATATTTATCTAATTGCAGATAAGATTAATACGCACTTTAAATTGCTCAGGCGCATGGTATTTATACAGGTTTAAAAATGATAATATCTGCTTAACATTTACCTGCCAGAAATTAAACATTTTTGGTTATTGCTTTTGTGTGTATTAATTTAAGTCAAAGAAAAATTAGATGTAATTTATTTTTGAAATTTAACTGCAACAAAGTAATTTGTAAACGCGTAAGAAAAAACTTTCCCCTAATTGGTTTTATGCTGCGATCGAAGATACTTATATTTTTATGCCTGCTGTTAGCAGCTACAGGCTGTATAAAAAAGAACCTTATTCCGGGAGGATCATCAGGTTATCATGAAACAGGTGCTGATAAATCAGTTACAGATACTGCTAAATTGCCTGCCGGTTTGCCGCGTAAGTTGGCATTTGGTACCGAGGGTGATGTATCGGTAAGTAATCAGTTTATTGCAGAATGTGATTATCAATACCAATACCTGGCCGGTGATATATTTTCAAACGGGTGGACAACCTGGAATGCTCCCAGCGGCCAGTTTGCACGTAACTTTTTGAATAAAATGGGCCAGATGGGTAAAACACCCGTATTTACCTATTATAATATAGTACCAGCCAAACATCGTTTCGAGGATCCGGGCTTTACCAACCTTAATGATGCTGAAGTAATGAATAAGTACTTTGACGATTGGAAGTTTTTACTTCAAATTTGTAACAGCTACGGTAAAAAGGTAATTATTCACTACGAGCCTGATTTATTCGGGTACATGCAAATGTATAAAGGTGATGCGGTCAAAAGTGTTGTTAAGGTAGGCTTAAGTAAGCAGGCTGATGTATTATCATTTAGCAACGATGCTAAGGGACTGGCACAGGCTATAGTAAGTATGCGTAACAAATATGCACCCAATGTAATTTTAGGATGGCACGCATCACAATGGGCTACAGGTGTTGATGTTATAAGACATAAGCATAATCCCGAAGAGGTAGCAAGCCAAACGGCAGACTACTACAAGTCATTACAAGCAAATTTCGACATCATTTTTTCGGAGTTTGCCGATCGTGATGCCGGGTTTGACTTATTGGTTAGGAAGAAAAGTGATCCTATGTGGTCTGCCATTGGCGATAAATCAAACAACAACCTAAGTGATTTTGACCGCTTTCAGCGCTTTTTAAAAAAGCTTAATTTAAACACAGGTAAAAAAATAATATTGTGGCAAATTCCGGTAGGCAACACGCTTACTAACACATGTAACAATACGCCAGGCCACTATAAAGACAATCGTGCTGAGTACTTTTTGAAACCGGTAATTGATGATAACAATGTTGAAAAGTTGCTTGATTATCAAAGGGCCGGTGTGGTAGCCTTTTTATTTGGCCGTGGTGCCGAGGAGTGCACCAGCTTTTATGATTTAAAAAACAACGGTGTTACAGGCCCCAATGAAACCGCTGATGATGACGGCGGCTTTTTACGCAAAGGCATAAAAGCATACTATCAAAAAGGCGCGTTGCCATTAAATTAAATTTACGAAATTTATTAAAAAGGGAGGCTTTAAAACGCCTCCTTTTTGCATTTTGTATAGGTGATTAGTTTACGGTAGTCTTGCAACTTTTCCGTTACTATAACTAAGTGATGCTATAAAACGCCAACTTTATACGTTAAATACTGAGTGCAGTACTAATTAATGAATAAGACAAATACTTTTAAACTCATACTATGCCTTGCAGCAATATTATTTATTGCCAAGCCATTTATGGGCTACACGGTATTTGAGCGCCTGCACGATAAAGAAGAAACAAACCTACTGGTAAAAATATTTGCCAAGCGCAAGCCTGAATTTTTAGATGAGGCCGCTGCAAAATCGGCCACTGTAAAACAGCTGCTGCGTCAAAATGCTAAAGCATTTAATTTAACGCTAAGTACGCTGCTGGTTACACTGTTCAGTTACTTTGCCACACGTTTTAAGGCATTATCTGCCCTCTCAAAATTACATCATAATGTTGTTGCCTCCTGTGCAACGCCAATTTATCTGCTTAACCGTAGTCTTACTATTTGATTTTCATTTGCTGTTATTTAGTTGCTCTGCCTTTGCAAAGGTGGTGTAATTCTGTTGCGCAATTTCACCGCGCTGTTTAGTTATCCAGCATTGTTTCAAATTATTAAAATTCAAAATGCTACGTTTTAAACTTAGCTGGTGCCTTGGCTTTTTGCTGTTGGCACCCCGGCTATTACATGCACAGGCTCAGCCGAGTATGAGCTTAAAGTACCTGCTGCAAAAAGTCAGTCAATCGGCTCCTACGCTTTTAACAGATTCATCGGCTATATTAATTAAAGAGGCACAAGCCCGCGAAACCGGGTTAAACTGGCTTCCTAATTTAAAGCTAAACTACCAGGCCAATATTGGTACCAACAATAACGTGGCCGGACCATATTTTGGTTATGGCATAGTACCATCAAACAACCGTGGAGTGCGCGACGAAAGCAACACCACTAACGTTTTAGCCAACCTGGGTATTGCTGCGTTTGATTGGGAGCTGTACAATTTCGGATCATACAGGGCGCAAAACAAAGCAGCCGAAGCTGATATTGAAGTGCAAAAAACCCAGTTTGCTACATCAAAGTACAACCTGGAGGCTTATACTATTGAAAATTACCTGCAGCTTTTACGCCTGCAGGAGTATGAGGTTATACAGCTTCGCAACATTGAGCGTAATAAAGAAATACGCAGATCGATAAGGGCATTAGCCCGCAGTGGCATACGCGCAGGTGTTGATACCAGTATTGCCGAAGCCGAGCTTTCAAAATCGAGACTGAATTATATTGAGCTTACTAACCAATCAAAGCAAATACAGCTTAAACTTTCGGCCATCAGTGGGCTGCCTTATCAAACCATTATCCCCGATACTACGGCCGAAAGCAAGCTGTTCGGACAATCGGCCGAAATGAAGTTGTTTAACGCCGACACCCTTAACCACCCGCTCGTAAGCTATTATTCGTCATTATATAACAGCAGCTTACAGCGCGAGGAGGCGGTAAAGAAAAGCTATAACCCAAAAGTATTGTTACAAGCAGCAGTTTGGGGCCGTGGTGCAAGTTTAGATGCCGAGCAGAACTTTAAGCCATTGCATACAGGCTGGGGTTTTCAGCGCGAAAATTATTTGATTGGTGTGGGAATCACTTATAATTTGTTTGATATAAAGCGCAAGCAAATTAAGGTGAATACACAAAAGCTAACATCGCAGTATGCGCTTAACAAACTGAACGAACAGCGAACCCTGCTTAACGCAAGCGCCGTACAGGCCGATGCTAATGTGAGTGCTGCTTTAGAACGATTGAATGAAATACCCAATCAGCTAAAGGCAGCCAATGCAGCTTACCGTCAAAAGTTCTCGCTTTATAAAAACGGACTTACCGACATTATCGAGCTTAACGCCGCACTTAACCTGCTTTACCGGGCCGAAATTGATTTAATATCAGCAAGGTATAGTTACGTGCAGGCGCTGTTTCAAAAGGCAGTAACCGAAAACCAGGTCAATACAGTTATCAATCTACTTAATTAATAAGAGCTATGTCAATGGTTACATCAGCGCTAAAAAGGCCGGTTACAACAGTAATTATAACCATAAGCCTTTTACTGTTTTCGGTACTCAGCGCTATTAAAATACCGATAGATATTTTTCCGCAGTTAAACATGCCTACCATGTACGTAATCGAATCATACGGGGGAATGTCGCCGCAGCAAATGGAGGGCTTTTTTTCAACCCGTTTACAAGATCAGTTTTTGTACGTAAACGGTATTAAAAGCATCACCGCAAAAAACATACAGGGCTTAACCATGCTCAAACTCATGTTTTACGAAGGCACTGACATGGGTGAGGCCTCGGCACAGGTAGCCTTGCAGGTAAACCGCTCCATGAAATTCTTCCCGCCCGGTGCATTGCCACCACAGGTGTTGCGTTTTGATGCATCATCATTGCCGGTGGGGCAGCTGGTTATGTCCTCAGAAACACGCAGCCTTAAAGACATTTATGATTTAGCAACCACCCGTGTACGGCCAACCTTCTCGTCTGTTCCGGGGCTTTCGGCACCGCCGCCGTTTGGGGCAAATTCACGTTCGGTTATCATCAACGTTGATCCTACAAAAATGCGCAGCTACAGCCTTACACCCGATGAAGTGGTTGCCTCGTTGGCCAAGTACAACGTAATGTCGCCTTCGGGTAACCTGCGTATGAACAATACCATGTACGTTACTACCATGAATTCGCTCATTAAACAGGTGGAAGATTTTGGTAACATACCAGTCATTAGCAAAAACGGGTCGCCGGTGTTTATCAAAGATGTGGCGCGGGTAAGCGATGGTGCCGATGTTACGGTAAGTTATGCACTAATCAACGGAAAACGCTCAGTATATATCCCTGCTGTTAAAACGGCCGACGCATCTACCTGGGCTGTAGTGCAAGCCCTGAAAGCAAAAATACCCGATATGCAAAGCTTGCTGCCTGATGATGTTAAGGTATCATATGAATTTGACCAATCAGTATTCGTTATAAACGCAGTTGAGAGCTTGCTTACCGAGGGCGGCCTGGGAGCCATACTAACCGGCTTAATGGTACTGCTCTTTTTGCGCGATTGGCGCAGCAGTTTAATTGTAGTAATCACCATTCCGGTATCTATCATTATTGGCGTTATGCTGCTTGGTTTTTTTGGACAAACCATCAACATTATGACGTTGAGCGGATTGGCGCTGGCAATTGGTATTCTTGTAGATCAGGCTACGGTAACCATTGAGAACATACACCAGCACCTTGAAATGGGCAAATCAAAAAAGCGTGCTATTTATGATGCCTGTGAGGAAATCGCCTTTCCGTTGCTGCTTATTTTGCTCTGTATACTGGCTGTATTTGCACCATCATTTATGATGCAGGGCGTGCCCCGTGCTATGTTCCTGCCGTTATCGCTATCCATAGGTTTAACCATGATTGTGTCGTACATTATTGCACAAACACTGGTGCCAATTTTAAGTAACTGGATGATTAAGGCCGAACAATATCAGCATTATCACCATGAAGAAGTACATGCCCATGCCGGCGAAGCGCTTGACAATGAAGAAAGGCAGCAGGTTAAGCAACACCTGCATGAAGAGAAAAGTCACCCTGAGCAAAATGACTTGTTTGAGCGCATAAAACTGCGCTTCATGAATGTATTACAGCGCTGGATGCCTGCCAGAAAACCTATTGTAATTGCTTACCTTATTGGAGTGCTTGCGCTTGCTTTAGGCGGCTTTATTATTATTGGTAAAGATATGATGCCTAAACTCAACAACGGGCAATTCCAAATTCGTATCAAAGAGCCCGATGGCACCCGTTTGGAGCGAACAGAGGCCAAGCTTAAGCAAGTGCTGCAAATTATTGACAGTACATCAAACCATCATGTGGCTATAAGCTCAGGCTATGTTGGCCTTATTCCCAGCAGTTATGGCGTGAGTAACTTGTACGTGTTTAACACAGGTACGCATGAAGCCATACTGCAGGTAAACCTTGATGCGGAGTACAAAGTAAACATGGACGATTTTAAGGAAGCGCTGCGCAAAAACATTGCCTATGCCATGCCCGAGCTGAGGATAACCTTTGAACCTATTGACATGACCGAGAAGATTATGAGCCAGGGCGCCGCAACTCCTATTGAGGTTACCGTTGCAGGTAAAGACATGGCTCAAATTGAGGCGTTCAGCAATAAGCTGGTAAACAAGCTCAAAAAAATTGATTACCTGCGAGATGTGCAGATTGCCCAGCCTCTAAAGTTTCCGGTAGTGAAAATTACGCTTGACAGGCTAAAGTTAGCACAAATGGGTTTAAGCGTTAGCGAAATTGCACGCTCGGTTACTGCAAGTACATCATCAAGCCGTTTCTCCGAAAAAAACCAGTGGTTGGATGAAAAAGCATCTAATACTTACCAGGTGCAGGTGCAGATACCCGAATACGTAATGAATAACATGGACGAAATACGTGAGATACCACTGGTAAAAGGGCAAAGCACGCCGGTATTGGGCGATGTTGCTCAGTTTAAGACTGTGTATGTACCCGGCGAGTACGACCGGATGGGGCCACGACGGTATTTAACGGTAAGTGCAAACATTCACTATAAGGATTTGGGCACGGCTACCACTGCCGTTCAAAAGGCAGTTGATGAGTTAGGTACGCCACCTAAAGGTATTGTAACCCAGGTTCAGGGCATGTCGGGCTTGTTAACAGAAACACTCTCCAGCTTGCAAAATGGTTTGTTGTTTGCCATTTTGGTTATCTTCCTTTTACTTGCAGCCAACTACCAATCTGTTAAATTATCGCTAACGGTACTGTCAACCGTGCCTGCAGTGGTGCTTGGGTCTATAGCGGCATTGCTGCTTACGGGTTCAACGCTTAACCTGCAAAGCTATATGGGTATGATTATGTCGGTAGGGGTTTCGGTGGCTAACGCCATTCTTATTGTTACCAATGCCGAAAAGCTCCGCCTTGATTACCGCGACGCTACCAAAGCCAGCGTTACCAGTGCTTCAGTACGTTTACGCCCTATTTTAATGACCAGTTTGGCCATGATAGCCGGTATGATACCGATGGCATCGGGCATGGGCGAAGCCGGCGAACAAAGTGCACCGCTTGGCCGTGCGGTTATTGGTGGTTTATTTGCATCAACCATTGCTGCCCTGTTTATACTGCCGCTGGTTTTTGCGTGGGTGCAAAATAAATCAACCTACCAGTCACCATCATTAATGCCCGATAATGAATCATTAGTTCCAACTAACGAAACCTTGCAATTAAATCAATAATAAAATGAGATCTAAAATATTTGCAGTATTGTTTTCAGCCATTGCTTTAAGCAGCTGCTCGCACGCTGATAAACCGGTAGATATGACGGAAAAGAAAGCCGCTACCGATAAATTTGAAACCGGTACAGTTTCTGAAAAGGCGCTATCGAGTTATGTACGCTTACCGGGGCAATTAAAGCCGTTTAACGAGGTAAATATATTTGCCAAAATAAACAGCTTTGTTAAGCAAATGAACGTCGATCGCGGCTCTTTGGTGAAAAAAGGGCAACTACTGGCTGTACTTGAAGCCCCCGAAATGCTGTCGCAGGTGCAATCGGCCAATGCCCGTTTTTTGCAGGCGCAGGAATCAGCCAATGCAAGCCGCGAAAAATACCGCCGTTTAAAAGAAGCAGCCAAAGAAGAAGGAGCGGTATCACCGCTAGATTTGGATAACGCACTTTCAAAAATGAAGGCCGATGAGGCTGTGGTATTGTCAGAGCGGTCAAATGCGGCATCCATGCGTGATATACAATCATACTTAAATATTCGTGCACCTTTTGATGGCATGATTGTACAGCGTAACGTATCGTCAGGCGCTTTGGTGGGGCCGGGCAAATCAACTGACCAGCCTATGCTGGTTTTACAGGATACTCGTAAGCTAAGGTTGGAGGTAATGATACCCGAAGCCTATGTAGATAAAGTGGATCTTAAACAAAAAGTATCTTTTGTGTTTAACGCCCTGCCCGGTAAAGACAATAAGGCCTTCATCAGCCGCTCGGCCAATGCTTTGGGTAACCAGCGTTCAGAGGCAATTGAAGTTGATGTTCCCAACGCCGATCAGCGTTTAAAACCAGGCATGTACGGTGAAGTTAAAATACCGCTTGTGCTGGGTGCAAAATCCTTAACTGTACCTAATAATGCCATAGTACGTTCAACCGAACGTGAGTATGTTATTAAAATTAAAGAAGGTAAAGCCGTATTTGCCGACGTTAAAGAGGGTGTAATTGGAGACGATCATACCGAAGTATTTGGCAACATTAAAGCGGGAGATAAAATTTTGCTTCATGCCAGTGATGAAATTAAAGAGGGGCAAGCTATAGATTAGTATTTCCACATCATAAAGTTAAACTATAGGAAACTTTTAGCCATGCTGTTTTGTGATTAATTTAAATGGCATTGAAGTAATGAGTGAACTTAACAACGAGAGGAAAGGCTATAGTAACCCGGCAGACCATTTAGCTAACGAACGTACATTTTTAGCCTGGATAAGAACAAGTATAGCATTAATGGGCTTTGGTTTTGTTGTTGTGAAGTTTGCTTTGTTTTTAAAGCAAATATCGATTGTGATCAATAACCCTGCTGTAGTAACACCCTCCCGTGGGTACTCGGCAGAAATTGGGATATTTTTGGTAGCAATTGGCGTTTTAATGGCTATTTACGCATACATACGTTATCGCATAACCGAAAAGCAATTGTTAACAGCAACATTTAAACCGTCGTATGTACTGGCCATATCACTTACTGTATTAATTTTGATAGCTGGGGTGTTGCTGGTTGCATACCTTATTCCGCACAGGTAGTTATCATATGTAAGGCTTAACCAAGGCCGTTAAAACCATTATACCTTTCAGTTTTGAAAAACGACCCTTCCATTTTGGAAGGGTTTTTTTATGTCCAAAAATTCGGAAATAATTTAATGTGCTGTTTTTGAGTGAATTAATTATTTGGCGTACGTGCGGGCATTGCGTTTGGCTACATGGTTTTCAAAAAGTAATAAAAATGATCACTGCACTACTCATCCTGGCCATACTGCTTTGCATGTGGCTGTTCTTTAAATCTGTTGACTGGTTCGAAAAAATCTAAAATTATGATAGCCTTATTCATCATCTCCATAGCCGTATTTATATACATGATTTACGTGCTGCTAAAACCCGAAAAATTTTAACTAACACCTCATGAACTCAGAAATATCAGGCGTAGTTGCCTCTTTCTTGATTACCCTGCTCATTGCCGTACCGCTGGGTAAGTACCTGGCTAAAATGTTTGCCGGTGAACGTGTATGGACCGATTTTATGAAGCCTTTAGAAAACGGGCTCTTCAAAATATCGGGGATACGCCCCAACGAGCCTATGGACTGGAAACAGTTTTTAAAGGCCATGCTAACCATTAACCTGCTTTGGCTTGTTTATGGCTTTTTTGTATTAATATACCAGGATAAACTGCCGCTAAACCCAGATGGTAACACGGGTATGACGCCTGATTTGGCTTTTAACACCATCATAAGCTTTGTTGTAAACTGCGACTTGCAGCACTACTCGGGCGAGAGTGGCGTAACATACCTTACTCAGCACATTATAATGATGTTTTTAATGTTTACCAGTGCGGCAACGGGTATTGCAGCGGCTGTAGGTTTATTCAAAGCCTTTCGCGACAAAACGGTTGATAACATTGGTAACTTTTGGGAGTTTTTTGTTAAAGCAATTACCCGTTTATTGCTGCCTCTGTCTATAGTAGTTGCCGTAATACTCGCTTTTAACGGCACACCATCAAGCTATGCCAGTAAAGATCAGTTCATATCGCTTCAGGGCGACACCGTAAATGTTTCGCGCGGCCCGGCAGCAGAAATGATTGCCATTAAACACCTGGGTACCAATGGTGGTGGCTGGTTTGGCGTCAACTCTGCTCACCCGCTTGAGAACCCGACGTATGTAACCAACATGACCGAGATCATATCACAAATGATCATTCCCATGGCTATGATAATAGCTTTTGGTTACTTCATTCGCCGTAGAAAACTTGGCTGGGTAATTTTTGGCGTAATGACTATAGGCATGTTTATGCTTATGATTCCAACTATAAGCAGTGAGTTGGGTGGTAACCCTAACATTGCCAAAATGGGGGTTACTCAAGCCACCGGTGCTATGGAAGGTAAAGAGGTACGCATTGGTCCTATGGCCACCGGTTACTGGAGCACCTTAACCACCATAGTTTCAACCGGATCTGTAAACAGCATGCATGACAGTGCTATGCCGCTTACCGGTGTATGGCAATTGCTGGGTATGATGATAAACGGCTTTTTTGGTGGGTGTGGTGTTGGTATACTTAACTACTTCATTTACTTGATTATAGCCGTATTTATATCTGGCTTAATGGTTGGCCGCACACCGGAGTTTTTGGGGCACAAAGTTGAAGCCCGTGAGGTTAAAATAGCCGCATTGGTAACACTTATAAGTCCGTTGCTGATAATGGCAGGTACAGCAATTGCCGCATTTGTATTCAGCACTTATGGCAATGCCGATTGGGCTGTTAAACCATCAAATTGGTTAAACAATCCTGGTTTCCACGGTTTTTCGGAGATGCTTTATGAGTTTACATCTGCCAACGCAAATAACGGTTCGGGCTTTGAAGGGCTGGGCGATAACAACGTATTCTGGAATGTTAGCACCGGCTTCGTGCTCATACTCGGCCGCTTCCTGCCAATTATTGGTCCGGTTGCCATTGCGGGTATGCTTGCTAAAAAGAAATACATACCCGAGTCGGCAGGTACGTTACGTACTGATACCGTAACCTTTGGTATGATGACTTTAGCGGTTATACTGGTACTCAATGCCCTTTCTTATTTCCCGGCATTGGCTCTTGGTCCGCTGGCCGAATATTTCAGCATGCGCTAAGCGCACCTTTACCTCAGCTATACTGAAAACTTTAGGGTAATTATTAAATAAATAATACGCTTCATAAACATGCTTACCTACAGGTAATGAATGAAAAGAAGCTCTCAGATCATGAAAAATCAATCGAATAAATTATTTGAACCAGCTTTAGTAAAAACTGCGCTGCGCGAGTCATTTATAAAGCTAAACCCCCGCATTATGTTGCGTAACCCGGTAATGTTTACCGTTGAGGTTGGCACCGCCATAATGCTATACGTAACCATTTACGGCTTTATGTATAGCGGGCAAGGCAATTGGGGTTATAACTTCATCATTTTTCTTATACTGCTGCTTACCGTGCTGTTTGCAAACTTTGCCGAAGCCATTGCCGAGGCAAGAGGGAAAGCCCAAGCCGATAGTTTGCGTAAAACCCGCGAAGAAACTCCGGCAAAGGTTGTACTTGATAACGGAACAGTGGTAACAAAGTCATCCAATGAGTTAAAAAAGGGTGATGTGTTTGTATGTGAACCTGGCGATACCATACCCACTGACGGAGAAATTACCGAAGGTTTGGCAACTATTGATGAATCGGCCATTACGGGTGAATCTGCTCCGGTTATACGCGAAGCCGGCGGTGATAAGTCATCAGTAACCGGTGGTACCAAAGTTTTGTCAGACCGTATTAAAGTAGTGGTTACCACGCAGCCCGGCGAGAGTTTTTTAGACAAAATGATTGCCTTGGTTGAGGGAGCATCACGGCAGAAAACGCCTAATGAAATTGCCCTCACCATTTTGCTGGCAAGCTTTACGCTCATCTTTATAATTGTATGTGTTACGTTAAAACCCTTTGCCGGTTACGCCAACACGCCCATAACTATTGCCGCCCTTATATCGCTGTTTGTATGTTTAATACCAACCACTATTGGCGGTTTACTATCGGCCATTGGTATAGCAGGTATGGATAGGGCCTTACGTGCAAACGTAATTACCAAATCGGGTAAGGCCGTTGAAACCGCTGGTGATATTGATACACTGCTGCTTGACAAAACCGGAACCATCACAATCGGTAACCGTAAAGCCACGCAGTTTTGGCCGGCACCGGGCGTAAGTCCTGATGATTTGGTTAAAACAGCCGTTTTATCATCATTGGCCGATGAAACCCCCGAAGGAAAATCTATTGTCGAACTGGCTGCAACACATATTAAACTTCCGGCAGTACCCGAAGGCTCAGCATTCATCAAGTTTACTGCCGAAACCCGCTCAAGCGGTATTGATACGCCCGATGGTTTGCGCATACGCAAAGGTGCTTATGATGCTATGCGTAAGTTGGCCCTTAACGCAGGCCACATTATGCAAAATGCAGTTAAAGAGCGCGTTGAAGCTATATCATCAAATGGGGGTACGCCATTGGTTGTAACTCAAAATGAAGAGATAATGGGCGTAATTGAGCTACAGGATATTATTAAACCGGGCATTGCCGAGCGTTTTGAGCGCCTGCGTAAAATGGGCGTTAAAACAGTAATGGTAACAGGCGACAACCCATTAACTGCCAAATTTATTGCCGAAAAAGCCGGTGTTGATGATTTTATTGCCGAGGCCAAACCCGAAGACAAAATGAATTACATTAAACATGAGCAGGCCAGCGGTAAACTGGTAGCCATGATGGGCGATGGTACCAATGATGCCCCAGCCTTAGCCCAGGCGGATGTTGGAGTGGCCATGAACAGCGGAACACAGGCTGCTAAAGAAGCTGGCAATATGGTTGACCTTGATAACGACCCTACCAAGCTTATTGAGATTGTTGAAATTGGCAAGCAGCTGTTAATTACAAGGGGAACGCTCACCACCTTCTCCATTGCAAATGACGTAGCCAAATACTTTGCCATAGTCCCGGCTTTATTTATTGCCTCAATACCTGCCTTGCAAAGCCTAAACATTATGGGTCTGCACAGTCCAGAGAGCGCAATTTTGTCGGCCGTTATTTTCAATGCCATCATTATTCCGGTGCTTATTCCCTTAGCCTTAAAGGGTGTTGAGTACAAGCCTATTGGTGCCAGTGCGCTGCTGCGCCGCAACCTTCTAATTTATGGTTTAGGAGGCGTTATAGCACCTTTTATAGGTATTAAGCTTATTGATGTTGTTATAGCCCTGTTTTTATAAAATCAAAAGTCATGAAAAGATACATCATACAATCTATACGTTTAACCGTAGCACTTACAGCATTGCTATGCGTTTTATATCCTGTAATTGTTGCCTTTATAGGCAGGTTTTCAAACGGTGCAGGTAACGGGCAACCCATTATGGTTAACGGTAAAGTTGTTGGCTATGCCGCAATCGGGCAAAAGTTTAATAAACCGCAATATTTTTGGGGGCGACCTTCAGCCGTTGACTACAACGCGGCAGGCTCGGCAGGCTCAAACAAAGGAGCAACCAACGCCGATTATTTGAAGCAAGTGAAAGACCGGGTTGATACCTTGTTAAAATATCATCCTTACATAAAAAAAGCCGATATACCTTCAGATATGGTAACAGCATCAGGCAGTGGTCTTGATCCGGACATATCTGCCCAGGGAGCAGCCATTCAAATACAACGCGTTGCTCAGGTGCGTGGTTTAACTGTAGCCAGCGTAACTAAGCTGGTGCAAGATCATACCGAAAAACCGGTATTTGGTCCTGCGAAAGTAAACGTACTTAAGCTTAACGTAGCGCTTAATGAGCTTAAGAAATAAGCAGACACCTCAAACCTTATCACTTTACAATTATAATGTGGCTAACATAAGCCACGTATATCTATAGTCTCAACACCTCAATGAAAAAACTTTTACTGGCTGCTGCCATTTTAGGCAGCACAGCCACTTACGCACAAGATTCTGTAAAAAAGTCATCTGATCTTACTATTAGTGGTTATGCCGAACTTTACTATGGGTTTGACTTTAACAGGCCTGTAAATAATACGCGGCCTGGATTTGTGTACTCACACAATCGGCATAATGAAGTGAACCTCAACCTAGGCTTCATAAAAGCTAATTATGATAACGGTAACATAAGGGCTAATTTGGCATTAATGGCAGGTACCTATGCCAATGCCAACCTGGCTGCCGAACAAGGCGTATTAAAAAACGTTTTTGAAGCTAACGCAGGTTTAAAGCTATCAAAAACGGCAAACCTTTGGCTTGATGCTGGTGTGTTTGCGTCGCACATAGGTTTTGAAAGCGCCATATCAAAAGAATGCTGGGTACTTACGCGTAATATATCATCAGATAACACGCCTTATTATGAAACCGGTGCAAAGCTTACTTACACAACAAATAACGGAAAGCTTACCCTTACTGGCCTGTATTTAAACGGGTGGCAGCGCATTAACCGGGTTGATGGAAACAGCAAGCCGGCAGGTGGTTTGCAAGTTTATTATAAACCAACGGATAAAATTACGCTAAATTACAGTAACTACCTTGGCACCGAGGGGGCCGACTCGGTACGTGTGCGCCGTTTATACCATAACTTTTACGGAATTTTTCAGCTTACGCAAAAGCTTGGGCTTACAGCCGGCTTTGATTACGGTACCCAACAAAAAGCTAAAGACAGCAATGAGCACAGCCATATATTATCGCCGGTTGTTATTGCACGTTACCAGTTAGCTGATAAGTGGGCGGTAGCCGGAAGGTTTGAGTACTATAAAGATAAAAACGGAGCCATTATAGCCACCGGGACAACAAACGGTTTTCAAACAAAGGGGTACTCGTTAAATGTAGATTATGCGCCATTCAGTAATGCATTAATACGTTTGGAAGGTAAAGTTTACGACAGCAAGGACGACATATTTGCCAGGCATAATACCTTAACCAACCATAGTCCGCTTGTTACCACAAGTTTTGCCATATCTTTTTAAATTAGTTAGTTTTTGTAAACGGGCAGTAATGCTGCCCGTTTTTTCAGTTTACAAGGCTTTAGCTAAAACCAAATATGAGCCAGAGAGAAGAAACCAAAGACAGCTCAGTTAAAGATTTTATTGAGCTTGTAAAACGCTCGAGGCGTGGCAAGCTCAAAATTTATATTGGTATGAGTGCCGGTGTAGGTAAAACTTACCGTATGCTGCAGGAAGCGCACGCCCTTTTAAAAAACGGTATAGATATACAAATTGGTTACATTGAAACTCATATGCGGGCCGAAACGCATGCCCTTTTAAATGGAATACCTTTAATACCACGCCGCACCACATTTTATAAAGGAAAGGAGCTGGAAGAAATGGACCTGCAAAGCATTTTAAACCGGCACCCCGAAGTGGTTATTGTGGATGAACTTGCGCACACTAATATTGAGGGAAGCAAAAACGCCAAACGGTGGCAGGATGTAACTGATATACTTGATGCCGGTATAAGTGTAATTACGGCGGTAAACATTCAGCACTTAGAAAGCCTTAACGAAGAGGTTGAAAATATTACCGGCATAGCCATTACCGAACGCATACCCGATAAGGTTTTGGAAATGGCCGATGAAATTGTGAACATTGACCTCACCGCCGATGAGTTGATTGAACGCTTAAAGGCGGGAAAAATTTATGATAAGGCCAAGGTTGAGCGGGCACTTGAAAACTTTTTTAGAAATGAAAAAATACTGCAGCTGCGTGAGCTGGCGCTAAAAGAGGTTGCGCATCATCTTGAACGGAAGATTGATATTGAAATACCAAAGCAGATTAAATTGCGGCCCGAAAAGTTTCTGGCCTGTATATCGTCCAACCATGAAACGGCTAAGGTTGTAATTCGTAAAACGGCGCGGCTGGCATCTTACTACCGCTCACCCTGGTTGGTTTTATATGTACAAAGCAGCAATGAAAGCATGGATAAAATAAAGCTTGATAAGCAGCGGCATCTCATCAATAATTTTAAGCTGGCCACAGAGTTGGGTGCCGAGTTGCTTAAAGTTAAAAGCGATAACATTGCTCAAACTATTATGAAGATAACTGAAGAGCGCGAAATTACAACCATATGCATTGGAAAGCCGCACCTTAACCTGTTTCAGGTTATATTGCGCACCGCTATATTTAACCAGCTGCTTACCAAAATTGCTACTACAGAAACTGACTTAGTGATACTGTCATGAAAATAAAAACCAAACTCCGCATAGGCTTCGGCTTCCTGTTTGCCGTTGTACTGTTTTTTGGAGCGCTTTCTTTATTTTATATTAATGAAATAGCCAAAAGCTCACGCGTAATACTAAAAGATAATTACGAAAGCCTTAGGTATGTACGCGAAATGCGGAAGATTTTAGATGCAAACGTGTTCCCTCTGCAGCAAAAAGAAATTGATGCATTTAAAAACCATCTTGCAAAAGAAGAAGCCAATATTACCGAACCAGGCGAAAAGTATGCAGTAAAGAAGCTGACAGAGGCTTTTGTTTTGTTAGGAACACCCGGTAAGCCAGCTCAAAACTATGTTGATGCTTTAATGCAGGTACGATCGGTTTTGCTTGAAATTGAGGATGTGAATATGCAGGCTATTGTGAAAAAAAACGATGCTGCGCAGGCGTCCGTTAAAAAAACCTCATTATTGCTGGGTTTGGCAGGCACGTTCACCTTTTTAGTGCTATTTAGTTTCAGTGTTAATTTTCCTACGTTTATTTCTGAGCCGTTGAGAAAGCTGCAGGAAGGTATTGCTGAAATAAGCAGACAAAATTATAGCGCCCGACTTGATTTACCTCAGAACGATGAGTTTGCAGAACTTGCCAGTGCTTTCAACAGCATGGCAACGCGGCTTAAAGAATGGGAAAACAGCAATTTGGCCAATGTACTATCTGACAAAAGGCGCATTGAGGCCATTATTGAACAAATGACCGATGCCATAATTGGTGTTGATGAAAAACGAGAAGTACTGTTTCTTAATTCATCTGCCAAAGACATCTTAAATTTAGGCAGTAAACAGCCCGAAGGTCAGAATATTGATTATTTAAGTAAAGGGAATGATTTGCTGAAGAGCATTGTAGAGCAGCATGCAGACGGGAAGACATTTAAGATTGTAGTTAACGGTAAGGAGTCGCACTTCAGGCTTGAAACAAGGGAAATTAGTGTGCCGAACATGAATTTGCAATCATCAGAAGCATTAGCAGTTGCCAGCAAACCTGCCGGTAAAGTTTACATACTCGAAAACATTACAGAGTTTAAAGAACGCGATTTAGCTAAAACCAACTTTATTGCCACTATATCACACGAACTTAAAACACCAATATCATCAATAAAAATGAGCCTTAAGCTGTTGAATGATGAGCGCGTTGGAAAGCTCAATACCGAGCAGCAACAATTAATGGAACATATTGGCGAAGATAGCGCACGGTTGCTTAAAATTACCAGCGAGCTGTTAGAGCTTTCACAGGTGGAAACAGGCAATATACAATTGAACTATGTGCCGGCTGAACCAATTCAAATTGTAAACTATGCAGTTGATGCTGTAAAGTTTCAGGCCGGGCAAAAACAGGTTGAAATTGAAGTGAAAAGCGATGCTGATATGCCTAATGTACAGGTTGATGTTGAAAAGACGGCATGGGTACTTGTCAATTTCCTTTCTAACGCACTCCGCTATAGTTCCGAAAAATCAAAGGTTGTTATTGAGTTGAAGAAGTATGCAGGCAGGGTTGAGTTTTCGGTAAAGGATTTTGGTAAAGGTATTGATGAACAGTTCCAAAAGCGATTGTTCGACCGGTACTTTCAGGTTCCAACCGATGGGCAAAACAAGTCGGGGTCGGGGCTTGGGCTGGCCATTTCAAAAGATTTTATTGAAGTGCAGCAGGGAAAAATAGGTTTGGAAAGTGCCTTAGGCGAAGGAAGCAGGTTCTTTTTCATTCTTCCGGCTGTTGAGGCATAAAGTAAAACCTCCTTATAAGTATTGATAATAAAAACCGCCTGCAATTCTTTGTCGGCGGTTTTGCTTTCACAAAAACTTTAACATTATAAATCATTCCAATTAACCACGCTTTACTGCACATTTCATAGCTGTAGGTAGTCTCTTATTAGCAGATTTCTAATTTTTAACACAAAATACATATCTTAGCTAATTAGCTGCAGATGTTGATCTGCATGCGGGTTAGTTAACAAAGTCTGTTTTAATCTTCATTATTGGCGTTGGTTTGGAAGCCGGGCATGAGCAAATTATACGGTTATTAAAGGAAGGAGATACTGCTGCTTTTGGTCAGGTTTATGATCAATACAGTGGAATGCTGCTGGCCAAAATATTGCGTATGGTGAAAGATACCAGTGCCGCCGAAGAACTTTTGCAAGACGTTTTTTTAAAAGTTTGGAGTAACAGGGAGAAAATAGACGCCAATCAATCTTTTAAACCCTGGTTGTATGCAATTGCCATAAACGGGGTGTATGATTACTACCGCAAGCTATCTCGTGATGCCCGTTTACAGGAAGAAATGATAAATCGTTTCGAAGAGTTTTACAATTCGGCAGATGATGACGGAATTTTTGAAAAAAGACGCGAACTTTTAGACCAGGCACTTCAAAAACTGCCCCCACAGCGCCTTGCTGTGTTTAAACTTTGCCGTATTGAAGGTAAAAGTTACCAGGAAGCTGCTTTAGAGTTGGGCATAAGTGCATCAACCGTAAGTAATCAGCTTGTTCAGGCTACCAAAACTATTAAAGAATACATCTTTAATTCAAAAACACTAATGTTCCTGCTTATATCGTGGGTATTTAAAACATAAATTTAAAATTGTTTTAATTTATTTAAAAAAATCTTGCAATTGAATAGTGTGTTTTTTGATTCTGTGCGTATTAGCAAGTGATTTATGAGTAATGCGGAAAATATAAGGCAGGTTTACCAGCGGTTTTTACAAAACGAAGCAACCCGTGACGAGCTTCAGCAACTTTTTAATCTTATTGATAAAAGTACTGAACAAGAGCTAAAGGACCTGCTTGGTGCTGCTATTGGTGATTACGTTAATGAAGACGCCGCACTGCAACATATTGCCTTACTTAAAAAGGTACGCTCAAGGGTAATGCATTTTGCAGGTGCTGATGCTACCCCTGTTATTGAACTTAAGCCTCGCAAACGCACTGTATGGTACGCAGCGGCCAGTGTTGCTCTTGTTGCCGGTATAGCAGGTTTATTATTGCTTAATAAACCAAAACCAACACAACACTCAACTGATATATTGCCTGGTGGTAATATTGCCATGCTTACCGTTGGCGGTAATGATACCCTTGATTTACAAAATAGTACAGCTGGTGGCATAATTAAAAAAACTGCCGGCGTAACCATTAGTAAAACCAGCAATGGTACAATTACCTACACAGCCTATGGTAATGATACGGTTGCGCTCAATAAAACCAATACTTTAATTACTCCACGCGGCGGTCAATATCATGTACGGCTTAGCGATGGTACCGAAGTGCTGCTTAACTCCGAATCAAGGCTGGAGTTTCCGGTTGGTTTTACCGGTAACGAGCGCAAGGTGGTGCTTAGCGGCGAAGCGTATTTTGAGGTTGCCAAAAATAAGTTAAAGCCGTTTATTGTTTCTACAGGCAAGCAGGAGGTTGAGGTTTTGGGCACCAAATTTAACATTAGCAATTTTGCAGAAGATGAAGGTACACTAACCACGCTTAATGAAGGCAGCGTAAAAGTAACAGGTGCCGGAGTAACTACCGTTTTAAAACCCGGTCAGCAAAGCCGTGCCACTGAGGCCGGCATCACCGTTGCCGATGTTGACACCGATTTGTATAGCGCCTGGAAAGGCGGCGAATTTGTGTTTGAAGATGCATCGCTGGATTTAGTAATGCACAAACTATCACGTTGGTACAACTTTGAAACAGACTACAGCAAACTTCCCCCTAAAAAATTATATATGAGAATCAGCCGGCAGGTTAACCTCTCAGAGGTGCTTGGCATGATTACAACAACAAGCGGCATTAAGTTCAGGATTGACGAAAGGAGGGTTACGGTTATGTAGCGCCTGCAACTTAATACAATTTTACTCTCCTTAACACTATTAACATCCTAATTAAAACTAATGATTTTTTTTACCCAAAAGCATCGGGGTACACCCTTCCTATGCCCCGCCAAAAGTAAATTCAGCGTACTGCTCCTGTGCTTCGGAGTCCTGTTTTCATTACAGGTATTTGCACAAAAAATCAGCGTTGACTACAAAAACGTTCCATTTGCAAAAGCAATTGCCGATTTTTCAAAGAAAAGCGGTTACCAGTTTGTTTACGATGCATCCTTTTTAAAAAATGCATCGCCGGTAACATTAACAGCAAGCAACGTTAATTTTAGCGAGCTGGTACCACGCCTGTTTGCAGGCCAGCCTTTTACTTATGAAGTAAATAAAAAAATTATCGTCATTAAGGCCCGCCCGCAACTGGTTAACCCCATACAGGTAAGCGGTAAAGTTATTGATACATTAGGTATGCCTTTGCCAGGCATTGATGTACAAGTTAAAGGCGAAACAGCAATTACCAAAACGGCTAATAACGGTACATTCACTATTCCGTCTTTTACCACTAATCCAGTAATTGTTACCCGTAGTATGGGTTACACATTGAAGGAAACGCCACTTGCTAACGTAAAATCGGCTGATTTAATCAGTATTGTGATGATTGCGAGCAACGCCAACCTTAAAGAAGTAGTTGTTACCGGTTACCAGACACTTTTAAAAGAGCGTAGCACTGCGGCTGTTGTTAAAATAGATTCGGCAACGTTAAACCAGCAGCTTAATCCTAATTTAGCTTCTGCGTTGGAAGGTAGGGTTGCAGGTTTACGCTTTAGCCCCGGCAGTAATGATTTAGAGTTACGCGGACCGGCTACATTTCAGTCGTTTACCATTGGTACTTACCCGTTAGTGGTAATTGATGGGTTACCAACCAACTTGCGCATTGAAGAAGTTAACCCTTATGACATTGCATCAGTCTATGTTTTAAAGGATGCTGCGGCATCCTCCATATACGGTTCAAAATCAGCCAACGGTGTAATTGTATTAACCACCAAGTCAGGTGCAAAAGGCAGCGTGAGCATTAACGCCAATGCCGATTATTTTGTAACCACCAAACCTGATCTGGATAAAATGCATTATGCAAGCACCAGCCAGATCATTGACTACGAAACCGCTAAATACAAAAGCGAATTATTAAATTTTGCCAATCCGGCAACCATGTTCGCTTCATATGGCGATGTAGGTGTTGGTAATATCAAATACTATTCGCCATTATATCAGCTTTACCGCTCACAGTCTGAAGGTAAACTTACTGCCGACCAGGTAAACAATACTTTGAACAGTTGGCGTAACAACGACTATATCAGAGATTACGCCAATAACGTTTGGCAAAATGAGACACGCAATCGCTACAATTTGTCATTAAGCTCGGGTTCGGCCAAAAGCAACACCTTTGTGTCTTTAAATTATGATGAAAGTGCCATGCGAATAAAAGATAACAACAGCAAGGCGCTCACCATGTATTTAAAAAACACATTTGATTTTAATAAATGGCTAACGGCATCTGTAGGCTTAAATGGAAGATACACCAATTCAAATGCTACTGATAACACTTTTAGTAACTATGATTTACAAGAGCGTTATGCGCGCATTGTTGATGAAAACGGAAATCTTGTTTATTCTGATTATGCAAACGTGAATGATGGTTTTTCGAGTGGAGGTTTAATCAATGGTCAGGTTGCTTCAAAACTTTCAACTAACCCCGATTTTAAATCATATAAGTTTAACGTATTAAATGAGCTTCAAAACGGTATTACCAACACCAAAGCTTACAACCTGCGTGCATTCACCAGCCTGCGTGCTAAGCTGTTAAGAGGTCTGAACTACGAAATATCATTCCAGTACGAAACCAGTAACAGAAACGTAGAGCAGTTTTATGATCAGGAATCGTACAAAATGCGCTTTTTGTATAACGTAATGACTACGTTTAATACAGCCTCCAATAAGTTTGAACACAACGTAATTTCAAACGGCGGGCGCTTATTACAACAAAACGCACGTTCTTACAACTACACCTTCAGGCAGCAGTTGAATTTTGACCGCACTTTCAAAACCGGCAATTTGAACCATAATATAGTTGCTATTGGTGGTTTTGAAGCCCGTCAAAATGAAAGTCCTTTGTTTATAAACGATATCAGATATAGTTATGATCCTCAATTGCTGTCTTCGCAGCCTATGGATTTCAAAACTTTGAGCACAACGGGCATTACCAGTTATTTATATGGCCGCCGTACCATGAGCGGTAACAACGCATCGCTCGAAAACCCGTTAAACCGTTACGTTTCTATTTACGGTAACGCGGCTTATACTTTGAATGATAAGTATAACCTTACCGGTAGCGTGCGTATAGATCAGGCCAGCTTTTTTGGTTTAGATCCTGAGTATCGTTGGAAGCCAATATGGTCTGTAGGTGGTGGCTGGAACTTGAGCAACGAGGAGTTTATGAAAGACGTTGACTGGGTTGATTATATAAAAGCCCGTATAACATATGGTATCAATGGTAACTCCGATTTAACCTCATCGCCTTACGCAACCGCTACTTACCGTAACGATAACCTTTACCCGGCTTTGGTTTACACCAACATTTCGGCGTTCCCTAATCCTAAACTAAGGTGGGAAAAAGTAACGACCACCAACGTTGGGTTCGAATTTTCGATGTTCAAAAACTTACTTAGAGGTAGCATCGATTTGTATAACCGCTACAGTTCAGATTTATTGACCAATAATGATCTGGACCCAACCGTTGGTTTAAAATCACGTGTTATTAACAACGGCAATATGCGCAACCGCGGTATTGAGGTGAGCTTAAGTTCAGACTGGTTTAAAAACAAAGACTTTACACTGGGTTCAACCGTAGTTTATGCTTATAATAAAAACACCATTATTGACGTAAATAACAGCAGCACCAGTGCTTTCAACTATATCTCTGCTCCAACAAACTATTATTTCGCCAATACATCTTTCCAAACTATGTATGCCTACAAATATGGCGGCATGGTTAATGGGTATCCATATTTTTTAGATCAAAACGGCAATCCTAACGTAACGTTTGATGCAAATGGTACGCCTACCGGTGTAGTAGCTATAAACTCACCGGCTGCATTGGTGCCCGTAGGTAAACTACTGCCATCATTTAATGGTTCATTTTCGCAACGCATCCGCTACAAAAATCTGCAGTTAAATATGTTGTTTGTTTATTCGGGCGGCAATAACTTGCGTAAAGAGGTAGTGCCTTTAGACCCAATTGCAAACAATGTATTCAACGAAGGTATTGGCCAGTTATACACAAACGGATTTACTGATAGGCCGCGTTTGTATTTTGAATATCCTAACGCCATTAAAAACTACGCAAGTACACTAAGTAGCAACTGGCGCTATGGCGATAACCAGATACTAAGCGCTGATTATATAAAACTGCGCAATATTTCGCTATCATATAACATTCAAGGCGACTTTTTGAAGCGCATACATATGACCAACCTGCGTTTAACTGCACAGGCTAATAACCTTGTGTATTGGAGCAAAGCCGGCAATGATATTGATCCTGAAGCATACAGCCTTAACAGCGGTACCCGCAGTTTAACAATTCCTAAATCGTTTTTATTTGGTTTAAGTGTCGGATTTTAATAATGCAGTTTATCATGAAATTAAGAACATACATAACGCTTGCCTTAGTTACTTTATTTACCCTGCCTGCGTGCAATAAATATTTGGATATAGTGCCTAAGGCAAAAACGGTAATCTCATCAACTGAAGATTACTATAAATTGATTTCTTTACCAAACAGAGGATATTATACCGGTAATTTTACTTACCTCAGCGATGATTTCTGGATTCGTGAATCATACGTAATAGGTTTGCCAAAAAACATGGACATCATCAACTTCACATTTGATGAGCAAGTCAACCGCCCTGAATACTTAACCTCAAGTAACTATTACAACCAGATATATACTTACATAAACCGCTGGAATATGGTGCTGTCGTTAATTGACGATACTAATGGCGATGCATCGATAAAAACCTTGGCCAAAGCTGAAGCTAAGGTTTTGAGGGCTTTTGATTATTTCATGCTTATTAACGTTTACTCGAAATCATACGACCCGGCAACAGCCGCAACTGACGGTGGTGTGATCATCATGGATAAATATGATCTGGAGGCAAAAAAAGCAAAATCGAGCGTTGAAGAAGTTTATAAGTTTATACAAAACGATCTTGATGAGGCCTTGCCTTATTTGCAGGAAAAGCCTCTAGACGTGTATCATCCATCACTGGCATTTGCTTATGCTTTAAAGACCAAGGTGCATTTATTTAAGCGCGAGTATGCCCAGGCTAAGGCGGCTGCTCAAAAGTCATTAAGTTATAACGGGCAGATATTTGACCTGGTTAAATATACAGCTCAGGGTGGTCCAAACGTGTTGTCGGTTCCGGCTGCTGATAACCCAGAGGTACTTAGTTATGCTTATGTAAGTGGGGTAACTGAAATGAACTTTGCTTACACAAATTTAATGAGCCCTGAACTTAGAAGCTTATTCAACACCACTGATTCCCGTTACAACCTGTTCTTTACCAGTGGTCCAAACTCCAATATTGATGCAGGTTCAGGTACTGCTTACTGGAATGTGCCTTATACGAAGTTTTTTTACCCTACAGTAGGCATGAAAACTACCGAGGTTTACTTAATGCTGGCCGAAATATATGCCCGTGAAGGTAATTACACCGAGGCCATGAGCATTATTAACAATTTGCGTTCAAAACGTATAACCAACCCTGCCCAAGCGCAACTTGCGGTGCCAGCCACCACAAAAGCCACCATGGATATTATTATACAGGAGCGCCGTAAGGAGTTAATGTTTGGCGTTAACCGATTCTTCGACCTTAAGCGATTTAATTTGGAGCCCGATTACGCCAAAACGTTGGTACATACATTCCCTATTGTAAACAAAACGGTACCGCAAGTAACGTATACCTTAAAGCCAAATTCGCGTATGTACATTATTCCGTTTGCGCAGGATGTGCTTAAGCTTAACCCGTTGCTTACACTAAACACCAACGAAACTGTACCATTCAGATAAGCAATCTATTTTAATATTATATGAAGTATGTGATGATGTATGGCCTTTTGCTGTGCGGTTTTGCTGCCTTTGCGCAAAAGGCTGTACCCACCCCGGCAAAAACCGATACAGTGAAAAAGCCAGTTGCTGTGCAGCCGTACAGTAAGATAGTGCCGGCAAGTGCCCGCAAGCAACATGGTGTATTTACCGTGGTTTATAATGATAACAAGTATTATTTTGAAATACCCGACTCGTTGTTTAATCGCTACTTTTTGGTTGTAACCCGTTATGCAGGCACCCCATCGGGCAATGTAAGCATGGGCGGCGAGGCCACTAACGAGCAAACGATTTACTTTGAAAAAGCACCGGGCAATAAAGTATTCATGCGGGGTGTGGTTTACCGTAATGATAGTGCAGATAGTACACAGGCTATTTACAAATCGTTAAAGGTATCAAACGTAAACCCAATAGCAGCTGCGTTTGATATCAAGGCAGTTAATACTGCTGATAAACGCACGGTGATTGACGTAACCGATTTGTTTAAAAAAGATAATCCGGTAATGAGTATCAGTACCAGAGATAAAGGTATATCTAAAGCGGGCAGTATTGCTGACGACCGTTCGTTTATTGAAAAGATCGCTGCTTATCCACTAAATATTGAGGTTCGAACTACCAAAACTTACACATCAACATCATCATCACTTTATGCTGCGCAGGTAGCGGGAGCCATTACTTATAGCTTTAACGTATCAATGGTGTTGTTGCCTAAAGTGCCTATGAAAAAGCGCTTTTTTGATGAGCGTGTAGGTTACTTTGCTAATCGCTTTACCCTGTTTAACGAAAACAGCCAGCGCACCCAAACGCAGGATTATATCCAGCGTTACCGTTTGGAACCTAAACCCGAAGATGTAGATAAATACAACAAAGGGATTTTGGTAGAGCCTCAAAAGCCTATTGTATATTACATTGATCCGGCTACGCCAAAAAAATGGCGTCCATACCTTATTGCCGGTGTAAATGATTGGCAAAAGGCCTTTGAAAAAGCAGGCTTCAAAAATGCCATTATGGCTAAAGAATGGCCTCAAGGTGATAGCACTATGAGTTTGGAGGATGCCCGTTTTTCGGTAATCAGGTATATGGCATCAGAAACACCTAATGCATACGGTCCGCGTATAAGTGACCCGCGCAGCGGCGAAATTATGGAGAGCCACGTGGTTTGGTATCACAATGTAATGAAACTGGTGCACAACTGGTATATGATACAGGCAGGAGCTATTGATCCGCGTGCCCGTAAAATGGAGTTTGATGATGAACTAATGGGTGAGCTGATCCGTTTTGTGTCATCGCATGAAATTGGTCACACCATAGGCCTGAGGCACAACATGGGCGCTAGCAGCCAAACCCCGGTTGAAAAGCTGCGCGACAAAAAATGGGTGGAAGCCAATGGCCATACCGTATCAATTATGGATTATGCGCGCTTTAACTATGTTGCACAGCCTGAAGATCACATTAGCAAAGCAGGTATATATCCGCGCATCGGTGCTTATGATAAGTGGGCCATTCAGTGGGGCTATAAAGTTTTTCCGGGTAATCAAAACGAGGAGCAGGAACATAAGTTGCTAAACAAGCTGGCGGTTGACAGTTTAGGACGTAACCCGCGCCTGTGGTTTGGCGGCGAAGGAAAAAATGAAGATCCGCGCAGCCAGGCCGAAGACTTGAGTGATAACGTAATGCGCGCTAACGAATACGGCATAAAAAACCTGAAAAGAGTAGTAGCCATGCTGCCGCAATGGACGCGTGAAGAAGGCGACCAGTATGATAATTTAAAAGAGCTGCATAAATCTGCAGTTGGTCAGTTTTCACGATACCTCGATCATGTGGCTAAAAACATAGTTGGCAGGTACATCACCTCTAAAAGTGTGGAACAAAGCGGCCCGGTTTACACCTCAATACCTAAGCAACGTACTAAGGACGCCATAAGGTTTATAGGCCGTAATGTATTTGAGGCACCGTTGTGGTTATACCCTGATAACATTACCGATAAACTGGGCACCAAAGTAACCGATGATATCCTTGACCAGCAAAGCAGGTTTATTAACACGCTTATAGCGCCAACATACTTATACAATATGCACAATATGGAGCTTACCACGCGTAAAAATTATCCGGTAGCAGAGTACCTGAATGATATTAAGCGTGAGGTGTGGAAGCCATTTGGCAAAAATGAACTGGCCAACAGCATGAGGCGTAGTTTACAGCGCTCATATGTAGAGAAGCTGCAGTTTATCATTAACCCTAAACAGGTTAAAGAGGGCTGGATAAAATCAAACGCCCAGCGCGATGATACCCGCCTCATTGTAATTGAGCATACTAAGCGTTTGCGTGCCGAAGTACGCACTATGGCTGCACAAAGTCCTAAATACGCAGCCCATTACAATGATATTGTGCACGAGATAAACAAGATACTTCACGAACAAAGTAAACTTTAAATAATACGCTATGAAAATATTAAAAGTGTTAACCATCGCAATAATGGTATTGGCCGGCAAGGTTGCCTTTGCACAGCAAGACAGTACATTGGCCCAACGCGACTCTGCAATTTCGCGCCGTAATGACACAGCCCTGCCAGCCTACCTGGCTGTGAAAGACGGGTTGGTTAAATCAGACTCGGTAGGTGTTGCTGCTGCTGCCCAAAAATTTGCCGATGAATTAATCAAAGTAAGGTTTCGCACACACGTACTGGAGAACTTAATGGCTTTGAAAAAATTGCGTACCGATATTATTGACGAAGCCAAAGCCATAGCTGCTACAAAGAACATTAACGAGCAGCGCAAGCATTTTGCTAACGTATCAAAAGGGTTTTGGGAGCTGGCCGGTAAATACCGTTTTATCAAAGAAACCAAAATATACTATCAGCAATGCCCAATGACGGGCGTAACATGGGTGAGTAACAGCAAAGAAATTAAAAACCCATATTATCCAAAAAACATGCTTACCTGCGGCGAGGTAAAAGCACAACTGTAAAACATTTTAGCCGCTACCAATCTTCATTCGTTCTTTATTTTTGAGTTAGTTATATAGTTATCAAGGCATCTTGTTGAAGAGGATGCCTTGTTTATTAAAAAAGACATTGAGTATACTATCAAAAGGCAGCAATCGTTAACTTTGTAATGTTGGAAAGCAGGAATATATATACGTTTATGCTGATAATAGCTAGCCTGGTATTTTTTTTAATGCCTGCGCAAACTCATGCCTGTTCTTCCACCAGCGCGCACAGCAAAAGCCAGTTATGCAAAATGAAGGCAGGTAAGCATGGTGCGCAAAGCAATTGCTGTAAAAGCAAGAAGCCGCATAGCAAGCAATGCGATGGCAAATGTAAAAGTTGCGTTTGCAGTAATGCTGTGGGTTCCCATCCAAGTTTGTTGGCCGGTACATCTCAAAGTAAAGTTCATCCATTTGCAAGCCTTAATAAGCAAGTATTTGGTTATACGTCATTTTATTTCTCCTCGGGCTACATTTCTGTGTGGTTACCGCCCAAAATAAGCTGAATTTATGGCTTAACAGCCATAGGTGTGTCTTAATAGTAAGGAGCAACGCAGCTTCTTTATATTCTTATTCAGCTTTAAAATTCCAAAATGAAATTAGTATTAAAATTGGTAGTGCTTGCTGTATTGCTGGCTACCCAAACTATAAACGCGCAAATTAAAAATTCAAAAACCGTAAGCGTTAAAGTATATGGCAATTGTGAAATGTGTCAATCGGCTATTGAAAAAGCCGGGAGCCAGAGAAACGTTGCCACCGTAAACTGGAACAAGGATACCAAAATGGCTACGCTTAATTATGATAGCCAAAAAACCGGTACTGATGATATACTTAAGCGCATTGCCCTTGCAGGTTATGACAGTGAAACCTTTTTAGCGCCTGATGATGTTTATGCAAAACTGCCCGAATGCTGCCAGTATAACCGCGATTTAAAACCTGCTGCCGGCGAAAATAAACTTGCCGGTGAGGCATATGCAAATCATAATGCAGCTCAGCAAAAGGGGCAATTACAACTGCTGTTAGATAACTATTTTACTTTAAAAGACGCTTTGGCAAATACTGATGCCGTTGCGGCTGCTCAAAAAGCCTCAGTAATGAGTGTTGCAGCAAAGACTGTGGATATGGGCAAACTTAATGCTAAGGAACACAACGCGTGGATGAAAACAATGAAAGATATAGCTGCCGGTGCCGAGGCTATATCAGCTTCAAAAGATATAGCTAAGCAACGTTCGGCATTTATCACCCTCTCTGCCAATATTTATGAGCTGGCCAAGGCAACCGAAAACAACCAGGCACTATACTACCAGCATTGCCCTATGTTTAACAGTGGTAAAGGCGCTAACTGGTTAAGTAAAGAAGAGGAAATAAAAAACCCTTACTACGGTTCGCAAATGCTCAACTGTGGTTCGGTACAGGATACTATTGGCGGTAAATAAGCCTTGCGTTCAGCAATAAGGTACATGGATGTAAAAAGGCATCCAACAGCAAAGCACTCAAAAATGATCAGATATAAATTAGTAACTAAAGTGGTGTTACAGGCAGTTATGCTGCTGGTAACACCATATGTATATGCTCAAAAGGTTGTACGTTATAACTTAACGGTAACCGACACTATGGTTAACTATGCAGGTAAGGCCAAACGGGCCATTGCAGTTAACGGGCAAATACCCATGCCCACCCTTACATTCACAGAAGGCGACACTGCCGAGATAGTGGTACATAACAAGCTTCAGGAAAATACATCACTCCATTGGCATGGCATCTTTCTTCCAAACAAGGAGGATGGGGTGCCCTTTCTTACCCAGCACCCTATTAAGCCGGGTGCGGTTTATTCTTACCGGTTTCCTGTCATACAAAGTGGTACACACTGGTATCATTCACATTCGGGCTTGCAGGAGCAAATTGGCATGTACGGCAGCCTTATTTTAAAGAAACGTGCTGATGATAAAACCTTTCGTAAAGGAATAGATGATTTACCCGCGGTGCCTTTAATTTTAAGCGAGTGGACAAACCTTAACCCTAATAACATTGACCGTATGCTGCACAATGCTAACGATTGGGCTGCTATTAAAAAAGGTGCAACACAATCATACGCAGAAGCTATACGGGAAGGGAAACTTGGGGTTAAAGTGAAAAATGAATGGAAACGCATGACGGCCATGGATGTGAGTGATGTGTACTATGATAAAATACTTATTAACGGCAGCCATGCCACCGATTTGAAAAGTGTTGAAGGAAAGAACCTTAAGGCTGGCGATAAGGTGCGGCTGCGTATCTCAAACGGCGGGGCATCTTCATACTTCTGGCTGCGTTATGCAGGTGGAAAAATGACAGTTGTAGCCAGTGATGGTAACGATGTTGAGCCTGTTGAGGTTGACCGTTTAATTATTGCCGTATCTGAAACTTATGATGTTGTAGTAACCATACCGCAGCAAGGGCTGGCTTACGAATTTTTAGCCACCACAGAAGATCGTACCCAATCGGCCAGTTACTACGTTGGCAACGGTATCAGGCAGCTTATTTCACCGCTTCCGCGCCTTAAATATTTTGAGGGCATGAAGATGATGAACGACATGATGAAAATGAACGGCGACCTTGATGATATGGGCATGAACATGAGCCTAAATAAAATGGACATGAACGTGGTAATGTACCCGGAGATAACCGGAGAGGCAGGTAAAAAACAAGCCCATAAAGGTATGGATATGGACAAAGATCCAAACCGTTACAATGCCAATGCACTTGCCAGTATTATTACGCTTAATTATGCCATGCTCAAATCGCCGGTCAAAACCACGCTGCCGCCTAATGCCGCTATCAGAAATTTAAAGTTTACCCTAACCGGAAACATGAACCGTTATGTGTGGAGCATGGACAACAGGGTACTATCTGAAAGTGATAAAATTCCGGTTAAAAAGGGTGAGGTACTGCGTATAACGTTGTATAATAACTCGATGATGCGCCATCCTATGCATTTGCACGGGTTTGATTTCAGACTTTTGAACGGTAAAGGTGATAAAGCACCGCTTAAGAATGTTGTAGACATAATGCCAATGGAAACCGACACCATTGAGTTTGCTGCCAATACCGAGGGCGACTGGTTTTTTCATTGCCATATTTTATATCACATGATGGCCGGAATGGACCGTGTTTTTGCGGTAGGCGACTATAAAAATCCATATCTTACCGATAAAGCCGAGGCGTATAAAATGCTGCAAAAGGAAAGTAACATGGCTCATTTTATGGCACAAAATGATTTTGCTACCAACGGTAATGACGGTGAGGCTATGTTTCAAAACACGCGTTGGTCGGTAGGTACGGAGTGGCGCCTGGGTTATAATGACATGCATGGTTATGAGGTGGAAACACATGTAGGGCGCTATATTGGCAAAATGCAATGGCTTATGCCATTTATAGGGTTTGATTGGAGGTACCGCCGTATGGGTATGGACGAGCATGAAAGTAACATATTTGGGCAAACCAACACAAAGGATAACCGCAGCGCTTTCAGCGTTGGTGTGATGTATACCTTGCCAATGCTAATCAATTTCCAATCTGAAATTTACCATGACGGCATAGTACGCTTGTCACTGATGCGTGAAGACATTCCGGTTTCAAAAAGATTACGTGCTGGCTTTATGCTTAACACCGATCGTGAATACATGGCCGATTTACGTTATGTAGTAAATAAAAACGTGGGCGTACGTACGCACTATGATAGTGATATGGGCTGGGGAATTGGCTTGTCGCTTAATTATTAGTATTTATAAACTGATGCATTTTTAGTATTGCATTGTTCTGTTAAACGCCATATATATGCTTTTAAGTGCTATATATGGCGTTTTTTATTTCCATAACTACCTTTAAAATAAAATCATATCACTTTGTGTAAAAAAATAAACTTAAACTTATATTTGCACTTTAAAGTTAAACGGTGAAAGTTGCTGTATTACAAGGTTAAACATCAGTTTTAATTTCATTTTAACGTATTAAACTATATATACCGGCTTTAGATTAACCTCCTTTAGCCACCGTCTATCCCTACCTGAAATGAATAAAGTTGTGCGGCAGTAATGCTGCATAAACTTAGGCAGCCCTCTGTTTAAGAGATGTCTTACAGCTGTTTACGTGCTGATGCACGTAGCTTGGAACTGTATGAAACAAACTGAAATATTATTTCGTAAAGATTAATATTTCTAATTGGTTTTCATATTGCTTTCGCAGCTTGTGTGGCTAATAAACGTGGGCAAAGTTAGTTTGGGTTTGATGTAGTTTTTATACATGGGAAAAACGTTTATAAAAAGGTTACTGATTTTTTTAAGGCTATTTATCGGGGTGTTATTATTGTTGCGGACGAGCATATTGTTTGCATATGTACCTGCAAAAACAGTTGTACATAACCGGGGTAGCCGGCTGGCAATTGACCAAACAATTACGTTTAATAACATTGCTCCAAAAGTTTATACCGATGCCGACTTTTCGCCGGGCGCCACTGCAAGCTCGCAGCTCCCGGTTACCTACATAAGCAGCGACCCTACTGTAGCAAGAGTAGTAAATAACGGTACCACAATACGTATTGTTGGTGCAGGTGAAACAGTTATTACTGCCGAGCAACCCGGCAATGCTGAATATAACAGGGCAATCCGCGTAAGCAAAAGTCTTGTTGTTAATAAAGCCGATTTGACTGTTACCGCAGTGAGTCAAACCCGCTTGTATGGTACAGGTAATGCTGCACTTAAGTTTACCTATACTGGTTTACGTACCAGCGAAACTGCTTTATCACCGCAACCAACTATTTCCACAACCGCAAGGATCGAGTCGCCGGTTGGTGTTTATCCAATAACGATAAGGGCAGCAACCACTAAAAATTACAATATCACCGTTGTTAACGGAACCATCACAATAAATCCGGCTACACTTACCATACGGGCCGACAATAAAACGAAATCATATGGTGCCAATATTCCTGCGCTAACAGTTACTTACGCAGGGTTTAAAAATAACGATAACGTAACCAAGCTTACTACACGCCCGGTTATTACCACTACAGCTGTGCGTTCAAGCGAGCCCGGCATATATCCTATCACTGTTAGCGGGGCATCAAGTAATAACTATAATATCAATTATGTTGATGGTACGCTAACCGTGGGGCGGGCAATCTTAACGGTAACCGTTACTGCAAAAACAAAAACCTATGGCGCTAATCTGCCTGCACTTACTTATACTATTACAGGTTTTGCACAGGGACAAACAGCTGCCGTACTTACCAGCCCGGTTGTTATAAATACTACTGCGCAGAAAGAATCACCTGTTGGTGTTTACCCTATTACAGCCTCGGGGGCAGCTGCCGAAAATTATGATTTTAAATATGTACAAAGTAATTTAAGGGTAACTAAGGCTAATTTGGCTATAAGAGCCGAAAATAAAACAAGAACTTATGGCAGCCAGAACCCTGAATTAACTGTAGCCTATTCGGGCTTTGTATTGGGCGAAACGGCCAGTGTTCTTACCTCCCAACCCATTATAACCACCACCGCCGATTTGGCTTCAAAAGCCGGTAACTATCCTATAAGAGTTACCGGAGCTGCTGCCGAAAGCTATAATATAACCTATACCAATGCCGTGCTTACGGTAAGCAAGGCTCCGCTACGCATAGTAGCAGTTGCAGAAACACGTACTTACGGGAGTGAGAATCCTACGTTCTCGGTTACCTATACCGGTTTTGTGAATGGCGAAAACGAAACCGTGTTAACACAGCTTCCAACTATTAAAACTACGGCAACAGCAAAATCGCCTGTTGGGCGTTATTCAATAACGCCTTCGGGTGCAACATCCGTAAACTATGCCATAACGCATTCCAGCGCTCCACTTATTATTACAAAGGCAACACTTACTATAAAAGCAAATGATGTAACCCGCTTATACGGCGCCACAACCCCTGCTTTTACAATTACTTACACAGGTTTTGTAAACAGCGAAGCCCAGGGAGTGCTGGCCAGGAGGCCGTCGCTTACCTCGCCCGGCACGGCAACCTCACCGGCGGGAACTTACACCATAACCCCTGCCGGTGCCATTGCAACTAATTATGATCTTGTTTACCAAACAGGTACGCTTACTATTGAAAAGCGTGTTTTAACGGTAACTGCTGCCAATAAGGCAAAAACATACGGTCAGCCTAACCCAACTTTAACGGCAACCTATACTGGGTTGGTTAATAATGAAAGGGCATCAGTGATCCTAACCGGCCGGCCTGTGTTTACTACAACGGCAACAACAGCATCAGTACCCGGAACCTATCCCATTGAAATTGATGGTGATTTAAGTGCCGATAACTACGAAATTAAGTTTGTAAACGGTACGCTCACCGTAAATAATGCGCTTCTTACAGTAACGGTTAACAATATAACCAAAACTTATGGGCAAGCTATTCCCAGGCTCCGGTACATCATTACCGGTTACGTAAATGGCGATAATGAATCGGTTTTTGAAACGCTGCCACCTGTGCCGGTAACCACAGCTACTGCCGGATCTTCGGTGGGTAATTACAGTATAACAACCGGCGGGGCTGCTGTACGTGAGGGATATTATGATATTAAATACGTTGCGGGCAGGCTAACTATAGTCAAAGCTCCGCTTAATGTAAGGGCTACTAATCAAACCAGTGTATATGGGCAGCCCCTGCCTGCATTTAATTACACCATATCAGGTTTTGTAAATAACGACAATCAGGAGACAGCCATTACAAAGCAACCTGTTATTACATCTGCAGCAACATCATCATCTCCGGTTGGAACCTATGCCCTTCAAGGTGCCGGAGCAACTGCTGATAACTATACTTTTAATTACATAGCCGGCCGCTTAACCATTACTCCGGCTAATTTAACTATCAGGGTAAACGATACAACCCGCCGTTACGCACAGCCTAACCCGCAATTTACAGCGAGTTACGTGGGACTTGCAACGTTTGATACACCAGGGAGTTTGACCAGTTTGCCCGTTTTCAATACCACAGCAAGTGTAAATTCAGCGCCCGGTGCTTATACTGTTACTGCTAGCGGTGCGGCGTCACCTAATTATAATATAAGTTATGAGAACGGAACGCTTACTGTAGCCAAGCCTCAGTTAATTGTGAAGGCAGTTAACCAATCAAGAAACTATGGGGAAGCCAACCCGGCTTTCACATTAAGCTACGCCGGCTTTGTAGGTAATGATAATGAATCTGTATTTACCGAATTGCCTAAAGCGGTTACAGCGGCAACTCAATCAAGTAATGCCGGCACTTACAGCATCGTTCCGTCCGGAGGTGTTAATCAAACTTATGACGTGGTTTATGAGAATGGTACACTCACGGTTAACAAGGTTAATTTAACTGTCACCGCAAAAGATACTTCGAGGTTTTACGGCGTTGCTAATCCTGTTTTTATGGTCAAATATGCAGGCTTTGTAAATGGTGATAGTGAAGCTTTGCTAACGGTAAAACCTGTTGTAACTACCACCGCTGTTCCAACATCTCCGTTAGGTACTTACGCTTTGGTGCCCGCTGGTGGTGCTTCGGTTAATTACAATCTCATTTACGTAAACGGAACCCTCAGTATTTTACCGGGCACCTCTACTATCTCATTTGCTGCTATCCCTAAAAAAACTTACGGCGACGCTGCTTTTGACGCCGGGGCAATCAGTAACGTTAATGAGCAAGTTTTGTATACATCTCATAATTTAAATGTTGCTGCCATTGTAAACAACCGCATACAAATTAAAGGAGCGGGCACCGCAGTCATAACAGCCGCTTTGCTTCCTGGTAGTAACTATGCACAAACACTACCGGTTTCGCAAACACTTACGGTAACTAAGGCAATGCTTGTAATAAATTCTAATAACCAAAGCCGCGTGTATGGCGGTGCAAATCCGGCTTTTACGCTTTCCTACAACGGTTTTGTAAACAATGAAAATCAATCTGTTTTAAAATCACCGGTTACCGCTTCAACAATTGCCACTACATCCAGCAATGTGGGTGCGTACCCTATAACCTTAGCAGGCGCTGCGGCCGATAATTATGATATTGCTTACACAGCTGGAACGCTGACTGTAAGTAAAGCAACGCTTACCGTAACGGCAAAAAATGCTACAAGAGCTTACGGTGTCAATAACCCGCCTTTTGAGGTGGCATACACCGGCTTTGTAAATGGTGATACGCCAACCGCTTTAACGGTGCAGCCAACAGCATCCTCATCAGCCACGGTAACATCTCCTATAGGTACTTACGCTATAGTGCCTAACGGTGGTGCAGCAACTAATTATGACTTCGGCTACATCAATGGTACTCTCACCATAAGCGGTGGTGCAGCAACAATTGTTTTCAATACATTGCCTGTACAAACCTTCGGAAATCCCGATTTTGATCCGGCTGCTTCAAATAACGTAGGCGAAAGTATTGTTTACTCATCAGGCAATCCGTTGGTAGCAACTATTGTTAACGGGCGCATACGCATTACAGGTGCCGGAACAACAATTATAACGGCTGCCTTTGGCCCTACAAGCGGTTATACACAAACGCAGCCTCAAACGCAGCTTTTAGTAGTAAACAAGGCGCAGCAAACCATTAATTTTAATGCAATACCTACGCTGTCTCGTGGCGAAAATTATTCCTTGCAAGACGTAACTGCTACATCAGGCTTACCGGTTAGTTTCACATCCGCGGATGCATCGGTTGCGGCCATACAAGGGCAATTACTTAACGCCAGGCAAATTGGAAGCACTTTTATAACGGCTACACAGTCGGGCAATAATAATTACCTGCCGGCTACGGCCATAATGCGCAACGTTGAGGTAAAAAACACAGCCCGTAAAATAGAAATTGAAGTGCATCAGGCGGTGTCGCCTAACGGTGATGGTATTAATGATGTGTTATTTATTCAGGGTATTAATAAATATCCGGGTAATAAGGTTACCGTTTACAATCGTAACGGGGTTAAAATATTCGAGGTTGATGGCTACGACAACATAAGCAGGGCCTTCAACGGGCGGTCTAACATCAACGGGCAACTACAGCAGGCCGGTACCTACTTTTATGTAATACAATTTATGGCCGGAGACGCAGGCAGGCGTGCAAGCGGAGCCTTTGTTTTAAAATATTAAGCAGTGCTTAAAATGACCACTTTTTTCAGATACATTACAGTTATCACCATCCTTATTGTTAACAGCGTGCATGTTAATGCACAGCAGTTTTTTAGCTATACCCAGTACATGAATAACCTTACGCCACTTAATTCGGCTTATTCATTACTCGATAAAAATGCCTCGTTGAGTGCCTTGCTACGTAAGCAATGGAATGGTATTAAAGACGGATCGCCAACCACCTTCATATTCAACGGTAATATGCCTATTGAATCAATGAATGCGGCAGCTGGTTTAACGGTGCTTAATGATCAGTTTTTTGTTGAACACCTTACTGAAATTAATGCCTTTTTTGCCAAGGGTATCCAGCTAAGCGAAAAGCAGTTTTTAGGTGTTTCAATCAATGCCGGAATCAGGCGTTATGTAGCAAATTATTCATCTTTAGATCCAAACGACCCGGTTTTTCGCAACGATGTGCGTGATAATAAGCCCAATGTTGGTTTTGGTATAATGCTGTATTCGCCCGATCAATATTACTTCGGCGTTTCTGTTCCTGAATTGAGCATACGTGATTTGGGCAATGCCTCGGTACAAACAGCCGATTTTTTTAGAAACCACTACAACTTTGCTGCAGCCTATCTTTTTGGTAAAGAGGACGACGATGTAAGAGCCAAGCCGGCATTTTTAGCGACTTATACCAAAGGTGTTCCGTTCATTGCCGATATGTCAATGTCGGTTTATGTAAAGAACACGGTAGGCGTTGGCTTCAATTATCGCACCAATAATGAAATGGCGGGGATATTATCAGTAAACTCCGATTTGCTGAAATTGGGCTATAGTTATCAGTTTGGAACCGCATCAAACAACGTTGGCGGGCGGCTGGGCAATGCATCCCACGAAATTACACTCACCTACCGTTTTGGCAGCGATTTGCTAAAGCGAAGCGTACTTTAGATAACTTTACCGTGTAGCTAGCGCACACATACTTATCAAAGGCGTTTATTTCAGAACGAAACATTGCTTTTGGCCTAAGCGGGTTTAAACAAACCAAACAAATTATTACAAAAAGAATGTGCTTTATGTACGCCTGTGGCTTATATTTGGTTAAACCAAACTTTAACGCATGAAATATATAATTGGCCTTATTGCTGTAGTATCGCTAATTGCCGCAACAACCACCAAGCCGGCAAACGGCTACAAAATAACTGGCAATGTTACCGGCTTGCCTAATAATACCTGGCTTTACCTGCGCCTGGCCAAGCCAGATAAAACAATTGACTCATGTTTGGTAAATAACGGAAAGTTTACCATGAATGGTAAGATTGCAGAAAAAGCTACGCAAGTTTATTTATACACAGCTGGTTATACTAATTATGTAAGCTTTTGGCTCGAAAATACCAATATTGACATCAATTTAATGGCCGGGCAGTTTAAGAAGGCAGTAATTAAAGGATCGTCTACCCAGGATGAAAATCATATGCTGGCTGAAATTCAAGAGCCGGTGAGCCGGAAAATTGATAGTCTATCAAAAGCTATGAGAGCAATAAAGGAAAAAGAAGCCCGGAAAAGCATCATAGCACAGATAGAGACACTTGAAGAGGAACAAAGACAACTGGAGCGTAACTATGTGCGCAATAATCCCAACTCAATTGTTTCGGCCAACATACTTAATGTATACTCTTCAACCTGGGGTAAAGACACTACTATTTCCTTGTACAATAATTTCAGCGCTGCAAATAAGGCTTCACATTACGGGCGAGATATAAGTGAATTTATAAAGCTCAATAGAGATGTTAAAGTAGGTGGCCGCTTTGTTGATGTTGAACAGGCAAATGCCTCAGGCAAACTGGTTAAAGTTTCTGATGTGAAAGGTAAATACATCCTGCTCGATTTTTGGGCATCATGGTGTGGCCCATGCCGGGAAGAGAACCCTAACCTGGTAAAAACATATGCGGCTTTTAAAGATAAGGGCTTTGCTGTAGTAGGCATAGCATTAGATGATAACAAAGCGCAATGGCTAAAAGCAGTAAAGGATGATAAGCTAACCTGGGAAAATCTTTGTGATTTACGAGGCGATAAGAACCGGGCGGCGTTAACGTATGGCATTAATGCTGTGCCCACAAACTATTTAATAAACGAGAAAGGTATTATTGTTGCCAAAAACCTGCGCGGTAAGGCACTTGATGATAAACTCAAAGAACTACTGGGAGCAGGTATATAATTTGGCAATTCAGAGATGGCTCCAGCCACATGAACGCTTAAGTTATTTTGAATAAAAATGATGACGACGTCATGTATTTGCCGCCCTGTGATGCGGTAAAGAGATAGGTTGGTTTGCCGTTTTGAAATAATAGCTGCGGGCGCTCAAATCTCCCATACTTCTTTAGGTAAGATGGTGGTGGAGGTTGAATGATGTTGTAGTGCGATGCGCCATAGTAAGCTATCTTGGGTTGCTGCCACTTTTTTCCGTTTTTTGATTCCATGAGCAAACCATTTTCATGATTAAAGATGCCCATATCGCGGGCAAGCATTTTAAACTTTCCTTTATCTAACCAAACAAATGCATCTTCTAACTGAGCGTTGCCGGAGAGTTTAGAGAAATCTACAACAGGGTTGCCATCATATTTAACATAAGGTCCTGCCAAGGTTTCTGCAATGGCCAAACCGTATTTGCGATTGCCTCTTACTGTTAAATCTTTAGCGTTATCATATTCGGCCGTATTCCACGATTTATAAAACAACCAGTATTGTCCGTTGGGATGTTTAATAAAGGCTGGGTTGGTAGTGCAATGGTCGTCCCAGGCACCGGTAGGGCCGGCTTCCAACAAAGGAGTATCAGGGCGAATCCAGGGCCCCTCAAGAGTGGGGGCGGTTGCAAGCCCAATACGCTTGGTGTTGGTTTTGCCGTTAGCATTTCCCATGTAAAACAGATAGTACTTGCCGTCAACAAATTTTATGGAAGGGTTATGGCAGGTTGTAGCATCCCAAAAGCCGGCACCACGGGGAGCTAGTATCACATCGGTAAATTTAAACTCAGCCTCTGGGTGGTCGGCAACCGCATGGCAAACTTCCGAGCCGTTTATCCAGCCGCCCATTTTCTTTTTGTCTACCCAACGTGAAAAATATAGGTGTATGCGGCCGTCTGGTCCCTCTATAGGGCTGTTGCACCAAACATAGTAACCTTCCATTTCAAGCCTGCGGCCAACGGGTTTAAGTCGACGTGCAAAATCCGATTCATCGCCTCCGGCACCAAAGCAAAAGCCGGGCGTAAATACTAATGCCGATGATGCCATTCCAATTTGTTCAATAAACTGGCGTCTTTTCATAATAGTAAACTGGTTGCGGCAATTTAAAAAACAATGTTGTTGTTAGTGCAAGGGTTTGCGTTTTATTAGCGTTGCTGTAAAATAATGGTGCTAAAGTTTTGATTAAAGAGAATGCTTTGCTTTTTGAAAAGTCTCATTATAACGCCACGTTGGTTGCGTTTTTCTTAATTACAAATATGAAAATGTAAGAGAAGTAGAATAATCCGGTGGATATATAATTTGGTGTAATGATATTTATAGCAAATTATTGTACGGTGTATTAAATTTATTTTTATAAATAATTTGCAGCCTGATATTTCTTTCTATATTTGCCAACGTAATGAATGCAAAATTAAATAATCTTACCTGGTGGCACCTTAGCAATAAGGCGGCGTGGTTTGTTTATTAATGAGCTAAAGATATTAAGCAATTATAAACCTGATTTGAGACCCGGCGCTAACCACGACCGGGTTTTTTCATTTATATAATTTTAGGTAATGCAAAAATTTAAACTTACTACAACTTATAAAAAGCTACTGGCCGATACTACCACACCAGTGAGTGTTTATCTGCGCCTGCGCGATATATTTCCAAATTCGCTATTGCTCGAAAGTTCTGACTATCACAGCCGTGATAACAGTTTGAGCTTTATATGCTGCGAACCAATTGCCGGTATGGTGTTAAGAAATGGCACGCTCAGCAAGCAGTACCCTGATGGTAGCCAGGAAACCTTTGCAACGGGTGAATTTACTTTGGTTGACCAAATTGATGCTTTTTTAAAACGCTTTGAGACTGATGAGCTCCCGTTGAAAGTAATATCAAACGGTTTATTTGGCTATTTTACCCATGAGGCCGTTGAGCATTACGAAACCATACAGTTAAAAAAAGTTGATGATGATGCACGCCGCATTCCTGAAATGCAGTATCATATTTATAAATATATTATTGCAATAGATCATTTTAAAAACGAGCTGTATATTTTTCAAAACCTATATGGCAATGAGGGTGATGAAAAGGGTATTGAGAAAATGCAATACCTCCTGAAAAACAAAGATTTTCCGGAATACTACTTCCAAAGTAAAGGGCAAGAGCAATCAAACCTCACCAACGAAGGCTTTATAGCTATTGTTGAAAAAATGAAACAGCACATTTACCGGGGTGATGTTTTTCAGATTGTACCTTCCAGAGCATTTTCGCAGGAGTTTCAGGGCGATGAGTTTAATGTTTACCGCGCTTTGCGTTCTATAAATCCATCGCCTTATCTGTTCTATTTTGATTACGGCGATTTCAGGATATTTGGCTCATCGCCCGAAGCACAAATAACTATTAAAAACCGTTTGGCCAGTATTTACCCTATAGCAGGTACTTTTAAGCGTAGCGGTAACGACGAAAAGGATGCCGAAGCAGCGCGTGCATTGCAAAACGACCCAAAAGAATCGGCAGAGCATGTAATGCTGGTTGATTTGGCCCGTAATGATTTAAGTCGCCACTGTGAGCAGGTAGAAGTTAAGGCATTTAAACAGGTACAATATTACTCACATTTAATTCACCTGGTGTCACATGTAAGCGGCAAATTAAGGCCCGATGTATCGTCATTCAAAATTGTGGCCGATACCTTTCCGGCCGGTACATTGAGCGGTGCTCCAAAATTCAGGGCCATGGAAATTATTGACGAAAATGAGAATATCAAACGCAGCTTTTACAGCGGCGCTATTGGTTACTTAGGCTTTAACGGTGATTTTAATCATGCCATTATGATTCGCTCGCTGCTTAGCAAAAATAACACGCTGCACTACCAGGCCGGTGCCGGCATTGTGGCCGATTCGGTACCCGAAAGCGAATTGAACGAAGTAAATAACAAAGTTGCAGCCCTGCGCCGCGCCATTGAACTGGCAGGCGAAATTTAATAGACCATTACCCATGAACAAAATATTAATAATAGATAATTACGATTCATTTACCTACAACCTTGTGCACCTGGTTAATGAACTGGGGCTGGAGTGTGAAGTATGGCGTAATGACCAGTTTAAGCTGGAGGACGTGGATCAATTTGATAAAATCATTCTATCTCCCGGTCCGGGCATTCCATCTGAAGCGGGTTTACTGCTTGATGTGATACGCACTTATGCGCCTACCAAAAGTATTTTTGGTGTATGTTTGGGTCAGCAGGCCATTGCGGAGGTATTTGGCGGTAGTCTTTATAATCTAAGTCGCCCTATGCACGGAATTTCAACCCCGGTTAAAGTGACTGATGATAATGAGCAGTTGTTTATAGGATTACCTGAATATATTAGCGTTGGCAGGTATCACTCGTGGGTAGTATCAAAACAAGATTTGCCGGAGGTGCTGACTATAACTGCCGTTGATGAAAAAGATGATTCGATAATGGCTTTGCGTCACAAAACATTGGATGTGCGCGGCGTGCAGTTTCACCCCGAATCGGTATTAACAGAATATGGTAAGGAGATGATGGGAAACTGGTTAAATCAAGCCCCCCAGCCCTCTAAAGGGGGAGCCACTGTAGTAGCGGAGAATCAAAATAACAGAAAATAATTACACACTAATAATACTCCCCTTTAGGGGGTTAAGGCATATGACCATCTTAGATCAGATTGTAGCCAAAAAGCATAAAGAAGTAGCAGCATCAAAAATTGTTACACCATATAGTCACCTCGAAGAACGCGAGATGTTCTTGCGCGAGCCGTTATCATTCCGTGAGTTTTTGCTTGATCCGGCGCGTACGGGTATCATAGCAGAGTTTAAGCGTAAATCGCCGTCAAAAGGTATCATAAATGATCAGGTAGCTGTGAAGGATGTAACTACGGCTTACGCAGCTGCAGGTGCATCGGCATTATCAGTGTTAACCGATAGGCACTTTTTTATGGGTGCTAAAAAGGATTTGCTAGAGGCGCGTAAGTATAATAATATACCTTTACTGCGTAAGGATTTCATGGTTGACGAATACCAGATTGTGGAAGCCAAAACACTGGGTGCCGATGTTATATTACTAATAGCCGCCATACTTACGCCCGAGCAAGTGAAGCAATTTGCTGTATTGGCCAAAAGTATTGGCCTGAGCGTGTTGCTTGAAGTTCATAACTTGCAGGAACTTGAACGCAGCCTGTGCGATAACCTTGATGCTATAGGTGTTAACAACCGCAACCTGGCTGATTTTACTGTATCCGTTGAAACATCGTTCCAATTGGCGGAGCATATACCTGATGGGGTAATGAAAATTTCAGAAAGCGCCATCAGCAATACTCAGGTAATAAAGCAATTGAAAACCGCAGGGTTCAACGGCTTTTTGATAGGAGAAAACTTCATGCGTCAACCTGATCCGGGTGCGGCTATGGCCGAGTTTGTGAAGGAGCTTTAATTTACTCAAATATTTGCTTAGCCAATGTGATTACAACTAAAAACTGCCATAATAGCATTAAATAACTGCTATTAACTTTAAATTAACTTATTCTACAACTTGGCATTTCAATTGATATATAATATTTAATGAAGCAAAAATTTTATGATACTGCTGTGAAGCAGGAAACTGCTGTACTGGTTGGCGTAATTACACCCGGCCAAACCGACGTACAGACAAAAGAATATTTAGAAGAACTTGAATTTTTGGTGGATACCGCCGGTGGTAAAACTGTAAATACTTTCACCCAGCGTATGCAAAGACCCGATCGTGCAACTTTTGTTGGCTCGGGCAAGCTGGAGGAAATAAAAGCATATGTAACTGAAGAAGAAATAGATTTAGTGGTTTTTGACGATGAATTGTCGCCGTCGCAACTGCGTAATATAGAGGCTGAATTGAAAGTAAAGATACTTGACCGGAGCAACCTCATCCTTGATATTTTTGCCGGCCGTGCGCAAACCGCTCAGGCTAAAACGCAGGTTGAACTGGCCCAGTTGCAGTACTTACTACCTCGCCTTACCCGTTTATGGACCCACTTGGAGCGCCAAAAGGGTGGTATTGGTATGCGTGGCCCGGGTGAGTCGCAAATTGAGACTGACCGTCGTTTGATCTTGAATAAAATATCATTGTTAAAAGAGCGCTTACGTCAAATAGACAAACAAAACGAAACGCAGCGGAAAAACCGTCATCAACTGGTGCGCACTGCTTTGGTAGGTTATACCAATGTGGGTAAATCGACCATCATGAATATGATTTCCAAATCGGAGGTGTTTGCGGAGAATAAGTTGTTTGCCACGCTTGATACTACCGTGCGTAAGGTTGTGGTTGAAAATTTGCCGTTCCTTTTGTCAGATACGGTTGGATTCATTCGTAAGTTGCCTCACCATTTGGTAGAGTGTTTCAAATCAACGCTTGATGAAGTACGCGAAGCCGATATTTTGATCCATGTGGTTGATGTTTCGCACCCGAGCTTCGAAGATCAGATAAATACGGTTAACGAAACGCTGAAAGACCTTGGGGCATTGGATAAACCGGTTATTACTGTTTTCAATAAAATAGATGCCTATCAGCTAACGCCAATTCACGCAGAAGATCCGGCAGAGCCGCTTACCCTCGAAGACTTTAAGCACAGTTGGATGGCCAGCCATAACAGTCCGGCCATATTTATATCGGCTCTGAAGAAAGAAAACGTTGAGGAATTCAGAAAGCTGCTGTATGATAAGGTGATTGCCATTCATACCGAACGATATCCGTACGATCAGTTATTATACTAACTGTTTAAAATTAAAAAGCCACCTGTAAGGTGGCTTTTTGTTTAATTACTACTTTACTATTTTATAATTCCTGTATTCACTCACGCGCCAGCCTGTCCAATCCTCAATCTTTTGGAGGGCTTTACGCCTGAACGACATATTCTTCTTTAACTTTTCTGTGTCAACTTCCAGTTTCCAGTTTTGCGCATCTATGCGTGGTTGCATTACCGCCGGATGTGTGCCTTCGAATGATAGTAAGCGGTCGGCATTTTTAAAATCAAACTCAAATGTTTCGGGCAGGTTTTCGGCTATCCAGCTATCGTCATGATAAAACTGGTTAAAGTTGCGCAATTTGCCTTCAAGGCCTTTTGGTGGTTTCACCCAGCCATAATGATAAATATAAGCGTCTATTAATTTAACGTTAATCTTACGCCCATCAAGCCTGAAACCCTGTGCATCGCGATAGGCATGTATGCGTTTATCATTACGCAAAACGCGTATTTCGCGGCGGTACCAGCGGCGTGAGTGGGCATAATGGCTATACGAACCATAAAAATGCTGGTATTTAAATAGCAATCCCTCTACTCTGGCATCATTAAGATTGTCCTCCATTTCCTTTTTAATAACTGGAAGATATTTTTCATGAACAACCTCATCACCCTGAATATAAAATGCCCAGTCGGCGTCAGAAGATATAGCTTTAAAGGCTTTATCAGTCTCGGCAGCAAAAACGGCTCCTCCTTCGCGTATCGCCTCATTCCATACGGTATTAATAATTTTTATTTTAGGCGAGTTAATGCTGCGCACCAGTTCTTCGGTACCATCATCACAATTGCCCAGCGCAACTACAAATTCATCACAAATAAGCAATATTGAGGTTATAGCCTCAACAACAGGATAATCATTTTTTACCGCATTGCGGATGAAGGTAAAGCCGGCAACTTTCATTTGTTTATAAGGTATGGTGTAAAGGTAATAAACAAAGTTGGCTTGGTTTAGCCGGTAGCTTAGCCGTGGTACTCGTATATTTGGCCTTGTAATGAATCTGTTTGATCTTAAAGTTGCCATTCAAAAGAATAAAGTGCCATACTACATCGGCAATTTTTTGAGGCAGATGTTACCTGCCGGGGCGCTCGCGAAGCGTCTGAAGCAGATAGAAAGATACGACGCTGCTGAAATTTATGATCGTGTTAACTATTATAATCAGCTTACGCAAAACAGTGTGTTAGGTAGTAGTGCTACCGCGTTAAAAGATTTGCTGAAGCTTAAAAGCCCGAGTGCTTACCGCTTTGACACCTTCAAATATTCGCGGTACTTTTTGCCAAAACTTAAAGCTAACTTTTTGTTTGGCGATGTAATACACACGCCTGATGTGCCAACTATACAAAAAAGCCGACCAGTTGCAGCTGATAATTCGAATGCTGTATTACTCAAGCTTGATGAAAAACGGCATTATGTGTTTGTAAAAGATGATAAGCCATTTTTACAGAAGAAGAACATGCTTATAGGGCGCTCGGCGATAAATCAAGAACACCGCGTCAAATTTATGCAAATGTATTTCAACCATCCATTGTGTGATTTAGGACAGGTGAATACCAATAACGAAAAACCTGAATGGGTAAAACCCAAAACTCCTATAAGTACCCATCTTGATTATAAGTTTATTTTGAGTTTGGAAGGCTGGGATGTGGCTACAAACCTAAAGTGGATCATGTCTTCGAACTCCATTGCGGTAATGCCCAAGCCAAAATATGAGACCTGGTTTATGGAAGGACGGCTTATTCCAAACCATCACTATATCTGTATCAAAGATGATTACTCAGACCTTGAAGAACGGTTAAACTACTACATAGACCATGAGCAGGAAGCGCTCAACATCATCGGCAATGCCAATGCGTGGGTACAACAATTTCAAGATAAACACAAGGAAGACCTGATTGCCTTACTGGTACTGCAAAAGTATTTTGAATGTACGGGGCAGCCGGTTTAAAGTACCGATTGGTAAACCCTGATGGTATTTTGCACGCAAGCTTCCATGGTAAAATGGCCCAGGCGTTCGGAACCTTTTTGCTTTAGCTCTTGTTGTAATGATGTATTGTCCAGTACCTTTTTAACGGCTTGCCTTATATCCTCAGGCTCATGTGGATTAAAATAAACGGCCGCATCGGCAGCCACTTCGGGCAGGCAACTGCTATTGCTGCAAATTGTGGGACATTGGTTGGCAAAGGCTTCCAGCAGCGGCAGGCCAAAGCCTTCATGCAACGACGGGAAAGCAAAGCATAAAGCCTGTGTATAAAGCTGTTGCAATACCTCATCAGTTACATCCATTTGATGGCACTGGCTGGTAACATTCAGCTCTTTAAAGATTTGCAATTCATTCTTTGTAAATGCCTTACCTCCGGCGCAAATAAGGTCCAATGATTTATCCTGTTTTAACAATGGTCCTATACCGGCAATAAACCTAGCGAAGTTTTTATAATGCCAGCGCTCACCCACATATAGAATATATCTGTTTGGAAGATTACGGTTTCGTTCGGCTTTAGTGCTCAAGCCGCAGTAGCCGTGATGCACAACCTGTATTTTACCAGCCATTTGCGGATATACCTTTATAATATCCTGCCTTGTGAACTCTGATATGGCTATAATGGCGTCGGCTTTTTCCATCACCGCTTTTTTGCGCAGAGCAACCTGTGGGGCGTTGCTGATATATTGCGGGTAAAGCTCGTGCACCATGTCATGTATGGTAATTACGCACGGCTTTTTAAGGTATTTTATAAAATAAGGATCATCAAACGTTGGATGGAATACATCAAAATTTCCCCGCTTAACATTCCAGCGTGAGTAGCGGCGGTTCCAGGCGTAGTACTTTTTATGTTTACCGGCAAATAGCTTTCTACCTATATTGTTATTAAATAAAAAGGGCTCGTGTTTAATGTATTCGTTTTCTGAATAAAGTGCAGTGATATTACTATGATGGCCACCATTGTTAAGGCCACTATGCAAGTTGGCAAAGTAGCGTGATATACCGCCATACTTTTGTATCGAAAACATTTGATGATCAATTAATATCTTCATGCTGGCTAAAAAAAGTTACTGCCGGGGCGGCTTTGCTCCTTGCGGCGTTTATATAAAAAGCGCAGGTACATTACCCAGCCCATGCTTTTTTTTATAATTTCTGGCTTGTCGCGCTTAAAGGCGTCATCCTGCACTACGGCCGAAAATCCGGTAAGGTTATACCAGGCCACGTTAATATCTACATACTTTTTATCAAAATCTTTGTCGCCCCAGCATTGCAGATTGAGGGCGTAATCGGCAAATACCTTATAGTTGATATTGTATTTGTATTTTTTGAAAACTGCCGCCGGGTAAAAGATGCTTTGATGATTGATAACATATTTAGCCATGCGATACGCAGAAAATTTGCCGGTAAACAGCGGCCCATCGGCAAGGGTATTGCCATAATAAATGGTATTGGCGTTTTTTAAATGAAAGGCCATCTCGCTAAAACCAGGTAACAAGCGGTCATCGGCACCCAAAAAATATAGCCATTTCCCTGTTGCCAACGCTACACCTTTATTTAAGGCATCATAAATGCCTTTATCCGGTTCGCTAATCCATTTGCTAATGTGCTTATTATACTGCTGTAGTATAGCAGTGGTTCCGTCGGTGCTTTGGGCGTCTACTATAATAAGCTCTATGGATGGATAATTTTGGGCAACAATTGAATCAATGCAAGCAGGTAATACATTGGCAGCATTATAGGTAGCTATAATTATGCTTAAGCGCGGGTGTTCAATGTGTGTGTTGCCTTTATCCATGCCGGAGAGGGCAAATATATAATTGTTTATTAAGGTGCTGATTTAGCATATACTTTTAATTTTGCCACATGGCAGTTAGCATTGATGTAGTTATACCCTCTTTCAGGTTAGATGAACGGTATTTGCTGCCTATTCTTAAGCTTAACGTACCGGCATATATTACTGTTAATTATTACATAATTGCCGATAATCCAAAGGTAAAAGTGCCTGATGCTGTTTGGCAGCAAAGCCAGCTAAATAACGTGCATCTGATTATTAATGAGCACAATCTTGGCTTCTCTAAAACACGCAATAAAGGTATTGATGCGGGTCGGGGTGACTGGATACTGTTACTTGACGACGATATTACACCGCACCCTGATCTTTTAGAGGCTTATGTACAACAAATAAATCTTAAGCCTCATGCATTAGGCTTTGTTGGGGTTACCAATTTTCCCCCTGTGATGAATGCGGTAACACAAGCGCTGCACATTACAGGAGTATCTACCCATTTTCAGCGGGCGCAACGTGAGGAAGAAATGTACTGGTCTGCTACCTCTAATTTTATGCTTAACCGCAAGCTGCTATCGGGTCGCCGATTTTTGCCTGAACTTACCAAAAGTACGGAGGATATGGAGTTTTTATTTCGTAATGCTTTCGAAAACGAATTAAAGCAGTACCAGTCTGCCCCACTGGCTATAGTAACACACCCATGGTGGAATAATGGGGCGCCACAAACACGGCGCATGTTTCTTTACGGACAAGGTGCGGGTGAAGTAGCACGCCTTTGGCCGGTTAAACAGTATAACTTCTACGATTTTACCACCACTACTGAAACGCTTCTGCTTTTAATGCTTATTTCAATACCCTTATACATAGCTAGTGTGCCCTTAAAATACATTTGGTACGCTGCCGGTGCACAAATACTTGCCGAGGTTTTAACCAATGCTTACCGGGCATTTAAAATTGGAAATACGCTTAATCCAGCTGTAATATGGCAGGTTACCTGGCACAAAAATGTGATGGAACTAGGGCGCTTGTGGGATGCTGTAATTAACGCAGATGTAAAGAGCTTTGCCCGCCGTACCGATGGAAGCTTCAGAAAACCGCATCCGCAAGCGTTTAGGTTTAACCGCTTAAAAATTGTGAAGATGGTGTTATTTGTTTTACTATTTGCCTTACTTAATAGTGCGGTTAGTTAAACCTCATGATATCCGCTTGGGCAGTAAGTAAGCTTTTCTTCAACTGTTTTACGATAGATGAGTTCGTTTGGCAAAAAGTTTTCGCGGTCGTGTATACGGTGAAAGATGTGGTAGCTTATAGCTGCCATTTTAAGTCGTTTTTTTAAGATGCCGGCATTAATCAAGCGTGCAGCAAATTCATAATCTTCCCAACCCCAGCCTTCAAAATCATTATAGTAACCGTTTACCTTAACGTAGTCTTCGCGCCAGAATGCCAGATTACAACCCTTTACATTCCAAGGGCTGCGCGGATTGGGTTTGTAAAACATGGAAAACAGGGGAATGCGTACAGCATTAAAACGGCTATATACACCTGGAGAAAGTGAGCTGAAGTCTATCTGTTTGCTTTGAAGAATTTCCATGGTTTTCTCTTCATTGAGCATGGCACGGCTCCCCTGCATAAAAAAGCCTTTACGTGCAGCACGTTCATGATCGGCTACAAATTTTGGTGTTACTATTATATCACCGTCTATTTCAATAATATAATCGGCCGAGCCCATTTTCACAGCCTTATTAAGTGCCAAACATTTACGAAAGCCTTTGTCTTCTTGCCAGGCATGGTGTATGGGAATATCAAAAAGACTACGGTAACGGTCAATGAGATCCCTGGTTTCTTCCCGCGAGCCATCATCGGCAATCATGATTTCGTTGGGTATACGGGTTTGTCTTAACAAGCTTAATAACACCAGTTCAAGGGCTTCGGGCCAGTTATAAGTTGATATCAAAACCCCGATGCTCAACTTTTGGTTATGCTTTGTATTGGTGCTATTAGCCATATTAATTCACAAAGATACAAATTGAGAAGTTTTCGCCTCTGCACTAGCTTGGTGCACTTCACAAAAAAAACGCCCGACTGGTGTTCAGTCGGGCGTCATAAACTATAGCAGCTTTGTTAGCTATTCATTATTTCTTCAATATGTTCGGCCTCCAACGGAATATTGCCCATAAGGTCAAAGTTACCGCCTTCGGTAATAAGTATATCATTTTCCAAACGTATGCCTAAATTTTCGGCCGGTATGTAAATTCCGGGTTCGCAGGTTAAAATGTTCCCAACTTCAAACGGTTTGTAGCGGCTGGCGTAGTCATGCACATCCAAACCTAAATGGTGAGAGGTGCCGTGCATAAAATACCTTTTATATATAGGTGCTTTAGGGTCTTGTTTTTCAACGTCGTGGCGGTCAAGCAAACCAAGATCAATAAGTTCGCCGGTCATTATTTTTCCTACCTCTTCGTGGTATTCATTCCATACAGTACCGGCAACAATCATTTGCGTTGCTTGCTTCATAACACGCAGCACGGCATCATAAACCTGGCGCTGGCGCTGGGTAAAGCGTCCGTTAACCGGTATTGAACGGCTCATATCGGCGTTGTAATTAGCATACTCGGCGGCCCAGTCAAATAAAATAACGTCGCCGTCTTTACAAACCTGGTTATTATCAATATAATGCAGCACATTAGCATTAAAGCCCGATGCTATTATAGGCGTGTAAGCATGTCCAGTAGCGCGCTGGCGTAAAAACTCATGTGTGATTTCTGCTTCTATTTCATATTCGGTAACGCCAGGCTTCACAAATTTTAATACCCTTACAAAAGCATCATGTGTAATATCACATGCTTTTTGCGTAAGCTCAATTTCAATTTCAGATTTTACTACACGCAAATCACGGAGTATAGGGGCAGAGCGTTCGTACTTATGTAAAGGATACTTAATGCGTAAATCGTTCAAAAAACGTAAATCGCGGCTGGGTACGCCGGGCAGGTAACGGTCATTTTCATTGGTATTTATATATACATGCTCAGCATAATTAACAATGCTGTGGAAAATGGCGTCAAAATCCTGAAGCCAGTATATTGCTTCAATACCCGATGCAGTGCGGGCTTCCTCTTTGGTATACTTGTGTCCTTCCCAAATAGCAATGTGCTCGTTGGTTTGTCTTAAAAAGAGTACTTCTCTGTATAGTGGATTAGGACACTCCGGGTATAAAACAAGTATACTTTGCTCCTGATCTATACCTGAGAGGTAAAAAAAGTCGGGGTTTTGTTTAAATACAAAATTCTGGTCGCCGCTACGTGTATATTCTTCATTTGCGTTAAAAACAGCAATGGAAGTAGGTTTTAATCGCGAAACGAAATTTTTTCTATTATAAATAAATAATTGCTTGTTTATAGGTAGATATTTCATGATTTACGCTTATTTAATTTTTATAAAACAATTTTTTCCATTTATTTGTCACCAATATTATAAAAGTGGAACGGAGTTTGGTACACCGATGCCAAACATAAGGACTATTTTTATAAAGTAAATCACAATTAAAAATTGTTTAATCTTAAAACTATGAACTATTCTACATTAAAGAAAACAGTCGCGCTTTCGTTTGCATCGTTGCTGGCCGTTGGTGTAGCCAACGCCCAAACCGATTCAACCATGAGCACTACATCAACCGGCACTGCCAAGGTATTTGGTGGCCGCGGTCAGTACAAAACCTGGAGCTTTGGTTTAAATGCAGGTGCATTATCACCAGTAATCGCTATCGGTGGTGTACATGATTACACTAACAAAAAAATCAACCTGGGTTACGGTGCGTCATTAAGATGGCAACTTGCTCACTCATTTGGTTTACAATTAGACGCTCACGGTGGTAAAATTGGCGGTGATAACGCTGATGCACCAGGTGGTGTTCGTGATGGTATGCGTTCTTACCAAACCCGTTTCTGGTCAGGTACTTTAAGCGGTGTTGTTAACGTTGCAACTATTGACTTCTTACGTCGCAAAAATTCAGTTAACTTCTTCGTTACTGCCGGTGGTGGTATGATCTGGTACAACCCACGTTACGTAACTGCTGCTAGCTCAACTGAGCAACGTTACACTAACGCTGATGGTTCTGATCACCACGTAAAAAGCTTAGTTATCCCAGTTGGTGCTGGTGTTAAATTCCGTTTGTCAGATGCTTGGGCTCTGAACTTAGGTTACACTGCTAACTTCACTGATGACGATAACTTAGACGCTTTAAAAAGAGCTTATCCTACTAAAGATAAATACTCTTACGGTTACGGTGGTTTAGAGTGGACTTTAGGTTCAAGCTCAAAACCAAACTTAGATTGGGTTAACCCAGTTGCTATGATGTATGATGAGTTGTATGATGCAGCTTTACGTCAAGAAGTTGAAGCTTTAAAAGGTCGTGTTACTAACGTTGAAAACGCAGTTAACGATTTGAAAAAGGATTCTGACGGTGACGGTGTATCTGATCAATTTGACAAATGCCCTAACACCCCTGCTGGTACAGTAGTTGACGGTGCTGGTTGCCCAATCAAATTACCTACTGCTGATAGCACTGCTAACACTGCTGAAGCTTACTCAAACATCCAATTTGATTTTGATAGCTCAGTATTAAGAACTTCTTCTTACTCAGTATTAGATGCAGTTTCTGCTGATATGCGTTCAAACTCAGGTAAAACTGTTGAGTTAAACGGTTACGCTTCATCTGAAGGTACTGCTGCTCACAACCTACGTTTATCAAAAGACCGTGCTAACTCAGTTAAAACTTACTTAGTTAACTCTGGTGTTGAAGCAAAACGTATTAAAGTAAAAGGTTTAGGTGAAACTAACCCAATTGCTGACAACTCAACTGAAGAAGGACGTGTAATGAACCGTCGTGTTGAGTTCAAACAAAAATAATCTTAACCAGATTTTTTAATACTTTGAAAAGGCTCCGGATAACCCGGAGCCTTTTTTTATTACTTTTGCTTTATGTACTTCTTCCGTAAGAAAGATCCGAACCGGCCAAAGAACTTCAATTTAAAGGTAATGCACGTCATTAACACAATTGCTATTCTTTTATTTTTAGGTGGGATTATTTGGAAGTTGATAGACTGGTTTATCTTAAAGAAATAATATGAGCAATATAATCAATACTCCCAATGCACCTGCTCCCATTGGCCCTTATAACCAGGCTGTATGGGCGGGTAATACATTATTTGTATCAGGCCAAATTGCACTGCACCCTCAAAGTGGCGAATTGGTGTTAACTAATATTCCGACAGAAACCCACCAAGTAATGGCTAATCTGAAAGCCATTTTAACTGCTGCCGGACTTGATTTTAGCAACGTGGTAAAAACGGGTATTTTTCTGAAAGATATGGGTGATTTTGCGGTTGTTAACGAAATTTACGGATCATATTTTACGTCAAATTTCCCTGCCCGCGAAACTGTACAGGTTGCCGCCCTGCCAAAAAATGTAAACGTTGAAATTTCAGTTGTGGCTTGCAAGCCGTAACACGAAACAGATATTATTGCCTTGAATCAACAGGTATTTCAAACGCCTATCGACTATTTAAAAGGAGTTGGCACCGCAAGGGCCGACGTTTTGAAGAAGGAGCTGGGCATTTTTAATTACGGAGATTTGCTAAGGCATTTTCCATTCAAGTACATTGACCGTACCCGTTTTTATAAGGTACGCGATATAAATCCTGAATTGCCGCATGTTCAGGTTATAGCCCGGGTTACCCACAAAGAAGTTTTAGGAGAAAAGCATACCAAGCGCCTCATTGTTCATGCCATGGATGATACAGGTATAATGGAGCTGGCTTGGTTTCAAGGTATAAAATGGGTTGAAAAGACCATAATGGTTGGTAAAGCTTACATTATTTTTGGTAAGCCATCTGAATTCAACGGCAAAACTCAAATGGCCCACCCCGAAGTAGAGCCATACTCGCCCGATGTTTTAAAGCGAATGAGTAATCTCACGCTTCAACCAGGCTATAACTCCACCGAAAAACTTAAATCTTACTCGTTAGATAGCAGAGGCTTGCAAAAGCTAATGGCTAACTTACTTGAACAATGCCTGCGCGATATTACCGAAACACTACCCCTTTACATTATACAAAAATTTAAGCTGATGAGCAGGGCCGATGCTTACAGGTATATTCATTTCCCTGAAAATGCCCGGCAACTTTACGAGGCACAACATCGGCTTAAATTTGAAGAGCTGTTTTTCATTCAGCTTAAACTGCTGAAAAATAAACTCATCAGAACGCAAAAATTTAAAGGTAATGTATTTGATAAGGTTGGCCATTACTTTAACACCTTTTACCAGGAGAAGATACCCTTTCCGCTTACGGGGGCTCAAAAAAAAGTGTTGAAGGAAATAAGGCTGGATACCCAGCGCGGTGTACAAATGAACCGCCTGCTACAGGGAGATGTAGGTAGTGGCAAAACTGTGGTGGCACTCATGACCATGCTGCTCGCTATCGACAACGGCTTTCAAGCCTGCATTATGGCGCCTACAGAAATACTGGCCAATCAGCATTTCATCTCTATACAAAGTTTGGTGGGAGATGGCTTTGTGGAAGTAGCCCTGCTTACCGGCTCTACTAAAAAGAAAGACCGCAAAGTACTGCATGAAAAGCTACTGAACGGCGAACTGAAGATACTCATTGGTACGCACGCGTTGATTGAAGACGCGGTGCAATTTCAAAACCTTGGCCTGGTTGTTATCGATGAGCAACACCGGTTTGGTGTTGAACAGCGCGCTAAACTCTGGAAGAAAAATACAGTACCTCCCCACATATTAGTAATGACCGCTACGCCTATTCCGCGCACACTGGCCATGACGCTGTATGGCGATTTGGATGTTTCGGTCATTGACGAGTTGCCTGCAGGACGTAAGCCTATTGAAACGCTTCATTTTTATGAAAGCCAGCGCCTGCAAATGTATGGCCTTATTAAACGCGAAATTGCTATAGGCAGGCAGGTGTATGTGGTTTACCCGCTTATACAGGAAAGCGAAAAACTGGACCTCAAGAACCTGATGGATGGGTTTGAAACCATGTCGCACGAGTTTCCAAAACCGCAGTACCAGGTCAGTATAGTGCATGGCAAATTAAAACCAGCCGAGAAGGACGAAGAGATGCAGCGCTTTGTTAAAGGCGAAACACATATTATGGTAGCTACTACTGTAATTGAGGTAGGTGTAAATGTACCAAATGCATCGGTAATGATTATTGAGAATGCTGAGCGTTTTGGCTTATCACAGTTACATCAATTACGCGGTCGAGTAGGTCGCGGGGCCGAACAATCATACTGCTTGTTAATGAGCAGTAACAAGTTAAGCCGTGAGGGGAAAATCAGACTGGAAACTATGGTGCGTACCAATAATGGTTTCGAAATATCAGAGATTGACCTGCAATTGCGTGGGCCCGGCAATATAGAGGGCACTCAGCAAAGCGGGGTGCTCGACCTGAAGCTTGCCGACCTGGCTCAGGATCAGGAGCTGCTTATGCAAGCCCGCAAAACCGTTGAAGAAATCTTTGCCAAAGATCCGCAACTGGCACTGCCCGAAAATCAGATACTCCATTTATCTTTTCAAACCCGAAATGGTGGCTTAAGTTGGGATAAAATATCCTGATTTATTATATTACGGCATTAAACTATTATCTAACACTACAATGAAATTCAAAATTGCCGTACTGGTTGCGTTGGCTATGTCAGGCCTGTACTTACCTGCTGTTGCTCAAAGTACCGATTCCGTTATGCTGCGTAAAATTTTTGATGAAGCCCTGGTAAACGGTAAGTGCTATGAAAATCTACGCTATCTATGCAAAAGGATAGGTCCGCGTTTAAGTGGTTCAGCAGGTGCGGCAAAGTCAGTGCAATGGAGTAAAACGTTAATGGAGAGTTACGGCTTTGATAAGGTTTACCTGCAGGAAGTAATGGTTCCGCATTGGGAACGCGGGCAAAAGGAACAAGGCTTTATAGTTGCCGGAAATAAGCGTGTGCCTGTTGCCTTGGCTGCTTTGGGCATGTCAGTTAGTACCCCTGCAACAGGTATAACCGCCCCGGTAGTAGAGCTGCAAAGTTTAAAGGAACTTGAAGCGTTGGGTGCAGAAAAGATTAAAGGTAAGATTGTGTTTTTTAACCGCCCGTTTGACAGTAGATTTATCGAGACAGGTAGCGCATATGGTACAGCAGGCGATCAGCGTAATGCCGGCCCTGGTATGGCAGCAAAGTATGGTGCTGTTGCAGTCATAGTGCGCTCGCTAACGGCCGCAATTGATGATTTTCCTCATACGGGAGGGACCAATTACGGTAGCAATCCTAAAATACCGGCAGCTGCAATTTCAACTATTGCCGCAAATAAACTAAGTGCAATGCTGAAGCAAAGTAACGGGCAGCCCGTAAAGTTCTTCCTAAAAACAAATTGCCGTACTTTGCCCGATGTGCTTTCTTACAATGTAATTGGGGAAATAAAAGGGTCAGACAACGGCAACAAGTATATAACCGTTGGCGGGCATCTTGATTCATGGGACCTTGCTGAGGGTGCGCATGATGACGGGACTGGGGTAATGCAATCGGCCGAGGTGTTGCGTGTATTTAAAGCAATAGGATATAAGCCCAAAAATAACATAAGAGCTGTTTTTTTTATGAATGAAGAAAATGGCCATAAGGGCGGTATTAAGTATGCTGAGCAAGCTAAGGCTGATAAGGAGGAACACATTGCTGCCATTGAAACAGACGAAGGTGGATTTACACCACGTGGTTTTAGCTTTGAACGCGCTACTCCAGCATTTTTAACCAACATTAACAAGCAATGGAAAAAGCTCCTTGAGCCGTATGAAACCGACCGTTTGGTAGCCGGTGGAGGAGGTACCGATATTGGCCCTTTAAAGGAAACACATCCTGGCATACAACTTATCGGTTTCCGGCCCGATTCGCAGCGTTATTTTGATATTCATCACACCCCAAATGATGTATTTGAAAATGTTAACAAGCGTGAATTGGAACTTGGTGCAGCCTCAATAGCATCGCTGGTTTACTTGATAGATCAGCATGGATTGAGTTTTTAGACATTATAATGAAAAAGCCTGATTGTAATGCAATCAGGCTTCTTCATTTATTACGGTTGTCATCAATAGATCAAAGCCGTTCCAATTGTTTATTTAATTCCAGTGCGGCGCTGATAAGCGATAAGTGAGTGAATGCTTGCGGAAAATTACCAAGCAACTCACCTTTGCTGCTCAACTCTTCGCTAAATAAGCCTAAGTGGTTAGCGTACCCTATCATTTTTTCAAAGTTTTCAACCGCCTCCTCAATACGGCCACTTTTGGCCAGTGCTTCAATATACCAGAACGAACACATATTAAATGTTCCCTCTTCTCCTTCCAGTCCGTCAATTTTTTCAACGTTATTGCGGTACCTGTAAATAAGTACATCTAATTTCAGTTGCTTTTCAATAGCTGTCATGGTGGCAAGCCATCTGGGTTCAAGTGGAGCAATGTAATGAGTAAGCGGCATTAGCAGTACACTTGCGTCAACATGCTTGCTTTCTTTATGTTGTACCCAGGCCTGTACCTCGTCATTCCAAAAGTTATGATAGATGTCTTTGTAAATTTCGTCGCGTACCTGTTGCCATTCAGCCTGCGGATAAGGAAACGATCTGTCATCGGCAATTTTAATAGCGCGGTCGATAGCCACCCAGCACATTAACCGTGAGTGCAAGAACTCGCGTTTCTCACCCCTTATCTCCCATATACCATGGTCGGGCAGTTTCCAATCGCGTATTACGCATGAAATTTGCTTTTCAATCAGTGTCCAAAATTCATAAGTTATGGGCTTGTGAAGTTTATTGTATATATAAATGGTATCAATCAACTCACCATAAATATCAGTTTGAAGCTGATTGGCCGCTGCATTGCCAATACGTACAGGTTTCGATTTCTTGTATCCCTCTAAATGGTCAAGCTCTTTTTCCTCGCCGTCCTTTTTCCCATCTATTTCGTATAGCAAGTTTAAGTCTGTATCGCGGCACAAGCTGCTTATCCACTCCATAAACTGGGTAGCTTCATCATAAAAGCCCAAAGCTAAGAATGCATACATGGTAAAGGCGGCGTCTCTTATCCAGGTAAAGCGATAATCCCAGTTACGGTTGCCGCCAAGTGTTTCAGGAATACCAAACGTTGGCGCCGCTACTACCGAACCAAACTCAATTGAGGTCATGAGTTTAAGCGTTATGGCCGACCGGAAAATAAGCTCGGCGTAACGTCCTTTATAATTACATTTACTTAACCACTTGCGCCATCCGTTAACCGTTTTGTGGTAACTGCCGGCAACATAGTCTTTAACGTGCGCGGTTTTACGGGTCTCCTGCAGGTTAGTATCTGCCGCCTCTAAAACCACATGAGCCATTTGCAGCTCATCCAGTGTAAATTCTGCATATCCATCATTGCCCTTAAGTTCAAGATTAACGTCGGCCATAAGCCTAAGCTCAACATGACCATTGTTCACCGGCGTAAAAACAATCTCATTATCATGCAGTGTGCTGGTATGCTCTGCCGCCGCATAATTAAACCGTGGCACGCAATGCATTTTAAAAGTAATTTTACCCCTTATAGCTTTAATTTTGCGCACTATGGCTGCGGGTGGCTGCTCATCGTGCGGGGTTAATGGCATGTAATCAGTTATTTCAGCTATGCCATCTTCTGAAAAAAAGCGGGTTATTAAAACCGCAGTTCCGGGTAAATACAATTGCTTGGTTTGTAATTCAGCCATTTGCGGCTCGATTGAAAAGTAGCCGCCGCGGTTAGCATCAAGCAATGCGGTGAAAACTGTAGGCGAGTCGAACCGTGGGAACGACATAAAATCAATTGACCCCGACATGGATACCAGGGCAACTGTACGAAGATTACCAATTATACCGTAGTTGGCGATGGGCAAGTAAGGACGGTGCTGATGTTGCATATTCAGCTTCACAACAAATGATTACCTGCTAAGTTTTATAACCGTTTGCCTGCTAAACATCCGGCCAACAAATGGAGAAGTATCATTACAGGAAATAAGGATGCTGCTGAAAAAAACTTGATCACACGTTAGGCGCCGTGCGCTTCAATTTGCGGCTCTTAATAAATTGCTGGGTCTTGATGTTTTCCCACATAATAAGCTTTTCTTCAATGCGGTAAAAAGCCCGGATGTCACCGTCCTGTGATATAACCAGGCCCAAGCTTCCGGGATGATTCCAGCAGTAGGCAATCATAGAGCGGTGCCTTGTGCCAAAGTGATTAGGATCGGTTGTTACAAGAGACTTGGGTGTTGCTGTAGCTGTAGGCGAAACAAATATCTTTTTTGGCGTTTTGCGAGCCTTCAAAACGCCGCCAAAACCTTGCGAAATCATATCAGGGGCAAACAATAATACGCCATCTACACAGGTGTGTGAGGCTAAAAAGGATATACACCCTTTGATTTCATCAGTAATACCCTGCTTAGCCATTAATGATCTTGATTCTTCAATATACCAGTCTTTCGACATCATCTTTTTTCCGCTGGCAATGTGATTCTCAATTAATGTTTCGGCTACATAATTATTGATGGTTTCTTTTGCATAATTACTTACAGCCAATTTAAGCCTGTCGTATGTAATCAGATATTTTACGTCAACATCAGCAAGCGTGTCTGATATAAGTATGGCACCCCCATGATGATACTTTTGTATACGAAGTAACAGCCTTGACAGTGTTTGTATCCAAAGACTGTCAACAAACGTTTCCCAATCATCATAGGCTTCACCCGGATGTTGCTCTGCCAAAAACAGTTTTATATCGGCTTTAAGGCTTGTTGCGTTGGCCTTCAATATTTTTGATATAGGACCTATGGTAAACACATCAAGGTAGCGTGGAATAAGGATGTTTTGCTTCAAAGTGGCCAGCAGCTCATAATCAAATAAAACATCAAGCGTGCCTATATCGCTAACCGATACCTGGAACAAGCCCGGCTGTTCCGACCCCGATTCTGACTCGTAGTTTAGAAAGCTTTGATAATGTAAAGCCTGGTCAATTAATCCCCATATAAATAATTTGCCATTGGCATCATAGTAAACGGCCAGTGACGTACTTGATGGATCGGAGGCTTTAGAAAGTTTTACAAGTCCTTTTATGGTGAATTCAATCGGGCTTTCAAAGCTGATGCTACTCCAGCGTTCGGGCACAATTTTTCGGGGTGGCTTTGGGTCGGGGTTTTGCGGATCAATAAGCGTAACAGTAACCTTAACCAGGTCGCTTTCTTCGGTACGCATGCTGGCAAAAAATACGCATTCAAACAAATTCTCCAAAACTGTTAACGGCGGTATAGGCAATGTAAGTTTGCTATGTTCCAGTTTCTCCAGAACATGCAAAGCCAGATCTTTAGGTTTGGCATTGTTTAAAGCCATTATTACTTGCCGTTAAATTTAAAAAGATGCGCTTCAAGCAAATGCCATTAGGTTAAAAAGCAATGCTCATTTTATATCAACAGCAAAGTGATTATAATGTTGAGTAGACAATATTAAATGTAAATTATCGGTGCAGAAAGCAGCCTTTTTTGTATTGCTATAAAAATTAAAGTGATTAGAGGGTGATTTATCAAAAGTGCTTTAATGTGCTCTTAAAAGCACTTTTTACTGCGTTGTAAAAATTGATGTCAACATTTTTTATAGTATTTGAATCAAATTTTATACCGCCAATTAGGTTAAACAGCTAACATTGCTGAGACAAATCTCCCAAAGATTTGGCCACTAACCAATAAACTATTCTTAAAAAAAAATGACGAAAAGGTAAACACCAACGCTGGAGTTAACGCCTGCGCGTACAGTACTTTGATCAATTAAATAAATACCAAAACCAAATGTAATTATGAGAAGAAGAAATTTACTTCACTTACTTCGTGATTATCGGGCAGACAACCTGAAAAAAGCAATAGTGGTACCGCTTGCATTAGCGGCCATGCTATCGCCGGGTTATGCAGCTGTTAAAGATAATCACCCCCTGAATAATGAAGCCCATCGTGCCGACATTCAGGTAACCGGAACTGTAAGAGATGCTTCGGGAGAAGTTTTGCCTGGCGTATCTGTTAGTGTAAAAGGTGGTGGCAAGTCTACCATCACCGATGCTAACGGAAAGTACAGCATATTGGCGCCCGAAAATTCTACGCTGGTGTTCACCTATATTGGTTTCACAAGCCAGGAGATGGTTGTAGGCAGCAACCCTGTAGTTAATATAACATTGCAAGCATCAAACAGCTCTTTGGATGATGTTGTTGTTATTGGTTACCAATCGGTAAGAAGAAGAGACCTTACCGGGGCAGCAGGTTCAGTAAATACCGCAAACACACAAAAGCTGATTTCACGCTCACTACCCGAAACATTGCAGGGTCAGGTACCAGGTGTATCGGTTAGAACCGGTGGTGCACCCGGACAGGAAGCCGTTGTAAACATCCGGGGTTTAGGGACTTTGGGTAATGCCAACCCGCTTTACGTGATTGATGGTATGATTGGCGATCCTAATACAACCATAAACCCCAATGATATTGAGGATGTACAAATACTTAAAGATGCATCGGCAGCAGCAATTTACGGCTCACGAGCGGGTAATGGAGTTATTTTAATAACTACTAAAAAAGGTAAAGAAGGACCGGCCAAAATCAGTGTAACCGCTCGTTACAGTATTTCGAAGGTGCCAAAAACTTACGATATGATGAATGCTGCAGAGTATGCAGCTACAAATACAAGGGCTTACCAGGCATCGGGTACAGCCATACAGCCAGGTGTGGCTAATTACAATGGCCGGGTAAATACCGATTGGGTGGATGAAACGTTACGTACCGGGTATGTACAGGATTACAATGCCAATATCTCAGGCGGTGGAAACGGATCAAAGTACTTAATATCGGCCGGATATTTCAAAGATAAAGGTGTACTTATTGCCCGCGAGTTTGAACGAGCTTCATTCAGGGTAAATACCGAGACAACCAAGGGGCGTTTTAAATTTGGCGAAAACATTGCGTTGTCTTCTTCAATATCTCGTTCACCTTTCCAAGGTGGTGCGTTTGCAGGTAACCCTTGGTATGATATGTTTAGCAGTGTGCCACTTATACCTGTAAGAGACGATGCTTTAATAAGTGCCAATAACCCTGGCGGTTGGGGCTACGGTTCAAATGCTAACATTAATACATTTTCACGCAACTCTGTTGCTGTAGCAAATATTACATCTTCCAAATCGAATTTTGCCAAGATATTAGGTAATGCTTATATGGATTTCAAGATTATTGAAGGCTTAACTTATAAATTTAACGTAGGTTTAGAATCCAGCTTTGATAAAAATAAGTCAATCCGTAAAGAAGGATCGTGGTACCAAAACCAATCTCCTGACTTTAGCCAGTTGAGCGACAACCGTTCACAGTATCTAAGTTATCTTTTCGAACACACTTTAAACTTCAATTATAATTTCAGTAAGCACAGTATAAACGGTGTTGTTGGTTACACGCAACAAACAACACAAACGGATAATACGTTTGGGTCTGCCATCAATATGACACAGTTTAATGGTGAATATTTCACAACATTAAGCTCTGCAGCAGGAGCTGGTCGTAACTCATCAGGACTTTTAACAAGAAATTTATTAGACTCTTACTTAGGACGTTTAAATTATACTTACTCAGATAAATACCTTCTTTCATTGACCTTCAGAGCTGATAAAGACTCTCGGTTTTCGCCTAAAAACAAAACAGGTTATTTTCCATCAGCGGCACTTGCCTGGAGACTGTCTAAAGAGGACTTTTTCAAAGTCGACTGGATTTCTGATTTAAAAATAAGAGGTTCTTACGGCGTTTTAGGTATAAATACTCTTAACGCCTATGATATATATGCAGCGTTAAATCAAGCTCCAGATGCAGTATTCGGATCAAATCAGGTAACGTATCCAGGAGCAATCCAAGCTAAACTAGCGGCAGACGATTTACGTTGGGAATCTAAAAAGACAATCAACTTAGGTTTCGATGCCGCGATGTTTAACAACGAGTTAATCGTGAACTTCGATATATTCCGATCAACCTCAAAAGACGTATTACTCAGACCACCTTTAGGGTATTATTTAGGAAATTTGATAGACAATCCATATGCAAATATTGGTTCTATACGTAATCAGGGTGTGGAATTAAATCTGACTTATCGTCCAAAGGCTTCAGGCGATTTCCGTTGGGATGTTTCCGGAAACATTAGTGTAATAAGAAACAAAGTGTTATCACTCGGTAATTTAGGTATTGATACCGAAACAGGGCAACCTAAAAATTACTTGCAATCAGGAAATACAAGAACACAAGTTGGCCGTTCGATTGGTGAGTACTATGTATTGAAAACAGATGGTTTATTTCAAAATCAGGCAGAGATTGACGCACATCGTGCACAAAGCGCATATGCCAAACCGGGAGATATACGTTACGTAAATGTTGTGAACGGTGGAACCAATGATGATATTAACGACAAGGATAGGGTTTTTGCCGGATCTCCTTTTCCTAAATTCACATCAGGACTCCAATTCAATTCAAGCTACAAAAGCTTCACCTTCTCTTTACAGCTTTATGGCGCATTTGGTCAAAAACTGTACAATGATGTAATCAGAGATTTGGATAGCTATGGTAATTCAAACTACCGCAGAGCAATTAACCCTTGGACACCAACCAATACCAACACCAGTTATCCAAGATTAGGTTACCAGTTTGCCGCTAATGATCGTGGAATAAACGAAAATGCACGTGGTAATTCAGACCGTTGGGTAGAAGATGGATCGTTCCTGAGATTACGCAACCTTGAGCTTGGTTATAATCTTCCATCTAAATGGCTCACTAAGGCCGGTATAACCAATGCCAGGTTATATGTGAGCGGTCAAAACATTTTCACCATTACTAAGTACAAAGGTCTTGATCCTGACGTGGTAGGCGCAAATGCCAATCTTGAACCTGGTGTAGATAATGGAAATTATCCGTCTTCAAGAATTGTTTCATTCGGCTTTAGTGTTGGATTCTAAATAATTAAAAGAACATGAAAAAATATATAATCCTATTCACATCAGCATTGATTGTATTATCAGGATGCAAAAGAGATTTTAACGAACCTAACCCTAATGCCCTTACAATTGCAAATTTTTGGAAATCAAGTTCAGATGCGACAAAGGGAATTAATGCCGTATATAGTACATTTTACCGTACGGCAAGCTTATACTCGCGGTGGTTATTTTACCACGGTATATTAAAATCAGATGAAGGTTTTGGCTCTGGAGGCGACGGGGGGCTTAATAACCTCATGCGATTTAACCAAACAAATTATAATGATGGGCTTACTGCTCAAACATGGGCCAATTTATACGTAGGCGTATTCCGTGCAAACCAGGTCATTGCTAACGTACCGGGGATTACCATGGACGAGTCGACCAAAAAGCGAATTATTGCTGAAGCAAAGTTTTTGAGAGCGTTGTTTTATTTCAATCTTACGCTCTATTATGGTCGCCCGCCACTTATGTTACAACCATCACAACCTACTGACGCCCCACCTAATGCGACTACAGAACAAGCCTATGCACAGGTGGCAAAGGATTTAACAGAGGCGGCCGTTGATTTGCCGGTAAGCTATCCGGCATCAGATTTAGGAAGAGCAACAAGAGGTGCTGCCTATGCATTGTTGGGTAAAACATACTTGCAGCAACGCAAATATCAGGATGCGTTAAACGCGTTTGCTTACCTGGTAACCGGTGCTGGTAACGGAACATACTCTTTAACCGCCGACTACCGCGACAACTTCATTATATCAAGAGAAAACAACAGCGAGTCGGTATTTGAAATTCAATTTAGTGAAAATCAGTCAGAAAGTACTGATGATGATGTGGATGAATCAAGGATCAATAACACCGGTACGTCTATCTCTCAATTCTTTGCTCCTCCGGGTGTAGGTTTCTCTGATGGTGCTGCACGCCGTTGGGTTGTTGACGAGTTTTTGCAGGAGAGAACCACAACTAATGCACAAGACCCTCGTTTGGCTGCATCGTTTATTTTCAATAATGCTAACCCGGCTGGTCCAACAGCAACTATTGTATACGGTCAAACCTTCCAAAGCCGTTATGGTAATGGTCCTGATGCCAACGGGGTTTGGTTCCGCAAATTACTTAACGACCACTGGAAAAATCAAGAAGGTTTCCGTTCGCCAAACAACTATCGCTTAATACGTTACGCCGATGTATTGTTAATGTATGCCGAGTGTTTAAACGGCCTGAATAGAACAGGTGAGGCTTACCCTTACGTTGACCGTGTTAGACAGCGTGCCGGGTTGGCGCCGCTTTCAACAGCTAAGCCTGGTTTAAATCAGGCACAGTTTTTAACCCAGCTTAAGCATGAGCGTGTTACCGAACTTGCAGGTGAAGGATGGCGTTGGGCAGACTTGCTACGCTGGGGCGATTTAAGTCCGGCACTTGCAAGCAGGGATGCTGAATTTACCGGATTCATTGTTGGCAAACATGAGTACTACCCGATACCTCAATTAGATATCGACTTAAACTCAAACCTTACACAAAATCCAAAATATTAAGCTAATCGGCAATCGTCTTTCCTGCAAGTCAGGAAAGGCGATTGTTAATTGGGTCGGTAATTATATATTAAAATCCATGACCTATGAATAAATACCAAATAAGAAATCGTTTCAAGCTGGCTTCAATTTTATTGGCAGCAGTGATTTCTGTCAATCTATCATGTGGGAAGTCAGATAAGCCAATTAATATTGAGCCTATTGACCCTGCAACAGAAGCTAGCACCTTTTCTAACCCTTTAATGAATGGTGCAGATCCATCAGTATTTCAAAAAGATGGCGTTTATTACTACACGCAAACTAATGGAAGCTCTATTAATTTGTGGAGCACCACCTCTATGTCAAAGTTAAATACGGCTATTCCTAAAACCGTGTTTACACCAACGGCAGGTGCAGCTAATTCACGAAATGTATGGGCCCCGGAGCTATTCTATTTTGATGGCAAGTGGTATATATATTATACCGCAGGTGACGGTAATGATGTTAAACAACGCACCTGGGTTTTAGAAAACAGCAGTGCCGATCCAACCACAGGAACCTGGGTTGATAAAGGCCGCTTATTTACAGCAGACACCGATTTTTGGGCTATAGACGGCTCGGTGTTGGAACTGAACGGAACCCGCTACTTTATGTGGTGTGGCCGTCCCGATGTAACCAACCAAAACTTAACACAGAACATTTACATTGCCAAAATGGCTAACCCTTATACCTTAACAGGAACAGCTACCAAGCTAACTGAGCCTGAATTTGGATGGGAGAAAAATGGTTTTGGTGTAAATGAAGGCCCGCAGGCATTAATATCGCCTGATAATAAAGTGTTTTTGGTTTACTCAGCCAGTTATTGCGGTACTGATGATTATGCTTTAGGTCAGTTGAGTTTAAAAGCCGGCGGTAACCCATTGGTAAAAGCCGACTGGACAAAATCAACTCAACCGGTGTTCAGCAAATTGCCTCAAAGCAATGCTTATGGTCCTGGCCATAACTCATTCTTTAAATCACCTGATGGAAAAGAGTATTGGCTTATTTACCATGCTAATTCGGCTACTAACCAGGGATGTGCCGACCGCAGGAACATCAGAATGCAAAAGTTCACTTTCAAAGCAGATGGCAGCCCCGACTTTGGTCAGCCGGTTGCAACTGGCTTGAAAATTAATAGTCCATCTGGCGAAAAATAGTATGGAGAGAAAAAGCATTCAGTTAAAACTCAAACTGGTTTTTGTGATCATGTTCATTGCAAAAATGAGCATGGCCCAAACGTTCACCAATCCGTTGCTGCCATCAGGGGCCGACCCATGGAGTATTTACAAGGATGGCTACTATTACTATACACATACCGCTCAAAACCGGATTGTAATTTGGAAGACCAAGAATTTAGCTGATTTGAAAACAGCTGAGCGTAAAACCGTTTTTACGCCTCCGCCCAATACAGCTTACTCTAAAGACTTATGGGCTCCCGAAATTCACTTTATCAACGGAAAGTGGTACGTGTATTTCGCGGCCGATGACGGCAACAATAATAATCACCGCATGTATGTGTTGGAAAACGCATCTGCCGATCCGCTTAAAGGCACATGGACCTTTAAAGGCAAAGTTGGCGACGCAACCAATAAGTGGGCAATAGACGGCTCGGTTTTCACTTACAAAAAGCAACTGTACATGATTTGGGCAGGCTGGGAAGGTGATGTAAACCAAAAGCAGGAAATATTCATTGCTAAAATGAAAAACCCATGGACTATTGACGGAAAGAGATATAAGATATCAAGTCCGCAGTTTGAGTGGGAAAAGCATGGCGACTTAAACGATCCCAACAATCCGCCGCATGTAGATGTGAATGAAGGGCCACAAATATTGATGAATAAAGATAAGGTATTCCTCATTTATTCAGCCAGCGGCTGCTGGACAGATTTTTATGCCCTAGGAATGCTTACTCTTAAAGGTAAAAACCTGCTTAGCGCTCAATCTTGGGTAAAAAGCACACAGCCGGTGTTTAAGCAATCACCCGAAAACGGAGTTTACGCACCCGGGCACAACTCATTCTTCAAATCTCCGGATGGAAAGGAAGACTGGATTTTATACCACGCTAATCCGGAGCCGGGACAGGGTTGCGGCGGTAACCGCTCGCCAAGGGCACAAAAGTTTACCTGGAATGCAGATGGATCTCCAAACTTTGGTGCTCCTTTAAAAGCAGGTGTTGAAATGCCTATTCCGTCACAAAAAAATAAATAGTAAATGCAGGGCTTGGCCTTGCTAATAATTTGAACTATGAAAAAATACGTTAGTTTTTTACTGCTACTCATACTGTGTACAACTGCCGCTTTGCATGCGCAGGAGGCCACTCCGATAGTTGGTAAAGTTTGGTCAATTGAAAAGGCAAACGCCTGGTACAAGCAGTACAAGTGGATTAACGGTGCTGACTTTTTACCCAGTACTGCAATTAATCAATTGGAAATGTGGCAGGCAGATACCTTTGATGCCGCAACCATTGATAAGGAATTAGGCTGGGCAGCCGGTATTGGTTTTAACACTGTAAGGGTTTATTTGCACAGCCTGGCCTGGAAACAAGATCCGGCCGGATTTAAAAATAGAATGGACCGGTACTTGGGTATTGCCAACCGTCATCACATCAAAACCATATTTGTGTTTTTTGATGATTGCTGGAATAAGCAGGCCAAAATTGGAAAGCAACCTGCACCGAAGCCTGGCATACACAACTCAGGCTGGGTACAAGATCCGGGTGATCCAAACTCAAAACAGCCGGCCAACTTTCCAGCATTAGAGAAATATGTAAAAGATGTAATGACGCGCTTCAAGGCCGATAAACGCATCTTGTTATGGGATTTATATAATGAACCTGGAAATTCAGGTAAGTTAACTACATCATATCCTCTATTAAAAAGCGTTTTCACTTGGGCAAGAGCCGTTAATCCGCAGCAACCAATTAGCGCAGGGCTTTGGGCCTGGGATTACGATAAGCTAAATGCTTTTCAAGCTTTGAACTCTGATGTTATCACTTATCATGACTATGAAGAACCACAATGGCATCAGCGTGTAATTGGCATGTTGCGTTCACATGGCAGGCCAATGATTTGTACCGAATATATGGCCCGCACACGTGGAAGCCGTTTTGAGAATATTATGCCAATGCTTAAAAAGGAAAACATTGGTGCTATAAACTGGGGTTTGGTTGATGGTAAATCAAACACCAAGTATGCCTGGGATACCCCGCTTCCAAGTGGAGAGGAGCCTAAAGAGTGGTTTCATGAGGTATTTAGAAAAGATGGTACTCCTTACAAAAAAGAAGAGGTAGAAGTAATAAAAAAACTCAATAACATTAAATAGCATAAGCAATAGGTATTTAGCTATATTGTGAAACCTATTTGTATGATAAAGATTGAAAAACCAAGCAGGGCCCTGGCCCTGCTGCTTTTTTTTAGCCTTTTTTTTCAGCAGCTTGCTGCACAAAAAATATTTTTCCGGCATTATACCGTATCTGATGGTTTATGTGCTAATACCATATGGGATATTCAGCAGGACGATCAGGGCTATATGTGGTTTGGAACCAAGTATGGGCTAAGCAGGTTTGATGGCTACACCTTTAAATGCTTCCAATACCAAAAAGGAATTCCCGGTACGTTAGGCAATAGCTTTATACGCAAAATTTTTAAGTACGATGCCAAAACCTTTTGGATAGGTACTGATGAGGGCATTTTCATTTTTGATTTACAGACAGAAAAGTTTACTCACTTTACTGCACTTCGTAACTATTTCATAAATGATCTTATCCGTTCAAAAAACGGTGACATCTGGATTGCAACTAAAGAACGCGGCGTTTTCTGTTATACGCCATCAACCCAAAAACTAACTCATCTTACTACCGCTTCAGCACAACGTCTTTCCTCAAATGAGGTACCCAAGCTTTTGCAGGATGATGACGGGCAGATATGGATTGGAACTTACGGTAAGGGTATAGACATTTTAAACCCTAAAACCAAGCATATCAGGCATTATAGCACCGGTACCACCCCAAAACTTTCCAGTAATGTTATCCTGGATATGTATAAAGATGCAAAGGGTGATGTTTGGATAGGTACTATGGCTGGTGGCTTAAATCATTGGAACAAGCAAACTAATCAAATTACCATCTATCAAAAATCTGCAGGTAATTCCATCAGCGATAATATTGTACGCTCGGTTTATGAACCTAAACCCGGCCTTATTTTTTTAGGAACTGAAAAGGGCTTAAACGTATTTGACAAGAACGCTAACCGCTTTTCTGTGTATCAAAATAAAAACAATGATCCTTTTAGTATAAATGACGATGCCGTTTATAAAGTTTTCAAAGATAAAGAAGGTGGCATATGGGTTGGAACTTATTTTGGAGGACTAAATTATTATCATGAAAGTGGTTCGGGCTTCGAGTTCTATTACCCATCCGGAGTAAAAAACTCACTTTCGGGCAACGCGGTTAGTGCTTTTTTAGAAAACCGTCCGGGAGAGCTTTGGGTAGGTACCGAAGATGGCGGCCTTAATCTTTTTAACACCCGTGATAAATCTTTCAAACGGTTCCCTTTTTTACTAGGTCAGGATAGTTTATCCTATCATAACATACACGCATTGTATAAAGACCGATCAGGCAATGTATGGATTGGTATGTACACGGGAGGGCTTAATATATTGAATCCTGTAACAGGAAAAATTAAACGCTATAAAAACGATGCAGCCGATCCTAACAGCTTAAGCGATAATAGTGTATACTCTATTGATGAAGACAGGCAGGGACGTATATGGGTATCAACCATAGCGGGCTTAAATTGCTACGATCCTAAAAATGACAGGTTCATTCGTATAAGAGGCAAAAATCTTGACAAAAGCTGTATATACCAGGTTTACCAGGATGCTGATATGGTGCTTTGGATTGCTACCTACGATAACGGATTGATTAAGATGGAACCGGATGGTAGACTTACACAATATGCTTATTCCAAAAAAGGAGGTGCCATAAGTTCAAACAAAGTCATTTGTATGCTTGACGATGGTGAAGGCAACTTATGGTTGGGTACAGATGGTAGCGGCCTAAACGTGCTGAATAAAAAGACAGGAGTTTTCAAATCATATGAAGACGAGGATTGGATAAAAAGCGCCGTTGTTTATGGTATTGTGAAAGATAGGTTTGGCAAAATGTGGTTTTCAACCAACAATGGGCTTTTTGAGTACTACCTGCAATCTAAAACCAAAAGAGGCTTCGGTAAGTGGGACAATCTGCAAAGTCAGCAATATAATTACAAAGCCTACTACAAGGATGCATCGGGCAAGTTATACTTTGGCGGTATAAATGGATTTAATGCATTTTATCCTGATGCGGTACAAGGTGTTAGTTCAACACCTAAAGTATCGTTTACCAACTTTCAGCTTTTTAACAAAGACCTTGATTTTACTGACAAAAATAGTCCGCTTAAAAAGTCGGTTAGCTATACAAATGAGATAACGCTGCGGCACAATCAATCTGTATTGAGTATTGAATATGCGTGTTTGAGTTACGTAGCGCCTAACAAGCTGCAATATGCCTTTAAAATGGAAGGCTTTGATAAGGGATGGAATAGCGTTGGCAGTCAGCGTAAGGCAACCTATACCAACTTACCTGCTGGTGAGTACAACTTCCAGGTAAAGGTTACAGATGATGCAGGGGACGATTTGGGAAGCATTTCAAGCATTAAGGTGAAAATATTGCCGCCTTTTTATAAAACGTATACAGCATACTTAATATACTTGCTTGTGTTTGTGCTTGGGGCAATTTGGTTACGCCGTTACCTGGTTGAAAAGGCACGTAAGCAAAACGAGATAAAGCTTGAGCGGCTTAGGAACAAAAGTGAGCAGGATTTTTATAAGCAAAAGATAGACTTTTTCACCGCAATGGCTCATGAAATCAGAACGCCACTTGCACTGATTATTGCACCATTGGAAAGGCTTTTGTCGGGTAAGAAAAAAAGTGCTGAAAGCATGGAGCAATTGCACCTGATGGAGGAAAATGCTGACAGGTTGCTAACCCTTGTAAATCAATTGCTTGATTTCAGGCGTATTGAAAGTGATATTTTTGAGATACACCCCGAGCCGTTAGAGTTGGTATACCTGATTAACAGTCTGCATAATCGCTTTTCTCCAATTGCGGTAAAACGAGGGCTGGAGTTTAAAGTAAACACAGCGTTTCAAAAACTGGATGTAGTGGCAGATCCGGAAGCGATGATGAAGATATTGAGCAATTTATTGATCAATGCTTTTAAGTTTGCCCGCACCCAGCTTGCCATTAACGTTAACGCTATAAAAAAGGATGAGAATGGCAGGGAGATGTTTTCGATAAGTGTTGAGGACGATGGTATTGGTATTCCTGAAGACCAGCTCGATTCTATATTTAAAAAGTTTTTCAAGGTTTCAACAGAGGAGCATCAATATACCAATTTGGGAGGAACAGGCATTGGTTTGGCATTAGCAAAGTCACTGTGTGAGAAGCACGGCGGCCAGCTCATGGTAGAAAGTGAAGAAGGTGTAAAAACCATTTTTACTGTGCTTATTCCTTTTGAAGCAAATGCCGGCATTGTTGAAACAGAACCGGAAGAAACGCACGAACCGGACGGAAAACAGACGATATTAGTTGTTGAAGATGATCCATCATTGCTTGATTTCCTTTCTAAAAGCTTCCAGCAGGAAGGATATCATGTTATAAAGGCTAAACATGGTAAGGAAGCCTTAAAGCAATTGGATCAGCACACGGTTGACCTGGTGATTTCAGACGTAATGATGCCCTTGATGGACGGAACGGAGTTATGTAAGCTGATAAAAAATGACATTGATTACAGTCATTTACCTGTTGTGCTGCTTACCGCTAAAACCAATAGCGATGCTGAAATCGAAGGGTTGGAAAGCGGAGCAGATGCATACTTGTCAAAACCTTTTAAATGGAAGCAGCTGTCGCTTGTGATCAAGAATTTGTTGGATTTGCAGTCCAACTTAAAGCAGCGTTTTGCACAAAGCCCGCTGGAAGGAACGGAAATATTAATCAATAGTAATCGCGATCAAAAGTTTTTAGAAAAGATAACGCAAATTATTGAAGCCAAAATAGCTAACCCGCAGCTTTCAGTTGAGGATCTTGGCAGGGAAGTAGGTTTAAGCAGGTCAAGCCTTTACAAGAAAATTAAAGCCAAAACAGGCCATGTGCCAAACGAATTTGTGAGAATAATCAGGTTAAAAACCGCGGCAAAACTGTTATTGGAACAAGAACACACCATAGCTGAAATTGGCTATATGGTGGGTTTCAACTCGCCGTCATATTTCAGTAAATGCTTTTATACCCAATTTGAACTTACACCTAGCGAGTTTGTAGACAAGCATAAAAAGGATGCAAGTATTTCTTAAGAATGGTAGCGTTAAAACAAAAGCTTGGTTGCTAAAATTAAAAATTAGCTATGTCAACTTTAAAATACATCATTGTGCTTTTCATAATATCATTTATTGGTGGAACGCTCGCTTATCTTTTATATCCAATCTTCATCAATGACAAGTATAACATAAATAAATACTCATCGAATCTCGGCTTGGCTCTTCTTGCAACGCTAATCACCTATAGTACCTATTTAATAACCACTTCGTTTCTCAAACGTAAGCCTACATTAATGTTGGCTTTACTATGTTTAGTCGTTTCATCCGCAATTTGGATAATTCCGGCAAGTGCTACCTTTGGTTTTCAATTAAACGGAGCACTCCTATTTGTTGTGTCAATTGGCTTGACTAACGCAATAGCTCCCTATTTAGACACTTTTATTTGTAAGTTATTCAGCAATCATAATCGGCTTGCACAATAAGCATACATGATGTGTAATTTAAATAAATAAACTCAACCAATTTAGTTAGCGCTAATTTGCTATTTCAAAAAGTTTAGGAATTTAAATTTTATAGAAGGTCTTTGAATTTCAATTTTTGTGGCTTGCCTTGTAACCGAATAGCTCATCAATATCTTTAAAAGTAAACATAGGCAAGATAGTACTCAAGTAGCTGCATATAATTGCTTGTAATGCTGCTCTAACTTCGTATTAAGCGTATCCCATAATTGAGGCTACTTGTTGATAAAGTCGCTGTACTATAAGATTGTGCTAAGATTGCAGAGTTGCGAAAGTATATTAAACAAAAAACCCCTCAGAACTAATCTGAAGGGCTTTCTTTAGTGGGAGCAACAGGATTCGAACCTGTGACCCTCTGCTTGTAAGGTGAGGCCGATTAATGGCCCCCATGCTTACGAAAAGCCCTTTTCTGAATATATATATGTCGATGTACTATCGTTGTACTATCAAGTAACCCGGGTCAATAATTTAATGAACTGTAATGCGAATATAAGTGTTTCGCTTGTAATGATTGAATGAGTTTAAGATGTATCTACCATAGTCTTTGAAGTTAAATGAATAAAAGAATTATGGTGCCCATACACACTTATAGCAATCAAGTGCAAGATGGCAAACGAATAAATGAAGGGTAGTGTGTAGGGATGTGTTTATGCGGGAAAGCTCTTGCACGCTACAGCAGCTATGAGTGTAACTTTGCTGAATAATTCTATGATTCCCATTCTACATTAATCCACAAATTTTCAAAAATCTTACTTTATACAGGATGAATAAATTTTGGATTACAATTAATTAATCAATCCAGAAAAATTGAAATTTCTTACTTTATACCGGGAAGTAAAATCTTGGATTGAACATTTTAAAGACACTACACTTTTCAAGTGAAAAAGGGTTTTATAACCCCTAGTTATGTAATGTGTAGTTGATTGTTTTTGAGAATTGATGTTGCCGACTTTACGCTACAACCTTTAAAAGGTAAGATTTCTGAGTAAAATGTAAACATATTTCAACTACACTTTCATTAAAAAAAGGGTTTTTAGATCCCCTTCATATAAACTGTTGTTGAGAATTGTTAGAATTGAGGAAGTTGGATTTCGCCTTTTAGCCTTTAAAAGGTAAATAGCGCAAATCATAGTTACTTACTTCTGCTTCTTGAATTTATAAAAAATCACCTTGCCACTTTCGGTATCAACCATTGCATAGCCTGCTCGCATACCCAAATAAATGTGCTTTGAATCTTTAACTGCAACTGAATTAGGGTATAAATAGCGCCAAAATAGCCTATCTGCTATAAGTTGTGCCTTCCAATCACGTATGATATAAAATCGCTCTAGTGTAGCCAGATAGATTGCTTCCTCATGTATCACATAAGCCATAGGAGCGTCGTCAAGCTTTAATACCTCCTTGTAATTAACCTCATTTTTTTTAACCTCTATATCATTAAAACTACCATAGCTGGACGACATATGTGCCAATCCTTCTACCGTGTAAAGCGTACCTTTATACTCAAACACATCTTTGATGTTTCCTGGTTTAATAGGTATTAATCTGATTTTTGCAGCTTTACCATTATTGATAAATGCTATTCCCTGATAATATATGCCTTCTTTTGGTAATGCAAGTTTCCCGTTCACTGTCATGTGTTTGACATTGGTATCTATAGGGTCATAATATAGACCTCCACCAAACTCACCATGATCTTCACCAATCAAACTACCGCCTGCTACTTTAATTCTAACTGATGTTTTGTTGTAGGTTTCTTTGCTGATCTTCAAGTAGCCATTGGTTATTGACACTTTGAAATACTGATCTACTATGTTATTCCACTCATTCAATTGCTTGCCATAAGGTGCTGGTATAGATACTTCTTCAAAGTCATCCAATGAGTAAGTTTGAGCTGTCGAGTGTTGCGTCATCAAGACGAATACAGTTACCAGCAAAGCAAAGTATTTCATTGTGATATTATATTGGATATAAAGTTATAAGTAAATGCTAGCTTTGAAAGGTAAATAAGTTATTGAATGTCAAATGCATTTTTAAATTATAAAATGAAATTACACTTACTTGAAACACGTGGTGTTATAACGCCTTCATATGAACTGTAGTTCAGTTTTGTTTTGGGAACAAGTAAAACATAACCCTCACTCATCAACCTTTAAATGCACACATTGGTAAGTAACAGGTCAAACAGCATTTGTAAGCATCAATTAAGTAGCATTTAACTAAGTACCTTTTAATGTTAAATGAGTAAATATTTTTTTTTGTAGCACACTATAAAGCTATGTAGCTACACCTTAATTCAATTTTAGGGTTGATAACAGCCCTTTTAATCAGGTGTGGTTAAATAAAGGGCTTGAATTTTTACAAGTCTTATTATTCCTTTCAGGCTTCAAAAGGAACAATGCTTTTTTTCGCATGAGTAATTACGATTTCTATGCGTTATTGAGTAGTATATACACGTAATATTGATGATTAAGACTCAATATTTAAACTTAATAGCAAATCTCCATCTGGCGCTTTATAAACCATTATTTCTGCTAGCATCAAGTCTGCTATGTCATGTCCCCAAATTCCATATCTACCGTTAGTTTGATTTCTGTTATAAACTGTGGTCCTTTTTTCAACAGGTATAGTCTTTACTGTTGCTGTAGCTTCCTCTTCTTCGAACAATTTATAGTATGCTTTACTGACTTCCATTACTAACTCACCTCTGGTAAAGCCATGTTTAGAATTAATCTTTAATCTGCATTCGTTAGTTAGGGGATAATCAATAAGTAATGTGATCGTATCATCTTTAACCACAATCTCATCTTTGTTGATCAATTGTTTTATGTCTTTTTCAGGATGCTCAATTTTTACGAATGGAATGAATCCTTTAGGATAGTCAGTAAGATTACTAGTCTTAACCATAAAATCAATTGTTAAGATTAAGCTTCCCAGGTTATTATGGCTTTTCTCAGATGCTTGCTGTTCAAGTCTGGTTAAAAGATCGCTGTAATCTTTGGTTGTGTCAGCTGCTGACCTTGTATTCGAGCCGTTTTCCTGAGCTTTGCAAACAGATGATGTAAGTAATAGAAGACAGATTGCTATTTTGTAGAACATGATAAGTTGGTTTTGTAAACACAAGTTTAATAAATTTTACGAATGTTACAGTTTGAGCTATAGCAGCTTGTTCTTTATAAGTTAATATAGGCAAGTCAGCAATCAAGTAGCTGCACATTATTTATTATATACTACTTATACTATACCATGTGTTCAGAAAATGTGCAGGCATGTCAATTCAACAAATCATCAATTACTTACTTTGTACGGGTTGTTCAAATTCTGAATTGAACTTAATAATTTGCTCCTTGGGTTTATCCTCAACATCCTTCAACAAAGTATCATCAACAAATATCAGCTTACAGTTAACTCGTCTGCAATGACTGTTTCGATATGTTTATAACAATTAAAATACGACCATTCGATTGGCTTAGGTGAATAGAGGTAACTCTCCATATAATTCCAATGGACTTCTGTTGCACTTCGCCATATCAAGGTAAATTGCTTCTTACAAGGCATATGTACAGCTGCCCTTGCTCGTTTATGCCAACATCTTTAATTTAGTCTATATCCATAATATAAATGCAATTCAACAAATCTCAACTTTAGTCTTTATAGAGGGTGTTTGAATGTTGAATTGATGCTGTCTTTAAGCGTGACAGATACGATTAATAACGAATTTCAACTACACCAAGCGTGTAAGGATTAACCCTGTAGTAAGCAATTACTTCAAACTTATTGTTTACTTCATGGCAAACCCAAGCATTCGGATGATTAGGATCTGCGTCAGTTGGGTTTACTACTTTTACAAATATACTACCGCGCTTGGCTGAATCGCACTTATGACTGAGCTCTCGAACATTTGTTTTGTTCATCACCGCTTGATAGATACGATCCTCGCTTTGAATTCTGAAGAGTGAATCAACACTGGTGTCAAAACTTGCTCTCCATTGCTTACCCAACTTCTTCTCCAATGCTTTTGTCATTACAGCATTATAAGCATCTGCTCCATTGACGTTAGACCTGGAGATGATGCAACCAGCAATAGTCTTCATTCGAAACCCCATCGTGTTAGCAACAGCCACTTGTTCCTTAGCAACTGTCAATTCTTCACCATAGCTTAAAAGCTGAAGCTTCCCTTGTCTTTTATCCCACTGCGCTGTAAAGTAGTTATAGCGCGTAAACAAACCATATTGCAAGTGTAGGAAGGTACAGGCAGCTATAACTACAAAAGCAAATATGATGACGGTGGCTTTAAGCTTCATATAGGTTTAATCAAGTTAGCATTTCCTTTTACAAGTTAAGACGTTTACCCCTGTTTGCAATGAATTGTCAATTGTTTGGATAGCATCAATCAGTCCTTGGTGGTGCAAAGTATCCTTGTATCACATCTTTAGTGTCTTTACTCATAGCATCTCTGCGTCTACCTATCCATATGTCACCATATCGCTTTGCATAGTATATCAGTCCATCACTTTGTTGTTTTCTTATGTATCCATCCGCTAACAAGTCTTCAGCAGTAAAGTTGGCATCCTCAAAATCATCTTCAAAGTGAATATGCTCATCATCAGCTAGTATCCATTCAAAGTCTTGTAAGTTGTAATGCTTACTCCCTAGCTTCTCATAAGGGAAGGGTTTGCTTAGATCAGACTCCCAGCTAAAGCGCTTGCGCTCTCCATGCTGCTGCATCTTATGACATATAATTTCAGAGCGGATGTATGAAGGGTCGTATAGCCATAGCTGCAAATCATACGGCACATTAAGTTTATCAAAGGTCTTTTGCCACTCGCTGTAAGCAGTCACTAGCTTTGCGATGATGAGCTTATAGAACCATAACGGTGGATGCCGCTTTACCAAGTTATAAAAAGGAGAAACTGTATACCGCTCATACGTGTGGCGACCTCGCTCAGTAAGAAAGTATTTAGTATGAGGTTCTTTGATAAGTTCTCCCCATCTGTCTAAATGATGAACTCTACGTTTCCAGCCTCTTACTTTCTTCTTTTGTGAGTGATAAAATTTCATGTATTATTCTAATTCAAGCACAACTTCTGAATACTCACATAAAGTTATAACACTCCAATCGGTTAGCACGTGCACTAGCACCGGTTTATTTATGGCAGCAAAACCAATATAACGTTCAGACGGCGTTTCCCGCTCTTCGATATCTTGATCATGATCTTTATGTGCTACACCTTCGCTGCACTGTTTACATAGATACCGAATGGTCGACCAGTCTTCCATTTCAATCTCTGCGGCCTCGCAGAATTCTTCTAACTTGTCTATATCACTTTGTCTGCTTGTATAAATGGTAACCGAATAAGTTTTGTATTCTGATGGTTTTAGAAGCTTGAGTTCATTAAGTACCGAATATTCTACTCCATTGCTGATACGAGTTCCCACTGGTGCACCGTCATTAAGTATCATGTCTCCGAATCGGTGCCCGCTTGTCGCTAACGGCACGTTTAGAATAATAGCTCTTGCTGGATCAATTCGCTTGCACCATACCACCTCACCTGCATCATCAGGGTTTAACCTTACAGGGATGTTTCTTAAATCCATACAAGGCTCTTCGTCATTAATTTGAAGTTCCAGCCCAAATTTCGTCCATGCTGTTCTCGCTGTACACCAATCTTCCAAAGCAGTTGCAGCAATGCCCAGATTCCACCAAGCAGCTTCGCTTTCGGTGTCAAGTTCCACAGCTCTTTTATTGTGCTGGTAAGACAATTGCCAGTTACCTTCGTACTTATAGTATAGTCCCAAGTTGTAGTGTGGTGTTGCCCATTCAGGTGCAGCTTCTATAGCTTTTAAGTACAAGCTAACAGCTTCTTCTTTTTGATCTTGTTCTCCAAGTGAAATGGCTTGCTCAAGAAGTTCTTGTGCCAATGTATTATTGCTCATTTTAATCTAGGTGCGGCTAATATAACGTTTTTACAAGTTAATGCAATTACACCCGGTGTTACAAACGATTCAGGCTCAATCGTTAACTTTAGGATGCAAGAACGTAATATCAGCGGGAGTTCTAGGTGGTGGAGGTGGATACTGTATAGTAGTTTCAAATCGAGGCGTGTCCTGTGTCTTTCTAAGCTTCAAATTACGATAGCTGTCTGAAATCCAATTGAACACTTTTCCTACATTATTTGGGAGGCTTGCAGCTTGTGCTCTTATATGCTTTGTTTTATTGTTGTAGTGGATGATAAACTCTAAACTTTGATCATCAACTGTATGCTCGTAGGATGTATCAAGCTGCTTGTAACGTATCTGCTCTAACTTCATGTTAAGCGTATCCCATAAAGCTTTATTTACTTTGCCTAAATAATAACCCACAATCTTAAACTTGTCCTCTGGGCGATTAGTTCGAGATAGGACTTGCCCACCATAATACTTGTAAGTAAGCGAACTATCAATACTCACTGCTGTATACTGACACGGACCGAAGCAACCACCAGTGGCTACTTCTATTTTGATTATCTCATTGTCTCTACTTTCTTGCTTATGACAGGCAGATAGCAAGCACGAGGCTATAACTAAGTAGGTATATGCTTTATAAGTGACGGTTGGTAGGTTCATGGTTTACTAACTGCAATGTAGCAATCTTTCCTTATCTTCATACCATGAAGCGCTTGGTCTCGATACGCAGACTGCAAATGTTTAAACTTATCTTGCAGTGTATTTTTGTCTTGTTTCTTTCCACAGCTACTTTACTAGTAGGTATAGGAATGAGTAGCACACATATAGACCTAAATCGTGCCAAGCACAGGACAGGTCAAGTGACATCTATGGAAGAAACACCTAATAAGAACGGTCGGTCTAACTTAACCTTACGGATTCAAGGTGACGAACATCGATATTCTTTATATCGTTTCTCACAAGAGTACAAACCACTGATGGAAAAACTTAGTATTGGAGATGCGGTAACCATCTATTACAACGCATCAAACTCAACAAGCATGAACTATGAGGTATATCAAATTAATACATCACGTGGCGTTGTTTATTCAAAGAGTGAACATGAAAATCGGGAGCAGCTTGCCGGGCGGTATATCGCGATACCAGGAGGAATATTAGTATTTGTTGGTGGATATTATGATATTAGGAAGCGCTACAAAAAATTAAACGACCGCCAAGTTGTAAAAGTATCATGAAGCACCTCCTTATCATAGCCTTTTTAGCCTTGTTCACTTGTAAAGCATCAGCGCAGAACGATACGATTATAGATAAGGGCAGAACGAATTATGATTCGGTTAAAGTTCGCGTATACAACAACACCCGCTACTATCTCAAGAGTTATAAGATCATATTGGGTAATCAATCATACACATTCGCTGACATTCGCAGTCATCAATATTCTGATTACAAGTCACTCCCTTACCTACCAGACCATTATCGGAAAGATGTAAGGTTTGTACGCAAACGATTGTTACAGTACGATGAATGGATCAACCTGTTAGTCGTTCCAACCGATTTTATTGGGGAGGGAGAACTTACATCTGGTCATGCAACAATAAAGGTTAAGCTAAAAAAGCTTGATGGTAAATGGGTTACGGAGAGTGACCTTGTGAAGTCCTAATCTCTAGAAGAGGCTACCTTGAATACCATTGATCGGTGTCTTATCCCTTACAGGCTCAAACGGCTTATCAAACTTAGGTGCAGCTTCCTTTACAGGTCTAAGCCATATATAGCTTTGCTCAGGTTCTGTAAACTCAATGTAGTAAGGCACGTGATAGCCATTAACCAGTTTGGTACTCACTTTATAACCTCTATAGAAGTCGTTAGTTAAAGAGTTCATATGGGCTATTTCACCTTGTAAAGAGTTAAGGAGCATGTTCACTAACGCCATCTTGCAACAAGTAATGTCAAGGTCTGCACCATAGAGCTTTAAGCGCCTGTTAATCTTTGCCGCACTAAGTAGCATCCTACCACTTCCACAAGCACAATCAGCAACGGTTTGTCCTTCGGTTGGATTCCCTACGCTGATAGCTGCCATCATATCACAGATAGGCTCTGGTGTAAAGTACTGACCATTGTGTCCATTACTTATAGCTTGCATGTACAACTCGCCAAGTGGGTCTGAAAAGTTCTCTGACAAGTCGCCAACAAGCTTTACAAGGTTAACAAGTTCGTTTACCTTCTTATGATTGCGGTATGTTTCGAGTGCTACTTGCTGTTCTGATTTATCCTCGGACCTTTTAAAAGGTAAAAGTGTCCAATCCAGCATTTCAGTAAAGGCAGTGTGCAGGGATTGTCCGTAAGCAAAACGCTCAAATGCCGTAACTAGTTGTTTAAAGTCTGTCATTGCAGTAAGTTTATGTTCGAGTGAATTCTCGAAGCAACGAACTGCTGAACGGCAGCACTAAGGCAAGGTGGAGATTGAGTAATTGCGGAGGATCCTGAAAGGAAACCCAATTAGGAGATACTACCTTGAAACGAAGTGACTATGTGATGGTGTGAAGCTAACTTTGAGTAGAGAATGATAGAAGTGTACCTAATTACACTTCACTTGGAAGAATATAGTTGCTATAAAGCTAACAGTTGATCGTAAACACCCATCCAATCTGGTTTGTTCAACATTTCTCTCAAAAAGCTTCTCTTTAAAAACTTCCTGTCATCATACTTATCTATTTCATAGTCGTCCAACGCATCTTTAAGTATCTGCTCATAAGTTTCACCTTTCTTTCTTTCATCGTTACGTTTAAATCTGTTGGCCAGTATCCTGAGTTCTGTTTTGCTGAACTGTCTTATCTCTTCATTGTATCGGGAATCGATTTGAAAGAGCCAAGCCCATGTAGCAACTTTATCAGGATTATTATTGAAGTTTAAAACAACTTCACTTTGCTTTAATGCCAAATAACTAGTAGCACCAGCCGCTTTGATGGACACAGTTATTTCAAATTCATTTTCGAGAGGTTTGAAGGCATAAAATGATTTTCTTCCATTTTCAAAAGGATTATTTGTCGACTTGCACTTCTTATTGCATTTACCGCAAAGTGGAGGCAAATTCTTAAAATTAACCGATGAAAATGGGTATTCAGCTTTGGGTAAATAATGGTCATTGTCTTCCCTATAGTGTGACTCCGCACTTTCAACAGGAACTATTCCGCAACAAAGACAAAACTTGAAATCACCATTGTGTATTATTAGATCGTTGTAGTAACTTAATTTTTCATTTGCACCTATTAAATCATTATAAAATTTAACCAACAACGGTTTCATTTTGCTTGCAACAACGGCTGCTAAAGTATATAATTCTCTAGGCTTTTCTTTCCCCTCACAAAGTGAATCAATGTCATTATTAATGACAAACGCTTCTTTAATATCTGCTCTTTCAGCTTTAGTTAAAGGCTTACATAGTTCGTAGATCTCATCAACATCCTCTTTAATCCAAGCTCTTTTTAAATAGATTTTCTCGAACTCTTCAGTTAATAAATCTTGGCATTTTATTCCTGCTTCGGCACTACACCAAACATTGCATATTAGATGTTCAACGTGTTGTTGATAAATAAAGATATCATGACTATCAAGGGGCTTATATGTTCTGAGCATCTCTTTTATTGCGTATTTTGGTATTTAGCTGAGATAAAACCATATCCTTTTCAATAGATTCACCCAACTTTCTCAATTTCGACTTTATACCTTCAATTTCTTCAAAGCTATTTGCAGATTCTATATCAATTGCTTCGATATCTGAAAATGACAGGTCGCCTATTGATTGGTTATAACCAAACAGCTTATCTAATATCAGTTCTACAGAAGTGCCATAAGTATTAAATGCATTATCCAACTCTGAAACTTTTTTTGCCGTAATAGCTCCATCGTCATTTCTCTCAAAAAGAATTACATTATCCGGCATGCAGTCGGAGATGATAAATGGAGAGTGCGAAGTTAATAAGATGTCTTTTCTTAAATGAATATTACCATTATGCTGTCTTGGCTCATCCCTGCTGACATTACCCTCTTTTTTATGCTGACTGGCTTCAATACTCTCGTTTAATATTTTAATGAATTTAGCCCTCCAGCTCGGATTAAAATGGGTTTCAGGTTCATCAAGAAGCAATAATGTGCGTTTGGATTTTAACATTAAACAAATTGCGGTAGTATGCAAAAATTGATGCTCCCCATCACTCAGTTCTCTAAGTAGCCTATCAGAAATTTTCTTAGACTTCTTCTCTTCCTTGATAAGATAATACTTCAAAAAATAGAAAGCGTCATCAGCAGGTCCCCCAATAGGCACCTTCCAATCGGTATAATTGCCTTTTGATTGATAAACATCTTCTACATTTCTATTGTCTACGAAATGATTGTTTAAAATATAAAATAGGTGAAATACTTGAAATAGTTCAAACGCACTTCCAAAGTGAGCTTTAAAAGCGTCCTTAGTGGCCTCGCAAACATAAAAATCTAATGAAATTCCATCCTCATCTTCATACCAACAAGTGGCACATTGTTTAAGCTTTTCAATCTGCTTCGGCAGCTCTCCTGTTGTATCTGAGCGAGTTTGGTAACCTTGCAATATTCTAAAAACATTTTCAGATTTTTTTTGAAAATCAAACTTTTGATAGGTAAGGTAGATTGTAAATCTTCTTAAATCTAGTATGCCCGTATTATTAATATCTCTTAATGGTGCTAAAGTTGTTTCATTTTCAAACAGTAGACAAGATAGCAAAACCGCTTGACTCATGTCGTTGTCAATATAAATTAAACTATTTTCTGGCTCTTTATATTCCCTGACATTTGACTTAGTCGCTTCTTTGTATTCATCTAATTGCAAGAATCTACTTTTAATGAATGGCAGACTCAGTAATTCATTTTCTCCAGACGAGTAACCGACAATGTGGTCAGGTAAAAAAATTTTTGTCGGCGCACTGCTTTCTTCTCCAACTTCAAATAATATAGTTGATGGTTCTGTTCCATCGTCGAAAGGATATGGCTTAATTTGCATTATCGGTTCTAATCCGAACTCTTTGGTAATAGTCACCTTAGTCAACGACTCTATGCTATCGGAGGGAACATTCTTTAATCCAATCAAGTACTCCAATTTAAAAACGTCTACTGGAGATTCGTTGCGCTTAAAGTTTTTCTGACTTCTAATGGAATCTGGAAGAATTCTAGCAGACATCACTTCTAAATGATAAAAGATATTAGCTAAAGCTTCCAACACGTTGGATTTACCACTTCCGTTTAAACCGGCAAAACAAAAAGGTCTGAACTTGGTCATGGTGCTTTCATTTAAATCGCTATGAAATATAATTTCGAAACCAGGCTTCAAGCTTCTGAATCCTATATTCTGATCGTTCTGTGGTATAGAAAATGACAATAGTTTCATTAAATAATAAGTTTTATTTTCTTATCTACCTTGTTGTAATGCTGCCTGATTAAAGCGGGTTCTTCTTTCATCACTCTAAAAGCTAAGTATTTCGCTTTTTCATATTGACCAGAGTTCTCAAAGTCCTGTTCCCGTAGCTTGTCAATTAGCCGTTGAAGAAATGTTAGATCTTTTTTTATTGTATCGATTCTATTTTCCTCATCCTTCTTTTCTAAATCAATTGCACTAATCAATGCTTCCAATTCAGCATCAATATCAATTGTTATGCGTTCTGCAAAAACTTGCTGTGAAAGACTCTTAAGTAACTCTTCGCTTCTTGATTGAAATATTATTATTTTATCTAAGCTTTTTTGCAGTTGGTCAACTTTTTTCTCAAATTCTATCTGTAGTTTTTTAGGAGGAACTGGAATCTTTAAATTACCTAGAAGTTCTTGATTAATATTTTGAATGTTGGCCCCTCTACCATTTTTTAGCATTGAGTTTTTGAATGCTGGTACTCTAAATAAATGTGCTATATAAAGAGCGCTAATAGAATTGTCTTTTAACCTATATCTAATACAAAATCCGCTAAACGTAATTTTATCATTACCAGGTTTTACTAGAATACACCGTCCAACTAGTTGCCTATTACCATTTGATCTTACAAATACTAAATCATTATCCCTTAAAAAATATTCGTTTAACGGAGCCTTTTCGAGGCTAATAACTGAGAGATTATTCATGTTTTTTATTTCCCAATTAGCTTTGAAATCGCCGACGCCTAAGCATTTTAAATTAACCCCAGATTCTTCTCTCTTGTAGTTTATTCCATTTCTAAACTCCCCAAACTTTAATAAAGAGTCTTCTTTCCAGCCTTTCGGGTTTGAAACAGGATTTCCAAACATCTGCAAAAAAATTGCAAGCAATAATTTATTGTATTGTTGCTGGTATTTTTCTCTTTTATCTAAAATGGCTTTTGCCTTGTCTAAAATGGCTACAATTTTGTTTTGGGCTTCAAGGTCAGGAAGAGGAATTTCTAGATTATCGATATGTTCGTTTCTAAGATTGTTAATATTAGCACCTTGTGCCATAGTGCTAATTGTTCTTCTATAGTAATCTGTTTGAAAGAAATAACTGACATACTTTGGATTAACTAAGTTCTTATCAGGTCTTACAACTTTACAAAACGCTCCAAAAGTGCAGCCGTCATTTTGCTCAATATAAATTGATTTACCTACGTTTTCGATGCTCCCACTAGATGTTACAACTAATATATCTCCTGGCAGTAGGAACTGGCTATCCAAAACTCTTAACTCTGACACAAAAATGAGATCGTCCAAATTAGTTATTGAAGAAGTTCCTATATTACCCGCCCTTAACAGAGGTATAAAGCCTTCAATGCTAACATTATTTATATCTTCTGGCTTATATGATACACCTCTAACTTGTTTAGCAATTGTCTTCAAGCGAACTTTTTCCATTAACCAATTAAGTTTTTAAGTTCTTGTAAATCCTTTTGAATTTCCTGCTCTAATTGAAATAAGGTTTCCAATATTTTTTGTGGTGATTCATAGGTTTCTTCCTGATACTCAACTTTCTTGTAACGATTATAACTGAGATCTAGACCGTTTTCTTGTATTTCAGTAATAGGTATATAAAAGCTATCTTTTGTTTCTTCTAATAAGCTCGTATCTCTTCCCCTAAAATTACTTACAGCTATCGGCAAAGGATTTTCTGTTAGCTTTCTGCGATTGTCGTCTAAGCTATAACCATCATTTATTAGTTCATAAAACCAAACCCTTTCAGTATTCCAAGCTTTACTTTTTTTAACAGGCTTATTAAACACTATTATAGCTGTTTTAACTCCTGTGTATGGTTTGAATACACCTGGAGGTAAAGAAATTACTGCATCTAAACAGTTGTCTTTTAGAAGCAATTCCCTTGTCTTCATTTGTGCCAAACTTCCCCCAAAAAGTACGCCTTCTGGAACAATGACAGCGGCTCGGCCACCATTTTCTAGCATATAAATAATTCGCTCTAAAAACAATAATTCTGACTGAACGGTCAATTTTACCCGATTTCCTGCTTTATCTTTTTTAAGGTGATAGATCTTATTGAGATTTTCACTGACAGTTAAGCTGTTTATTTTGCCGGTAAATGGGGGATTAGCTAAAATATATTTATATCGACCTTGGGCTTTTTTTCCTTCAAATTTCTCGTAATCGGTAGACAGGGTATCTAAATAAGAAATCTTTGGCTTGTTAATTCCGTGCATCATCAGATTCATTATCCCAATTCGGACCATTGTTTGATCAATATCAAAACCATAAAAGGTTTTTTCCTTTAATTGCTTTCTCTTAGCCGCCGTTAACTTGCTTCCATCAACTCCTTTTGAAAGGCCATTTTCATCAGTTATGACTTTTTGGGAGTTCTTAGTAATAAGATATTGATATGCGCCGACTAAAAATCCGCCTGATCCGCAGGCAAGGTCACAGATTCTCCCGTCCAAATCAGGTTCCAAGAACTCAACCATCATTTGTATTATATGTCTTGGAGTACGAAATTGACCGTTCTTTCCAGCCTCACTTGTTTGCTTTAAAAGGTGTTCATAAACGTCCCCTTGAATATCCTGAAAGTGTTGACCACCTTCTTCTTCTTGTTTTTCTATTTGTTTATAAATTCCATTAATAATTAGAATAGCATCCTCCAACAATGATTGGTTATTAATTCTAAAAGATGCATCCTCCATTGATTCTGCAAACGGCTCTCCTTTTCGAGATAATTGATTTTTTATATATTGAAAGACGTTTTCTTTAATATGTGTAACAAGTCTTTCACCCTTCAAATCTTGATACTTACTCCATTTGTAGTCTTCTGGGGTTTCCGGATGAAAATTTTCTAAACGCTTCATAAAAAGCAAATAGGAAATTTGCTCTATAGCGGTAATTGGATTTGATAATCCCGCCGCCCACAATCTATCCCATAGATCTTTAACTTTATTTTTTATTTCTACTGTAAGCATTTTAATTCTTTTTCCTATTTGACACTATCAAATCCTTTATATCAACATCAAGTATTTCGGCTATTGCATTTAAAATTTCCAAACTAGGCTGTCGCCTATTTTGAACGTAGGCATTTACCATATTGTAACTTTTTGAAAGCTGCTCGGACAACCAAGTTTGTTTTACTCCTTTTTGCTCCAAGACTTCTTTGATGCGATTCATTGCTTTTAATAGTTCCGTAAAAGTAGATTCTAATTCTAAATTTATACCATAATCTGTGATATTTTTATCTTATATCTTATATAGTTCTATTCGATTCAACATCAACCTTGCCGCTTGATTTAACAGCAGAACATACTAGCGAAGGACTTGATTATTCTTTAAACGGATTTAAGTCAATGTCCTTAGCTTTAGCGAACCGGCCTACGCGAATTGAGGTCTAGGTCTGTGCATAGGGAGCCTCAAGGCGGATGCACAGAATGCATCACGAAGCAATGGCGCTGCTTTTGAGTCTAGGGCAGTGGTTTGGGATTTTCAAAAGCTGTGACAATGCTGATGCCTAGACCGATGCGTAGGTGAGCCAAGCAAGGAAACCGACTGACTTTGGTTGTAATGAAGCGTTAGCGGAATGCTACCATAGGCAGAGAAAGGTTTCATGAAGCAACACCTTTGCTTAAACTCAAAGCGGATGACAGATTGCGAAGCCAGGGCAATGAATGACTGCACATTTTTATTGCGGGTGGTATTAGTGTAAGGGAAGTGAAATAAAAATGTGCGATATTGAGCGTTGGAGCAATGGAGTGAAACGTGCCGTTAGGCTTGTTGAACGCAATGGAATCTGGCGGTTGCTTTTGAGAAGCTTAGGTGATGCGTAATACCTATCTTCCTGCGATAGCCAGGAGGAACTACCCTAAAGTTCCATTCTATGGCATTTCCCTCGTAAGCAACAAAAGGTGGGATTGCCATAGATATGGTTCTGACCGTTAAAGCACTGAATTGAGTTAGAAACACCTGCTGGTCATGTGTTACCTTGACCTTATCTTAGTCTTTAAAGTCCTTTACAATATCTTCATAGTCAAGAATCAAATCCTTTCCATTCTTTTTACAGACCATTATAGTGTACTTACCCTTCACTTTAAAGATCGAGTCTCCAACATCTATTAAGTTCTCCCACTCAGGCCAAAGCTCAAGGTCATGTATTCCAGATATTCTTACAGTTTTGATGTTGTGATTATTTCTTTGATGATAGATAGAGTCAGCACGACCTTTATAATCTTCATTTAACGCCTCTTGCAGTATTAGCTCCTTTGCACTGGGGCCTTGGCTACCTACCCAAAGTAATATCAGCGGTATAGCCATACAACATAGTTGGAATATCCTTCCAAAAGTCTTTTCACTCATAGTTTAAACACAAGTCTCATGCAAATGTTAACAGTGTCTAAGATAGTAAGTTTAGTTGCAAATCTATTCCATGTAAACAACCTCTTCGAGTTAAGGCATTTCATGGTTCTGACGATTCTGGCACTGAGAGGTGTATAATGCAATAAACCATTCAAACTACTAATCCGTTATATCGGCTGTGTTGCCTTACTCTCAATTAGATTTGTATATTAGTGTGTTTAGAACTTTTAAAGTAAATTTGATTATTGAAGGTTTCACCTACATCTCGTAAATAGATGTGTGTGGTGTTATGTTAAGGTACAATGCACTAAATGAAAAAGGTCTTTAATTGGTTAGTAGACAAATGGCTTGCTGGTTTCATCACAACGAGTATGTTCTTTTTACTCAAATTGTATATAGAGTTACCACCCGAGTCTAAAAGTAACTTCTTTCGGTTTAATTGGTTTACAGACATACTAAAGACCCGGCTAAGCCTCTCCACTGTCATTATAATACTAACCGTCGTAGTGATATTTACACGGATTGAGAAGGCTCTTCTAAGGTCTAAATACAGAAACAAAGAATCTAATCAACCCCGAATTCCCAACAACGCATTCGAACACTATCGCCGTGATACGTTTGGTGCCAATAAGACTATTTGGACTTGGAACTATGAATGGAGAAGCTACGAGGGAAAATTTATTATTTCTGACTTAAAGCCTGTTTGTAAGCAATGTGGTACATCAATGGACATCGATACTTCATATTATTTAGACTCTACTGACTGTTACAAATGCCGACTTGATGGTCGGTATTCTTATAACAAACTAACAGAACGTATATCAGATGTCCAGAAGGAAATTATAAGAAGAATCCAAAATAACGAGGTTGGTCAATTGAATCAAGTATAATATCCATGTACAGGCTCCTTACCAATCATTTAAAGTAAACCACTGGTGGCAGTTTCTTAAATACATAAGTCATCACCTCACATAACCACATCTTGTGGTTGATCTCCTCGCCCTGATAATCTTTTAGAAGGTACATACCGCCACCTATGCTATTGGATAGGTCTTCTGTCAGGATCAGTTCGTTAGCCCCTTCAAAGTTCTGTTCACTAACCGTAAGTGTTACTTCCTTTTCGCCTTGTGCCATTATATCCAGCATTGTATCTGCACCTTCTACCATCTCTAATGCTGCTTTGCCACCTGTCCACTCAGGCAATACTACATACCATCTTCCGGTATGTTCTTTTTCGAAGGTTAATGTTTGCTGTATGTTATTCGTTGCCATGAGTGCTAAAGATGATATAAAAAGAGCCTACCCAATGTCAGGTAAGCTCTATACTAACACTTGTGACCTTTTAAGGTAAGCAGTTCACTTCACCTCAATATACTCATAGGTATAAGTCTCCTGCTTTGATGTACCAACCTGTTTAACAGTTAAGGAGGTTGGATAACCACTGCTATTGTAGGTATAGCTTATTGTGTAGTTGAACACTTGTCCTTGCGTGTAGGTGTTTTTGTGCGTTAGTGGGTTGTTTGCACCAAAGCAGAACTCCAAACCATCAACCTGTTCTACCGTTTGATAGAATATCGCAATCGGTAATGCTGACAGCACATTCTTCTTGTCGTCAAAGGTGCTAAACTCATCAGAAGTCTTAGATTGACCAAATATATTGACAACTGTGTTCTCTATCTTGGTGATGTTGCCTGAAGCATTATAAGTATACGCTAAGGTAGAAGTGCTGTTTTGATTGCTGTTGGTAACAAAGTTTTCGACAAGACGGTTGTTGCTAAAGGTAAGTCTCCTTGTTTGTGTTACGCCACCACTGTAGTTCAGTACGATGTTACTGATAATATCTGAGAAGTAGTTTACATCTGCTTTGCTATAAGTGGGTGCTGGCTGTGGCCTGTTCTCGGTAACGCTCAATAGCTTACCCTGTGCATCATAAGTGAAGGCATGTTCGTATTCAAATGCACCATTAGACTTTTTCAAATAGCTTGCTTTGGTAACCTGCTTGCCATTATAAGTAAACTCCACTTGTACAGATGGTGTACCGCTTGTTGTTTCGGTTACACTCTTTAATAGTAATGAGGGCTTGGTAGGCTCTGGTTCAGGTGTTGTACCGTTGCCTGACTTCGAACATGAGAATAGAGTTAGGGCTGCGAAAGCCAGTAAGATGAATCTTTTCATTGTGATAATCTGTTGTTGTGTGTTATTGATTGTTGTTAGGTGCTGCGGTATGTGGCAGCTTGCAATTGTTGCCTTTTAAAGTATGTAGTTGATGTGGCAGGTTCAGTTACGAAAGTTGCCGTGCTTGTCGTATTTGTCTTGCTCGAAGATTAGGCTGTAAATGAATTTGAGTACAATAAGCATAATCAGAGCAATGATGAATGTTCCCATAATTTTATAAATTAACTGTTGTTACGTGCAAGCCTCCGATTAAGAATGTAAGCTTAGTTACCCTTGCATTGGAGAACATTTCTTTGTCCTGTGGTGACTGTGGCTTTCCTTGTGCAATGCCATTTTTGAATTGCTCGTGAAGTGATTTGGCCTGTGTAACATCAGCAGAAGAATAAGCACCGGGATTTTTGACGATGCGGTCGATTAAGGTATACTGTTCTACCATATCCTCGCCCTGCATGTCCACTGTGATTTCATTACCAAAGCCGCTTACTTTGACCGGCTTGCCGTGCATGTTGTAATTAAGCTGCATTAAGTCTACCAGTCCTTGTATACCTGAATTGCCGAACTGGTTATGCAGCATGTTCTCAATTTCCTTTTTAACGCTCATATGTGAATCTGTCTAAGATGAAAAGTTAAGCTCGTAGTGAATTATTGTGCGCTGATAATTTGTCCAAGAACATTATCGATATACTGCTCGGCAAGTACGCCTGTGAGACGTGGCGGCTTGGTCATATCTGCATAGTGCAGCTTGGCAAATACGGTTTCGATTAGCTTGATGGTTACAATGATGGTGTTCTCTTTGGTTGCAGGTTTACCTTCCTGGACTTCTGTGTACATAACCTCCGTAATGCGGTGCTTAGTCAGTATTTCGAGAAAATCCTTCTTCTTTTCTAAATACCAAGCCATACGCATAACCTTGCCAAACATCGTAGCTTCTTTATTGAAGGGTGTGAAGTACGGGAAAACGACTTGGGCGACGATGATTTTAGGTTCAGGGACAAAAAAGTTATAGTTTACGAACGAAAGGAATGCAGATTTAAACTGCTCGTTGAGTTGTTGACTGAGTTGTGCTAAAGAGTTCACGGGTTGAAAGATAAATCTGCCACATCAGTCTATATGGCGGTTATAAAGCACGAAAGCGCAGGACTGAACTTAGTCTGAGCTTATAGAGGCACCTAGGAGAGCCCGCACGGCAACAAACAAGTCTTCGCCCTACGCTTGCGCGTGGGCGTTGAACTCGCTTGTTCTTGCTGTGCTGAAAATTTCCTAGGTTTTCTATAAAAGCTGAACAAACAAAGCTTAACGCTTTATATCTTAATTATATGTAAGTAATGAATACTGTCTAAAAATGCTCCTCCTGTATTGATGAAAAGCAAAGTTAAACAGTATTCATTATAAGTTAAGCCACTTTCCTCAAGTTTCTTTTAACTGGCTTGGGTTTGTAAGGTATGAGTTCGAAAGTATGATTGTATTTACCACGCTCCTCCATATATTCGAATAGCTCCGTACATTCTGTTATAACGTTATAGGTTGTCACACAATCTTCAATATTCACGGCCGTATGCTCAACCGATGTGGCCTTATAAAGAATGCGCATGAACGCTGAAGTCAGCTTTGTAAAATCACCATCGCTATTTTTGCCTCCGCCAAAAACATCAAAACCGAAGTGTATCGTGTACT
>NZ_CAJYGQ010000012.1 GCF_913773635.1 uncultured Mucilaginibacter sp.
AACAGAGAAGTTAAGCCCGCCAGAGCCGATGGTACTGCAGTAAAATGTGGGAGAGTAGGTCGGCGCCAACCCTTACAAGTTCATAAACCCCTGTCGTTGCTAAAACGTCAGGGGTTTCTTGTTTAAATATAATTTTTACGGCTGTTATTCTAATGTTCTATTTTAGCTTGGTGACTGTGTAAATACTGCAGCATTTTTCCTATATTTTTAACGTGCTAAGTCTATCATTTGAATTTGCACTTAATTCGCCTCCAGTATTTTTCTCGTGGGGAATTTCTTTAAATCTCAGCTTACATACTAATTATCGAAATGAAGCTTCTAAACTTCGTTCGATACCTTTGTCTTTCTCTTATTTTTAGTTCAATCTTATATTTAATCTTGCGATAATATAATTCTACAGCTAAATATTTATTACGATATTTACTTGCAAACCAATTACTTCAAACTGTTCACTCTTCCTGATTTATGAGCCAAAGATTTAAATCTTATGCTGTAGTTATGCTGCTGCTTAAATTATCCTTAGCAGTGTTCAGTGTAGGCGCTCAACCTAAATATAATTTAAAACACTATACCACCACAGACGGCTTATCTCATGATAGAGTTACCTGTATTTTAAAAGATACTGAAGGCTTTATGTGGTTTGGTACATGGGATGGGATTAACCGTTTTGATGGGTACAATTTTGTTACTTATAAAGGCAGGGCAGGTGACAGTTCCAACCTGGAGAATAATAAAATAAGGATAGTTGTGGAAGACAAAGCTCACTATTTGTGGGTGAAAACTTTTGATAACAAAATCTATCGGTTTGATAAGAAGAAGGAAGGGTTTTTAGCCATACAAGGTAAAAGTGCCTTACCTTATGTTAAAGATGTTCTTGTTGACCGCATCATTCCTACAAACGATGGCGACGTCTGGCTGCTTAGTCAAAAGCAAGGTGCACTATGCGTTTCCAGGCAATCTGGTGAACGCGTAACAATTAAGGCGTTCAATCAATTTGCTAATGGCTCCGCCCAACTTGCCGGCAACGAAATTAATTTCTTATACGAAGATTCAAATCTTAACCTATGGTTTGGCACATCAAAAGGCATTACTGCATTACGCAAGGACGGAAAAAAGTTGGTTAATTTAACATTTGACCGAACGGATAAAGTATTAGGAAGTGGTTTTAATTTTACCTGCTTTAAGCAACAAGCTAGTAAGATTTACTTTGGTACGCGGCAAGGTGTGGTATTTTGTTATGACTTATCCAGTAAAAGTTTCCATCAAATTAATGCCGCTGATGGTGCATGTATTAATGCTTTGGAGCTTGAGGGTAATAAGCTTTATCTTACTACAACAGGTAAAGGACTAATTCAATATGATCTTAAGTCTGGTAAAAAGCAGGTATTTATTAGAGAGTATGGCACACTGCGTAAAATTTATCTTGATAAGTATGGTTTACTGTGGCTCGAGCCAGGTGGAGGTATCATCAAATTTAATCCCTCAAATAAGACTTACAAGCATTTTATTCAAAAAAAGGATGCCGAAACGCAGGTGATACATACAACTTATCAGGTGTTTGAAGATGCATATGGCATATTATGGTCGTGCATGGCGGGTGGAGGGTTTGGTTATTATGACCGTTCTGCTGATGAGTTTAAATATTTTCATGATAAGCCAGGTACTGCCGAGCAGCAATTTTCAAATGTCGTAACTGCTTTATATACCGACCCTACCGGTATCGTTTGGTTTAGTGGCTACGACAGGGGAATCAATAAAATTATATTGCATCCGGCAACATTTAATCACCAATTGATTGATAGGGATGCTGATGCAAAAACCGTTAATGAAGTACGTTCACTTTGCGAAGATCATAACGGTGTTTTATGGGTAGGCACAAAAGCCGGTGAGATACTCACTTATATAAACGGAGTTAAGCAGGCCAATCCGTTTATCAACCTTAATCCACGTGATTTAAACAGAGTATACTGCATAGTTGAAGGTAGGAATCGTACCATTTGGATAGGTACAAAAGGAAGTGGCCTTATTGAGGCGGTTCCACTCGCAAACGATCCATCAAAGTATAGAGTAACAAGGCATATTAATGATCCGCAGGACAAGAATAGCATCAGCAGCAATTTGGTGTATACGGTTTTGGAAGACAAGCGAGGTAGAATTTGGGTTGGTACATTTGCCGGTGGCTTAAACCTATTGGTGCGTAAAGGAAGCAATACTGTATTTAAAAACCAAAATAATTCATTTAGCAATTACGCACAAGCCCGTGCTAACGGCGTAAGGCATCTTCAGGAAGATTTAAAAGGAAACATTTGGGTTGCCAGTACTAACGGTTTGGTAATTTTTGATCCTTCGCAAGGCGTTGAAAGATTTAATTTTCACAGGTATACCAAAGTGCGTGGAGACGAAACCTCGTTAGGTGCTAATGATGTACAATACATTTTACGCGATGCAAGCGGCAACATGTGGCTTGGTACATTTGGTGGTGGGTTGCAAAAGGCATTAACTGACTTTGATTTAAATAAAAAAATCAAATTTCAAGTATACACAACTGCTGATGGTTTGCCTAATGATATCGTATTAAGTATAGCGGCCGACAATAGGCAGCATTTATGGATTGCTACGGAAAATGGCTTGTCGGAGTTCGATCCGGTAAATCAAACCTTCAAAAACTATAATAATGATGACGGACTACCCCAAACGCAATTTTCTGAATCGGCGTTTATAAAAGGCAAGGGTGGGCGATTGTACTTAGGTTGCCTAAACGGATTCGTTGATTTCAATCCCCAACAAATTGGAAATAACCGACAAAATGCTGCTATCGCGTTTACCGGATTCAAGGTTGCGAACAAGAGCATAGTACCCGGAAGCGCTGATTCAATTTTAACAAATGCTGTAGATCAATCTCAAAAAATTGTTTTGAAATATGATCAGAACTTGTTTACAATAGATTACGTCGCTCTTAATTATAAGATTGCTAATAAAGTTTGGTACGCTTATAAATTAGAAGGCTTTGATAAACAATGGAATTATGTTAAAGATGCCAGGCAGGCAACCTATACCAACGTTCCTCCGGGGAAGTATAGGTTTGTTGTGGCTACGATAAGCAATTATCTATTTAAAAATAAGCCCGAGAAAAGTATAGAGATCACCATCCTTCCGCCATGGTGGCAAACATGGTGGGCTTACCTAATTTATTTGCTTTTACTGTGCATAGTGCTTGAGGTTGCAAGGCGGGTTATATTTACGATGATCAGGTTACGCCATCGTATTGCCGTTGAGAAAAAGATTTCGGCTATGAAGGTGGGATTCTTTACCAATATTTCACACGAATTACGTACGCCTTTAACATTAATTATTAATCCGCTCAAGCAAATTGCCAAGGATGAAACCCTATCGGCCAAGGGACGTGAGCATATCAACCTGGTAAACAAAAATGCCGATAGGATGGTGCGTTTCATCAATCAATTACTTGATTTTAGAAAATTGCAAGAGGGAAAGGCTGTCTTAAAATTATCGCAAATTGACATCGTTCAGCTTGTAAAAAATACGGCCTCATATTTCAATGATGTAGCGACTGAAAAGGATATAAACTTTAATATACATACTGATACGCCTGTTTATTTGCTGCCTATAGATGATGAGAAGGTGGATATTGTTATATACAACGTATTAGCTAACGCTTTTAAATACACACCTCCGGGCCGAAGCATATCGGTTGTAATAGATACTCAGGCTAATGACGGTTTTGTATCAATTGAAATTATTGATGAAGGTATAGGTGTACCTGACGATAAGCTGAACGAAATTTTTGAGTTATACTATGAAGGCTCAAACAGTAGCGCGAATGTTAAGGGAACGGGTATCGGTCTTGCATTCTCAAAGGAGTTGATCAACGCTCATCAAGGAAAAATTACTGCAGCAAACAACCCTAACGGTGGAATGACCTTTACTGTTAAGTTAAAATCAAATTTGCAAAATGTAAGCATAAGCGAGTATAAGCCTATTGATACCAGCCAAGTAGTAAGCGTTGAACCTGCTCAAAATTTTCCACCTACAGTTAATAAAAATGACGGTGATTTGGACAAGTCATTAGTTTTAATTGTAGAAGACAATACAGAGTTAAGAAGATTCCTACACGATCAGCTTAGTGAATATTATCGTGTTGAAGCGGCAGCCGATGGCGTTGAAGGACTGGAAAGAGCAAAGAGCTTAAACCCCGATTTAATTATAAGCGATGTAATGATGCCTAACATGGACGGAATTGCAATGCTTGATGCACTGAAAAATGAATTGTTAACCAGCCATATACCAGTTATATTGTTAACTGCCCGGTCGTCAGTGGAACACCAAATTGAGGGAATGCGGTATGGAGCTGATTTTTATGTTACCAAGCCGTTTAATACGGAGTATGTATTTGTATTGGTTGAAAGTTTGATAAGGCAACGGAAGCAGATGTTTGCCAATCTTTTAAACAGTAAGAATTTAGTACAACTGTCCCCTGGCGAAATTTTGATCACTTCAAAGGATGAAGAACTATTGAAACTGGTGGTTGAAACGGTTGAGCAGGGAATGAGTGATTGTGATTTTAACATTGACGACGTAGCCGGCGCTGTTGGACTAGGTCGTACAACTTTTTATAAAAAGCTTAAGAGTTTAACGGGGTTAGCTCCGGTTGAATTTGTAAAGGAAATGCGCCTTAAGCGCGCTAAACAATTAATTGATTCCGGTGAGTTTACCATGTCCGAAATCTCCTATCAAATTGGTTTTAACAGTTCAGGGTATTTCAGTACGTGTTTCAAAGATAAGTACGGTCAAACACCTTCTCAGTATTTGAAATCCCTGAAAGCAGCACAACCTCAAGAAAAATAATTTTTTTGAAAACCATTCAAATGGTATCAAAAAACGCGATTTAACAAATTTTAAAAACTATTTGTCAAATTTTAAAAACTTCATTTGTGCTTTCATATTAGGTTTGCTGTACAATTATAAACCGCCGGTGCCCGGCAATTATTAAGGAATAGCGTTTTATTTTTTTCGATAAACTTAAAGCATCCTGTCCTTAGATTTTTATACCGGCATCAGCATCGAACCAGTTTTCAAGTAACAATTCAAAAAAGACCAGCTGCCAGTAAAGGGCGGAGGTGTAATACTATGCATTTTATATGAGGAGAATTTTACCTAGTTTGTTATTGATTTTTTTGGCGCTGTTTGTACTCAACTCATGTACAAAGAAGGAGTTTAACGAGCGTTACGAACGCCCGGCAAACCTGGCCGATCCGATATATCAGCAATTGGAAAAGCGCGGAAACTTCAAGAGTTTGCTTATTTGTATTGATAAGGCAGGTTACAAAGATATTTTAAGCAAAGCAGGCTTCTGGACAATGTTTGCTGCAAATGATGCAGCTTTTAGCCAGTTTTTAAAAGATAAGAACCTGAACAGTGCTGCTGATATAGACGCCTCTACAGCAGAAAAGATTGTACGATATGCATTAGTGTTTAACGCTTTTAAAACCGACAGGCTTCCCGATTACCAGGCGCTTACTGGTTGGGTGCCTAATATGGCTTTTAAACGTCGTACCGCTTATTATGATGCACCGCAAACTACTAACTACAACGGCAAGGACATAACCTTCGTTAATTCAAACCGTAACAACAGGGGCGGAACCACTTATTTTACCGTAAGCGACAACAATAATAAGTATGTTCCATACATACTCGACAGATTTTTAACGCCTAAGAATCTTACACCGGCCGACTATAATTACTTTAATGCACAAAATCCTTACAATGGCTTTAGCGTTGGCGACGCACAAGTGGTAAGCAGCAATATAATTGCCGAAAACGGTGTAATACATGAAATTAACCGTGTGCTGATGCCATTACCAAGCATTGATCAGTACTTAAACGGTAACACGCAGTATAGCCTGTTTAAATCATTGTTTGACAAGTACATGGTATCTTACATTGTAAGTCCTGAAGCTACCGCCAAAAACCTTGAGAATACAGGTATACAAAAAGACATTTACGTTAAGCTATATGATGCAGGACTAGCCTACTCTCCAAATAACGAAAACTACCTGAAGCTGGATGATAATGATGGGCAAATGGAAGGCTATTCGATGTTCGCGCCAACCAACACTGCACTTAACGATTATATTAACAACGTATTACTCGAATACTACCCTTCGCTTGACGCCTTGCCAAAAGAAATTATGTATGATTTCTTAAATGCCCATATGTTTTCAACTACCGTGTGGCCAAGCAAGTTCGCAAGCACTACTAACGGACAGGGGCAAGGTGCTTTGTTTAACCCCGCTGCCGATGTTGTTGACAAAAAGCTTTTAAGTAATGGTGTTTTTTATGGTACAAGTAAGGTGCAAAATGCAAACGTATTTAGTACAGTATTTGGTCGCGCTTATCTAAACCCTAATTATTCTTTAATGACCCGTGCCTTAACACTGGCATTAAAGGCCAACATAATTAACACCAGTTTAAAGTATACACTGTTTTTAACGTCAGACGAAAAGCTGCGGGCCCTTGGTTTTAATTATGACCTGGATGCAAATACCTGGAGATATACGCCACCTGGTGGTGGAACTGCATTGTCAGGTTCATCGGCACTTGATAAGCTTAACCGTATCATTAATACCCAGGTTGTGCGGGCTGATGTTACAAGCATTGCAGGTAACGGTATCTTGGAGACTTATGATGGTGAGTATATCCGTTATAGTAATAACACAGTATATTCTGCCGGAAACCGGGATGCAGGTATTGTTTTGAATGCCACCAGCTCTCGTAAAACTGAAAACGGTACGGTTTATTACATAGACGGCCTGCTTTCTGAGCCAAGCCTGTCAGTAGGCAAACATCTTGAGGCATTAGCAGCCCAGGCAAATTCTCCATATAAAAAGTTTGTTGATTATGTTAAGGCATCAACTATTTACAATACGTCAAACGGTGAAATTTTAGGTGTTACCGCAGGCTCATTTTACACAGTACTTGCGCCAACAAACACTGCCATTGAAGCTGCTATAGCACAAGGATACTTACCTGCAACAACTTCGCCTACCGACCAGATAGGACGCGATAAGGTGGCAAACTTTATAAGGTACCACATTATTCAAAAGGCAACCGTTGTACCTGATGGTAAAAAGGAGGGAGGCTTTCTAACCTTACTGCAGCGAGCTAACGGTACCAGCACTACGGTAGCGGTTACCAATGTTGGCGTTAACAACATGCAGGTAAAAGATATGATGGGTGGAACTGCAAATGTAGTAGCAGCCAGCAGCAATAACTTATCTAACCGCACGGTGATTCATTTGCTCGACACTTTTTTGAAGTTTAACGCAAATTAAACTACACCATAATCAAATTATAACCAATTGCAATTGATGGTTGCCGGTTTTAACCTCCCGGCAACTTACCAAACCATTAATAACCTTAGTTAATGAAAAAAATATTTACTCACCTTTTTTTCTGTTGTCTTATACTGTGGCCCGCAGTGTTTGTAAATGTGGTTAAAGCCCAAACCACGGTTGCACCTGTTGCCACCGTACGCGGTAAAGTAACCGACAGAAAAGATAAAGCACCGCTGGTGGGCGTAACGGTGGTTGAAGTTGATAAAGAGAAGCGTATTGTTGGCGGCGTATCAACTGATATTGATGGTAATTATGCACTGAGGGTTAAAAGCCGTCAAAACAAAATATCTATATCGTTAATAGGCTACAAAACCATTACGATGGATATAAATGACCGCAGTACACTAAATATATCATTAGAACAAAGTTCAAACACGCTAAGCGATGTTACCGTTACGGCAAATAAAACGTCAAGCAACGGATTACTGCAAATTGATACACGCAACTCAACCACAGCCGTAGCAAAAGTAAGTGCAAAAGACATCGAAGAGTTATCAGCTTCTTCCATTGATCAGGCTATTCAGGGTCGCCTTCCAGGGGTTGATATAGCTGCCAATTCGGGCGATCCGGGTGCAGGAATGCAAATACGTATACGTGGTACGTCAACCATCAACGGATCAACCAATCCGCTTATTGTGTTGGACGGTATGCCTTACGATACCAGTATACCAACCGACTTTAATTTCGGCACTGCCGATGAGCAAGGTTATGCATCTTTGTTAAACATTGCACCGGCTGATATTCAGGATATATCTGTACTTAAAGATGCTGCCGCAACCGCGGTTTGGGGTTCAAGGGCTGCAAACGGTGTGCTGATTATCAATACCAAACGCGGGCGTGTTGGCTCTCCTCAGGTTACGTACACAATGCGTGCTACGGCGTCAAGACAACCCAATGCAATACCTATGCTAACAGGTGATCAATACTCTCAGCTAATTCCTGAAGAGGTAATGAATCGCACGGGTACTCCATTGAATACCCAAACAGTGAAAGAATTTTTATACGATCCGAGCGACCGGTATTACTACAATAATTACAGCAATAATACCGATTGGATAGGAGCCATAACCCGCACAGGTATTATGCATGATCATAACTTGTCGTTATCGGGTGGTGGCGAGAAGGCACGTTACTTTTCGTCAGTAAGTTACCTTAACCAGCGCGGAACAACTTTAGGTACCGCCCTAAACAGGGTTACTACACGTATAAACTTAGATTATAACGTATCTGATCGTATTAAGTTCCGTACGGATGTGTCTTACACCCACTCAAATACTGATAAGGTTTACAATGATGATGCCCGTAGCATAGCTTACCAAAAAATGCCCAATATGAGCATTTATGAAATCAACAGCCTTGGTAACAATACCGGTAATTATCTATCGCCGTTGCAAAACATACAAGGAAGTTACCCGGGCACCTTTAACCCTGTAGCTTTACTTTCATCAGGTATAAACAACGTTGTAGGGGAGCGCATTGTACCGCACTTTACCTTGCAATATGATATTGTTCCAAATTTGTTCCGCGCAACTGCCGATGTTCAATTTGATATCAACAACACTAAAAACCGCAGCTTTTTACCACAAATAGCAACCGGGTTACCAGTAAGCGACTTAAACGTTAACCGCGCGTTTGACGGCGACGTTGATCAGTTTAGTATTCAAACCAAAACTAACTTTATTTATACTCCTAAATTAAACGAAAAGCACAACTTCACGGGCCTTGTTTCATTCATCACTAATGACAGTAAAGCAACCGTACTGCAAAGCGAATCGTCCAACTCAGGCTCTGTATTCTTGCAAGATCCGTCGGTTGATACACGGGTGCTTAACTTAAGATCATCACTAGGGCAAACACGTAGCGTAGCTGCATTGATCAATGCTCAATATGGCCTATTGGACCGCTACATTGTCAATTTTGCGCTGCGTACCGATGGTAATTCAAAGTTTGGTCCTGCACACCGCTGGGGTTTATTTCCATCAATCTCTACCCGGTGGAGAATTTCGGGCGAACCATTTATGCGTAAGCTTACCTTTTTTGATGATTTAAGCTTACGCGCCAGCTATGGCAAGAGTGGCAACGAACCTAGAAATAACTACACATTCTTTAACACTTACGGCAATTACGCTTACGACTACTTAGGTTCATCGGCAGTGTATTCGCAAAATATCGAACTACGTAACCTGCGCTGGGAAACCGTGACCGGCCAAAACGTGGGCTTGACCTTTTCAATGTTAAAGAGCCGTATCAACGTTGATATTGACCTTTACCGCAACCGCACCACCGACCTGTTTTTTAACGACCTGCAATTGCCCGGCATATCAGGTTTCAGCAAAATCAACATGAACGTTGGTACCATGGACAACCAGGGATGGGAAATAAATCTTAATACCGTTGCTGTAAGAAGCAAAAAGCTAATGGTTGAAATGAACTTCAATATAGCTAACAACACTAATATCATTCGTAGCATATCTCCTTATTACCCAAGTACTAAAGGTGATATTACCACTAACGGCAGCTATAAAACAATTTTGCAAATCAATAACCCATTCGGTTCATTTTATGGCTTTCGTTACAAAGGAGTTTATCAGGATCAGGCAGCAACTGTTGCAACTAATGCAAAAGGGCAACCTATTGTTGGGTTAGACGGTGTGCCACTTCAAATGCGCTTTAATTATCCGGCAACTGATTATGTATTTAAACCAGGCGACGCCATGTATGAAGACATCAACCATGATGGTAACATTGATTATAAAGACGTGGTTTACCTGGGTAACGGTAACCCCAAATTTACCGGTGGTTTTGGTCCAACCATTACCATAAACGGTAATCTTAAGCTTAACGCCTTCTTTGCTTTCAGGTACGGTTATCAGTTGGTAAATGGTACGCGTATGCAAACCAGCAATATGTACGGCTTCAATAATCAAAGTACAGAGGTATTAAAGAGATGGCGTAATGAGGGAGACGTTACCGACGTTCCGCGTGCACTTTATAATGACGGGTACAATTGGTTAGGATCAGACAGGTACGTAGAGAATGGTTCATTTATACGGCTGCGTTCGGTTACGGCCAGGTACAACTTCACCAAGCGAATGCTAACCAAAGTTGGAGTGCGCAGTGCCAGCGTATATTTTACTGCTGAAAACCTTTTAACGTTCACCAAATATACCGGTCAGGATCCTGAAGTTTCTGTAAGAGGAAGCGATCCGTTCAGGGTAGCAACAGATAACTCAATGACGCCGCCTACACGCAACCTGGTAATGGGCTTGGTACTTGGCTTTTAACAATCTTGAATGAGTATTGATATGAATATAAAAATCAAATTCTATACTGTACTGCTGCTTCTTGTTACACTCAGCTCAACATCGTGTAACAAATATCTTTCACTTGAGCCGCAGGATGGTATTATAAGGCAAAACTTTTGGAAAACCAAAGAACAGCTTAAGGCAGCTGTTAATGGTTGCTATGCGGGTATGCTGGCCGACCCTTTGGTTGAAAACCTTTTTTTGTGGGGCGAACTAAGAGGCGACATGCTTGCAGCAGGGGTAGGTGTACGTAACGCTGAGCTTAACGTAATAAACGTTAACATATCATCAACCAATACTATTGCTGATTGGTCTATAATTTATAAAGCAATAAACAACTGTAATACTGTGCTTGACTTTGGTCCTGAGGTGCTTAAATATGATAACACCCTTACCCAGGCAACCCTTAACGGATATTTAGGTGAAGCAATGGCCTTACGTGGCTTGTTGTACTTCTACTTAGCCCGCAGTTTTGGTGATGTGCCGTTAAAGCTTAAGTCAACCAGTAGTGATGATGACAACCTCGAAATTCCTAAAAGTACACAGCAGCAGGTCTTTGATCAGATAATTGCCGACTTAAAGCAGGCCGAGCAATTTGTAGCAACATCATACGGTAACCGTAATGACGACAAAGGCCGCATAACCCGCTACACGGTAAACGCAATTTTGGCCGATGTTTACTTATGGCTTGATAAGTATGACGATTGTGTTAAAGCTTGTGATTACATCATCAATTCTAACCAATTCACCCTTGTGCCAGGTGATAACAACTGGTATTCAACCGTATATTTTCAGGGCAACTCAAATGAAAGCCTTTTTGAATTGCAGTTTAATCAAAACAAGCTTAACCCGTTCTACAACATGTTTATCAATTTCAAACGTTTCAGAGCGGCATTAAAGGTAGCAGCCGAGGTTTACACACAAGACTTTTTTGACATTACCAACATTGATATACGCGGGAACGATGCATCATTGAAATTTAACGATGGTACTATTTATAAGTATCAGGGTATAAATGCCAATTCATCACGTACGGCGGCGGCTTCATTTGCACACTGGTTTGTATACCGTTATCCTGATGTATTGCTGATGAAGGCCGAAGCGCTTAATCAGCAAGGTAATGGACAGGCTGCTTTAAATGCTATCGAGGTTATTCGTACGCGTGCTAATGCTCTACCAAGCTCAGCAATGGTAGTTGATCCAACCGATCGTAACGGAGTAACTGACTATTTACTAGCCGAAAGGGCTCGCGAGTTTGCATTTGAAGGCAAACGCTGGTATGATTTATTACGCAATGCCCGCCGCAACAATTACGAAAGGCTTGATTTGATACTGAATGTTGTACCAACAACAGCAGCAGATGAATATCAGCAAGCGGCCATAGTTAAACTCAGAGACAAACGCAGTCACTACTTTCCAATTTTCTTGTACGAACTGCAAACCAATAAAGCACTGGTTCAAAACCCATTCTATCAATAAGTACCATTTAAATAAGTGTTTATGAAAATATTAAACTCATACAAATGGCTTGCATCGGTAACGGTAGTAGTACTGCTGGCCGTTATGCTAAGTGGCTGTAAACGCGAAGAGTTTACCGAAACCACAACCGGCGATGTTAACATTACCGAATACCTGCAGCAAGATCCTAATCAATTCTCAACCTTATCGAAAGTGTTGCAGATAACCGGTAGCGACAACTCATTAGGCGGATATGGTACCTATACCTTATTTGCGCCTACCAATGAGGCTTTTGCTAAATATCTTACCGAATCAGGTAAAACATCGGTAGATCAATTGGGCGTGGAAGAGTTGAAAGACCTGGTACGTTTCCATTTAATAAGGGATACTATCACTACCGATAAGTTTACCGATGGTAAGTTGCGTACTAATACAATGTATGGCCAATCAATATTAACCGGCGCACAAAATATAAATGGTGTAACAACGCTTACCATTAACCGGCAGGCAACATTGGTAAAAGGAAACATACGTGCCGGTAATGGAATTGTGCATGTTATTGATAGGGTTTTGAAACCATCCAGGTTAACATTGGCCCAGGCAATAGAGCAAAATCCAAACTACAGCATATTTACCCAGGCGTTAAAGGAAACCGGCTTTTATGACAGCCTGAATGTACTGCCTGTTAATGCTCCTGATACCAACAAACGTTTTCAAACGGTGCTGGCGCAATCAAATGCTGTGTTTGCAGCCGCGGGTTATAGTTCTTACAGTGCCTTAAAAAGTCGCTTTTCAAAAACAGGTGATCCTAAATCAGTGATTGATAGCCTTCACCTGTTTATGGCTTACCATATTTTGCCCGGATTAAAATATTTACCAGATATTTTCAATGCATCATCGCACGTAACGTTGGCGCCGCTTGATGTAATTACCACAAAGCTTGTAAACCAGCAAATATTGGTGAACGATGACACTTTTGATGGCAAATATGAGCCGGGAGCACTTATAAACCGTGTGGCAAGTGATAACACTACAGCCAATGGCGTATTGCATGATATGGCTGCGCATTATGCAATCAAAGTGCGTTTCCCTATACCGGTTTATTGGGAAGTAACCGACCAGCCTGAATTTAAAAGACTGACAGGAATATACCGGGTTACTAATAAGTCAAGCCCTAATTATGTTACCGGCGATTTACAAGACATAAAATGGCAAACCGGTTCTGTGAGCTATCGTGTGGCTCCAGAGGCTCGTCAGTTTTATGTGTATAATAACGATTATTTATTTATTGCAGCTTTACGTACGGCAGCTACAGCAAACAGTTTTGTTGAATTCAAAACTCCGCTATTAGTAAAAGGCCGTTACAAAGTGTGGGTTTGCTTCATTCGCCGTGGTGGGGGTAAAGGTGTATCAGTTCTGTTCAATGGCGAGCCCTTATCACGTGTGCTCAACCTTACTGAGAGTTTACCGGCACAGGTACTGGTAGGTAACCGCTGGACGTATCCTGCAGGTACTTCACCTGAGTCGTTGGAAGCATTGGGCAAAAAGATAGTTTTTGGTGGGCCTAGCGTACCTTACTATAACAACCCGGCACAAACCATTGAGTATTACAGAGACAGCTACGGCTTATTGGCAGGTACCATTGATGTGCAGAAAACAGACAGGCACAATTTAAGGCTTCAAGCCGTGGCCGATGGTTCGGGCGATGTACAAATTGATATGATTCATTTCATACCCGAAAACATGGATCAGCTGTATCCGAAATTTAACCCGGATGGCTCAGTAATTCAAAAACCACAATAAACCTTCGGACAAATTTATCATGACGGTAAAATATAACAGAATTCTGCTTTTAGTTTGCGTAGTTGCAGCCTTGCTTGGCTGCAACAAATACGCCGACGAAACCAAAGTGAACAACGCGGCTTTGGGGCAAACACTTGCTCAGCTCATAAAGGAAACTCCGACCTTGAGCCGCTTTAACGAACTGCTGATTAAAACAGGCTTTGATAAGGTGCTTGAAGGCTCAAAAATGTACACAGTTTGGGCACCCGATAATCAAACACTGCAAGCGCTTGACGCTGGTACATTGAATGATGCCGAACGTTTAAAACAGTTTGTAGGTAATCATATAGTAAACCTGAGTTACTATACTAATACTCCAAACCCGGTTTTGCGTATAAAAACTTTAAACGGTAAATACATTAAGTTCAGCACAACACAATTTGAAGATGCAGGCATAACATCGGCTAATAAGTATGTAAGCAACGGCGTATTGCATACCATCAACAAACTTGTTCTTCCCCGGCAAAATGTTTGGGAATACGTTAACAGCACAGCTTACAAACAAAAAAACTACATCAATACACTCGATTATCAGGCAATTGATTCGGCAAAAGCCGTACAAATTGGTTTAGATCCGGTTACAAGCAAGCCAATTTATCAGCCTGGCACCGGCATTATTACCCGTAATTTGCTTTTTGACCGGATTGGTGATTTACGCAACGAGGATCAGGAGTATACCTTTATTTTACTTACTGATGCCGCGGTTGATGCCGAGCGCGCCAAGCTTAAGCCTTATGTACAAGGTGCAAATAATGATGAGACTGAGCGGTTAAGTTCGCTTCATGTAATTAAAGACCTTGTTATAAAAGGTAATTACGCCTTACAAGATTTACCTGCGTCAATAACATCTGCTGATGGTGTTACGGTACCAATTGATAAAACGGCAATTATTGATACGCGCACAACAAGTAATGGTACTGTATACATTATGAGTGCAGCAAACGTAAAGCTCAGTGATAAAATACGCCCTGTTAAGCGCGAAGGCGAACAGCCCGATGGCTTTAGCCGTACTGATAAAAGCGGCAACATTGCATATCGTTTAAGGCTAAACCCACTTAGCGGGCAACAGTTTAACGACATTTATATTTTCAATCACAAAATTCCGCTGTTTAATGTGCGCTATAATCTTAAAGAGCTTTACAAAGTGCCTTATAAGGTTTACTGGGTTGCACCAAACGATGTTCAAACGGTAGCATTTAAACAACGGTTTGCCATTAATGATCCACTATCTACAGCATTTGCCGAAACTGATGTACCGCTTAAAAACTACAACCAGGTATTTGTTGGTGATTACGTTCCGGCGCAATTTGGCGGAGTAACTGCATACGTTGTTGCAGCCAACAATGGCGTAGATGCTACAAACTCTATAAACGTAGACTACTTTGTACTGGTACCGCAACTGCCCTGATTTTTAAACCTCGTGAAGCAATTATATAACCTATAAACATGCGCATTTCTACTCCAATACACGTATTAGCTATTTGCGGAAGTATATGTTTTTGTACGGCAGCTAACGCCCAGCAAAAAGATAGCACCCGGGTAGCGGCTACGTCTGCAAATAAAATTAAGAACGGTTACGAGGTAACAGGTCAGGTTACCGATGCAGCCACTAAAAAGCCTGTTCCGGGCATAAATGTGGTTGTGCAGGATATAGCCGCAGCAATTACCGATGATAAGGGTAACTTCAAAATTATAGTACCATCGAAAACCAGTGTACTTCAATTTTCGGGGCAGGGGTTTCAGTATAAAGACGTTGCTGTAAACGGTCGTAAGGTAATCAATGCATCGCTTTATGAAGACGGCTTTACATCAGCATATGATCTGGTGACGCTTCCTTTCCGCCAAGCGCCTAAATCACAAATTAGTTATGCAGTATCTTCGGTAAATACCGATGGCAGCTGGACACGGAATAAAGAAACTCCGGATAACTTTTTACAGGGGCAGGTAGCCGGATTGAACGTTATACGCCGTTCAGGAACGCCTGGAGTTGGGGCTGAGGTGTTTTTACGCGGTTTTAATTCATTGAATGCTACTAATCAACCTCTTTACGTTATTGACGGGATGATTTATGATGCCAACAGCTACGGGCGATCAATCATCAACGGACACGTGACCAACCCGCTGTCAAACATTGATATCAAAGACATTGATAATATAACTGTTATCAAAGACGGGGCTTCATATTATGGAAGCAGGGGCGCAAACGGAGTAATACTCATTAATACAGCACACGCAAAAGAGCTTACTACCCGTATTGACTTTGCAGCCTATGGCGGAATGAACTTTACACCGAAGCAAATTCCTCTACTAAACACTACCGATTACAGGTTATATCTTACTGATGTGCTGCGAAGCGCGGGTCAAACTGATGCTCAGATACAGGCGCAGCCGTATATGAATGATGATCCTGCAAATCCAACTTACTATCAGTATCACAACAATACCAATTGGCAAAAAAAGGTATTTACCAACAGCCATAGTCAAAATTATTATTTAAAGGTAACGGGTGGTGACAATATTGCAAAGTATGCACTATCAGTTGGTTATTTGAACAATGATGGTTTAACTGATAGCACTAACCTTAAAAGATACAGTACTAGGTTTAATGCCGATTTAAACCTTACACCTAAATTAACAGCTAACACAAACCTGTCTTTTTCATCTTCAGAACAGATACTTAAAGATCAGGGTCTGACTACAGCCAATCCGGCATTGATAGGCCTGATCAAAGCGCCGTTCTTGTCTGTAAATCAAATTTCCGAAACCGGTGTACAGTCTCCAAACCTGGCCGATGTTGATATATTCAACGTCAGCAACCCGGTAGCCCTCATCAGGAATGCACAGCAAACCAATAAATATTATCGTTTTTTCGGTTCCGTAAAGTTCAATTTCCAATTTAACAAGCATCACAGCGTAAGCTCACTTACCGGGCTGGTGTATGATAAAGTGCGCGAGAATACATTTATACCTCGTATGGGAGTAGTACCTGATACGCTGCGTAATGCAATAGCATACAGTCGCTTAGGTGCATCAATACAACGGTATAACTCATTTTACAATGATACCTGGTATTCATACAAACGTACCTTTACAGGTGAGCATGACATACTTTTTAATGCAGGCTTCAGGTATCATGATAGCGAGAGCGAGCAGGACTATGCGCAAGGCTATAATTCACCAACTGATGACTTTGTAAGTATTGGCAACGGCGTTACAAACTTACGCAGGTTAACCGGAGATTATGGTAAATGGAAATGGCTTAACGCCTATGCCGCGCTGAATTACAGCTTTCGCAGTAAATACTTTTTATCAGCAAACTTATCTGCTGATGGCTCATCACGTTTCGGACGCGATATACCCGGCGCATTAAGTATTGCAGGTAATAAATACGCGGTGTTACCATCGGTAGCAGCAAGCTGGTTAATATCATCAGAAAAGTTTTTAGCGTCGGCTAAATTTATAGACCTGTTAAAACTCCGCGCCAGCTATGGGCTTACCGGTAATGATGATATTGGTAATTATAATACCCGTTCATACTACCGCGCTCAAAACCTCTTAGGCTCTCAGGGCCTTGTATTGGCTAACATTGCCAACCCCCAATTACAATGGGAACTTAACAAAAAAGCTAACGTTGGGCTTGACGTGGCTCTTTTTAATGAGCGTTTAAATCTCAGCATTGATGCTTACCATAACGTTACGTCAAAAATGGTCACGCTCGATCCGTTGAATACTGCTGCGGGTATGCAGTACGTGGTTGCCAACAGCGGCGGTATGCGCACAAACGGTATTGATTTAAGCCTTAACAGCCGAATTATAAATAATGCCGTTAAGCTTGATGTTGGACTTAATGTATCAACTTACAGCAATCGCATTACTGCTTTACCCGCCGATAATTTAATAACCAACTATGCTGGCGCCACCATGATAACTCGTATTGGGCAGTCTACAGCTATGTTTTATGGCTATAAAACCAACGGAATTTATACTTCTAACAATGAAGCCGCCCAAGTTGGCTTAAGTATAAGAGGTACAGATGGAAGCCTGGTGCCGTTTAAAGGCGGTGATGTGCGATTTATTGATGTAAACAACGACAAGGTTATAGACGATAATGACCGCCAGAGTATAGGTAATCCCAATCCTGATTTTGTAGGAAGCTTTAATGGTAAGGTGAGCTACAAAAGTATGTCGCTCACAGCGTTGTTTACCTTCAGTAGCGGTAATGATCTATACAATGGTCAGCGTGCAATTTTACAATCACTTTCATCCCCGGCAAATCAGTTTGCTAACGTAGTAAACCGGTGGAGGTTTGACGGGCAGATTACCGACGTACCACGTGCTGCATACGGAGATCCGATGGGTAATGCACGGTTTAGCGACAGGTTTATTGAAAGCGGATCATATGTACGGTTACGCACCATTGCAGTGAATTATAACCTTCCTATTAAGCCAAAGCTGCTTAAATATGCCACCATTTATTTAAATGCCGATAACCTGTTTACCGTTACTAAATACCTCGGCTATGATCCGGAATTCAGCGCCGGAAGAAGTCCTTTGGTACAAGGTATTGATACGGCCCTCGAACCACAATTCCGCTCTGCACAGTTAGGTATTCGTATAGGATTATAAAACTCAAAACATGAAAATCAGATTTACCCCCTATATAAAAGCCGCAGCATTGGTTGTAATGCTTACAGGTTCTTATTCATGCCGTAATATGTATGATGTAGAACCTCAAAACCAGGTTGACGCAAAAAATATGTTCCGTAACATCTATGACGCAGATGCTGCAGTGATAGGTATTTATGGTAAAGTGCTGAGTTTGGCCCGGCAGTACGAAGTGCTTAATGAACTACGTGCTGACCTGATGGACGTGACTCCAAACGCAGGTGCCGAGTTACAGCAAATCAATACCCACAATGTGCTCGACGGCAATAGCTTCGCCGATCCGAAACCGTTTTACTCGGTAATCTTGAGTTGTAACGATGTGATGAAGAACCTGAAGTTGATGTATGATACTAACAAGCTTACTGCAAATGACTACAATCAACGGTGGAGTGATGTGGCAGCATTACGCTCATGGTTATACTTTCAGTTGGGGATTCATTTTGGCGAGGTGCCTTACGTTACTGAGGCATTAACCAATGTAAACGACGTTAAAGACCAAAGCAAATACCCGCGTTTGAAACTGGATGCATTGGTCAGAACGCTTATCACCTTTTTAGAGGCGTTACCATATAAGCTTCCTTATCCCGCTGCCAATACTATGATAACACAGATAGATGGTTATCCTTCAAAGCTGTTTTTTGTAAACAAAAAATGCTTGCTGGGAGACTTATATTTATGGAATAACGAATATCGTAAAGCCGCAACTGTATATAAAGAAGTGCTTGAAACCTCAACTCCTAATGGACCGAGTGATAGCTACAACTATTTCAACACCTATACTTTAAACAGTGGTAGTGATAATGATGCAGTTACCACAAGTGCCTGGCAGGGGTTTTTGTCTCGCTCAATGCAAGATAGGGAGTTTCAGAGTGAGTGGATTTGGGCAATGGTCTTTGACAAGGCTTTTGCACCTGAAAATCCGTTTATTAACCTCTTTGCTAATAACGGTGGGCAGTATCTGGTTAAACCATCGCAAACCGCAATTGACAACTGGAACAGCCAGATACAAAACGATGGAACTCCATTTGACTTACGTGGTCCCAACAATACGTATAAAATTATAAATGGCCAGCCTGTAATAGTTAAGTTTTTGTACAATTACTTAAGTACAACCACAGGTTTACCGGTAAACGCCTTAGAGAATAACGGACGCTGGTTTTTATACCGCACACCAACGTTACACCTAAGGTATGCTGAAGCTGCCAACCGCGACGGGCAAACAAAAATTGCCTGGGCCTTGGTTAATGCCGGCATTAAAGGTGCTTATGATAACACTGCCGAACCGGATGCAACTAAACGCCGCATAACCAACTTGCCAGAACCTTATATGTTTGATGCCCGCAAACTCGATGCACCTACAATAAGAGGTAAATATCACCGTAACCTGGGTATAAGGGCACGTGTTGGTACAATTAATTTAAGCGTTGCCTTTCAAAACGATATGGTAGGCATGGAAGATAAGCTACTGGAAGAGGCAGCACTTGAACTGGCTTATGAAGGTAACCGTTGGCAAGACCTCATGCGTGTTGCACTACGACGTAATGACCCTGCATTACTGGCAGATAAGGTTTACAACAAGTTGCTTAAGGACGGCAACCCTGCGGCGGCATCTGTAAGGTCGCGCTTAATGAATACCGCTAACTGGTTTTTACCTTTCAAATAATAAGTAATTATATAACTCTGTCTGTATGTCAATATTACCATTGGTGTCATCAAAATATAAGTTGCTCTTTTCGGCAATAACTATTGCTTCGTTTGGCGGATTTTTGCAGGCAAGTGCTCAAAAACTGGCTTTTCCTGAGGCAGAAGGGTTTGGGCGTTTTGCCACAGGCGGCAGGGGAGGCGAGGTATATCACGTTACAAATTTGAATGATTCTGGCGAAGGCTCGTTTCGTGATGCCGTTAGTCAATCAAATCGTACTATCGTATTTGACGTAACGGGTGTGATAAAGATAACTGATAAAATCAAAGCATCACCTAAAATTACCGTTGCGGGCCAAACTGCCCCCGGGCAGGGCATTGTGGTGTATGGTAACGGTGTTTCATTTGCCGATAGCAGCATTATAAGATACATACGCTTTAGAGGGAGCATAAACATGCCGCGGGGTGCCTGCACAGTGGTTGCTGATAATTGTAAGGATGTAATATTTGATCATGTGAGTATTGCCTGGGGTCGCTGGGATAATTTGCATATTAAAAACAGCCACAACATAACGCTTCAATATTGTTTAATAGGCGAATCTATTGATCCGCAAAGGTTTGGTGCATTGTTTGAAAATCCAACCAATATCACTGTTCATCATAGTTTGTGGATTGATAATTCTAGCCGTAACCCAAAAGCAAAAGCAGGTATTGAGTACATCAACAACGTTATATACAATTGGGGATCAAACGGTTTTGTAGGCGGGCATTCAGGTGCCGTACACACCCAGGATATCATCAATAATTATTTCATAGCGGGTCCTAGTTCAAGCAAGTCATATATGGGTTTGTTTTCTGCTACAGACAGAGTTTACCAGCGTGGTAACTACCTCGATGCCAACAAAGATGGTAAACTGAACGGACGGCTACTTGTTGATTCGGATTTTGTAAAAAAGGGTCCCACTTTATTAAAAACATCAAACTACAAACCTGCCGTAAATATTGATAATGCTGCTGCAGCTTACAAAAAAGTGTTGAACGAAGTAGGTGCATCGCTACGGCGTGATGCAGTTGATGAGCGGCTTATTGGCTACCTCAAAAGTTTAGGTACTAAAGGGCAAATCTTTAGGAATGAAGCGGATGCCGGAGGTCAGCCCAACTTGCCCGCGGGTGAAAAATTCGCAGATAGTAACAATGACGGAATACCCGATAAGTGGGACAAAAAGTTTAACACAAGCGCATCAAATGATGAAAATGGGTATACCCGTTTAGAGAAATACCTTAATGATATTGTAAAGTTGAAATAAGACCTTGTAAACTACGTTTGCATTTTTAGTTGGTTTGCCGGGCGTTGGGAAACGTCCGGCTTTTTTAAATGTGAACCGATTTTAAGGCACTATAAAAAATTAAAGCTTTGAATTTAAAAAGTAACCTCATAGGCATTTTAATGCTAACACTGCCTTTTGTACCTGTTAGTATCGTAAGGCATACCATTTTAGTAAAAGGCAAACCATCACTCACAGAAAATAAGATTTATAACATAAAAAACTGCGGTGCAAAGGATGATGGCCATACCGTAAACACGGTTGTTATACAAAAAGTAATTGACAGCTGTAGCGCAAATGGCGGCGGCACTGTCCTTATTCCGCAAGGGACTTTTGTGAGTGGTGCTTTGTTTATAAAACCGGGTGTGAATTTGGATATACAAAAGGGCGGCATACTTAAGGGATCTGTTAATATAGATGATTATCCGCGCCAAATGACCCGTATTGAAGGTCACTCGCAAATGTGGCGACCTGCTCTTATAAATGCTAAAGGTGTTCATCAGCTACGGATAAGTGGTGGTGGTGAGATAAATGGAAGCGGTCGTCCGTTTTGGAAGTTGTTTTATGATACACGTACTAAAGTTGCCGGAACTGCAAACTTAGATGTAGATAGACCGCGGCTTATGTTCATTGAGGACTCGCATGACATTAAAATTTCTGGCATAAACTTCAAAGACTCCGGCTTTTGGAATCTTCATTTATACAGGGATAAAAATGTGATTGTACAAAATTGTCGGTTTGAAGCAGCACACCGTTCAAAGCCTGATGACCATGCTCCAAGCTCTGACGGTATTGATGTTGATAGTTCGCAGGATATATTTATAAGCAAATGCTACTTTGCCGTTGGAGACGATGATATTGCGCTTAAAGGTTCAAAAGGGCCCTTTGCTATGAATGATAAGGATAGTCCGCCGGTTGAGCGTATCCGTATAGCCGATTGTGTATTTGAAGCTGGAGGCGGCGTGGTTACCTGTGGCAGTGAGGCCACTATTGTGCGCAACGTTATTATTGAGCGTTGCATTGCCAGGGGAGTAAATGTTTTAAGGCTTAAACTACGGCCCGACACGCCGCAACAGTATGAAAATATAAGTTTAAGTGATATAACCATGTCGGGCAAATCGCAGCTTTTAAAGGTATCACCGTGGACACAGTATTTTGATTTAAAAGGTCAGCAGCCACCTTCATCACTTATAAAAAACATTAGTATTAAAAATGTAAAAGGTGATTGCGCAACTTTGGGTGAGGTAAAAGGTACCGCCAAAACCACCATTCATCCTATACAGCTTACCAATGTAACGCTGGCTGTGGCAACTGTAAATTTATCAGACACCACCTGCAAAAATATTGCTTTAAAAAATGTGGTTATTAATGGCAAAGCTTTTACGGCTGCCAGATAGTGGATATTAACTTTTTTATTAAAGAAAAGCTTTCCTCAAAAGGAAGGCTTTTCTTGTTTTACACAAGGGGCAAAGTTTTTCATTGTTTAACAAATCCCTAACATTAGCATGTTTTTGAAGTAACAACAGAGCTAAATCTTTGCAGGGTATGGAATATATTACCCTTATACGCAATGGTTGTCTTACAACTTTCAAAATTGTTTACTACCAGTATCATCCAAAGTTATACGCTTTCCTGTTGGGTAAAACATCTTCATCTTATATTGCCGAAGAGGTTGTGCAGCTAACATTTATTAAGCTGTGGAACAACCGCGAAAGCTTGTCATTAGAAATTAATTTTGATATCCAACTGTTTCGCATTGCACGTACTACGCTCATTGATGAACTACGGAAGGATAGCATCAGAAATAACCATATCAGCCGTATTGAGTTTAACATAAACGCTGGGTATAATGAACAATTTGATAACCGCGAAACGCTAAGAAACGTCACTAAAGCCATTGAAAAACTGCCTCACGTACGTAAAACCGTTTTTAAATTGAGTCGATTTAACCACCTCACTAACGCCGAAATTGCTGCAATGCTTTCCATCTCAACGAAGACTGTCGAAAATCATATCAATCTTGCTTTAAAAGAACTACGCAATTCGACAATAATTACAGTTTCCTTCCTTTCTGTAGCTCATGCAATATTAAATAATTATTAAGTGTTGGGGGTTAGCATTGTGATGGCCGTATTGTATGTATATGCAGCCCACGCCAGCTCAAATTATTAAATATTTTAAACGCGAGTGCACACCCTACGAAGCTGAACTTGTTCATCGGTACTTATCAGCGCACCCGGAAGTACTTGAAGAATACGTCGGTGAAAAGGAGTGGAGAGATTTAGCACATTACAGTAGTCCCAAAAGCTCGCGCACCGAAAAAATGCTGGGCAATATCCTGCTGGGCATTGAACGTCATTCTGAGCAAAAAGTAAGGCTCATAAATCCGGCTATTGTTAATGCTTTAGCAGCTTGCTTATGCATAGCGGTAACTATTTTATTATGGGTACACTTTAACCCGGTAAGTAAGGCCAAACCAGTGCCGTTTGCGGCAAAAGTAACCAAACAATTAAATTGGAGAACTACCATAAACAAGGCCAATCATGAGTTAAGCGTTTTGCTGGATGATGGCTCGCACATAGTAATGGAGCCAAAGGCTGCGATAAAATACACTGTGCCTTTCAAGCGTAATGCCAGGGAAATATATTTAAAAGGTGTTGCCCGTTTTTACGTAGCTAAAGATAAGAGCAGGCCGTTTACGGTTTATGCCGGGCCGTTGGCAACCACCGCTTTGGGTACTGTGTTTAAAATAACAGCCAAGCCAAACAGCATACACACCAAAGTAAGGCTTTTAAGCGGTAAGGTAAAAGTTGTGCAATACCAAAACCCCGAGCCTCAGAGTCAGGCAGTGTATTTATTGCCTGGTAAAGAGCTTGTGTTTAACAATAAACACCAATCTCTAATAGTTTCAGCGTTCAATACAAACCCTGTTAAAGCAAATTTTGCAGTACAGGCCGGCAAAACTATTATAAAAGGGGATACGCTCAACTTTACAAATCAGCAGCTCCCGCTTGTTATTAATAAAATTGAAGAGACCTACAACGTTCAAATTCAATCGCGCGTAAGCTTAAAAAAATACTATTTCACAGGTGAGTTTAATACCCGTACTGAAAGCCTTAACAATGTTTTAGGCACCATTACGGCACTTAATAAACTGCACTTCAACCTGCAGCCCGATAGTACTTACATCATCACTAAAAAATAAACTACTGCAAATCAACCCAAAAAGCTATGAACAAAACTTACAAGCAATGTTTTAAATGCCTGCAGGCAATTTTCCTCATATGCGGCTTTTTGCTGCTTGGAAAATCCTTGCATGCGCAAACTGGTCCATCGGCCTCAGGTATGGTTAAGGATACCCTCGGAGTGCCAATAGTTGGAGCAACCGTTAAAGCTGAAAACAAGCTTACCGGCAAAGCAACCAACGCAACTACAGATGTTAATGGTGTTTTTAATATCAGCAATCTTCAAACAGGTGGCAATTATAGCTTTACCTTTACTTTTATTGGTTTTGAAACTAAAACACTTACAGGTTACCAGGCACTGGCCGGTAATAAAATATCGCTTTCGGTAACGCTAAAAGAAAGTGCAACCTCTTTAACCCAGGTGGTAGTAACCGGCTACGGAACCAGCCGCAAAGCCGACTTAACCGGTGCAATAACATCGGTGCAGGCAGAGGATTTTAACCGTGGTGTGATAAGTTCTCCGGCACAATTACTTCAAGGTAAGGTTCCGGGCTTTAACATTACCCGTAGCGGTAACCCTAACGACAGGGGATCAATACTTCTGAGGGGGCCATCAACTTTACGTGCCGGGGCACAGGAACCTTTTTATGTAATTGACGGCGTTCCGGGTGCATCAATTGACTTATTGGCACCTGATGATATTATGAGCATTGATGTGCTTAAAGATGCATCATCAACCGCAATCTATGGTGCGCGGGCTGCCAATGGTGTTATTATGGTTACTACCCGCAAGGCAAAACCCGGGCAATCAAGCCTGAGTTATAGTGGTTACGGCGCAGTTGAAAACGTATCCAACCAGATTGCCGTACTTGGTGGCGATGAGTTGCGCAGCTACCTGCAGGCCAATAACCGTACTTTAAACCTGGTTGATAATAATGCCGGTGCTAATACCGACTGGCAAAAGGAACTTACTCAAACAAGCATCTCCAATAACCACAACGTTTCCCTTAATGGTAACTCAGGGCAAACGGCTTACAACGTAAGTTTAAATTACCTGAATAATAAAGGTATCATAAAAACATCCGGACTTGAGCGTTTCATCTTACGTGCCAATATTGATCAAAAGTTTTTTGATAACAGGTTGCGGTTAAATGTATCGGGCGTAAACAGTGTTACCAGCAGCCGTAACATTGCCCGTGAGGTATATCAAAATATGCTTACTTATTTACCTACGGTAAATGTAAGGCAGCCTGACGGCTCTTATACAGAAAACTTTACCCGTACACGCGGATACCTGAATCCGGTATCATTGATCGATAATAATATCTACAACAGCAGGGTAAAAACCTTTTTAGGAAACGCAATTGCCGAAGCACGTTTGTTCACAGGCTTGAAGTATACGCTAAGCATTTCGTACCAAGACGAGCAAAACTATAATGATTCATATAACAACCGTTTCTCGGGTTTAGCTCAAGGACTTAATGGTTATGCCCGCAGACAATCATGGACCAATAACAAAAAGATTATTGAAAGTTACTTTAACTATGATAAGCGGTTTGGCGATCATGACTTAAAGTTACTTGCCGGCTACTCATGGCAAGAGGATGAACGCAATAATGGTTTTGGCACTTCAAATCAAAATTTTGTAAATGACAATCTTACCTACAACAATCTTACTTTAGGCAACGCACCTGTAGGAGCAGTAATTAATTACAGCGTTGATGATCCTATACTGGGTGGCACCAATCCACCTATTGCTATATTAAGGATTATATCTTTTTACGGCAGGGCGCAGTATAATTACAAAGATAAGTATCTGTTCCAAACATCGTTGCGTCGTGATGGATCTTCAGCGTTTGGGGCCAATAGCAGATGGGGATATTTTCCATCAGTATCGGCAGCATGGAACATTAGCAATGAGGACTTTATGAAAGGTGTGAGCTTTGTAAATAATCTTAAGCTAAGGGCGGGCTGGGGTAGCTCTGGTAATAGCGATGGCATCAGGCCGTTTACTACTCTGCTGCTTTATGGTGTAACCACCGGTTCGAGGTTTTATTACAACGGAAACTACATCAATCCAATCGGCCCGCGTCAAAATCAAAACCCGGATTTAAAATGGGAAACTACTGATGTAGCAAATATTGGTGTTGATTTCAGCTTATTCAATAACATCCTGTCAGGTTCGGTTGATGTGTATGATAAACGCACTAAAGATTTAATCAACGATTACCAGGTATCAACAACTCAATATTACCTGCCGTTTTTAACAGCTAACGGTGGTAACATCAGAAATAAAGGTATTGAGGCCATAGTTAGCGTAAGGCCCTTAGTGGGCAAATCTCTGAAATGGACAAGCACGGTAAACGTAGCTTATAATAAAAACACGGTAGAGTCACTATCAAGCGATTTGTTTCAGTTAGATTATCAGCGTACAGCCTACCTTGGCGGTAAGGGGCAATCAGCTAATCCTTCACAAATATTGCAAACAGGCTTACCGTTAGGTTCTTTCTTGTTAGCTCGTTATGCCGGGAAGGATGCTCAAGGGGTAAGTCAGTTTTACAAGGCCGACGGCTCGATATCAACCACTCCACCCGTAGTGGCCGATTTTGCTTATGTTGGCAATGCACAGCCAAAACTTATTTACGGTTGGGGCAACACCTTTACCTATAAAAATGTTGATTTAGGCTTTTTTGTGCGAGGTGTATTGGGCAACAAGGTGTTAAATGCAACCCTGGCTAATTTAAATAGTCCGTCTGATGCAACTAATGTAAACATTCCAAGGTTTACGTTAAACGAGTCTCCTAACGATAATAACGCTTACATACTTTCAGACCGTTATCTGGAAAGCGGTTCTTACCTGCGTTTAGATAATGCTACGTTAGGCTATAACATTCCGCTAAAGGTAAAATCAATAAACCGTTTGCGCATTTATGCCACCGGAAATAATTTGTTTTTAATAACCAAATACCGCGGTATTGACCCCGAAATGAATATGGGTGGTGTTACGCCTGGTATTGATAACAACAATTTCTATCCTAAAACACGCACATTCCTTTTAGGCTTAAACGTTACTTTTTAATCATTAATTCAACAATGAAAAAGATATTATTTTTTGCGGCGTTAGCTTGTGCTGCTGCAAGCTGCACCAAACTTGATGTTCCGGTAAAGTCTGAACTTACGCCTGATAATTTTCCAAATAACCCTGAAGGATACATTGCAGCTACGGGCCCTGTATATACCCAACTGCGCTCGATTTACGCGGTAGATTATTGGAGAATGCAGGAGCTATCAACCGATGAGGCTATCATACCCGCCCGTGATGGTAATTATGACGATGGCGGACAATATCGGTTTTTACACATGCACACCTGGGGGCCCGATCATCCAAACGTACGCTCAAACTGGGAATGGGGTTTTGGAGGAATAAATGCTTGTAACAGGCTTATCAGTTTGTTTGAAACCAATGGTGCTGTTGCAACGGCAAAGGCAAGTATTGCCGAACTGCGCACCATGCGTGCACTGTTTTACTTCTTTATGATGGATTTGTATGGTAACGTGCCCATCATATCAACATTCCCTGTAAGTGGTTCGCCTAAAACAGCACCACGTACCGAGGTATTTCAGTTTATTGAGAAAGATTTAAAGGAAGCTATTCCAAATTTAAGCAGCACTGCAGGTACACTTACTTATGGTAGGCCAACTAAATGGATGGCATTTACACTGCTCGAAAAACTGTACCTGAACGCACAGTATTATACCGGCCAAGCCCGTTACACCGAAACTGTAGCCATGGCTGACAGCGTTTTGGACCGTGCAAAAAATATATACTCGCTAGATGCTGACTACACGACTTTGTTTGCGCCGGAGAACGGGCCTCAGATAAAAGAAACCATTTTTGCTGTGCCTTACGATCCAAACGTTGCCGAAGGTAATCACTTTACGCGTTTTGGCTTACACACGGCTGTTCAAGCCAAATACAGCATACCATTCAGGCCAAGTATTGCTTTGAGTACTATTAAAGAATTCTGGCAAAAATTTAATTTAACGGGTGATGTCCGTAACAACACCTGGCTGGCCGGTAAACAGTATGAAAACAATGGAGCACCAATCATTATCAAATCAACCAAGAAAGGCGTTGATGCGTCATATGCAGGCGCTGATGGTACTGCATCTGTAGATTATCATTTGGATTTCACGCCTGAACTTACACTGGTTAGGCCTGCCACTATGGATGTTGGCAATGATGAATTAGGTAAGGCCAAAGGTGTACGCTCAATTAAATTCTACCCTGATAAAAATGCCAATCCAAACACTCGTTATCAGGGGAATGATATGCCAATACTACGTTTGGCTGATGTTATGATGATGAAAGCTGAAGCTATTTTACGCGGCGCAGCACCAACCTCTGTTGGCGGCGAATTGCAAACAGCCGATGTATTGGTAAATAAGATACGCACGCGTGCAAAGGCACCTGTAGTAAGTGGAGTTACGCTAGATCAGTTGCTTGACGAGCGTGCACGTGAGTTTGCCTGGGAGGGCTGGCGTAGAAATGATTTGATACGCTTTGGCAAGTTTGAAAGTGCCTGGGGTTTTAAAAGTAACGCCGATGTAAACAAACGTATTTACCCGGTTCCAACCAGCGAAAGGTCATTGAACCCTAACTTGATACAAAACCCGGGATATTAATTGCTGCTGTTTTGATATATTGCGCTGCAAAGTGATTTTAACGCAGCGCAATATATTGTTGATCGCACCCTAATTAACCAACTAAAATGAAACGAAGAGATTTTGTTAGAAATACCGCTCTAACGGCGCTTGGTACGTCAGTTGCCGCTCCGTTGAGTGCCCTGGCCGAAAATGCGGTTACGCACTTTGAAAGCGAAGACCTTGCACCTGCTGGCCCCGAGCCAAATGGATTTACCCTTAACTTTTTAGCACTTGGCGATTGGGGACGAAACGGTGAATGCCTTCAATTGGAAACAGCAAGACAAATGGGCGATTGGGCAAAAAACAATCCTATAAACTTTATCTTATCTGTAGGAGATAATTTTTATCCGAAAGGTGTAGTAAGTGAGCAGGATCCGTTGTGGCATTACTCATTTGAAAATGTATATACCGCACACTCTTTACAGGCCGATTGGTTTGCTATTTTAGGTAATCATGATTACTATTCGGATCCTGATGCTCAGATACGTTATAGCAAAGTAAGCCGCAGATGGAACATGCCAGCCCGTTATTATACCAAAGAGGTGGCCTTGGGCAAAGACAAAGGCAAAGTGCTTTTTGTGATGATTGACAGCCAGGCTATTGTTCAAAACCACGAAGATCAGCATCCTGAAAAGCAGCTTGCCTGGATAGATGAGACCTTAAAGAAGGCTTCAGCCGATGTGAAGTGGAAAATAGTTGTGGGCCATCACCCAACGCATACAGCCGGGCCAAGGGTTAGTAATTATGATACACTTGCCATCAGGAAAGCTTTAAAGCCGTTACTGGAAAAGCATAAGGTAGATGTTTACTTATCTGGCCATGAGCATTCAGTACAGCATTTAAAGCCCGAAGGATTCACTCACCAGTTCATATCAGGTGCCGGTTCAGAGTTAACATATATTACACCTGGTATAGAGTACAGTAAATTTGGTGCCTCTGAGAATGGGTTTATGTATTTCTCGGTTGACGATAAGCGTTTGAACGTGAAAGTGGTGAGCGTAAGCGGAAAAGTTTTGTACAACACTCAGTTAAGCAAATAAATTACGTTTAACTAACATAGTGTTGCTGGCATTTAATTGCCAGGTGTTATCGTAGTAATGAAGGGGCTCATTTTGGTGAGCCCTTTTTATGTTATCAGTTCCTATCAAAAGCCGTTACGCGGAACCAATCAAAATCGGCATAACCAGAGTCATTGATTTGTGTAGAACGGGTACAAAACAATCCTAGCTTGGCACCTTTCCATTTGCCAGGCGTAGCTTTAAATTCATCACCAACCAATTTAAATATTAAACCATCGGTACTATAACTAAATCTGCAAATGGCATCCTTTGCAACAGTTACACGCAAATAAACGCTTGATGACTCTAACTTGGTTACAAGCTTCATATTTTCCAACTCACCTTTGTCAGCATTTTTGCATACGCCGTAATACAGGTAATCGCCATCTTTTTTATGTATTATGCCAATGTTCGCATAGCTTAAACCCATTACGGCTAGTCCTGCTTTTTCACCGTCTATTTTGATGTTAGGCTTAAATTCCAATTTGGTGGTTGCTGTGAACTCATCAGCCGGGAATTTTTGAGATAGCACGTTAGGGATATCCCACAAGTTTTTAGCGCCCTCCGGCACTTGCGCACTGTATAACCTAAGCACCCCTTTAGCCGGATGCAAATAATTCCAATGCGCTTTGTTGTTAGCCATCCATTGCCATTGTAACCCTAAAACATTACTCTTAAACTCATCACTTTCAACCGGATTTTCAATGACTGATGCAATGTTGCTTTTAGGTTTTCTATGTTGGTAAACCGGTTCACCTTTGCCATCGCCATCTACGTCAGAGCCTATCACCGGCCAATTATTTTTCCACGTCATGGGTTGCAGGTGTACTACCCGGCCGTAAGCATCTTTGTCCTGAAAGTGAATAAACCAGTCTTCTCCCAAAGAGGTGTTTACCCATGCGCCCTGGTGCGGACCATTCACGGAACTTTTACCCTGATCCATTACTACTTTACGTTCATAAGGACCGTATACCTTTTTGGAACGCAACACCACCTGCCAGCCGGTTGAAACACCCCCGGCCGGGGCAAATATATAATAATAGCCATTTCGTTTATAAAATTTAGGTCCTTCAATTGTTGGGTCAATTTCGTGGCCATCATATACAATCACTCCTTCGTCAAGTACCTTGTCACCGTTTTTATTAAGTTGGTTTAATGCAATTATACTTTTTATACCCGCGCGGCTCCCCGCAAAGCCATGCACAAGATACATTGAGCCGTCATCATCCAAAAGAGGGCAGGGGTCAATAAGTCCTTTGCCTTCCATAACAAGCACCGGCTTGCTCCAAGGTCCTGCGGCATTAGTTGCTTTGATTAGGTAAATTCCAAAATCAGGGTCGGGGTAGTAAAGGTAAAACTCTTTATTATAGTACCTGATAGATGGAGCCCAAACGCCGTCCCCGTGACGGGGAAGATCGAAATGCCCGACAGGATACTGTTTTAACAGGGCATGACCTATTAGCCTCCAGTTTACAAGATCAGTTGAATGGAGTATGGGCAACCCCGGTATGTCTTCAAAGCTCGAGCTAACCATGTAAAAATCATTTCCAACCCGTACCACATCAGGGTCAGAGTAATCAGCGTTTATAATGGGGTTTTTATAGTAACCGTTGTTTAAGTCGGGAGCCCAAACTTTGGATCGGTAAGGTATTTCCTTAACTAAGGACGCTAAATTTTGCTGAGCGTTTGTGTTTGCGGGCACAAAATCAATTAAAATCAAAAAAATGACGAACGCTTTATTTAAGAGGTGATAGCTTAACATGGTTTGAAAAGCCGCTATGGCTTATATAATTTAGGTTGCTGTAAGGTAATCACATTAATAGTAATCAAAGGAAAAATAAAATTTTAAATTAAATCTACTATATACATAGACTTTGTATATATTTGTTTTGTCAAAGCAATTTGAACGCATTTTTATCATGACGCAAAACAGCACTTCATACCTTTTTAGCAAGATTACCAGCAATCGCTGTTGTTGTATGTGCTTTTAATTTTCGTTGCCTCAGCGTTTATAAATTTTATTTAACCCAAATTTTCTTTTTCGTATGGATTACCCTCAATTTGATGTACTTGAGATTACTCCGGAGTTGGAGTATAACACTAATAAATATCATAAACTTGAACCCGTGAAAACGGGCGAAACTGTTAAGCATGGTTTGCCGGTGCCTGTAATTGGCGCACTAAACAATTTTTGTAAGGCTAAGGCGCTGCCAAAATTAAGTAAGATATTAGTAGTGTATTTTTATTCTAAACATTGGGGAGATGTTGGGTTGGACCATTTAAAACAACTCAATGCTATAAGAAACGAAACCAAATTTTATGATGGGAAAATTGTAGTGGTTGATGCTGATGGAGACGAAGATGGGTTACAGCAGTTACTTTGGCTGCACAATATATCGTTACCTATACATTCAGATACGAATGGTGCCATTGCCGGTTTATTTGGCGTGTTTTCTGAGCATAGCCCAACCTGGAATTTTTATGGTGGCATTGATGTTAATATTCCACTTCCGGCCACTTATGTAGTTGATCATGATTTTAAAGTAGCTTTTAGCTATCCAAATGAAAACATCAGCAACACAATTCCGGTAAATGAAGTGGTTGATGCGGTGTATCGTTCCAATAATTATCTGGCGGGCAGACGTTCGGCGTAACAATCAAATGGCGGAGTGGCCGAGTGGTTAGGTAGGGGTCTGCAAAACCTTGTACGGCGGTTCGAATCCGTCCTCACGCCTCAAATTTTTTCCATTTGCATAATAGTGACTTTAATTTTACAGGCTAAACATATTTGCAAGGTTTTAGTTAGCTTAGCTTAAGAACAAGCCGTTCTTGCTAAAGGAGCTAATGAAGCTAAATAAATGTGATTATGATGCAATAATTGTTGGCGCAGGCCCTAATGGTCTTGCGGCTGCAATTTTAATGCAACAACAAGGACTTAAGGTACTTATTGTAGAAGCAAAAAGTACTGTTGGCGGCGGGCTACGCACTGCAGAATTAACACTGCCGGGTTTTAAGCACGATATATGTTCGGCAATACATCCGCTGGCATTTAAATCGCCATTCCTTAAAACTCTTCCCCTTCATAACTTTGGGTTAAAATATGTAATGCCGCATATAGATGCTGCGCATCCCTTTGATGATGGAACTTGCGCTGTGCTTAAACGTTCGGTTGCAGAAACCGCCGCTTTGCTTGGTGATGATGAGCAGGCTTACAAAGCTTTGATCTCGTCATTGGTAAAGAGTTGGCCGTTAATAGCATCTGACGTACTGGGCCCGTTAAAGCTGCCAAATCATCCATTCAAAATGGCTGAATTCGGGTTAGTTGGTTTGCAATCAGCAACAATGCTTATCAATAAATTCAAGACCACGCACGGGCAGGGGCTTATTGCCGGTATGGCTGCTCACGCAATTCAACCTTTACAAAACCCCGCTACAGCTGCGGTAGCATTGGTATTGTTACTTACGGGCCATACCGGTGGCTGGGCAATACCGCAAGGCGGTTCACAGTCAATAGCTGATGCGCTGGCCGCTTACTTTTGCAGCCTTGGCGGCGAAATACAAATCAATTTTTACGTTAGCAGTTTAAAGCAGCTTCCGTCTGCAAATGCTGTGTTATTTGATGTAACGCCTCAGCAAATGCTTCAAATTGCCGGGTACCGTTTTTCGAGCCTATATAAATGGCAGTTGGAGAAATACCGTTATGGTGATGGTGTGTTTAAAATAGATTGGGCATTGGATGCTCCTATACCTTTTACAGCATCAAATTGCCTAAGTGCCGGCACAATACATTTAGGCGGTACTGCGGCCGAAATAATAGCGGCCGAACAAGCTTCGGCCAAAGGCCAGCATACTGATAGACCTTACGTTTTGCTGGCTCAGCAAAGCATATTTGATGAAAGCCGCGCTCCGCAAGGTAAACATACTGGTTGGGCATATTGCCACGTTCCAAATGGCTCTACCAAAAACATGACTGACATTATTGAAAGCCAGGTTGAACGTTTTGCTCCGGGGTTTAAAGAAAGAATAATTGGCAGGCACACCATGAATGCAGTACAGATGCAGGATTATAATGCAAATTATATTGGTGGCGATATTAACGGCGGAAGGCTTGACCTAACCCAATTATTCACCCGCCCAGCGCTGCGTTTTTCGCCATACCGCACATCGGCAAAAGGTTTATATATCTGTTCCTCATCAACCCCCCCCGGTGGCGGTGTGCATGGAATGTGCGGTTACTACGCCGCAAAACGAGCACTCAGAGACGTATTTAATTTACGTATTCAGCGCGTTTAGTAATTTAAAGACCGTAGTATCTCGCTTATGGAAAAGTGAGCGCCGCATACAAACTCATCAGCCGCACCGTAATATACAGTCAGTTGGTCACCATCAACTATATGGCCGTTAGTAAACACTACATGTCCAAAAAAGCCGCTGGTTTCATATTCTTCCAAAGGTTCCATTATCGGCTCCTCGCTGCGGGCCAGGACTTTCGATGGATCTTCTAAATCCAACAAAACTGCTCCAAGGCAATATCTATGTTCCTTGGTAGCGCCATGGTAAATTTCCAACCAGCCCTTTTCTGTTTTTATAGGTGCAGCACCACCTCCAACACGGCCGCTATCCCAATAGCCAGCACGGGTTTTCAAAATACATTTATGGTTGCCCCAATGTATACCATCAGGAGATTCGGCAATCCATATAAAATTACCACCCAGGTCAACGCTGCTTGGTCTGTGTAGTGCGTAATACTTGCCATTAATTTTCTCTTCAAATATGGCGCAATCCTTATTGTGCGGAGGCAGAATCAAGCCATGCGAGGTAAAGTTTTTCCAGTCGGTTGTTTTGCGCAACGCAACGGCTACACCGTTTGATGATACTGCAGTAAAAGTCAGGTGATATTCGCCTTCAACCAAGCTCACCCGGCAATCTTCAATACCAAACGTTTGCAGGTATCCCTGCCCAAACAGCTTAGGGTAGCCCTCCGGCTCATAAAAGTTTATGCCGTCATCGCTGCACAAAAGGCGCAGGTGCGATAGCGTTGTAAGATAATCAATACCCTTGTATCGAATAACGCGTGCGTCAGTAGCAATAAGGTCTGCATCGTTCAGTTCAATTTCCATTATTTCTATGCCCCCATCATCGGTAAGTACCGGGAATGATACATGAACCTCACTTTGTTGCGGCCGTTCGGCTACACGTACCAACAGCCAAATTTTACCATCAAACCTAAACACCCCCGGATTAAGCAGACACGCAACCTGCAAGCCCTGGCCACTTGGGAGTAGACTTTTAGGAGCTAACAATGGATTTTGAGGGAAACGTTTAGCTATATCTGGCATTGCTGTAAAGTATTTTATTATACTATTGGTTAACCACCAGGCTGTAGAATTGTTGATTCGCTTAAGCCATAATTAATTACTCCAAACAATTTATATAGCGATGATATGAACTTTAAAAAATAAATCTGAGTATTGAAGCATTTAGCCTGCTTTATTAATAACGGTTTTCTATATTTATTCCCATTATCGTAAAATCGAACATACACTAAATCTATGAAGTTAGAGAAATTTTCATTTGGCATGGGCGACCGCTTTGCTCATCAGGGTGAAGCACAACTGAAAGCAGTTTTAAGAGCCAAAGAGCAGGGCGTAAACATTACCCCAATCTGGAATAAATCAAACCGCGAACACAAAACTGTTAAAACCGAGCCTGCAGAATTGCGTGCTGAGGCTGATGCAGCTGTAGCCGCATTAGGTTGGACCGATTCTTACCGTGTAGACGCTGATCATATTACCTTAGCAACCGTTGATGGTTTTATTGCCAGCTCTGACTTTTTTACTTTAGATGTTGCCGATTATATTGGTAAAGCTGCCCCTGATAGTGAAATTGAAGCTTTTATTGAACGCCGTAAAAAATACATCGGCAGTCTGTCAATATCTGGTATTGCTGAGCAGTTTGAAATTACCGAAAACATGCTTCGTGAAATTGCAGGTAAATTCCTTTTGGCTGCTATAGAAGCTGGTAAATTATACAAACATATTGCTGCCGGCAAAGGTGAGGATAACTTTATTGCCGAGGTATCAATGGATGAGGTTAATGATCCGCAAACCCCGGTTGAGTTATTCTTTATATTGAGCGCACTGGCCGATAATGATATCAAAGCACAAACCATTGCACCGAAATTTACAGGTCGTTTCAATAAAGGCGTTGATTATGTGGGTAACCTTCAGCAATTTGCCAAAGAATTTGAAGAGGATATTTTGGTGATCAAAGAAGCCATCAAAGAATTTGGCTTACCTGAGAACCTGAAATTAAGCGTTCACTCAGGTAGCGACAAATTTTCAATTTACGCACCAATTGCTGAACTAATTAAAAAGCATGATACCGGCATTCACCTTAAAACTGCGGGTACAACCTGGTTAGAAGAAATGATAGGCCTTGCTGAGGCAGGTAATGAGGCCTTAGACCTAGCTAAAGAAATTTACGTTAATGCTTTAGGCCGTTTTGATGAGCTTTGTGTGCCTTACGCAACCGTTATTGACGTACAAGAAAGCCGTTTACCAACCGCCGAAGAAGTAAAAGCTTGGAGTGGCGACAAGTTTGCCAACAGTTTGCGTCATGACCAGAAGCATCCTGACTTTAATCCTGATTTCCGTCAGATGCTTCACGTGGCTTACAAAGTTGCGGGTGAGAATGGTGACCGTTACTATGCTGCCCTTAAAAAGTACAAAGATATTGTTGCCGCCAACGTAACGCTCAACCTATATGAGCGTCACATTGTGCCGTTGTTTTTAAGCTAAGAACAGATAAACCTTTTTTTTGAAAAACATGCAGTTATGAAAGCTGCATGTTTTTTTTGCTTTATGTGGTTGATAATTTATGTTTAAAACGTCAATATCAGTTCGCGGATCACTTGCCAAAATCTGCTACATACTGTTACTTTCTTTAACTATTAGTAGCCAGGCACAGGTATTACGCAAGCGTACAACTATGTTGATGGGAGCAAGGTTTGATATAAGCATTGTTGCTACAGACTCAATTACCGCCGAGCAAAATATTGATACCTGCATAGCTGAAATAACCCGTATAGAGAACCTTATATCAGACTGGAAAGCCGAAACGCAGATTGGGCAAGTAAACACCAATGCTGGTATAAAAGCTGTAAGGGTAAGTCCTGAAGTTTTTAGCTTGGCCCAGCGTGCTTTACATCTTTCAAAAATTACTAACGGTGCTTTTGATATAAGTTTTGCCGCAATGGACAGGATTTGGAAATTCGATGGAACCATGACACAAATGCCAACACCTAAAGCGGTGAGGAAATCAGTAGAAAAAGTGGGGTATGGTAATGTGATGCTAAATGCTAAAAACTCCACCATCTTTTTAAAGAAGAAAGGTATGAAAATTGGCTTTGGTGCATTAGGTGAAGGTTACGCTGCAGACCGCTGCCGGAGCTTAATGCTTAAACGGGGAATAAAGGCAGGCATTGTAAACGGCTCGGGCGATATGAATACCTGGGGCAAACAACCTAACGGTGATGATTGGGCTATAGGCATTACTAACCCTATGCGCGAAGATACCATATTTGCGATTGTACCGCTAAAGCAGGGTGCAGTAGTAACATCGGGCAGTTACGAAAAATTTGTAGTATTTAACGGTAAACGCTATTCCCACATTATAAATCCGGCTACGGGTTACCCTGCTACAGGACTTACCAGCGTAACCGTATTTGGTCCAAGTGCCGAGATAGCCAACGGTTTCAGCACCTCGATTATGGTATTGGGGCGCGAAAAAGGATTGAAATTGCTCAGGCAATTTCCGCAATATAGCGGCATAATGATTACTGATGATGGCAAGGTGTTTTCTTCGTCAAACATCGATGTGAGTAAATTTAAACTCAAATAAGGGCTGTTAATAACAGTCGGTAAGTATTTGATTGTGCGATTGGTAATAGCTGATACCTTTGCCAGTTTTTATTTCACAAATACCGTCTAGCACATTCATTACATCTTTTTGCATAGCTAATGAACCACATATCATAATAGTGCCTTTTTTGCTTAATACATTTGCCATAAAATCGGCATCCTGGATTATTAAGGCACTTACATATTGTTTGTTGCCCTCGCGCGAAAGGGCAATATGCAAGTGCTTAAGTTTACCCGCAGCTTTGCCTCCATCTAAAACAGATTTGTAACCGGCAACCGAATGGCTGTGACGGAATCCACAATATAAATGACACGGAACGTTTGCCGTATTTTGGCTTATCATGCCTAAAAAAGGGGCTATACCTGTTCCGTTAGAAATCATAATCACCTCGGGTGATTTGGTCGGAAAGTGAAAGTGTTTGTTATTTATAATGCGCGCTTTTATTTTTTGAGCAGGTGTTAAGCTGTGTAAAAATCCTGAACCCAGCCCATGTTCATGTAAGCGTACACTAAGTTGAATTTCATTGTCAATTACACCAATTGAATACAACCTTTCGCGGTGATCATTGGCAGGATAAATAGCCAGCAAATCGCCCGAGGTAACCTTTTGCATACGCCTGGTTTTTAAGCGTACTGAAAATGTGTCGTCCTGCGGGTCTGTCGCCGTGTTTGAACTTACTGTAAATGAGTTGAGCCTGTGTTTTTTTGCGATTTTTAAGTTAGTAAATGACTCAATAATGAAGCCCGACTGCTGCGACCACGCTTCTGCCCAAATTTCAAATTCCTGTGGCGAGCGGTCGTTAACAGTATGAATATCAACCAGTGGTTTGGCCCAGCTTTGTTGCGAAAGCATATTGTTCACCTCAAACGCAAACCGGCAAAAATCGGGATAAGCGTGTGACCCAAACCCTAATACGGAGTAATTTATGTTTTGCCGCTGCGGGTGCTTTTTAAGTAGGTTAACAAATTTAGCAGCGTTAGTTGGCGCATTGCCAAGACCATAAGTTGCGGTAATAATTATCAGATGTTCGGCCTTTGGAAAGTTGGTGTAGTTATTTAGTTCCGTAATAAAAGATCGCTGTCCTTGCTTCAATAATTGTTGGTGCACAGCTTTTGCAAACCGATACGTGCTGCCGTTTTCAGAACCAACAAGGATAATTACGTTACTTTCATTAGCTTTAAACTTATTGCCAACCTGGTTAGCCCGGCGTTTGATTGTAATAGCGAAGCCCGAATAAATGAAGAATAAAATGTTTGCCGCTGCAACGGCCAGCACCAGTGCCCAAATAATGTTAGTTCGACCGGTATGCAAATCAAGACTCAAATTTGAGTACACCACTGCTTTAGGATATACCACTTCGCTCAATTTATCACCCGTTATTTGATTTACAGCAATTTCGCGGTCTTTAAGCTTAATGGTGTAATAATCTTCTACATCTTCTGAAAACGGAAATTCAATGCTTTCAACCTCTGATAACTTGGTGTTTTTGAAAACATTTATTTCGGTTGCTTTACGCGCCGGTGTCGGGTTGATGTTGTCAAAATCAACTTTGATATTTTCCTTCCTGGTGTCAAAGAAATTAAATCTTGCCAACGAGAGGTAAGTACCGCTAACGGCGATGATGAGTATAGGGATTAGTGACAAACGACCTGAAACTACATGATAATACTGGGCAAAGCTATCGCGCACAATGCGTTTAAAAAAGTGTTTAAATCCACGTTGCCGCTGTATGATTAATGCAACGCCCGATGTAGTTATTAGCATAAGCAAAAATGCCGTAACACCAATAATTGCTCGCCCAACCTCATGTAAAAATAATGACCTGTGCAGTGATCTTACCGTTTCAAAAAAATCATTTTTCTTTGGGGGAAAGCCCAATACTTTGCCAGAAAGCGGATTTACGAAGGCTTCAACATTTTTACCGTTGGCATCGGTTGCTTTTATCTTAACGAATTGATTGGCATCAACTGTAAGCTCGCTAACGTCGGGGTAAGCTTTGCGTAATGCGGGAAGTGATTGCGCGAGCGTAATTTGGCTAAAACCATTAACGCCAAATGGCTGCGTTTTCTGGCTAACTGGCTCGAAGGCCAATATAATGCCGGTTATTGATAGCAGTGTAAGCAACAAAAAAGAAGATACAGCCAGGGCTAAGTGGCTGTATCTCCACACTGAAATTGTCATGCGTTGTAAATGCCTTAGTTGGCGCTAAAACGTACGTAGCGTATATAACCCGTACCTTCTGTTTTTGCTGATAGTCCTTCAGTGGTAAGCGGTACCTCAACGTCACTTACATTGTACTTTTTATCTTCAACAGCGCTTTCAAAACGTATCTTGTAGCCGGCGTTTATTTTCGATTGTTCAACTTCAATTACATTAACACTACGGTCGCCACCTGTTACCGATGCACCTGTTATAGCACTGATGTTTGTTGGTTTGGCTTTATAAAACTTATGCCATTCCTTTAAACTATTGTACCATTTTTTGTCTGACCCTAATACATACAGCGTTTTTTCGTAAGCACCTTTATTGTTTATAAGCGAAATAACTACATATGCACCGTCGCCCATATAGTTGGACATTTGCACCATGCACTTGTATTTATTAGTTTGGGCTGATGCATTTTGTCCAATTATGAACAAGCTTGCCAGGATACAGAAGATTTTAAAAAAGCGGGGCATATAATTATTTTAGAAAGGTAACAGATACGTTATTTTTAGTAAGTGATTCGTTTTCAGTAGCTAAATCGTAAGCAGTTTCTTTAAAGTTGGTAACTGCATCTTTTTTTGCACCTGCCGAAATAAGGTACTTCATCATGGCATCGTCCTTAGCTATCATGGCCGAGCGGTGTAAGGCGGTAAGTCCTTCAGCATTTTTGGCGTTAATGTCAATACCTAGTGGTTCCAAACGTTTAAGTAAACCAATATCATTTTTAACGATGGCAAGGTGATAAAGCGTGTTGCCATCTTTTTGCGGGGCCGTTATGTTGACGCCTTGATCTTTCAGCAAAGTTAATTTCATGCTAAATTCATCGCCAGCAGTTGCACCCGGCCCGCGTTGCGGACGGTACGATTCCATAAGGTAGTAAGCCAGGTTATTACCTTTTTTATCTATCACCTTTACATCTGCACCTTTAGCTATCAAATACATGATAATTTCAGGTGAATTGCTGCGTACAGCCATAGTTAATGCAGTTTCACCTTTGGCGTTGCCTTGGTTTATATTTTTAACACCTTTAAGCAATGCAGTTAAAACGGCAGTATCGCGGTTAATTGTAGCCGCGTACATCAATGGGGTGTTACCATCTTCATCGGCTTGATTTACGTTTGCACCTTTACTTATAAAATAGGCAATTGTTTCTGCCTGACCAGCGCGGCGGGCCAGGTAATGTAAGGCGTTTTCACCTGTTTTTGAACTGGCTGATGCCTTAACTCCCAGGTTTTCTAAATATTGATAGTAAGACAAAGGAGTAGGGGGAGCCGGCGCGCCCCTGCGACCACCACCTGCTTGTGCCGCCTGCAGCATAGCGTTAGGCCCAGGTTTTAACCCTTTCTGCTGTAAAGTTTTCAGCAACTCAATGTTTCCGCTACGCACGGCATAGTCAAAGGCATTGTTTCCTGCAGCATCAGTAGTTTTAAGATCAATGCCTTTAGATGTGAAGTAATTAGTTAGCGCTAAATCTTTATCATTGGCAATAGCCAATAACAGTGCGTTTGCACCAGCGGCGTTCACGTTCTTTTTAAAATTGTCTCCATGAACTAACAGTACATCATACACCTTAGTGTTCGGCTGTCCTGCAGATGCTGCAAAAAGAAGAGGGGTACTCCCGTGGCTGTCAACAAAGTCAACCTTTGCGCCTTTGTTTAACACATAAGTCATTATTTCATCATTGCCACGCATGGCTGCCCAATGTAAATATATGCGTCCATCATGTGTGAGTTTATTAACATCATTACCCGGCTGATCAATAAGATATTTTATAGTCTCGTTAGGCGCCTTTGAATTGATTGCCATTACTACAGCATCAAAGCTATTGGCGTTAAGCTGAGCCGGATTTGCACCTTTTGAAATTTCGGCCTTGACCTGTTCAATGCTTGTTTCGGTTTGCCAAAACGGAGCATTCAATAAAGCGTTGTTTTGTGCCTGTGTTGTCAGGGATACCAACGATGCGAGCGTAGCAAAAATTAATTTTTTCATTAAAGGGAATGATAAGACTAACCAGTGATGTTAAGGCAAATCTAATAAGAATCAGTCTAAATAAAAACTTGTTACGTTGGTACTGATAAGTTTTTTTAAGTAAGCCATAAAAACGTTACCTGTATAGCAGGGTTATGATTGCTATTTGTACGGCGCTTTAGTATGTTTAAAGGTCCATTTAAATCAATATGCCAAAGTCAATCCTGTTTATAGCGTTTGCAACGCTCGTACTTTTTGTTACTAAGTCGAGTGCTAAACAATTTGATATTGTAACACCCGGCAAAAAGGTCTCTATTGTATACACCGACAATGGTAAACTTGATTCGATTGTTGCACACCTTTTAGCTGCCGATATAAAACGTGTTAGCGGATACCTGCCCCAGGTGTTTACCAATTTGAATGATGCAAAAGGGAATGTAATCATCATCGGTACCACTACATCGGCACTTATCAGCAACATTAAAGGTGGGTTTGATACTAATATCAAAGGCGGATGGGAACGCTATAGCATGCGTGTTTTATCTAACCCTGTGAAAAACGTAACTAATGCATTGGTTATTGCAGGCAGCGATTTGCGGGGTACCGCTTATGGTGTGTTTAGTCTTTCAGAAAAAATAGGCGTTTCACCCTGGTATTGGTGGGCTGACGTAGAGCCTGCGAAAAGGAAGTTTTTAACAGTTGATATAGATGATTATACCTCGCAAAGCCCCTCGGTTAAATACCGTGGCATATTTATAAACGATGAGGACTGGGGTTTACAGCCTTGGGCAGCAAAAACATTTGAACCAGAGACGGGCGATATTGGTCCTAAAACCTATGCTAAAGTATTTGAACTATTACTGCGTTTAAAAGCCAACCTTATCTGGCCAGCCATGCATCCAAGCACAAAAGCTTTTTACTCTTATCCAGGCAATAAAAAAGTTGCAACAGATTACCAGATAGTGATTGGTTCATCTCACGCTGAGCCAATGTTGCGGAATAACGTGGGTGAATGGGACGAGAAGATAATGGGACACTTTAATTATGTAACCAATAGAAATACAGTTTATAAATACTGGGAGGACCGTGTTAAGGAAAGCAGTGGTAACAATGCTATGTATACCTTAGGTATGCGTGGCGTGCATGATAGTGGAATGGAGGGGGTTAAAAGCAACAAGGACGCTATACCTTTAATTGAACAAATATTTACAGATCAGCGGGACATGTTAAAAAAGTACATAAACCGTGATGCTACAAAAGTTCCACAGGTATTTACCATTTATAAAGAAGTACTTGATATTTACGAAGCCGGCCTCAAGGTTCCTGAAGATGTTACGCTTGTTTGGCCTGATGATAATTATGGGTACATACAGCGGCTGAGTAACAGTAAGGAAAGTAAGCGCTTAGGTGGGTCGGGTGTTTATTATCATGCATCATACTGGGGGCGTCCGCATGATTATTTATGGCTTTCAACCACACATCCGGGTTTGATGCGCGAGGAAATGACCAAGGCTTACACTTTAAATGCACGAACAGTTTGGGTGATCAATATAGGCGATATCAAGCCCGCCGAGTATAATTTGCAGCTGTTTGCCGATATGGCTTACAACATAACACCGTTTATGAGCAGCAGCTATTCAAATGAGCATTTACAAAATTGGGTTGGCGGTATCTTTGGGCTGAATAAACAAATGGAAATATCGCAGCTCATGTGGCAATACTATAATTTGGCTTTTGAGCGTAAGCCCGAATTTATGGGCTGGAGCCAAACAGAGCCAACAACCCAAACCAAACTAACAGCTTATAGCCACAACAACTATGGCGATCAGGCTCAGCAGCGCATAAACGCTTATGGAAATTTACAAAACCGTGTAGGAAAGGTTCGCACTGAAATTGATAAACGATTGCAGAATGCATTTTACGAGCTGGTTCAATATCCGCTTACCGGTGCTGCTTTGATGAACAAAAAGTTTTTATATCATGATAAAGCTGTTTTATATGCATCTGAAGGACGCATAAGTGCCGGAGATTACAAGAGATTATCAGAAAATGCATATAAGCAAATAATGAAGGAAGCCGATTATTATAACAATCAACTTGCTCAAGGCAAATGGAAGGGTATGGTGTCCATGCAGCCTCGCAACTTACCGGTATTTGAGTTACCTGACTTTAACATGTCGGCTCCGGTGGTGAGTCAACAATGGAACGTTTATGTGGAAGGTTATAAGGCCGGTCAGCTACCGGTTGATAATAGTAATTTGACCTTGCCCATATTTGATAAATATAATCGCCAACGGTATTTTATAGATGTTGCTTTGGGGCAAAGCAAATCTGTTAAGCTTTGCATAAAGCCGTCTGCAAAATGGATTGTTGTAGATCAAAACATGGTGAGTCTTTCAACTGGTATGCTAAAAAGCCATCAACGTTTAATTGTACGCGTTAACTGGGAAAAGGTGCCACCAGGTACGCGCTCGGGTTATGTTAATATTAACGACGGTATGAAGAATATTAACGTCAACGTTGAATTAGAAGCGTTTGAAATTGATAAACTTACCACGTTTGATGGGCCTGTAGAATCGGCAGGCCAAATAATGATCATTGCTTCCAGCGGCCGTGCAAAAATAAATAACAGAGGGCAGTATTCATGGCAAAAAATAGAACATTTAGGTTCAGCGGGTGGCTGCCTGCAAGCCCTTCCGTTATTGACTGAGCCTGACTTTGATTTAACCGATACCGCCGCCATACGTGGTAAGCAGGCAAGCGTAACCTATTCATTTTACACATTAAAAAATGCAGATGCCGCTTTCAGTATTTATACGCTACCAACATCTCCACTAAATCAACTATTTGAAATGCGTTATGCTGTATGCATCGATGGCGGGCCACTCAAAATTGTAAATTTTAAAACGGTAAGCAGGAGTAATGAGTGGAAAGAAAATGTATTAAGCAACTCGGCAGTACGAACAGTCAATGTAAAAGATCTTAAAGCGGGAATGCATTCGCTTTCCATTTACCAGGTTGACCCTGGTGTAATTCTCGACAGGATATTTATAAACCTTAATAACGTTGCGGTACCTTATGGCTCTTTTCCTGTAAAGGTGATTCATAAGTTTGATAAGTAACAACGCAAGCGCGTTGGGATTGGCAAAGGCTAGCGATGTTGATTAGACTGCTATGCAGGTTTGTTAAGCAATCTCAGCCAGCCATTTTTGCTCAAATCTATGATTGATTTTCGATTGATGAAGACCTATAAAATCAACATAAAAATTATGCATAGGAATAAGGATAAGCATGGAAATTTATAACACAAGAAAAACGGCCGCTTATAGCGGCCGTTTTTCTTGTGTGACTTTATTTTACTTGCTGACCAAGGTAAATTTATTCTCTTTAACATCACGCGAGTTAGGGCCTATAAATACTTTGAAGTCACCCGGCTCGGCAACATATTTTAGTTGTTGATTATAAAACTTCAAGTCGTTTTCGGTGATTGAAAAGCTTACTTCTTTGCTTTCACCTGGCTTAAGGCTTATTTTTTGAAAACCTTTAAGCTCCTTAACAGGACGGGTACTGCTGCCAACCAAATCACGGGTATAAAGTTGTACTACCTCTTTGCCTTCAACTTTGCCGTTGTTTGTAACGGTTACTTTTGCCGTGATTGCCTGCCCGGGTTTTAAGCTTGCTGCGCTTAGCTTAACATCGCTGTAGCTGAATGTAGTATAGCTTAAACCAAAGCCAAATGGAAATAGCGGATCATTACTTACATCCAGATATCCTGAACGGAATTTGCTGAACCAGCCATTTGGTGCCAAAGGGCGACCGGTGTTTTTATGGCTGTAATACAACGGTACCTGCCCAACATTTTGAGGGAATGTTACTGACAGTTTACCGGAAGGATTTACGTTTCCGAATAATACATCAGCAATAGCATACGCAGCCTGCGAGCCGCCAAACCAAACGTTTAATATAGCCGGAACATTTTCGCTTTCCCATTTGATGGCTAACGGCCTGCCTGTAAATAATACCAGTACCACAGGCTTGCCTGTTTTTAACAATGCGGCCAATAAGCGCTTTTGAACGGCAGGTATTTCAATGTCAGTACGGCTTGAGCTTTCACCGCTCATTTCTGAACTTTCACCCAATGCAGCTAATACAATGTCTGCTTTTTTAGCCGTATTAACCGCTTCTTCAATTACCTCATTTTCGGGGCGGTTATCGCGTGGTATTTCGCGGCCAAACATGGTAGCGTTTTTTTGCAGGGTAGCGTCGCTTGTTAAATTAGCACCAAAGCTGTGAATGATTTTAACATCTTTGCCCGCTACACCCTTAATACCCTCAAGTAACGATGGCGTGTTGGCCAAATCAGCATTTACCGCCCATGTGCCCGGCATGTTTGCGCGGCTATCAGCAAGCGGGCCAATCACAGCTACAGTTCCCGATTTTTTTAAAGGAAGTACGTTACCCTGGTTTTTAAGTAATACAAAGCTTTGCGTTGCAACTTCACGGCTGAAACTTAAATTTTCGGGCGTTAATATCTCTTTTTGAGCGCGCTCTTCGCTGCAATAGCGATAGGGGTCTTCAAATAATCCTAATTTATATTTAGCTTCTAATATTAAGCGGCAGGCATTATTAATTTCGGCTATGGTAACCTTACCTTGTTGCATTGATTTCTTTAGCGTGGTTAAGTAACCCTCACTTACCATATCCATTTCGGTACCTGCTTTAAGTGCCAGCTCTGAAACTTTCTGCAGGTCACCCAGGCCGTGCTCTATCATCTCGCTCACGCCGGTGTAATCGCTCACTACAAAGCCGTTAAAGCCCCATTGTTTGCGCAACACATCGTTAAGTAACCACTTGTTAGCAGTAGCAGGTACGCCATTTATATCATTAAAAGATGCCATTACGCTACCCGCTCCAGCATCAACGGCTGCTTTGTAAGGCGGAAAGTACTCATTGTACATCCGGTCAAGGCTCATGTCGGTAGTATTATAATCACGGCCCGATTCGGCAGCACCATACAGCGCAAAGTGTTTAACACAAGCCATAATGGTGTTGGCTTTTTTTAGGTCATCGCCCTGGTAACCTTTAACCATAACTTTGGCTATTTGTGAACCCAGGTAAGTATCTTCGCCACTGCTTTCGGCTATACGTCCCCAGCGTGCATCGCGCGATATATCAACCATGGGCGAAAACGTCCAGTTGATTCCATCAGCACTGGCCTCAACAGCGGCCATACGGGCTGTGCGTTGTATTAAATCCAAATCCCAGCTGCAGGCTAAAGCCAGCGGTATAGGAAAACTAGTTTTATACCCATGTATAACATCCTGACCAAAAATCAGAGGTATATGTAAACGGCTGTTTTTCACTGCAATTTCCTGTGCTTTACGTACGCGCCCGGGGGTGGTTAAGCTAAAAATACCACCAATCTGTCCGCTGGCTAATTTTTTTTCAACCCCTGTGCTTACGGCGGTACCAGTTGTTGCCTCACCACCCGTTACCAGGTTAAGCTGACCGATTTTTTCATCTACAGTCATTTTAGCCATTAGCTGGCTTACAAAGGCATTCATTTTAGCTTTTTCTGCTGATACCGGCTTTCTAACTTGTGACTGCGCAGAGGCAGCACAAAACGCAGCAATACATATAAGCGAGGTAGCTTTCTTCATAGTTAGTAATCTTTATTCTTTAGTTTTTTAACAAGTAAGGAGTAATCTCCTTTATCCATATATCGTAACCGGGTTGCTTCATATGCAGCATGTCTGATAAAAATAACTCAGGGCGCAGGCTGCCATTTTTGTTGTGCATTTTGCTGTCAACCTCAATAAATTGGGTAGCCTTGTAATGCGTTAAAAACTCTTTGATTAAAGCATTAGCATGTAAAAAGGCTGATGAGTACTTGGTGCGCGATGGGCTTTGCTTTATTGATATATAAGCCAAAGGCACATCCGGCTGGTTGTTGCGTATGCTGGTAAACAGGCTGGCAAAATGGTCTAGTGTTTCTACTGCACTTGCACCGCCGGCAATATCGTTTTCACCGCAGTAAATTATTACCTGGCGTGCCTGGTACGGAAATACAATATCTTTAACATAGCGATTAACGTCAACCAGGGTTGATCCTCCAAAGCCCCGGTTTATAGCACCATAATCTTTGTAAACCTTTTCTAAGTCAGTCCATTTTGTAAACGATGAACTGCCGATGAAAAGGATGCCGCCCTTTGCGGGGGCATTTAGGCTGTCTTTCTTTTTAAACTTTTGAATGTCATTCCAAAAGGCAGGTTTCTGTTGTGCAATGGTAAACGTTGTAATGCATGATAATGCAAGCAGGAAGAAAAATTTTAATTTCATTACTGTACTTTAATTGGTTTGGATGATTTACTTACACCGTTCTCGTTAAACGATTCGATGCTGAAATAATAGGCTTGGTTTGTGCCTAAACTTTTCAAATCAAGCTCATTTTTATCATATATCAACCAAGAATTGTATAATTTATCTGGCGCAATGCCCCATTTAATGTTATATCCCTGACTGCCTTTAACAGCATTCCAGGTAATCGTTGCATCGCGGCGGTCAGCTTGGCGTATAACTTTGAAATTTTTGGGGATGGCAGGAGCAGCTCCATTTCCGTTGCCGAATATTCTGAAGCCACATATAGCCAGGTTTGCCGGTACATAAATGTTGTTGTAGCGAACATACCTGACCAAAGCAGGTGTTTCCAGCTCAATGTAATCGTTAGGATTGTCGGTAAAACTGTCTTTTTTGTCAATTAACAGTTTCCAGGTTTTACCATCAATACTTCCTTCAACCGTATATTGATGTTTAAGTCCATCAACGCGGCCATACAAATTGCTTTTGTAGTCGGCAAAATTGAGTTGTACTGCGTATACGGTGGCTTGTTTTTGCAAATCTACTTGTAACCATTGCTTATCATTATTTTCAGCGGCAAGCCAAAAAGTTTTTACATCTTTATCTGCGCTGTGCTCGATTATTAGGGTAGAGGAGGCTGTAATAGGTTTTTTATAGTTCAACAGCATCCAGCCCGTAAAGTCGCCTTTTTTGCCTGTCATGGCTGGCGCAAAATGAGGGTAATCACCAAAATACGTATTGGAATACATCAGGCCATCAGCATCAAAAAAAGTAGGATAGGCACAAAGCCGCCGTTCCCAATTTACGTTAACTGATAGCGCCATAGAAGCATAATGCCAATACTGCCCACCCGGACCAAGAACTGTACTGCCGTGACCTGCTCCGTTTATAAAGCCCCCGGGTTTGTATGATATAGGGTTGTTTTGAGCGTAAGTATATGGCCCAAGCGGTTTATCACTTACGTAAACACCATCGCCGTAAACATTAAATTCGGTGCCGGGTGCGGCATATTGCATGTAATATTTTCCGTTATGCTTGGTTAGCCATGCGCCCTCCATGTAACCTTTTAGTTTGGTATCAGAATGGTTTTCGCCGAAGCGTTCCCAGCCATGCTTATCACCATCAAGTTTAAACAGCTCAACAGTTTTTGAAACCGGCTTAAAGTTATTATTTGGGTCAAGCTCCTTTCCGCGTATAGGGAAAGTGTTTGATGAGCCCCAAAACATGTAGGCTTTACCATCATCATCTAGAAATAAATCAGGATCTTGCAGATCATTTAGTATAAATGGTTTGGCCTTCCAATCCCCTTTTTTCGGGTTGTTGGTGTAAAGTATACTCATTGAGCCCGATGGGTCTCCGGTTACATATAATACTGAGTCTTTATAATTGTGGGCAGCAGGAGCGTTGCTTCCCTGAAAATACCATTTTTCGGGTATGATAAAATCCCAGTTGGTTAAGTCTTTTGAGTGCCAGTAACCTAACGATCGGGTAACGAACATATAATATTCACCCCTGAACTTAACAACAGCGGGATCGGCACCTGAACGGTATGACAAACCCTGCTCGGCATTGTAAATCATGTAAGTGTAATCAATGTTGAGCGGGTTACAGTAGGTACGGTTTTGATTTACCTGCGATATTGCAGGCGCACTACATAAAAAGCCGAATAATATAGTTAGGCCTAACTTCATTATTTTTTGGTGAGGTAGGTAGATTTATAGTCGAGTTTTTTTAAACCGGCTTTTACTTCGGGGCAGCTCATAAATAATTTCCAAAGTAAACCCGAGCGGCCATTTTCAATCATTACAGCAATAGGGCCTTGGTCTATACCCAGGTAACGTTTAGGGTACCAATTGTCGGTTTCGCTGAAAGCATCATAGAAACCATATTTGCCCCATACTTTATCACCCAGGTCTTCGTAAAGGTGACGAATCACTTTTATGGAGTATTCAGGCGTATATGGGTAACTTGATAGCGCAGCGGTTGGGGTTATTACGCCCAAATCTTCATGCGTACTATGCCCTGCGTAGCCGTTAACTGAATAACTTGCTGTCAACCCCCAGCAGTTAGCACCATAACCTTTAAAGTGTTTAGGGTTGTCTATACAATAGGCACGTTGAATGAGTGTGTGATTTTTGACCTCGTTCCAATAATTGGCATAGCGGTCAGTTAAGCCTCTAGGGCAAAGACCTAAATACGAGTATTGGGACCAAAATAGAGGACCAACCTGGTTTTCAGGTCCGTTATGTTTTAGCTTAATTGGGTAATTGTATAATTTGAAGTTTGTATTAATGGCTCCCCCTTTTGCCCAGCCTTCATGATAAACCTGGGCAGGTATGCCGTGGGTAGTAGAGGAAGCGGCCATTATGTACATAATAAGACACTCGTTATAACCCGTAACCGGGAAATTCATTTGCCAACCCACATTAGGTGACCAATGCCAGTACAACACATTTTTTTCGCTATTGCGGTACCAGTTCCAGTCAATTTCTTTCCAAAGCTTATCTACTTGTGCAGCCAGTTTGCGTTCTGCAGCATTGCCGTTTTTGAAATACTGGCGAACGCAAAGTAATCCCTGAGCCAAATAAGCCGTTTCTACAAGATCACCTCCATCATCATTTTTACCAAAAGGCTTCACTTTTCCGGTTTCACCATATAGCCAATGTGGCCATGCTCCGTGAAAACGATCAGCCTTACCTAAAAAATTTACGGCTTTTTGCAAACGCTCAAACCCTTGTTTGCGGGTGATATAATGCCTGTCAATGCCGGCTACAATGGCCATTACGCCAAAGCCTGCCGCACCCGTAGCTACAACATCTTTATCGTTCTGAGGATAATCGCCATCAACGTGAAAACGCTCACGCGCTAAGCCGGAGTTGGGTTCGGCTCCATCCCAAAAATACTGGAATGTTTGTTTTTCAACCAGGTCAAGTAACTGTTTATCAGTAAGCCCTTTTTTTATTTTTAAATCAGGGTTGTAAGTTGTACTACCAGCCGTTTGCGCAAGTGATACCGAATTTACACCTGTTAAAACGGTAAATAGGATAATAATGAGCAGTACTTTTTTCATAGGGATTACTGGGTAAAATGCCGGTTGGGCCTTAAGGATTTGGCTGCAGAATTACAGACTTTAAAAATGCCGCCACGAAGACACCAGGTGAATTCGTGGCGGCAAAATATTAATTGCTTGGATTTGGCTTTAATAAGCCGCCACTTAAGTCAATTTGCTGTTGCGGGATAGGGAATAATGCCCGGTTTGCATTCCAGGTTTTGCCGTCAGCAGCGAACGCAGCTGCAGCACGGCCTGGCTGCACGGCATCCTGACGAACAAGATCAAAAAAGCGATCTTGCTCCATAGCGAGTTCAACACGACGCTCATGCCAGATTTGTTGCAACGTTGGTATACCAATAGTTGGAACTTTAGCGCGTGTACGTAGTTGATTAATGTCGCTTTGAGCAATACCACCCTGGCCTGTTTGCAAGGCAGCTTCAGCATGTATTAAAAGAACTTCTGCGTATCTGATTACCATTACATGCTTTGGTAACCTGTCAAAGTTGCCACAATTTGGCTCAGCCTGACGGCTGTAGTAAGCCTTATAGTTATAGCGTTGATTTTGAACTGAATCCTGTGTTGGTATACGGAATCCGTCATATAACACCGTACCTACCGAGTTTGCACCGTTTGAAGGATTTATGGTGATGATAGTGGCATTTTTGCGTACATCACCGGCTTCAAATTCATTTACCAAGCTTTGCGATGGGTTGTTAAAGCCGTAACCACGGTCAACCCAGCCATTTTTACCACCGGCACGCGGGCCTTGGGCTACGGTAAACCTGTCAATTGCAGCATTACAAGCAAGGTTTTGTCCTGCTTGAATTTCAAAAATTGATTCTTTGCTGTTATTGCTTACCTGGCGGAACAATAACGTATAATCAGCTAACAGCGAGTAATTATTACTTTTAATAACTGCATCAGACATGGCGTATGCATTGGTATAGTCTTTATTGTAAAGGTAAACTTTAGACAGTAATGCCTGAGCTGCACCTTTGCTTGCACGGCCTACATCAGCACTGTTGTTAGCAATAACCGGTAAGTTTTCGGCTGCAAATGTTAAATCAGCAATAACAAATTTGTAGATGTCTTCTGCGGTTGCACGCGTTTGAAACTGTGGCGAATTGGCTTCGCTTGCAGCCGGAACACGGTCAAGTAAAGGCACTCCACCAAAAATGCGAACCAGGTTAAAGTAAAACATGGCGCGTAAAAAACGGGCTTCACCAATTAAACGGTTCTTTACCGTTGCATCAAACTGGGCGTTTTGCAATTGACTAAGCGCCTGGTTAGCGCGGGCAATTGCCTGGTAATAACCTTTCCATATATTGTTAACCACACCGTTGTTTCCATTGGCTGTTAGCTGGTCAATAGTGTTGGCATCGCCATAGTCGCTGGCTGTGCTTCCTTTATCAGCATCATCAGAGGCTATATCACCTAAAACAGTAAACTGAAAGCCTCTTACATCGTTGCCAAAAGCATCGCCGGCAAAAAATATATTGTATATACCGGTAACCAGATTGGAAGCAACGTTAGGATCGCTGATAATTTGCGCTTCTGTAATTTCACCTTGCGGATTTACATCAAGCGAATTTTTACACGAATAACCGGTGCCTACAAGTAGCGCAGTCATCGCAGTTATGGTTGAAAATTTATATAATGATTTCATTGTAGTGGTAGTGATTAAAATTCAACATTAAGTCCGAAAGTAAACGTGCGGGTTGTTGGGTATCCGTTTAAATCAACACCTGATGAAATTACGTCAGCAGGGATAAGCTCAGGAGTAAAACCGCTGTAGCGTTTAGCTGTAAAGAAGTTTTGCGATGCAGCAAATACCCTGATTTTATTAATTTTAATGCGTTTAAGCATTTCGGCAGGGAAAGTGTAACCCAGTGTTAAATTGTTTAAACGTAAAAACGCTCCCGACTCAACGAAGTAAGTAGAGGCCGGCATGTTTTGCGGAATGGTGCGCGGATCGGTATTTGATGCGTTGGTTGGAGTCCAGCGGTTGTTAGCGTAATCAGCCTGGATGTTGTCAAGCGCATTGGCACGGAAAGCCTTACGACCATTATAGATCTGGTTGCCCCAGTTGCCGTAAAAATCAGCACTTAAATCCCAGTTTTCATAATCCAAGCCAATGTTGAAGCCACCGTAGTATTTAGGTTGGTATGAGCCTGCGTAAACACGGTCATATGAATCAACCACACCATCAGGTACTCCGGCAGGGCCGCTAACGTCGGCATAAACCATACCGCCGATGCTTTTTCCATAACCACCTAAGTTATAGCTTGGTGCAGCATCAATTTGCTGTTGGTTTTGAAATATACCGGTTTGCTGCAATACATAATAGCTTGCAATTGGCTGGCCATTATCAGTACGGGTAATATTGCCCTGGTTGCCAATACTGCCTCCTAAAAGAGCCTGACCACCGTTTAAGCCAACCACTTCGTTTTTGTTGTAGTTAATGTTACCACCTATGGTGTAATTCAGTTTGCCAATTTTGTCGCTCCATTTAATAGCAAATTCAACACCTGAGTTACGATATGAAGCAGCGTTTGTTACAAACAATGCATCAGGGTCGCCTAAGATAGCCGGTAGGGTAACATTCGTCAGTGCATCAACTACCTTTTTATTATAATAGTCAATTTCACCGGTTAACTTGTTGTTCAAGAAACCATATTCGATACCAAAGTCAAATTGGGTTGTTTTTTCCCATTTCAAGTTTGGATCTTTTATATCCTGAATAGCACTACCTAAGGTGAGGCTATTATTATAAAAATAAGGCAAGTTAGGCTGTACTGTTGTAATGAATAAGCCCTGAGCTATATTATCATTACCTAGTTGTCCCCAGCTACCACGCAGCTTCAAATTGCTGATTACTTTACTATCACGAAGAAAATCTTCCTGAGAAATTACCCAGCCTGCACCGAAGGTAGAGAAGTAGCCATATTTTTTGCTAAAACGTGAACTACCATCAGCTCTGAATGAGGTGTTGAATAAATACTTACCTGCATAGCTATAATTAATGCGACCTAAATAAGATAAACGACGGAATAAAGTTCCTGAGTTGGCATATACCGCACCTACATCAGGGTTACCTGTATTTAAGTACCATAAATCAGGATCTTCAGGAACATCACGACGGCTACCGCTAAACAAATCTGTTTTGATATATTCTTGCGTAAAGCCACCCAAAACGGTTAGGTTATGCTGACCAAAGCTTTGTTGCCAGGTAGCAGTGTTATCCCAAACTGTCCAAAACGACTGGTCATTTTGAATAAACAAAGTACTGAAGTTGCTGAATTGCTGACCACCTGCAACAGTAAATATGTTACCGTCTGCGGCAAATTTCGCATTATAGTTACGCTGTTTATTCCAATATGCATCGGCGTTTAAAGCTGTGCGTAGGGTTAAAGACTTAATAGGCTTGTACTCAAGGTAAACGTTGCCCTGTACACGGTTATTGATGGTTTGGTTGTTGGTTTTGTTAAGGCTTAATAATGGGTTGCCTAAGTTACCCCATATACTGGTGTTGCCATAACGACCGTTTTCATCCTGAGCCGGAATAATTGGTGCAGCACGGTACACGTTGCTGTAGACACCAGATAAAGGCACCGGGCGTTCGTTGCTACGGGTTAATGACATTTGAGTTCCAAACGTTAAATTGTCCGTGATTTTTACGTCAATATTTGAGCGGAAACTGTAACGGTCAAATGAATTTGTTTTGATCAAACCATCATCAGTAAAAGCGTTTGCGCTGAAAAAGTACGTAGTTTTTTCGCTGCCTCCAGCTAGAGATAAGTTATGGCTCATCTGCAAGCCTTTGCGTAAAACGGCATCATACCAATCGGTTGTGCCGGGGGTGGTAAGAGGGGCCACGTCGCGCGCTACATCATTAGGGCTGGCATCACGTAAATAGTTGATGTACTGATCGCGGTTTGCCATCTGTACTCTGTTTGAAAGCTCGCGGAAACCTGCATTGGCATCATACCTGATTACAGGCGGGCCGTTTTTCCCTTTACGGGTGGTGATGATTACAACACCATTGGCACCACGAACACCGTAAATAGCAGCCGATGCATCTTTAAGTACATCAATGCTAACAATATCGTTATTGTTAATGTTGCGGATATCATCAGTAAGCACACCATCAACTACATATAATGGGTTAGCCCCACCTAACACAGAGCCTGTACCGCGTATACGAAGCTGAGGCTGAGCATTAGGCTGACCAGAACCTAACACCTGCACACCGGCTACTTTCCCTTGCAAGGCTTGAGTAGGGGTTTGAACAGGTTGCTTGGTAAGTTCAGCACCACTTACATTACCAATAGAGCCGGTAACATCACGTTTGCGTTGTGTACCGTAACCTATTACCACTACCTGCTCTAAACTTTTATTAGAGGCAGCTAAGTTTACATCAATTGTGGTGCGGTTGTTGATAGTTACATCCTGGTTAGCGTAACCTATATAGCTAAAGGTAAGCGTGCCATTGGCAGGAGCCGAAATGGTATAGTTACCCTGAGCATCAGTTTGTGTACCTGTAGCCGAACCGCTGAGTTTTACAGTCACGCCGGGCAGGGGCTGTTTGTCTGTGGCATCAATTACCTTACCTGTTATCGTACCGTTTTGCGCAAGAGCAAACGACGAAAGAAACAGTAAAGCAAGGAAGACAATCCTTGTAAAGATTCTTTTCATAAATAATAATTTTAGTTAATTGGTTAACAATAATAGGGGCTTATTGCTTTGGCAAAATTCAATTTGAGCGGGCAGAAGTGCAACTATATTAACTCTACATTAATACATCTTACGTCTAAAACATAGGTGTATTTACACACAAACATTTTAATTTACTATCTCAAGTAATTGATTTTTAATTATTTATGTGTAAATGTTTTTTGCGGATGTTTGCTGGTGACAATCGAGATAGTATGTATTCTTTTATGAACTATGAGAGGTAATGATGTAGTATTATAGCTCCATGAGAAACTCTGCGAGGTTCTTATCATGGGGTAAATTCAGCTTTTTCCGCAAGCGATAACGCCTGATTTCTACTCCACGCAGAGTTATGTTGAGTAACGATGAAATCTCTTTGCTACTCATATTCATCCTCAGATATGCGCAAAGTTTGAGATCGTTTGGAACCAGTTCGGAGTGTTGAGATTTTAATTTTTTGAAGAAATTTTCATGAGCCTCGTTAAAGCTTTTTTCGAAAAGGTTCCAGTCGCGCTCGTCGTTCATTCCTTCAGTTATCACTTTTTGCACCTTGCTTACTTGTTCAGCAGGCAGTTTATTACCACTTTGATCTTTAATCTTTAAAATTTCGTCACTCAGTTTTTGCAATAATTCATTTTTATACGCAACAGACAATGCTGAGTTGGATAGCTCCCGGTTCTTAGCATCGAGTTCGGCTTGTAGCTTTTCGTTTTGCAGCCTCGCAATTTTTCTTTCGTTAGCTTCCGTTTCTTGCTTCAAAATCAGTTCCTGCTCGGCCTGTATGCGTTTAGTTATGCGTTCATGATCTTTTACAAGCTTTTTATTGTACAATTTTTTAGCCAGGTAAGCTAAGCCGCCCAAGATCAAAAGGTAAACGAACCAAGCCCATTTAGTAGAGTACCAAGGTGGCAAAATTTCAAATTGGAAGGCGGTAATAGCAGTTTGTAAGCCGTTGGCCAATCGTGCTTTAACCTTAAATGTATAAACACCTGACCCGAGGTTAGTAAAATCTTTTTGTGTTGCCGCACCCCAATCTGACCATTGTTGGGAGTAACCGTCTAAATAGTATTGATACCTGATTTTATTCTGCCTGTAGTAAGGAAGCGTGTATGAGATGCGGACATTGTTACGGGAGTTTTTTAATTGCAATTCATCGTTTGAAGTGCCTGTTTCAGTTAATGTAATATACTTGTCGGTTATATCATCAACTTTACGTATAAGTACTTTTGGTAACTTCTTTGGATATTGATAGACATCTTTTTCGCTACTGTCATAAATTACAAAGCCGTCATCAATACTAATGAGGTATGTTGATTTAGTTATGCAGCTTATATTTTCGTAATACTGAACCATACGCCCGTTTAAAATACTGAACGGCGAATGGTTTGCTATAACTTTTCCGGGTTGTGTAAAGCTCACCAGGGCAACCTTTCCATGGTTAATAAACCAGTACTTATGCTCGTCGGCCTGAATGACTTTGTTTGAACCCGAAAAAAGCTGTAATGACTTATTCAACGATTGATAAGACGCAAAGTGGTTACTAATGTCGTCATAGGTATAAAAGCCCGAGTCGGTTGCAAACACTATTCGGTCTTCAAGATTGAAGACGTTTATATTGAAATTCGCCGGTAGACCATTGCGCTCATTAAAATAAGCTTTACTGATCACTTTTCCATAATCGGCACTTAAGGTTAATTTTATGAGCCCCTTGTAAGCATGGCTTACCCAAATGTTGCCTTTATTATCCTGCTCAACCAGTCTTGATGGCTCGTTAAAACCATTGATGTGCTTATAAAATTGCCAGTGGCCAGTTGCACTTTTGTTGTACAAAACAAGGCCGTTATAAGTGCCTTGGATGAGGTAGTTGGATGACGATTTTAGTTTTTTGATTGTCCAGCCGCCGCTTACCTTCGAAATTTGCTCAACGGTGTTTTCATTTACGAGGTAGGTGCCGTTGTTGTGTCCGCAAAGTAATTCACCGTCAATTAAAGACAAGTCCCATACCTGCCCCTGAGTACCTGGAATAAGTTCAAACTTAAGCTGATTGCGGTTCACAGACGACCACTTGCTGTAAAACAGCCCTTGGTTTGTGCCCAGGTATATTTTACCATTATGAATTAAGCTGGAATATACTGTACCAAAATCTCCTGACTTATCAAGGTAGAAGTACAGCGGCGAGTTAAGCTCTACCCGGTCAATGCCGTTATCAAGTCCGGCCCATAGGTTTTGGTCATTATCTGCGTATATACTTAAAACAGTATTATTTTGAAGACCACTGCTTTTACTTATCTGCTGTACAATTTCGCCTAGCTCATTAATGATAATGAGGCCATTCAATATGGTTCCGTATGCATAATATTTACCAAGTACTTTGCAGCCATTGTTCAACTGGTAATTTTTCAAGAATCTATTTGCCGGAGTATTAAAGGCCGAAAAACTGCTTCCATCGAACAAATAGAGTCCGTTTTTTACTGTACCGATTATAAACTTTCCGTTAGTGAAGGGTAGTATAGAGAGCACCTGTTTTATGCTTTCGCTGCCTTTAACAAATGATAGCTTATTGTCTTTAAGTTCAAAAAGTCCCTTGCCTAAAATTTCCACAAGGAAACGATTGCCGCATTTGTGCAGGAACAAGAATGATGCATCAGCTTTAATTGTGGTTATTTTGTTGTGCTGATATATATAAATCGACGAGAAGGATTGGAACAGCACACGGTCGCCATCTACGTAAATCTTCCATATTTCATCGGTTACTTTTGCCTTTTGCGGAAGCAACGACGTAAGAGATTTAAAAGTAAGCTTGTTGTTTTTATAATGCCAGTACCCAAAATCACCAAAGCCGCCCGCATAAACTCTTCCGTTGTTATCAGTTGCTACCGAACGTACAATTTGCCTGTGAGGCATTTGATGCTTTTGCCAGTAACGGCCATCGTATACTAATAAACCCTCAGCATTTCCATAATACATTATACCACTCTCGTCTTGCGCAACTGCCCAGTTTTGGTTTCCGGCATTATAAGCGGCTTTGGCATAATTTTGAATGTATGGCACACCCAGGCTTTTTATCTCTGCAGCATAAGTAAAATTGCAAGCAAAGACGAATAATATGAGGCAAGCAAGGCGAAAGAGTTTCATTTCAAGAGTGTATAGTTACTACTTTAATGCTTTAGCCAAGCGATCAGGGTAGTCGGTAATTATGCCATCAACATTGAATGCTAAAGTTTTATTTATATCATCAAGCTCATTCACAGTCCACGGGCATATTTTAATGCCTTTTGCATGCAACGCGTTAACCATTTCGGTATTGACCATGCCATAATGCGGATTGTAGAATTGAGGTTTAAAGCCAAGCAGCGCCAGGTTTTGCTCTACACTCACTTTATTATCGCCCGTTAAAAAACCAAGCTTTACTTTCGGATACTTTTTAGTTAAAACTTGCAATGGGCGCATATCAAATGATTGAATAACAAGGCGGTCACGAAGTTTATTAGACTTAAGTGCAGACATAACCTTCTCAACAAATACAGCAGGTACGGGTTGTTCAACACCATCTGTTTCTTTGCTTGATTTGATTTCGAGCAGGTAATTAACTTTCGGATATTTGTGTGTTGCGGTGAATGCTTCAACCGAGTCAATCATTTCGGATAACAGGGGGGCATAAGATGCTGTTAATTGCTGCTCCGGAAAAGCCGGATATTTTTTTAAGCCTATCTTAAAATGTCTTATATCGCTATAATTCATCTGGTAGAACGTATACTTTTTACGTTCACCCGGCGCAATATCACTTCCGCTGGCTAATTGAGTATATTCAGGGTTTACCGATGAGTCATGATAAACCACAACTTGTCCATCTTTAGTAATGTGCACATCAAATTCAATAGTGTTACAGCCCAACTCAATAGCTTTAAGCATAGACGGGATGGTATTTTCAGGCATCAATCCGCGTGTTCCACGGTGGCCTATTTTTAAGAATGCAGTATTACGCTTTCCAATAGAAAATGATAAACATACAAAGCTTGTAATAACTACAGCAACGGCTGTTATTGATTTTTTATAATGCATATTAAATTGTGTGATTAGATGAAGCAGTAGGTTGTCTGCTATCCTAAAGTACGGGCAAAGGTAATGAACCCGTTTAAATTGCAAACATTTGCAAGTAAATTAGCTTACGGCAAAAAAGACTTTGAAGGTATTGAGGATTGCCGAACAATAAGTTCTGTGCTAACTTGGGTGCTCATTGCTTCATATACCGGGTACTTACTTTCAATAACGTTTATAAGCATTTCGGTAGCCATTTGGCCCATAGTGAATGCAGGTTGCCTGATTACAGTAAGCGGAGGTGCAAATGATTCTGCCACCTCTGAGTTGGTGAAGCCGGTTAAGGCCACATCCTCAGGTATACGGTAGCCCATTTTTTTAAGTATAGGTATGCAGCCGGTTGTTAGCCTGTCGTTTGTTGATATAATAGCCTGAGGCCGGTCGGGCAAACTCATCAGTTCTTGCAAAGCATTTTCTACCTCTCCGGCAACCATTCCGCCATGATGACAATACTTAACGTACTCGGGTAAAATTTGAATATTATGCTTAAGTAAGGCAGCTTTGTAACCGTCAAACCGTTCACGTGTATTAAGCAAATTAGGTGTACTGGCTAAGTTTGCAATTTTGGTGTACCTGGCATTTATCAGTTGCTCAGTAGCTTCAAAAGCACCTTTAAAATTATCCACAGTTACTTTGTGAGTATCAATATTTTCGGCAATACGGTCAAAGAAAACCATAGGAAAACCTTTACTGTGCAAAAATTTAAATTCTGAAGTATCGGTAGTTTCTGCCGAGAGGGCGATGAGCAGCCCATCTACATGCCTGGATAAAAGGTGTTGCACATTTGCCGCCTCACGTGCTGCTGATTCATGTGTTTGCGTGATGATTACATGATAGCCTGAGCTGTAAGCAATTGACTCGATACCATTAATTGCCTGCGAAAAGTAGTTATTAGCAACTTCACATACAACAACGCCAATTGAACGGCTTCGTTGTTCTTTCAGGCTAAGAGCAATAGGGTTGGGGCGGTAGTTAACCTTTTCGGCGTATTCTAAAACCAGTTTTTTTGTTTCGGTCCCTATTTCATAGCTGCCATTTAATGCGCGAGACACCGTTGAGGTTGATAAACCCAGCGCTTTAGCAATGTCTTTTATAGTATAGGGCTTAAACATATGTCCGCTGTAAAATTATGGTATTTAAATCATTTATGTAGTACATAAATCATAGTTCACTAATGGAAGTTTGACTATTGAATAATGCTTTGCATTGACATTTAAGCGGGCAAATTATAGTACTTTTGCAAGTTGAATTTTAAGCGTAAGTCATTGCGCATTAATTGTTATGTTAAAGCTTGCCAAACTAAATAACAGGCCCGAAATTTTTCATTCCATACAAGGTGAAGGTAAAAATTTAGGCAAACCATCAGTTTTTATACGTTTATCATTGTGCAATTTATATTGTAAGTGGTGTGATACTGATTACACCTGGAATTGGGAAGGAACATCTTACACACATAACAATGAAGCTTTGCCAGGCTACCAGAAGTTTGCTAAAGATGAGATGATGGCTCTTTTGAGCGATGACGAGATAAACAACATTGTGGCCGACTACAACTGTAAAAATTTGGTTATTACAGGTGGCGAGCCACTTATTCAGCAAAAGTCGCTTATTTCATTGCTTCAATTACTGCGTAAAACCAACCCGCTTTACCATATTGAGTATGAAACTAATGGTACGTTTATTCCTTTGCCTGAAGTAGATGCTTTGTCTGATCAATACAATGTTTCGGTGAAGTTATCAAACTCTGGGGTGGATTATGGCGAACGCGTTGTGCCCGAGGTAATAAGTTGGTTTGCAGCATCTCCAAAATCAAACTTCAAATTTGTTGTAGATACAAATGATGACCTGAATGAAGTTCAACAAATAATCTTTGATCATAAAATAAATAACGAAGCCGTGTTTTTAATGCCACAAGGCTCATCGGTTGAAAGTTTACAGCAAAAACAAAACTGGATTGTGGAGTTATGTAAACAGTATAATTACAACTATTCTGATAGGTTGCACATCCATATATGGGGTGCTAAACGCGGCATTTAAATTCATTCATCTGCGCTTAAGACTGTCGACTTCCAGCGTTTGTTCAGTCAATGTTAAGTGTAACGGAAATAGATAGTCAATTGGTATAAAAACTTAATGTTACAATTATGTTAAGTTATTGTATATTTATTATAACCAATTGTAAATAGCGTGAAGGGTATAGTAGGGATGAGTTTTTTTGCTTTATGCTTTAAGTGTTTGGTTTTTACCGCTAACGCTCAGGGCAGGAGCATACCTATTAAACTTAATTTGTATAATGACCCCTTTGTTGCAACTGCCGATGCAAGTGTTCAAATAGCGGTTGATACCGTTTTAACACAAAAAGGTATTAAGGAATTTTATAGCAAAGTTAATTCATCTCAATACAAGCTCATTACTGATTCACTAATAGCCTATAAAAAGGAACATCAACTTAATGATTGGTTGTATTACCAGCTTGTAAGGCGTGTTGCTGAGCAAATAAGCCCTAAAAAGGAAAACTACCCTCGCTATACTTTATATAAATGGTTTTTACTTGCTAAAACCGGATATGATGCCAAATTAGCTGTAGCCAATAACAAGCTAATATTTTATGTTTACAATGATGAGGATATACGCGATATACCCTTTTTTATGATTGATGGTAAAAAGTATATGTGTCTTAATTACCACGATTATCCAAAAACTGATTTAAATGAGGATGTGCCTTACCAGGTGAAGATTGAAGTGCCGGGGGCAACAATGGCTTTTTCATATGCCGTAACGCGTATGCCCGATTTTAAACCCGAAGCGTATTTTGATAAACAGCTGGCTTTTGTGTATGAGCATAAACAATACAGCTTTAAAATAAAGCTTAATAAAACGGTGGACAGCTTGTTTACAAATTACCCTGGCGTAAGCTTTAAAAGCTATTTTAATATACCGCTTACTAAAGAAACATATGGATCATTAATACCCTTATTGAAGCAAAATGTTAAGGGGATGGACGAGAAAAAGGGAGTTGATTACTTGATGCGTTTTACACGCTATGCATTTCTGTATGAAGATGATGAAGTAAGCTATGGGAAAGAGAAACGCATGTCGCCCGAGGAAACGCTTTTTAATACCTACAGTGATTGCGATGACCGTGCCGCCCTGTTTTTTTATTTAGTGAAGGTAATTTACAACCGCCCAATGATTGCCTTGTTGTTTCCAACGCACCTTACCATTGCTGTGCAATTTGATAAACCGGTAGGGGGCGAGTCAATTATTTATAACGGTAAGGCTTATTGGGTTTGCGAGCCTACGTTGCAGCCGGAAGATTTAAAAATAGGGCAGCTTGCAACTAAATATAAGCATCAGCCATTTGAAGTAGTTTATCAATACCAGCCAGAAGCTTACCCGAACGGTCTTTGATGTTAATATGTGTTAATCAAAACGGGCTGCATTAACGCGGCCCGTTTTGTTGTAAATTAAGTATCAATGCGCTGTTTTTAAATCATTTGTAGTGATTTCTTTAGCCTCTTTTTTACCAAAGAAATAGTTCTTCATGTTCACGCGTATGAGGTACATACATGGTACCAGTATCAGCGTAATTATGGTTGCAAAGCCCAAACCAAATATCATTGTCCAGGCAAGCGGACCCCAAAAAGCTACGTTATCACCACCAAAGTGAATGTGTGGTTTAAAGTGGGTAAACAAGCCTACAAAATCGATATTAAAGCCAACAGCCAACGGAATTAACCCTAATATGGCGGCAGTTGCCGTAAGCAATACAGGTGTCATTCGGGTATGCCCTGCTTCAACCACAGCATCGTGCACGTTTGCTCCCTGGGCTATAAGCATATCGGTAAACTCAACTAATAAAATTCCGTTTCGTACCACTACACCGGCCAACGCAATAATACCAATACCTGTCATTACAATTGACATAGTCATTTGGAACATACTCATACCCAGCAATACGCCAATAATACTGAAGAATATCTCGCTGATGATGATGAGAGTTTTTCCGACGGAATTGAACTGTAACATCAAAATGATAAGAATTAAACCAAAAGAGGTAAGTAACGCGCCGCCTAAAAAGGTTGCAGCCTCTAACTGATCTTCCTGCCCGCCGCCCTGGCGTATAATAATGTTATCGGGTTTTTTAAAGTTCTTTATTGCCGTTAAAATGCTTGCGTTTACATCATTGGCATTATAAGGCTTTATAACATTTGATGATAATGTTAAAACGCGGCGTTGTTGTTTACGCTTAATGTTGCTAAAGGTATTAGTGTAACGCACATCACTGAAAGCAGATACAGGTACCTGTCTTATAGCTCCACCTGTAGCTAAATCACGATAGGTAATTTTCATGTTCTGCAACTCTTCAATGCTGCTGCGCTGGCTTTCAAGCGCACGCACTTTAATCTGGTAGTCGTCTTCTTTGGTGTTTCTGAAATCAGCAGCTCTCCATCCAAATATTGCGGTAAGAAGGTTATAGTTTATTTGCTGTGTTGAAATACCTTCACGATTTGCACGTTCTCTATCAATGTCAAAAATAATTACTGGCTTATCGCTTTCAATATCAGGTACTAGGTTTTCAATACCGGCAATGTTTTGTTTAGCCAGGTAGGTTTTTAACCTGTTTCCTGTTTTTACAAGTGAATCCAAATCGTCTCCGGCAATTTCGATACTAATATCTTTTTGCACCGGTGGGCCTGCAGCCTCTTGTGTTACAGCAATCTGCACGCCCGGTACAATACCTTTAACGCCATCTCTTATTTTATTTAAAATTTCCTTAGTGTCTTTGCCGTCACGCTCACCAAACTTTATAAAGGCAACGGTTACCTTACCCTTGTTTTGATAATCGAGCTGGTCTTCATCTTGCGGGTCGGTAACGCTTTTTGTAACGTTTGATATGATTGACGTTACAATGTCTTTATCGGGTTCAACTATTTGCGACACCTTTTGCTCTACTTTTCTAGTAACCTCGTTGGTTGTAGCCTGGTCGGTACCAATAGGCAAGGTGATATATACATATGCAAAGTTGGGGTCTCCAGATGGGAAAAAGTTGGGCGTTTTACCCACAAGCCCGGTTAACACTATAGCAAAAACAAATAAGCCTAGGGTTCCTAATAATATGGTAACAGGACGCTTAACAGCACGCTCAAGCCATTTAGCATACCAGCGCTGAAACTTTGGCCATGTGTTTTTCTGAAACCTGTCGATAACTTTTAGCAGGAAGAAATGATTGATAAGGTAAAGTGCGATGATAAGCACCATAAAATTACCGAAGCCAACGTTTATAAGATAAGCTATGACCGTAGCAATGCTTAAATAAATGAGCGCACGTTTAGTAGCCTTATCAAATTTGGGGTTTTCATGTTCACCTTCATGGTGCGGCTTCATAAAGTCAACGGCAAAAACCGGATTCATGATATAAGCCACCACTAAGGAAGCAAGCAAAGTAATGATTAACGTAATTGGTAAAAAGAACATGAACTTACCGATTATACTATTCCAAAATGCCAAAGGAACAAATGGTGCAAGCGTGGTCATGGTGCCTGAAAATACAGGCATAAAAACTTCACCCGCGGCAATTTTAGCAGCCTCTTTAATAGGCACCTTCCCATTGTCAAAAATTCGGTGAGTATTTTCAATAACCACAATTGCATCATCAACCACAATACCCAGCGCCAGCAAGAATGAGAACAGCACAATCATGTTTAATGTAAACCCTATGGCAGGCATAAGCAAAAAGGCTATAAAGCATGATAGCGGAACCGAAAGCGCCACAAACAGCGCGTTGGTTGTTCCCATGAAAAACATCAAGATAACCGTAACAAGAACGAAACCAATGATGATTGTGTTAATCAAATCATCTAAAGTAGTTCGGGTTTTGTCGCTTTGGTCGCCGGTTACAGTAATGTTTAAGCCTTTTGGAAATGAGCTTTTCTTTTTCTCTTTAATCAGCGCAAATATTTTGTCTGATGCTTCAATCAGGTTTTCGCCCGAGCGTTTACTAACGTTTAAGGTAATTACGTTTTTAAATTTTGTATCGTTCGGTCCTTTTAAACGTGCAAAGTTCTCTTGCTCCAAAAATGAATCTTTTATTTCGGCAATGTCTCTTAAGTAAACAGGTTTACCCTGTGGGTTACGTATAATCATAGCCGCAACCTCGTCTGCACTTTTAAAGTCTTTTTTGATGTCTATACTACGGCGTACACCGTCAGACTTTATAGTACCGGTTGATGACAGGATGTTTTCATACCCTATAGCCGTATTAATGTCCTGAAAAGTAAGTTGAGCTGCGCTCATCTTATTAATATCAACGTTTACTTGTATTTCAGGAGTTAAGGCACCAATCTCATCAACCTTTGATATTTCTTTAAAGCCTTCAATTTCATCTTTCAAAACATCAGCATATTCTTTGAGCTTTTTCAGGTCATAGTCACCTGAAAGGTTCACGTAAAGAATAGGCAAATCGGCAACGTTAATGTCAGATACAACCGGCTCCTTAAAATTATCATCGTTTTGAGGTAAGTCGTCTTTTGCTTTGTCTACGGCATCCTGTACATCAATCTTTGCATCTTTGGTATCAATGTTTGGCGTAAACTCGGCTGTAATAATTGATACGTTTTGTACGGAGTTTGAGGTAACCTTTTTTAAGCCTTTTAATGATTTAAGCTTCTTTTCAATTTGCCTGGTTACCAAGTTTTCAATATTCTGAGGTGACTGACCTGCGAAAGTTGTGTTGATAAAAATTTTAGGAACAGCAATATCAGGAAAATTTTCTTTTGGCAAATTATTGTAACTGATGATACCCAAAATGGTTATCAGGAACATAAGTACGTAAATAGCCGTTTTATTATCTATGGCCCAACTTGAGGGGCCAAATTCTTTGTGTACATCTTTCATATTAATATGATGTAAGGTGGTTGCCTATATGGTTTAGTTTTACTGCTGGGTTACCTTTACCTTGTCGCCGTCTTCAACATCGGTAGCTCCGTCAATAATCAACTGGTCGCCGGCCTTGATGCCTGATAAAATTTCAGTTTTCCCACTATAGGTTTTGCCAGCTTTAATAGTTGATTTTTTTGCAGTGCCGTTATTGATGATGTACACAAAATCGCCCTCCTCTGAGCGTTGTATAGCTTTAATAGGTATAACTATAGCATCAGATTTAGTATAATCGGCAATCTTCAAAATTGCAGTCATGTTAGGGCGCAAGCCTTTGCGTTCGGGTAGCTTTACCTCAACCGCAAAGCTGCGCGACGCCTGGTCAATTGATTTTGCGGCAAATGTTACCCTGGTTTCAACAGAATCTCTGGCATCCGGAACAAGAATTTTCACCATATTACCGGTATTAACACTTCTTGAATACGACTCTGGGACATCGGCCTTAACTTTTAAGTTTTCGGCATTTACTATGCGTATACCGTTTTGTCCTGGCTGTATTACCTGGCCAAGCTTTAGGTCCATTTGGTCTATGGTGCCGCTTATAGGAGCTATAATGCGCATTTGGTTTGCCTGCTGACGCAGTGCGGACAGACCTTTTTCGCTGGCCTCTAAAGTAGTTTTAGCTTGCAGGTATTGTACTTCGGTACCAATTTTTTGATCCCATAAAGCTTTTTGGCGCTGAAATAATGAGCGGTTAAGTGTCAGTTGTGCCTCGGCCTGAGCTATATTTTGTTTTACCACGCCATTATCAAGCTGAACAAGCAATTGCCCGCGGCTTACGCGCTGACCTGCTTTGGCGTAAATTGCTGTAATAGTACCCGGCACCTGCGGATAAGCTACTACATTGTCTTGGGCATCAATGCGTCCCTGTATTTGAACATAATTGACAAACTCACCAGTTTGAACCGGGAACACCCCAACCTCAACAGCTGCTGTGGAATCGGTATTACCAACCTCGGCTTGTAGCTTAGTTATTTTGGAGTTTAAGTCGGCTTGTTGTTTTTTCAATTCAGCAAGTTCGGCTTTCTTGTCTTTAGGTTTATTACTGCAGGCCGCTAAAAAAAGCAGTACAGGTATGTATATAAATTTTTTCATGATTTGTGTTCTATAGGTTGTGTTTGATTATTGTATACGTCCGTATGCTTTCTCCAGGTCAACTTTACTTACCAGGGCATCATATAAACCTTGTATGTACTTGTTGTCGGCATCTTCAAGAGCCGTTTGGGCTTGGGTTACCTCAATGCTTGAGCCAACGCCTTGCTGATATTTAATTTTTGATACCCTTAGTACTTCGCGGGCAAGTTCCTGGTTTTTGCGTTGACTGCCAAGGGTTTGTAAGCCGTTGAAGTAAATTATTTTAGCCTGGTTTGCTTCAAGAGCCAATGCATTTTTAAGGTTTGACTGCTCATTTTTTGATTTCTGAACTGTTATTTCAGCCTGGCGCAGTTGATTGATGCGCTGACCTCCGCTAAAAATAGGTACGTTTAAACGCAGCCCTACATAACTTGCCGGAAACTGACTACTGTATAAATTGCCAAAAGTGTTATTTTGGTAAGATGATGTATAATTACCAAAGGCGCTTAATGATGGTAAAAACAAAGCCTTGGTACGTTTTATATCATATTCATACAGCTTTATTTGAGTTTCAGATAAGCCATATTCAATACGTTTTTTATAAAAAGTAGTATCAGTGCTTTCAGCAGTAGCAGATTCATCGAGTTTTACATCTGCCAGCTTATCTTTCAAAATTAAGTTATCATCAACGGGCATACCCATCTGAAATTTAAGAAGCTGATAGTTGAGTGCCAAAAGTCTTAATACATTTTCGCGCTGGGTTTGCAGCGAGTTGTATTGCACGGTTAAACGGTCAACATCAATTTTCTCAACAAAGCCTTGTTTGTTTTGGGCTGTGGTCTGATCCAATTGCTGTTTCAGCTGTTTTATGTTTGCATCAAGCAGCTTCACCTGCTCATCACTTACCAAAACCTGGTAATAAGCCTTGGTTACATTTACGTTTACATCAATGCGGCTGCGGGTATAGTTGCGTTGCGATAGCTCTTTGTAAGTTTTTGAAGCTTTCACACCCACCAAAAAGCTGCCGTCAAAAATAAGTTGAGTAACATCTGCCGCTAAAGCCGACTGGTATTTTACCCCAAACTTTACTGGAATAAACGAGCCGGGCTGCCCAATAAATTCACCAGGGATGAGTGTAGTAGGAATTTTAAGATAATCCTGGAAAGATGCACTTCCATTAATTTGCGGCAAGCCGGATCCGATTACTTCCTTGATACGGTATTCTGCGCTTTTAACGTCTAATGCGGCATTTACCACAGAAGCCTGGTGCTCGTAAGCATAAGTTATACATTCATTGACACTGAAATTGTGAATTCCCTGCGCTTCGGGTGGTTGATTTTGACCCGAGGCCGTTTCAAAGGCTTGAAATCCACTAATCAGTAGGAGTACTGCTGTTAGTTTTGACAGATTCATATTTAAAGGTTGATATGCGTTGTAAATTGTGTTTGGTGTTGATATGTCAACTATTTATTGCTTCAGTTTCTTCGATGTTGTTGGCGCATTTGTCTAAAAGTTCAGTAAGTATCAGCTTTTCAGCAACAGAAAGATTTGAAAACATCCTATCATCCATTTCGCCAACTTCTGCCGTGATTTTTTCTGTAAGCCAAAAGCCCTGTGCCGATAGTTTTACAAGTTTTTTTCGTTTGTCTTCCGAGTCGTTTTCTACTTTTAAAAAACCTGCTGATTGTAAAGAACTAACGGTCCTTAATACCGATGATTTGTCTCTTAAAAGTTCGTGTGCTATATCTTGTTGAGAGCAAGGCCCCAAATGATGAATCACCATTAAAACGGGTATTTGCTCAACCTGAATTTGCATCCCTTCATTAGAAAAAAATCTGTTGGCTTTGTTACAAATAATTTTGTGCAAATGAAAAATTCTAAATAACAAAAGCCCCTTATTAAAATCACATTTCTTCACCTCACAAAGCTATAAATAATGGTTGATGTGTCAACTAAAATTTGGTGCAACAAATATTTTATTACTGTTACATGTCAATAGATGGTATTCCTTGTGTGCTAATTTTGGTGAATTAAAACAAATCCACTTGTATATGATTGCGTATAAAAAAGGTTTAATGAAACGCTTTGACACGCTCTTCATCATTATAGTTGTTACTGCTTTTATTGTTGTATATGCAGTTTCGTATTTTATGTTTGATATGCTTGATGCAAGTATTGGATATAAATATGGAACACCAATTTTTATCATCAGCCTTGTTACAGCCGTTTACTACGCATTTAAATACTACGGCCCCCAAAAATGGGAAGCTTATACAATAATTGTTTTTGTGACTGCTATAACCTGGGCAGGTACACTAAGCACTATTCAAAAAGCCAGTTTTATTTGTGATGCCATATTTAACAAACAGGTTGATGTAATAGTTCCGGTAGTAAGTGTGACCAAAAAATTCACCAAAAGTTCTTTTTCTCACACAAACGTATCCATTACTTATGATAACACGGAGGTTAAGCTTGAAACCTCGCGCACTAACTTTTTCTTATTACAGCATAAAAAAGAAATCAGGATAATAATAGGGAAAACATCTGATTACGGATATTATGTTACCAAGCTTTACACCTCACCGGGCGAGGAAAGCCAGGCAACATTATTATATTTCAAAGACTGGTGGCACCGTAACTGGTTTTGGCCTTTGCTGCTTGGAGGTTTTATCTTAATTATTGTCTTAACCGTTGTATTTGGTAAACCAAAGCCGGTTACACTAAGGGATGAAATAAAAGTAAAAAAGCCAATGCCTTTTTGGAAAGCAATGGCTTTGATTATGCTGATAGTTTTTGGTTTACTATTGTTAGCTTACCTCGCTGTGGTAGCTTACGTTTACCTGTTTAAAGGTGGTTGCCAATACTGTGGTGGATAAATAATCACTAACTTGTAATACGTTTTTAAACTTGTACTGCAACCAACTGTTACGGTTAAAAGTTAGGCTTAAGAAGGTACTTGTTATAAAATCTGAAGATGTGCTCGCACGCTTCTTCGGCAGTATCAACCAGGCGATAAAGGTTCAAGTCGTCAGGGCTGATGTTTTTTTCCTTACCAAGCATGGTTCCTTCTATCCACTCAAACAAACCCTTCCAGTAATCTACGCCCACAAAGCAAATAGGGAAACGGGCTATTTTGCCGGTTTGAATAAGTGTTATCGCCTCAAATGCTTCGTCCATAGTACCAAAGCCGCCAGGCAATACAATATAGCCCTGCGAGTATTTCATAAACATAACCTTGCGCACAAAGAAGTAATCAAACTCCAATAGCTTGTCGCGGTCAATATATTTGTTATGAAATTGTTCAAAAGGTAGCTCAATATTCAATCCTACTGATTTGCCGCCGGCTTCATAAGCACCTTTGTTAGCTGCTTCCATAATACCCGGCCCACCGCCCGATATTACGCCGTAACCTTGCTCAGTTAACAAACGGCCACATTCTACAGCCATTTCATAATAACGGTTATCATTAGCAGTACGTGCCGAACCAAATATTGATACACACGGACCTATTTTAGCCAGCTTTTCAAAGCCGTCAACAAATTCGGCCATTATTTTAAAAATCTGCCAGCTGTCAGTAACCTTTATTTCGTGCCAGTTCTGGTTCTGAAAAGCTTGTCTTATTTTATCATCGCTTGTCATATAAAATCAATTCAAAATATAAATAATTACAACGCTGCAATATGTTTTTTAGCCTTTGAGGTAAGCAGCAAGCCCACAAAGGTTATCAATCCGTTTACTATGATTAATTCATTGTCAAATACGTAACCGCCCATTAACTCTTTTGATTCTGTACTTAAAAAGTAACACACCGCCGGCGAGATCAAGCAAACAAACGGTACCAGCTTGTCATTAACCTGGCGGCCACTCATAAAAAGTCCAAACCCGTAAAGCCCCAGCAGCGGTCCGTAGGTGTATGATGCTACTTTGAATATAGCACTTACCACAGCATCATTATTTACAGCGTTAAATAAAATAATGGTTAAAAACATGAGCGCCGAAAAGGCAATATGAACGTAATGCCTAGTTTTAACCATGGCTGTACTATTAACATCGGCGCGCTTGTTAAAGTTTAAAAAATCTACACAGAAGGAGGTAGTCAATGCCGTAAGGGCCGAATCGGTAGTAGCAAAGGTTGCTGCCGTTAGACCGAGCATAAATACAATAGCCGGTAGGGTACCTAAATGTTGCAGGGCAATGGTAGGGTACAAATAGTCTGTTTTTTCTACCGATATGCCATTTTTTGCTGCGTAGAGGTAAAGCAGTGCGCCAACGCTTAAAAAGAAGATATTAATAATTACGAAAACGGTAGTGAAGCTGAACATGTTCTTTTGCGCCTCGCCAATGTTCTTACAGCTGAGGTTTTTCTGCATCAGGTCTTGGTCAAGCCCAGTCATTGCAACGGTTATAAACAGGCCACCTAAAAACTGTTTGCTCAGGTGAAGCTTGCTGCTCATGAAGTCATTCAAAAAGAAAACTTTTGAGTAACTGCTGTTCTTAATTGCCTCGGCAGCTTCAAAAATATTATAATTTAAACTGCGACATATAAAGTAAATAGACAAAAAAACGGATGATACCAAAAAAAGTGTTTGAAGACTATCAGTTATGATGATTGTTTTTAAGCCGCCTTTAAACGTGTACGACCAGATAAGCAACAAGCAGAACAAAACTGTAGCTGCAAACGGCAATCCATAACTGTCAAATATGAATTTTTGCAATACAATTACAACAAGATAAAGCCTGAATGACGAGCCAATAGTTCGGCTGATTAAAAATATGGTTGCCGCTGTTTTATAGCTCCATTTCCCTAACGCGCTTTCAATGTAACTGTATATGGAAGTGACCTGCAGGCGGTAATACAATGGCAGCAATACGGTTGCAATTATGATGAAACCTGCAGCATTGCCCAATACAAATTGAAAGTATGCAAACTGATCACCGCTGGGGGCGCCAACCTTGCCCGGAACCGAAATGAACGTAACACCACTGAGGGCAGTACCAATCATACCAAACGCTACCAAATACCATTTTGAATTGCGATTCGCTACAAAAAAGGTATCGTTATCAGCCGATTTGCGCGATGTGAAATAAGAAATTAAAATGAGCACCAAAAAATAGGCAGCAATAAATAAAAGTAAAACTCCGGGCGCCATGCTGTGTCTTGTTTAAGTGTAATGTCTATTTAGCCGCGTTATTATATCAAAAGAACCATACGTGGCAATACTCTCGCATATATACGAATTTTAGTAACGATAAAGTAAAGCCTTTAAAACGGCAAACCTAATTGCCGTTGTTTTTGTAATTTTGGGTAATGAATTTTTCGTCGAAGTTGCTGGAGAATGCAGTTGCAGAGTTTTCGAAGTTGCCCGGTGTTGGACAAAAAACAGCTCTTCGGCTAGTGTTGCATTTACTTAAGCAGGAAAAAACCGATGTCGAGCGGTTCAGCAATTCGGTAACTAAGCTACGTAACGATATACAGCACTGCCGCACCTGCCACAACATATCAGATTTTACCGTTTGTGAAATTTGCGCATCACGTAAACGCGATCATGGAACTATTTGCGTTGTTGAAGACACGCGCGATGTAATGGCCATAGAGAATACAAATCAGTACACTGGTGTATACCATGTGCTAGGCGGACTCATTTCTCCTATGGATGGAATAGGTCCTTCTGACCTTGAAATTGATTCGTTGGTAGAAAGGATGAAGGCCGAAGAAGTGCGTGAAGTGATATTTGCGCTTAGCGCAACTATGGAAGGCGACACAACCATATTTTATTTGCACAAACGTTTAAAAGAATTCAAAATAAATTTCTCAACTATAGCCCGTGGCATAGCATTTGGAGGAGAACTGGAGTATGTAGATGAAATCACCCTTGGTAGGTCGATTGCTACCCGCGTACCATACGAAAGTTCTCTATCTAAGTAAAATATGCAGCTATCTACAATTATTATTAATCATAATCAATGTAGACCTTTGAGACATGCTCTCGGGGCTTTAAAGCGCGCAGCTTTACCAGACAGTGAAGTAATAGTAGTTGATAATGCTTCTGAGGATATTTCGGTTAGAATGGTAAAAGCTGAATTTCCTCAGGCAAAAGTTATCGAGCATTCGCGTAAGCAGGGATTTGCCAATGCAGCTAACGAAGCAATTAAGGCGAGCAAAGGTGAGTTTGTACTTTTACTTGATGCAGCAATACTTGTTAGTGAAGAAACCCTTGACAGATTAAAGGAGTTTTTGCAAGCACATCCGGAGGTAGGTGGAGTATCTGTACGTATGCTTGATGCCGAAGGGAATTTTGTTGAAGGATCTAACAAAAACATGCCCCCTGAATGGATCAGCTTTTTCAGATTAACTGGCTTATCAAGGTTATTTAGCAAATCGAGGTTGTTTAGCAAACATTATGAAGCCGGTTGGATAGAGGGCTTTGAAAATACCGAAACGGACGTGCTTAATTCATGTTTTATGTTGTTACGTCGCTCGGTATTACAAGAAATAGGCATGTTTGACGGCCGCTTTAAAGGTTATGGCTACGATATAGATCTATCGTACCGTATACGTTTGGCCGGCTTTAAAAACTACTATTTTGCCAAAACATTCGTAATTCAGCAAGTATCACAACCCGCATCAAAGGTGAATTGGCAGCACATGAAAAACTTTTACGGTGCAATGCTTACTTTCGCAGTAAAATATTTATTCAGGCTGCCTGAGTTGCGTGTTAAAAACATGCCGGGGTGGTCATCTCCGGCATATGAGCTTAAACAATAAAGTAGTAATAATCACCGGCGCATCTTCGGGTATTGGTAAAGCACTGGCCTATGAACTTGCAAAACGCGGTGCTAATTTGGTATTGGGTGCAAGGCAGTTTGTAACCTTGTGTGATATTACGAGCGATATACAAAAGCAATTTAATGTAAAGGCACTGGCAGTACAATGTGATGTTACTGTTGAAGAAGATTGTGCCCATTTAATTAAGCAGGCCAAGCTAACTTTTAATAGGGTGGATGTGCTTATAAACAACGCCGGCATATCAATGCGTGCCTTATTTAAGGACCTTGACTTGCAGGTTTTAAAGTCATTAATGGATGTGAACTTTTGGGGTACGGTATATTGCACTAAGTACGCGCTTCCTGAAATTTTAAATACACAGGGAAGCATTGTAGGCGTATCATCAATAGCCGGGTATAAAGGCTTGCCCGGGCGTACCGGTTATTCTGCATCAAAGTTTGCCATGAATGGTTTTTTAGATGCCCTTAGGGTGGAAAATTTAAAAACCGGAGTACATGTAATGACGGCCTGCCCCGGGTTTACTGCATCGAACATTCGCAATACAGCCTTGAATAAGGAAGCAAAACAACAAGGCGAAAGCAGCCTTGAAGAGGACAAAATGATGACCTCCGAAGAGGTAGCAGCTATAATTGCCAATGGTATCGTTAATCGTAAAAGAACTTTGATACTAACAGGGCAAGGTAAGCTAACAGTGTTGCTTGGTAAACTATTTCCGGCCTGGTTAGATAAGCTGGTGTATAATGTATTTGCAAAGGAGAAGGACCCTTTGTTGAAATAATTGAAAAAAGAAAACCCTCGCCCTGAAAAGCGAGGGTTTTCTTTTTTCAAACAATGCTTCGCGTACTGTTAAAAAAACGATTTAATTAACCGTTAATCACTTCTCCACCGTTTACATGAATAATTTGTCCGGTAATATATGACGAATCTTCAGACGCAAGAAAAACATAAGCCGGACCCAGTTCTGAAGGTTGACCTGCGCGTCCCATTGGTACATCCTGTCCAAACTTTGCAACTTTTTCTTCATCAAAGCTCGATACGATGAGTGGCGTCCAAACAGGTCCGGGGGCTACACCGTTTACACGAATATTTTTTTCAGCCAGATTTTTAGCAAGCGACCTTGTAAACGTCACAATAGCTCCCTTTGTTGATGAGTAATCAATTAACTCGGGCGATGAGCGATATGCAGTTACTGATGTTGTATTGATAATGGTATCACCATCAGTTAAATGCGGTACAGCTGCCGCGGCAAAATGAAAGTGCGAAAAAATATTTGTTCTGAAAGTGTCTTCCAGTTGTTTATCGTCAATATCGCTCACATTTTTTTGTGGAAACTGTATGGCTGCATTATTGACCAAAATATTCAGCTTGCCTAATTCAGCAATTGTTTTTTCAACAGCATCTTTACAAAAGCTGCTGTCTTTAATGTCGCCTTTCATCAGTAAACAGCGTTTGCCTGCTTCTTCAACCAGTTTCTTCGTCTCTTGGGCATCGGTGTCTTCATCAAGGTAAACAATTGCTACATCGGCACCTTCTTTAGCGTAATGCACACTAACAGCACGTCCAATACCGCTGTCTCCACCGGTTATTAACGCAACTTTACCGTTAAGCTTGCCGGCAGCTTTGTAGTTGGGGTTAATGTACTCCGGTCTTGGAGTCATGGCGCTTTCGTCACCCGGTTGATGTTCCTGCGTTTCAGCCGGGAATGAGGTTGGTTTGTTTTCCATAGTTCAGTAGTTTTAATACTAAACCTATTTATTAACTATTAGTTCAATTTAATTCAAATTAAGCATCAAAAGGCGTTTTAGATTGTGCAAAATCACTTATCTTACTTAAATCTAAAATCATCTTACCGCTGTAATGGGCGTAAAATGCAGGCACAAAGCTTGCACCTCAAACAATTTATCATATTGGTAAGAGGTTCGGGAATGTACCGTTTCCGAGAAGGAATCATCATAAGCCTTTAACAACACGGCAAAATTGGCGTTGGAACGCTCTAAATCTTCGCTGGTAATATTTTTTATAGTGCTATCATCGTTTAATGGATGAACAACCGTCCGACTCAGGGCCGAAAAGAAAAAGGCATTATAAAAGTGCTCGGACAAGTTTCCGCCATCGGCACCTCTGAGATTTTCGATGCCGGTTAAGTTGTAAACGGTTGCAAAAATAAGGTTTGTAATCAAATATCCGGTTACAATATTTACCAAAAAGCGGATCCAGCTCATGCAGATGAGGTTGTTGCCTGCCTGCCAAAACCTAAATCATCTTCTGGGGTACTCACTCATTTATCAGAAGCCATATGATGTATTGCAATATTATTTGTTAATAAAATTATATTAAGATTTGCAATTAGAAAAATCAATAATATATTTGCCAACATAAACACAACATGAAATTACAAAACAACAACTGGTGGTGGCTTAACGAGAAATCGTAAGGCAATCTCCTGTTTTTGTATGTACAAAATATTACGAAGGGTTGCCCAAAAGGCAACCCTTTTTTTTGCCCCCCAGCCCCCTGAAGGGGGAGCAAATGAATCAACCAGGGATAAAAAGTTTAAACAATTTAGAAAGGCAGCTCCCCCTTTAGGGGGCTGGGGGGCTATGAAAGCAATACTTAACCACTTATTTGAACATAAAACATTCAGCCGCGAGCAGTCGAAAGAGATTTTGACTAACATCGCTCAAGGTAAGTACAATACCTCGCAAATGGCGGCATTTATGACGGCCTATTGCATGCGTATGATTACGGTAAACGAGCTAGAGGGTTTTCGTGATGCTATGCTTGAGCTATGCCTTCCTCTTAAGCTGGAAGCCGATGAGCTGATAGATTTGTGCGGAACAGGCGGAGACGGTAAGGACACGTTTAATATATCAACGCTGGCATCATTCGTTGTAGCCGGGGCGGGTTATAAGGTGGCTAAGCATGGTAATTACGGCGTGTCGTCGGGCTGTGGTTCAAGCAATGTAATGGAGTATTTAGGTTATCAGTTTACCAATGATTTTGATGAACTAAACAACAGTTTAGATAAAGCTGGCATTTGCTTCTTGCATGCTCCACTGTTTCACCCGGCTATGAAAACGGTTGCGCCGGTACGTAAAGAACTGGCCGTGAAAACATTTTTTAACATGCTGGGGCCAATGGTAAATCCGGCAAGGCCAAACAACCAAATGGTGGGGGTATATAACCTCGAACTGGCAAGGTTGTATGCTTACCTTTACCAAAAAGCCGACGTAAATTACACCATTGTTAACGCGCTTGATGGGTATGACGAAGTATCGCTTACAGGAGATTTTAAAACTTTTTCAGCCGAGGGCGAAAAGATTAACAGCATTAGCCAGTTAGGTTTTGACAAAGTAAACCCTGCAGATATAACCGGGGGGCATACCGTAGCCGATTCTGCTGGTATATTTACGCAAGTATTAAAAGGTGAAGGCACAACGGTGCAAAATAACGTTGTGCTATGTAATGCTGCATTGGCCATTCGTACCATTGAGCCAGCTAAAACTTTCGCCGATTGTTTTTATGAAGCAGAAGAAGCGTTATTAAGAGGAAATGCTTTAAAGAGCTTTAAGGCGTTGTTGAATTAGTTTTTAGTTCATGGTTCATAGATGATGATAGTTAGTAGTAAGAATTATCAACTAACAGAAGCCAATATGAATTATGATATATCACCTATGAATTACCAGATGAAAATAAAGGTATGTGGCATGAAGGTGCCTTGCAACATAAAAGCTATTGCTGGTTTAGAACCCGATTACATGGGATTTATTTTCTTTGATAAATCACCACGATATGTGGGTGGTTTGCCTGCTGGTGAATTATTCACTTTACCTGCATCTATTATTAAAACAGGTGTTTTTGTGAATGAAGATGTAGACACCGTTAAACAACTTATAAACCAATACCAGCTTGCTGCCGTACAATTGCACGGCAATGAGAGCCCGGAATACTGTGTTGAATTGAGAAAACAGGTAACCGTACTTAAGGCCTTTGGTGTAGATGAAACTTTCGATTTTGATAGGTTGACAGACTACGCTAATAAAGTAGACTACTTTTTATTTGACACCAAAACGGCGGCACATGGCGGCTCGGGGCTGGTATTTGATTGGCGTGTGCTGGAAAGATATAAGTTAGATGTGCCGTTCTTCCTTTCGGGCGGATTGAGTGCTGACAACCTACCTGAGGTAAAACAAATTAAACACCCGACGTTTTACGGTGTTGACTTAAACAGCCGCTTTGAAGTGGAGCCGGGAGTGAAAGACGAGGACAAATTACGCACTACTTTTACATTATTGAGAACAAACTAAAATGAAATATACGGTTAACGAACAAGGTTACTATGGCGATTTTGGTGGTGCTTACATCCCCGAAATGCTGTACCCGAACGTAGAGGAGCTACGCCAACAGTACCAAAACATTATTACCGACGAAAGCTTTAAGGCCGAGTTTGAATCGTTGTTAAAAGATTACGTAGGCCGCCCATCGCCTTTGTACCATGCCAGGCGCCTGTCCGAAAAGTATGGTGCAAACATTTTCCTTAAGCGTGAGGATTTGAACCATACCGGCTCACATAAAATTAATAACGCTATTGGGCAAATACTTTTAGCGCAGCGTTTGGGCAAGAAGCGCATTATTGCCGAAACCGGTGCCGGTCAGCATGGTGTGGCTACAGCCACCGTTTGTGCCCTCATGGGTATTGAATGCGTAGTTTACATGGGCGAAATTGACATGGAGCGCCAGGCACCAAACGTAGCACGTATGAAAATGCTGGGAGCGAAGGTGGTGCCGGCTACATCGGGGAGCAAAACCTTAAAAGATGCCACCAACGAGGCCATGCGCGACTGGATCAACAACCCGGTTGATACGCATTACATCATAGGTTCGGTAGTGGGGCCATACCCTTACCCGGAGATGGTGGCCAGATTTCAATCCATTATATCGTTAGAAGCTAAAAAACAACTGCTTGAGCATACCGGCAGCGAGTTGCCGCAGTACGTGCTGGCCTGTGTGGGTGGCGGCAGTAATGCAATGGGTATGTTCTACCATTTTTTGGAAGATGAGCAGGTAAAACTAATAGCTATTGAAGCCGCCGGAAAAGGGGTAAACAGTGGTCATTCAGCTGCAACCTCGGTTTTAGGTAAAGAGGGAATACTGCATGGCAGCCGCACCATTTTAATGCAAACCGAAGATGGGCAGGTTGTAGAACCATACTCTATCTCAGCCGGTTTGGACTATCCGGGAATAGGTCCGCAACATGCGCATCTGCATAAAATCAAACGTGCAGAATATGTGAACATTACCGATGATGAAGCTTTGCAAGCAGGCTTATTGTTATCGCAACTGGAGGGTATTATACCGGCCATTGAATCGGCACATGCATTCGCCCAGCTTGAAAAAATGAAGTTTGAGAAAACGGACAACGTGGTTGTCTGCTTGTCAGGTCGTGGCGATAAGGATTTGAGCACTTATATTAAACACTTTGGATTTTAACATTGGTTCATGGTTCATAGTTGATAGTTCATGTTAAAAAATACAGAACTAATCTTTACTATGAACTATCAACCATCAACTATGAACTAACAGAATGAACCGATTAAACAGCATGTTCAACCAAAAGAAGAACAACTTGCTATCAGTATATTTTACCGCCGGGTACCCTGACTTAAACGCTACTGTTGATGTAGCCGAGGCTTTAGAAAAAGCCGGGGTTGATTTTTTGGAAATAGGCTTTCCCTATTCCGATCCGGTTGCCGATGGACCAACTATTCAAAACAGTTCGCAGCAGGCGCTTGATAACGGTATGACGTTGAACGTTTTGTTTGAGCAACTGGCCGAGTTGCGGAAGCGTGTAAGCATTCCTGTTTTACTAATGGGCTACGCTAACCCTATGGTGCAATACGGTGTTGAGCGTTTTTGTGCCAAAGCAGCCGAAGTAGGAGTAGATGGCGTAATTGTACCCGACCTGCCAATGTATGAATACGAAACCTTGTATAAAGAATGCTTTGCCAAACACGGCCTCAGCAATATTTTCCTGGTAACACCGCAAACCGCCGAAGATCGCATACGCAAGATAGATGGCCTGAGTAATAGCTTTATTTATCTGCTATCATCAGCGTCAATTACAGGCGGTAGCTTGACCCTTTCAGATGTTACGGAAACGTATTTCAAACGCATTAAGGACATGGAATTAACTAACCCGGTGGTTATCGGTTTCGGCATCAGCAATAAGGCTGCATTTGATAAAGCTACCGCATATGCCAACGGTGCAATTGTTGGTAGTGCGTTTGTGAAGTTCCAGGCTGAGGAAGGGTATTTAGAGCGTATTCCGGAGTTTGTAAAGAGTATCAGAAATTAACCGCAAGGCCGTCCTGATCCCCCTTTAAATTATTTTATGTTATTTCGACGTTGGAAGAAATCTTTTCGAGGCGATCAGTTGGTCGGGTCAAAAAGATTTCTCATTCTTTGAGATGATTGGTGGTGGAGATAAGGATATGACGCTTTAGGTACCTACGGCTACAAATAAGCCTCCAAATCACCCTTACCCTCACGTATAACCTCAAACTCACCCGACGTAACATCTACTACGGTTGAAGCTACGTTGCCGCCATATCCTCCGTCAATTACAATGTCAACTAAATCCTGATATTTCTCATGTATCAGTTCCGGATCGGTTGAGTACTCTATAATATCATCATCATCTTTAATGGAGGTTGACAATATTGGGTTGCCTAACTGGTGTACAATTTCGCGGGCTATAACGTTATCAGGCACACGTATACCCACAGTTTTCTTTTTAGAACTAAGTAGTTTTGGTACTAAGCCGCTGGCATTTAATATAAAAGTGAACGGACCAGGCAGCGCCTTTTTCAATACCCTGAAAATGCTGTTATCTATTGGCTTGCTATAATCAGCCAGGTTGCTTAAATCGTAGCATACAAATGAAAAATTAGCCTTTTCAGGCTTTATGTTTCTAAGTTTGGCCACAGCCTCAATAGCCCGGTGGTTAGTTATATCGCACCCTAAGCCGTACACGGTATCGGTAGGGTAAATAATCAAACCACCTCGGCGCAAAACCTGCACCACCTGTTCAATAGCCTTAGGATTTGGGTTTTCGGGATATATTTTAAGTAGCATAAATATGAAGCAAATATAGCGTTAAATGGTTTTAGCAATGTTTCCCAACAGCGTTTACAAATATTAACCTTTAGTAATAATATTGCATTTAAGTCAATAACATTTAGCTGTTATAGTTAAAAAACATATTACTTTTTGTACCCCAAATTAGAATAATATACATTAGTACCGTAACGCAACTCTGCCTTTTTGCGTATTAAGCTTGTAACCGTGCAATGAGGGTAGGAGAGGTAAAAATTTCACTGATATATCTGTTGACTTGTTGCTTGTGGATAACCGCAAGCGATAAGGTACTCTTTTTATTCAGAAGCCAGCTTAATGCTGCTGATATGCTTATCGTAAGCAGCTTAAAAGGTGTTTTCTTCGTTTTTATCACGACCTTATTGTTGTGGTATCTCATAAAATTAAATAATAAAAGGCTTTTAGATGACGAACGTCAATATCGCTCTATGTATGAGGGAAGCCCGCTGGCTAAGTGGATATATGACCCTGTTACCTTAAAGTTTATCTCCGTTAACGATACCGCAATTGCCCAATACGGTTACTCGCGCGATGAGTTTTTAAACATGAGCATATTGGATATGCGCCCCGATGAGGATAAACAGCGTGTAATTGATTCCATAAGTCAGGTGTCAGATCAACTTAAACCTTCAGGTATCTGGCGTCATTTAAAGCGTGATGGAAGTGAAGTTTCTGTAGCTATTAGCTCTCAGCAAATAGCATTTAATAAAAAGCGCCACATTATGGTCACGGCGCAGGATGTTACACAAAAGCTTGCATATGAACAGGAGCTTAAGCGTTTAAATGACGAATTGCGTGAGGAAAAAAACAAGTTAAGTGAAACTCAGCAAATTGCAAGAGTTGGCGGTTGGGAGTTTTATCTTGAAAATAAACAGCTCATTTGGTCGGAGGAGATGTACAGTATAGCCGGCATCGAGCCATATACTACCGAAAATCCTTATGATTTGTATGTGCAGCAGATATACCCCGAAGACAGGGCCGATATGCTTGATGCACTAAACCTTTTAATTACCACCGGTAAAAAGTTTGATGTAATTCACCGTATACATTTGTTAACCGGTGAAACACGATATATAAGGCAAATTGCAAAATTGGTGCATTCGGCTGATGGAAAACCACTTAAATTGCTAGGTTCGGCGCAGGATATAACCGAGCTTAAACAATTGGAGCATGAGCGCAATAAGTATATGCTTAACCTCGAAGATACACTTAACAGTATTAACGAGGGTTTTTACACGCTCGATCATAATTTAATATTTACCAAGGTAAACAGGAAATTTGAAATAGAAACTGGCCTTTCAAGCCGTGAGGTTATTGGCAAGGGATTGACTGATGTGTTTCCGGGTATTGAAGGCAGAATTACTTATAAACAATATACTAAATCCATCAAAGAGAATATTCCGGTACGTTTTGAGGCGTATTGGAAGCACTTTAAAAAATGGCATTACGTTGATGCTTATCCAACTGTTGATGGTATTGCCGTTTACTTTGTTGATATAACCGATAAAAAGCTGAAAGACATGCAGCTAGAAGGTGCAATTTCAAGGTATGAAACTGTAGCTAAGGCAACACGTGATGTTATCTACGATTATGATATAAAAAATGATTATCTATCGTTTTATACCGACGTTAGTGAACTGTTAAATTGTGACCCCGGAGAGATCGGCAGATCTATTAAATGGTGGCGATCACACATTCATCCCGACGACCGAGAAAACGTAATCAGGAGTCAGCAGGAAGTGTTGAACCGTGGCGAAACCAACTGGGACTGTGAATACCGCATTAAGTGTGCCGGACACAGGGATTACATATGGGTATTTTCACAGGGATATTGTTTGTATAACTCATCGGGCGTTGCAACCCGCATAGTTGGCGCGGTAAAAGATATTGATGCTTTAAAGAGAGCTAACGAAGAGAACAAGCGCCTGGCTGAGATCATCACCAAAATAAATAACATGGTTATTGTTATGGATACTGATCATAGCATAACCTGGGCTAACCGTGCGTTTGAAGAGTATTCGGGGTATACGCTTGACGAGTTAAAGGGTGTTTATCCGGGTGATATTTTGGGAGGGGATAAATTTGCTCCGGGTACAATTGAAGAAATTAGGCGCCGTAAAGAAACCCTGGAAACGTTCAGCATTGATATTCAACATTTCTTGAAAGACGGTTCGTCGCCTTGGGTAAATGTAGAATACAAGCCAATATTTAATGATAAGGGTTTACACACCGGATACATGGCCGTGCACCAGAATATAACCGACCGGCGTAAGCGCGAGGAAAAGATAAACCATCAAAATAAGGTGCTACAGCACATATCATGGCTTAGTTCACATGAAATTCGCAGACCCGTTGCCTCTATTTTAGGGCTTGCCTATGTGGCACGTGGTTCAAAAAGTATGGAGGAAAAGGAACAGGTAATAGAAATGATTAATACCTGCGCCGAGGAACTTGATGGTATAGTTCACCACATAAATGATCGCATTAGCAATGAACTGTACGCAGGCGATGATTCAATAGCCTACGAGCCAATAAGTTAATCGAATTTATAGTTCTTTACGTAGCCTTGCAACCGGAATATTCATTTGCTCGCGATATTTAGCTACGGTACGGCGTGCAATGTTATAGCCGCGTTCTTTCAATATCTCGGTTAGTTTTTCATCAGCAAGCGGATGCCTTTTGTCTTCGCCACCAATGCATTCTTCCAAAATTTTCTTAACCTCTTTGTTTGAAACCTCCTCACCGCTCTCGGTTTGTATAGCTTCAGAGAAGAAAGACTTTAAAAGAAAAGTTCCATGCTCAGTTTGTACATACTTAGAGTTGGCTACCCTTGATACAGTTGAGATATCCATACCAATACGATCGGCAATATCTTTAAGAATCATTGGGCGAAGGTTACGCTCATCACCCGTTAAAAAGAATTCATACTGATATTGCATAATGGCATTCATGGTTTTAAGCAGCGTTTGCTGGCGTTGCTTAATGGCATCAATAAACCACTTGGCCGAGTCAAGCTTTTGTTTAACGAACTGTACCGCTTCTTTCAGTTTTTTATCGCGTTGTGAAGCTTTATCATAATGCTCAAACATTTCTTGGTAAGAGCGACTTACCCGCAACTCAGGCGCATTTTTCGCATTCAGAGTCAGTATAAGCGTTCCGTCGTTGTTGGCGATATGGAAATCAGGGATTACCTGGTGCTGCTTTGTATTAACCTCGTTAGTATCGCCCGGTTTAGGGTTAAGCTTTAAAATTTCATTAACCACGCCACGCAGCTCAACCGAATTCATGTTTAATGACTTCTCAAGCTTATCGTAATGTTTGCGGGTAAACTCTTCCAAATAGTTTTCAACTACCAAAATTGCCTTTTTTACAATTGGGTCGTTGGGATCTTTACGGCGAAGTTGTATAAGTAAACACTCTTGTAAACTGCGCGCACCAACACCCGGAGGATCAAAGGTTTGAATGAGCTTCAGCATTTCTTCAACTTCTTCGTCTTCCGCCATCACATTTTGTGAAAATGCCAGATCATCAGTCAACGACATTATGGGGCGACGCAGGTAGCCGTCATCATCTAAACTTCCTATTATTTGTTGACCAATACGAAAGTCCTTATCATCCAAAGGCACAAGATCTAGCTGTGCCTGCAGGTTTTCAAAAAACGAGCTTTGAATTGCTATAGGCATTTCCTTACGGTCTTCTTCATCATCACCATTTTGGTCATAACGCGAGCCGTAATCGTTCACACTGTCATCCTGAAGATAATCATCTATGTTAAACTCATCGTATTCAGAATTTTCATCGTTAGAAGAGTAATCATCATCGTCAGGATCACGGTCGGGGTATTGCTCCTCCGGCTCGTTCATGTTGGTTAAACTCAGATCTTCAAGCGCAGGGTTTTCTTCAAGTTCTTCTTTAATACGGGTATCTAATGATACGGTAGGAACCTGCAACAGCTTAATAAATTGAATTTGCTGAGGCGAGAGCTTTTGTAAAAGTTTTTGTTGAAGATTCTGTTTTAACATATAAATAGGCAGCGCCAAAAATACATCAAAGGCGCTATTAAACAAAAAGTAAAGTTGATGATTATTGGTTAATGCTAATTGGCCGCTTTTGTTTTAAACAATAAAAAATTTTGATGTGAATGCATTACTCGTAAATTAGCTATGTAAACCAATACTTTCCGCTATGTCATTTATTAAAGAATTTAAAGAATTTGCCGTAAAGGGCAATGTGCTGGATTTGGCCGTTGCTGTTGTTATAGGTGGTGCATTTGGTAAAATTGTAAGCTCACTGGTTGAGGATATAATTACCCCGGCAATACTTACACCCGCACTTAAAGCAGCCAATTTATCAAACCTTAGCCAGCTGGTAATACCGGGAACAGCAATAAAATATGGCAACTTTCTATCGCAAATAATATCATTTATAATAGTAGCTTTTGCCCTCTTCTTGTTTATAAAGGCTATTAACCAGTTTAAAAAGAAAGAAGCGGCAGCGCCAACCGTTGCTCCGGCACCTACCAAAGAAGAAGTATTACTTACTGAAATACGTGATTTGCTTGCCCGTAAGGTTTAAAAGCTTTTAGACAAATTTCCGTTCGTCAAAATTATATAGTTGTTGCTTTTGCTGTAGCTGTTCCAATTTATATTATTGTAATCGGCTACGGCATAGGCAGCGATATTAATAATGCGTGCTTTAGGTGCGTACTTTTTTAATTGTGCAGCGGCGCCCAGTTGATCCTCACTGTGAAAGCCGCCATTGATATGCATAATTTTGCTGCGAGGATTTACTTTTAAATGCTTGGCTATGCTCCAGGCCATGGTTGCATCCCAAAGGTTTTGCGATTGATATATTTTCATGCCGCCCATGCTGGCATGTCCACCCATTGTTTTAACAAATTTATTATAGTATGCGCCAGCTGCCGTGTCGATAGGTAGGGGCGGGAGCCATTCTTTTGCTTTACTATCTAATTCATGAAGACTACCCAAGCCTAAACGCGTAACCCTGTTAGTATACTTGGACGGCGCGTTTGCTGCAATCACTGGCAATTGATGTTGTTTAGCCAGTTCAACCAACGGCTTGTAATCTTTATAGTTGCTCCACGCCCTGGCATCAGTGAGCAAATTCTTTTCTCTTATCAGGTTATTTAAATATTCGTTCACTACCGGTTGGGTGTCGGTTTCAAACATCTCTAATGATAGTGCCGCATTTTGTGGGTATTTCTTAACCAGCATGTCAAATATTGCCAGTTCAATTGTATGGCCCAGTGAGTCGTTGTGTTCCTCACCATAAAATAAAACATCAGCCTTGTTCATTTCGGCAACAACCTCGTCCAGTGTTGCCGTTTTTTGCGTATTGGTGTTGTATATTTTATAATTAACTTGCGCCACTCCAATAAACGGAAGTAAGTATAACAACAGAATAGAAGCAATTTTCATAAGTTGAGCTTTAGTGTGTTACTATGTGCAAACGTAAATAGTAATAATTATATTTGAAAACTTAAATAAAAAGCCTAAATTTGCACTCCCGTTTTTTAGTTTATATAATAACGAAATACAAAGAATATAACAATCATGAAAAGAACGTTTCAGCCGTCTCAACGTAAAAGAAGAAACAAACACGGTTTCCGTGAGCGCATGGCAACTGCTAACGGCAGAAGAGTATTAGCTGCAAGAAGAGCTAAAGGAAGAAAAAGATTATCAGTTTCTGACGAGCGTCGTCATAAAGCATAATATAGGTTGCTTGCCCTGTAATACCGGGAGTGGTGCCGTATTGAATTAATATTTTTCGGTTAACCATTTAAGCAATATGTACACTTTTAAAAAGGAAGAGCGGCTATGTAATAAAAGGCTTTTAGATAAGCTTTTTCATGGCGGCTCTTCCTTTTTGTGTTATCCATTTCGTGTTTCGTGGATAGCTGCGCCTCAGCCCCAAATTTATCCGGTGCAGGTGGTTTTTGCTGTAGCGAAGAAACGGTACCGCAGAGCGGTAGATCGTAACCTGATCAAACGCCGTACACGTGAAACTTACCGCTTACATAAGGATGCGTTACTTTACGGGCCTCTGCTGCAAAACAATAAACAAATACTGCTTTCTATAAATTACATAGGCAAAGAAATTAACGATTTTGCTTTTATGGATAAGCGTATGGTGAAACTTATGGTACAACTTTGCCAGCAAGCAGATGTTGCAGCTATTTAACTTTATAAAACGGTGTGTAGGTGCTGTTTTTATTGCACTTATAAAAGTGTACCAATATATTATTTCTCCAATACTACCATCGGCATGCCGTTACACGCCTACCTGCTCTCAATACGGTGTAGAGGCAATAAAAAAATATGGGCCTTTTAAGGGCGGATGGTTAACTTTGAAACGTATTGGCCGCTGTAACCCGTGGGGAGGGCATGGGCATGATCCGGTACCTTAATATATATTTATGAGTTTAATACTTCAAATAGAAACAGCTACCACGGCTTGCTCTGTTGCAATCGCATCACAGAATGAAATCCTGGCCGTTAAAGAATTAAATCAGCGTAACGTACATGCCGAAGTGATTACTGTTTTTATTGAAGAAGTTTTTGCTGCACTGCAAATGCAATATGCTGATATTGATGCTGTGGCAGTAAGCAGCGGCCCGGGATCATACACCGGTTTACGGATAGGCGTATCAACTGCCAAAGGACTTTGTTATGGTTTAGACAAGCCGCTTATAGCAGTAGAAACATTACAAGCTATGGCAAATGGTATGGCTGAATTAATTAATGACGAAGATTTGCTACTATGCCCTATGATTGACGCCAGGCGCATGGAAGTGTACACAGCGTTGTTTGACGCAAAAGGTAACCGGTTACAGCCAACAACTGCCGAAATTATAGATGAGCATAGCTTTGCATCGGTGCTTGAGCAGCAAAAGGTTTTGTTTTTTGGTGATGGTGCCGCTAAATGTCAGGAGGTATTGGGTAAGTGGAGCAACGCCCGTTTCGAAACTGATTTTATAAATTCCGCAAAGCACTTAAGTAAAGGAGCATTTGAAGCTTTCAGCTCTCAAAAGTTTGAGGATGTGGCTTATTTTGAGCCGTTTTACTTGAAAGATTTTATTGCCGGTAAAAAGGCGTAGCACTTTTATACTAATTATTCCAGCGTTTCCACGTACGGCCTAACGGGCCTTGTTCAGAGCCGTCATAATAGTAGCTGTCGTTTTTCCACCTTTCTAAAAGCTTTCCAAACTTAAAAGAGAAGCCAAAGTATATGTTAGCACCCGAGTGCGACATAGGCTTGGTTACTGCACTTTCGTTTTCCCTGCTGGCGCTATATAAATTAAAGCTGCGCGTTAGCTGTTCGCTGCCAATAAATATATCAACATTGGGTGTTTTATACATAAATTGTAAGCCTAAATCAAACAGTCTATCTTCGTTATAAATACCGCTAAGTGAGGTACTGAAATTGCTGAAATTTACCTGGTTCACCAGTGCCGCCGCTGTGCCGCTTCCGTTAATCAGCTTTGAAATTATTGCAGTTGGGAAATAACTAATAGTTTCATCTAGCATAAATTTTTTTCCTACTGAAAGATCGGCCCGGCCAACAATTGCTTTTGTGAATGAACCTCTACGCGGGTTGCTTTCAAATATGCCGGTTATAGCATCCTCTACATCTTGTTCTGTTTGTGCGGGCGTAGTTGTCCGGATAGTACGTGTTTGATTAAAGCGGTATGTGGTAGCTTCTCCGCGCCAGCGTATAGCTCCTAAGTCTTTCAAATTGGCTTGTATAATATATCCTTTGGGTGCATAGGTTGCTCCAAGACTAATGGCTGCGCCAGGGCTTCTAAAAAATGGCAACAAATCCCGCCTTGGGAACTGCCCCAATACATAAGTGCTTTGGAAGGTTCCTCTTAATCGTAAAGTGGCAGCATTTTGATCAGCCTGATTACGGTTTAGTTCAGATTCCGTAACGTTCAAGTTGTTGTAGCCGATGCCCGACAGCAAGCTGAGTTTTGCGCCTACAGCAAAGTTATGCGTAACTTTTTCCCTGTAATTTATACTAAACTGGTGAAATGCCTCATAAAAAGCGCGGTTATTAAACAAGTCAAAATAAGGCTGGTTGGTGTTGAATTTATCTATGCCATTAAAAAGGGCAATGGTTTCGTCTGTTACATGCCCGCGGCCATTTCCTTTTATCTGGTATGACAAGCCAACTTCGGTCTTTCCGCTCATGCTGGTAAACATGCGTAGCATACCTATATATGCATTTACGTTTGCCGTTACATCATTAAATTTTCCCTCGCCAATGGTAAAGGCGCTGTTATCATACTTTCCTAAAAAGAACCTCGACTTTAAGGTGTATTGAGCATTGCCTTTTAAATACAGATTAGCGTTAAAATTTGGTAGTAAATTAAATGCAAACTGCCTGCTTGAGTCAGGTATGAAGGCTGCCTGTGAAGGATTTTCAAAAGAATCGTAAAGAGTACCTGTGTTAAAGTGCGCAAAACGCTGCGCATAACACGAAACACTGATAAGCAGCATCAGTACTCCTGCAAAAAATTTCTTCATCAAAAAGGATTATCAATAGTTAGTAATCAATAATACGTAATCCTCCTGATATTTATTTCATGCCAGACGGCTAATTGTAAAAAATTAGTTACCGTTTATGTTCAGCGAATCAGGCGCATTAATCTTAAGACAAAGGTTTGTATAAAATTGTTTATCAGATGCTGATAATTGGTAAGCTGCTGCATAGTAGTTCTTAAAACCAGGCTCGGTATTATAAGCATTAGCATACTTACGCTTTAACGCGCGTTTAAATGCGTAACCTGCATTTTTAAAATTAATAAAGTAGCTAACGTTGCAACGCTGCGCCAGCAAATTCGAAAACTCTCTGAAATCTGATTGCTTGCTCAGGAACAGGTTACCAAAATAGTTTTCACGGAAATTGCTTACCTCACGTTGTGAGTTTCCTAACACCAAATAATTATCAACTATGGTGAAGTACGGCTTTCTGAAGCCTGAAAGTACATCTCCCAGTAAGTACATTGGTACCTGGTTAAAGTTAAACTGGCCAATATCTTCTGTTAGCATATTGCTTATATTATTACAAAACGGACGTAGCGCAGCACCATTTTTAACTTTTATAATGGCTATTCGTTCCTGAAAGCGTGTAGTAACCAGCGCAAATTCATTATCAAGTAATTTGTTAAACTCGCTGTCAAATTGTACTCCGCTTTCTGTTTTTATTTTGTTAAAAAGCGCTTTTTTATCTTTAACCAAGTGAGCTTTTTGTTGCCAGCTGGTAAGCAAATTTTTAAATGCTGCTAAATCACTTATGCCGTAAACATTGCTGTAAGCTGTTGTTATTGGGAGTATGTTCTGTAGTGTGAGTTCCACCGGGACCATATTTCTGAATATATCCATATAACTTACAGGTGATTTGCCTTTGAAAGTAGTGAAGCCATTAAAGAGCAGCGCGTCACTTTTGTAATTTAAGCTCAACGATGTATTTGCAGGTAGCTTGAATAACCCTTTCCACAAATCAGAGTCCTCACTTTTGTATAGATTGTTTAAAAGCGAGCCACATTGCTGATAGTTGATGTATAAATTACCCAATGATGTTGAATGCTGCTGATCAGACATAAGATCAAAAGTGCCTGCCGACGCTTTTTTACTATCCAGGCTTTCCTGCAAAAGAGTTTTAGAAAAGCTTCCGCACCAAACGTTGTGTTGTTTCTCAATAATATAAAATTCTCTTTCAACTGAATCTGCCTGAAATACAAATGCCTTTTTACCGCCCAATGTTGTAGGCTTCAACTTCATTTGTGTAGCCGCTTCATTGCTAAAAGCACCGGATGAAGCCATCGTAAAAAGGTATTCAATGCTATCTGTACCCAGCGTATGAAGGGATAAAAAAATATCCTGCGCATTTAGAAGAGTTTGAGCAGATGTATTGTTTAACAAGCCTTTACGAAGCATATGCAGTTCGGTCATTTTATCACTACCTAGCAATGAGGCAAACAATGGGCTGTTTTGATAAATGTCGTAAAAGCTCGCATCGTTGTTAAACTCAAATACTACTGCAGCAGATGAGGGAATGGAACTGATAATATCGGCAGAATGATTGCCCGATATTTTTAAATTATCAAAATACTTAACTGTTACAAACACGGTGGCGGCAACTAGTAGGATGGTGATAGTAATCAGTCGTTTCATATATTTTGAATTAGGCAAATGTAGATTTTTACCTTATGCCAATAAAGTAATACTTGCAATTGGTTACATTAGCAACTGTATAATTACAAATGAATAAGTCTATAATTATTACCGCTGCCATTTTTGGCATGTTAGCAGTCATAACCGGTGCGTTTGGTGCTCACGCGCTTAAAGAAAGGCTCGAACCGCAGCAATTGCAGGTTTGGGGCACCGCTGTTCAATATAATTTTTACCACGTGTTTGCGCTTTTAGCTTTAGCGGCGCTTAATAAAAGCGATAGTAACTTAACCTACGCCGGCTACCTGTTGTTTACGTTTGGTATAGTGTTTTTTTCGGGCTCATTGTATTTATTGTCTTGCAGAAACATTTTACAGTGGAGCTGGCTTCGAATTTTAGGGCCCGTTACGCCAATTGGCGGCTTATTGTTCATTGCCGGCTGGTTCACCCTGCTTTTGTCTGCTTTGAAGGGTAAAGTATAATATGCTCGAATTTGCCGAAAATCAATCAGCCGAAAGGGTTACCCTCTTTGTAAACGTAATATTGCCGCTGGCTATATCACGCTTATATACCTACCGTGTGCCTTTTGAACTAAATGATGTAGTGGCCGTTGGTAAAAGGGTAGTGGTGCAATTTGGTAAAAGTAAGCTTTACACTGCGGTAATAGACGAAATTACTACGATTGCACCCCAAAAATACGAAGCTAAATACCTGATGGAGGTTTTAGACGACCGGCCGGTGGTAACATCACAACAATTAGATTTTTGGAAGTGGTTGGCTGATTACTATCTGTGCAATACCGGAGAGGTAATGGCTGCTGCGTTACCCTCTGCGCTTAAGTTGGCGAGTGAAACCCGCATTATGCTTAACCCCGATGGTAACATTGACCGATCGTTGCTGCATGATAAGGAATATCTAATAGTCGATGCCCTTGATATCCAACCGGTACTTTCTGTAAGTGATATTGTTAAGCTTTTGGGGCAAAAAATTGTAATGCCCGTGCTTAAATTAATGTTCGATAAAAACATCATTCATATTAGCGAAGAGGTAAGTGAACGGTATAAGCCGCGTAAACGCAGCTACGTAAAACTTAATCAGCTTTATAACGAAGCTGATATGCGGCGCGAACTGTTTGCAGAGTTGGAACGCCGTGCACCTAAGCAGGCAGACGCTTTACTGGCATACTTGAAGCTGTCAAGAAATGAAGCATTAGTATCAAAAAATGATTTGATGGAAGAGAGCGGCGTAAGCGCAGCAGTGTTGAAGGCTTTGATTGACAAAGAAATATTCATAGTTGAGGAGCGAAACGTAAGCCGGTTATATTACGATGAATTTGAAATGGGTGCAAATTTTGAACTAAGCCCCGCTCAATCCAATGCCCTTAATGAGATAAGAAATCACTTTATTCAAAAAGATGTGGTGTTGTTGCATGGGGTAACATCATCCGGCAAAACCGAGCTTTACATTAGGTTGGTTGAGGAGGCTTTGCATAAAGGTAAACAAGTGCTTTATCTTTTACCCGAAATTGCACTCACCACCCACGTTATTGAAAGGCTGCGCAAATACTTCGGCAATGACATAGGCGTGTACCACTCACGATTCAGCGACAATGAGCGTGTTGAAGTTTGGCAAAAAGTGCTTAATCATGAATACAAAGTGGTGCTTGGTGCCCGGTCATCAGTTTTTTTGCCGTTTGACGATTTAGGTTTAATAATTGTAGATGAGGAACATGAAACTTCATACAAGCAATTTGACCCGGCGCCACGATACAATGCCCGTGATGCGGCTATTTACCTTGCGGGAAAATATCAGGCAAAAGTTCTCCTGGGATCGGCTACGCCATCATTCGAGTCCTACTTTAATGCGCGTACAGGTAAGTACGGACTTACCGAATTAACAGAAAGATTTGGCGGCGTAAGCTTGCCTGAAATAGAGGTAGTAAGCATTGCAGAAGAAATAAAACGAAAAGTTATTCAATCGCACTTTACCAGTGTGCTGATGACCGATATACAAACAGCACTCAGTAATAAGGAACAGGTAATATTGTTTCAAAACAGAAGGGGGTATGCTCCGGTACTTATATGCCGCGTATGCGCATTTACGCCTAAGTGTATTAACTGTGATGTTAGCTTAACCTATCACAAGAGCAGCAGTCACCTGCATTGTCATTACTGTGGCTACAAAGAAGATAACATTAACGTGTGTCCAGCATGTGGTTCAACACATTTGGAGTATAAAGGCTTTGGTACCGAAAAAATTGAAGATGATTTACAGGTATTGATTCCTGATAGCCGCATTGCGCGAATGGATTTAGATACTACGCGCGCTCGCAATGCATATCAAAATTTGTTAAATGATTTAGAGGAGAAGCGAATTGATATTTTGGTAGGAACGCAAATGGTAGCCAAAGGGCTTGACTTTGCTGATGTAACGGTAATAGGAATTATCAATGCTGATAGCTTATTGAAATATCCTGACTACCGGGCTAATGAGCGCAGCTATCAAATGCTGGCCCAGGTAAGCGGTCGTGCCGGCAGGCGTGGTAAGCAGGGTAAAGTTGTTATACAAACGTATAACCCGCAGCACCGGGTAATTGATCAGGTTATACGCAACGATTATAAGGACTTGTACCTTACAGAAATTGATGAACGCAAAAACTTTAAATATCCTCCTTTCTATCGTATTATAAACTTGGATATAAAGCATAAAGACGCTGATAAACTATACCAGCAGGCCGAATATCTGGCAATTGAATTGCGTAAACATTTTGGCGATCGTGTTATAGGCCCTGAATATCCGTTGGTAAGCCGCATACGCAATTTTTACATTAAAAGCATCATGCTTAAGTTTGAAAAGGATGGTATTTCAATTGTGAAGGTAAAGTCGTTAATACGTGACATTATTGTTCAATTTCAAACCACTCCGTTAAGTAAGGGCTGCATTGTACAACCTGATGTGGACCCTTATTAAACCAGGTCTGAATGTTCTTTGCGCATTATTAGCGCTTTCCAAATTCACAAAAGCTTGTAAACTGACATTAGTTCAAACCCTAAAATTGCATGTTTTTAACATTTAGTCAATAAGTGGGAAAAACATTCGTTTTGTAGATTGTTAATTATTAGTTATGCTTTTAGGTGCAAATAATTCGCAAGTACAGCAGCAAAGTCAGGAAGACTTAATAGTACGACTTATTGATAAAGGCCGGTTTAGTGAAGCTTATCAGTTATTAAAAGCTGAACCTGATGATATTACTTCTACCCATTTTAATACGGCTCTTTGTCTTTTTGGTAGTAAAAACTATAAGGATGCACTGATAAGCCTTGATAAGGCGCTTGCTACACTACACAACAAGCCAAACCCGCATCATCAAACCGACGCAAATTATCAGTCAATTGTGAACGCACAAAATCAAACTGATGATCACTTAATTGCTGTTGATACGAAATACATAACACTATTTACCGAAAGATTTAGAGATGCTGTTGTGAGATTAAAAACTGATTGCTGGTTAGAGCTAGGCGAGTGGAACCGTGTTGTAGAAACCGCAAGCCATATTCAATTCAAAAAATACCGCAACATTGACAATGCATTGCAAATAGCTCATAATATACTTGATAATCATGAATGAATTTAATCAAATACGGGATGCTTATCATCGGAACGTGATTGGAGGTCAGCCAGGTGTAGACATTGCGGGGATGTATGAAGCATTACAGCAAGTGGATATTAAAGGCGATGCAGAAGAAAACTTGTATCATTTAGCTGCACGTTTCACTGATGAAAATGCTGTAAATTTTTTAATGACTAAAGGCTTACAGCCAACTGCCGATAAATATGGCAACACCCCATTACATGCATTAACTACCACCCGTTTTGATGTAAATGCAGCAGCAATAGATGCTAAAGCGCAACAAATTTATAATACTGCAAATGCCTTAATTAAGGCAGGCGTTAACCCGAAGAAAAAAAATGACTCGGGTAAAGTGGCATATCTAGACGCCGGTTTGGTATACATGTATCCGTTTATACAAGCAATGGCCGATGCAGGAGTCAAGATGCATGCCACTGCCGAAGAAGGAAAGAACGTTTTACATCTTATTTGCGATAAGTTGGTGCATCGTAAAACCATACCCGGGGCTGTTGAAGCAGCTGCGAAAACCGTGAAAATACTTGTTGAAAGTGGCGGGATTGACATTGAAGATAAGGATATATTTGAAGTAACACCATTAACCTATGCTCAGCGAAGCGGCGTTAAAGAAATTGCAGCCATTTTATCAGGTGATGATAGTGCATTGCAAACCGGTGGAATGACGATTCATGAAGCCGTACTTAACCGTGATACACAGGCTGCTGAAGCTATCATTGCATCAGGAGCTGACTTAAACGAAGTATCAGACTCTCATAAACGAACAGCCTTGATGCTTGCCTGCGAATATCCATCCTTACCCATGGTTGAGCTATTGCTGAATGCAGGTGCCGACGTTAACTACAAAACAGGCACAGGTGAAACAGCAGTTTTTTACCTCATAGCCAGAGGTATTAGCAATTTTGGCCGTGGTATGAGCAAAGACCTAAAAGATATTGCACTTATTCTGCAAAGCCTTATCAGCAATGGGCTTGATAAAGATGCGGAAATAAACGCTAACGGCGATACTGCTTTAGGATTAGTTTGCTCATCAGCCTATCTTGCCGACTTAAATAGCAAGCTCGCTGAAATACTTGTTGAGGCTGGGTGCAATATCAATAAGCCAGATTTGCTTGGTAAAACGCCTTTAATGTGTTTTGCCGCACGTGGTAACGAGTCGAAATATAACATGGCAGAACTTTTACTTGATAATTCAGCAGATGCAAAGTACGTTGATAGCACGGGATCTACAGCGTTAATGTATGCCGCAGCGAATCCTGATAAAGCATCTGCAAAAATGATAACTGAATTACTACTTGACGCCGACTCATCTGTTGCTGAAAAGGTAAATAACGCCGGACAAACGGCTATGGATATTGCAGTAAATAATAACAACGAGGCTGTGGTGAAACTACTACTAACCGCAACCATATAAAGCCATTGTTTATGGACAACATGTTTTTAAATGCCTGCAAAAATGCACAAAAGGGAATAGTTGAAGCGTTTTTGAAAAAAGGCGGAATAAATGTAGATAAACGCGACACTTTAGGTAATACGCCTTTGTACTACGTAAGCGGTAAAGGGGCAAAGGATATTGTAAAATTATTGATTAACGCAGGTGCAGATGTAAACCTAGCTAACAACACCAGCGAAACACCCTTGCATATGGCGGCCCGCACCGGGAACAAAGAAATTTTGAAACAACTTACTGATGCCGGTGCCGACATTAACGCTGCCAATAATTATGGTCAAACCCCTGTGTTTTATGCGGTATTGGCGCAAAAAACGGAGACTGCTTTATACTTAATAACATTAGGAGCAGATACTTCTGTAAAAGATAACGGTGGCTACAATATATTTGATCATGCTACGGCTAATGGTATGCGTGAGCTAGTCAGCGCTTTGAGTTCGGACAATGCCGCGCAAAAAGACGATAACGGAAATACACCACTGCATCAGGCGGTTTATAATAATCATAGTGAAACTGTAGCCTCATTGCTTAAAATGTCGAATGCAGGCGTAAATGAGTTGAACAACAACGGTGTTAGTGCGCTGATACTTGCGGTTAACAACTCCAACATGCACATAGTCGATTTACTCATTAAGCATGGTGCCGACGTGAATTTACACTTGCATAACGGCAACTCGGCATTACATTATGCTGCAGGTATTGGCAATCATCATTTAGGTAAATTACTCTTACAAAACGGCGCCGAGATCAACTCACGCAACAGCTTTAGCGAAACACCCTTGATAGTTGCCGCTCAATGCGGGTTTAATGATTTTACATCAATGCTAATTGAAAATAATGCTGATATCGCTGCTGTTAATAATGACGGCCGTAGCGCTATGGACTTTGCAAGCGAGCGCGGGTATACAGAAATACTGGAGCAATTGTTAGCGGCAAGTTGATAGATGTGAACACTATATACCAGCCCCGTATAATTTTTTTACCGGGGCTTTTTTATTTTAAAGCACTCGAAACAACGGGTATTTATTAGCTTAGCCCAAACCAATTTCATTTATGCCTATCAAATATTTCGTTATTGTTCTGCAAATTTTCATTTGCACAGCATCAATTGCCAAAAGTAAGGTACTTGTATTTTTTAAAACTGCCGGCTTTAAACACCAGTCCATAAGCGCAGGTATTGCCGCAATCCAAAAGCTTGGTGATGAAAATAAATTTAAGGTCGATACCACATCAGATGCCTCTGCCTTTACCTATAAAAATTTAAAGAAGTATGATGCAGTTGTTTTTTTGAACACAACAGGTGATGTGCTTAACGATATGCAGCAAAAAGAATTTCAAAAGTATATAAGAGCTGGAAATGGGTATGTTGGCGTTCATGCAGCTACCGATACAGAATATGGTTGGCCTTGGTATGGTCAGCTTGCAGGTGCTTATTTCAATACGCACCCTAAAGTGCAGCAGGCAACTTTAATTAAAACAGCATCAAATAACCCATTTACAAGTCACTTACCCGAAAAATGGTCGAAAACAGATGAATGGTATAATTTCAAAGGAATATCAGATAAAATAAGTGTTGTGCTGACAGTGGACGAACAAAGCTACACGGGTGGAACCAATGGTGCTAATCATCCAATTAGTTGGTATCAGGAGTTTGATGGCGGACGTGCATTTACTACCGCATTGGGGCATACAGCTGAAACTTATAGTGATGATTTGTTTCTTAAACACCTTTTGGCAGGCATTAAATATGCCATGAGAAAAAATTAATTTAGTAATTACTCATTTGAAAGTGTGACAAAACTACGTGCCGGAACTTTAAACTGAATTTGGCCATTCGAGGACTTTTTAGGGCCTAACTCTTTTGCGTTATTCTCTGCATTAGTAATTGTCACTTTAAATTTCAATACTTTGCTGGGCAGGCCAGTCACGGTTACAACCCTTTCGGCTCCGTTATTTACTATATGCAGCGCAAATACCTCATTGCTATTGTTACCAAGGGCTGCACACATTATGTTGTCGTTGTTACTTGTAGCAGGTAAGGCAAATACATTTTTAGGTGTTGATGAAAGTTGCTTTAAATTCCAAAAGCGCTGCGTAGGGCGAAGGGAGCTGTTGTCGCCAAATATACCTCCACCGGCAAGCGGGGAATAGTCGGCAGTTAGTTGCCATTGTAAGATTGAGGCAGGCTGACAAATGTTTAATAGTCTTATATATAAATTAATCTCATCTATAGCGTACGACGGTTCCTGAAAAATCATAGGGTATTGCCATGCCGAAGCATCAATACTACCTTCGCTTACTAACAATGGTATATTTAATTGAGTGGCGGCATCGGCCCACTTCTTCAAAGTTTCGGTTTCCCAGCCTCTCCATGAATGGAATGATACCGCTCCAATGTAAGGTCTTACTGCTGCATCGCTCATTGCTGCATTTAAAAAAGGCCAGCTGTTAGCATCTGAATTATCACCAAGTAACAGCTTTGTTTTTAATCCTTTGCTTTCCAGGTAAGCGCCAAAGCCTTTGATAAACTCGGCATGCTCAGTTGCCGTCATGCGCACATTTATTCCTAAGTCTGATTCATTAAAGGAAAAATACCTGGCTTCAACACCATAATTATCCTTCAGGTAGGTCAGGTAACGTGTAAGTGATCGGTAAATGTCCGTCATTACATCTTTTCTCAAAGGATTACCCCATATACCATTTACGAAGCCTTCATTGTACGTACCTTCAATTGCCCAATCAGGCGCCGACCATGCCGAAACAATCACGGGTATGCCCAGTTTATTAAGTCGCTGTGCCATTCGCATGGCGTTAGTCACTTGTGAAGGTAACTGGTTTTGCTGGGCGGCATCTAAAGGATTGTTATCTTTTACAGGATGCCAATACCTCCAAGGCATCTCAACACGCCCCCAAGCCAGGCGGAGGTTATTTAAACTGTAGTCAATAACCTGAGGATCGGTAGTCGGGTTCTGCAACCTGAAATTACCACCAAGTCCATCAAAGCTACGCCCTTGCTGCTGGGTATTTATTTTAATTTCGGCAGGTTTTTTATCAATTTCACCCGAGGCCTCAATATCAAAGGTTTTCTGAATTTCCTCGCCTTTTTTTATTTGTGCCACTTTTAAGGTAAAGTAAACCAATACCTCGCCGGTATTTTCATCTTTACGTATAAAAATTGAATCCCGCTCCGTGCTTTCGGCTTTAAGACTTAATTGTGCATTTTTTAACTCAAAGCCTTTAGCGTTAATACCAGGTAAACTTTTAACAGGGGTGATGCTGAGCGCGTTGGCGTCGATAACTTTATTGTTGCCAATTAATCCGAGATTTGTAGAGTTGTTTGTTAGTTGCGGAAGCTTAACAATGAAAAACGCACCCACAAAATTCGTATCGGCGTGGGCGGTCATTTTTATATTAACCCGAGCTTTGGTGCCGGTATTGCTACTTACAGTTTCTTCAAAGTACAGGCTATCTAAATTTGTTCTAACGGTTTGCTCACTGCCGTTACGACTGTAAACAGGTCTTTGTCTCTCGCGTGCCGTAGTTAATATTTGTACACCATCGCTTTTAATGTATTGCAGTGCTGTTTCAAACTTAAGCAAATGACCTTGCTTGCGAATGCCATTGATATTTCCCCAGGGGGATAATTCCGCCTGGCTAAACGCCTGGTTAATTAGGGTGAAAATGGCTGCAATAAGTAAAAGAAAGCGCTTCATAAAGGCTGTAAAAATAAACTTTTGCCTTTGTATACGGGTGATTAATGTTGCAGGTTGGTGCAAATGGTCAACTCTGCATGGTTTGTAAACGCTGTCTCAATCAAATTCGTTAATCAATCAAAGTTGATATATCGCTTATTTGTTGTAAATCTACAGCTTATGCTTCTTCTAACTCCAAAGCCTTTTCCTTACGACGGCTCTCGCGCCATCCGCTAAACAGCAGGTTGCGGTCTAAATTTGGTTTAGGGAAGAACAAGCTTGCGACATATCCAACACCTATAACCACCAAGTGACTATACACCCCTAACATTAATTTATTATGTGTAAAGTTGTATTTTCCTAAATCAAGCAGCAAAGTTTTATTTTCGCCAAGGCCAATAGGAGTGGAGGTCAGGAATGCATACGAAGTAAAAATGATACACACCACTATAGCAATATTTACTCCCTCACGATTAGCGCGTGAGCTTAGTAAGCCTAAAAGAAAAATACCAACTATACCTCCCGAAAAAATAGCATAAAGCGTAAACACAACGCCTAGCACACCTTCGTTTCCAATGCTGGTATAAAGCATACCAATGGCCATTGATAGTAATCCGGAACATACCACCATTACGCGGCCGCCAAAAAGGTATTCTTTATCAGGGCGGTTAGGACGTATTTTTTTGTAGTAATCTTCAACGCCTACAGCAGCAAGCGAATTTAAGTCGGCACTGAGGCTGCAAATAGCTGCAGATATCATGGCTGCCAGTATAAAGCCTACCACACCCGTTGGTAGCTGAGTTATGATAAAGTATGGGAACACACCATTGGCACTTACACCCTCAGGCAAAGGATTTTGCTTATAGTAGACAAACAGTGCAGTACCTATAAACATAAATAAAGTCCATACAGGCACAGTAAGTGAAATACCGAGTAAAGAAGCTTTTATAGCTGCCTTGTCATCTTTGGCAGTCAGGTAGCGTTGTACAACGGTTTGGTCGGTGCCATATTTTTGAATGGCATAAAACATACCATTAATGGCCATTACAATGAAGGTAAGTTTGCTGAAGTCAACGTCATATGGGCCAAAGCCGGTACGGTTATTTGCAGAGGCTACGTTCCATATTTCGGTAACGCCACCTTTTACCGAAAATAGCAAGACTAGCAAGCAAACAACGCCGCTGGCAAAAAGCATAAAGCCCTGAAATACATCAAGCCATATAACAGCCTCAATGCCACCCATCAAATTCACAGCAATAATTATCAACCCGGTTACAATGATGATGGCAAAAGTATTACCGCCAGTCATGTTACTCAAGGCAACAGCCAGCAGGAAAAATACCGTTCCCATGCCTGAAAACTGCCTCAAAACGAATGCAATGGAACTATAATAACGGGCTACAGTACCAAAGCGCTTTTCAAAATATTCATAGGTACTTAAACCAATTACTTTTCGGTATAGGGGCACAATAATCCAAATTACGCCAAGCAATACAATTGGTACCATTAAACCTTGTACCAGCAAAATCCAGTTCGAGGAGAAGCCTTCACCCGGATAACCCAGAAAGGTAACACTGCTTATAAGTGTTGCCAGTAACGACATACCAATAGCCCACGCCGGAACGCGGCCTTTAGCAGCAAAATATGATTGGGTGCTATTTTGATTTTTTGCATACCGCAAACCCAAATAAAGGGTTACCAGTAATACGCCAATAATAATTGAATAATCTATAACGCCTAAAACGGGCTTCATAATTTAATATTGGTTCGGTTTATAATTAAAATGCCCAAATGCTCTTGCTCCAGCTGTAGCTGCCGGGTTTAAGCGTTATGTGCAAATTAGTGTTTGGTACAGCACTGCGTATAACACCGGGTGCAAGTTCTTGCACGGGTACCATAGTGTGTACATTAAGCAAATCTAGTATAGCGGCAGCTGTTGAGCCTCCTTCAATTACCAATTCATTTACTTGTACCTTATTAAAAACTTTTTTTACCGCCAGCGCCATAACTGAGCGTTTGTGTAAAGCACCATCGCCAGTATGGGCATCGTTGGTATCAGGTATGCTCATTACTGCCTTTCCTCGCTGCTCAATAAGGCTGGTTGTTTCATCAGCCCAATCATTCAATAACATTTCGTCAGCATTGCCCAAAATCGCTACGTTCTCAGGCATATAACTTACAGGACCGTTGCCGGCGTTCAGCTCTTGAATAAGAGTAACACTTGGTTTAAACGTACTGCCGCTAATATACAATATAGAGCCAGCTAAACTAAATTCATCAACGGTATTGTTACCTCCTTGAGGCTCTCCTAAAAGCTTGTTTAAGCAGGCAGTGAAAAAGCCTGCTGCGCCTGCAGCAAGTGTGCAGTTAGTTAATTTATCAGCCCAATTATTTAAGTCACCCTGCACTTCGGCTTCACCAACTATAATGGCTTCATTATTTGTGTAGTCAAAGTGGGGTAAAACGCTAAATGGATAAGGCGAAGAATTAAAACGCGTAAGTATATGCGAGTGAGTTACCGGAAACTCCGGATCGTCTTTAAAGCTGGTTTGATGAATAGGTGTATTGTTAATGTAATAATGCCCGTTAACTAATGTACGGCCAAGTGATGGGTTTGCAGGAACTATAATAGCACTGCTAAAATTCATTGCCTTACATTGTGCCGCTATTTCGGCAAATACATGGCCACGTAGTACAGAGTCAGTCTTTTTAAAAACGAATTTCGGGTTCAGCGTTTTAAGTTGCTCACTCACCTTTCGGGTAACTTCGATGGCATTAGCCTCGTTCATTGAGCGGGCATCGGTGTTAATCACCAGCATATCGGCAGGTGAAGCCGTATTAACATTGCGTGATATCTCGACTTCAAGGCCGTATTTAATGCCAATGCCGCCAATTTCGGCGGCACCGGTTAAATCATCCGCAATTACGGTTATCCTCATACCGTAGCAGTAGTTTTATGGTGAGCCAGCTGTACAGCCGATTCAATAGCTAAAACCATAGCGTCGGGGCTGGCAATGCCTTTTCCGGCAATTTCAAATGCTGTACCGTGGTCAACAGATGTACGTATGATTGGCAAACCCATAGTTATGTTAACGCCTTTTACGCTGTCCATTTGTTTCTTTTCCGGATTCCATTTAAAGCCTGTAAGCTTAAATGGTATGTGCCCCTGATCATGATACATGGCTACTACACCACCATAGTAGCCGGTAGCTGCTTTTGAAAACATGGTATCAGCCGGAACCGGACCTTCTACGTCGTATCCGCGGGCTAAAGCCTCTTGTACCGCAGGTAGAATTTCCTGGTCGTCTTCGGTGCCAAATAGGCCCGAATCTCCTGCATGTGGATTTAAGCCTGCAATGCCAATTTTAAGGTTTTTTTCACCAAGGCTTATTAATCCGTTGTGAAGCAACTCAGTAACTTCAAGTATGCGATCTTTTTTAACAAGGTCACAAGCCTGACGAAGAGACACGTGAGTTGAAACGTGTATAACCTTCATACTATCTTCAACCAACAGCATAGCATATTTTTTAGTTCCTGTGTACTCGGCATAAATTTCGGTATGGCCTGCATAGTGGTGCCCGGCCTCGTTAACCGATTTTTTATTGATAGGGCCGGTAACCGTTGCATCAATATCACCGGCCATTGCCAGTTCAATAACTTTGGTAACCGACTTGAATGATGCATCACCTGCCATGGCTGAAATCACACCAAACTCCAATTCATCCAAGTTTACGTTATTCAGATCGTAAACATCCGGGCGGCCAAATTCAAATTTTGCTTCATGCACACTCTGAATTTTGTTGATACTTAAATCAAGACCAATCTTCTCAATGATGTGATTAAAGACACCAGCGTCGCCAACAATAAGCGGACGGCAAATTTCATATATCTTGCGTTCAGTAAGCGCTTTCAAGGCAATCTCCGGTCCAATACTGGCCGGGTCGCCCATGGTAATTCCGATGATAGGTTTTTCAGACATTTGAGGGCTGTTTAAAAAAAGATGATTCCTGTTGTAAAAGTTGATGGTATGATTTAACCAGGTTTTGCTCATCGCGCTCATGTAGTGCGCTCAAAGGCGGCATCATGTGCGCATCACATAAGCCATTTTCCTGCATTAACACTTTTAAGGCGCGTAATGATTCGCCAAGTGTACGTCCTGACTGGTAAACGTTGCCCAGTGTATCAGAAAGGTGCTGATAGTGATAAGCTTTTTCGGTGTCGCCAGCAATTACAGCCTTCGTCATTTCACAATAAATTTCGGGAGCAACGTTGCCTGTACTTGGTATCAATCCGTCGCCACCATTTAACAGTGCATAAGCCGATTTGGCTGCCCATCCTAAAAAGTGACTAAAGTCTTCTCTTCCCGACCAAAGTTCCAATGAACGATCCAATCTGCCATCGTTGCGTTCAGAGTCTTTTGTGCCAACGATAAATTCATGGTGGCTCAATTCATCAATCAATTCAAGGGGAATTGACATATGTGTTGTTGCCGGTATATTATAGATAATTACAGGACCAGCTACGGCATCAGCAAGGCGTACAAAGTAGTCCTTCATCTGGTCTTCAGAAAGATGGTAGTAAGTTGGAAGCGTTGCCGCAACCGCTGCTGCGCCTGCATCCAAACTGCTTTTAGCCAACTCTACACTTTCTTCGAAGCAATTACTTGAAATGCCAACATAGAACTCTGACCCCGGTTGTTTGAGCGCAGCTGTTGCTTTGATGAACGCATGCTTTAGTGTAGCAGGCAAAGAAGCCGACTCGCCGGTAGTGCCCAAAATAAAAGGCATAGCATCATTTTTGTACAAGTTAAGTACAATACGTTCCACGGCTTGTTCATCTAACTCATACCGGGCAGTTAGAGGTGTCACCAGCGGAACAACTGTGCCTTTGTATTTCTTTTGTATCTTCATTAATATATAGAGGTTTTTACACCAAGTTTTTAATCTATTTGTTATTCAAATGCGGCGTTAAAAATGCCAACAGCATCATCATATGATACATGACGCGGATTGTTTACCAGCAAACGCTGTATAAGCATGGCTTCTTCGGCCAACTGCGGTATTACCTCTTTGGTTATACCAGCTTCTTTTAAAGTAGCCGGTATGCCACAGGCGGCAATAAGTTCTCTAATTTTTGCAATGCCTGCCTGTGCTGTACTTAAATGATCACTTTGTCTTTCGCAACCTAAAGCAACGGCAACATCAGCGTAACGTTGCGGAGCTGCCGGAACGTTAAACTCCATTACATAAGGTAAAAGCAAAGCATTAGATAAACCGTGAGGCAGATGGAATGTGCTGCCCAATGGATATGATAATGCGTGCACGGCTGCCGTATTTACCGGACCAAGGCAAAAGCCTCCCAACATGCTGCCCATTGCCACTTTTAAACGTGCATCTTCATTCTTGCCATCTTTAACAGCATCAACAAGGTTTTCGGCTATGAGGCGCATGCCTTCATAGGCATAAATGTCAATAAATGGTTGTGCAAATTTATTGGTGTAGGCCTCAAGGCAATGTGTCAGTGCATCTAAACCGGTGGCAGCAGTAATTGCCGGTGGAACGCTGAGTGTAAGTAATGGATCAACGTAAACTACATCAGGCACCAGGTATGGGCTAATAATACCTTTCTTTTGATGTTCATCATCAACTAAAATGGCGTTTGGCGATACTTCACTTCCTGTTCCGGATGTTGCGGGTACGCAAATAAGACCTGTTTGACGACCTTGTAATAAACCATTGCCAACAATTGCTTCAAGAGGCTGATCATTTTTTAATTGTGCTGCCACAAGCTTTGCAATGTCAAGAACGCTGCCACCGCCAATACCAATCACCATATCTGCATCAACACCTTCAAATTGCTTCATCAAAGCACGGAAGTCTGCAAAACTTGGTTCCTGGTTAATGTCAATGTTAACATGAACCAATACGCCTGCTTCCTTAAGGGAATTAAAAAAAGGATCGAGTTGATTTAGCAAAGGGCCAATTGTAATAACGATAATTTCGCGTGCATGAGGCAAAATCTCATCCTTTAAATTGGCAAGTGAACCGTTGCCAAAAACAAGTTTACCCGGAAAATGAATTTTTAGTAATTGTTGAACCATGTATAGTGTTACAGTAACTTAATAAGCCGTATGCCTGATTACCGGCGAACACGCTGCCGTAAAAAGTAAATAACAAATCATCGCCTGTTGTACATGTTATTGCTATACAACTTTTCTAATCTGAGCAGTGCCTTAGTTTGATTATTGGTTACTTTAAGCACAAACATATTAAAGGTTAATGCTAAATCTTTATAGTATTTTTTCTATAAATAGTAGAATGTTAGCATAAACTGTCCACGCCAGTACTTTTTAATGGATATTTTATATAATATTGACATGAAATTACAGTTAAGCTAATTTACAACATTCATTTATGAAGCCGCTTTATCGTAAACTTCCGGGTAAAATTGAAAGCTCATTTAGTGTGAGGCATGATGTAATGCCCAATTATGGCAATATATGGCATTATCACTCTGAGCTTGAGCTACATTACAATATACAAGGGGAAGGTGTGCGCTTTATAGGTGATAACATTGGCAACTTTTCATCAGGTGAGCTGGTATTACTGGGTGAGAACCTGCCACATGCCTGGCGGTGCCGTGAGGAATATTATCAGCCAAACTCAGGCTTGCATATTGAGGCTATTGTAATGCACTTTTTACCTACGTGCCTTGGCAAAGATATTTTGCACTTGCCCGAAGCTTATGCTATACCAAGATTGTTTGAGCGCGCTAAGAGTGGTATGATAATTACCGGTGAAGCTAAAGTGAAGATCATTGAGTTGATGAAGCAGGCTATTGATGCAACTAACCTCGACCGTATAATTATTATGCTGTCGATAATGAAGTATTTGGCCGAGACAAGTGATTACAAACCTATTGTTAACGAGATAAGTGCGTTTCAGCAAAATACCGATCTGGATGATAAGCGGTTGAGTAACATCTATACGTATACGCTTTCCAATTACAAGCGCGATATCACACTTAAAGAAATTTCGGCATTGAGTAATTTAAGTGTTACTTCATTTTGCAGGTACTTTAAGCTAATGACCAATAAAACGTATTACGATTTTTTAACCGAAATACGCATTAGTCACGCCTGCCGCCAATTAGTAGAGAATAAGTTAACCACCGAGCTTATTTGCTTCAATTGCGGCTTTAACAATATTTCCAATTTCTATCGTCATTTTAAAAAAATAAAAGGTGTTACGCCGGTAGAGTATAAGCGTAAGTACTTAAATTATTAAGCATATAAGCCGTCTTAAAGATGGCTTTTTTTATGCGACTAAGTTTACCAGAGCTTTTTTCAAAATCCCTCTTAAGTGTAAACGACCGATTAGTCGGTTAAACTTCTACCGTGCTGAGCATACCTCATGCTATACGTCTAGCTTATTTCGTAGGCGTAGTGTATTTCGTTATTTTATTCCTCATTTGTGCTTTCGACTGCCGGTGCGCACCTGTAACCTGCAAAGCAACATTATACCGCAGCATCACTATGTTTGGGTTTGGTTATACGTATTTCAATCATTTGTGAAAGTGTAATGGCTGCAGTACCGCCATGTTCGCCAGCAGGCCTTCGCCTATCGCGTTCGCCAGATCTTCTGGTGCGTTTTCCTCTTTAATCTTCACAGGTGTGTTTTAAAGCTGTAACATCTTTTATAACTATTGCTTTAATAATTTTCTATTATAAAACACAAACTGCTGTTTAACGTACTTATTAAACAAAATACTAAATGTATGTCTTTTAAAATATCAAAGCCTTTTTGGCAAGCTTTAAGTTTAGGCGCTATCGCCGGTAGCCGTTCAATGGCTGCACCTGCTATTACCAGTCATATTCTCAGCCAACACAAATCAGCTGCGATGGAAGATTCGCCTTTAAGTTTTATGCAGTCTGACAAAACAGCAACTGCTTTTAAGCTATTAGCCGTTGCCGAGTTTGTGGGTGATAAAATGCCTACTGCTCCTAACCGTGTAGCGCTGCCAGCTTTAACCGGAAGATTTCTGACCGGAGCATTAGCGGGGGCCAGTGTTTACAAAGCGGGTGGGGGTAATGCAGCACTTGGTGCGCTGCTTGGTGGTGGTGCAGCCATACTCTCAACCTTCGGAAGTTTTTATTTGCGAAAAGCAACCGTTAAAAGTTCTCACATACTGGACCCTTTGATAGGCGGACTGGAAGATGCGCTGGTTGTAGGAGCAGGCACTGGCCTGGCCAGCGCAGCCTAAATAGAACTTTCTGGTAAGGCCTGCGGAAATTTGTCCTTGTAATCTGTGCGTATTTTTGGCAGGCCTTCCGGGTAGTTTTGTTGTATGTAAGTAATCATGTTTTCGCGTATAAAACACCGCAGGTCAAAAGCGTCTGATGAATTACGTGCGCTTACGAGCATTCTTATTTCAATAGTGCGTTCTTTAGCATCCGTTAATTGGAGTACCTGCACTTTACCGTCCCAAAGTTTAGTTAAAGATAGTAGGCGTTCAAACTCGGCACGCAAAGCCTGAAGCGGTATAGAGTAATCCATGTATATGAAAACAGTGCCAATGATGTCTGCCGAGATGCGCGTCCAGTTTTGAAATGGCTTTTGAATGAAGTAATTAATAGGCAAAATAAGCCTCCGCTGGTCCCATATACGAAGTACAACATAGGTAAGCGTTATATCTTCAACGCGTCCCCATTCTCCTTCAACTACTAACACATCATCAATACGAATAGGCTGCGTAAAAGCCAGCTGCATGCCCGCCAGTAAATTGCCCAATGAGTTTTGCGCCGCAAAACCAATAATTATACCGCCTATACCTACACCGGTTAATAATCCTGTGCCCAATTTGCGAAAACTTTCAAAGCTTAGTAGCACAAGCGCTATCGTTACAAACACTATTATGGCAACTACCAACTTACGTAGAAACTTAAGCTGGGTACGTATTTTACGTTCTTTTAAATTGTCGGCTTTATTTAAATCATATATGTGGTACACATAATCTTCTAAGACGCGGATTGCCCTTGTGAGCAATATGGCAAAGGATATGACCAATAAGATGTTTACGCATCTATCAAGAAATCCATAGTATACCTTATTCATCCGCATAAGCGGCATCATTATTTTAAATACAAGTAAGGGTATGAAATAACCTATAGGCCAGCTTAAGTGAGTTACAAAAGAGCCAAAGAAGGAGTAATTGTTTCTTTGAGAATAAATACGCAATAAGCGTGATGTAAGAAATTTGATGAGTAATCCTAGTACTGTTGCAGCTATCCATATGCAAAAGTTCCAGAGTAAGGGATGCATTTGCTTCGATACAACTAAAACTTCGGGCGGAAGACGGTTACCAATTTGTAGTATTATTAACGTCATACCGTTGTAAAGGCAGGAGAGGACTTATTGTTTGCAGTTAGTTTAAATACGCTTTTACGCAGCGGTGAAACACAATAAATATTAGCTATTTGTGTTAAATATGAGTAACGATGAGCGAGTAAACCAGAAACAAATAAAAGATTGTCAGTATTTGGTAAAAGGCTGTATTATACAGTGGTGTTTTATGATTAATTAATAAATTTTCTTTATAATATTAATAAAGGTTTTGGCCTTTATTAATTAAGAAACTTCTAAAGAGTAGAGGTGATTGTTTTAGAGTGATTGAGCAGGCCGTTGATGTAAATCGTCGGCCTGTTTTATTTAAACCTTTGTGAAAAAGCGTAGTCTATAAATTCTAAAATTTATCACTATGAAAAAATCAATCATCCTTATTGCTTTACTCTTGCCTTTAGCGGTTATGGCTCAAACACCAGGATTTTATGTCAAGTCTAAAGATCAGTTTTTTACATTATTTGCTACCAGTTATATGGGATCAACAAAGTGTTCAATAAAAGTTGATTTTGGTAGTGACAGGCAGCTGCTTAAGCAGTTTGATAATAAGATAATTGATGAAACAAGCAAAGTAAAAGAATATGACTCGCTCGCTGATGCTTTAAACTATGTTTCGGCGTTAGGTTGGGAGTTTGTTTTTGCCTATCCAACAAAATTTGAAAAAAATTACTTTTTCAGTCAATACCTTTTCAAGAGAAAGGTTTTATCAGAACCCGCCAAATAATTTGCGGGCTTATACCGTGAAAAATAATTGCTATATTTTATAAGCCTGAAATTATTTTCAGGCTTATTCTTCAATATAAATCTATTAAACAGTATTATTCAGTATGCTCATCTTTGGGTTCCCAAAGCTCGATAATGTTGCCTTCAGGATCTAAGATGTGCACAAATTTTCCATAGTCATATTCAGCTATTTCATCCACAATGGTTACGTTGTTTGCCTTTAACTCGCCTACAAGTGCAACCAAATCAGCAACCCGGTAATTGATCATGAATGGCTTGGCCGATGGATTGAAATATTTGGTATCGGCCGGGAAGGGATTCCAAACCGTGGACCCTTTTTTTGAAGCGTCATCAGCCTCTAACCAGTCAAAGGTTGTACCATATGCACTTGTGGGTAAACCCAGGTTTTCAGCATACCACTGATTTATGGCCTCCGGGTTGTCGCTCTTAAAGAAAATTCCACCAATACCTGTAACTTTTTTCATGACTTTGTTTAGTTATGTGAATATAGAAAAAAGCCGATACGTATTGATTACAAATGTAAGTTATAGCTGACTGTGTTTTAACGATACAATAACTAGAGCTAATTTTCTCTAATCATTAATCCGTCAGCAAAGCTTCGTAAATACTGCTTTTTATCTTCAGATACTGATAGATTATTTAAAGCCTCGAAACCTATTGCAGCGTAGTGATGCATTGCTTCTTCGGCCTGTTGCCTTATATTTAAAGAGTTATATACTGACGTTACCGCTGTTACCTTGGCAGCAGTATCAAAGTCATTGCTATTAAGCCAATTATCAAGCTCAAGCTTTTCACTCTCACCGGCAAGCTCAAGTGCTTTAATAAGTAGAAAGGTCTTTTTGTTGGAAATAATATCGCCGCCTACCTGCTTGCCAAACTTTTCCGGATCTCCATATACATCAAGTATATCATCTTGCAGTTGGAAGGCTATTCCAAGCTGCTCGCCAAATGTATAAAGCAACTTTGCATCTTCTGCGCTGGCCCCACCAATTAATGCTCCGATGTTAAGCGCACCGCCTAATAGTACTGCTGTTTTAAGACGAATCATGTTGATGTAGTCATCTATTTGTACATGAGTTTGCTGCTCAAAGTTCATGTCAAACTGCTGCCCCTCACACACCCCAATTGCTGTATTACTGAATATTTCGAGTACCTGCCGCAAAATACTGTCATCAACCTGCATCATAAGCTTGTAGGCCTCAACCAGCATTACATCTCCTGAAAGAATGCCTGTGTTTGGGTTCCATTTTTCATGTACGGTGGCTTGGCCGCGCCTAAGCGGCGCATTATCCATAATATCATCATGCACCAGTGTGAAGTTGTGAAATACTTCAATGGCTAAAGCAGGTGAAATGGCCTTCTTAACATCGCCGCCAAACATATCGCAAGCCATGAGCAGCAGGGCAGGGCGCATTCGTTTGCCGCCGATTGAGAGGATGTATGTGATGGGCTCGTATAACTCTGCAGGTGTTACCGGGTAAGATAATTTTCCTACAGCGTCTTCAATAAGTAGCTGTAAATTTTTAAGTGTGTTCATAAAATAGATGGTGCCGTCAAAAGCTAATCAAGCACCAGCGAAAAATCAATTTGCTTTTTGGTAAGATCTACGTTTTTTACTTTAATTCGGACTTCGTCACCTAGTTGATAGACTTTCTTTTTTCGCTGACCAATAATGGCGTAATTTTTTTCGTCTAAGGTATAAAAGTCGTCTGATATATCACGCAGTCTAATCATGCCTTCGCAATTATTTTCGGTAATCTGCACATACATTCCCCATTCCGTAACTCCCGAGATAACGCCTGTAAATTCACTTCCGATGTTATCTTGTAGGAACTCAGCCTGTTTGTATTTCACTGAGGAGCGCTCCGCATCAGCAGCTTTTTTCTCCATATCTGAGCTGTGTTTACATAGTGCTTCGTAATGCTCGGCATTTACTGGCTCGCCACCATTTAAATAATGAAACAGCAGGCGGTGCACCATTACATCGGGGTAGCGGCGTATGGGCGATGTAAAATGGGTGTAATGGTCAAATGCAAGGCCGTAATGGCTACTGCTTTTAGTGGTGTATATAGCTTTGGCCATTGAACGTATTGCCAGTTGTGTAAGCACGTTCTGCTCTTTTTTACCCTCAACATCAGTCATTAAATGGTTAAGCGATTTTGCAATCTCCCGGTCCGATTTCATATTGATGCGATAGCCGAAACGTGCGGCGAATTGTGCAAAATTTCCTAACGTCTCGGGGTTAGGTGCATCGTGAGCACGGTACACAAACGGAAATTTCTTTTTACGTCCCTTACCTTTTTTGCTTACAAATTCGGCAACCTTGCGGTTAGCCAGCAGCATGAAGTCTTCAATAAGTTTGTGCGCGTCTTTACGTTCTTTTACATAAACGCCAGTAGGCTTGCCTTGCTCATCCAGCTTAAATTTAACCTCGGTGCTTTCAAAACTTATTGCTCCGTTTTTAAACTTTTGCTCGCGCAGCTTATAAGCCACGGCATTCAAAATCTTTATTTCATCAGAGTACTCACCTTCGCCAGCTTCTATAATTTCCTGCACTTCTTCATAAGTAAAGCGTCGGTTGGAATGAATAACGGTTTTTCCGAACCATTCACTCAGCACTTGCCCGGCATCATTCATTTCAAAGACAGCTGCGAAGCACAATTTGTCTTCATGCGGACGAAGCGAGCACAATCCGTTTGATAATCGCTCAGGCAGCATGGGTATCACGCGGTCTACCAGGTAAACCGAAGTTCCACGTTCATAAGCTTCCTTATCTAAAGCCGAATCGGGGATAATGTAGTGCGCAACGTCGGCAATGTGTACACCAATTTCGTAATTGCCGTTATCAAGCTTTTGGAAGGAAATGGCATCATCAAAATCTTTTGCATCAAACGGATCAATAGTAATGGTAAGCACCTCTCTAAAATCACGGCGTTTAGCTATTTCTTCATCAGTTATGTCATCTGCTATATTCTCAGCTTCTGCCTCAACCTCAGCAGGGAAGGTTAGCGGAAAACCATACTCGGCCAAAATGGCGTTCATTTCCGTATCGTTTTCCCCCTGCGTTCCTAATATGGTTTTAATGGTACCAATTGGGTTTTTGGCTTGTGGTGGCCAATCGGTAATAGCGGCTACGGCTTTCATGCCGTTTTTGGCACCGTTAAGGTCACTCAGCGGTATAAAAATATCGTGAAGCATCTTGCGGTCGTCAGGTATGAAAAATGCAAAGCGCTCAGATATTTTTACAACACCCGTAAACTCCATTTTAGCGCGCTTAATAATTTCCATTACTTCACCTTCCTTGCGCTTGCCTTTGCTTTTAGCATAAACGTAAACTTTAACGCGGTCGCCGTTGAGCGCAGTGCGCACTTTACGGGGGGCTATAAAAATGTCGTTCTCAAATTCATCATCAGTGACGATGAAAGCCGAACCATCGGCGGTCATATCTACCCGCCCTTCAACAAAGGTTTTAAGCTCGAGTAACTTAAATTTACCGGGCGACACTTCCTGCAAAGTTTTCTTTTTGGCTTCTTCCTTAAGTATTTCCAGGATCGTCTCGCGCGATTCAGGCTCGCGGATGTTTAGCTTGGATGAGATTTGTTTATAGTTTAAAGCTTCCTTTCCGTTTTGCTCAAATACATCCAGCACAAGCTGTGTAAGAACCTGTTTTACAGAAGGAGCTATGTTTTTCTTTTTCGACATTAGGCTAACAGTATGTTGCTAATATATGCAATGTAATGCATAAGCAGTTTTATGTATTCAATAACAAGCGTAAGTTGTTAAAGTTGCGCAACAATTAATTTGTTAAATACTTATTTGCGGAATGGAGGCAATAAGCTTTTGAGTGTAAGGTGTTTTTGGATTTTGATAAAGCTGTTGAGCATCTGCAATTTCTTCAATTTGCCCTTTATTTATCACCATAATGCGGTCAGATATGTGCTTGATTACCGATAAATCATGCGAAATGAAAATGTAGGTTAACCCTAAATCGCGCTGTAACTGTTTAAGTAAGTTGAGTACTTGCGCTTGTACGGAAACGTCAAGCGCCGAAACTGATTCGTCGCATATTATAAATTCGGGTTGAAGTGCCAGGGCCCGTGCAATGACTACCCGCTGCCGTTGCCCGCCCGAAAATTCATGAGGATAGCGGTTAAAATGTTCGGCAGCTAGATTCACACGTTCAAGTAATTCAAGCGCTTTTTGCTTACGCAAAGCGTTATCTTGATGTAAATCATGAACCTGCATTGGTTCTGTAAGAATTTGACCTATGGTTTGCCGTGGATTTAAAGAAGAATATGGGTCTTGAAAAATAATTTGGATTTGCCGGCGCATTTTCCTTAACGCATCGGCAGACAACATTCTGATATCTGTTCCCTTATAATTTACCTGTCCGGAGGTAGGTTCAATAAGTCTGAGTATACTGCGGCCAAGTGTGGTTTTTCCGCTGCCTGATTCGCCTACCAATCCTAATGTTTCGCCAGGATAAACATCGAATGTTACATTATTTACTGCCTTAATATATTCTTTTTTTGAGGAGAACCACCCTGATTTTACAGGAAACCATGTGCAAAGATCAGTCACCTTTAAAATGGGTTCCTGATTAAATAAGGATTTCTTATGATGTTCAGCCACTGTAGTATCAACAGCCAATCGGCGTTCCAGGCTTGCTATGTTCAATCCTGTGCTGGTTAGTGAGCCGTCACGTTCAACTTTCAAGAAGTCGCTAATTACGGGCAACGTTTTTAGCTGACGGTTTACCGTTGGCCTGCAGGCCAGAAGCCCTTGGGTGTAAGGATGCTGTGGATGTTGAAATACTTGCCTGGCAATGCCTTGTTCAACTACCTGCCCTTTGTACATCACTAAAACCTTATCGGCTACCTGGCTTACAACGCCTAGATCATGCGATATAAACAGGAGCGCCATGTTGCGCTTAGCTTGAATCTTAAGCAGCAAATCAATAATTGTTTTCTGTACGGTTACATCAAGTGCGGTGGTGGGCTCATCGGCAATTAATAATTCAGGGTTGCATGACAGGGCCATGGCTATCATTACACGCTGCCGCTGACCACCTGAAAGCTGGTGAGGATAGCTATCAAATATGCTTTCGGCCCGGGGAAGCTGTACTTCGTTAAAGAGCTTTACGGCTTCGTTATGTGCATCACTTCTGCTTAGTTTACGATAAAGCTTTATAGCCTCAGTCACTTGAGTGCCGCATTTTAAAACCGGGTTTAAAGAGGTCATGGGTTCCTGAAAAACCATGGCAATGCGATTACCTCTTATCTTACGCATATCCTGCTCGCTTAGCTTACTTAGCTCAACGCCATCAAACAGTATGTTGCCGGTAATATTGCTTTGCTCTTCATTAAGCAAACGCATTATGGCTAATGATGTAACAGATTTGCCTGATCCCGATTCACCCACTATGCCTAACGTTTCGCCTTTTTTTATGCTAAATGAAATACCCTTTACAGCCTCAAACATGCCGTTTGTCGTATTAAAGCTAATATGTAAATCATTTATGTGAAGCACGCTATATGCAATAAGGATGTTTACTTAATATAGTTTTGCAGGCAATATTATTCAACAATGGTAACCATGTCTTCTTCAATGAGCTCTTCGCCCTTAAAGCGCTTTAACAGTTGAGCTGTTGCCACAACGTCTTTCTGGCAGTAGGCGCATATGCGTTCAAGTGCATTATCTACCCAGTACACATGCCCAACCATGCTACCATCAATATCATCTTTGGGGGTAGGTATGTTAAATATGGCTGCCATTAAGTTAAGTGAGGTGAAGTTTTTGTAGTCGCCAAATTTCCATAGCTCCATAGTATCCAAGTGGCAAATTTCCCATGGCTTTTTACCGGCAATTTGTAGTTGCAATGGTAGCCTTATGCCATTAACCAACATGCGCCTGCATATGTATGGAAAATCGAATTCTTTTGCGTTATGCCCGCACAAAACCAAGTTATGAGATCTTTTGCTCAACATGCCCGCAAAATTGGCTAATAATTCTTCTTCGTGATGTGAAGCAAAGGATTTTACCCTCAGACCGCCCTCCCGTGTAAACATTCCTACCGATATGCAAATGATTTTACCAAATTCGGCTTGAATACCGGCATTGCGATAAAAGTCTTCGGCTGTTTCGTCTTTGCGCTGATAAGTTGTTTTTTTCTCCCACAAATGCTTTAAGTTTTCCGGAACCTGGTCATAACTACCGTATTGAGGTACGGTTTCAATGTCAATTACCATGATATTATACCAATCCAGATTATCGAGCATATTTAACAGTTTACTTTACGCTACAAATTAAAGCATTTTTACTGATGATGTACTTTTGCCCTTACTTTTGTACGTTTGTGATTTAATAAGCTTCCGTGTAATACATGAATATGACCATGCACAAGGAGCTTCAGTGCATGATACACGAAAAATTGCCTATGATTATAAGTAAGTTATCAATTGTGATACCCGCCTACAACGAAGGCCGTACCATTCATCTTATTTTAAATAAGGTTAAAGCAGTTGAATTAATTAATGATATACAGAAAGAGGTAATTATAGTAAATGACTGTTCTACAGATGATACGGAATTAGCTGTGCAGCGCTACATAAGCCAAAACCCTGAAATCGAAATCAAATATTATAAACACGATGTAAATCAGGGTAAAGGTGCTGCTTTACATACCGGTATATCGAAGGCAACGGGTGAATATTTGATTATACAAGATGCCGATTTAGAGTATGACCCGGCCGAGTACAACGACCTTCTTAAACCTGTTGTAAATGGCTTTGCAGATGTAGTCTACGGCTCAAGATTTATGGGCAGCAACCCGCACAGGATATTGTTTTTTTGGCATACCATTGGCAACCGTTGGCTAACACTGGCTTCAAACATGTTTTCAAATTTGAATTTAACCGATATGGAGACATGTTATAAGCTATTTAAAACCAGCATGGTACAAGGCCTTAAGTTAACCGAAAAGAGATTTGGATTTGAACCTGAGGTAACCATCAAAATGTCGCGTATACCTCATATACGTATATACGAGGTAGGCATATCTTATTATGGTCGAACCTATTACGAAGGCAAGAAAATCGGGTGGAAAGATGGCGTGAGAGCAATATATTGTATCCTTAAATTTGGCTTATTCAAAGCTAAATAATCAAATGTTATCAGTGCTTACTAATCCGGCCAGCACACCTTCTTTAAGGGAATAAGCCGTCATTAAAACGTTGCTTACGTTTAATTTGTGTAACAAGTGGCGGGATAATAGTGCCGCTACTACAATCATATCAACCCGAATAGTAGCTATACCTTTGTTAGATTCACGTTCGCTATGCGTAGAATCAATGATTTTGTTTAAGATGTTGTTCAATTTTCCATCCGTAAAGCGGTAAGTAATGTAATTGCTTATGTCAAATTCGTGATCTTCGCTACGCTCAATTAGCTCAGCAAACGTTTCAAATGCGCCCGAAGATCCAATAATATTATTAATTTGATATCCGGATGCTGCTTCATACAACGGACTTAATTTATCGTCGAGGTATCCAGTCAAGTTGCTTATTTCAACAGCTGATATAGGATCAGAATGGTGGAACAAAGCCATCAAGCGTGCAGCGCCTACTTCAAAGCTCTGTTTGTAGTGTATGCAGTTGGCATTACATATAATAAACTCAACACTACCGCCGCCTATATCAATAATCAGGCTGTCAGCATCCGTTAAACATCCTGAAGCTTTCACACCTTCATAAATGTAAGTTGCTTCCTTGTCGCCTGTAATCGTTTCTATTTGAATCCCTGTTGCATCATAAACCTCACTTATAAAATGTTGGCCATTTGATGCGCTGCGCATAGCTGATGTAGCAATTGCTTTTATCGCTTTGGCTTCATGCCTGTCAATAAGTAGTTTGAAGTTCTTTAGTGCGGCTAACCCTCGTTCAAATGCCTCGGGTTGGATAGTTCCTTCATTAATTCCACCTTCGCCCAGTTTTACGCCAAGATGCTCGTGATGTATTACTTTGAAGAAGCCTTCATCAGGCTCGGCAATGGTTAGGTGAAAGGTGTTGGTGCCCAAATCCATTACAGCCACACGGTTTTTATAATTATTCAAAGCAGGTACATTGTTAGTAGATGGAAGCATACGGCTTAAATGTACAAACCCCATAAAATGTTTTAAGCTTTCCACATGGTGAAAAGCTTAAAATAACATTAATAGTAAATGGTTATCAGCATTATTCTTTGTAGAAAAACCACTTTACTAACTCGCTGTAACTTGCTTTTTTTCCGTACATTAAAATACCAACGCGATATATACGTGCTGCTACCCAAACGGTAAAAATAAAGCCAATTACCATCAAGCCCATTGATAGGCCTACCTGCCATGGATCAGGGTCAAATGGCAAACGAACCATCATAGCTACCGGAGCAGTGAACGGTATGATAGACAACCAAAAGGCCAGTGTACTATCGGGGTTTTGAGCCAGGAACGTTACAGATATAAGGTAAGTAAACAATAGCGGCATGGTAATAGGGAACATAAACTGCTGCGTTTCAGATTCACTGTCAACTGCAGAACCTACGGCTGCAAACAGGGCGCTATACAGTAAAAATCCGGTAAGAAAATAAAACAAGAAGCAACTTACGATGTACCCAAACGGCACACCCTTTAATGATGCGAATACACCCAGCATAGGGCTTTGCGGAGCATTGAAATATTTGTTGGCAATGTAACTTACTACTACAGAAAGCACAATCCAGGCTAAAAATTGAGTCAGGCTTACAAGTGCTACGCCTATAATTTTGCCAAGCATTAATTGGAATGGCTTAACCGATGATACAATTACTTCAATAATTCGATTGGTTTTTTCTTCAATAACACCACGCATAACCTGTGCGCCGTAAATGAATAACGACAGGTAAATGATAATGGCACCTGCTACACCAACACCATACAAAGCACCTACGTTTGATTCTTTGTCGCCACTGTCTGTAACCTCTTTGGCACTAATGCTTATGTTGCTTTTGACATCCTTAATTTTTGCCGTGTCTATACCGCGAGCAATCATGTTGTTATTAGTGGCTATATCATTCAGCTGCCGCTCAATGGCCATTGATACGGTTATGTTCGGTTTCTTCTCAGAAAGTAGCTGTATAGATTTGAGGCTCTCGTAGTCTTTGGGTATGTACAGCAAAATATCATCTTTATGCGTTTTTAAATCTTTACGGGCTTCAGCCAAAGGTTTATTTACATCCTCAAATTTAATGGTTGGCTTATTTTGCATTTTGCCGGCAAACTGGCCGGTTTCATCTAAAACCTTAACCGTACGAATGGCATTAAGCTCGCTGCTGTTTTTATAAATAAGGTACATTACAGCATACATTGCCAACAAAAGAACGGGCACCAAAAACACCGTAACTAAAAATGCTTTTTTGCGCACACGCGATAAATATTCGCGTTGTATAATGAGTAAAACTTTGTTCATGTGACTAAGCTTATTTGGTTTGCTGAATAAATATTTCGTGAACGCTTGGTATAATTTCCTGCAGGCGATTAACGCTTACCTGCGGAATGAGGTATTGCAAAACGTCATTTGAGGTGGCACCCTCATTTAGTTTTAAACGCAATGTATGGGTCTCATCATTAAAGGCTTCATCAATAGTGGTGAATGGTTGGTTGCCGTTCATACTTAAGGCATTGCCGCTATACTCAATGAGGTAGGTTGCATTACGATATGAATTGCGTATGTCTTTTATACGTCCGTCAAGTATCTTGTGTGATTTATGTATTAATGCAATTGAGCTGCACAACTCTTCAACAGATTCCATGCGGTGCGTTGAAAAGAGTATGGTTGCACCTTTTTGATTGAGCTCAATTATTTCGTTTTTTATCACTTCTGCATTACCCGGATCAAATCCACTAAACGGTTCATCAAGAATAATCAAATCAGGTTCATGTAAAACGGTGGCAACAAACTGCGCCTTTTGCTGCATACCTTTTGAAAGTTCTTCAACCTTTTTATTCCACCAGTCTTGAATTTGTAGCTTTTCAAACCAGTTTTTTATACGGCGAGTAGCCTCGGCGTGGCTTAAACCTTTAAGGCGTGCTAGGTAAACAATCTGCTCGCCTATGGCCATTTTTTTATATAGCCCGCGCTCCTCTGGCATGTAGCCTATTCTTTCAATATGTGATTGATTGAGCTTTTCGCCGTTAAATAGAATTTCACCCGAGTCGGGTGCTGTAATTTGGTTAATGATGCGGATAAGAGAGGTTTTGCCGGCGCCATTAGGGCCTAAAAGACCAAATATTTGGCCAGCCGGCACCTCAAGGCTAACATCATCCAACGCGCGATGACCGGCGTATTGTTTTACAATGTTGCGAATGCTAAGCATAAATGTGGGGTCAGTGGTTAAGTACGTGAATTTAGCGTTTAATTTTTAGATAACATTGACAAAACCTTGTTACAAATACAGCCTAAGTATTTTTAACAAAAAAAGCCTGAAAGCATTACGCTTTCAGGCTTCATTACATATTTAAGCAGCTTATATCAAGCTTACGCTTCTGTTAACAAACTCGGTAAGCTCGGCACCGGTTAATAAACCTTGTGAAAGTAAAGCTAAATCAAAAGCTTGCTTTGCTAATTGGGCTTGCTCATTCTCATCACCGGTTTCCAAAATGCGGCTTATAAGTTTATGGTTTCCGTTTACTACAACCTTATAGTTGTCTGGCAGGTTTCCGTAAAAACTCATACCACCCCCCATTTGAGCCATATCTTTCATGCGGCGCATAAACTCGTCCATGGTTACGGTTACCGGTAATTCATCGGGGTTAAGGCTTTCCAGTTCAACCTTAAAGCCAGGCTTGGTAATTGCCTTTTCAAATACGCTTTTAACCTGGGTAACCTGGTCGTCAGTCAATACTGTTGCCGGTGCATCATCTTTTTTAATCAATTTATCAGCAACATCAGCATCAACCCGTTTCAATGAAGTTTTTTCGAGTTTTTGTTCCAACTGGCTAACAAAATGATTGTCAATAGGGGAGTTCATCACCAACACATCATATCCCTTTTTAGTAGCCGATTGTATAAATGAATCCTGCTTTTCCGGCTCATTAGTATATAGATAAACTAATTGCCCGTCCTTATCAGTTTGTGCTGCTGTAACTTTTTCCTTGTACTCGTTTAATGTGTAGTTTTCTTTGGCGGTGTTGGTCAATAAAACAAAGTCTTTAGCTTTCTCATTGAACTTATCATCGCTTACGTAACCATACTTCACAAATAAACCTATGTCGCTCCATTTTTCTTCATAAGCTTTACGGTCAGCTTTGAAAATTTCGCTTAACTTATCAGCAACTTTTTTGGTGATGTAAGTATTGATTTTCTTCACATTGCTATCAGCCTGTAAGAAACTGCGCGATACGTTCAGCGGAATATCCGGTGAATCGATAACACCGTGCAATAGCATCAAAAACTCAGGAACAATATCTTTAACCTCATCAGTTATAAATACCTGACGAGAGAACAATTTGATTTTGTTGCGTTGGAAATCAAAGTCATTCTTAACCTTAGGGAAGTATAGTACACCGGTAAGGTTGAACGGATAGTCAACATTCAGGTGAATCCAGAACAATGGCTCTTCAGAGAATGGATAAAGCTCTTTGTAAAACTGCAGGTAATCCTCATCCTTAAGTTCTGACGGTGCTTTGGTCCATATAGGCGTGGTTTCGTTTATGATGTTATCACTAACTACCGACATGTATTTCGGCTTGCCTTCTTCGTCCTCACCATCAGGAACCTGATCTGTACGCTCACCAAACTTAATTGGCACAGGTAAAAACTTAGCATACTTGTCTAAAATTTCCTGTAGCTTTTGCTTGCTTACAAACTCTTCCGAATCTTTGTTAATATGCAAAATAATGTCGGTACCGCGTGTGGTGCGTGTGCCTTCAGTAATCTCAAACTCAGTACTGCCGTCACAAGTCCAGCGTGCAGGTTCTGCACCTTCCTGGTAAGATAACGTGTTAATCTCAACCTGATCGGCAACCATAAAGGCAGAATAAAAGCCCAAACCGAAGCGTCCGATGATTTCGTTAGCGTCTTTAGCCTCTTTGAACTTTTCCATAAATTCAGTTGCACCCGAAAATGCAATTTGATTTATGTATTTTTTTATCTCATCAGCGGTCATACCAATACCGTTATCAGATATGGTAATGGTTTTGGCTGTTTCATCTAACGCAACTTCAACTTGTAATTCACCTAATTCGCCGTTATACTGACCTAAAGACGATAAACGCTTCATTTTTTGGGTAGCATCAACTGCGTTTGATACAAGCTCACGCAAAAAAATCTCGTTATCAGAGTATAAAAACTTTTTAATGATGGGGAAGATATTTTCGGTGTGAATCGAAATTGTTCCTTTTTCCTGCATATGATTATTTTTTGATATTATTATTTGACTATAATGGTTTTAACAAGGCTTGTTCCAATTGTATTTTAATTGTCAAAATGGCAGAGAAGTTAACCGCAAGCATAGTTTTCTTCAAATTGATGCTGCAAAAAGTGTCGATGTTTCAGAAGGGAATAGACGTATTTTACTCCAAAAATACTAAAGGCTATTTATGAACTTCGGCTTGCATGTAGCCGCCTATCACTTGCTCATTGAAATCGGGACTTTGAGAAAAGGCTTTGATGATAGCATCACGATCAGTAGATGTACGGTTTTGGCTGAGTTTCTTTTTGCCCTGTAAATCGCTTATTTTGATATCAAACACTACGATTCCCTTGCACATCTTTAATTTATAGTCCAAAGGCAAACCGGCCCATTGCTTAAGATAGGCCATGTCATATGAACCTATCATTTCTTCGAGTGCTTGTAATTGTTCTGCTTCGTCTGTAATCACTGTGGCTTCACCGTAGGCATGTATTGCTATGTAATTCCAGGTTGGTACGTTCAGCTCTTTTTCATAATGGGCAGGAGATATGTATGCATGCGGCTCGGTAAAAATTACCAGCGATGTTCCGTTAGCTATATATTCAGCTTGTGGATTGGCCTTGGCCAAATGGGAAGATAAGGTCACCTGCTCACCTTGTTGTTTAATCAAAAAGGGGAGGTGAGTGGCCTCGGGTATATTGCCGCTTATATTAATCAATGTAGCAAAGCTGTATTGCTTCATAAAAGCAACAGCCTCGCTAACATCATTTAACTCAAAGCTTTTTGGGGTATACATTTTACAAGCTTTGCAACAATTGCTTAAGTACTACCTGAGCAGCCCAAACTCGGTTACCTGCCTCGTGTATAATCACAGAGTTTGGGCCGTCCAGTATTTCGTCAGATAGCTCCAGGTTACGGCGAACAGGCAAGCAGTGCATCACTTTAGCATCATTAGTTGCTTTCAGTTTCTCGTTGTTGAGCATCCACCCAGGGTGAGTGCCGGTAACTGCGCCATAAGGCTCATAAGCCGACCAGTTTTTTACATAAATAAAATCGGCATCGGCAAGTGCTTCATCCTGGTTATGGGTAATTGTTGCGCCTCGCGTGAAGTCTTCGCTTAATTCGTAACCCTCCGGATGAGTAATTACAAAATCAACGTCGGCTTTACACATCCACTCGGCAAAGGAGTTAGGTACGGCCTGTGGCAATGCTTTAATGTGAGGCGCCCAGGTTAACACTACTTTAGGACGATCAACCGTTTTAAGCTCGGTGATAGTTATTAAATCGGCCAAACTCTGCAATGGATGGCGGGTAGCCGATTCAAGGCTTACAACTGGTACGCCACAATATTCAACAAATTTGTTAAACACCTGCTCGGTATAATCCTCCTCACGATTTTTAAGTCCAGGGAATGAGCGCACACCAATTATATCAACATACTGACCTAAAACGGCAGCGGCTTCGCGTACGTGCTCAACGGTAGTGCCATTCATCACGGCACCATCCTGTAGTTCCAGCGCCCAGCCTTCTTTATCAATATTAAGCACCATTACGTTCATGCCTAAATTAAGCGCGGCTTTTTGCGTACTCATGCGGGTACGCAAGCTTGGGTTTAAAAATACTAAACCTATGGTTTTGTTCTTTCCTAAGTCTTGAAAAGCATATGGACTGCTTTTCAATTCCAAAGCTTCGGCCACTAAGGCGTTAATGTTGTTAACGTCGTGTACTGATGTAAACTGTTTCATGAAACCCTCCCGTCCTCCCCAAAGGGGAGGGGTACTATTAATGGTGAAAATTATTTTATGCCGTTACTGATGCAGATTTTAAAACTGCTGCAAATGCTGTTAAAAATTGGTCGGCATGTGCTTTAGTTAAATTCAGTGCAGGCAACAGCCTTACCACGTTTGGCTTTGCCTCACCGGTAAATATGTGATGCTTGTTCAGTAGCTCTTTTCGTACATGGGCCAGTTCTTCAGGCAACTCAATACCAATCATTAAACCACGACCACGAACTTCTTTTACCTGTTCAAACTTTTTAAGTTCTTCTATCAGGTATCCGCCAACTTCGGCAGTATTTTGCATTAAGTTGTTTTGCTCAATTTCTTCTAATACTGCTAAGGCAGCAGCACAAGCCAAATGGTTGCCGCCAAACGTAGTGCCCAGCATACCATACGCCGGTTTTATTTTAGGTGAAATACTGATAGCGCCAATTGGGAAACCGTTGCCCATGCCTTTCGCCATGCTGTAGATATCGGCATCGACACCGGCAAAATCATGTGAGTAAAACTTACCGGTACGGCCATAACCGCACTGTACAGAGTCGGCAATGAATACCGCATTATGCTCATCGCACAATGATCTTATTTTTTGCAGGAAGCTTTCGGTAGCTACCTGTATACCGCCTACGCCTTGAATACCTTCAATGATAACCGATGATATTTCATTTTCTGCAAATGCCTGCTCTAAAGCGGCTTCATTGCACCAAGGCAAAAATATTACGTTGTCGGTCTCATTCACCGGGGCAACAATTTTTGGATTATCAGTGGCGGCAACTGCTAATGAAGTACGACCATGGAATGCTTTACGGAAAGCGATGATCTTCTTTTTACCATTGTAAAATGATGCCAGTTTCAAGGCATTCTCATTGGCTTCGGCACCTGAGTTACACAAAAACAGCTGGTAATCTTCCTTGCCCGATACCTTGCCCAACTTTTCGGCCAGTTGCTTTTGCAAGGGTATCTCTATTGAGTTTGAGTAAAAACCAATTTGATGTAACTGGTCTTCCAAACGCTTTACATAATGCGGGTTGGTGTGCCCAATTGATATTACGGCGTGACCACCATATAAGTCCAAATATTCAGTTCCTTTATCATCATAAACCAAGCTGCCAACACCTTTAACAATGTTGATGGGATTGATTGGATATACGTCGAATAAATTCATTTTTTTGAGGTTAAGGGTAAAAGGTTAAAACGCAGCAGCTTTCAAACGCAAGCCAGCCGTCTCTTCTAAACCAAAGATCAAGTTCATATTCTGTACCGCCTGGCCCGATGCTCCTTTTAACAGGTTATCCATAATGCTGATGATGAATAATTTGTTGCCCTTTTTTTGTACCTGGATGAAGCATTTATTAGTATTCACAATTTGCTTCAGGTCAATGTTGCGGTTGGTTACGTGAGTGAAGGGGTGAGCGGCGTAATAATCGCTGTATAACTCAACCGCATCCTCGGCGGTTAGGTCGCTATCTAAATATATCGAGGCTATAATGCCTCGGGTAAAGTCGCCACGGTACGGAATGAAGTTAACATCCTTATCGAAACCTGGCTGCAGTTGCGTAAGCGATTCGCCAATTTCATTCAAATGTTGATGATCGAATGCTTTATAAACTGAAGCATTGTTATTACGCCAGGTGAAGTGCGACGTTGCGGCTAAGCTTTGTCCTGCACCGGTAGAACCGGTTGTAGCTGTTATGTGTACTTCGGCATTCAAATTATTGCTGGCAGCCAATGGTAATAAACCTAATTGTAAACAGGTTGCAAAACAACCTGGGTTAGCAATGTTGTTGGCCTGTTTAATACTGTCACGGTTCAATTCAGGCAAACCGTAAACAAACTGGCGCGAATCGATCTTAGATTTATTTTTCAGCCTAAAATCCTGACTCAAGTCAATTACCTTAACAGTCTCAGGAAAAGGATTTGCCTCTAAAAACTTACGCGCATCGCCATGACCAACGCATAAAAACAATACATCAATATCGTGTAATAACTCACCGGTAAATTTTAGTTCGGTATCACCAAATAAATCGGTGTGTACTTCATAAATATAATTGCCGGCATTGCTGTTGCTATGCACAAAGGCAATATCAACCTGTGGGTGATTCACCAAAATGCGCAATAACTCGCCTCCGGTGTAACCTGCTCCGCCAATAACACCTGCTCTTATGTTAGCCATTTTATAGGATTATTTTGAATAATAAAAAATCGTCGGTTGCCACTTGCTGTTCAAAGCCAATGGCTTTGTAAAGGCTTTGCGCAGTGTAGTTTTCTTTTTGTGTTTCCAACTGAATAAACGTTGCGCCGGTTTGTATCCCAAACGCCATTGCTGTTTTAATCAACTGTTTGCCAATCCCTCTTTTTCGGTAAGCTTCGTCAACGTACAAATCATTCAATATCCAGTTTTTTGAAAGCCTGGCCGATGAGTACTTTGGATAGAGCTGGGTAAAGCCAACCGGTTGATTCACTTCATTTAACGCCACAAATATTACCGACTCCTTATTGCTTAAACGCTGTGAAAGAAATGATGTTGATGCAGCTTTATCTGACGGCTGCTTATAAAACACCCTGTACTGGTCAAAGAGATCAGACACCAGATTTACCTCATCAATATCTATTCTTTTAATTTTCATTCTGGCCGTTTACCTTGTGGTAAATCATCACCTGGTTACCAAATATTTTGGAAAAGCCTTTTACATCTTCACCGCTCCAGGCGTTGTTCATTTCGCCGTAGCTGCCAAATTTGTTCGACATTAAATCGTGGTCAGATTCAATACCGGTAACCTGGAAACGATATGGATTTAGTTCAATAAATACCTTACCGGTAACGTTTGCCTGTGTATCATTTAGGAAAGCCTCAATGTTACGCATAATAGGATCGTGGAACTGGCCTTCGTGCAACCAGTTGCCATAGAACGACGATAGTTGGTCTTTCCATGATAGTTGCCATTTGGTCAACACATGTTTTTCCAACGTGTGGTGTGCCTTGATGATCACAATAGGCGCAGCAGCTTCAAAGCCCACGCGTCCTTTTATACCAATAATAGTATCGCCCACGTGAATATCTCTGCCAATGCCGTAAGGTTGTGCAATGGCTTGTAATGCCTGTATCGCTTTTGCAGGATGATCGTAAGAAGTGCCATCAATACCTACCAGTTCACCTTGCTTAAATTCAAGCTCGATGTGCTTGGTATCTGTTGAGGTAACCGGGGTAGGCCACGCATCCTCAGGTAAACCTAAGTTTGAAGTTAAGGTTTCTTTACCACCAACTGATGTTCCCCAAATACCTTTGTTGATAGAGTATTTGGCTTTTTCGAAATTCATCTCAACACCATGCTTTTTCAGGTAGTCAATCTCTTCCTCGCGGCTCAATTTCAAATCACGTATAGGAGTCAATATCTGTACATTAGGTACCAAGATATTAAAGATCATGTCAAAACGGACCTGATCATTACCGGCACCGGTACTACCGTGTGCCACATATTCGGCACCAATTTCTTTGGCGTAATTGGCAATAGCTGTTGCCTGGCTAACACGCTCGGCACTAACTGATAGAGGATAAGTGTTATTTTTTAATACATTTCCGTAAATTAAGTAGCGTACACAAGTGTTGTAAAAGTTTTCAGTTTCATCAACTACGTGGTGCGAGGTAACGCCCATTTTAAACGCGCGCTCTTCAACCTGCTTTAGTTCTTCGTCGCTAAAACCACCGGTGTTTACAATTACCGAGTGTACTTCATGACCCAAATCGCGGGTTAAGTAGATGCAGCAAAATGAGGTATCCAATCCGCCGCTATAGGCTAAAACTACTTTTTTCTTCATTATACGGTTGTAATATGTAATGTACTTTGTATTAAAAATGTATGTTCTTGAGGCTTTTTTTAAGCGCGTTTTCAATACGCTCTAATAAGGTAGCCTTATGAGTTATTTTTTTAAGGTTTTCTTCAAGCTGTTTTTGCTTGTCTTCCGGGTCCCACAGCATGGCGGTACACATGCAGTTTTTGCGTTCTTTAGATGTTAGAATATCGTAATTAACGCAACTGCGGCAGCCTTTCCAAAAATCTTCATCCTGAGTAAGTTCTGAATAGGTAACCGGCTCGTAACCTAGTTCAGAGTTAATTTTCATTACGGCCAAACCGGTTGTTAAACCAAATATTTTAGCGTGCGGATATTTATTGCGCGATAACTGGAATACAGCCATTTTTACCGCCTTTGCTAAACCTACTTTCCTAAACTCGGGGTTAACAATGAGACCCGAGTTGGCCACAAAGTCGCCATGGCTCCAGGTTTCAATATAGCAAAAGCCGGCCCAGGTACCATCTTTATGTAAGGCAATTACGGCTTTGCCTTCAAGCATTTTATTAGCAACATACTCTGGCGAACGTTGTGCAATGCCGGTGCCGCGTGCTTTAGCTGATGCCGCCATCTCATCACAAATTTGAGGGGCGTAATCAACATGTTTCTCAGACGCAACTATTATATCAAAATCTTGTAAAGTCATGAGTAATTAAACGTATTACCGTCAAACTATCGGCTTAAAGCCTGAAATAAAACAAAGGTTGTTTAATAGTGGAACGCGTGTGTTCCGTTTGGGTTGTGGTGAAAGTAGAAACTTTCTCAAACCCTTGGAATGAATAATCGTCGTCGAGACGGAAAATTAACTAAAACAGTAACGTTCAAAGCAATGGCAAACCGGGCAGTTACTGCTGCGGTAAATGGCCTTATTATGCTTTGGATATTCATTTTATAAATAATGTAATTTGTTTTAGAATTTTGTGCAAAGTATTCAAATATATTTTATTTATGCAAGTAAAAAATGCATGTAATCGTTATTATTTTGTAAATAAATTTTGCACACATCTTCGAACATAACACAACCGGATATTGAATGCCTCTTAGAGGTATTTAATGGCGTTCAAGCATTTGACAGGCAGGCCTTTGAAGCAATGTTACCCCACTGGCAAGTTGTTAATTGCAAGCGGAAGCTTAACTTAACTATTGAAGGTGATACTGAGCGTTATCTGTACGTTGTAAGTGAAGGTGTACAAAGATGTTATTGCAACTACCAAGGTAAGGAAACTACGATAGTATTCTTTTATCCCGGTTCATTTGGTGGGGTGGTTGATAGCTATTTATTGCAGCGTGCTTCAACCATGAATTTCGAAACGCTTACCTCAAGCCGTTTGCTGAGAATAAGTAATACTCACTTTATGCAAGTTACGGAGCAGTACCCTCAGGTTGAACGCTGGTTGCGTATACTGCTAAGTCATACGCTTGCAGGTGTATTGGAACGACAAAAGGAGCTAAGCGTTTATTCGGCCACCGATAAGCTGAACGCATTGTTCAAGAGAAGCGCGTTTATATTCAATCTCGTTCCGCACAAGTATCTGGCTTCATATATAGGCGTTGATCCTGCTACCTTCAGTAAATTGTTAGGCAAAATGGATGAAGTTAAAAACAATGGCATAGGTCAAGATTTTTAGGCATTTAAAGCAGTTAATTTGCCCAAACTCAATTAAGCTCATGTCACAATTTAATTCATTGCAATTTTTGAATGCGTTGAAAGCTGATTTGCAAATGGTAACTAATGCAATCAGCAATTTAACACCAGATGAAAAAATCTTAAATACTGCTCCTGCACCCGGCAAATGGAGCATAGCGCAAGTGTTGGAGCATCTCAATTTTTACCACAATTTTTATTTGCCCGAAATTGAAAAGGCCTTTAGCAAGCACAAACGAGTGCATAATAATGACAATTTAAAATTTACCTCCGGACGCATTGGCGGCTATTTAACAGAAATAATGCAGCCCGATGCTGCAGGTAAAGTGAGCAATAAAACTAAGGCATTCAAAGATTATATTCCTGCCCCGCACCTTGATGCTGAAAACGTGCTGAGCAGCTTTTTGCAGAACCAGATAAAACTAGCCGCTATAATTGAGCAGGCACAGCATTATGATTTGAACACTTTGCGCGTACCAATGAGTATTACCAGGCTAATCCGTTTAAAATTAGGAGATTTATTGCGCGTGTTGGTAGTGCACCAGCAACGTCATCTTGTTCAAATTAATGATGCCATAGAGATGCTTGCACCGCAGCATTTCCATATGTAGTGAACACATATACCAAAAATGCGTTTACGGAGGTATGAATGATGTGCCTTTAATACTTACATTAACGCTTGATGAGCCCAGTCAACAATATTTTAACCGATTAAGAAAGGCACACTTTCCACCTGAGCGGAACTATTTAGACGCTCATTTAACCCTTTTTCACAACTTGCCTGCTCATGAAGCTCAAATCATAGAGGATATTGAATTTGCTGCATCAAATCAAACAACAATGCAACTCCATATAAAAGCTGTTAAAAGTATTGGCAACGGTGTGGCTTTTGATATTGAGTGTATGCAGTTAAAGCAACTACACAATTATTTGCAGCAACTTTGGCAACCCTGGTTAATTCCGCAAGACAAGCAGAAGCTTTGGCCTCACATCACTATACAAAACAAGGTTACCCATGATGCCGCAATGTTGCTTAAAGCTCAATTGGAAAATGATTTTGAACCATTTGAAGCAATAGGAACCGGCCTGGCTCTGTTTGAGTACAGGGGTGGGCCATGGGAATTTGTAAGAGAATTTAAATTCCGGATCTAATTATATCTGTTGAATGTTTCGCGCCAATCCTTACGCATGTCAGTAAAGCGTGCAGTAACGGTGGCGTAAAAGGTTTCATCCAGTAATTCAAATACACTGTTTACGCCATCCATCAGGTCAGCTTCAGCAACCTTATAAGTTTGCTCAAAGGCGCCTTGCTCAATTTTAATGATGAACTTTCGGTTCATGTTAAATATGGAAACCTTAAAATCTGTATGGGGTATTTCGGCAATTACTCTCATGTGTTATTTAAATTTAACTTTTCCCTGCAACGGATCCTGGCCGTTTAAAGTACCCCAGGCAGCTACAGGTTTAAAACGTGCAAACAGCTCTTCACTATACCAGTTCTCAGCGCGTGTTTTTTTTATAACCTCGGCATGCTCGCGGCTTTTGTAGGCAAACGCCTTAACATCATCAAGGCTCTCCCATACCGAAAATGTAGCCTGCCTGTATACGGGTGCTTCGCCAATTCCAACAGATGTGATATAGCCTTGCGCTTTTGTCATAAAGGCTGCTGCCTGGTCAACGTGGCTCCAAAAGTTTTTTAAACGGTTTAATCTTATAGTGGCACGTGTTAAAACAGCAACCGGGCCATCATATTCATGCTTTAGCGCGCCATTAAACGGATCCTGTCCATCCCATTTTCCGTGGCTTTGTAGCGGCTCGGCTAGCATAGTCCAGCTTTCTATGGTAAGCTTTCTCCACCATGATGCTATAAATGAGCGTTTCTCAAACGCTTCATAGTCGGCCCTGCTTTGCCAAACTGCAAGTAAGCCCCATTGCTGCCAATCGGGCGAGAGGTCGAAAGTTCCGTTGCGCCCACAGCCCATTAGTTTCCAAAAAGTACAGCCTTTTTGCAGCATAAGCGGAAACCGGTGAATGGCCATGGCAAAAAGTGCAAAAGGTACAAATGCTTTCCGGTAACGTACTATAGTGAGGCTAACAATCATTACTAAGCGAAATAAACAATTAAATATGATATTCACCTTATTTACTTTTATGGGCACCTGCTTACATTTGTGCCATGGCCGAAGACTTGAACATCATTCAATCAACTGATAAAGCAGCGCAATATCAATCGCTCATACCTCAAATAGAAGCGCTTTTGCATGGCGAAACCGACCAAACAGCTAACCTGGCTAATATGGCGGCAGCACTTAAAGAGCAATTCAAATGGTTTTGGGTTGGTTTTTATTTGGTTAAAGAAGGGCAATTGGTATTAGGGCCTTTTCAAGGCCCGGTGGCTTGCACGCGTATAGGCTTGGGCAAAGGAGTGTGCGGTGCTGCGTGGGAACGAAAGAAAACCCTTGTAGTACCTGATGTTGAAGCTTTTCCCGGCCATATTGCCTGCAGTTCGTTGTCGCAATCAGAAATTGTTGTACCACTATTACACAATGGAGAGGTAATGGGCGTTTTAGACGTTGACAGTGAAATGCTTGATCAGTTTGATGAAACAGATGCTTTATACCTTGAAGAACTGGTGAAGCTCATTAAGTTTTAAATGAACAAACTCTTTCTTATTTCAGGACTTGGTGCCGACAGGCGTTTGTTTAACAAGCTTGACCTGCCTGGCTACGAACTTGTTCATGTAGACTGGATTGAGCCTGAATCTTCAGACACTATATCTTCTTACGCTCATAAACTGATACAGACTTATTATATCACAAATGGGGCAAATGTTTTAGGAGTTTCGTTAGGAGGGGTGATGACGGTTGAAATAAGTACGCTGCTCAACCTTCGTAAGGCCATCATCATATCGAGTATCAAATCAGCAGATGAAATACCGGCCTACTTTAAATTTTTTCGTAAAGTTCCAATTTACAAAATAATTCCTCATGGATTTTACACAACTATGGGCGGCATTATAAAACCCTTGTTTGGCGATACCAAAGGTAAAGCCGGGTCTCTGTTTGCAGATATGATAAAAAACACTTCCCCAGCATTTATGCGCTGGGCTATGCACGCTATTCTTCACTGGCTGCCAAAGCCTCTTAATGCCAAAATTTATCACATCATTGGTAATAAGGATTTGATATTTCCACATCGAAGAATAACAACAGCCACCCATATAGTGAATGAAGGCAGTCATGATATGGTTTATACTCGTGGAGCCGAGATCAGCAAACTAATACAATCCATACTTAATGAAGAAGTTGCCTGAAAGTTTTTACCTAAGTAATGAGGTAACCAGTGTTGCCCGTAATTTACTTGGTAAGTATCTACTTACCTGCATTGACGGTGTAGTTAGCGGCGGTTACATTGTTGAAACAGAAGCTTATAATGGAGTTGTTGATAAGGCCTCGCACGCTTACGGTAATCGCTTAACGCCCCGTACTCAAACCATGTTTGAGCGTGGTGGAATTGCCTATGTGTACCTTTGCTATGGAATACACGAGATGCTTAACGTTGTAACATCTGTGGAGGGGCAGCCGCATGCTGTACTTATTAGGGCAATAAATCCTACAGAAGGGATTGACGCTTTACTATACAGGCGTAATATGGCCGTTGTAAAGCATAATATCACCGCCGGACCAGGTTCGGTAGGTAAGGCTTTGGGTATAACACGTAAGCTTAATAGTGTAAGCTTTCAAAGTGATACTATTTGGATTGAGGATCGTGGGTTAAGCTTTGCGGAACATGAAGTTGCTGCAGTTCCGCGCATTGGCGTAGCTTATGCTAAGGAAGATGCACTGCTGCCATATCGCTTTTATGTTAAGGGCAATGCTTATGTAAGCAAACCAAATAAATAAAATTCAATCAAAACTCATGCTGGCGGGTTATTAAGTTATCAAACTAAAATATCTCGCCATGGAGTATCAGAATGAATTAAAAAAACTTGAAAATATCGATCATCTGCGTACGCTTATTGATAAATCAAAAACAGCAATGCTAACTACTTTCGGCACTGCCGATGGTTTTCACAGCAGGCCAATGGCTACTGCACAACTTGATGTGGAAGGTTATTTGTGGTTCTTTACCAATGAGTTCTCACCTAAGGTTGCCGAAATCTCTATTGACAATAAGGTGAACGTTACTTATTCCAATTCAAGTGCAAATACATACATCAGCATAAATGGTACAGCTCAGCTTGTTGATGACAGAGCAAAGATGCATGAACTTTGGGATCCGTTTATCGAAGCCTTTTTTAAGCACGGAGTTGAAGACCCTAAACTCATTTTGCTTAAGGTTGACATTAGCGATGCTGAATATTGGGATAACAGCGCAGGAGCATTAGGCCTGGCGTTTAAGTGGATGAAAGCAGTAATAACCGGAACAAAATTTGAACCGGGCGAACATGAGAAAGTTGATCTATAAAATACAGGCAGGTTAAACCTGCCTTTTTTGTATAATTGACTAATGGAATTTCAAAACACTGCCCAATTTGCTGCCCGGCTTGATGCACAGGATTCTTTAAATGGCTTTCGAGAGCAATTTTTAATCCCAAAGCACAATGGTAATGATGCTATTTACTTATGCGGTAACTCATTAGGATTGCAACCTAAAACGACTCAACAGTACATAGGCGATAAGTTAAACGAGTGGCATAATTTAGCCGTTGAAGGTTGGTTTCAAGGTGATAACCCATGGCTTGGTTATCACAAACAATTATTACCTGCACTGGCAAATATTGTAGGTGCAAAACCGGCAGAAGTAACTGTGATGAATTCACTTACCATTAATTTGCACTTACTGATGGTGAGCTTTTACCAGCCCAGAAATGGCAGGTATAAAATTGTGATGGAAGGTGGTGCCTTTCCATCTGATCAGTATGCAGTAGAAAGTCAGGTGAGATTTCACGGTTTTGACCCCGCCAACGCTATTATTGAAATATTTCCACGTAGTGGCGAAAGCACACTTCATACACAGGATATATTGGACGTTATTGAAAATAACGGAAATGAGATTGCATTGGTGCTGTTTAGCGGTATAAATTATTATACAGGGCAGCTTTTTGATTTAAAAGCAATTGCCCAAGCAGCGCACGAAGCTGGTGCAATTGCAGGGTTTGATTTGGCACATGCTGCGGGTAATGTTCCGTTGCAACTTCATGATTGGGAGGCCGACTTTGCTTGTTGGTGTTCGTACAAGTACATGAACTCAGGGCCTGGCGGTATAAGTGGCGTATTTGTGCATGAGCGTAATCACCAAAACAAGGAATTAAATCGTTTTGCTGGCTGGTGGGGGTACCGTAACGATACCCGCTTTAAAATGGCCCCAGGCTTTGAGCCTGAAGCTGGTGCCGAAGGCTGGCAGGTTAGCACAAGTCCCATTTTATTGATGGCTGCACATAAGGCGTCACTTGACATATTTGAAGAAGCAGGAGGTATAAATGCATTGTATAATAAGGCAACGAATCTAACCGATTACCTGGAGTATTTAATTAAGCAAGTAAATCAAGGTATTGATTATGAATTATTTAAAATTATTACTCCAACTGATGTATGTCAACGTGGCAGTCAGTTATCGGTAATATGTAAGCATAGCGGTAAAGCCATATTTGACTATATGGTTAAGCAGGGTGTAATAGGCGATTGGCGCGAACCTGATGTAATTAGGTTGAGTCCGGTACCGCTTTATAACACATTTACTGATGTATACACCGCTGCAATTCACCTGGCCGATGCTGCCAAATCTATAACCGCATGATCACGTATAACCCTAAAGATTGGTTCACCTTTCTGTTTCGCTTCCATAAGTCTGATACACTGCGTAAGCTTTTTCCGCTGATGATTGGAGTGGGTTTATATTCTGCTTTAACTACGTGGTTATTGCTTGATTACATTCATTTGCCCGATAGCAGTGTAATTCACAAAACCAGTGTTGTGCATTCAACGTTGGGTTTTGTTTTATCATTACTGCTAGCCTTTCGTATAAACTCGGCTTATGACCGTTGGTGGGAAGGGCGTAAACTTTGGGGAGCACTAGTAAATAACAGTCGTAACCTGGCCATTAAGGTAAAGCATTTAGGTAATGATGCCGACAGGCAGTTTTTCAACCAACATATACCTCTGTATGCAGAAACGTTAAGAGATCACCTTCGCGATCGCAATAACGAAAACGCCATAGGCGCCGGTTTTTATTCTACTCAGCATTTGCCCAATCAGGTGGCATCGGCTATGATAGGGCGTGCTTATCAATTAAATGGTGGATCTATTGATACCGGGCAATTGATAAGCATTAATGCCGAATTAATGTCTTTCACTGATATTTGCGGAGCCTGCGAACGTATCAAAAACACGCCTATACCTTACAACTATGGTACGTTCATTAAAAAGTTTATTTTCTTTTTTGTGATGAGCTTGCCGCTTACCTGGGCTTTTGAACTTCATTACTACATCATCCCAATTATTGCATTTGTGCTTTATGTGCTGGCAAGTATTGAATTGATTGCTGAGGAGATTGAAGACCCGTTTGGATTTGATGAAAATGATTTGCCGCTGGATAAAATTTCGGTCAATATAAAAAAGCATGTTGGGGAAATACTTGGATAGCCTATGTTGAAAATTGCCTTTGACCCAATATACGCTCATCCGTTGCCCGAAGGCCATCGGTTTCCAATGCTTAAATATGAGCTTATACCTCAGCAACTGCTTTACGAAGGGCTTATTAATGAAGATAATCTGTTTTCGCCTGAACCGTTAGACGAAGAAACAATTTTGCTTACCCATGATAAAGCTTATTGGGAGCAATTACGCAATCTAACGCTTCCGCCAAAGGAACAGCGGCGTATAGGTTTTCCGCTTACCGACCGACTTGTGGAACGTGAAATACGGATTGCCAAAGGTACTATTGATGGATGCCATTATGCTTATAAATACGGTGTAGCCTTTAATGTGGCCGGCGGTACCCACCATGCCGGAAGCAATTGGGGTGAAGGTTTTTGCATGTTAAATGATCAGGCCGTTGCAGCAAACTATTTACTTAACAGTAAATTAGCCAAGTCTATATTAATAATCGATTTAGATGTGCACCAAGGAAATGGCACTGCTAAAATATTTGAAGACGAGCCAAGGGTATTTACTTTTTCAATGCATGGTGATAAGAATTTCCCTTTCCGAAAAGAAAAATCAGATTTGGATATTCCACTTGCAGACGGTGTTACCGATGATGAATTTTTAGATAATGTATACCAAACTGTGCCGCAGCTAATAAACAATCAAAAACCTGATTTTATATTTTACTTATCAGGAGTTGATGTATTGGCATCTGATAAACTGGGTAAGTTGTCACTTAGTAAAGAAGCTTGTAAGGAGCGAGACCACTTTGTATTGGAGCAATGCAAAAACGCAGGCATACCCGTACAGGTAAGCATGGGCGGGGGGTATTCTCCGCAAATTAAAGACATTGTTGATGCCCATTGCAATACTTACAGGGCAGCGCTTGATTTATATTTTTAAGGTATCGTTAAAAATGTAATCTTCAATATGCTTTTTGGTGGTGGCAGTAAAGCGCATGTAAAGTAGGATAGATGCTATACCAAGTCCGGCTACAAGACCATACCAAACGCCTTCGGCGCCCATATCAAGTGTTATTCCTAACAAGTATCCAAGCGGCAGCCCAATTACCCAGTAAGCCAAAAGCGTTATTAGGGTGGGTACATTTACGTCGCCCATACCACGCAAAATTCCTAAGCCTACAACTTGAGCACCGTCAAACAACTGAAAGAACGCGGCAATAATAAGCAGCTTTGATGCAATGTTTATTACACCTACATCTGACGTTACGATCCATGGCAGCCATTGATTTGCAAGCACGAATATCAATGCGGTTACCGTCATGAATGCAAGTACGATATGGTAACTGGCCAGCGCTGATGCACGCAATTCGCCAAAGCTTTTACCACCAAAGAAATTACCAGATTTAATTGCAGCTGCCGATGATATGCCGCTTGCCATCATATAAGTGAGCGATGCCAGGTTGATTCCTACTTGGTGAGCAGCCTGCTCAACAGCACCTATTTGCCCTACAATAATTGCAGCTGCGCTAAAGGCGCTTACTTCAAATGTATACTGTAACGATACCGGCGCTCCAATGTTTATAATTTGGCGGCATCGTTTAAAGCTTATATAGCTTAATGAAAACTCTTTAAGGTAGGCCTTAAAGTTTTTGGATCGGAATACATACACACCCATTACTATGGCCATAATTGTACGATCAATCAATGTACTGTAGCCTACACCGCTTATACCCATCGGCTTTATACCAAACAGCCCCTTGACGAAGATTATCCCTAAACAAATGTTAATTACGTTTCCCCAAATAGAAATCATCATGGCTTGACGGGTGAAGCCCAAGCCTTCGGCGAATTGCTTAAAGGTGGTAAATAACATGAGCGGAATGATTGAAACAGACAAAAGCAACAAGAATGGCTTTGCTTGTTTCAGCACCTCGGGCGATTGTTTAAGCAATGAAAGCACATTGCCTGCACCAAAGTATATCAACAGGAAAAGGATAATGCTGAATAGTAAGTTGATGAAGATACTGTTGGAGAGTAACCGCCCGCAATCGGCATGCTCGCCTTTACCGTTGTTTTGAGCGATGAGAGGTGTAATACCGTAGGCAATGCCAAGGCCCATAACCATAGCCACAACGAAAACACTATTAATAAGGGAAACCGCTGCCAGTGAAATTGTACCCGCAAAATGCCCTACAATAATACTATCACTTAAATGCACCAGAGTATGCCCGAGTTGCGATATAACCACCGGAATGGCAAGCTTCAAATTATCGCGGTAATGTTGTTTATAAGGCTGAAAAGAAAAGGACATGATTGAAGAATTAAAGTAGCAATAGTGTTTAGCAAAAAGTAAAGACTTTATGCTGCTGTGTAAAATTCTTCTTTTTCGGTAGTATGTACTCTTATAACGCCTGATAATACAAGGTTTACCATAATGCGTTGTGCGCGGCGACGACTCATATTGAGTAATTCGCAATATTGTTTAACGGTTATCCTTTCGTTTTGATCAAGGTATTCAAGTAAGGCTTTTTCTTTTGATGAGTATTCTATCAGCACGCCCTCATCCTTGTCTGACCGTTTAAGTACATCAACAACAATTTTGCTTGCAAGTACACTTTTATCTTTAACACGTATGTAAACCCACCATTTTCCGTCGTCGGCCAGGGCATAATGGGGTTTGGTATCACTGGGTTCTATTTCAACCACCAATACTACCTTATCGTCAACGTATACTTCTTCAAATATGGGTTCGAGGGCCGGTTTGGCGTAAAAATGAGCAGCCTTAGTAATCATATACCGTTCCTCATCTTCAGATTTTACCCCCTTTATACCGCCATCATCAAGTACACCAATTAGTAAACGGCCACCTTTATTGTTAGCAAACGATACCATAGTCTTGGCAATCTTCTCACAGCTGGTAATCGTCTTTTTAAAGTCCAGCGATACACCTTCACCATCCATGATGAGCCTCTTGATGTTCATTTTAGTTAAATGTTTCACTGGTTTAATGAATAAGGGTTATAAATTTCCATCCAAAGCTCAGGTTTGCTTACGGGTGTAAAACCATACTGCCTATACAATCCGTGCGCGTCTGCCGTAGCTAATGACCACCGCCTCAAGCCTTGCAGTTCCTTATGATTAGTAATGGTTTTAATAAGCCATTTAGAAAGACCCTGACCACGGTGCTCTGATATTACAAAAACATCACATATATAAGCAAACGTTGCATTGTCCGTTATAACTCTTGCAAAACCGCACTGCTGTTGATGATGGTACACGCCAAAACACAATGAATTGCCGATAGCTTTTTGCAACCTTTCAAAAGGTATGCCTTTAGACCAATACGACTCATTATTTAAAAAACTATAGATGACTTTTAAGTCTAAAAGTTGTTTATCGGTTGATATGGTATACCCTTTAACTGAAAGTTCCGCGTCAGCGATTAAACTATTTTCCATCGTTTATTTTCTCCCTAACGATGCTAATATAACGTAATATGGCATGTTTTGTGGTGGATAATTTGTCATTATTTTTTAACAGGCACACGGTAGTTATCAGGTAAGTATGGCTTTTTTAAACATAAGTTAAACAATATCAAGGGTATAATGTTACTCATATTAGAACAAAACAATAAAATCCTATGAAAAAGCAAATTTTGAGTTTTGCCTGCGCATTAGCTTTAGTAGCAGCGACGGCAATGGGCTGCAGCTCAGAGCGTGCAGCAAGTGGCAGCGACAGTACTGCAGTTGATTCAACTAATGGTACTATGTCAACCACTGATACCACCGCAAGAGATACCACCACGCCGGATACCACCAGAACCAATCCGCCGCAATAATAGTGGTAAACATAAAAATGGGGAACAACTGGCGTTGCTCCCCATTTTTTTTTCTGTTATGTTTTAAACAAGGCCGCCTTTAGTTTCCGGCTTTATGAATTCTCTTCCGTTAAAAATCCTGCGCACCTGGTAGGTTTTTTTGTTCTGAGATTCAAAATAGGTACGAACGTTTACTTCGGCTAATATGCCTAAGGTGATCAATTGTACCCCGCCCAAAAGCAAGATAAGGCCAAGTATTAAAAGTGGCTTTCCCCATATGTCGTGCCCTAATACTTTTAAAATAAGCAGGTATAAGTTTATTAGCGCTCCTAAAAAGAAAGCCATAAAACCTATGCTGCCAAATAAGTGCATTGGCTTTTGAATGTACTTACGAAAAAACACCATTAGTATTAAATCGGCAATGACTTTAAAGGTGCGGTTAATGCCATATTTTGATTGACCGTGTATACGGGCATGGTGCCTTACATCAACCTGAGTGATGCGCGCACCCTGCAATTTGGCCAAAACGGGTATAAAGCGGTGTAGCTCGCCATACAAACCAAGGTCTTCGGCAATTTCGCGCCTGAATATTTTAAGGGTACAGCCGTAATCTTTTATGTAAACGCCCGTCATGCGCCTGATCATGGCATTGGCAATTTTGCTTGGTATTTTACGTAATACCATGCCATCTTTTCGATTGGCACGATTGCCTGCCACTACATCCCAATCCTCATCTTTCAGTTTTTGCAACATTAACGGAATATCGTTCGGGTCGTTCTGTAAGTCGCCATCAAGCAACGCTACATACTCTCCGGTGGTATGGTCAATACCCGCAGTCATGGCAGTACTTTGACCGTAATTTTTACGCAAATCAACCAACTTTATGCGTTCATCGGCGTTTGCTATAATTTCTTCACGGGTGCGATCTTCTGATCCGTCATCAACAAATATTACTTCGTAATCAATTGCCGGTAAAGCTTTCCGTATTTCAGCAATGAGAGGTTTAATATTTTCCTCTTCGTTCATTACGGTTATTACAACTGATAATTCCGGCATATGGTACTGTTTTGTTTAAAGCGCACAAAGATAGGTATTTTAATGATTTTGGAAATGCATTGTTATTTAAGGGCATCGAAGCTGTACCTGGCATCGGCCCAAAACTCGTCAAGGGCAATTATGCGCGGCTTAAAAAAAGATATAAGAGCAGGCCAGTCATTACGATTAAATATGCTCACCCCGTCAAGCTGCTTGTAAATAATACTTGTTGCTTTTCCATAATCATCATGTGTGTGCAGTAGCCATTCCCATTCTTCGTTTAAGGCACCGGCTAATATCAACTTTAGCTCTTTAAACTGCTCAAAAAACAATTCCTGAATACCGGCATCAGGGTGAGAAATTTCTATACTTATTCTTGCCCAGCGATTTTCAGCCTGCATGCGAAAATGCAGATGCTTGATACCTGTTTTATAATTTATCCAATTAATTTTTAGTCCTTCTGCCGATGGTTGAGGAGCGATGTATTGGCCAAAGGTGGTCCAGAAAGTTTGACGGAGCTGTGAAGCCTGCTCTTTTGAATACATATTGAGTTAAGTGCGTGAGCGCTGCTGTTGTTTTGTAAGTAAGTTATTGCGATGTTTAAAACTCCACATCAGTATATGAAAATAGTAAAAATCGTAGTGCCTGCATTGTTTCCTTTTGTTATGGCAGGCACCAGTTCAATAGTAAGCGAACCAGCTAAATTAGCTTTAAGTAAGTCGCCGGTAACTGACAGTTCTTATAGCATCGCCAATTTGTTTAAAAGTGGCACTCGGCCTGTGTTAGTCAGCAAGCAATTTAGTTTTACTGAAGGGCCGGCTGCTGACAACAAAGGTAATGTTTACTTTACCGATCAGCCTAACAATGCTATATGGAAATATGACACCAATGGTGAATTGATGCTATTCAGTAATGCCGCTGGGCGGTCAAACGGCATGACTTCACTAAAGATAACAGGCTGGTTACCTGTGCCGATGAAGACAACCAAATTTGGCAATTTAAAGCCGATGGAGCTAAAGATACGGTACTTTTAAACAGTGCAGATGGTCACAAGTTTAATGGGCCTAATAATTTATGGATAGATGCTAAAGGTGGTATTTATTTTACCGACCCTTATTACCAGCGCGATTACTGGACACGGACCAAACCCGACATACAAGGCGAAAAGGTGTACTACCTTGCCAAAGGACAATCACAACCTATTGTAGTAGCCGAAACTTTGCAGAAGCCAAACGGCTTGGCAGGTACAGCTGATGGCAAATACTTATTTGTTGCCGATATTAAAGCTGACAAAACCTACAGGTTTGATATTAACAAAAATGGCTCTTTAAGCAATCAGCAGTTATTTGTAGATAAAGGGTCAGATGGTTTGACGCTTGATGAAAGAGGGAATGTTTACATCACCGGAAGTAAGGGTGTAACAATATTTAATAAACAGGGAAAAAAGACAGGTTTAATTGCCATACCGGAGCCGTGGACGGCTAATGTTTGTTTTGGAGGTAAAAAGAAGAATATTCTTTTCATCACGGCATCCAAAGCGGTATATACCATGCAAATGGATGTACAAGGCTCAACAAAAAACGCCTCAAAACAGCGTTGACTGTTTGAGGCGTTTTAATTATTGTAATAACAGATTACTTAACTTGAGCCGATTGGTTAGGCTTAGCATCTTTTACATATTTATTCATCCACTCTAGCTGCTCCCAAAGTTTATGCATCAGGTTTTCGCGTCCGCGGTAACCATGTGCTTCATACGGCAGGAATACAAAACGAACGGTGCCACCAAAGCCTTTAACAGCGGCAAATAAGCGTTCGCTATTAATAGGGTAGGTGCCGGTATTGTCATCGGCATCTCCGTGTATAAGCAGTAACGGCGTTTTAATTTGGTTAGCAAAGCTAAACGGGCTCATATCATAATACAGCTTTGGATCGTCCCAATAGGTACGTTCCTCGTTTTGGAAACCAAACGGAGTAAGTGTACGGTTGTACGCGCCGCTTTCAGCTAAACCTGCTTTAAATAGTTTAGTGTGCGCCAGTAAGTTAGCTGTCATAAATGCACCGTAGCTGTGTCCGCCAACGGCAACACGGTTGCGGTCGCCTACACCTAAGTCTGACAGTTTATTGATGGCAGCTTCAGCGTTAAGTTTTAACTGATCAACAAAGTTATCGTTAGGACGCTTGCCGTCTTTAGCAACAATTGGCATTGATGCATTATCTAACACTGCGTAACCCTGCGTAACAAAGAAAACAGGACCACCCGGGCTTATAGTAATAAAACGATCTTTTGAACCTTTAATTTGAGCGGCATCATCGGCCGAGTTAAATTCGGCAGGGTAAGCCCATATTAATACAGGTAGCGGGCCGTCTTTATCTTTGTTGTAACCTTTAGGTAAATACAGGTCGCCGGTCATATCAATGCCATCAGCACGCTTGTACTGTAACTTGGTTTTGGTTACACCCTGCATTTGCGGGTATGGATTGGTGAAATTAGTTATCTGCTGATCGGCAATGCGAAGCTTCAAGTTTTTGATATAGTAGTTTGGAACCTCGGTTTGAGCCTCGCGACGGGTAACCAACACAAGTTTAGCCGGATCTAATACATCGTACACATACTCAAAGTGGCCCGGCTCACAACGCCAAATAATATCGCTTTTTTTGCTGTTCAAATCAAACGTAGCCAAAAAAGGAAGGTCGCCTTTTGGTGAAGAGCCTGTTACATTGTTCATTAGTAATTTGGTGCCGTTTTCGATAGGCATAATTACCTGGCGGCCAAATTTATTTTTATCGGTTACAGGATCACCTAAATTACCATAAACATCAGTTTGGTTGCGGTCCCAAAGCTTTTCAAGCTTGCCGGTAGAAGGGTTATACCTGCTTACACGACTGCTTTGCTTTGAACGTAAACCTTCGCTTACCAAAGCTAAATCGGCAGTACCCCATTGAACGTTACGGAAACGTTGTTCTGTTTTAAATAGCTCTTTTGCTTCACCGGTGAAAGGTGCACTAAGCGCGTAAACAGCATCATGAAAATCAACTTTTTTACGGATAAGGCCGCTATCTAAAGGCATAGCCCATGTGATTGTTGCAGCTTCATCGTCGCGCCAGTCAAAGCTGCGTGGTACATTTTGAAGGTTATCATAACCCGATGGCCTTACCTCACCTGATGGCAGGTTAGCTAAAGTTTTTAAAGCCTTGCCGGTTAAATCTGTAATAACTACAGTTGATGGAAAGCTTTGTGCAGGCACCAGGTAAGAGAATGGTTTATGCAAAGTACGCACAAGCATATACTTTTTATCGGGCGATAGAGTGGTTGAAGCATATATAGCTGGCTTGCCAACAGGAGTTTCAATGCCATTTTTATTCATTACCAACTGCGAAGTTGAATAAAACTCAAACAACTTCTCGTCGTACGGCGATTTAATCATATCCTGGTAAGTTACAGCAGGTGCTGATTTGCCCAGGTTTTGCTGTACAACCGGACCTGTTGGGCTAAGCGGTTTAGCAGGGGCCATGGTTGCAGGTTTTACAATAACCTTGTACATCATGGTGTTATTATCAACCCAGGTAACGCCGCTGCCAAAGCCCATTACCGCGTTAAGTGGAAGTTTGTTAACCTTAGTTGCTTTTTGGGTAGCAATGTTTATAACATACAAATCAACGCTTTTTGCATTGGTTTGTGTAAAGGCGGCTTTGCTTTGATCGGGGCTCCAGCTTAGGCCGCTGGCGTTCAGTCCGGCAGGTAACCCGGTAACAGGGTATACCTTACCGGTTTTAATATTTTTAAGGCTAAAACCACTGTATGATATCACCTGCCTGCTTGGTGCAAAGTTGTTAGGATTGATACGCATACCGGCAATCCGCATTTCTGGACGTGCCAGCTCTTCAACCGAAGGAAGTGCATTGCGTTCGCTCAAAATCATCCATTCAGCCTTTGAATTGATGCTTACACTTGGGGTGGGTTTGGCCAGCAGTAAATCTGTCATGGCCTGTGGTGGTTTTTGATAACCAACAGCATCCTGGGCCTTAACCCAAACGCTTGTTGATATCAACAAAGCACATAAAAATACCTTTTTCATAAAGTTAAAATTTAATCAAGAAGTTTAACAGCGATGAAAGTTAGATAAAAGATTGGTAAATAACTTAAGCCTTAAATTTGCATCAGCTTTTTTACAATCAACCTTATATGCTTCCACAATATTAATTGTTTGTAAGAGTTGTTAAACGCGATAGGTACTGCCCGTATTCGTCTTCATACAATACCTCCATTTTAAAACCGCATTCATTTGCAATTTTAATAAGGCTTTGTTCATCAATGTACAGCCAGGTAAACCAATCGCCCTTTTGATTTTTGTACTCGTACTGGTATTTAATTTCACCATGGTAACCACTGTCCGGAATTTTGCCTTCATAAAGGTAAGCCACATCTGATGAGTCGAACAATAACTGACCGCCCTCGTTAAGCAAACTTTTGAGATGCAATAGCAAGTTCTTAAGTGTTTCCATTGTTCCGGCCAGCCCAATACCATTCATCAGCAAAAGTAGGGTGTCATACTTTTTTTCATTATAAATAAATATATCTGCCGTTAAAGTGTCATTGATTCCCCGCGCCTTCATTACAGCCACAGCCAGCGGAGATATATCCATAGCCGTAACTTCAAAGCCACGTTTTTGCAGCTCAAGCGCATGGCTGCCAGCGCCGGCACCTATGTCTAGTATCGTTCCTTTGCACTCATTCAATGCAACCCATTCCAGGTCTGGCATATCGTCTTCATCTCTGAAATAAGCCTCAATTGGCATAAGCTCTTTTGGGCCATAAAGGTTATGTATCCATAATTCTGATGCTGAGTTATTATGATAATAATCATGTAGGGCACGGCCAAGTACATCATTCATATGGCAAAGCTAAAAGTTATTGGCATTAAAAGTGGTTGTGCTAATTGGCTATCTTTGTACTTCGTCAAAAAAACAATGTTATTGCAGTATTCAGCTTTACTAATATTTTTAATTAGCGGAACGGTGCTGAGCATATATTTCAAAAAGCTTACACCTATTGCTGCAATAACCGGTCTGGTTTGTGCCTTGGCAGTGTTTGCCGGCGCAAGTTATACAGGTGTGGCTATAATGACGGCTTTTTTTGTTACTGCAACAATTGTCACTTCCTGGAAACGTAATTTAAAACAACAACTGTATACAGAAGCAGCTGATGACGGGCGTCGTAAAAGCAGCCAGGTAATTGCCAATGCAGGTGTAGCAGCCATAGCCGGCTTGTTAAATATCTTTTTTTATCCTGAAGGGATAATATGGCCTCTAATAATTGCTGCGGCATTTTCTGCAGCTTGCGGCGATACCGTATCGTCCGAATTAGGGACAGTTTACGGTAAAAAGTTTTTCAATATTTTAACATTTAAACCTGATAAAAGAGGCCTGGACGGCGTTGTGAGTTTGGAAGGAACACTGTTGGGTGCCATTGGAAGCTTACTTATTGCTGGTGTTTACTTTATTGGTTACCAATCATTGCAGGGAGCTGTTGTAGTTGCAATATGCGGGGTGTTTGGTAATTTATTTGATTCATTTTTAGGAGCTTTGCTGGAGCGAAAGGGCTTACTTAAAAATGATGCTGTCAATTTTTTGAATACACTTGCCGCAGCGTTGCTGGCTGCTTTTATAAGCTTACAAAAATGAATACGTAGTTCTACGTAGTAAAAAAAACACGTGTTTTCACGTGTTTTTTCACTTTCAGGTATGTTGTACCTTAGGGCCATGTTTCAGGGCTGTGCCTGCATGGCTTTGAAAGCAATTAGTTTAACACTATTGCTAAAAGCATTTACACCTAAACCTTATTCACATTGAACTCCCGGATACGCTGTTTCACCCAGTAATGGCTTCCCGGGGCTTGTTCACTCACAGGACACAGACCATTACTTTTGCTGTTAGGGTCAAAGTGCAGCAGATATGGTGTCTGTACCTGTGAGTTTTATTTCTATTTTCACACAACAACATAATCAAAGTTTGTGCGGCATTTGCTCTATAATGTATATCAGCTTAGTAGTTTTATTGAATAAATATGGCACAAACAGCCAAAACAAACTGTTACTTTGCATTATATATGAACCAAGAGTTTTACCGGCATTTGTTTGAAAAGTCGTTACATGCTAAAGCTATACCATCTAATTTACATATAGCGGCTTGGGCGCTTAAAGTGGTGCGTTTATTATATCCTGAGCAAAAAAACCATTTCGGCTCCGTTGAAGAACTTAAAGCTCATACTTTGCATTTGCAGCATGAGCTTTGCCGTATGATAGATGGGTGTAATTATGCAGGTAATGATAGCATGGATCTTTCAGTTAAGTTTTTTTACGAGTTACCTGCGCTTTACAATGTTTTAAATACAGATATTCAGGCTATATACAACGGCGACCCGGCTGCTAAAAGCGAGTTTGAAGTAATAAGGACCTATCCCGGTTTTTATGCTATATGTTTTTACCGGTTAGCGCACATGTTATATGAGCTTAACATACCGCTTATACCGCGCATATTAACTGAGCATGCACATTCAGAAACCGGTATTGATATACATCCCGCCGCAGTTATTGGCAATTACTTTCACATCGATCATGGTACCGGAATAGTGATAGGAGAGTCGTGCCATATAGGTAACAACGTTAAAATTTATCAGGGCGTTACGTTGGGAGCTTTAAGTGTACACAAAGACATGGCAGGCACTAAACGGCATCCAACCGTAGAAGACAGAGTAATTATTTATTCAGGTGCTACTATACTTGGCGGGCAAACAATAATAGGGCATGATAGTGTTATTGGTGGTAACGTGTGGTTAACAAAAAGTGTGGCGCCATTTTCAACAGTTTATCACACGCCTATAATTAACGTACAAAACATTACAGAAAGCATTTGATAATTTATGGCCGGCATAATAGATATAATAGGCAACACGCCAATGGTTGAAATTTCAAAACTCAATCCTAATCCTAACGTAAAAATTTTTGCAAAGCTTGAAGGCAACAATCCTGGTGGCAGCGTAAAAGACAGGGCGTCGTTAAATATGATTCGCAGTGCTATTGAACGTGGCGATATAAAACCCGGTACCCGACTGGTTGAAGCTACCAGTGGAAACACCGGTATAGCCCTTGCAATGATTGCCGGTTTATTTGGTGTAGAAATAGAGCTTGTTATGCCGGCAAACTCCACACGTGAACGTACGCTTACCATGGAAGCATTTGGTGCAAAAGTAACCCTGCTGGAAAGTATAGAAGTATGCCGCGATTATGCTGAAGAAAAAGGCGCCTCTGAAGGATATTACCTCCTCAATCAGTTCGCTAACGAAGATAACTACATGGCCCACTACAAAACCACAGGACCGGAATTGTGGCGAGACACCAACGGTGCAATAACGCATTTTGTTAGTTCGATGGGTACAACGGGTACTATTATGGGTTGCTCAAAATATTTGAAAGAGCAAAATCCGGAAATTCAGATTGTTGGTTGCCAGCCTACCGAAGGCTCTTCAATACCCGGCATTCGCAGGTGGCCGCAAGAGTATTTGCCCAAAATATTTGATTCATCAAGGGTTGATCGTACAATGGATATTGCTGAGGATGATGCCACTCAGATGGCCCGCAAACTTGCCCGTGTTGAAGGCGTTTTTGCAGGAATGAGTAGTGGGGGAGCCTGTTCGGCAGCAATTCAACTTGCTCAGGAGCTTGATGAGGGCCTTATTGTATTTATTGCTTGCGACAGGGGAGACCGCTACCTTAGTAGTGCGTTATTTGGGTAGTATTCAAAAAATAACAAGTGCTTTTGGATGTGTTTTACGCTTGCGCTTAATTACTTTGGTTACCCGGATGATAGGTTGAAACTGCGTGCTTTAAAACATCAGCTTTGTAAAATAGCACATCTTAACTTTCCGTCTAAATACATTTGAGCCTGATTTGTAAAGTTTTTAGTAGCAGCTTCAAATGACTGTCCGCCGGTAATTATAGTTTTTGCGCGCACTTTAGGCCCAAACTCTACAGCAGCTATAAAGCTGTTGCCTGAATAACCATAACGCTTTTTTGTGCCATTCATGATTTTGCTCACAAAGCAAAGTAACTGCCCAAATACGGACGCTACAGAGGCGGAAGGTAAGCTTGGTTGAGCATCGTCAAAAATTACACCATCTGCCGGGCGCTAAGTAATTGCGTTCTATGCCTTCAAAATTTTCCTCGCATTGCGCGTACATTAAACCAAAAACCACATTAGCATCAGTTTTGCCGTAAATATGAGGTACGCCCCAGTTATCTCTTATAATGGTTACTTGTTTGGCTTGTGCCAGATAGCGTGCAATTTCTGCTTTGGAAATTTTTGCGCAGAGTATAGAAGCGGTAAACAAAAGATGAGTGCAAGCAAAAGCTTTTTCATGCGTTAAGGAAATTTTAACAGACCGAAAAACACTGAATTTTGCTAACAAGCCATTTAGTTGTAACAGCATTGTTTAGTACTCTCAAACTATTTAGCCATTTTAGCAGCTTATGTTGCGTTTAGTTTTATTGTCTGTTCTGCTTTTAATTTCGTTATTAACGCTTTTTACAGCGCCCGCATATTATTTATGGCTTCTTGCGGTTATGGTGGGCGAGTACGGTTTGCTTTTCATTGGTAGTACACTTATAATTTTAGCAAGTGGTTGGCTTACCAAGTCAAAATATAACGCTTTGGGTACCTTTATAGGCATACTAGCATTGGCTTTGTTAATGCTGCCTATAATAGAAGCATTTACAATTGCTCAAAAGCTGCCTAATCAAATGCAGCGGGAATTAAAATTGAAAACGTTGAACGATGAAAAGCCATTTTCCTTTTTACGGTTATTTGTCAAAGATCCAAAATCAACGCCTAAAACCTTAAATTATGTTACCTATCCTGACACCAGCCTTACGCTCGACTATTATGCAGCTGAAACATCGGCTAAGCGCCCATGTGTTATTGTGGTCCATGGAGGTTCGTGGAGTAGTGGCGACAGTAAGCAGTTACCTGAATTAAATACTATTTTAGCTGCAAAAGGTTACCAGGTGGCAAGTATTAATTACAGGCTTGCTCCAAAATGGCACAATCCTGCACCGGTTGAAGATGTGCGTTTGGCACTGAGTTATCTTACCAGTCATGCAAATGAATTACACATAGATACATCTCAATTCGTTTTGTTGGGCCGGTCGGCAGGGGCACAAATTGCTTTGCTTGCTGCTTATACTTTAAAGAATCCGGGTATCAAAGGCGTCGTAAACTTTTACGGTCCTGCAGATATGGTATGGGGCTACTCTTTACCCGCGCCAAAGCTGGTAATGGATTCGCGTGGGGTAATGGAAAACTATTTGGGTGGAACGTACAACCAAGTACCACAAAACTATAAAACAAGCTCGCCGGTTGAATATGTTGATTTAGAAAGTGTTCCTACGCTTACTATTCATGGCGCTAACGATGCCTTGGTTGCTTATGAGCATAGCTGCAGATTAAATAATAAATTACAAGAGAATGGTATCAGTCATTTTTGGCTAAAGTTGCCATGGGCAACACATGGTTTTGATCACCATTTAAATGGTCCTGGCGGACAGTTGTCAACTTATGCAGTGTTAAATTTTTTGAACAACGTGGTGCCGGTTGAACACATGCATCAACACTATTAAGTTGTGCGACAACTTAACGTTTATTCAATGAATAAAATCAATTTGAGGCTTAATATTTGTTGCCAGCTATTCTTTTTTCTCTTTATCTAAAACTGTAAATCTCACCTTTACCGTATTACCATCACTATCTACCAAGGTTAGTAAGTGCTTGCCTGCCGATGCTTGAACAGCCATCTGGTGCATGTCCTGAGTTTGGCCAAGATAGTGCTCGTCTAAATGCCAAAAAATCTTTGCTTTGGGCTGGCTATGGGCCGCGTTGCAAACCATTCGGCCACGGGTACCATCCGCTTCAATAGGAATATAAATCTTAGCATCGTCCTTTGGATAAATTACCTCCATCGGATTAATTTTTTCCGAAACAGCACAACCTTCCCTAAATGGTGGGAGGGGCTTATACTGATAATTGCGCGCCTTATAGTAGTATTCCATTGAAGGAGGAAGCACAAACCATTTGGCATGTACCATACGCTCCGGCGATTCGCAATCTGCCGTTACCTGCCACTTGCCGGTTGCATCTAAATGCACCAATCGGTGATAAGGGCACGCCGGTGATTTTAGACCGGCAGCAGGTACCCAAGTATCCTGAGGGTGACTGCAGTTTTCACCAGCACGAAAGCCGCTCTCGCTGCATAACGAAATTTTTACCATGCCATGGTCGGGCTCCTTAAACCAGCTGCGCGTAACCGGCAAAAGCCTGAATATATCAAATAGTACCGGTGCTGCGGTATTTATACCGGTTAGGTTTGGCCTGCCCTCGCCGGTAGTATTTCCTACCCAAACGCCAACTACGTATTTGGGCGTTACACCAATTGCCCACCCATCTCTGAAGCCAAAACTGGTGCCGGTTTTCCAGGCTACGCGTTGTGTTGAGGTAAATTGCTGCCATAGCATTTCCTCGCCAGGGCGCATTACTTCTTCCATAGCCTGAAAGGTGTAGAAAATAGAGGCTGCATCAAGCAATCCGTTCTTTTCATCAAGCTTAGGTGCTGCATTTGTTTTTTGATAAGTTGGTGCGTGGTAGTCGGCTTGTGTATAATGATTGGTTTGGTTGTAGTGGTTAAGCGCCCTTGCCATGCTGGCATAGGCCCCCGTGAGTTCCCAAAGCGTGTTTTCTGAACCACCTAATATCAGCGACAATCCGTAATGATCTGGCGGTTGGTTGAGGGTGGTAATCCCCGTTTTTTTTAGCACTTCATAAAAGCGTTCGTACTTATACTTTTGCAGCATTTTTACCGCCGGCACGTTAAGCGACCGTGCCAGTGCGCGTGATGCCGGTACGGCTCCATCATAACCCAGGTCGAAATTTTCGGGGTGATAACCGGCAATCTGCGTGGGAATATCAGGAATCAGTGTATTAGGCAATATAAACCCATCATGCAGCATTGATGCATATAACAGCGGCTTTAGTGTGCTGCCCGGGCTGCGTGGTGCATTCACAACATCTACACTGCTCTCCAAACCCGCATCCTCCGGGTGAAAAATATTACCTGCGTAAGCCAAAGCAGCGCCGGTTTCTACTTCTAATACCACTGCTGCAATATTGTTAATTTGATTGGCTTTTAATACGCGATGATGCCGTTCAAGTATTTCGGCTACCTGTTGTTGTAATTCGGCTTTTACAGTGGTTTTAATACGCGTGCCGGTTTCACCCTTATGCCGGTGTTCGGCCTTAAAACGTTCCAACAAGTGAGGAGCTTGTTGCGGGAGCGGTAAGGGTTTGTCGGGCATAGGCTCGAGTTTAGATAGCTCGGCCGTGCTTTTATCTATTACTTGTTGTGCGCGAAGCTTATCTAACAATAGGTTTCGCTTTTTAAGTAAAGTTTGCCGGTTTTTGCCGGGGTGTACTAAAGATGGCGAGTTAGGTAATACTGCCATTGCAGCCATTTCGCCCCAGGAAAGTTTATCAGGGCTCCGACCAAAGTACCGCCACGAAGCTGCATTTAATCCTATCACGTTGCCACCAAAGGGAGCATTGCTGGCATAAAGCGCCAATACTTCGTTTTTGCTATAGGTTAGGGTTAAGCGCAAAGCCATAAGCATCTCTAATAGCTTATTCCATGTATTGCGTTTATGTTGCGTTGCCAGTCTGATAACCTGCATGGTAATGGTACTGCCGCCGCTATTAACCCGCCCTGCGCTTATGTTTTGCCTTATTGCCCGCCCGAATGCCAGTGCATCTACGCCCGGATGGTTCATGAAGCGTTTGTCTTCAAAAGCAATGATACATTGTTTAAACTTTTCGGGCACCGTATTGTCGTACGGGAAACGCCATTGCCCGTCGGCCGCTATAGCCGCGCCAAGGAGTGTTCCATTTTCATCATCTATAACGTACGACGTAGGGCTTTTGAACAGCGGCTTGGGCAAGCAAAACCAAAAGGCAATCAATGCAATTACAATGACGGCCGTTGGTATGTACACTTTAGGGCGTTTGAACTTTTGAATGAGCTTTTGTATCATTATTGAAACGTCATTTTTAGAGATCGAGCAATCAATTCAAATGACGAGTTGTAAAAGTTAATTTTAAAAAGCATGCAAGCAGTGTTCCCACTTGCATGCCCTGTTATACTACTTTATAACTTTAGTATTTCTCAAGTTACTTCACCACTTCAACCCACATGCCTTTTTCCAAAGCATTAATTGATGTCTCGTACATAGCCTCGCAATAAGTGGCCGGCAGGTAGTACCTGCCAGTATACGATGCATTGAGCATTACGTAATACGTCACCTCCTGATGCGGGGCAATGCTAAAGTATGTGTTCACTCTATCGTCACGAATGTCGCGGTAATCAGAAGGCGATGATTTAAACGCTTCATCATTATTCATCATGCGGGTATTCAATATTTCCCAGCCCGAGGGGAATATTTGCGTTAACGCCATGTTAGCGTAATTGCCGCGCTGCCCAGGGTTTTTGAGTATTACCTGTGCCACAAAGTCGGTTCCTTGTTTAAGCGAAGCCGGATCAACAGGTGAGCCGGAAAGCGTATAGTATTTCACCTGCATCTGCAAAATGTCTGGGTTGATATTCGACGGCAACTCTTGTCCCAATGCGGGCTGACCCTGCTGTATAAGGCGAATGTACAATCGGCCCTTGCCACGATTTTTGATAAGAGCCCTGCCTCCGTTTGCCGCAATATTGGTTTGCCACATATAATTATCAGCATTTACATTGCTTTTCACACTTCCGGCCTGAATATCAAATTGGAGTTTGTTTCCACTTTTGTTTTGCCCGCAGTATTGAGCAATTGCCAATAGTGAGTAAGCGGTAGTTTGGGTGCTGTACCACGTATCTTGCGATAGTTTTGCCGCCACGTTATAAACCACTTGTGATGCCTGTTTACGCTGGCCTAAAAGCGTGAGGGTTTCTAGGATCATGGCTTCATCGCGCACGTCAGAACCATAAGTGTATGCCATTTGGCGATACGGTTTAACCTGGGTAGGCAAGCCTGCAATCATGCGCAAGCCAACTTCGGGCTGCCCGGCAAGTTTGTAAGCTGCAGCTAAACGCCATTTTGCTTCAGGACTTAAGTACTTAATTTCTTTTAGCCTGTTCATCGCACCCAGTTCAGGAGCGCCAGCCAAAGCCAACAGGTATAAACGGTAAGCCTGTATGAGGCCCGAATAGTAATACGCCTCCCTGGTATCAGGCACCCAATTTTGGGCACGTCGTTTCTGGAATTTTTTCCACTGCTCTAAGAAACCAACCGGAAGGGCGTAGCCTTTTGCCTGTGCAGCCAACATAAAGTGGCCGGCGTAGTTAGTTCCCCAATCATCAGGTTCGCCACCATCAGGCCAGTAGCTCAAACCGCCGCTTTGTACCTGGAAGCCATTTAGCCGTGCAATACTGGCTTTAATATTACGTTCGGCCTGTGCCTTTTGCTGAGCGGTCATATCCATCAGCATGCCCAAATACAATTGCGGAAATACTGATGAAGTAGTTTGCTCCACACATCCATGCGGATATTGAATAAGGTACGTTAAACGTTTTGATAAATTAAGTGCTGGTATTGCCGATACCTCCAGCGTTGCCTTGTTGGTACCACCCATGCCAATAGCGGCGTATGAGGTGTTCCAAACTTCGCCCGGTGCCAATTCTTTTTCAATTACGTTAGTGATAGGAGGGTTAGGGTTACGCACGTTCAATTGTACATCAAATGCGGTGCTTTCACTTCCGCTTTGCGCAGTAATGTGCACCTTGCCTACTCCCACAAAGTCCTTCACGTTCAAATCAAACGATACCAACTGATCTCCGGTTTTGGTAAACGTAACTGTTTTGCTGTAACTGCTTGCCGGATTGCTAAAAGCGTTCGATTGTACTTTAACATTAACCGTCTTGATGTTATTTTCCATCGCAAAAACGGTAACAGGCAGTTGTACCTGCTCTGATGGACCTAGTACCCGCGGTAAGGTAGCCAAAATCATCAACGGCTTTTTAACAGCTACCGGTTTTTCAGCAAAACCGTAGCTGCCGTCATGACCGGCAATTACCATGGCCCTTACCGAGCCAATGTACTGCGGCAGCGTAAACTGCTTTGTCTGTTTTTCGCCTTTACCCAAATGGAATGGCCCCATAAATTTAACCACCGGCTTAAAGCGGTTAACTGACACATTCTTGCCGTTGCCCACGCCGCTACCATCACCACCAATACTTAGTATACGCTCTAATCCGCCGCCAAAGGCGCCTATTACGTAGTCAAACAAATCCCAGGTTTTAACACCCAGGCCTTCGCGGGCGTAAAATGCGCTGTGAGGGTTAGGGGTTTTAAAATTTGTTAAATCAAGCAAACCTTCATCAACCAAGGCAATGGTGTAAGTCATTTCCTTACCTGATGTTTCTGACACGGTAATTGATGATTTGGTTTCGGGCCTTATTTTATCTGGCATTGATATCACCGGTCTCAATATGGTTTCCGGATCTTCAATATCCAAACCAATAGAGCCGTACATGCGTATAGGCAAATCGTTAAGTGTTTGCGCATGCTTTTGCAACAGTGTAACAGTAGCGAAAATGTTTGGCGCCATGCCCGGCTCAATTTTGAATTTATAACGGGTTTGGCCTTTTTCTGTAGTAATCCAAGTGGTTTTTAAAACTTTGCTTCCGTTTTCGATACTAATCAGTCCGCGACCGCCTGCACCGGTTGGTATAGTAAGTGTAGCTTCGTCACCAACTTTGTAGCTTTGCTTATCTGATGTAAACGACAGCATAGCCGCCTCGGTTGAGTTTTCCTGCTGCAGACGTTCTGACCAGTTCGGCCAATCTACATACACCACTTTACCGGTAGAGTGGCCGGTTCGGTTATCTTTCACCCGTATTAGGTAGCGGCCCCAATTTTCCTTATCGATTTTGAACTTGAATTCACCCCTTCCGTTACTTATCGTGACAGGCTCGCTAAGTACCAATTTATTATATTGATCTTGGGTAAAGTTGCTTAGCTCGTCGCCTGTTTCATCCCACCACCAGCGCCATTGTATTTTGTAAAGTTCAACATCGACGTTACGGGTGCCCGGCAACAATAGACCGTTTGCATTCACGTCAACAATATCAATGGTTTGATCTTTATCAGTTTCAAGCATTCCGGTCATAGCACTGCCCCCGGGTGTTTTGATACCTACGTAGCCGCTGTAAACATTGTAAGGCATAGTAACCTGTTGTATGCTAAAGTTTCCGCCGGGTTCAAACACTTTTACCAAAAAATTTGCCCTTAATTGACCAGGTGCCTGGTTCTCAACATTGATGTCAGCATTTATAGGCGCATTACCTTCAGCATCTAAACGGCCGTCAAATACGGTTTGCGTTTGGGTATTAAACGCTAAAGTAGGGTCGTCAAACTCATAATCTTCCAGTTTTTTGAAGATTGTTTTTTGTGCCGATACGAAGGCATCCACTTTAGCTTTCAGGTTTTGGGCAATTCCGCCAAATAACCAACGGGCATTTAAATTACCACCAGTAGCGCTTCCTTTGGTTAAGGCTTGCTGATTACCAAACGACAGGTTAAGCTTTAACCTGTTAGGCATGATGGTTTCAACCTTAATGTTCTTTTCAAACACCGCGCCGCCAACCTTAACCTTTGCCGTCCAATTGCCGGTAGGGGCACTGGTTGTGGTTGCCGTATGAAAACTATAGAAACCATCCATAGCTTTGGTGCGTGTAATGCGGCTGTAAAGCTGACCTTTAGGGTTGTAAAATTCAAACTCAACAGGGTGGTCTTTAGGTAAGGTCTTTTGTTTGTCTTCTAATATGAATGATACGAAAATGGAATCCCCCGGACGCCAAACGCCGCGTTCGCCGTAAATAAAACCTTTCAGGCCTTTTTGTACCTGCTCGCCGCCAACCTTAAAGCGCGTAAGTGGGAGTGAGCTTGCATCATCCAATTTAAGGTAGCCACGTTCGTCGCCGTTTTTTGCTACCAAAAGGTAAGCTTTGCGCTTCATGGCAATAGTTGCCATGCCATCACCGTCAGATTTTCCTGTTGCAATTACCTGCTTTTGGTAATCGAGCAGTTCAAGGGTTACGCCACTCATGGGCTGTGCGTCCATAATGTTTGTAACGGCCACTACCATGCTGTTATCAGCACCACGTTTAGCAATTAAGCCAATGTTAGAGGCAATTATGTTACGAGTTGCCCAGCGGTCTTTGGTGTAGTACGACATGCTGCAGGCATCCTCCCGCTCATCCCAACGGTAGCCACTTGGGTAATAGCTATCGTAACGTGTCCAAAATTCATCATCCTCGTCAATACCCGATCCATTGTCGCTATACTCTTCTTCACCCTCGTACCCGCCTTCTTCATCGCTTCCTTTGGCGGCGGCCTTACCGGCTTTACAGTTAAATAGCGAATACTCCTGCCTGAAACCAATGATTACCCGATATATTGCGCCCGGTTCGGTACGCATCAGGTGATCAACATCCAGCATGAAGCGGTTCTTTTTATTAAGGTTGAGGCCTTTATCATTATCCAACCTTATGGTTTTTTGCAACACCGGTTTGCCCACCTGGCGTAACTGGTTCTGGCCGTTAAAATCATTATTTTGAAAGTATTGCGGTACGTTATTTTCATAAATTTTAATGATGCTTACATCAACCGCGCTCAGGTTGATAGCCTCAAAGGGCATCATTAGTTTACCCGAATCGGGCAGGATAACTCCTTTGCCTGGTATGGTTACCGATGGTAAACGATTTTCAAAAAATACGTTAGCAGTAAATGCGCGGGTTATTTTTTTATGAGTAATGTCTTCAATACCCTCGTTAGCAAAAGCGGTATAATTACCGTCAAGGCGGTTATTTGCATAAATTTTTATGGTGCTGCCATCAATAGTATAAGCCGGATCGGGTACGTTGCTTAAGCCTGCAAGCCCATTCAGTTCCTGCCCAATCATAATAGGGTTTGAAGTTTGAATAAGCACATATTCCTCCTGGTCCTGAATGGCTTTTATGTCCAGTACCTTAAATACGCCTATAGCCGGAATCTCTACGTTAACTGCTTTTGTATTGTCAATGTTAATAGGGCTGCCATCGTATTTAATCTCAAGTTGAGCCGGACTTTTACCTGTTACCGGGCGTTGTATGTTGTTAATGGTAAATGTATGCGTACGCGTTGCCTCATTATGGTTCCAGGCTATTTGTGTGGCTGTTGGATATTGAGTTGAGATAATCTTTTCCACCTTAGCCGGTTCTTCCACATCGGCAGTTTGCACATTGCCCGTCAACTTCATTTTACTGAGCGATGTGTTGGTGGCAGTTTGCAGACCATCAAAGTTCACTGTAAAGTCGGGCTTGATAGTTTCAAAGCCGAACTTGAACTCGTCTAAATCATCGTCAACTTCTGCAACCTTATCTAAGGCAAATTCAACCTCATAATCCTGATCGGGTTTCATTTCCTCATCGGGTTTAAACTCTATGGTTTGAGCATCAACCCAGTAAGCCTTTCCCTTTACTGATGGCGAGAACTCAAAAATTCCATCTTTAAGCGGTTCATTTTTGGCGTGACTGGTTTGCACCTGCCCGGCTAATTTAATGCGAATTGCACTTTGCCGTGATATAACACCGGCCGTGTACGATTCGATATACTTACTAAAAGCCGGATCGACCTTGTTTTTATGCTTGCGCGTAAAGAAAACAACCAGCGATACGATAACGGCTAATAGTAGTGCACCGATTATCAACAGCTTTTTGTTAAACGGCGATGATTGAGAAGGAAGGTTCATGTGTGAGGTAGATGTAGATTATGGTTGAATGTAGAAAGTATTTATAAAGATTGCAATAGCGTAAACAACAAAATGGACTTTTGGATTTTGGTAATGTTATTAAGCTATAGATTACAAAACTGTAAGTAGCAAACATCAGATGGAGATTAGCGAACTTTAGCAGCTGTCATCACAGAGTTTTAACAGAGAGCATTCATTTCTACAAAGCCTAGCGTGCAAATTTATGTAATACTGTTAAATGCAAACAGCCCTTCTTAAATAGAAGGGCTGTTTATCTTATATAGAAATTAAACCTAGTTCTGCGTTATGCTGATTGCACTATCAGCAGGAGCGGCAAAACTGGCAATAAAACCTTCATTGAGGTACTTTGAAGTGTAGCCATCTACATTGGCATTCACATAAAGCATATTTTTGCCTTTGATCAAATCAATTATTTTATTTGATACTTCAGGAGATACTGCAGGACAGCCGAAACTACGTCCTAGTCTTCCTAATGATTTGATGGTGTTTTCGCAAACATAATCAGCGGCGTGTAATACAACGGCTCGAGCTCTGGCGTTGCTGTTAAAACCTGCATCCATTCCATCAAGTTTAAGCGAGCGGCCATGTTTGCCGTAATAAACGTTATCGGTAACGTAAAAGCCTAAGCTGCTTTGATGGGAGTCAGACTTGTTTGAAAACTCAGTAGCCATTAATTCACCGCTGCCCTGGCCATGAGCTACCCACGTGTTCAGCAGTAACTGTTTTTTTGCAAGGTCTACAATCCACATCCGCTTTTCGGTACTTGCTTTATTAAAATCAATAACCGTAATGATGCTGCTTGATTGCGGCAAGGCTTTGTTTTGCTTTAAGTTATAGTAGCCGGTTATTGCTTTTTGAAAAACGCTATAGTCTAAACCGCTTGTTTTTAAACCAGCATTTTGAAAAATATTTTCTACATAACTGGCAAATGCAGATGTTGCTTTTGGTTCTTCACGTGCTTCTTTCTTAGTTGCAACCGCGGCTTTTTTAACCGTAGCCGAGCGGGAACTTATTATAGCAAATGTTAATATGAACAAAATCGCTGCAGCCAGCCAAAATCGTCTTTTTATATGTCCGTTGATGGTTTTAATCATTATTTTATGTTTAAAGGTCAACAGGCCCGGGTTAATTCACCTTTAGGTGTTATTCAAATTTATTAATAACGTATTCATTTATACGTCATTGCACTATCATTTGTTTTAACATAAAGCTAACATCAAAAACAGCAACAAAAAAGGGTGCTTATTGCACCCATTTAATTTTGTCGGCCAGCGGCGTTTTGCGTACGCCATCCGGGTTGGCATCGCTGTAACCTAAGTACAGTAAGCCTAACACCTGGTCATCAGCACCAAGACCTAAAAATTCTTTCATTGCAGGCTTTAATGTTGCCCCGCCGGTACTCCAGAACGAACCTATATTTAACGCGTTTGCACCAAGCAAAATGTTTTGTACAGCGCATGATGCGGCTGCAACCTCTTCAAAAACCGGAATTTTTGAAAGCTCGCTACGGTGCATATAAGCAATTACTACGTGCGACACATTAGTACCCATATTAGCAAGGTTGTTATAAGTAGCAGGATTGAAGTTTTCGCCAGCACCTTGCTTGTATAACTCAGCGTGTTGCTCGCAAAATACTTTCGGATCTTCATATACTACAAAGCGCCAAGGCTCAGTGTAAGCATGTGTAGGTGCCCAATCAGCAAGCTCAAGCAATGCAGCAACCTGGGCATTTGGTATTTTTTGACCGTTCATCATACCCGGTTTAATGGTACGGCGGGTTTTGATGTTTTCGGCTATAGTAGAAAATGTTTGTTCGCTCATTTGTTGTGTAATTTGCGCCAAAAGTATGCGATAAATTGCAAAAAATGCTATCTAATTTTCAAATAGCTTTAATTGAATTGTAGTAAAAACACCGTCCCTTTACCTTCAGCGCTTTGTACCTGAATGTTGCCTTTATGCATAAGCATTATTTGCTTACATAAGCTCAGGCCAATGCCGCTGCCCGTTTTACGCGTGCTAAAAAACGGAATAAAAATTTTCTCCATCAACTCGGGCGACATACCTGTGCCGTTATCACTAACCTTAAGCACTGTTTTGTTGTTCACCACCTCGGCCGATAATGATATTGCAGGTTCTGCTTGTTCTTTCACAGCTTCAATGGCGTTCACCAGTAAGTTAATAAGCACCTGTTCAAGCAGGTTGATATCGGCATCTATACTCAGGCTTAAATCACGTAGGATTATGTCAAGCTCAATGTTTTTCTTTTCGAGGGTAGGAAGCATTAGTGTGTTGAGGTTCTCAAACAGATCATACACAGGTAGGGTTTGCAACTCAAGTTTGGTAATTTTATTAAGGCTGCGGTAACTCTCTGTAAATTTAAGCAATCCCTCGCTGCGGCGTTTAATAGTATCTATACCAAGCTCAAGGTCTTCAAGATTGTTTCCTGAAGATGCGGCGTTTAAATCCGTGCGTTTTAGCCTGTTTTTTAACGTATCAGCCAGTGATGATATTGGCGCAACAGAATTCATTATTTCATGCGTCATTACGTTCAACAACTTTGACCATGCGTTTGATTCCGACTCGTCCATGGCGTCACTTACATTTTGAAACGCAACCAGTTTGTAAATCTTGTTTTCGCTTCGTAGTACACTTGCCATAAGCTGGAGTTTTACCTGCTGCTGATCTTTGATGATTGATACTACCTTGCTACCGCCCGATTTTAGCTTGATGATTTCATCATACAAGTCAGCATTCCGTTTTTGCAGGGAGCTGATGTTTTTTAAATAAGGTACATCTATAATGCCTTTGAATGATTCATTTATCCAGCCTATTTCGCCTGTTTCCTGTTCATACGATAGTATTCCGGTGCCAACCAGCTCCAATATTTTTTGCAGATAGTGATATTGGGTTTCGCGCTCGCGGTTTATGGTTTTAAATGTGGTGTTAATCTCGTTAAATCCTTTGCGCAAAACCTGTACGTTGGCCGGGGCGCTTTGTATGGCATAGTGTCTCGAAAAATCGCGGTACTGCGCTGCTTCGGCAAATTCCTGCACCTCTTGCTGCACTTTGGTGTGTTGTTGCATAATACCTGCAATTACATAAACAATGAGCGGTACTGTTGCCAAAGCAAACGGGTAAAGCTTAGCCGCAAGTAGAAAGGCAGCCGCACATAACAGCAAAAACAAAATAAGTATGCGCAGCAGCAACTGCCACTCGTAACGTTTAAATATCATATTTGTTAAGTCGGCGGTATAGTGCGGTACGGGTTAAACCAAGCTCTTTGGCTGCACGGGTTATGTTGCCGTTATGCTTTTCAATAACGCGCAGTATTGCATTCTTTTCCATTTCACTTAGCGGCACATTGTCTGCAGGCTCGGCAACAGGTGGTAAACTGGTTTCGAGCGACGAAAAAATGAGATCATCGGGTTGCAGGGTAGTGTCATCGGCCATAATAACGGCACGTTCAATAGTGTATTGCAACTCGCGTACGTTACCCGGAAAGCCATAAGCCTGAAGCTTGTTTATGGCTTGCGCACTAAAACCAACTGCCGGTTTAAGGTATTTGGCAGCATACATTTTGCCAAAGTGCCTAGCAAGTACGGGTACATCACTTATTCTGCGCCGTAAAGGTGGCATGGTAATTTCAACGGTGTTAATACGGTAAATTAAGTCTTTGCGAAACTTTTGTTCGTTAGCAAGTTCCTGCAAAGGCACGTTGGTTGCGCAAATAAGCCTTATGTTTATATCAACAGGTTTGTTGTTACCTAAGCGTGTTACCTGCCTGTTTTGCAAAACCGTAAGTAATTTAGCCTGCTGTTGCAGGGTAATGTTCCCAATTTCATCCAAAAACAAAGTTCCGCCTTCGGCTTCTTCAAAACGGCCCATGCGGTCTTCGCGGGCATCAGTAAAGGCACCTTTTTTATGGCCAAACAGTTCGCTCTCAAAAAGGGTGTCGGTAAGTGCGCCAACATCAACTTTAATAAATGGCTTATTAGCTCTTAACGATCGTTCGTGAATTGCCTTGGCCATTAAATCCTTTCCTGTTCCGTTCTCACCAAGTATAAGTATGTTAGCATCAGTAGGAGCTATTTTATTCACTTTGTGAAAAATATCCTGCATAGCTTCTGATTCGCCTAAAATTTCGGTGCCGTTAGCGTTGCTTTTAACGGCAGTCTTAGGCTTCTTCGGACCTTCCTGCTTATCTAATAAATCGGTAATGGTTTCAATAAGCCGTTCGTTATGCCAGGGTTTTACCACAAAATCATTAGCACCTTCTTTTAAAGAACGCACTGCCAAATCAATGTGGCCATATGCTGTAATCATTATTACGCACACATTGGGTTTCCATTCCTTAATTTTCCGAAGCCAGTAAATACCTTCGTTGCCGGTATTCATGGTGCTATTATAATTCATGTCAAGCAGCACCAAATCAATTTGGTTGCGTGTAAGTATAGAATTAATATTTTCCGGATTTTTTTCGGTGATGATTTCGTGTACTTCGGTTTTAAGCAAAAGCTTTACTGCCGTAAGTACATCTGTATCATCATCAACAACTAAAACCGTTGCTTTTTTTAATATCATTTGCCGTAGTACGTTAAGGATCGGGTTAAAAAATAGCTTGTTATATCACGTCAATTATGCGCTTTTACATTGCTTTAACGTGTTAATTTTGTCAATTAAGTATCCAAAAATATAACTATTTGTTAATCAAAGCCATTCATTTTATTCACAAAATGCATATTGTATCATATCCGCACACTTTGTGTAACACAAGCGTACGCGATTGAAATTACTCATGCTTTAACACGTTGTAAATGAGGGCTTTTTACAATGGCACAAGGTTTATATATTAGTTGTAAACAGCATTTATACGTGGACAGAGTAATTGAAAGAAAAAAATGGAATAGTAAACGCCTGCTTACTATAGGTGGCATTACCGCACTGGTTGGTTTAGTAGCCGGCAGTGTAATGCTAACCTCAGGTAAAAGTAAGCTCAATGTTGATACTGAGCGTATTACTGTGAGCAATGTAACCAAAGGCTCATTCCAGGAAATTATACCATTAAACGGCATTGTTATGCCCGTTACAACTATATATTTAGATGCGGTTGAGGGTGGCCGGGTTGAAAAGCTTTTTGTAGAAGATGGCGCAACCATGAAAAAAGGTCAGCCTATATTAAAGCTAGCTAATACCGATTTGGAGTTAAGCCTGGCAAACGAAGAGACTGCCGTATTTAACGTGCTTACGCAAATGCAGATATCACATGATAATGCAAGACAAAACACCATCAGTAAACTTAACCAGATGGCCGAGGTGGAGAGTAGCCTTAAAGAAGCCGAGCGTGTTTTTAAGTTGAATAAAAAACTTTACGATCAAAAAGCAATTGGTTTGCAGGAGTATCAAAAATCGGAGAATGATTATAATTACGCGGTGCGTCGTAAACGTTTAACTACTCAAATACTTAACCAGGATTCAACCGCAATGAACCAGCAAACACAGCAGTCAAAAGAGTCATATGCACACATGAAATCAACGCTCGAACTTATGCGTAAAAAAGTGGGCGACTTAATTGTACGTGCACCGGTTGATGGGCAGTTAACCTCACTTGATGCTGAAATAGGGCAGAGTAAACAAAAAGGCGGCCGTCTTGGACAGATAGATGTGCTCTCGGGCTTCAAAGTGAGGGTTGATGTAGATGAGCATTACATTACCCGCGTTTTCAACGGTCAAACCGGTGATTTTACCCTTGGGAATAAAACATACAACCTAAAAATAAAAAAGGTTTATACGCAGGTTGCTAACGGGCGTTTTCAGGTTGATATGCAATTTACCGGGGCAATGCCTAAAGATATACGCCGTGGACAAAGCCTGCAAATTCGTTTAGCGTTAAGCGATGAAACTCAGGCCGTGATGGTTCCGAAAGGTGGCTTTTACACCCAAACCGGCGGCAACTGGATATTCAAATTAAGCGAGGACGGTAAAACTGCATACAAGGTTGATGTACAGCTTGGTCGTCAAAACCCCGATTATTACGAGGTTATGCAAGGGCTTAAAGCAGGAGATAAGGTAGTCACCTCTAGCTATGAAAACTACGGAGATATGCAGGAATTGGTGCTGAAATAGCAAGTAAGTATCTGCACTTGAATTTGAACAAAAACATTTAAAATATAAAAGATCACAATTAAAACAGGCAAGGTCTATGATTAAAATTACCAATCTGGAAAAATTCTACCGTACCGAAGAGGTAGAGACCGTAGCATTAAACAAGCTTAATCTGGAAATTAATACCGGCGAATTTGTAGCTATAATGGGGCCATCAGGCTGCGGCAAATCAACGCTGCTTAACATATTGGGCTTGCTGGATGATCCGGACGGAGGAAGTTACCTGTTTAACGGTACAGAGGTTGCCCATTTTAACGAGCGTAAACGTGCAGATTTACGCAAGCACAATATTGGCTTCGTGTTTCAAAGCTTTAACCTTATTGATGAGCTTACAGTTTTTGAAAACGTTGAGCTGCCTTTGATATACACAGGTGTAAGCACCGCTGAACGTAAAACACGTGTAGAGGAAGTGCTAACCAAAATGCAGATTATGCACCGTCGTAATCATTATCCGCAACAACTTTCGGGCGGCCAGCAGCAACGTGTTGCTATTGCACGCGCCGTTGTAAACAAACCCAAACTTATCCTTGCCGATGAGCCTACCGGTAATCTTGATAGCAGCAATGGCAACGAAGTTATGGAGTTACTTACCGATTTAAACGAACAGGGCACTACAATAATCATGGTTACCCACTCAGAGCATGATGCAAGATACAGCCACCGCATTGTAAGACTGCTTGACGGCCACACGGTGATGGAAAACATCATGATGTAAACCGCACCAATAACTGCTAAATCTTATCACATATCTAATTTACCTGCAACCTATAAACTATATGAAAGCACTTTTTACCTTATTATCTCTAAGCGTTTGCTTAACCGCCGCGGCCCAAAAAAACAATAAGCACGACTTAATGGAAAGCATACATGACGACGGTAAAATTATGCACGTTGAAATTAGCGGCAACGTTAAAGGTAAAGCGGTTAATTACAATAAAAAGTTTGACATCAGAGGTTTGAGTACGGCCGAAAAGGATGCACTTACACAACGCATAGCCGATTCATTAGGCATTAAGAGCAGTCATAAGCCTGTTAAGCCAATAGCCCCAAATGGCGACGGGTATTATACGCAACCACCAGTACCTCCGGCTCCTCCAACACCGCCGAACGCGCTTCACATAAGAACGCGAGACATAAAGTCGAGCATTAATGATGATGGTGACACCATGTACCTAAAATTTAATGGTACTTACAACGATAAGCCGGTTAAATATGAGCGAATTTTTGATGTGAAGGGAAAAACTGCTCAGGAAAAGAATGACCTTATCAAAAGTATTACCGATTCATTGGGAATAAGTAACCAGGTTAAAATTTATCTTTCTAAATAAAAACCCAGCAATATTATGATAAAAAATTACATAAAAACTGCCTGGCGTAATTTATGGAAGGGCAGGGTATTTAACTTGATGAATGTTATAGGGCTATCGGTTGCAATTGCTTGTTGCGCGTTAATATTCATGACTGTTTACTATGAGTTTTCATATGATAGCTTTCATCAAAACATAAAAGGTATTCATCAGCTGTACACCGTTACAAACCGAACTAGCGGCACTGAACGCAGTACTGCCATGCCTGTGCCTTTAGGCCCGGCCCTTAAGGCTGAGTATAGCCATGTTAAATATATAACACGCAGTGCTAACTCCGGCGCTTTGGTTAAGGCGGGAGCAAAACAGCTTGATCAGAACGTACACTTTGTTGATGCCGACTTTTTAAAAATATTTACGTTTCCGCTTGTTGAGGGCAATGTAAATACGGTTTTCAACCAATTGAACAATGTGGTACTAACCGAGCAGGCTGCAAAGGCAATGTTTGGCAATCAATCGCCATTAAACAAAACTATACTAATAACCATTGGACAACGCGAGGAGCCTTTCCAGGTATCGGGCGTTGTAAAAGATGTTCCGGGCAATTCGAGTATTACTTTTGATTTGTTGCTGCGCTTTGAGCACTTCCCAAATTACAAAACCGATTTAAATAAATGGGACAACTGGTCGCATATGGCTTTTGTTGAGTTTAAAGAAGGGTATAACACACAAAACTTTGCCAAACAACTTAAGCCATTTGTTGAAGCACATTACAAGGCCGATATTGACCTGCTTAAGCGCGACGGCGCCCGACCGGATGAAACAGGTAGCTTACTGAGTTTGCATCTTGCACCATTTTCTTCCAATCACTTTAATACTGATTTGAGCGGCGTTGAAGGGTACCCGGTAAGCAAAACCTACGTTTTAAGTCTTTTAGCAATAGCTTGCTTTATTTTAATTATAGCTTGTATCAACTTTATAAACTTATCAGTAGCGCGTGGTTTTACACGTGCCCGTGAAGTTGGCGTACGTAAAACACTTGGCGCCGGCAAATGGCAATTACTTACACAGTTCTGGACCGAAACTATTATGGTGTGCCTTGCATCAACCATACTGGGTTTGGTATTATGTTCTGTTATCATATCGCCATTTAAAGCCATGTTCAAAAGCCGCATAAATTTAGCAATGCTATTTCAGCCACAGCATTTACTCGCAATTTTGGGCATTTTCATATTCATCACAGCCCTTGCAGGCTTTTACCCGGCATTAATAATGATGCGTTACAAAACCGTTGCTGTATTAAAAGGTAACATGGGCGATACTGCAAAACCCGGTAAAATACGTAATACATTGCTGGTGGTGCAATTTGCTTTGTCTACCCTTTTAATTATTTGTACAATTATTACCTGGCAGCAAATTAATTATTTAAGTAACAAGCCTCTGGGTTTCAATAAAACTGAAGTTTTAAGCATACCTGTTAACAGGGGTATTGACGGCAGCAAAGCGTTGCAGCTTATGCGTAATGATTTACGTAGCAATAACCAGGTGGAAGCAGTAAGCGGATCGTATATGAACCTTGGGCGCGGCAACGATGGTTCTACAAGATCGTCAATTATTGGTTTTGGAATGAATGGCCGCGAAATACGCACAAACTTGCAGCGGGTAGATTTTGATTATGTTAAAACACTTGATATCAAACTAGTTGATGGCCGCGACTTTGACCTTAACTTTCCCGGCGATAGCAATGCTGTTGTGATAAATGAAAGTATGGCACGCAGTATTGGCGGGAAGAATATTATTGGTCGATACCTGTTTATGTTTCCTGAGTATCAATCGCAAATAATCGGCATTGTAAAAGATTATAACTTTAAGTCGTTACATGATAAAATTGAGCCCGTTTCAATGGTTATGCGTAAGGACTTTGCAATAAACTATGTGTTTGTAAGGGTAAAGCCCGGTAATCTACTTCATGCCTTTGATGAAATAAAACAAAGCTGGAACCGCCAGTATCCGAATGTTGAATTTACCGGATCATGGCTTAATGAGAATACCGAAAGGCAGTATCAAAGTGAAAGACGTTTGTCAAATATCTTTGTAAGCGGGGCTATCTTGGCCATTGTAATATCATGCATAGGCTTACTGGCAATATCGGTAATGATTGTAATTCAGCGTACAAAAGAAATTGGTGTACGTAAGGTTTTAGGTGCCAACGTTGCCGGTATTGTATTTCTGCTATCGAGAGATTTTTTAAAGCTGGTAATGATCGCCTCCATAATTGCCGTGCCGGCAGCCTGGTGGGTAATGGATAACTGGTTGCAAAGTTTTGCGTATCGCATTTCAATTCAATGGTGGGTGTTTGTTTTGGCCACATTGATGGCAATGCTGCTTGCATTTATAACAATCAGCTTCCAGTCGGTAAAGGCGGCACTAACCAACCCTGTAAAGAGTTTACGCAGCGAGTGATGCCGGTACAGCTGTATCAGATTCACCTACACACATTACAATCCTAGCACTGCTTTTTTACAGCGTTCTACATATACACATTTATCAATTACTGAAGATGTTTAAAAATTATTTAAAAATTGCCTGGAGAAGTTTACTTAACAGTAAAGGCTTTTCATTTATAAACATATCTGGTTTAGCTATAGGTATGACAGCAGCCATGCTTATAGGTATATGGATACAGCACGAGCTGAGTTTTGACAGGTTTCACAAACAAATAAAGGATTTGTACATAGTTTACAACAAATCGGTATTTGATGGTGAATTGCACTGCTGGCCCAGTACGCCGCCGGCATTAGGGCCGGTGCTTAAACAGGAGTATCCTGACATTAAGTACAGCGCCAGGATAACCTATGTAGATAAACACCTTTTTGATTACAACGGTAAAAAGCTTGAAGCAGAAGGTTTTGATGCTGAAGAGAACTTTCTAAAAATGTTTACATTCCCGCTTATTGCGGGGAATATGGCTACTGCCCTGAGCAGCCCTTATAAAATTGTAATTACCGAAGATTTTGCAAAAAAAATGTTTGGTACTACAGAAAACGTTGTTGGTAAAATAATAAAGTTTGATAACCAGTATAACCTCACTGTAAGCGGCGTGCTGCAAAAGTTACCATCAAACACCCGTTTTCAAACCGATTACATAACGCCTTGGTTATTTTACCGGGTTCAGTACAACGGCGATGACCAAAACTGGGGCAATAATAGCTACCGCACATACGTGCAATTAAACCCCGGCGCTAATTTGGAAAAGGTAAATGCAAAAATTATAAACACGACCATAAAGCATAGTAACGGTAACGAAGACAACCAAGTTTTCCTGCATCCATTTGGTGATTATTACCTTTACAATACCTTTAAAAACGGTGTGCCAAGCGGTGGCAGGGCCGATGTGGTTAAGCTATTTACATTTATTGCCGGCTTTATTTTATTAATTGCCTGTATAAACTTCATGAACCTAAGCACTGCCCGCAGCGAAAAACGCGCAAAGGAGGTAGGTATACGCAAATCAATTGGCGCACTCAAATTGTCACTTGTTGGGCAGTTTTTAATCGAGTCGGTCATTGTATCGTTCATAGCGGGCGTAATTGCTTTGATACTTGTGCGTTTAAGTTTGCCTTACTTTAATGAGCTAGTAAGCTTAAATTTAAGTTTATCGTTACTTCAACCGTCATTTATCATTGCCTGGCTTGTTTTTGTAGTTGCAACCGGTTTGTTAGCCGGATGTTACCCCGCATTGTATTTGTCGTCCTTTAAGCCGGTACAAGTATTAAAAGGCACATTTGTAAGTGTAAACGCTGTTGTTACACCGCGTAAACTATTGGTTATAACACAATTTACTTTTGCCGTAGTGATGATTGTAAGCACTATTGTTATACGCAAACAAATACAATATGCACAAGACCGCGACAGCGGATATGATAAAAACAATCTTATTTACACCTATTTTACAGGCGACATTAAAAAAAATCAAAGCCTTATTAAGCAAGACCTGGTTAACAGTGGCGTTGCCGAGGCGGTTAGTATTACCAGCGGCAGCTTTGTTTCATCAAGCGCTAACTCGTGGGGGTTAAACTGGGTTGGTAAGCCCGAGGGAGCCAAAATTGTATTTGACCAAATGGCTACCCAGGGTGATTTTGCTAAAGTGTTGAATGTCAAAATAGTTAAAGGCCGCGATATAAACCCGCAACTTTATCCTACCGATTCAACTGCCTGTTTGCTTAATGAGTCGGCGGCGAAAATTATTAATGCAAAAAATCCTATAGGGCAAATTATTGATAAAGACTTTATCAAATGGCACGTGGTAGGTGTAATTAAAGATTTTATATGGGGTTCGCCTTATGACCCAATTCAACCCATGCTGGTAATGGGACCCGCACAAAAATGGAGCAATGTGGTTAACATCAGGCTCAAAGCTAATCAGGCGTTAAGTGCAGCCATGCCAAAAATTGAGGCCATGTTTAAAAAGTATAATCCTGCGTTTCCATTTACACCGTTGTTTGTTGATAAAGATTATGAAGTGAAATTTAGTGAGCAGCAACGTACGGCAAAGCTTGCAGGTACCTTTGCATTGCTTACAATTATTATATCATGCCTTGGCTTATTTGGTTTGGCTGCATACATGGCTGCCAGCCGCACCAAAGAAATAGGGGTGAGGAAGGTACTTGGAGCTTCGGTACTTAACATAACCGCCCTATTATCGAAAGATTTCTTGAAGCTTGTAATTGCCGCAATAATTATTGCTTCGCCTATAGCATGGTATGCCATGCAAAATTGGTTGCAAAAGTATACTTACCGTATCGAGATTGAATGGTGGATATTTGCTTTATCAGGTATAGGAGCAATCATGATAGCCTTAATCACCGTTTGCTTTCAATCGGTAAAGGCAGCTATAGCCAATCCGGTTAAGAGTCTGAGGAGTGAGTAACTCTGCCTTTTAACATGATTTAGATAATGCGTTATTACTTCATAGTAATAACGCATTATCATTTTATGGCTGCTCGCTCTTGCTTAAGATAACATCTGCAAGTTTGAAGATAATATTGTGTAATTGAACTTGCTTTAAACAGTAATAAGATTTATAATTGTAAACCTGACAATTATAAATCTTTAATACCTTGAAAAGATCTTTATTACTTTTACTAGCCGGCATTACTTTTAATAGCTATGCACAAAAAACGGCAACGGTTACATTAAGTAACGACTCCAAAGACACCATTAGCAGACATATTTACGGACAATTTGCCGAGCATTTGGGCCGTGGAATTTATGGCGGATTTTGGGTTGATAAATCTTTGCCCGTTCAAAAGCAAGACCGTATACGCCTCGATGTAGTCAACGCGCTCAAAAAAATAAAAATTCCTAATCTGCGCTGGCCGGGTGGCTGCTTTGCCGATGAGTATCATTGGCGTGATGGCGTAGGCCCGCGTGATAAGCGCCCGAAAATGGTAAATACCAATTGGGGCGGCGTAGTTGAAGACAACAGCTTTGGCACCCACGAATTTTTGCAGTTATGTGACCTTTTAGGCACGGCTCCTTACGTTTCAGCCAATGTGGGCAGTGGTACGGTTGAGGAGATGTCAAAGTGGGTAGAGTATTTGAACTTTGATGGTGCAAGTCCGCTAACGCGTGAGCGTGCAGCAAATGGCCATGCCAAGCCCTATAATGTTGAGTTTTTTGGCGTAGGCAATGAAAGCTGGGGTTGCGGCGGTAACATGACACCTGAGTATTATGCCGGCGAGTACAGGCGCTATTCAACATATGCACGTAACTACCCCAATGCAAAGCTTAAAAAAATAGCCAGCGGTGCTAATGCAGGCGACTATAACTGGACAGAAGTATTGATGAAAAATATTGGTGCGCGTAACATGTGGGGCGTATCATTGCATTATTACACATTGCCAACAAACAACTGGAGTAAAAAAGGTCCTGCAACCGGCTTTGGCGAGAAAGAATATTTCGCAACCTTGAAAAACTCCCTTAAAATGGAAGAACTAGTTGAAAAGCACTCTGCCATTATGGACAAGTATGATCCTAAAAAACGTGTGGCACTAGTGGTTGATGAATGGGGAGTATGGACCGATGTTGAGCCAGGAACCAATCCGGGTTTCTTATACCAGCAAAACAGTTTACGTGATGCGCTGGTTGCGGGCACAACGCTAAATATATTTAATAACCACTGCGATAGGGTTAAGATGGCCGAATTGGCACAATGTGTAAATGTATTGCAGGCCCTTATTTTAACAGATAAAGAAAAGATGATTTTAACGCCAACTTATCATGTATTTGATATGTACAAGGCTCATCAGGACGCACAGTATTTGCCGTTTAAATTGAACTCGCCAGATTACGAGATGGATGGAGAAAAAATACCGGCTGTTAACGTTTCTGCATCTAAAGATAAAGCTGGCAAAGTGCACGTTACAATAGTTAATCTCGATGCAAAGAACAGTATAAGCGTTACTACTGAACTTAAAGACATTCTTTGGAAAGCTGTTAAAGGACAGGTATTAACTTCACCAGGTGTGGCCGACGTTAATACTTTCGTTAAGCCTTCAGTTATATCCCCAAAGCCATTTAGCAATATGAAAAAGGATGGTGACAAGCTGGTTGTAAATATGCCTGCCAAGTCAATAGTTGCGTTGGAACTCAACTAAAATACTTTTACATTTGCATAAGCCCTGTTTGAAGCTAACTTCAAGCGGGGCTTTGTTTTGTTATGAGTGAGATAAAAAAACAATTACATCAGCTTTGCCTTAAATACGTGCAACAACGAATGGATGCGGCGCAGCATGCCATTAATGAAGCACAGCAAGCCTCTAATGATGATACCAAGAGCAGTGCAGGCGATAAATATGAAACCGGTCGGGAAATGGCTCAGCAGGAAACCAACCGTAACTTAGCACAACTTAACGAAGCCAATAAACTCATTGTAATTTTAAATCAGTTAAGTACAAGTTTTGAATCTGAAACGGCTTTGCCTGGAAGTTTGATAATCACCAATAATGGTGTGTTTTATTTGTCAGTAAGTGCTGGTACCCTTTCTCTTGATGGAAAATCTTATTTTGCTGTATCGCCGGCATCACCAATTGGAGTAAAATTAAAGGGCAGTAAAACGGGCGATAGCTTTGTTTTAAACGGTAAAACTTATAACATTGAGCAAGTATTGTAAGGAGATAGTGCTGCAGGTATAATTGGTGATTATGATTCGCAATTTTGCATAACTAAAATGCATCATATCACGTATAACACAAACAATATTTATTGCATTTAATAACCGTAATTTAGCAAAACATATACCCCAGGCCCCAATATGATAAGTACCGATAGGCGTTTGAGCGTAGTTTATGCCTGCGACAATAACTTTGTACCGTTGCTGGCTGCCTCTATCAAATCGTTGGAAATAAATTCAGCCGGTTCACAAAAGGATATTTACATAATTGATGACGGCATCAGTGCTGCAAATCGTCAAAAATTAATCAGGTCAATAGGTACTGATGAAATAGCGCTTAAGTTTTTGCTGGTTAAAGACGTGGTTGGAAAAATCACTATCCCGTACTTTAATAACGCTGCATTACCCGTAACTACTTTCTTTCGTCTGTTTGTGCACACTTTCATCCCTGAGGGCACTGAGCGCGTTTTATACCTCGATTCGGACATGGTGGTATTGGGTAACATAGCCGAGCTGTGGGATATTGATTTTGGTGATAATATTATTGCTGCTGTTCAGGATCCGGGTATAAAAACACTTGGCTGTTCATGGGGTGGCGGCGTGCGTAACTGGCAGGAGTTAGGCTATCAATCTGACGATAAATATCTTAATGCCGGTTTGTTGCTAATTAACCTTAAAAAGTGGAATAAATTTGATGTTTGCACTAAGGCACTTGACGCTGCAGTCAAATATCAAAAGCATATAGTTTACGGTGATCAATATTGTTTAAACGCAGTACTGGCAAACCGCTGGCTGGAGTTAGACCCTGAATGGAACCATTTGGTTGATAACGACAAGCCTGGTGCTAAATTGCTGCATTATATTGGTAATAAACCTATTTACACCAATTATACCTACAGCCAAAAATACCGCGACATATTTTTTGATTATCTCAATAAAACTGAGTGGAAGGATTTTCAACTTGTTGGAGCTTTCACCCGCCGTGTACGCATGGTTAAACGTTTTATCAGAAAAATAACCGGTTAAATATCAATGGCTGCACATAAGTTTAACCGCGTCACACTTTTAATTACGCATTACAACCGCAGTAAATCTCTCGAGCATTTACTAAAGCGGTGCGTTGAAGAAAACTTGGAGTTCGATGAGGTGATTATAAGCGATGACGGTAGCCGCCCTGAGCATTTAGAATATGTGAATAAATTGCAGTCGGACTATAATTTCAGGTTGATTACAACGCCTGTAAATAAGGGTTTGGGCAACAATATAAATAAAGGACAGGACGCCGTTAAAACACAGTATACGCTTTACGTTCAGGAAGATTTTGAACCCACGCCTGACTTTGCTCCCAACTTTAAAAACGCCATTAAATTAATGGATGAAGAGGAGTGGGACCTGATCAGGTTTTACACCTTCCCTTGGGCGCCATTCCCTTACCTAAAAGATTACAAATTTGGCTATGCAAAAATGTTGTTTAAGCCGGGTTTATGGCATCTTAATCACCTGAAATTCCGCTTATATTCTGATCATCCGCATTTGCGTCGCAGCAATTTTTTTGAAAAGTTTGGCCGCTATGTTGAAGGTCAGCGAGGCGATCCAACGGAGTATACTATGTGCATGAACTTTTTAATTAAAGGAGGGAAGGCACTATTGTTTAACGGCCCGGATTTGTTCCTGCACGAACACGGTGCCATTGAGCCAAACACCATGGTGCGCAGCAAGTGGAAATTAAGTAACTCGTTAATTATAAAAATGGCGCGCAGCCTTTACTTAAAAGGTAAGGTTATTAATAGCACAATAAAGTACAATAAATTAAAACAGTAAGCATCGCTTCCCCCGAAGCCGAAATACGCCGTAATGTTACATAAGATTAAACCGATTATTCAAAAACTTAAGAACCCGCATATTGTAAACCTTATAGGTAATGCGGTAATGTCAGTTTTGAATATGGTACAAGCCGCCATCTTATACAATTATCTGTCGCCCGATAAAACTGGCGTATGGGTGTTTTTCCAAGGAACGATAGGCTTAGTCGATACCTTTAGGGCCGGTTTAATCACAACGGCGTTCATCACATCTTACGCGGGTACTTCAAAAGAACGCTCGGCCGAGGTGGCTGGTTCCGCCTGGTTTTTATCAACTATAATTACACTCATCATTGTAGCGGGAAATATCATTTACCTCTTTATTCCGTATCATATTGCCGATTATGGTACCGATTTGTTTGCCAAATGGTTTGGTTTGGTTTTCATCATTACACTGCCCTCATTTTTGGCCAGCTGTATAGCCCAGGCCGAAGCACGTTTTGACAGATTGCTCATCATCCGTTCGGTAAGTACATTGTTATCAATTGTACTTATACTCATACTTATTGCTACAAAAAATGTAACCCTAATGACGGTAATTTACACTGGTTTTATAGCGGGTGGTACAACAAGTTTGATGACTGTTATTTTAGGCTGGTCGCGCATTAACACCATTTGGAAAAAGAGTACCACAACTGTAAAGGCGTTATTTTCGTTTGGTAAATACAGTGTTGGCACTGCATTAGGCAGCAGTATGTTCCGCAACTCTGATACTTATATTATTAAATTTATGCTGGGTGACGCTGCCGTAGCTGTTTATAACCTCGGCCTGCGCCTAACAGAACTGGTGGAAATTCCCTTACGTAGCTTTGCAGCCACCATCATGCCGCCATTATCTGCAGCGCATAATCAAAATAACAAGTACCATGTAATTTACCTCTTAAAAAAATACTCAGGTTTAATTACCATTTTGTTATTACCGGTAGTAGTAGGTGCTATATTATTTGCCGATGTTGCCATATGGATTGTAGCAAAAGACTACCTAAATACGCAGGCTGCTAATATTTTACGTGTGTTTATGGCCTTTGCACTGCTTTACCCAATTGAGCGTTTTATGGCCCTGGCGCTTGATGCAACTAATCAGCCGCAGGTTAATGCCGTAAAACTCATATTCATGCTTGCCGCAAACATCATAGGCGACTTTGTAGGTGTTTGGCTGTTTGGAAGTGTTAACGGTATTGCTTTTGGTACATTGATGCCTATATTAACCGGTATGTTTATAAGTTACAAATGGCTGCAACGTTACGAGAAATTCCAATTGTGGGACGTTTACAAAATTGGCTGGCTGGAAACAACATGGCTTATAAAAGATACCTGGGGAATGCTGTTTAAAAAGAAACAGGCTAATGCGGAATAATTTATAAAACGTTCGACACGATGTTGTCTCGCTCTGTAAGTACAAAATTTTATAGGCACAGTACTTTGTGCCTTTTTTTTATAAATTATAATTGGTAGCGTATTGTGCGGAACGGTTAAGTAGATAGCCTGATCGCGAAGTGTTACACTTGACCTGCTTAGCTATTTGTGTTCAACGATTGTGGTCGCTTGTTAGCCCTAAATAATAAGCTTCACTATAGCAGTTTAGAAATTATCAGACACTTGAAGGTGTTGTCACCCAACTACATAAACAGAGAGGCCATCGGTATAACGATGGCCTCTCTAATATCTAAATGTAATTTAATAACTACTCTCAAATCCACTTATTTCTTTTTGGCTTGCTGTTGAATTTGTTGCTGCTGACGCATCATTTCTTCAAGCTTAGCCTGGAAACCTGATTTCTTTTTTTGTTGATCTTCCGGTTTCTTTTTGTTCTCTTCCATTTGCGCATGTATCTTTTTGTCATCAACAAAGAAGCGGATGATGTACTGCTGAAGGAAAGTAAACATGTTAGCCAGGAAGTAATAATAATTCAAACCTGATGGGTAGCTGTTAAGAAAGCCCAAGAACATAATAGGGCTTATATAGCCTATGTATTTCATTTGGCCAGTTGCACCTGATACCTGGTTGTTAAAGTAGGTATAAATAAGCGTTGATATGGTCATGAGCACACACATCAAGCTCAGGTGATCGCCCAGGAACGGAATGTTGAATCCGAAGTTGATTACCGCATCATAGGTCGATAAGTCTTTCATCCATAAAAAGCTTTCACCGCGTAGTTCAAATAAACTAGGGAAGAAGCGAAGGAAAGCAAAGATGATGGGCATTTGCAACAATAATGGCAAACATCCACCTAACGGATTAACACCTGCTTTACGGTAAAGCTTCATGTATTCCTGCTGTAGCAGGGTAGGGTTATCTTCGCCAACCTTAGCTTTAATCTCGTCCATTTCTGGCTTTAAAACACGCATTTTGGCCATGCTTAAGTACGATTTGTAAGTAAGCGGCGTTAACACAAGTTTAAGTAAAACGGTAAGCGCTAAAATTACGAAGCCAATGTTCCAGTTAAAGTGCTGTAAAAAGTTAAACACAGGTATAACGGCAAAACGATTAATTAACTTTAATGGTCCCCAGCCTAAGTCAATTTGTTTCTCTAAATCGTAACCCTGTTTTTGCAGCGTGCTGAAACGGTTAGGACCAAAGTAAAACTCCATAGGATAGGTGTCGGTTTGGTTGCTTATAAGCGTTAAACCGGCCTTCATTTGCCTTACATCTTTTGAATTAATATCAGTGCTGGCACTAATATTAACCTTGTCAAATCCTTGTTTGGCAATTAATACATTTGAGAAAAAGTGTTGCTTGAAAGATATCCACTGAACTTTCTGATCGGTAATTTGCTTGCTTTCGTCTTTAGTTAAGCTCAGGTAATCTACATTATCCTCCATGTCTTTAAAGTACACGGTTGAATACTGGCGCTCTTGTTTAATGTCCTTTTCTTGCTGAAGCAAGCTGGCGGTCCACGTTAAGTTAAGTGCCTTGCTATTGCTTATAACATTGTCAAGGCCGTTTGCTTTAATAGTGTAGCCAACTTTATAGCCTGTTGCACCTAAAGTGTAAGTATAATCAAGGTACTGGGTTGGGCTATATGCTAAACGCAGTGTAATTGCACTACTATCAGTACCGGCAACTTTAACATCTGTTGAAGTTGGTGTAAAATAGCGTTCGTTGGTGTTTACTTTAGTGCTGCCTGCATTGAAGCTTAAACCAAATTGGTTGTTGGTGCCGTCAAATAAAACAAGCGGTTTTTTATTGTAAGTTTTAAAGTTTTTAAGCTCAACACTGTAAATACGACCACCACGGTTACTTACTTTAACCCTGATATCTTTATTTTCTAAAGTGATCAACTGTTCGCTACCAACAGTAGAAGCACCAAACGGAGCTTTTAATGCAGCAGAGTCAATAGCAACTGTTTTTTTTGAAGTATCGGCTTTGGCAACTGCAGGTTTAAGGGCACCCGCTTTTTTCAGGGAATCAATGTGTTGCTTTTGCTGTTCTTTTTTTATCTCCTCTTCTGAAGGTTTCATCAAAAAGAATGAGCCAGCCAGAATGATCATAATCAGGAAAAGCCCTGTGAACGTATTTTTATCCATTATCTATCGTGTCGTACAAATTAATTAGTTCTTGCGGGCATAAACCAGCGAAGCGGCCACAAAGTTAACAAAAAGTGGGTGAGGATTTGCAACCGTTGATTTTAATTCGGGGTGAAACTGTGCGCCTACGAAAAAAGGATGATTTTTTAGCTCAACTATCTCTACCAAACCGTTTTGAGGGTTGATACCCGAAGGAATCATTCCAGCCTCCTCATATTGTTTCAAAAACTTGTTATTAAACTCATAACGGTGACGGTGACGTTCAGTAATATGCTGTTTACCATATATAGCAGCAGCTTTGCTGCCCTTTTTTAAATCGCAAGGGTAGGCACCTAAGCGCATAGTTCCACCTTTGTGAGTGATGTTTTTCTGGTCTTCCATCATGCTGATTACCGGGTAGGTGGTGTGCCCATCCATTTCAACACTGTTAGCAGCCTCTAAGTGTAACACGTTTCTGCCAAACTCAACTACTGAACACTGCATGCCGAGGCATATGCCAAAAAACGGAATATTATTTTCGCGAACGTAGCGTATTGCTTCAATTTTACCTTCAAACCCGCGCTGACCAAAACCAGGTGCAACTAACACGCCATGTAAGCCTTTAAGTTTATCAATTGCATTTTCAGGAGTCAATTGCTCTGAATGTATATATTCAACCCTAACCTTGCACTCATTTTTGGCACCTGCGTGTACAAAGGCCTCGGTAATAGATTTATAAGCATCAGGCAACTCCACATACTTGCCAACTACGCCAATGCGCACCTCGGCAGTTGGGTTTTTTAAACGGCCTAAAAAATCTTTCCAGCTATCTAAATCAGGTTCATTTTTGTTAGGAAGCTTTAGTTTTGTTAATACAGTTTTATCTAACTGCTCTTTAAGCATCAGCAACGGTACGTCATATATTGAAGGTGCATCAATCGACTCAATAACTGCGTTAATATTTACATTACAGAACAGGGCTATTTTTTTACGCAAATCGGCAGTAAGGTGATGTTCGGTGCGGCAAACCAAAATATCGGGCTGAATACCATACTCTAAAAGCATCTTTACAGAGTGTTGCGTTGGTTTAGTCTTCAACTCGCCTGCGGCAGCCAGGAACGGTACAAGCGTTAAGTGAATTACCAAAGAGTTACTCGATCCGGCTTCCCATCTAAACTGGCGCACAGCTTCCACAAACGGCAACGATTCAATGTCGCCAACGGTGCCACCAATTTCTGTTATTACAATATCATATTCTCCGCTTTCGCCTAAAATCCTGAAGTTTCTTTTGATCTCATCGGTGATATGCGGTACTACCTGTACGGTTTTTCCCAAAAAGGCACCTTCACGTTCGCGGCTAATTACATTTTGGTAAATACGGCCTGTAGTGATGTTATTTGCCTGAGTGGTTGGCGTGTTTAAGAAACGCTCGTAATGTCCTAAATCTAAATCTGTTTCGGCACCATCTTCAGTCACATAACATTCGCCATGCTCGTAGGGGTTAAGTGTTCCCGGGTCAATGTTAATGTAGGGATCGAATTTTTGAATGGTTACGCGGTAGCCGCGAGCCTGAAGAAGTTTAGCCAAAGAGGCCGAAATAATACCTTTTCCTAACGATGAGGAAACGCCGCCCGTAACAAATATGTATTTAGTCATGATTTTGATGAATCCTGAAAGCTCAATGAAGCCGCTATCAGTTGTTTGTGTACGGGATACAAAAATAGGAATTTTTTCGGGTTGAGACGGACGTATTTTAAAATTGAGATTGCCGTGAGATAATATCTTACCTGACTATTTGATAATCATTTTGTTGGGTAAAATCAGTCGTTCGCAAAAAAATAAGGCCGCACGTTATATAAACGTACGGCCTGTTGTAATGGAATATTAGCTGTGGTAAGGGATTAATAAAAATCGTAACAGCGGCGTGCGCCAATAAACTTCGATGTGTTTGTACGTGAAGGTAACGTAGTTTCATAGCTTAAGCTGCCCTCTGTAGTGCCGCTGGTGTTGCTATAGTTAAGTTTGGATGATGGTGCATCATGACTTAAGCCAAAGCGTACCTTTTCGCCACCATCTTTATTAATGAACAAATCAAATATAAATGATACTACAAATGAGCTTGGGCCGGCTACCCCGCCGCTACGGTACCATAAACCTGCATTTACACTCCGGCGTTTGTATTGCACACCCGCACTATATGATGATGACGATGCTTGTTTGTAATATACAACAGAAGGGATAACGAACGATTTTTCATCCTCGTCATAATTATCATATTTATTTAAATCAAGACGGTAGCTGATATGGCCGCTTCCGCGCATAGGTAACCTGGCCGATGTGCCTGTAAATGATTGGTCGGGCCGATTGATGTGTTGCAAAGCACCGCCGGCCATAAAGTCTCCAACAACCAAATTTATGCCTGCACCAGTATCAAAATAAAAACGGTTACTTATTTGTCCAAGGTCGGCAGCTGAGGTTGAGCCAGGAATATAACCGTAGCGAGGATCAATCTGATCGCCAAAAACCAGCTTGCTTTGATCAATGGTGCGGTTGCCAATACCGGCCTGCAACCCAAATGAAAGCACAAACCTATCTGACCCTACACTATAAGAATATATGCCCGATACGTTGTTGCGCACGTAGTAGGCAGTGCCTTCATTACTGCGAGTAAACATCAAACCAACACCACCGCCAAACTTAGGTACGTTATAGTCAACTGATGCTGTCATATATGATAAGGCACCCGGCAAACTGCTCCATTGATTACGGTAAATCATGTTTACTCTCAAATCACCTTCAAACTGGCCGTTTAACGCCGGATTAAGGTAAACCGGCGAGTTAAAGAACTGAGAATATTGATGGTCCTGAGCATAGCCCACAATAGCAATCATCATCATCACCACACTCAAAACAACACATTTGATCTTATTCATTCTTTATCTCTCTTTTTATCTGATGAGGTGTATAGCTCCCGTACGCCGCGGCGACGAGTTATTGTATGAATTACCTTTCCATTCCGAACCATTTATAAACCTTGCTTCGGCCTGCCATATATAAACACCCTGCGGTAACGGAGCACCTTTAAATGTGCCATCCCACGCTTCAACGGGTTCGCCTCGGGCAGATAACTGTGTGGTTTCCCACACCAGCTGACCGTAGTTATTAAATATGCGTAAGTGCCATTCTTTAAGCCCCGAACCTTTAGCTCTAAAGCGGTTGAGCTCTTCATTGGTACTATTAGGTGTAAAGGCATTAGGCATATATAACTGTCCCGGTGTGCCTGTTATACGTACATAATGTGATTTGGTTGTGCCGCAATACTGGTTTGTGGTAGTTAAAGTAACTTTATATAAACCTGTATCGGCATAGGTGTGCGTAGGGTTTTGTTGAGTTGAAGTGCTGCCATCGCCAAAGTTCCATTGCCATGATTTTGGTGCATTCTGGCTTTGATCTTCAAATGAGAACTGGTAGTTTGGATAGACTTGTACACTATCTGGCCGGGCGCGGAATTCGCTTATTGACGGTGCATTTACGGTAATAACCTGTATAATGTCATTTGTACAGCCTGTAGTACGGTTTGTAACTGTTAACCTTACGGTGTAAGGCGAACCTTTATAACTGTAAGTATGTGCCGGCGGTGTACGTAATTCCGATACGTTAGGGTTGTTGGCATTGGCATATGGGTCACCAAAATCCCAGCGGTAAGTTAGGTCGGACAATTGGCCATTTGCAGGTGGCTGCGTTGTATTGGTAAAGTTTACTTTAACCTCATTACATCCATTAGGGTTATCTACGTTGAACGCTGCAACCGGTCGGTCGGTTACGATAATCTTTATGGGTTGTGAAGGTGCATCTTGCGCGCAATCATTACTTGCATAAAGCACAACATCATACTCGCCAGCCTTTGTAAAGGTATGGTCTAACGAATTAGTGTTATTGGTTACGGTTACGGGTGAACCATCTTTCCAATCAATTTTATAGGTTATGCCGCCCTGACTGGTGTTGATGAACCTTACGGTGTGAGGTGCGCAACCAAAACGATCGGAAGTAGCAGCAGTGGTTAAACCTGCAAACACGGTACGTGCTGTAACCTGGATAGGAACTGATGCACTTTTACCCGTGCCGCAAACTGTTTGCGCTTCCATGTAAAGCGAGTAATTGCCTTGGTTAGGTATACTTAATGTTTGCTGTGATTTGTTGTTGCTAACTACCGGCGTTATTACGTCATTGCCATTGGCATCTACAACATGATAAATGTATTTGTCATTGGTGCCTGGCGATATGTTATCAACCACTAAAGCAAAAGGTGCACAACCAGTTGTAGATTGCGGTGCAATGCGTGCAACCGGAACAGCAGGTTTAACTGTAACAGTCGTTTCCATCTGATCGGTGCTGCAACCGGTTTCGGCAATTAATGAAATGTTATAAACAACATCGGTACCGTTAGCTGCTGCCTGGAAAGTTACCGGGCCCGGCTGAACTTGTGCAGAAGTTTGGCCATTGCCAAAGTTCCATTTATAAGTGCCGCCGCCAATAGGGCTCGATGTGTTGGTAAACGTTACCGTTACCGTACCGCAACTTTGTGTTACCGATTGCGTGAAACTGGCCTTTACATTTTTAGTAGTTGTAAAGGTGTGGCTAAATACTTCTGATTCGCAACCAAATTTGCTGGTTACAATAAGTCGTATATCAACTGTTTCGCCATCGGTGTTAATTGTATAACCCGGGAAGGTAATGCCTGTGCCGATTACTACGTTGTTTGCGTACCAGGTATAAACATCATTACGGTCGGGATACGGTATAGCCTTTACATTTTGCGCTGTTATGTTAAACGGAACACATCCAGCATCATTAGTCCAGGTAAATTCTGATTTTGCATCGGGGTTTACAGTTATGCTGATTACGTTACTGTTGTTGCTTTGTACCCCAGTACAAATCAAAGAGCTTACAACCCTGCGGTATTGTATGTTGCGTACCAAAACAGGCGTTGTATAGCTAACATCGGTAGCGCCGTTGATGTTAGCCCAATTAAGACCGCCATCAATACTGCTTTGCCATTGGTAATTGTAATTTCCATCGGCACCGCTTGGCAAACTGCCCGTTAACAGCCCGGCAGACTTGTTAGCACATACCGTTGTAGTAGTGGCACTAATAGTATTATTGGCAATTGGTGGTTGTACAGATACTTTAACACTATTGCTTTTATCATCGCTGCAAGCTCCTGATGCTACAGAGCGGCGGAAAAATGTTGTTTCGGAAACCGGGTATAGAAGATTAATATCAGTTTGACTGGTTAACACCGTCCAGTTAACGCCATCAGCGCTGCTTTCCCACAAATAAGTATAAGTTCCGTTACCGCCCTGAGGAGTGCTGCCGGTTACCGAAATAACCTGTCCGGAACATACAGTGGGCGTATTTAGCGTTACGGTATTGCCGCTTATAGGCGGGTTGTTGATTACCTGAACATCATCTGATTGGGTGGCACATTGCCCTGCACCGCTTAGCGTCCATTTGAAAGTATAAGTTTGGCCTGCTTTTAAGCCGTTTACCGTTGTATTGTATTGATTTGCGTTGGCAAATGTAATACCGCTTTGGCCCGACGTCAGCGTCCAAACTCCGGTGAATATTCCGGCATCGTTACCCTGTAATTGCACCGTGGTTTGGTTACATAGCACAATGTCGGTACCGGCGTTTGCAGCAGGAACCTGGGGCAGTACGGTGAGCGTAATGGTTTTTGCAACCCCCTGGCATTCATCTGCCGAATTGGTGTTTACAGGTGTAACGGTATAGGTAACCGTTGCAGCAACATTGCTGGTGTTAATCAAAGTTTGATTAATAGCGGTAGCCGCAATTGGCGTGGTTTGATCAGTTGCCCCGGTGATGCCGCCGTTTGCTACAACCGTCCAGGTGTATTGCGTGCCGCTTACGTTTGAGCTAAGCTGGATACCAGATTGGGTGCCGCTGCAAACATTGTTTCCTGATGGGCCTGTTAAGGTAAGTACCGGTTTTGGCGCAACGGTAATTGTAAGCGTAAACGGTGTGCCATCACAGCCATTGGCTTGCGGGGTAATGCGGTATATAACGGTTGCGTTAGCGGTGGCCGAGGTATTTGTCAATATATCATTGATATCTCCGCTGCCAGAAGTGCTGAAGCCAGCCGCATTGGGCGAACTTAACGTTACTGTCCAATTATATACACTGCCTGCCACGATTGAAGTTGGGCTATAAGCAACTGCACTGCCTGTGCAAATGGTTTTGGCGTTTGCGCTGGTAACAGTGTTTGATGGGTTTATTTTTATAATAACTTCATCACTGATATTGGCGCAATCGCCCGGTAACGAAGTAGTTATTTTAAGGGTAAGTTTTACCTCGCCTGCTGCACGGTCTGCCGCGCTCGGAGTATACACCGGCTTTTCGGTGTTCCTGTTGCTGAAAGTTCCGGTTCCGGATGTGCTCCATTGCAAAGCATTATATGCTCCGGAAACCGATCCATCTAATGTAGCAACGGCGTCCGAACAAATAACCTGGTCAACTCCTGCGTTCACCGTTGGTGCTTCTTTAAAAGTAATTTGCTGTACCTGCGATGTTACCGAACCGCAAAAGTTTGTATGCTTAACCACAACCTCGTATGTGCCAAAATCAGGAAAAGTAATTTGCGGGTACTGACTGTTTACGGTGGTACCATTTGCAAAAACAGCAGGGGCAATACCGTTTAGTGGGGTGACTGTCCATTGGTAAGTATCGGGCTGAGGTTGAGGTGTACCGGTAAAGGTAGTACGCGTAGCACTGCCAGCAGTACTGTCAAACGTAAGCGTTTGGCCTCTGCCACATAAAGAGAATGATGGCGACAAGGTTGCAGTAGGTACGTTGCCAACCACAATGGTTTGTACGTCGCTCAAAACAGCATCACAAACGCCGTTATTTACGCCCAATTGCACCGTATATGTTCCAGGCGTGTTGAACAAAATTTTAGGAGTTTGGCTTGCCTTGGTTGTGCCTTCGGTATAGGTAAAGCCGGTTGCAGGCGTTACCGTCCAGTTGTATGTTATAGGCGTATTACACGGGTTGGTAACTACTGATGTATTAACAGGAGATACACTGCCCGAGCCTATACATGCGGTTTGTGGCAATGTAAATGATGGCTGAGGAGGATCTTGTATACAAACATCCAATTTAGCATCAGGGGCAACACAGGGCGTTGAACTGGTTAAACGAAGGGTTACTGTATAAGTGCCCGCTGCAGGGAAAGTGTACTTGAGCGGAACATTCTTTTTGGTGTTATACGGAGGCACAGCCACGCCGTTTACAAACCATTGAAAAGTTGCATTTGGGTTTTCGCAATTTGTACCGCCTGAAACACTACTAACCACCTGGCCGGCATATGATGTATTGGTAAATGTTAACTGTTTATTAGTACAACCAACCGACGGGCCGCCAATGACAGTTTTTGGGGGTGATAATACGGCCTGATCGCCACTCAGGTTTTTACTCTGGTCAGGACAGTAAATATTTGATACCCTAAACGATACTTCAAACTTATTGGTAACGGTACCTTCGGCGTTTTTAGCCCCGCATGATGATACAGCGTAATCATGAGTTAATATACCACCGGTTGATGCTATTTGATAATAGGTTAAATTAGTTGAGAGTCCATCTCCCCATCTAATGGTGTACAGCGTGCCCGGGTAGTTGTTTTGTATACCGCCGCCACCTGTAATATTCACACTGTATGAAACAGTTGCTTTACTATTATCAGGTAAACAAACACTTGATGAGTTTTGGGTTTGAAAGCTATTACGTACAAAATTATTCAACAATAAATAGCCTTTCGTACCTACAATGCCGTTGTTAACTGCTTTTACAAAAATGGTATAGTCGTTAGTTTTTGCATTGAATGTACCTGTGCCGTTTATGGGAATAGTTTGCTCGTCGGTTTGATTTAAATCATCGTAAAAGTTAGCCGTTACTGTTGCACCGGCAGTTGATTCATTCACAAACAAAAAAGGAAATCCATCGGTTGCAAAGCATGTTCCGTAAACCTCGGGATAGGATGGATTTACTGCGTTTGAGCTGACTTTTGCTATAACTGCAGTACCTGCACTGATTGTAAATGCGTTTGACGCAGCACTTACCGTGGCCGGACTGGTAGTTTTGATACGCACTTTGTAACCTGTGCCCGGAACTGCGTTTGAAGGTATAAGTCCATTTACAAAACCGGTGTAGTAACCACTAAATTCACCTATCTTTCTTTCAGAAGTAAAGCTGCCGTTGGCATCTGATAAAAATAACTGAAAAAGGTTGCCGGTAACCGCAATCTTACCATCCGGATCTGCAATTCTGATTGCAGCGGCAATACTTGAGCCGGGGGCATATGGTCCAGGATCTACCAAACGCACTGTCACGGTTTGTGCAAGTACGTCACGCCAACCCATCAACAACCCCAAACACAAAAACAAAACCTTAACGACACCTTTGATAGATACTTTCCCCATTTGTTATTTAAACAGTATATGAACGACGTTTACTGCCACTGGCAAGCAGTAATGCCTTTTACGGTAAGTGAAGTCAAAGGTTGTCTTTTACCGACAATTAATTTATACAAAACACGTATAAAAACCTGCTTTGCATAGGCCCTTTAAGCATTTTAAACAGCAAAGGTGTAAGTATGTTTTTGAGAAATAATATATTAAAAATATTAACCAAAAAATAAATAGGAGACCAGGATGGCTGCAATAACACCGGCTAAATCGGCAATAAGTCCTGCAGGTATTGCGTAACGTGTTTTCTTAACACCTACTGAGCCAAAATATAGCGCCACTATATAGAATGTAGTATCGGCCGAACCATTGAATACACAAGCCAAACGCCCGGCAAAACTGTCGGGGTTAAAGGTTTTCATTACATCCATCATCATGGCTTTAGCGCCCGAACCGCTTAGCGGTTTCATTAAGGCAACCGGCAATGCATCGGTAAAGCGTGTATCAATTTGAAATAGAGCAAAGCCTGCTTTCAATCCATCAATAATGTAGTCCAATGCGCCCGAACTCCTGAAAACACTTATAGCCGCCAGCATGGCAACCAGGTAAGGTATTATTTTAAAAGAAGTTTCGAGGCCACCTTTAGCGCCTTCAATAAATGTTTCAAACACGTTTACCTTTTTGTATAAGGCGCCGAGTATGAAAACAACAGGTATTAAAAATAATAAAAGGTTACTTGCAACTTTTGACACTATGCTTATCTCATCTTTTGATAAGTACGCCGAAAAGTACCAAACTATC
>NZ_CAJYGQ010000013.1 GCF_913773635.1 uncultured Mucilaginibacter sp.
CCTGTGCAGGAGTGCTTTGAGCTGATTGTTGTTGCATACCTGCAAAGATCACACCCTCGGTGTACGCATGGCCTTTGATGCTCATGCCGGTGGTGCCTTTGGCTAGTGCTGATACCACTACCTGGTAACCTTGTGCACTTACTGATTTTTGTGCTGCTGCTAAAGTAAACGCGCTGTTTGCCTTGGCTACCATTTCGCTGTACATGCCTTCATGCTGCATGTAAAAGCTATGGAAAGCTGTCTCTTTGTAAAAGCTCTCCAGTAATGAGGCGTAACGTTTAAAGTCTATCTTGTTTAAATCAATACGGTAGTCTGCTTTTAAACCAAAGCGGCCGTCTTTCATTTGGAAAGCATATAAACCCTCTACATAGCTTTTGGCTAAAGCAGGGTTACGGCTTAACTGCGCATTCAGTTGTTTAACACCTTTAGCATTTTTAAAAGCGCTGAACTTGTTTACTACCTCAGTGTAGTAAGCTGAGTTATGGTTAATGATGGTAGTATCGTTTTGTGCAAAATCGGTTAAAGCTAACATGGCATAACCTAATTCTACCGTTTCTGAGCTTTGGGCATATACTTTACCAGTGTTGGCTTTAGCATACTTTGAGGTAAAGCGTGAGGCAACATTCTGGGTTTGGCAGCTGGTAAGGAAAGCAGCAGCTAAAAGGATGATGGCGGCGAAGGTAAAGTTAGTTTTCATATCAATCAGGGGAAAAGGGTGTGTTCTTATTTTGTTGTTGTTGTTTGATAAGTAATAGGCAACTGCTGTACCAGCAGCCGCTCAAAAACAGCAAACGAAGCAAAAACGGCCTTAACGCATATAAAAACGTATGTTTCATATTTTGCCAAAAGCATTAAGCAAGCCGCACAGCGATTAACCTGTGGTTAAGTTTTCCCCAACTTTACTCAACTGCTGGGGAAATTATGATCCCAATTAATGTGACGCTGACTTGAGTCCTATAACTGAACCAATAAGCGTGACTAAAAAGAATACACGCCAAAAGTTCACCGGTTCTTTAAAAACGATAATACCAACTAAAACAGTTCCTACAGCACCAATACCAGTCCATACAGCATATGCAGTACCTATCGGCAGGGTTTGTATAGCCTTCATAAGTAATGACATGCTAAGCAGCAATGTAATGCCAAAAGCAGTATACCATACATACACTTCATTACCTGATGCATCTTTGGCTTTCCCCAGGCAAAAGGCAAACACGGCTTCCATTATACCTGCAATAACTAATAGTATCCAATTCATACAGGCAAAAATCTGCATAAATACATTAAGCAATTTTTACATTTGTTAAAAACCGATCATCTGCCAGCACGGATGCGGCTGAGGCTAACCTGACTTATGCCTAAATAGGATGCTATGTAACCCAGCGGCACCCGTTGAACTAATTGCCTGTTGTGTTTCAACAATTCGTCATAGCGCTGCGCAGCACTTAAAAACTGCATGCTAATAAGGCGTTGTTCGGTTCGCAAATACTCTAACTCAACAAATTTACGTCCCCAGTTTGCAATGTGAATATCCTCATCATACAACATCTTAAGCTTACGGCTATCTATTTTATACAAAGTACAATCTTCCAACAGGTCGATATTCTCATAACTAGCTTCCTGATTTATATATGTTTTTATAGATATAGCGGTATCACCTTCAGTGCCGAACCAAAAAGTTATTTCACTATCGCCCCTGTAAGTGTAAGCCCGCACAATGCCTTGCTTAATAAAAAACAGGTTATGATTTGGTCGCTCTTTGTTAATGAGTAGGAGTCCTTTAGGCAGCGTAACTTCCTCGGCAATCAGATTTAGTTTTGAAAGCGCTTGTTGCGGTAAAGGATAGATGCTGTTTATTATTTGACTTAGCTCCAAAATATGTTTATGCTAGTTACAGAGGCAAAATTACTTTACAAAATATGATAAATAAAAAAAGCCTCCCGGTATTAATGGAAGGCTTTAAAAAATTTGCTGTCAATATCAATTATAAACTTTAACCATAAACACATAGCTTTCCAGCTTTTTAATTTGCTGGGTACGGCTTAAACCAGCCAAAGCGCTTTTAGCAGCTTTATTAGGTTTTAATGCAATTACATTTTGTGTAGAGTCAGTTGATACATTTTGGGCTGCCTTGAATATGTATGACGATTTTACCGCAAACGCAGCACTCTCGGTACGGGTTTGCTTACCGCTTATAATACCTATAACGTTGCCTTTAGTATCTAACAGCGGACCGCCACTAATACCGGCATATACAGGCAATGAAACCTGGTAAGCAGCAGTATCACCTTCTAAGCCAGTAGCCGAACTGATATAGCCTTTAGCATAATATGGATCGTCGCGCGGGAAACCTAAAGTAATTACCTCCTCGCCCACATCAAGCTTGGTACGCTTAAAATTGTATGGTAGCTTATCTAAACCAGTAAATTCTTTATCATCAATTTTGATAATTGCGATATCACGGGTTGGCTCGGTGTATATTAATTTGGCATGGTATGATTCACCCAAAGCATTTTGAACGTATAGTGAATCAGCATTGTTAACAACGTGGAATGCTGTAACAATGTACCCGCTTTGTGTAAGTGCGAAGCCAGATCCGCCTGTTGTGCCCGGATTAGTTACACGATGGCCGGGTTTTAGGCTGTTTAGTAATGCCTGGTTAGTGCGTTGCGCGTTTTCGGCAGTACGACGTACGCTCTCAATTTTACGGCTAAGTGCTGTATAGTTAGATGCTGTAGTTTTATTAAACCTGCCGGTGAAATACAAGGTGCTTAAAATAGCAAATACCGCAATTGATGCAGCTACAGATATTTTGGAGTGATGATTACGCCACAACCTTACAATAAGAGTTGGATGCACAGTAAGCTCCTGCACAAGTGTATCAACGTCAATTTCCTGATGAATTGCATTCAAACGCTTCTCCAGCTCAACGCGCTCGCCATACTGCTTAATTAAACCGGTGAAACGGGCATGCTCAGTAATGCGGCTGTCAACAGCTGCATTTTCTTTCCTAAGCGCTTCAAAACGCTCCTTTTCCTCGTTGCTGAGGTCACCTGCAAGGTAGCGTTCAATTAGTTCGGTTAATTGTAAATCACTCATGGCTCTGTACTTATTGATCACGTTGCTCCTGCTGAAAAAACAACTTTTTCAGGCGTTGCAAACACTTATATTTTTGAGTTTTGGCATTATCGGCGTTGGTGTAACCAAAGCGCTCACAAATCTCCTGCATGGAAAGGTCGTGAATATAAAAGTCTTCAATAATGGTTTTACAAGGCTCACCTAATTGCTTAAGCGCTCCTTCCATTTTAGTAAACTGTATATCACGTTCTGAATGCAAATCAGCTTCGTCTTCAACCGGCAAATGGTCCTGAAAATCTTTTACATCTCCGCCGTACCTGCTCATCTGGCTTAATCTTTTAAGCCACAGCTTACGGCAAACTGAGTATAAAAAAGTTTTCAGTTTACTGCTCAACTCAAAGTTTCCGCTTTTAACCTTATTATAAAGAACTATAATGGCCTCCTGGTAAACGTCTTTAGCGTCATCAGCAGTTCCATTGTTATTTATGATAAGTTGCAACACCATCGGAAAATATGCTACGTAAACACGTTTAAGTATATTTTCGGAGTTATTCAGTATCCCGAATACTACCTCGCTGTCTGTTGGTGCCGAACTATTCAATGCTTTACTCACTATTAATACAATTTATGCGAAAATGTAACCCATTATTCAGATAAAAAAATTTAAAACAAATAAGTTACCCCACCACTTTCATGTAAGCAATCATTTGTAATCGCAAACTAAATCAAATATGAAAAACGTAATCAAAGCAGTAATGCTCATGTGCCTTGTTGGCAGCCTTGCCTCATGTTACGGTGGTTCGCCTGATGGCAAAACCGATTCCGTAGCCAACCATGATAACCATGAAGCTGGTGGCGCCACTACGGTTGATACCTTACCTAAAACGATTGATACTGCAAAAGCTGATTCAGCCAGATAGTATTTTTCTTTTCTATCCGGTATCACTTATCGATGTGTTTATCGCATCAACATTTTGAATTAATCGCTAACACAAACATTATATTAATCACAATGAAAAAACAAATTATGGCAGCGCTTTGCACACTGGCTACCGCCGGATTGTTAACGGCCTGCAACAGTAATGCTAAAAATGATAACCAGGATTCACTAATGGTTGATTCATCATCTCAAACCAGTGTTGATACAACTTACAAAGTTGACACTGCGCAAGCTGATACCGCAATGACCGATAGCACCGGAATGACCCCTGCGACCGCTGATACTGTTTCAAAAACAGTTACAAAGAAGACTGTTGTAAAAAAATCAGTTACACAAAAGCAATAATTTTTACCTGATTTTCAACTAGTTGTAATCTTTTTTAATTTTTTTTCAAAGTAGCGGGTTACCTTTTGCCTATTACAGGTATTAAAGAGAAACTATTAATCACTTATTAAAAGAAATTAAAATGAAAAACGCATTCAAATTTGGCTTTTTAGCTTTAGCTATCTCTGTTTCTATGGTTGCTTGTAAAGGTAACGGTTCTGGTTCAGCTTCTGATTCAGCTGCTACCGATTCAGCTGCTATGGTTGATTCAGCTGCTACTAAAGTTGATACTGCTGCTGTTGTTGATTCAGCTGCTACTGATTCAGTTAAAGCTGATACTACTCACAAAATGTAATATCTGCTTAAAAGCAAATAAAAAAACCTCACGGCTTTCCGTGAGGTTTTTTTATTTATATAACCTTTAGCACATAAAAAAGCCGCTATATTCTACGCTTGATGCGTTATATAGCGGCTTTAATATTTTTTGAGATGCTTACTTCTTGGTAGAATCGGCTTTTGCGGCAGTATCTGCAGCTGCAACCGGTGCTGCAGTTGCGGTTGGTGCGGCCATTGTTTTACGTGCACTTGGTGTACCTTTAGGCATAGTTATACCGCCAGATCCGGTATAATCAAGCAAGCTTGCACCGCCAATTGAAGTTTCAGTTTTAGAGGTATCGCGGTTTGATGGTACATCGTGGTTATTGATTACCGAATCGGCACCACCTGTACTTCCTGCGCCGCTGCTGCATGATTGTAAAGCCGAAACGCTTCCGGCAAGCATCAAAAGTAAAATAGCTTTTTTCATTAATATGCTTATTGATGATATGTAAACAGCTAAAAAGCTGCTGGTTGTTTTCCGAGGGCCAATATACGAATAACGCGTTGTTGATAAAGCCTTAAATTGAAACTAAAACAAAAGGCCGTGCCTTAACTATGGCACGACCTCAATTGAGATTAAACAAATATTTTATGACTCAGCACGTGCCGCGTCACGCAGTGCTTTTACCTGATCGTGAGCCGCTTTAAGCCTTATTTCCTGCTCGGTAAGCATATCAATAATATACGCAGGCAGGTTTTCATCATTAAGCGCGGTACGATAAGCCTTTTGAGCTGCATCTTCGCCGTACTCGCACTCTTCCAATACAGATTTTACGCTATGACCGGTAAAAAATGCTTTTACGCTCATCCATCCCCTGTAAATATCACCTGCTGATGAGGTAGTATTTTCAATATCTTTAGCATAGGTTTGCACCTCTGTTGCCAACGCTAATTTATATTGATGGCTGTCAGCTATGTAGCTGGTAAAAAGCTGGCGCAGCTCACTTTCCTCTTCAGGCGTGTCTTTAATTGCGCGCTCATAGCCCGCAATTCTATCATTATGAATTTTGACCAAATCGTTCAAAATTTCTACAGTTTGCTCTGTATATTCCATTACCTTTATAGTTTAGTTTATAACATTTAATGTAAGAATCATTTAAGAGTTAGCGGATTAACCTCTGCCTCTGAAAGATGAAACTATCCACCAAATAATACCAATTACTAAAAGAACGCCAATAATGCCAACGTAAGCGCCTGCTTTAAATATACCTGCTATTGCATCGCAACTGCTTAAAGTAAGCACTAAAGCTGTTAGCGTTAATAAACTTAATTTTTTCATAGTGAATGTTTTTAAATGTAGATGCTTATAAAATAATAAACCCGCAACTTTTGTTTGCGGGTTTATTATTTTATAAGTTTTAAACCTAATTAGACTACTTTTTGAATGCCGATTTTAATTGACCGGCAGCATAACTCATCGCATCTTTAGCTTCGGGCACTAACGCACCCATTCCAAAAAATTCGTGCGTTACGCCGTTGTATACTTTTCTTTCAACGGTAACCCCAGCATCTTTTAGCTTCTTCTCAAGCATTTCACCGTCACTGGCTAACGGGTCAAGCTCGGCATTGATGATGGTAAACGCAGGCAAACCTTTTAGGTTGGCAGCTACCAGGTTCAAACGCGGATCCTTAGCTTCGCTCATGGAATTGGTATACTGCTTGGTAAACCACATCATCATTGGCTTATCCAACGGCTTTGCATCGGCATATTTTGTATATGACTGGCTGTTCATATCTGCACTGGCAATTGGATACACGCTCAATACATGAACCGGTGCCTGAACGCCTTTATCACGCGCCATAATAGCCATATTTGCTGCCAGGTTACCACCAGCGCTTTCGCCCGCAACAGCAATCATTTTAGGGTCGCCTTTAATTGAAGCTGCATTTTTTACTACCCACTGGTAAGCATCAAACGAGTCATTATGCGCGATTGGAAATTTATGCTCAGGTGCCAAACGGTACGCAACCGAAACAACAACAGCTCCAACCTGATCGCCCAGTGCCTTTGCTGATGCATCATAAACATCAAGGTTTGCAATTACATAACCCCCACCATGGTAATACACAATAACGGGGAACGGACCGCTACCTCCTTGAGGTGTATAAATACGTGCATGCACGCTACCGCCTTTAACAGGTATTTCCTTGCCCATGGTATCAACCTTCATTAAAGGCATTGCAATTTTATTTTCCTGCATTAAGGCCATAACTGCATCAGTTGGCGTATGATTTTTACGCGCTTCAACAGCAGTTAATTGCGGAATAGGTTTGTCGCCGTAGCTTTGCAGCTTTTCCAGCACAGCTTGCATCTGAGGCTGAATATCAGGCGCCCATGATGGTTTTGCACCCGTTGGCTTAACATTATCAACCGAACCGGTGGCCATGCTGTCGGTCTTGGTCTCGGTGGTTACCACCGTACTGTCTGTTTGCGTGCTGTTACCCGATGGGTTGCTGCATGAAGCAAAGCTTGTTGCAGCAAGAATGGCTAAAGCCGCCACACTATTGCACTTTTGTTTTTGTAAGCTGTTAATTAAAGATTTCATAAGTAAATGATAGATATTTACCTATTTAACTCATTTTTAACCCATTTGTTGATTATAGCAACTCAAAAGAACATAAAATTGCAAACACAATAGTTTTAAAACGCTTGTTTAATTTTGTTGGTAACGCTTTTCAAGCTTACAGCATCCTTTTGCTGTTTACCATCCAGCAGTTTAATTACCGCTGATGAAATAACGCCACCTGTGAAATAATATAGCACTGATAATAATTGAGTTTGTTTAGTTCGGTTACTATGCTTTTCATTAAGGCCTAGTGGTTTGGGTAAAAATACAGCACCTAAGCCGGCAGCAAGACCCAAAGCCGAACCTTTTAGCCACGTTTTTTTATCTCCTAAGCCTGCAACACTATAGTAAATTGTATTGCTAACAATGTCTCCGCCAAGGGTAAGATAATATAACTGATCGCCTTCGGGTGGTTTAACACCGGCTTTATCAAATAATTTAGTCAATGATTCCATTCCCAGCAAATCCATGCGCGGAGCTTCTTCATCTTTTTTCTTAATTACCTGATGTAAAACAGTAACGGCACAAGCACCGGCCAAACCACCAATTAATGCATGTAATACTTTCATGAGGAGTATTTTATTTAACTGTAGAATAAACAAAACGCAATTTTTGTTCGATTCACACACTATAATTTTTAATATTGCGAAAACATCAATCCGTTTGCATGCACATTATTTCCATTCAAGATATTACAGTTAAATATCTGCAGCATGTTTTGCTGCATAACCTAAGCATTATTATTGAAGATGGACAGCACTGGCTTATAACCGGCGAAAGCGGCTCGGGCAAAACGGTTCTTTTGAATGTGCTTGCTGGTTTAATGAAGCCGTTTACTGGAGTTATTGCTTTAAAGGAAGGACTTGGCAGTAAGAATATAACACTGGTTACCTCTCGCCATCATTTTAAAGACAAAACCAACACTAGTACCAATATGTACTACCAGCAACGGTATAACTCGTCAGACTCTGATCAGGCTTTAACCGTAGCACAATACCTGGAAAGCAAACAACCCAACAACTTAGTAAGCGGTTATTGGACTATTGAAAAAGCTACCGACCTGCTTTCTTTGAAACCGCTGCTTAGTAAAGAACTTATTAAGCTTTCAAATGGAGAAACAAAACGGTTGCGACTGGCTGCAGCACTGCTTTCGCAACCGCAGGTACTTTTGCTGGATGACCCGCTGTCGGGCCTTGATCAGCAAACGCAATTGCGTTTCAATTCAATTTTAGGTGCTTTAACAAATTCGGGCATAACAGTAATTATGTCGGGTAGTGGGCACGAAATTCCGGATGTTATTACGCACGTTGCCGTTTTAAAAGCGGGAACTATAGTTAACTCCCTAAACGCTAATGAATATAGCCCATCGGATGAGCACCTGGAAAAGGATGCCGACATAAATGCTCTGTCATCACTTGTAAAAGAGTTTCCCCTATCTCAACATAACTGTATTGTTAACATGAACAACGTACACGTAAAGTATGATGAGCATGTTATTTTAAACAATATCAACTGGCAAGTTAAGCCCGGCGACCATTGGGCATTGTTTGGACATAATGGTGCGGGAAAATCAACGCTATTAAGTTTAATAAACGGCGATAACCCTCAGGCTTATGCCAATGATATTGTTTTGTTCGACAAAAAACGCGGTACAGGTGAAAGCATCTGGGATATAAAAAAGAAAACCGGCTTTGTTTCACCAGAGCTTTACCAGTATTTTCCAACAGATCAAACCGCCTTACAGGTTATCGAATCTGGCTACTATGACACACAAGGGCTTTTCAGACCATCAACTGCAAGTAAACGAAACAAGGCTAAGGAATGGTTAGACGCATTACATATTGAGCAATACTCCACCCAATTGCTCAAACATATACCCGCCAGTGCCCAACGCCTTTGCCTGCTGGCCCGTGCGCTTATAAAAATGCCCGAGTTGTTAATATTAGATGAACCGTGCCAGGGGCTTGATAAACAACAGCGTATTCATTTCAATCAGCTAATTGATGTAATAATGGCTAACACCTGCACTACTCTTATTTATGTAACCCATTATGCCAATGAGCTGCCATCTTGTGTAAACAAAGTTATAAAGCTAGAGAAGGGTAATGTTGTGGAGTATATAAGCTAAGGTACCATGGCTCATTAAAGTGTCAAAACTTGTATATGCCATAGCTTAATACATTAATCAACTACGTATCTTTGTACATGAATACTGCCGATTTGTTGCAACGCGCGCTCCGGTTCGATTTCTTGAGCAAGGACGAAGGCGTTTATCTGTATCATAATGCAACCACTCCTGAATTGATGTATGTGGCTAATGAGCTCCGAAAAATTCAGGTTCCACATGGCAAGGTTACCTGGCAAATTGATCGTAATGTTAATACCACTAACGTTTGTATAGCAAATTGTAAGTTTTGCAATTTCTTTCGTCGCCCTGGTCATGAGGATAGCTACATCACGGATATTGACACTTATAAAGTTAAAATTGAAGAAACCTTCAGGTATGGTGGCGATCAGCTTTTATTACAAGGCGGACATCACCCCGACTTAGGTTTGCAATTTTATACTGATCTTTTTAAAAAGCTTAAAGAGTTATACCCTGCTCTAAAGCTGCATTCATTAGGTCCCCCGGAAATTGCACACGTATCAAAGTTAGAAGGCTTAAGCCATATTGAGGTTCTTAGTGCCATGAAAGCTGCAGGGCTTGACTCGCTTCCAGGTGCAGGAGCCGAAATTTTGAATGACCGCGTACGCAGGCTGATATCTAAAGGCAAATGTGGCGGCAAAGAATGGCTGGATGTAATGCGAGCTGCTCACAAAATTAATTTGCCAACGTCGGCAACTATGATGTTTGGGCATGTTGAAACCATTGATGAGCGTTTCGAGCATTTAGTTTGGATAAGAGAAGTACAATCTGAAAAGCCTGAAGGCAATTATGGCTTTACGGCATTTATTCCATGGCCTTTTCAGGATGACGGAACACTTTTGCGTAAGGTTCGTGGCATAACAAACACTGTAACCGGCGATGAGTATTTACGCATGATTGCTTTAAGCCGCATAATGCTTCCTAATGTGAAAAATATACAGGCATCGTGGCTTACCGTTGGTAAACAAGTTGCACAATTGTGCTTACATGCAGGTGCTAACGACTTTGGCTCAATTATGATTGAAGAGAATGTGGTATCGGCAGCAGGCGCACCACACCGGTTTACAGCTCAGGGCATACAAAATTCGATACGCGAGGCAGGCTTTGAACCTCAATTACGTAATCAAAAATATGAATGGCGCGAAATGCCTGAACAGTTGGAAGAGCAGGTAATTAACTACTAATACCTTCACACTGATACATAAAACAAAAAGCAGCTCAATGAGCTGCTTTTTGTTTTAACACTATTTTGGGCTTACTTAACAAAGTTAGTTAAAATGGCTAGTGTATCATTAGTTGACAATATTTCGTCAAATGCTTCAGTCGCAGCTTTAGCACCTGCAATACCTGATAATTCGGCACCTGCTTGAGCTGTTGTAGCCTCGTTAGCATAAATTGGGTTAGTTGCAGCAGTTGCGGCAGCTGTAACGGTAATACCACTTGCTGTAGTACCATCACCGGTTACCCATGAACGGAAGTTTGCAGGAGCACCGGCACGTGTTGCACGTAAACGACGGATGTAAGCAGCATGGCGTGCTTCAACCGAGTGAATGTTTAATGCAGCGGTAAGTACTACCTGGTTACCTTTTAAGAAACCAGCCTGGCCTTTGTAAGCACGTACACCGGTATCTTCAAATGCTTGTGATACTGCCAAGAAAATATCGTAATTAGTGAATACTGCACCAAACGGACCAGCACCCGGTACGCCTTTAGCGGCACCTGAAAAGTCATAGCTGGTTGAAAAAGTTCCTGCAGGGATCGCTGCAGTGCTGCGTGCCTTATTAGCAGCCGATTCGTTAGCTGAGGTTAGTACGCTTCTTAAAAAAGTAACGTGGTTGTTTTCATCAGCTTGAATTAATTTGATAGCGTTTAAATCATTGGTTGGTATAGCCAATGTACCAGCAGTTGCACGGGCAACAGCTGTGTTGTAAAACGTAGCTTCAACTAATTCAGCAGTAAGTGCAAAGTTAAGCACATCGTTTACTGATGAAGTAGCAGTTTGACCGTAAGCTTTTTTGAATAAAGTACCGAAGGCAAATGGCAATGCAGCAACTGCTACCTTTGAACCAAAGCTGGTAATATTTTTTATAGCAGCGCGGCGCGGACTGATTCTGTCGGCAAACTCCGGATCAGCTGCTTGAATATCGTTGAATAAATTAAGAATATCCATGTTGTGTCTTTCTAAAATAAGGTAAACAATTATGCGCCTAATCCCGGAGCTGATATTTTAAATCCTTGCAAGAAGGCGTTCGCCTGTGGAATTACCTGTGCAGGAGTTTGTGATTTTTCCAAACCGGTATTCATATCCAAAATGGTTGAATCGGCAAAGTTCAAGCCCAGCAAGTTGCGGATTAATGCCGCGTGGCGAGCCTCTACCGATACAATTTTACCTGCTAATACCAAATAATCAACAGTTTGTATCATGTAACCTACGCCATTGTACGCTGCTACACCTAAATCTTCAAATGTTTTAGCGGCTCCTAATACGTTTGCACGATCAGAGAAATTGATTGTTGAAAAATTGGGGGTTAGTTCAGGAATAGCGTTGCTACCTAATGCTTTTTTGAAAAACTCACGGTGAATAACCTCATGATCACGAATATCAGTAAGCAAAGCGCGCTCATCAGCACTGATACCGTTGTACGGATTTGAAATAACCTGAGTATAGAATGCCGCTTCGAGCTGCTCTAAGGCATAGGCATAATTTAAAACTGCCAAATCGCCCGAACCAATATCTACAGGCTGAAAATCAGTACCATCATTTTTTTTACAAGATGAAATGCTGGTCATCAATCCCGCCGCTACCGCACTGGCGCCGGCAAACCTTAAAAAGGACCGCCGGGCCATACCTTGCCCAGCAAGAAAACTTTCTTGTGTTGTTGTTTTCATAAGGAAATACGTTAATTATTAGATTAGTTATACTACAAGATACGCGGTACAAAGTTTTACAGTTTTCGGACAATTCAAATATTTCTCACAACCACAGTGTTTTGCCTATATTTGATGCGATGTTGATTGAACAAAACGTTGAGGCACTGATATTTGCCTCCGAGCAAGGAATACGTATTGAGGAAATAATTTTTTGCCTTCAGGCCGCATTAAACACGGAAGTTGATGAGGCAGAAATAGTGAAAGCAATTGAGGCTATCAAGCAAAAATACACTAACAAGTCTTTAGCTATTGAATTAGTAAAAATTAATAGTGGGTACCAGTTTTTAACCAAAAAAAATTACCACCAGGTAATAAGCCAGCTTCAGTTACAGCGGTCAAAAAAGAAGCTTAGCCAGGCAGCGCTCGAAACGCTGGCTATTATTGCTTACAAACAACCTGTAACCAAATTAGAGGTTGAACAAATACGAGGTGTAAACTGCGACTACTCCTTACAAAAGCTGCTGGAGAAAGAGCTGATCAGCATTACCGGAAAAGCCGATACGGTTGGCAAACCATTGCTTTATGCAACCAGCAACTTGTTTGCCGATTATATGGGAATTGATAGCATCAGCGACCTGCCTTTGCTCACCGAAACAACTAATGCTACAAATAGCATTGGAAATGAGCAGGAATAAATTTTTGTTGCCTTTTTGCCTAATTTGAATTTTAATTATTTTTGAATCATAAACTATTGCAAAACGCTATCTTCAAATATCGTTTAGGAACAAAAAATTAACATAACAACATTCACTATGCAAACGCCAACACTAACTGCAGGCAAACGCGTTTCCCCTAAAAACGACTTTGCTAAAAAAGCGGCCAACGAGCCGGCTGAGCAAAAGAAATTTAATGACGACGAAGATTTTGATGACGACTTTGATGATGAGTCATTAAACGACCTGGACTATGATGGTGCAGGCAGTTATGATGATGAAGACGACGATTTTTAATCAATAACACGCAATCAAAATATTGTCAGCATCCGGCTCAAAAAAAGAGCCGGATGCTTTTGTTTTAAGCCCTATCTTTGTTAAATGACCGTTACTCAAGTTACCGATGAACGCACCCGCAAGGCGTTTTTAGATACCGCCCGTAAAATCTACGAAAACGACGCTAATTTCATCTGCCCGTTGGACGATGACATTGAAGCTGTTTTCGATACTCAAAAGAATCCGTTTTTTGGGTTTGGGAAGGCGGTTAGATGGATTTTGACCGATAGTAACAACAATTTAATTGGCCGGGTAGCAGCTTTCATAAATGAAAAGAAAGCATACAATTATGAGCAGCCTACGGGCGGCATGGGTTTTTTTGAGTGCATTGATGATGAAAAGGCTGCATTTTTACTGTTTAACACTGCTAAGGCGTGGTTGCAGCAACAAGGCATGAAGGCCATGGACGGCCCTATTAACTTTGGCGAGAACGATATGTTTTGGGGTTTGCTTATTGACGGCTTTGTACCGCAATCATACGGCATGAATTATAACCCTCCTTATTATAAAAAATTCTTCGATACCTATGGTTTTAAAACGCAGTACGAGCAAATAACCAATCACATTGATGCACATAAACCTTTCCCGGAGCGTTTTACCAAAATAGCCAACTGGGTTGCCCAAAAGCCCGGATACAGATTTGAACACTTAAGATCATCAGAAATTGAAAGCTTTGCCAGTGATTTTATGGAGGTTTACAACGACGCCTGGAAAGAATTTGAAAACTTTGTCCCTATTAAACGAGACACTATTTTGGAAACCTTCCGTAAGATGAAGATGATTATGGATGAAAATCTTATTTGGTTTGCTTACGTAGACGATGAGCCAGCGGCTTTTGTAGTTGTGTTACCCGATGCCAACCAAATGATTAAAGGGTTTAACGGTAAGCTTACGTTAATAAATAAATTACGCTTTTTGTACAACAAATGGAAAGGCGTTAACCGCATGCGGGCCATTGTAATGGGCACTAAAACCAAATATCAAAAACACGGACTGGAATCGGCCATGTTTGTTAAGCTGAAAGAATATGTTTTACCGCTGAAACAATACGACGAGATGGAGCTATCATGGGTTGGAGATTTTAACGACAAAATGCTGGCACTGCATGAGGCAATGGGCGGTGTTTTTGGCAAAAAACATGCCACCATGCGTTGTATATTTTAAGCATAAATTCAATCAGACAACCTGTAAATCAACATCAAACGGTTAAATTCTAAAATATTTACAATACCCTCATCAGCAAGTCGCTTACTTCAATTAAACGCGAGCGCTGAGGCTCCTATCTCCTACCTCACATTTTCATCTCACCGTCTGCTCACACTAGCGTTAACGGAAAAGGCATAAAAAAACAGCCGGAAAAAATCTTAACATTTTTTACCGGCTGTTACATATAAATTTGAGTCTTTTTAGGCTGTTGCCTTGCTTTGTCTGAGTTCCTCAAACAATTCAATAACTTTTTTCTGTAAATCAATTACTTCCGTCTCCCTATCCATCAATTTTTTGTTTACATTCTCAAGCTCGTTCAAGTACTTTTGCTCGTATTCGGCATCATTGAAAGTAAGTAGCTGTACTACAGACATTTCAAACAAATTAGCTATTTGCTCTAATCTTGATAAGTTGATGTCTGTTATGCCTGTTTCAATTTTTGAAAATGCAGGTATCGAAATATCAAGCCTTTTAGCTACATCTTCTTGACTCCAACCTTTTTGATGTCTCAACAGTCTAATTTTTTTGCCCAGTGTTTTCATTTTTTAAATTTAGGGATGAGGGATTTCTCAATAGTTAATAAAGTTAAAATAAAATTTTAGATATTAAAAATCAATTATTTAATTAAAAAATCTGATGATAATTGGTTTAAATTCAGTCCTCCAAAGTTACCCGAACTCATGAGTAAAAGATTTTTTCCGGCAAGGTCTTTTCGCTCTAAGTAACGCTGTAATTCCTGCGGCTGGTCAAAAAACAGCAGGTCAGCATTCTTAAATGCATCCTTAACTACTTCTGCATCATATGGCTCCATTTTTTTCTGTGCAAAGGTTTGAGCATCTATGAATACTATAGCCTCGTCGGCCTCATCCATACAACCGGCATATTCTTTCAAAAAGTCTTTATTAAGACTACTGAAAGTATGAAGCTCCATACATGCTACCAATTTCCTGAACGGAAATTGTTGCTTTACAGCGCTTATGGTTGCCTTTAATTTTGATGGCGAGTGAGCAAAATCTTTGTATATGTTGGTTACTTCGTTTTTTCCAAGCAATTCCAATCTTCGTGCGGCACCTTTGAAAGTAACCATGCTGCTGTAAAAATCTGCGGCATTAATTCCTAAAGCTTCACACACTGAGCGAGCCGCTTCCATATTGAGCAGGTTGTGTTCTCCAAACACCAGTAGCGGATAAGTTTGTAGGTTATACAATACCGAAGTTATACCGTTTTCAACCTTAAATTCAGGTAGCTTATAGGCTGTTTTTGTTATTGCTGATTGATTGGCGCTAACTACATTGTTAAGCACTTCATCATTATCAGCATAAAATACCACGCCGCCGTTTTCAATACTATTTATAAAAATATCAAACTGCCGGGTGTAATCTTCAAACGTTGGGAAAACGTTGATATGATCCCAGGCAATGCCACTTATAACACCAATGTTTGCTTTATATAAATGAAACTTAGGCCTGCGGTCAATTGGTGATGATAAGTATTCATCACCCTCAATCACAATCAGCGGAGCATCACTTAATTGAACCATGGTATCAAAGCCGTCAAGCTGCGCCCCTACCAGGTAATCAAAGTTTTTACCTGCCGCCTGCAATGCATGTAATATCATTGACGTAATAGTGGTTTTACCATGACTACCACCAATTACCACCCTTAACTTGTTAACCGATTGCTCGTAAACATATTCGGGGTACGAAAAAATCCTGATTCCTTTTTGCTGTGCTTCAATCAATTCGGGATTATCTGCACGGGCATGCATACCTAAAATAACAGCATCCAAATCAGCTGTAATTTTTTCAGGGTACCAGCCATTTTCTTGGGGCAGCAAACCATGTTTCGCAAGGCGCGAAATTGATGGCTCGAACAAAACATCGTCCGACCCGGTGACCTGAAAACCCTTTTTATGTAACGCAATAGCCAGGTTGTGCATTGCGCTGCCACCTATGGCTATAAAATGTACCTTCATGTAAATGTTTGGCTATTAAGCAAAGCACTGCAAATTAACATAAAAACACCGTAGGCCGCAAACATTTTATAATATCGTTAATAAGTTTAACTTAAATTCATAGTAAACTTTCAACAAAAAGCCCTTTGTAACACTATTGTCACAGTATTTTTTGCAACATGGCAGCTGGAAATATTTTTTCTACATTTGTACTGTAATAATAAAAATTACAGTTATGAACGGACGCTTTCAAATAGCCGTACACATATTAACACTATTACACGCTGCAAAAGGTGAGCTGTTATCATCAGATTACATTGCCGGCAGTGTAAATGCTAATGCAGTGCTCATACGTAAAGAGCTGATTAATTTACGCGCTGCAGGGCTGGTTTCCAGCAAGGAGGGTAAAGCCGGTGGTTACTATCTTAATAAAGATGCCTATCAAATAACCATGGCTGATATTTATAATGCAGCCATGCAAAACCCTGTTTTGGGCAAAGCTCGTAATCAACCTAATCCTAAATGCTCTATAGGACAACAAATTGGCGATCATTTAGCCAAGTTAGATGCAGATATTTCACTTACCATTAATAATAAATTAGCAAAGCAAACACTTGCAGACTTTTACAAACAATTTGATCAATAAGTTTTTTTTGACACAAACTGTAACATTTTTAATTACATTATCATGAAAATTGCAATTATTGGCGCAACCGGCTTTGTAGGCCCTAAAGTAGTAAACGAAGCCTTGAACCGCGGACACGAAGTTATAGCCATAGCGCGCCAACCCGAAAAACTGGATGTAGAAAATGAAAAGTTGATAAAGCAATCGGCAGATATATTTGACACTGACATACTTGCTAATTTATTAGTGGGGTACGATGCAGTGATTAGTACATTTAATGCCGGCTGGACCAACCCAAACCTTTACGACGACTTTTTAAAAGGATCAAGATCAATACAAGAAGCTACCAAAAAGGCTGGAATTAAGAGATACCTTTTTGTGGGTGGTGCCGGAAGCCTTGAAATTGAGCCTGGAATACAATTAGTGGATACGCCGCAATTTCCGGCTGATTATAAAGCCGGAGCAACTGCAGCACGCGACTATCTGACCGAACTACGTACCGAAAACGAATTAGACTGGACTTTTTTAAGCCCTGCAATCAACCTGCACCCGGGCAGCCGTACCGGCGTGTTCCGTTTAGGTACCGAGCAACCAGTATTTAACGCTGAAGGTAAAAGCGAAATTTCGGCCGAAGATTTAGCCGTGGCTTTGATAAACGAAGTGGAGGACAATAACTTTATAAAAGCGAGATTTACCTTGGGCTATTAAGCTTAGTTTTATCTTAGCCCAAAACTTCTTTTACATGAGAAAAAGCAAAGGCTGGCAAATTTTATATTTACCAGCCTTTGCTTTATAAGTTTGCGGTGTTTTAATAAGAATGCTTAGTTAAGGCTAAGCTTTGGCAAACTTTGCTGCAACCCAATGATTAGCACTTACCTTATGGCTTTCGTAGTTCAAACCAACCTTTGCAGCTTCTTCTTTGATAATTGCCAGGTCGGGGGTTTCGTAAAATCCGCTAAAGTATATGTGTCCGCCGGTTTTCACTACCTCAGCGTAACGGTCCATTTGATCTATTAAAATATTACGGTTAATGTTGGCCAATATAAGGTCAAACTCCTCGTCAGGTATTTCTTCTTTAGAGCCGCAAAGCACATGTACGCCTTTTATATTGTTAAGAGCAGCATTTTCGATAGTGCTTTTGTAACAAAGCATATCATAATCAATTGCCGTTAAACTGCCTGCGCCCAGCATTCCTGCCAGTATGGCTAATATACCGGTACCACAACCCATATCAAGCACCTTTTTGCCTTCAATAGGGTTTTCGAGCATGGTTTCCATCATGAGGCAGGTAGTATCATGGTGACCTGTACCAAAGGCCATTTTAGGATCGATAACTATTTCATACGGAAACTCAGGCTTAGCTTCATGAAATGTTGCTCTCACGCGTATTTTATCGCCAAGCTCAATAGGTTTAAAATTGCTTTCCCAAACCTCATTCCAGTTGCGCTGCGGTATGAGGTTTACCTCGTATGAAAAACTTACCATATCGCTGTAATACCCAAGGCGCTCATCAACCTCGGCCTTGTCAAAATCATCAGATGGTATGTAGGCTTTAAAACCCAAGTCAGTTTCTTCGAAGGTATCAAAACCTAATGATGCAAGTTCATCTATTAATAGATCCTGATGATGGCTTTCTGCCTCAAGTATGGTAAATATCAGCTCGTAGTAGTTCATATAATGAGTATCTGGTATCAAGTAGTTAGTATCAAAAGTTCTGCATACAAAGTGACGCAAAAATCTTGATACTTGATACTAACTACTCACTACCGGTTATTAATTAAACACTTTAACAATGTCTAAAAAGTCGCGCGATTTTAATGAAGCGCCGCCTATAAGGCCCCCGTCAATATCCGGCTGGGCAAAAAGCTCCGGAGCGTTTTTAGGGTTTGCACTGCCACCGTATAATATAGTAGTGTCATCGGCTACTTCAAGGCCATATTTGGCGGTAAGTTCGGCACGAATAAACGCGTGGATTTCCTGCGCCTGATCTGAAGTTGCAGTTTTACCAGTACCAATAGCCCAAACAGGTTCGTAGGCAATTACTACTTGTCCAAACTGTTCAGCGCTCAAGTGATATAGGCCTTCTGCCAATTGAGTTTTAATGACATCGAAATGTTTTTCAGCCTCGCGCTCTTCCAAAGTTTCGCCAATACAAAAAATCGGCTTTAAACCGTTGGCTAAAACGGTGTCGGTTTTCTTAGCTAACAACTCATTGTTTTCGCCAAAGTACTGACGACGCTCCGAGTGCCCTAAAATTACGTAAGCAGCACCTGTGGATTTAATCATTTTAGCCGAGGTTTCGCCGGTAAAAGCTCCCGACTCATTCTGATGTGCGTTTTGCGCACCAATAGCAACCTTATCATAACCTTTGGCTAACTGTGCCAAGCTATGTAAGTGAATAAACGGAGAGCAAACCACCGCCTGCTGCTGGCCGGTTACCTCATCTTTTATCATGTTTAGAATTTCAGAGAAAAGGGCTAAGCCTTCATTGTAATCCATGTTCATTTTCCAGTTACCTGCAACTATTTTTTTTCTCATAGTATTAAAATCTTCTGTATGGTTGGGTTAAATTAAAAACATCTTGTAGTAATTGCTTGTCGGTATCATCAAGCTTTTTATCGCGGCGCGCGTAAACACGTTCAATGGTTTCAAACATCTTATCAGGTTGATAAACTTCAAAGCCCATTGAGCCACCCCACGAAAAATCGGGCACGAAGTTATCAGGGTACCCGCCTCCAAAAACGTTGGCGCTCACACCTACTACTGTACCGGTGTTAAACATAGTGTTTATGCCACATTTGGCATGATCGGCCATAATTAATCCGCAAAATTGAAGTCCGGTTTTACGATAGTGCCCCGAGTTATAGTCCCACAGCTTTACCTCGCCATAGTTGTTTTTGAGGTTAGAGTTGTTGGAGTCGGCCCCAAAATTACACCACTGCCCCACTACCGAGTTACCTAAAAAGCCATCATGCCCTTTTGAAGAGTATCCCCATAATACGGAGTTGTTTATTTCGCCTCCAACGCGGCATTTAGGCCCAATGGTGGTGGCACCGTAAATTTTTGCGCCCATTTTTATTTGCGAATCATGGCATAAGGCAAATGCACCACGTATGTTCACGCCTTCCCATACCTCGCTGTTAGTACCTAAATAAATAGGACCGCGATGTGTATTAAAGGTGGAACACTCGGCATTGACGCCATCTTCGGCAAAAAAATCTTCTCCAATTATGGTGTTGGTTGAACTAAGTGTAGCACTGCTCCTACCTTTGGTAAGCAATGCAAAGTCTCTTCGAAGTTCAATATCATTTTTTTGAAAAATATCTTCGGGGTGACGTACAGCTATTAAGGCACGCTCGTGCTGATGCAGCCTGCCAAACTTTTGATTGATATTGAACCTTAGCGCATCGGCCTCATTTAAGCGTACGGCTATAAGCGTTTCACGATAATATAAAGCCTCCCCTGTCTGTAATTTATCTATAGCTTCGAGCAAGTACTCATCCGGGCAAACCGAACCATTGACGAATAAATTATCGCCTGCTATTTCAATGGGGTATTTACAATGCAAGTAGGGTTGCGTATGGTATGAAAAAGTAGTATGCAAATGCTTAGCCCATTTTTGAGCTATGGTGAGTATGCCTATGCGCAAATCGGCTACCGGCCGGGTGAAGGTTAATGGCCTTAGCGTTAGATGGGCATTATCGTCAAACAATATTATAGGCATGGGCCAAAAATAAAAAAGTCTCCCAATGTATTGGGAGACTTTTGAATATTTATCGTGCTGCTGATTACTTTTTAGCGTAACGGCTGCGGAATTTATCGATACGGCCCGCGGTATCAACCAGTTTCATTTTACCGGTATAGAACGGGTGTGAAGTGTGCGAAATCTCTAATTTCACTAACGGATATTCGTTACCGTCTTCCCATTTAATGGTCTCACGGGTATCAATACATGATTTAGTGATAAAAGAATATTCGTTAGACATATCTTTGAAAACCACTAATCTATAGTTTGATGGATGCAGGTCTTTTTTCATCTTGTTTTACTTTCCTTTCAAAAGAGGTGCAAATATAGCAAATTATTATATTGCTGTAAATAGCAATTTAATTTATTTTCAACATTTTGCACGTAAGCAAATTTGCCTCTGCTATACCTATATTCTTAAATACATGCTATTTCCTCGTTAAACGCCAATAATTGTAAAATACAATTTGATATTAGTTAGAGGCAAACAAATGTAAATCCCAGCAAACGCAAATATATAAAATTGATGCATCGTTCGTTATTAATAGCGTATTGGCCTATATATAATTGTGTGAGTATCTTATTGCAAAAACATGACGTACTCTACCCGCTTAGTGTATTATTAAAATAAAAGTTTGTATATCTTTGTAAAGATAATTTCAACGGAATATGAATCTTCCCATATATTTAGATAACAACGCAACCACACCTACTGACCCAAGAGTAGTGGAAGCTATGATACCTTACTTTACTCAGAAATTTGGTAACGCGGCCAGCCGTAATCACCATTTTGGCTGGGTTGCCGAAGAGGGTGTGGATTATGCGCGTGAGCAGGTAGCCAAATTGATTGGAGCCAGCGAAAAAGAGATCATTTTTACATCAGGCGCTACCGAGTCAGACAACCTGGCTATTAAAGGTGTGTTTGAAATGTATAAAGATAAGGGCAACCACATTATAACTGCTGTTACAGAGCATAAGGCTGTTTTAGATGCCTGCAAGCACGTTGAAAAACTTGGCGGCAAGGTTACCTACCTTGGCGTTAAAGAAGACGGTTTGATTGACTTAGCTGAATTGGAAGCTGCCATGACTCCGGAAACCATCCTGGTATCAATCATGTATGGTAACAATGAGATTGGCGTTATTCAACCGGTTAGGCAAATTGCCGACATTGCTCACAAGCACGGTGCTTTGTTCATGACTGATGCCACTCAGGCTGTAGGTAAAATTTCGGTTGATGTAAACCGTGATGGCATTGATCTTTTAGCACTTTCGGCTCATAAAATGTATGGCCCTAAAGGTGTTGGTGCATTATACGTTCGCCGTAAAGGACCACGTGTTAAAGTTACCGCACAAATGGATGGTGGCGGCCATGAGCGCGGTATGCGTTCAGGTACGCTTAACGTTCCGGGCATTGTTGGTTTAGGCAAGGCATGTGAAATTGCTTACAACGAAATGGAAAGCGAAGCTATCCGTTTGTCAGCATTGCGCGATAAATTGCAGTCGGCTTTAACCGTATTAGAAGAAAGCTATGTTAACGGCAACGTTGAACACCGCTTGCCACACGTTGCTAATATCTCTTTTAAATATGTTGAGGGCGAAGGTTTGATGATGGCTATGAAAGATTTGGCAGTATCATCGGGTTCAGCTTGTACTTCAGCATCTTTGGAACCGTCTTACGTTCTTAAAAGCTTAGGGCTATCTGACGACCTGGCACACTCTTCTATTCGTTTTGGCTTAGGCCGTTTTACTACCGAAGAAGAAGTTGACTACGCCATTGAGGTAACTAAAAAGGCTGTTACTCACCTGCGTGAACTTTCTCCGCTATGGGAAATGTTTAAAGAGGGTATCGACCTTAACTCAATTGAGTGGGCAGAACATTAATAGTTAATCTCAGAATTCAGATATCAAATTTTGGATTTTGAGGCTGGCACAAATTTAGATGTATAATAAAACCGGGTTAAAGTAAACTTGAACCGGCTACTGATAAACAGATAATAAAAAATAAAGCTATGGCTTATTCAGATAAAGTAATTGACCATTACACCAACCCGCGTAACGTGGGTACTTTAGATAAAAGCAGCCACAAGGTTGGTACCGGCTTAGTTGGTGCCCCTGAGTGTGGTGACGTAATGCGCCTGCAAATTGAAGTTGACGATAACAACGTTATCACTGACGCTAAATTTAAAACATTTGGTTGTGGTTCGGCTATCGCATCATCATCTTTAGCTACCGAGTGGTTAAAAGGTAAATCAATTGATGATGCAATGGCTATCGATAACATGGATATTGTAGAAGAGCTTGCCTTGCCACCAGTGAAAATTCACTGCTCGGTTTTAGCAGAGGATGCAATTAAAGCTGCCATTAACGATTACCGCGTTAAAAACGGCCTGGCTCCTATTGAGCTTGAAAAATCGCACCATTAATATTACAGAGGCAAGAACCAAGAAACAAGAGCCAAGAACATGTTATGTTGGCTTTGGAAAAGTGACTTGGCTCCTGGCTCTAACATCTTGACTCTATAATTATGGTTACCGTAACAGATAAAGCAAAAGATAAGATTGATCACCTGATGCAGGATGCTAATCTCGATTCGTCGTATTTTTTACGCGTGTCGGTTCAGGGTGGCGGTTGCTCGGGCTTATCTTACAATATGGATTTTGATAACGAGGAGAAAAAAGGCGACCAGTTTTTTGAAGATAAAGGTTTACGCATTGCGCTGGATATGAAATCATTTTTATACCTGGCCGGTACCGAACTTGACTTTTCAGACGGGTTGAATGGTAAAGGTTTCAACTTTATTAACCCTAACGCCAGCCGCACCTGTGGTTGCGGCGAAAGCTTCTCGGTATAGTTTCGTTTTATTTCTTTCAAATATTAAAAAGGCGCTTTAAAGCGCCTTTTTTGTTACTTTATTTTCACAACCCGCTAATTATTGCAAACGTGCGAAACTTATTCATCATCCTTTTATCTGTCACACTACATAGCGCCATGGCCCAGGTTTCCGTTCGTACAATTCAAGAATTAACAACTGATACCTCGGGTATTGATTTGGTAAAAGAGTGGTCGCACAATGCTAAAAATAAGGTTGAATGTTTACCGATGAATAAAACCGCCGGTGAACAAACCCTGTACAATCTGAAGGTTACAACCCGCTCACCTATGGGTGCTATTGCCTTTTTTACAGGAGGCATTTTAATTGAAAACGGCTGGCTGCGTATATTAGGTTCGGGCAGCGAAAAACTTACCCGAAGCATTGTTTCGTGGAATAAAGGCAAAACGTATACACAATTTGGGGAGCAGCCTAAATTTCTGTTGGTGGCCGATGATGTACTTGGCGGGATGTTTGCCATTAACGCCGGCGGATTAGGAACTGATATGGGTAAGATTTACTACTTCGCACCCGAAAGGTTAGAGTGGGAGCCGCTTGATTTAACATACTCCAATTTCCTGAAATTTTGTTTTAACGGCGATGTGAACGGTTTTTATAAGGATTTCCGGTGGGATAACTGGGAACAAGACCTTCAAAACATTAAAAGCGACCAAGCTTTATTCTTTATGCCTTTCTTATGGACTAAAGAAGGAAAAGACTTGAATAAGGTATCTAAAAAGCCTGTGCCCATCGAGGAAATATATTCCTTAAACATATCTAATCAGTTGTCTCTAAAACACTAAGCCGCTTTTTGTATTTATACTAAATACTTAAGTTTGTTTAATCACTATACCAATTAAACTTAATGAATCAGGTTCAAAAGCCACAAACCGTACCTCAGCTTCTTCGACACATTGTTGAACATATTCATCCTGATACCCATCCGTTTTTAACAGATAAAGTAAACAAACAGTGGATAAACATATCATACCGTGAGGCCATTGAAAAGATTGATGCAATATCAGCATGGTTGTTACATATTGGTGTATGCAAAGGTGACCGTATAGGCTTGGTTATAGAAAACGGGCCCGACTATATTTATTACGATCAGGCTTTACAACAACTTGGTGCTATCAACACCTCAATATATCCCACCCTTACCGAAGCCGAAACAGAATACATTATTAATGATTCTGGCTTAAAAACATTGCTCGTGGGCAATCCCTTTTTGCTGCGTAAGGTGCTTAAGGTAGCCAACAACTGTGCAACACTTGAGCGTATTATACCGGCTTTTGAAGATTATGAAAAATACACTGATAATGTTGTTTTGAATGCCGGAGTAATAAGTTTACAAGATGTTTTGAGTGAAGGATTGACACTCGTAGACCAATACCGTGGCACAATAAACAGTTGCCGCGAAGCCATACTACCTTCTGATTTATCATGCCTGATATACACATCAGGAACAACAGGAACGCCAAAAGGCGTAATGCTGATGCATAGCAATTTTGTACAAACGGTATGGGCAGGTTTGGAGCAAATATCAAATGTTAATAAAGACGATTGCTTCCTCTCATTTTTACCGTTATCGCATGTTTTTGAACGTGCGGCTACCTATTATATATGTATGGGTGCCGGAGCGCGTATTGCGTTTGCCGAAAGTCTTGATTTACTAGCGCGAAATATGGCCGAGGTAAAACCAACCATTATGAACTGCGTACCTCGCCTGCTTGAACGTATACATGACAAGGCTATGAAGAATGGCGCCGATGCCGGCGGCATGAAAACCAAAATATTCAACTGGGCATTTGCCATTGGTCAAAAGCAACGGGAAATGCGCGAAAGCGGTAAAAAACCCGGCATCATACTACGCAATCAGCATAAACTGGCCGAGAAGTTAGTATTCAGTAAAATTAAAGAGAAAACCGGCGGTCGTTTAAAATTCCTTATTTCCGGTGGTGGAGCACTACCTAAAAATGTGGGCGAGTTTTTTGGAAACATTGGCTTACCTGTGTTGGAGGGATATGGCCTTACAGAAACCACCGGTCCGGTATGTGTTACTGAATTTCAGCGCCAGGTTTATGGCACTGCTGGGCGTATACTGCCAGGCTCAGAAGTTGGCATACAGGATATTGAAACCAAGAAAATACATACTGTACAAACACACAACTCGTGCGATGCAAACTTCACATCTCCCGAGGGTGAAATAATCATCAGAGGTGTTGCGGTAATGAAAGGGTACTGGAACAAAGCCGAAGAAACAAGCCTTGCAATTGATAAAGACGGCTGGTTCCATAGCGGAGATATTGGACGGTTTTACAAAGGCTACCTGCAAATTACCGATCGGCTTAAAAATATGCTGGTAAATGCATACGGCAAAAACATATATCCAACACCCGTTGAAAACGCTTACTTGAAAAGCCCTAAAATTGAGCAGATATTTTTAGTTGGTGACCGCAGGGAGTATGTAACCGCCATTATTATACCCCCTAAAGAATTGCTACAGGAAACTTTTAACTTGAGCGAGGATTGGTTTAAAAACCCTGACGTTTTTGTAGATAATAAGGAGATCATTGACTGGCTTAAGCAAGATGTACGCAAACTAAGCAATGGACTTGCAAAATTTGAACGCATAAAAAACTTTAAGGTTAAGCGCAATCCATTCAGTATGGAGGATGGTGAAATTACCGTAACCATGAAAGCTAAACGTAAGGTTATTGAAAAAAAATACGCCGAAGCTATTGAGGAAATGTACGCGCAGGAAATAGATGCTGATTAAGCAATTTACGTTATGCATTATCCTTGCAATACTTCACAAAATAATTTTAGATGAACGGACAAAACCGAAAAGACATTTACCCCGGGTTACTGGTTGATATTATACTAAAAAAAGATCAGCGTAGCGGCGAGCTTACACGTGGGGTGGTAAAAAATTTGCTTACCAGCGCAGCCTACCACTCACGCGGTATTAAGGTAAAACTTGAAGATGGGCAAATTGGCAGAGTAGCTTACATTATTGACGAGGAAGATTAGAACTTCAGCTTATCAAAGCGCCTTTATTGACTGATAAAGGCATCCTGATTAAATGATCAATCTTAAACTTTAAAGTATAAACCCTTATAAATCTGACACTTTATATTTAAAAGAAAAAATATTTTAACCATTAGTAGCGTTTATACTAAATCTTACGTAAGGTTTGGTATAGTTCATTTTTAAATTTAAAACGATGAAAAACATTACACAAATGGTTAGTGGAAAGATGAAGATTGCAGGCGTATTGTTTGTACTGGCCACAGCATTCAGTTCATGCTTAAAAGACAATAACGATGATGTAGTAACTCAGCCGTCAGCCCTTATTTCTGTTGTAAACGCTTCGCCCGATTCACAACCCTTAGATTTTTACCTTGATCAAAACCGCGCTAACAATTCAACAGGTATTGCTTATGGCAGTGGGCTGGATTATTTAAACGCAGTTACCGGTAAACGTACTGCAAGCTTTAATATATCGGGCACAAGCAATAAAATTAAGTCAGACACCATGACTTTGGTTGCCAACAGAGCGTACACTTTGTATTTAACCAACCTTGTTGCCAACCCCGAGTATTTGTTACTTAAAGACACAATCAACCGCCCTACGGCAGGCTCGGCATTGGTTAGGTTTGTGCATGTTAGCGCTAATACACCAAACGTTGATTTGGTTACAAGTACAGGTACTAACATAGCGGTTAACAAGGCATACAAAACTGCATCGGGCTTTACCAGCGTTAACGCAGGCAAATACACTATGCAGGTACGCCAGGCAGGAACAGCAACTGTATTAGCAACCATTACCGATAAAGATTTGGTTGCCGGAGCGGTTTATACTATTTGGCTGCAAGGTGTTAACGGTGCAACTGATGATGTTAAGAAGCTTACTGCGAAAACTCAGGTAAACGCTTATTTTCAATAAATAAATTACAGATTTTAAAGAGGGCCTCAAAGTAACTTTGCTTTGGGGCTTTTTTGTATGATAGAATTAGGAATGAACCAAGTGCGTGCTGCCAACGCTTATCATTCAACTACTCACTAAAAAACCTTATCTTTGCCGCTCTAAAAAATACCGTTTTTTATTATGAGTATTGCAGCTTTATCTGAGCAGGAAGTATTACGCCGCGAATCGTTACAACAATTGCGTGCGTTAGGGATTGACCCTTACCCTGCCGAAGCCTACCCTGTTAACGCCTGGGCAAACGACATTAGCGAAAACTTTAATGCCAATCCCGATAAATATAAGGAGGTAACCATAGCAGGCCGTATTATGACGCGCCGCATAATGGGTAGTGCCAGCTTTGCCGAGTTGCAGGATTCAACCGGCCGTATACAGGTTTACATTAAGCGCGATGATATATGCGCCGGTGAAGACAAAACACTGTATAATACCGTATTTAAAAAACTGTTGGATATTGGCGATTACATTGGCGTAAAAGGCTACGTGTTTTTAACACAAACAGGTGAAATTTCGGTGCATGTACAGGAAATGACTGTTTTGGCTAAATCATTAAAACCGTTGCCTGTTGTTAAGCGCGATGATGAAGGCAATATATATGATGGCTTTACCGATCCGGAACTAAGATACCGCCAGCGTTACGTTGATTTAACTGTTAACCCCGAGTATAAGCAGATATTTATCAACCGCTCAAAAGTAATTAGCACTATGCGCAACTACTTTAGTGAGCAGGGCTGGATGGAGGTTGAAACGCCCATCCTGCAGTCTATACACGGTGGTGCAGCAGCCCGTCCGTTCAATACCCACCACAATACGCTTGATATGCCGCTTTACTTGCGCATAGCCAACGAGTTGTATTTAAAGCGTTTGATTGTTGCAGGTTTTGATGGTGTGTTTGAGTTTGGTAAAATGTTCCGTAACGAAGGCATGGACCGCACTCACAACCCTGAGTATACCGCTATGGAAATATACGTAGCTTACAAAGACTATATTTGGATGATGGCCATGGTAGAGGAGTGCCTGGAACGCGTTGCTGTTGCTGTGCACGGTTCACCGGTGGTAAAAGTTGGCGAGCATGAAATAAACTTTGCCGGCCCGTACGAAAAGCTGTCAATGTATGATTCAATTTTGAAATACACCGACATCGATGTATCACAAATGGACGAAGCACAACTGCGCCAAACCTGTCGTGATTTAGCCATTGAAGTTGATGGCACTATGGGTAAGGGCAAATTAATTGATGAAATATTCAGCGCCAAGGTAGAGGCTAACTTGATACAGCCAACCTATATAACCGACTACCCTATTGAAATGACTCCGCTTGCTAAAAAGCACCGCAGCAAGCATGGCTTGGTAGAGCGTTTTGAGCTGTTTGTTTTAGGCAAAGAAATAGGTAATGCTTACAGCGAGTTAAATGACCCGCTTGATCAGCGTGAGCGTTTTGAAGAACAACTATTACTGGCTGGCCGTGGTGATGAAGAAGCTATGGCTATGGATGAGGACTTCCTGCGCTCATTAGAGTACGGAATGCCACCAACATCGGGCTTAGGTATTGGTGTTGACCGTTTGGTAATGCTGATGACCAATCAAACCACCATCCAGGAAGTACTTTTCTTTCCGCAGATGCGTCCCGAAAAAAAAGCCAAGGTAGTTACCATTGACGATTTTGTAAATATTGGTGTACCTGCCGAATGGGTTCCGGTAATCAACAAGATGGGTTTCAATACAGTTGAAGACTTAAAAGCCGCAAATCCAAACAAAGTATTTAATGACTTGGGTGGCATGCGCAAAAAGCTAAAACTGGATTTGCCTATCCCTACAAAAGAAAGCGTAATGGCTTGGTTTGAATAGTATTTAGGTCATTATTTACATAAACAGTAAAACAAATGCCATTGTGTGTCGTTTTAATAAGACCACAGTGGCATTTTTGCGTTAAATCTCTTAACCAAAATTTAAAACACACATAATTTCTGGTTTACAATTGAATTTTACTTTTATGAAAATTGATAATATAAATATGAACTCAACGCTCGAAATTACAGATCGCGAATTTTTGATCAAGCTTGATCGTACGAAGTTCAATGTATCTTTCGTAAGGTCGTTACTTAAAATGGTAGAGTTTTCTAATCCATCTGAGGATGATTTTATGGTGACCGATCGCCATATTCAGCCAAGCGCTAACCGCAATTCAGAGCCCGGATATTTTGGAACTTTAGACGAGAAATAAAAAAAGGCTTGAATTTTCATTCAAGCCTTTTTCAGTATTCAACTCTTTTCTTAAAAGTTTCTGTAACCGCCGCGCTGAACTTGTTGTTTATCCATCTGCGCCATTTGCCCTTTCATCATCTTTATCTGATCGGCCAGTAATTTATTCTTATCGTCTTTTGAAGCTTCAGACAGGTACTGCTGCGCCTCACGTTTATTACGTTTCATCATGGCTATACCCGCAAGCTGTAATTTTGCTAACGCAGTATTGTGTGACATGGTCATACCAAGAGATAAAGCCTTCTTGAAATATTTTTCCGACTTCAAAGGAGCCTTGCGCGACTCAATCAAACCAATAAGCATATTGTAATATCCGTGCTGTGCTTTGAATAATTCTTTCTCGTAGTTTTTGATCTTAAGCAACCATTTTTCTGCTTCGTCGGCATTCTCTTTTCTTAAATAGAATTGAGCAACCAGCATGTTTTCATTGAAGAAGTAGGTTACCAGTACCAAACCTCCCAAAATAAATAATAATATACCCCAGCCCCAAAAACCAAATGCACACAAGGTAACGCCCGCACCCATAATAACACAGGCTATAATTAACCTAACAATATTCGACATCGTTTGTATTTTGTAATAATGTGCAAATATCCGTTTATTTATACGTTTAAGCAATTAACAGCACAAATATTTATATGGCAATAGATTTGGAACCATCGTGGCTTAAAGTACTGCATAATGAGTTTGAAAAAGACTATATGCACAAGCTTAAAGATTTCTTAAAACACGAAAAAGAAGCCGGCCACAGGGTTTATCCTAAGGGTAGTGACATTTTCAATGCATTTAACCACACTACATTCGATAACTTAAAAGTGGTTATACTTGGGCAGGATCCTTATCATGGACCTAACCAGGCTATGGGTTTATCATTTGCCGTTCATCGTGGCATACCTGTGCCACGGTCTTTAAACAATATTTACAAAGAGTTACAAACCGATATACCTGGCTTTACCTTACCTCAACATGGTGATTTAACCAAATGGGCCGACCAGGGCGTGCTGCTACTTAATGCTACGCTTACGGTGCAGGCAGGCATTGCGGGTTCTCATCAAAAAAAGGGATGGGAAATATTCACGGATACAGTTATCCGCAAAATATCCGACGAAAAAGAAGGGATTGTTTTCCTGCTATGGGGACGCTTTGCTCAGGCGAAAGCCGAACTTATCGACGAAAGCAAACACCATATTCTTAAAGCGGCACACCCGTCACCCTTTTCAGCCGATAATGGTTTCTTCGGCTGTCATCATTTCAGTAAAACCAACGAAATCTTGAAAAAAGAAGGAAAGAAAGAAATTGACTGGCAAGTTTAATTAAGAAGTAAGAGCTAAGAGCCAGGAAACAAGCCGCAATCTGCCTAACAATAGAGCCAGGTCTCTTGGTTCCTGGCTCTTGTTTCTTGTATCTATGATTTAATACTCCAACGGCACTGTCGGTTCTTTTTTGCTGGTTGACATAATCATCATGGTTTGGAAAGTTTTTACAACAGGAATACGGCTTATTTTATCCATAATGAGCTGCTCATAGAGCTTAATGTCACGAACGTACACTTTCAATAAAAAATCACACTGCCCGGTTACATGATGGCATTCTGTTATTTCTTTTATCTTTTGTATTTCCTGTAAAAACACATCAATGGTGTTGCTTTTATGAAAATCAAGCGATACCTGTATAAATGTTTTTATGCCCAGACCTAACTTTTCCTCATCTACCAGGGCATGGTAACTTTTAATGTATTCCGCGTTCTCCAGTTTACGAACACGCTCTAATGTTGGTGCAGGCGACAGGCCAATCTCATTTGACAACTGCAGGTTGGTAATCCTTCCGTTCTCCTGAAGGATTTTAAGTATTTGAAGATCAATCTTATCTAATTCGGCACCCATAGGTTACAATTATATGCTCACAAAGGCACAAAATAAAATTTTTTATTGACAAAGAAAAACAAAAGTTAATTCTACAAGTTATTTTTTTTAGACTTGTCTAAATTAATTCTTAGGTTTGTGTAAATGCACTCATTCACAGAGGAAAACTATTTAAAAGCAATTTTTCATTTGTTGTTAAAGACGCAAAGTGCTACAACAAATGAAATTGCGGCGGCCACCGGTACAAAGGCAGCATCTGTAACGGATATGCTTAAAAAACTTGCCGAAAAAAAACTTATTAATTATGCCCGCTACCAAGGCGTAACACTTACAGATAGTGGCGAGCGTATAGCCGTAGGCATTGTGCGTAAACACCGGCTTTGGGAACATTTTTTGGTTGATAAGCTTAAATTTAAGTGGGATGAGGTACATGAAATGGCCGAAGAACTGGAGCATATATCATCAACCGAATTAATTAACCGCCTTGATGAGTTTATGGGACATCCGCAGTTTGACCCGCATGGCGACCCTATACCTGATTGCAACGGACGTATAAGTAACCAGCATTTGCAATCAGCACTGCATCTTAAAAAAGATCAAACCGGGAAAATAGCCGCAGTAGCAGATCACTCCCCTGCATTTTTGCAATACCTTGAAAAAACACAACTCACTATTGGTCAAACCATAACCGTTACCGGATTGACCGATTATGATATGGCTTTGGTATTAAACAATTCACAAAACGAATTTAACATTAGCCGCGAAGTGGCTAAAAATTTACTGATACTGGTATGAGCACACAGCGCGAATCATTAAGTAACGTACACGGCACTGTTGATACTCAGGGTAAAACAGGTTGGCGTAAAATAGCTGCATTTATTGGTCCGGCGTATTTAATTAGCGTCGGCTACATGGACCCCGGCAACTGGGCTACTGATTTACAGGCCGGCAGCCAGTTTGGCTATAAGCTGGTATGGGTGCTGCTGATGTCAAACATGATTGCGTTACTGCTGCAATCGTTAAGTGCCCGCTTAGGAATAGTTCGCGGCCTTGATATTGCACAGGCATCAAAAAACACTTACCCTCCTTTTGTAAACTTTTGCCTATATGTACTTGCACAAATATCAATTATAGCGTGCGACCTTGCCGAAATCATTGGTATGGCCATAGGTTTGCAACTACTCTTTGGCCTGCCTTTGATTTGGGGCGTGTCTATAACCATGCTGGATACATTGCTGCTTCTATTTCTTTTAAACAAGGGGATGCGCAGGCTTGAAGGCTTTATTGTGTCATTGATTTTTATTGTCGGGGTATCGTTCTTTATAGAAATGATTATTGTTGAACCCGATTTACCTGAACTGGCTAAAGGGTTTGTTCCTTCAACCTTAAATCATGATGCCTTATACATAGCCATTGGTATAATTGGTGCCACAGTAATGCCGCATAACCTTTACCTGCACTCATCACTTGTGCAAACCCGAAAAATAGACCGTAGCGACGCAGGCATACGCAGTGCACTTAAATTTAATCTTTGGGATACTACCATTGCACTAAACCTTGCCTTTTTGGTAAACGCAGCAATTTTAATTTTGGCCGCCAGCGCTTTCTTCCGTAATGGCTATCATGAAGTGGCCGAAATTGAAGATGCATACAAGCTGCTCACTAATATATTTGGCAACATGGCTCCCAAGCTTTTCGCCATCGCCTTGATAGCTGCAGGCCAAAGCTCTACTATAACCGGCACACTCGCCGGACAAATTATTATGGAGGGACACCTGAACCTTCGCATTGCGCCGTGGCTTCGCCGTTTGCTTACACGTATGCTGGCAATTATACCTGCATACCTTACACTGCTTTATGCCGGCGAAAACGGTTTAGGCCGCTTGCTGGTATTAAGCCAGGTTGTGCTTAGTCTTCAGTTAGGCTTTGCAGTTATACCGCTTATTCATTTCACATCTGACAAACGGTCGATGGGTAATTTTGCTATAAAGCCATACATAAAAGTTTTGGCCTGGCTTATTGCGGCTGTTATTGTGGGCTTAAATGCCCGTTTGGTTATTGAAGAAATCAGCAAATGGACTACAGCTAACCCAAATTCGGCCTATCTTATACATTACATAGTAACACCGCTGGCAATTGGCATAGGCTTACTGCTGATTTATGTGTTTGTAAAGCCCTTCATCAGCAAACCGCAGCGCGATGTTGTGGTTCCGCATGGCATTGCTTCGGCCATTCAAAATATTGATAGAATTCACTACAACCATATTGGAGTGGCAATAGATTTTTCAATGAACGATGAAGCATCTATTAAACATGCCATTATGCAGGGCGGCAAGCAGGCAACTTATACGCTAATACACGTGGTAGAAACTGCCGGCGCCCGCTACCATGGCAAGCAGGTAATGGATTTTGAAACGCAGAGCGATCATGATAACATGGAGCAATATGTTAAGGCATTGGACGCTTTAGGTTACAAATCAGTTGCCAGCATAGGTTACGGTAACCGGGCTAACGCCATTGCCGGAGTAGTTAACAATGAAAAAATAGACTTTTTGGTGATGGGCTCACATGGGCACAAAGCTGTTAAAGATTTAATTTATGGCACTACTGTTGATACGGTAAGGCACCTGGTAAACATACCCGTGCTGGTTGTTAAACAGGCCAAAAAATAATTTGCATATTTGCAGGCTACATTGCCATGAGTGAACAACTTTATATTAAAAATAAGAAAGCATATTTTGAGTATCATATACTTGATGAATACACAGCCGGAATAAAACTACTGGGTACCGAAATCAAGTCGATAAGGGAAGGAAAAGCTAATTTAAATGACGCTTTCTGCACTTTCATTAGTGAGCAGCTATATGTGCGCAATTTGCACATTTCAGAGTACTCACATGGTTCATTTTACAACCACGAAGCCAAACGCGACCGTGTACTACTGCTAACAAAGAAGGAATTAAAAAAGCTTAAAACCCGTTCAGAAGAGAAAGGTCTTACCATTGTACCGCTTGCCATGTTTGTTAGCGAGCGTGGCTTTGCCAAACTGAAAATAGCGCTTGCACAAGGCAAGAAAACTTTTGATAAGCGGGAAACAATGAAAGAACGCGATACAAAAATTGAACTGAGCAGGGTAATGAAAAGATAGCTGCTGATAGCCACTATTTTTGCTTTACCGACCTTAAACTCTCGTCAAAGTCAAACTACTTTACCATGCTTTATCGCCTACTAAAGGCACAAACCTAAAGGTATCTAACACAACCTTTTCGTAGTCATTTTCGCCCACTTTAAGTATGGTAACCATTTTTTGTTCTTGCTCATTGCCTACGGGTATTACTAACAGCCCTCCTACGTTCAACTGTCTGAGCAGTATTTCGGGCACAGTAGGTGCACCGGCAGTTACAATAATTTTATCGTATGGGGCATGGGCTTCAATTCCTTTAGAGCCATCGCCTAAAAAAAAATGCGGCCTATAGCCCATATAAGGCAGTACCTGTATAGTACGTTCGTAAAGTTTTTCCTGGCGTTCAATAGTAAATACCTCGGCGCCAAGCTCCATTAATATGCAGGTTTGGTAACCGCAGCCGGTACCAATTTCAAGCACTTTTTGTCCTTTATGAATATGGAGGAGTTCTGATTGATAAGCTACTGTATATGGCTGTGATATAGTTTGACCCTCACCAATAGGGAAAGCTATATCCTTATAAGCCTGCAGCCAAAAAGTTTCATCAAAAAAGAAATGACGCGGAACTTTGCCTATAGCCTGAAGTACCTGCTCATCTTCAATACCTTTTTTCTTGAGTACTTCAACCAGCCTTTTGCGGGCACCTTTCTCGCGGTAATTATCAATAAACTTGTACGCCATTTGCACTACAAATTTAAGTTAATCGGCGGTTTATTGGTTGCAGTTTTTAAATCTTAAACGCTGGTTACACATAATTAATTGGTAAATAGCCAAGTATTTTACCACACCCTCACCGGCGAGCTTGCTGTGTAACGGTTATTCAATAAAATACCAAGCACAATTTCATGCGTACCGTTACTTACAGTACGCAAATTTGAACTTGTAAAATCATAAGAGTAACCCAAATTTATAACGGAGCTTATATTCACCCCGGCCATAGCCGATTTGGAATCATTATGCCGATAAGCCCCCCCAACCCAAAGCTTATTGCTGAAAGCCAATTTACAGTTAACATCGTAATTAACCGGCGTAGCGTCTATTAATTTGAATAACACCGACGGCATGAGGGTTACATCATCACCCAGGAAAAGCTTTACACCGCCCGTAAAAAAGTAATGTGGTACGGTTTTACCCTGGTTATAGGCCGACTTGTTGCCAAACGTTATAGTTTGCTTAATAAGCTGCTGAACCGATGCACCGGCGTAGAAGTTACCAGAGTAAGCCCATATGCCCAGGCTTAAATCAGGGCGCCACTGGCTGGTATTGCCATTGTAAATTGCCGGATCATCGGGGTTTTGCAGCCGTACTTCATTTACATCAAGCGCTATGCGATTTGCCCCAACCGAAACTCCTGCAGCCAGGTTTAGCCGCCCTGTAATACCTATATGATAGGCATAAGTGCCGCTAACAATTGTTTGAGTTAAGGGCCCTGCCCTGTCACTTATAACCGTTGCACCCACGCCATGATGCGCCGGCGCAGAAATATAGTCACGGTTTGCTTGTCGCCCCAATGGGTTTGATGTTGCGGCGGCCATGCTGGTAGCATCATCATAAATAAAGTTTTGACCCAAAGGGGCATTTATTGATAAATAGGTGGTAACAGGGGCTCCATCAAGTCCGGCCCATTGGCTTCGGTAACCTGCCTTAAAATCAGTATAGTTTTCAATGCCCGATAATGCCGGATTGAGCAAATACTGGTTAAAAACATACTGCGTGTATTGTGGCTTCTGCTGAGCAAGCAGCGTTGTGCAACAAAGCCAGAAAGTGAATGAGGTAAGAATTTTTTTCATATTACTTACCTGATGATAGTTAGAGGCCCTGATTGTGCCGGTTTGCCGTTCTTCAAATCAATTAAATAGTAATAGGTACCGGCAGGCAAGTCGGCACCACGGTAACGACCATCCCAGGGCACAGGATATCCTATCGAATTGAACACCTTTTCGCCGTTACGGTTAAATACTTCTACGGTGGCTTTAGGATAATCGCTCATAAATGGTATTACCCAGGTATCATTGCGCCCATCGCCGTTAGGTGTAAAAGTGTTGTAGACAACCGGTTGCTGCAGTACCTTAACAGTAAATATAGCCGAGGCCGAGCATCCGTCCTCAGATTCAACAGTGAGCATGTAATCTGTATCAATACCGGGTGATGCGGTAGGACTATCGGCGTTGCTATTGCTTAAGCCCTGCTTGGGCATCCAGGTATACTTTATGCGCGACCGGTTGAGCGATAGCACCTGCGGCTGCAAGGTTACACCCTCTCCCTCACGGACTGTGTAGTTACGTTTACCGTTGATTATTGGTGTTGGATTAACCACTATCGTAATATCATCCTCATAAATGCAACCTGTGCTGTTTAAAATAAATACATAGTGAATTGTATGTGTACCGGGGCCGGCCGTTTTGGGGTCAAATAAACCGCTTGCCGAATTGGTTATACCGGCGCCGGTAAAGGCAGGCGTACCCAAACCAATAAAAGCACCCTCGTTGGTTTCAAGATTAAAAGCTGTTGCCTCCTGGCAAGTTATGTAGTTTTTTTTGGCAATGGCCACCACCGGGTTTGCCTTAATCTTAACATCATCTAAAAAGATATCCTGGCAGTCGGTTGAGCTCCCTGTGTATACTACAATCCTTATCTTATAATCCTTTGTTACGGTTGATAGTCCGTAATTGTGCTTGAAAAGCTTATCGGCAGGAATGCTGTTGCTCGCGGCGTCATAGGTAACAAAATCATTTGGATGATTGATGTAATCGTAATACACATCGTAACGTATAATGTTACCGCCTGATACATATGATTGATTTTCGATGACAAGCGTTTCGCTGCTGCAAATTTCCTTATTAGCAATGTTAAATATTGCTTTAGGCCTTATACCATTAAGTGTAAACTGTTTGGGCTCGGTTATGCTTACACAGCCATCTTTTGAGGCCACCTTAAGTTTTACCATGTAAACGCCAGGTGCGCTGTATTGATGCAGGCCATCTTTGGTAAAGGTTTTAGCTGAGCCATCGCCAAAATCCCACTCGTAGGTAAACAGGCTTTCGCTACCATCGGCAATGGTTGTTTTGTTTTCAAACTTAACCATATCAAGCTGGCAGGCATCAGGCAATACAAAATCAACTATTGGTGAGGGATTAATTTTTATCAACTTTGAGAAAACCTCACTCTTGCATCCGGTAACTGATGTTACAATTAATTTTACGGTATATACGCCCGCAGCAGTGTAGGTATGCGATGCGCTTTGTGCCGTTGAAAAATTAGGGTTGGCTGCGGTACTGTTTGCATCTCCAAAATCCCAGGCCCATTGAATGATTTTTCCATCAACCGATGTTGATTTGTCTTGAAAAGTAACTGCCTGCATTTGACAGTTTGGAAGTACTGCCTCAAACTTAGCCTGCGGCAAAGCATTAATGTGAACTTTGCCCTCCTTTACATCGGAGTTGCATCCGTTTTCATTTACAGTGATGAGTGTAACCTTATAATCGCCCGGCACGGTGTAGGTATGTGACGGATTTTGTTCGGTTGAAATGTTAGGGTTGGTACTTGAACTGTGAGAATCGCCAAAGTTCCATAACCATGTTGTTATCAAACTACCCTTAGCGTCTGTTGAGTCAACAAATTGAGTAGCAGTACCAAGGCAGTTATTGGTAGATGTACCAAATTTAGCTTCGGGGTAATCAGCTATGTTATAGTTAAATTCAATATCGCGTGTTGGGCCGCACCCGCTTGTTGAGCCTTGGTTAGGTATCGTAGCAATTATACCGTAATAACCTGCGGCTTTCTTTAGAATGCCGTTGTAGCGGTAAACGTATAACGTGCTACCATCGGCAGCAAGGCGTGTTGCTGCGTATTGTGGCGATTGATTAGTAACCGTTGCGCCATCACTAAAGCGCCAGGTAATAAAGCTTAATGATGGAAACGGCACCACCAATTGAACGCTGTAATTTACGTTTGCGCAACCATTAGTTAACGATGAAGCAGATACGCCTGGTACTCCTAGATCAATGTACTCATTTAAATTTTGCAGGTTTATACCCGCCGCATAGCCATAAGATTCGGCCGGGCCAAAGCCATAAGCTATTGCGTTAAAAGTGCTACCGGCCGACAAGCTATGTTTTCCAAAGCCAACGTTTATTTGTGCATAACTGTACTTAGCATCATTAGGCATGGCACTAAAACCGGCATAAGCCTGTCCATCAATTTTAAAAGTTGATACGGCGTTGGTTGGAATCACAACATTAATAAAGCTTTTGTTAGATCTTATGGCGGCCTCGCTTGGCGAATATACGGTAACCTGCCGCAAGCCTTGTTCAATAGGCGGCAGGAAAATCATTTCAGGATCACCGGTATCGTTATTGCTTGATGAGCAATTTATTGTTTCGTTTTGTGACGGGGTGTATTGTACTAATTGTATGGGTTTATCGGCTTTTACCACAACCGGAGTTTGTGTTTTAAACTCGTAATAGCCATTTGCCGGTGTTGGAATTGGTACCCCATCTTTAGTTGCCTTTGTAGCAGCATCGCTGAATATAACCCTGAATATATCGTAATTACGTTCTTTAAGCGGAACGGCGTAGTAATTCTTACCCCAGGTTTCGGTTGGATAAACTTGTTGAAAAAGATTGTCAGATGTAGCACTGATATTACCTGTATTAAGGTTTCCGTTACAACCAATGCCAATCTTGCTGCTGCCCGAAAACACAACGATTTTTTTACACAACGTTGTACCTGATGATACTGAGCGTATAGAACTTCCTGTTAAATCGCTGCTTGACAGGCCTTGATAAACCTCCCCTTTATTTAGCAGCACCTGAAATTTAACCCCGGCCGGACGGCCGCTTATCAACGCCGCTTTAGGTGTAATTTCAACTGTAGTTGCATCTTCGGTAGCAATAACATTGAACGCAGAATACGATGGCTTAATTTTTTCAGAGTTATTACCTCCGGGAATATTGGAGTTTGATACCTGGGTATAGTTAATAGAAAAATATTCTTTACCCATACTATTTACAGGCAACAACAGCGTTGCCCCCGATACGCTTCCCCTGTATATGTGAGCAAATGCTGATATAGGATAGCCTGACACAATGTGTATCCCTTTGCGTAACGTGCTGTCATTGGTACTCTCTACCAAAAAAGCGCTTGCAGGTATGGCAATAGTTTGCGGCTCATTGGCAGTAAGGGTAAAGTTAATTGGGGCAAAAGAATTATCGGCAATGCTAACGGTGCCTGATGTATTTATGGTTGATACCAGATAAAGATTCATCCGACTGGGGATCTCCCCTGTAGCTCCATCAACATGGTCCATCCATGCTGTATAAAATTCCGTTCCCTTATTACTTTGAGCAAACGCAGTTAAACAACTGCACATGCACGCGCAAAAAAATAGCCATATGCAAACACGCTTTTCCAAAATCAATAGCATATAATTAGTATGCTTTCCCTTAAAAGGGGTGGCTAGGAAAAGCACTGCTTAAAAATACATAAAATATTAAGTTGCAAAAATTTATGTTCATTTAGTAAGCTCATATGTTATCATAATACCAAAAATAAAATTCAGGTTAGCGTGGTTACTTTATCATTTCACACTGCTTAAAACAAGCCAATTATTTTTCATTATTTTGCAGGCATGAACCAACCCGACCAACCTAAACGCGAGGCTGCCCTGGGCTTTATTTTCATAACACTGCTTATTGACATAACCGGCTTTGGCATTGTTATACCTGTATTTCCAAAGCTTATTGAAAAGCTAATACACGGCAACTTAAGTGATGCGGCAGTTTACGGCGGCTGGCTTACGTTTGCCTATTCGGTTATGCAATTTTTATTTGCACCCGTACTTGGCAATTTGAGCGACAAATATGGTAGGCGCCCCGTTTTACTGGGTTCTTTGCTTGGTTTTGGTATCGATTATACTTTCCTGGCCTTTGCACCAAGTATATGGTGGCTGTTTGTTGGAAGGGTGATTGCCGGCATAACAGGTGCCAGCTTTACAACAGCATCAGCCTATATTGCTGATGTTAGCACACCTGAAAAACGCGCACAAAACTTTGGAATGATAGGCGCAGCCTTTGGCCTGGGCTTTATTATAGGCCCGGTATTAGGCGGCATTTTAGGAAATTACAGCACAAAATTGCCTTTTTTGGCCGCTGCAGGCCTTGCCTTGCTCAATGCGGCTTACGGTTACTTCATACTACCTGAATCTTTGGCAAAAGAACACCGCAGGCCTTTTGAGTGGAAACGTGCAAACCCTGTGGGTTCGTTGATGCAGTTAAAAAAGTATCCTGCCATAAGCGGCCTTATTGGCTCACTGATATTAATATATATTGCTGCGCATGCAGTACAAAGCACATGGTCATACTTTACTATGGAACGCTTTAAATGGAGCGAGGCGTTGGTGGGTTATTCACTTGGTTTTGTTGGCTTATTATCAGGGCTTGTACAGGGCTTGCTGATACGTGTAACCATACCTAAACTTGGTCAAAAGAAAAGTATTGTAATTGGCTTAACCCTTTACAGCATCGGCCTGTTCTTGTTTTCTTTTGCCAACCAAAGCTGGATGATGTATGCCATTTTGGTTCCATACTGCCTGGGAGGTATAGCCGGCCCCGCCCTGCAAGGACTTATCAGCGGCCATGTACCTCCCAACGAGCAAGGCGAACTACAGGGCGGCTTAACGAGCTTAATGAGTGTGACATCCATTATAGGCCCGCCGTTGATGACAACGCTGTTTGCCTACTTTACCAATAAGCACTCACCCATTGTTTTCCCTGGCGCACCATTTTTGATGGGTGCAATACTTATGCTGGCAAGCACCATTTTAGCCGTGCGCAGTTTCAAAAAGTCAAGAGTAGTTGCTGCTGCTGATATGGCGAAGACAGATTCAAACAATTTTCATTAAATCGCTTTTTAAGAGTGATACAATAATAACATGACCAACGATACTCAAACCAAACGCCCTGCAGCACTTGGTTTTATATTTATAACCGTACTGATCGATACGCTTGGTCTTGGTGTTATAATTCCTGTTTTACCCGAGTTACTTGAAACCCTTGGCCATTATGATGTAAGCCAGGCATCACAAATAAACGGCTACCTAACGTTTGTTTATGCGCTTATGCAATTCCTATTTTCATCAGTATTAGGCAACCTGAGCGACCGGTATGGCCGCAGGCCGGTATTACTCATATCAATGGTTGGCTTTGGTATTGATTATGCCTTTATGGCTTTTGCTCCTACAGTTTTTTGGCTTTTTGTTGGGCGCATAATAGCTGGTATTGCGGGTGCAAGCAGCACTACCGCTACAGCCTACATTGCCGATGTTAGTACGGGCGATAACCGTGCTGCTAACTTTGGTATTATTGGTGCGGCAACCGGCCTTGGTTTTATTTTGGGTATTGCATTGGGAGGCTATTTAGGAGAGGTTGGCCTCAAGATTCCGTTTATGGCGGCTGCAGGCATGGCTTTATTAAATGCGTTGTACGGCTACTTTGTACTTCCCGAATCGCTATCTGCAGAAAACCGGCGTTCATTTAACTGGAAGCAGGCTAACCCTATAAGCACTTTAAAAAAACTTGGAACTTACCCGGGTGTGTCAGGGTTAATCAGTGCTTTCTTTTTAGTATACATTGCCTCCAAAGCGGTTGAAAGCGTACTGGCGTTTTTTCTGGTTGAGAAGTTTGACTGGAGCAAAAGCGCAATAAGCAGTTTGGGCATTTTTATTGGTGTTTTACTGATTGCTATACAAGGAGGCCTGATAAGAATTGTGATACCTAAGTTGGGCCAGCAAAAAAGCATTATTGCTGGTTTGTTATTTTATGCGTTGGGCTTACTACTTATTGCGTTGTTTTCGAGCAAGGGCTGGTTAATGTACGTTTATATGATACCATACTGCCTGGGCGGAATATCCGGACCGGCATTGCAGGGCTTTATTACAAGTCAGCTACAGCCTAATGAACAGGGCGAATTGCAAGGCGGCCTAAACGGACTGGTAAGCATTACAACCGTTATAGGGCCTTTACTTATGAGCACACTATTCGCTCACTTCACCAACCCTAAAACATCATCCATTTATTTTCCGGGTGCACCCTATTTACTGGGGGCTATTTTGATGCTTATAAGTGTAGTTATAGCCGTTAAAAGCTTCAAAAAAGCGTAGCCCATTCCCTACGCTTAATTACTTCTTTTAAAACTGTAATATCATTCCGCCTGCTGCGGATAAGTTCAATCTTACACCTTCCCCTATTTCTACGGTGTGTATTTTTTGATCTGTCAGTAAATCGGTAAACGTTACAGGGCCCATACAGCCTATTTCACCTAATAAGTCAAATGGCAAATTGATCCTCACGCTTTGTTCATGCCTGTTGAAGTTCACTGCTACTAAAATACGCTCGTCGCAGGTGTAACGTAGGTAAAAATAAACCTTATCACTGAAGCCTTCATTATGTTCGTTTGCCATCATCAGTTCGTAAAACTTGCCATGGCTTATGGCTTCATGGTGGGTACATAGGTTTAATAACCTACTATAAAAGGTTCGTAGCTGCTTTTGCCCTTCGCTTAACAACCCACCATCATATTTACCGTTGTTAAGCCACTTTTGATGCTCAGGTACACCCCAGTAATCAAATATGGTTGTGCGGCCATCATCTCCGCTAAATCCGCTTGCTCCTGCGGCTGGCTCACCAACTTCCTGTCCAAAATAAACCATTACAGGCCCGCAATTTAACGTTGCAGTTATAATCATGCCGGGAATGGCTAACAGGGCATCACCTGCAAAATAAGGCGATGCTATACGCTGCTCGTCATGGTTTTCCATGAAACGTAGCATGCGTTCATCAAAGCCGCGGCAATCATTATTCCAAACAGCATTTATTTGCCAGGTGCTTGCACCATACTCGTTCCGCACCAAACGCTTAATTGCATCATACAGCCCTACCTTATCATACAAGTAATCAAACTGACCATTAAACAGATAGTTACCATATTGATGCGTTTGATATGCCTCGCCAATAAAAATCAAATCAGGATACTTTGCTTTAAGCTGCGGTATTAGCCATGCCCAAAACTCCATAGGCACATACTCAACCATATCACACCTGAAACCATCTATTCCTTTGCCTGCCCAGTAGCTTAAAATGTGCAGCATTTTATGCCATAGCGGCGGAACGGGCTCAAAATGCATGTGGTATCCGCCATTAAAGTCAACTCCGTAATTAAGCTTTATAGTTTCAAACCAGTTATTAATTGACGGGCTGGCCGTGAACACGTCATCGCCGGTTCCTTTTGCCGGATTTTCATCAAAACGGCCGTCCTTTAACGGACTTTGAAATTCTGGTCCACCAGGATCATAACCTTCCGGAACAGTAAAGGCTTGCCCCGGAATGTAATAAAAGTCATTGGCCGGATTGAAGGCCTGAGAAGTATCATCGTCGACACCAAAATCACGTACATCATCAGGCTTTACATCCGACTGATAAGTTCGCGCTACATGATTTGGAACAAAATCAATAAGCACCCTTAAATTAGCAGCGTGAGTACGGTTTATTAACGCTTCAAACTCATCCATCCTTTTGCTTACATCAACAGCCAGGTCTGGAGCTACATCATAATAATCTTTAATAGCATACGGCGACCCCGCACGCCCTTTTACCACATCGGGGTCATCAGGTTTGATTCCATAAGCTGAGTAATCGGTCATGGTTGCATGTTCAAGTACCCCGGTATACCATACGTAAGTAAAACCCATAGCTTTTATTGGGGCAAGGGCGTTATAATCAATGTCATTGAATTTGCCGCAGCCATTCTCTTCAATTGAGCCGTAAAACTTGTTGTTGGTGTTGGCATCGCCAAACAGCCGGGGCAGTAACTGGTATATGATATGCTTATGCATGGCTTTTGTGGTGTTTAACAAAAATATACATTGTTAATGTGCATTGCATCAGCAAATAATAATTCATTTTTCAAACCTTTAGCTGCCTAACATAGTTGATTGAAAATGGTTAAACTTGTATATGCCTGCTCAACCTACAAAGCTTACCGCAACTTACGCCGGCATAATTGAAACGCCGCAATTATTAAACTTCATAAATGCATCTGTTAATCCTTACATGAAAATTCTCAGAGCCGTATTTTCTCTGGCACTTTTAGCAGTGCTTATATGGGCTTTACAAACTAAGTTTGGCCCTGTACCACCAATAGGCAAATTTGTTAACCCGGCTACGGGATTTTGGCAAAACGCCGAAAGCAAAAACATAAAAAAAGAGGAAAGCCTTAAACTTACCGGACTTTACGACAAAGTGGTTATCAGGTATGACGAAAACCGGGTACCTCATATTTTTGCGGAAAATGATCATGATTTATACATGGCTCAAGGCTACGTAACAGCTGCCGACCGCTTGTGGCAAATGGATATTCAAACGCGTAATGCAGCTGGTCGATTGGCCGAAGTTATAGGTCCATCAGTATTGGAAGTTGACCGCTATAACCGCCGTACAGGCATGGTATACGGTGCCGAAGAGGCCTTAAAAGGCATAATGAAAGACCCGCGAACCAAATTGGCGGTTGAAGCATACTCAGCTGGCGTTAACCAGTTTATAAATAACTTAACTATTCGTAATTACCCTATTGAATTTAAGCTGCTTGATTATAAACCCGAAACCTGGAAAACACTTAATACCGCGCTACTGCTTAAGCTGATGTCACAAACGCTAGCCGGGGGATCGGACGATATGGAAATGACGGCAGTACTTAACAAGTTTGGTGCAGCAGTAACCCGCGATCTTTTCCCTGATCATAATTATCAGGAAGATCCGATCATCCCGTCAGGCACCAAGTGGAATTTTACGGCTTTAAAAATTCCACAACCATCATCAGGCTTTAAACGGATGATGCAAACCGGCAAAATGCGGCCAAAGGCCAAAACCGAAGGTATTGGCAGCAACAACTGGGCTGTAGCAGGCAGCAAAACTGCTACCGGCTACCCGCTATTAGCAAATGATCCGCATTTAAATCTTACGTTCCCATCAATTTGGTATCAGGTTCAACTACATGCGCCAGGGGTAAATGTGCAAGGGGTGTCGTTACCCGGATCGCCGTTTGTAATTATTGGCTACAACGCCCAAACAAGCTGGGGCTTTACCAACGTTGATGCCGATGTGCTTGACTGGTATCAACTTAAATTTAAGGATAACGCTAAAACTGAGTATTGGTATAAAAATCAGTGGCACAAAACCACACGACGTACAGAGGTGATTAAAGTACGCGGACAAAACGATATAACCGAGCAGGTAATTTATACTCATTTTGGGCCTGTGGTATATGATGAAGGAACTAAAGCACCTACCATTGTAAACAAGGTGCCGGCAGGCATGGCCATGAAGTGGATAGCGCATAAACAGTCGAACGACTTACTTACATTTTATTTGCTTAACCGTGGTAAAAATTATGATGACTATCGTAAAGCTCTTAGCACCTACTCGGCACCGGCACAAAACTTTATTTTTGCAAGCAACACCGATATAGCTATTACGCCAAACGGTGAATTTCCGCTTAAGTACCCGGAGCAAGGGAAATTTATACTGGATGGTACTGACCCTGGGGATGACTGGCATGAACGTATACCGGCCAATCAAAATCCAACAGTTAAAAATCCGGCGCGCGGTTTTGTAAGCTCGGCTAACCAATCCTCTACTGATAAAACGTACCCTTATTACCTCAACTGGCAATTTGGTGGCTATCAGCGTTGCAAGCGTATAAACGACCGGCTTACTGCCATGAGCAATGTTACTGTTGATAGCATGCGACTGCTTCAAACAGATAATTATAGTATTACAGCACATGACGTATTGCCAACTTTACTAAGCTATCTTGACTCTACAAAACTAGATGGAACGCAAAAGCTGGCATTAAAAAGCGTATCCGTGTGGAATTTACAATATGGTGCAAAATCAGTAGGTGCTACTATCTTTAACAACTGGTGGAACAGGCTTTATGACTTAATATGGCAGGATGAGTTTGATACGCCTGGTGATGCATTACGCAGACCATCGCGCGATAGAACAATTAAACTTTTGCTTACTCAGCCCAATGCAAAGTGGTTTGATGATACAAGAACACCTACGGTTGAAAGCTGTGCCGATTTAGTTAGCAGGGCCTTTAATGTAACGGTTGACGAACTTGCTAAAAAGTACGGCATACCGGGTGAACGCTGGGAATGGGGAACAGTTAGGCCTGTCGCTATTAATCATATGGCTAAATTGCCGGGCTTTGGGTCGGGTATGTTTGCTTCAGGAGGTAATAGTGGCATAATCAACGCCATGAGTGGCGAGGCTGGTCCGTCATGGCGTATGGTAGTACAAATGGGGCCCGAAGTAAAAGGCTATGGTGTTTATCCGGGCGGGCAATCGGGCAATCCGGGTAGTTTTTATTACACCAACCTGCTTCAAACCTGGAAAGACGGAAAACTTAATGAACTACTTTTCTTAAAATCGCCGACAGACAAGGCAGGCAGAGTAAAGAGTACCCTGATCTTGAATAATAGGTAGAGATTTAAACGCTATTCAATTAAGACAAGAAATAAAATTACTTTAAATAACCTATGCTATTCATACTCATTTTTATACTAAGCCTCGCTACAAGTTATGTGCTGCCATGGTGGGCCGCGGCTGCCATAGCGTTTGTGCTTAGTATTTACGCCGGTACAAAACCAGCGCAGGCATTTTGGTCAGGGTTTGGGGCGGTATTTTGTGTTTGGATAGTGCTGGCCTTATTTAAAAGCATACCCAACGATCATATTTTAGCTACACGTGTAGCACAATTATTTGGATTGCCACACTGGCTGTTATTGCTGTTTATAACTGCGCTAATTGGTGGGCTGGTAGGCGGTATAGCATCGCTAGCCGGCCTCTATGTTAAACGTGTATTTGAAAAACCAGCAACTGAACATAAAACAGTTTAAAATAAAAATGCGAGGAGTAAAGCAGCTTTAGCAGCCAACTGAATACTTGGCAATGCTCGGTCTGATTTGCTCTTCGCAATCATTTAAGCAAGATGTATAACACCCGTTATTACATACCTTTTAAAACTGATTTAAACTCTACTACGGCAGTTGATGCAGTTTTATTGGTTTCGAAAACTTTTTGTGAAGTGGTGCCCGAACCGTAAAAGTTAGCAAGTGAAGTTTTATCAATAGCCAGGTTTGACCCGTTTATACTTATTCCTGCAAACAAACCTTTGCTGCGTGAGTATGAGTAAACTTCGGCCTCGAAACTATGATCGGTGCTTGCTGTTGAGCTGCGCCCTACCGGCCCGGCAGATGCTGATATATCTCCGCCAATGGTGAAATCGCCGTTTTTTACTTTGGTAAGCACACCTTTGTTTTTGAAAATAAGTACCAGGTCAACCGCCTGTACACCTATTTGAAAACCAATGCTGCCGCCTGTAAGTGTAATAAACACAGGGTTACTCCAGGTTCCATCAGCTAATTTAACTGTAGCAATACCCTTACCACGTTTGCCTCCAATTCCAAAACCTGCATTTATTAATTTAGGAATTACAACAATACCTTCTGTTTGCTTAAGTAGTTCTTGCGGTATGGTCTCATCCATTTCGGTAAACGTTTTAAGCACTTTGGTTGAATTTTGAATACGCTCTGTTTCCTTCCCGGCATCAGCGGCCGAGGCAAGCACCAACACTAAACTCAATAATGCGGGTGTTAAAAAAAATCTAAAAAATCTCATTCTGGTAGAATTTAAATAGTGCAATAATAATTGCGGTTAATACTTAAACACCACCAAAAGGTTAAAGTTTACCTCAGGGTGGCATTGTTTGTCGGGTAACTGTAATCAATAAATGGTAAAATAACGTTTACTGTGTAGCCTTGTTATCTTTGCGCATGCAAAAACCGTTGCAGCAACAAATTTTCTCTATAAATAATAATCAGCAGTTTAAACATGCTGCCCTTGAGGTATTCAGGTATCAAGCCCATCATAACGCCGTTTACAAAGAATTTATTAACAGCCTGCAGGTTAATACCGAAGATGTTATTGATGTAAAGCAAATACCATTTTTACCTGTTGAGTTTTTTAAAAACCACAACGTAGTAAGCACGTCGGCACAACCTCAAATAACATTTAGTAGCTCGGGCACAACGGGCATGATAACCAGCAGGCATTATGTAAGCGATGTAAGCTGGTATGAGGAAAGTTTCAGGCGCGCATTTGAACTTTTTTATGGCAATATAAGAAGCTACTGCGTTTTGGCTTTGCTGCCTGCTTACCTTGAGCGTGAAGGCTCATCATTGGTTTACATGGCCGATGATTTTATCAAGCTTTCAGATCATCCGCAAAGCGGCTTTTATCTTTACAATCATGCTGAGCTGCATAGTCAGTTAATTGAACTGAAAAAAGCAGGAACCCCTACTTTACTTATTGGCGTAACATTTGCCCTGCTTGACTTTGCCGAGCAGCATGACATACATTTCCCCGAGCTCATAGTTATGGAAACAGGTGGAATGAAAGGCCGGCGCAAGGAAATGATAAGACAAGAGCTGCACGACATATTGTGTAAGGGTTTTGGCGTAAACGCTATCCACTCAGAATACGGAATGACAGAATTGCTCTCGCAGGCCTACTCTAAGGGAGATGGAATATTTAATTGTCCTCCCTGGATGCGCATTATTACCCGCGACACCAATGACCCGCTTAGCATTGTAGAGAACGGCAAAACCGGCGGCGTAAATGTTATAGATTTAGCTAACATAAATTCCTGTTCTTTTATTGCCACCCAGGACTTAGGAAAGGCTTATGACAATGGCTCATTTGAAATTTTAGGCAGATTTGATTCGTCTGACATCAGAGGGTGCAATTTGCTTGTGCAATAACTTTTACATGTATCAGGTGTTGATGCTTAAAGAGGCTATTTTTATTACATTTGATACTGAAAAATTCATCCTTTTATGATTGAAAAATTTTTAAACGATCAGCAAGATCCTAAAGCCGTTGAAAAAGTTTACTCCCGACTGGTTGAGCTACTACCCGCAGGCGAAGAAACATTATATATAGCTACTCAAAAAAAACCATTAGTCAATCTATTGCCCGATACCATTGTGATTACCAATCGCAGGGTATTGTTTTTTACGCCTGCCAATTTGGGCCTTTCATTAAAGTTTATTGATTTTACATGGAAAGACATTGCAGATGTAAGCATGAAAGAAGAAATTATTGGCTCGGTGTTTATTATAAAAACTAGTAAAGGCGCCGAAATGGGCGTTGATTACTTACCGAAGGTTCAGGGTCGTAAGCTTTACCAATATTCGCAGGAATGCCGCGAAAATGAGCGTAAGCGCGAGGAGCTTCAAAGAATACAACATACTCCTGCAGCACGTTTAACCGACAAACCAATGGATGAGCCGTTTAAGCAACCAATTGAAGAAACGCCGGCAACGCCGCAACCTGCAGCCATTGCACCTCCGGCGCCTGAACCCGCTCCGGCTCCAATAGCTGCCCCTGCTCCAATAATTGAAACCAAGCCCGATGAGCTGACAGAAAAGCTTAAAAAGCTAAAAATGCTGTTTGATAACGGCCTTATTTCACAAGACGAGTACAACCAAAAGAAGATGGAGTTGTTAAGCGAATTATAACTAATTTGCTTATGCCGTATAAAACTGGTGAACAAAAACCCATAGGATGGTACCTTAGAAAAGCCGATCAGCGCATTACCGATTTTTTTGAAGAGGTATTTGACAGGCATTGTATAACCCGTTACCATTGGATGCTTTTGAGCGCCATTGCTGATAAAGAAACTATAAACGTTAAAGTTTTTCAACCTGAAAATAAATACTTCTTCACTCCTGAAAGGTTGAACGGAATAGCTGAAAACCTGGTAACAAGAGGCTGGATAAAGGCTGTTGAGAAAGATGAATACGCATTAACTGATAACGGCAAAAAATTATATAATGCTCTTGAAGCCGATTACATGATGAGCCTGAGGCAAATGATGTTAGGCGTTACTGATGATGAGTATAACCAGGTTGTTAAAGTGTTAGACAGAATTATCACTAACCTCGCCAGAAGATAAGGATTTGGTAACGTGTAAAGACTATGAAACAAGAAACTCCTGTTTGCTCGCCAAACAGGAGTTTTTTTTGAAGCAATATTAAACTATTAACTGATGATAACGCTGCATGCTTCTTGCGGCGGTATGCTTTATACCACTAAGGGTGTTTTTTTTAAAAATTAAAAGAAACCTTCATTGTAGCCATGCGCCCCGGTAGTGTATACACGCTGTTTACATAGTTGTTTGCAGTAAGTAAGGGCGAGCTGTAGGTTTTGGTATCAAATATATTCAGAATATTCAATTCTATATCGCTTTTAAATTCATTGACCTTAAAACGTGCCGAAAAATCGGCAAATGAATAGTTAAGGTTTGAACCTATTGCTTGTGATGTAAAATAATGATCGCCAGAGAGTTTTAAAAACAAGTTAGAGGTAGGATTATAGTTAAAAGCACCTTGATGCTGCAGCTGTGTAACATTTGTGCTACCAGCCCCTGCTACCGATGAACGGCTTAATGTTCGTACCGCATTAATTTTATAGCTAACATTTATTCTATTACTTATTTTGGTTTCCACACTGCTGTTTAAACTGTTTGCAATGGTATTGTACGGCAAAAGCAATCCGTTTAAAAACTGGTTCAGCTTGTTATTTTGCCAAGTGTAACCTCCAGCAAAAGTGGTATGCAATGAATACACGTATTTACTTACATTACCCGACAGGGTAAACATATCCATATCATTTGCATAGGGCAATACAATTTGCCGTTGAAAAGTGCTTGTTATTTGACTTGAAGTAATGTTATTGAGATTGACATGACTGTACATAGCATTTACTCCCCAAAAAAACATCTTTATAGCTTTACGGTATGTATAGCCTAAAATAGCCGTTTGAGTTTTACGCTCGCTTAAGTCGGCACTGTTTGCTTGCAGCGTGCGGTAATTAAGTAAAATATCACCACGATAGGCTTGGGTTATATCGCCTATATCGTTACGGTAATTGTAAGCTGCACTAACATATTGCTCTGCTGCAGTGTTATACCTAACTGATATATGCGGATCAAAATATAGCCTTGTAAGCCTTTGGTCAACCGCATACTTAGCTTCTGAGAAATTTATGTTTTGCAAACTAACGGGCAACCGCATGTTAAGCTTAAACTTTTCACCTGGCATGTCAATGGCCGCTTCACCGTAAACCTTCGATTTAAACCAATCAAGATTATTCGTTGCTGTGTTGCTGGCTTGTGCCACATCTCCATCGGCTTGTACAACTGATAATGCCGACTCCAATTGTTGTGACTGCAAACTAAACCCGGCCTTGTACGACTGTGTGAACGTATTGCCCGCTCTTTTTAAAGAAACGTAATTATTAGTGAAAAAGGTTGGGATATTTACAGTTTGCAGCAATTGTGTATATGGCTCATTGTTATTAAAAATATCCTGGTTGATGCCGGGTTCCAATACTCTACGCTCAGGGTTCGACAATCTGTTGATGTATGAGTATCCTTCGTAAACATTACCCCCGTTGCCCGTTTTCATGATGTTAAATTCATTTGACAGGTCGAACTTACGGTTGGCTAAGTTTTGCAATGAGCCCGGCGTTCCGGTTGCATTTAAGCCCGAGTATGAGGCATTATGTTCATAATCGGCAATTAAGTTATTGTTTAAGTAATACTGGCTTTTGTTGATGTTAAGCGTGGTTTGTGCCCGTAACAGGTCTGGCCTGCGCCGGTTATCCTGCAATTCAGTAAACCTAATAGTATCATTTGGAAGATATGTTTCCCTTACCTTGGAGTACTGCTGTAACTGCCGGTCATGCAGGTAAGATAGGTTGGCTTTGAGCTGCACATCTTTTTTTATGTTTACCAGATTATTTAAGTTCACCAAACCCGACCTGTTGAACAAATACCTATTGGTAGGCAAATTAGGATTACCCGCAGCACCAAGACTTAGCAGTTTATCAGGCTTGTTGTTATCAAGCCTGCTTAAATAAGCAGATAAATTGTGCGATATCAGATCATTCTGCACTTCAATGCCTACATTATTACCTTTTACATAATTAATGGCCTTATATTTATCCTTAAACATCATGGCATTGATGTTTCCATCATACTTGCCGGGTAACCCACCTCCTATGTTGCCCTGCCCTACCATTTGCATTTTAGCATCGCTTTTTATGGTCAAATTCATGGCCACGTCATCACTCACCACCTTGTCTTTCAGTGCTTTTATGGGCTGATGATTTTCCATAATTTGTACTTTGTCAACCACTCCGTTAGGTATAGTTTTAGTTGCAATATTGTACTTATCATCAAGCAGGTTATCGCCACCAATGTAAAGGCTTGATATGGCCTTGCCATTGTATTTGATTTTACCGTTATCGTCCATCTCTACACCAGGCAGGCGTTTGATTACATCACCTATTACCCTGTCTTGTGGTGAGGTGAAGTCAGCTGCACTGTAATTCAATGTGTCGCCACGTGCGGTAATACGTGGCCGCTTGTTTTTTACTGTAACGGCATCAAGTGCATTATTGGTTGATGATAGTTTAAAGTTATATAATGCCGAAACATCAGTAATAACCTTGCTTTGCTTTTTATAACCTACAGAACTTATTTCGACCTTTAAACTGCTTTTGTCTGCATCGGCAGGTATGGCAAGGCTGTAGTTTCCTTTGTTATCACTTGTTGAAAACGCAATGATAAGATTACTGCCGGTTGTTAGTTTAGCGTTGGCATAAGGCACCGCCTTACCCAGGCTATCTGTAATTGTACCTTTAATGGTTTGTGCATAACCCTTTTGAGTTAAAAATAAGATACAAATACAGCTTACTGCAATTGCAATAGCCCGTATCATTTTTCATTACCGTTTTCGGGTAGCTCAATAGGATTATTAGTAACGTTTAATTTTGCATCATCGTTACGCTGTACGCTAACGCTTTTTATACCCGATGCAGAATTAGTACCACTGCTGAATGTAAAACTACGGTTACCCGGCATGGCTGCCATTTGTGATTGAAAAAATGCTTCCGGATCTTTACGCATCACTTCCTTTAATTCATTGAGTTCTTTTGGAGTGGTTTTAATTGCGTTAGCAGGTAAAGCAATTACATTGGGGGCTTGGTTTCTATCTTCAGCTCCGCCGAATATAATAGTGCGTGCTGATGTGGCAGACGATGCAACCGGGTCTGTCTCCTTTTTCGCTTTTGGATCAACCTTTTCAAGTCCGTCAAACTTAAATTCAACTTCTTTCTTCGTGTCGTAGGCTTCTACAATTAAACCGGGTAAACCATTCAACTTCCACGGACCAACTCGGTATGGTAAATCAGCACAAAACCAAGCGGTATAGTCACGTCCTTTGAAATGTGTAGCTGCCTTTTGGCATTGCAACCCGTTTATGGTAGCGGTGTCGGCAGATATCTTCCAAACTGGTGCTGGCAGTGCTTCTTCAATTACATAGTTGTTCACCAGCCTCTCTCTGCTGTAAAATTTATTGGCATTAGGATATTGGTAGTAATCGATGTTTGGACCAAGAGGACTTCCCCCACTGCGTACATTGATGTTGGCAGAACCCGTGTTTACTTGTTCCATTACCATTTTACGCATTTGCTCCTCGCGCAATTTGCGATCATAACTTTTGTAAACGCTTGCATTACGTCCGGCAAGCAGCATCATATTTTCTACAAGCGGCTTATCGCGGTTAAGCGTATCACGCACGTGAGTAAATTTGTAATGTACAATAATTTGGGCGGTGTCAACTTTTTGAGCTTTGGCTGTGAATGCTGTTACAGCCAAAATAATTTCTAAGTAAGGTTTGAGCTTCATGATGTTTAAATTTTGTAATTAGAGTGATGATTTACTTAGTCGCGGGTCAGTAGCGCAACATTACCTCACAAATATAACTAAGAGATTAGTTAAAAACTAAACATTTAGTTGTTTTAACAAAATTTAACATAATATTCGAGCGTTTCTGACGCTAGTTGTAGAAGGGAACCGACATGGTTTGTTGCTTTTAGTAGTAACAAAAAGTAAATAGAACCTGAACTATCCTATCAACCTTTCATCAAAAGTAAAATTCTTTTGATCTACAATTTTTATATGCCTCGCTTTAGGATGTAAAGGATTGATAAGATAATTGAACTCTTCTTTAACAATGGCTGACGGAACTTTTAAAAGAAGGTGTTTATTTGTTTTCAGGAATGCATCGCCCAATGATTTAAGCGACGATGGTTCAGGATAATCCTGCCAGTTTTCAGGCAGTGCATCCATATCCAAAACTTCTATATCATCAGGCACATCTAAAGTTATCTGACAGAAATTATCCGGTATTAATGTTGGTGGCAGATGCACTAAAACTTCCAAAACGGCAAGGGAGCGTGACGAGGCCGTATAAACCATTGCACGACCTATATTATTCCAACGTCCTCCGTACAGGCGGGCACCTGTACCGCTCAAATCATCAATGTAAGTGCATTTTGATATTCGATAAAGCAACATGGCTATGCAAAAACACCATGCTCAATACGCCCTAACTCGCGCAAAACCAAATCAAAGCCTATAGAAGTATCAAGAAGTGATACAGGTGCTTCACCTTTAAATACGTGGCTGGGAGTTTTCATCCAACGTTTAAATTTATCCATAGAGCCAAAAACTTCCTGGCCACGTGTGTACAAGCGCGCAAGCTCAACTGCCTTTTCGGCATACTCGGTTTTTACAACAGTATCATCATCGTAACGCTGTAATGTGCGCTCGTTGATGTGCATAATACCGGCAAGCTCTTGTAGTGTTAAGGAAATTTTTTGAGCCAACGTAGTTAAAACCTTTTTAGGTAAGCCCTGGCGGGCTAAACGCAAAACATCAAAATCAGAAGATGCTTTACCCGGATTAACGCCGGTAAGCAAACTATAAAATGAGGTTACACTATCAGTGGTTATATAAGCAGCCATTGGTTCATGAACCTCATTTTTATCAATATGTTTTTTACTATACGACATTTATCCAAATATAAAACACATTTGTCGCATTAGCAAATTATTCTGCAATTATTAAAAAGTAGTTTTTCTTACCCTTTTGCACTACCAAAAACTTGTCGTTTATCAAGTTCTCAGTGGTGTATACTGTATCGGGGGCGGGAATTTTTGCTTTATTTATGGCGGCTCCCCCACCCTGTATCATTTTTTTAGCTTCACCTTTTGACGGAAACACACTGGTTTGCACTGCCAGTAAATCCTGAACATTGATACCTTCCTTTAAGTCGGCTTTGTTAATGGTATAATTAGCAACCCCTTCAAAAATGCCCTTAACTTCAGCGTCGGTGAGTTCATTTAAAAACTCTATTCCGGTATTGCCAAACAAAAACTCTGATGATTGGATGGCTTTGTTGTAAGCCGCTTCACCATGCACACGAGTAGTAATATCTTTAGCTAATGCTTTTTGCAAAGCCCGCTGATGAGGCGCACCATCATGCTCAGCTTCTAAAGCTTCAATGGTTTGCCTATCTAAAAGCGTAAAAATGCGAATGAATTTTTTCACATCATCGTCGCTGGCATTTAGCCAAAACTGGTAAAACTGGTAAGGTGATGTGCGCTCCGGATCAAGCCACACAGCTCCGCTTTCAGTTTTGCCAAACTTAGTACCATCGGCCTTTTTAATTAGCTGAGTGGTAAGCGCAAAGCCTTCACCGCCTTCCATACGGCGTATAAGTTCGGTACCGGTTACAATGTTGCCCCACTGATCGCTGCCGCCCATTTGTATAGCACAGTTTTCATGTTTCCACAAGTAGTAAAAATCGTATCCCTGTAGCAACTGGTAACTAAATTCAGTAAATGACATGCCAGTATCGCCAGTTAAACGGTTTTTAACCGAATCTTTGGCCATCATGTAATTAACCGTAATATGCTTACCTACATCACGTATAAAGCCTAAAAACGAAAACTCTTTAAACCAGTCATAATTATTAACCATGCGGGCTCCGTTGGCAGCATCGGCGCCAAAATCTAAAAATTTCTCCAACTGCTTTTTAATGCCATCAAGATTACGCTGCAGCGCATCCTCAGACAATAAATTACGTTCCTGCGACTTGTGCGAAGGATCGCCCACCATACCGGTGGCACCACCCACAAGTGCATAAGGTTTGTGACCAGCCTGTTGAAAATGAATCAAGGTCATGATTTGCGTTAAGTGACCTACGTGCAGCGAATCGGCCGTTGGATCGAACCCGATATAGCCCGATACCATACCTTTATTCAGTAAATCTTCGGTTCCGGGCATAATATCATGCAACATACCCCGCCAGCGTAATTCTTCAACAAAACTCATTTTAGTACAATTATTTTAAGTGGGCAAATATAAAATAATACCTGTAAAAGAAACCATTTACAACAGTTGCAGCCAAGAAGCGGTATCTAATTTGAAACACGCTTAACTTTACCGTGTTCAGTTATCTAAATAACTATCCACCATGTTATACACCGTAATTAATGATCAGTTTATTCCGGCGCATGAGGCTCAACTACACGTAAGCGACCTGGCCATACATCGCGGCTATGCCATATTTGATTTTTTCAAAACGGAAAATGGTAAGCCGGTTTTCATTGATGACCACCTTGATCGCTTTTACCGGTCGGCCCGTTTTATGCACCTTGAGATGATTCACACGCGTGATGAACTTAAAATTTTGATACGCGAGTTAATGAAGAAGAATAACCTACCTAATTCGGGTATACGTATTACTTTAACCGGCGGATACGCAGAAGATGGCTACACCCTTGCAAAAAGCAACATAATTATTACGCAGCAAGCTATTAAGGTTAAACCTTTAAATATTGAAGGCATAAAGCTTGCTACCTATTCGCACCAGCGTCAGTTTTCTCAGGCTAAAACTATTGACTACCAAATGGCCATATGGCTGCAGCCTTATATGCGCGAACAAGGTGCAAACGATATATTATATCATCACAACAACATAGTGCGCGAGTGCCCGCGCGCTAATTTTTTTATTGTAACTCAAAACAACGAAATACTTACAACAGCAACAGACGTTTTGAAAGGGATTATACGCAAACAAGTTCTTAGTCTTGCCAACACAGGTTTCACAATCAGAGAACAGGACATTTCTTTAGATGACGTTTTCAATTGTAAAGAAGCCTTCATAACCAGTACAACCAAAAATATTTTACCGGTAGCTCAAATAAACCAACATTTAATAGGCAACGGCAAGGCGGGTGAAATAACTACTGCGCTATCAAAACAACTCGCGGTAGTAATTGCAAATAACGCAGAATGGTAACTTTGTTAAGGCATTATAGAGATCTATGTCAAACCAAATGTGTTTGTAAGAGTTATATGAGCAAAATCACTAATATATGAACAGTTTCTTCAAAGCATTAATAGCCGGTTGGGGCGCAAAAAAATTAGGTGGCGGATGTTTATCAACCGTTGTAATATTTATTGTTATATACACCTTACTAGGTAAATGTGATAACCGTGCCGATGCCGCCATCAAATATAAAAAGCCGGCTCACGTTGTTACGCAGTATCAGCACAAACGTTAAAAGGCATTTAATCTAAGCGACAAAAATTTCCACTTATGCAAAATTTGGTGTATTTTGCAATACACTCTGCATATGAATTTTTTGTCGCATTTTTATTTTGACCGCAATAATGCAAACTGTTACCATGTATTGGGTACAGTGCTGCCAGACTTGCTCAAAAATGCTGATAAATCAGCAATGCTGCATCCCGAGAAGCACTCCTATCCAAATGCGCCAACACGTTACCTGTATGATGGCTGGATAAAACATTTAGAGGTTGACAGGCATTTTCATAATTCGGAGTTTTTTAAACACCATTCGCACCAGTTAAAATTACACCTCCGACCGGCCATCACGGGATCGCCCGTTAAACCGTTTTTTTTAGGGCACATTGCCCTTGAGCTCATCCTCGACAATCTCCTCCTCACCACTCAGCAAATTTCGGCCAGCAACTTTTATGATCATTTGCAAAACTGCAATGATGATGCAATCAGAGAGTTTTTGATGATAAGCGATTTCAAAAACCCTGAAGTATTTCTTCAATTCTTTAAGAGGTTTAAAACTGATAGATATCTTCACACATACGCTCAAACCGAAAAAGTAGCGTATGCACTTAAACGCATTTGCATGCGTATTTGGAACAATCCGTTTTTACCAGAGCAGGAAGAAGCCATAAACCAGGTTATCATCAGTTATCGGGAATCACTATTGCCTGAATTTTTATCGGTGTTTGATGAAGTAGACACCTTGATAAATGATTCTCCTACGCAGTAAACAGTACTTTCGACCCTTGAGACCTAATTAAAAAAGGTTTTCCCACTTCGTCTCATTAATAACGCCTTGTTTGTGCTGCGATAAAACCACTATTAATGTGGAAATAAAAAACACATTTAGTTCAATATCAGCATATTTTATTTTTTTATAAAAGAAAAATATATCTACCTTTGCAGTCCCAATTGATTTGGGAAAAGGAGACAATTTATTTAATGGCAAAAAAACAAGAAGCAGAAAAAGAATTGAAATCTAAACAGGCTGAGCTGGAGACAGTTGGTTCTGTAAAAGAGAAAGAAAACATTGAGTCAGAAGCTGATTCAATTTCTATTGATGAAATCAAATCAAAAATCGCAGCAGCACAGGCAGACTTTGACTGGGATGCAGACGACAAAAAATTTGGTAATTACAGCGATGCTGAGCGCGAAAAATTTGAGCAAATGTACGATGGTACTTTTAACTCAATTAACCAGGGCGAAATCATCACCGGTACTGTAGTAAACATCAATAACAAAGACGTGGTATTAAACATCGGTTTCAAATCTGATGGTATGGTATCATTGTCTGAATTCCGTGATATGCCTGATTTGAAAATCGGGGATGCTGTTGACGTATTCGTTGAGTCGCAGGAAGATGCTAACGGTCAGTTGGTACTTTCACGCAAACGTGCTAAAACACAAAAATCATGGGAGCGCATTAATGATGCATTAACTAACGACGAAATCATCACAGGCTTTGTTAAGAGCCGTACTAAAGGTGGTTTAATTGTTGATATAATGGGCGTTGAAGCCTTCTTACCAGGTTCACAAATCGATATCAAGCCTATTCGCGATTACGATGTGTACGTTGGTAAAACTATGGAGTTCAAAGTTGTTAAAATCAACCACGAGTTTAAAAACGTAGTGGTATCACACAAAGTGTTGATTGAAGACGATTTAGAAAACCAAAAAATTGAAATTGTTGCCCGCCTTGAAAAAGGCCAGGTATTGGAAGGTACCGTTAAAAACATTACTGATTTCGGTGTATTCATCGACCTTGGTGGTGTAGACGGCTTACTTCACATTACTGATATCTCCTGGGGCCGTATTGAGCATCCGAAAGAAGTATTGGCATTGGATCAGAAGATCAACGTTGTTGTTCTTGACTTTGATGACGAGAAAAAACGTATTGCTCTGGGCTTAAAACAATTAACCCCGCATCCTTGGCAAAATCTTGACGAAGCTATCCAGGTAGGTTCTAAAGTAAAAGGTAAAATTGTTACCGTTGCTGATTACGGCGCATTCCTTGAAATCACTCCAGGTGTTGAAGGTTTGATCCACGTATCAGAAATGTCATGGTCACAAAACCTGCGTAACCCTCAGGAATTCCTTAAAGTTGGTGACGAAGTTGAAGCTCAGGTTTTAACTTTAGACCGCGAGGAGCGCAAAATGAGCTTAGGTATTAAACAATTAACTCCTGATCCATGGCAAAATGCTGCTGAGCGTTACTCTGTAGGTACTCAGCACGTTGCTACAGTTAAAAACATGACCAACTTTGGTGTGTTTGTTGAACTGGAAGACGGAATTGACGGCTTAATTCACATCTCTGACCTTTCATGGTCTAAAAAAGTAAATCACCCTAACGAGTTTACTAAAGTAGGCGAAAAATTAGACGTGGTTGTTTTAGAACTTGATGTTGAGAACCGTAAATTAAGCTTAGGCCACAAACAACTGGAAGAAAACCCTTGGGATACTTTTGAAACAATCTTCACTGTAGATTCAGTTCATGAAGGTACTGTATTAAAAGTAACTGATAAAGGTGCTGTTGTAGCTCTTCCTTACGGTGTTGAAGGCTTTGCTCCTACCAAACACTTAGTGAAAGAAGACGGCAAATCTTTAAAAGCTGAAGAAACTGCTGAATTCAAAATCATTGAGTTTGGAAAAGACAACAAGCGTATCGTTATATCTCACTCTCGTATTTGGGAAGATGTACGTGCAGAAGCCAGAGTTCAAGACTTTGAAAACCGCAAAAAAGAAGCGAAAGCTGCTAACAGCGCTGTTAAAAAAGTAAAAGAATCTGTTGAGAAATCAACCCTTGGCGACCTGAGCGTATTAGCTCAATTAAAAGAGCAGATGGAAGGTGCTGAAAACAAAGCACGCAAATCTAACGAGGATTCTAAATAGTCATTAAATTCTCCCTTTTATAAAAGCCTGTGCCTCAAAGCACAGGCTTTTTTTTGGTATTTTTTTTGCTGTATGTTGTATCAGTAAGCGCTTTTTAATCGTATTATAATAAACTTTAACTCAGTAAATGCGTAATTTTACCACGCCTTAACACATTTACTATTATAAGAATATACTATGCCTACAGGGACAAAACTCTACAACCCCCTAACCCAAAAAACGTTTCATGTGTTACACAGCGCTCAAGATACCGGCGGCGAATACGTGCGTTTTAAATGTGTGGCTAATGCCGAAAGCAAAAAGAAAAGCGGCTTTGTACACATACACCCGTCACAAACAGAAATTATAACCGTTGAATCGGGAAGTATGATTGCTGTGGTAAACGGTAAGAAAGTTCGGTATGATGCCGGCGAAATGCTCGTTATAAAACCGGGCGATGCCCACCAATGGTGGAACGCAAGTACAACTCAGGAACTCACTCTAATTACTGAAATCAGACCTGCTCTAAAAACAGAACAGCTGTACAGAACTACATGCGCGTTTGCGCAGGCAAAGCACAACGATTCGGCAAATGGTCCAAATTTATTGCACCTTGCCGTTATGCTTGATCATTATTCAGACATGTACGTAGTAGCCGGCAAATGGACACTACTTAAAAAAGCAGCTTTCAAAGTGATGGCTACCATAGGCCGCTTAAAAGGCTACACCGCCGAATTGCCTTACAAACAATTAGCAACCAATACCGGCCGGTAAATGTTTATATGATAACATACAACATGACCGGTTAAGGCACAGCGTGTTGTATGTTATTAATTATTCTCATTATTGCAGCTAATGCATACTTTTGCAACCAATGCCCAATTTGGTTAGTAAGCCTTTGAACACACATTCTATAGCCGTTACGTTTGATGATAACTACATGCAGCATGCCTGCGTTATGTTGCAGTCACTAAATACTTTTCTGCACAACGATGTTAAGGTATATTGTATATACAACAATCTTAAAGAAAATAACAGGCAACTCCTTAAAAAGCATTTTGCCGGTAGTCAAATCAAATTAGAGTTTATTGAGTTTGATAAAGCGGTTTTACCGCTGTTACCTATCAAAGAAAATGATCATGTGTCCGAAGCAGCATTTTTCAGGATATGGTTACCATACTTGCTACCGGAAGAAAAACAGGTGCTGTTTCTAGACACCGATTTAGTCATTAACGGAGATATAAGTCCGCTCCTGCAATTAGATATATCGGCCTGCGCTTTGGCTGCCATTCCGGATAGTATGAGTGAGGAGAAAAAGGCAACGCTTGGCATACCTCCAACGTCATATTATTTCAACTCAGGTGTAATGTTAATGAACCTGGTTTATTTCAGGCAACATAAGCTAACACAAAAATTATCAGAATTTATAGCCAACTTCCCGCAATTATGTGAATTTTGGGATCAGGATGCATTCAACGGCGTCATCAAAGGCGACTTTTATGTTCTGGAACCAAAGTACAACGCGCAATCCTGGCACTTTGAACAAAATTGTAATGCAGGGTTTACAGAAGTCGCCACTAATCAAACGATTGTTCATTTTACCGGGGCAGGTCCTAATAAGCCATGGTTGTTTCATAACCAACATCCGCTTAAAAAACTGTATTACCATTACCTGGTAAAAACGCCTTTTGCAAATTATATACCTCCTGATATTCCACGTAGCTGGCGGATTTTCAGGGTAATTCGTTTTATGATATACAAGTATCTGTCATAAGCGCATAATCAATTACCTAATTGCTTATCATTTTTTTTACCTTTGCCCAAATCTACTTCAACGATGCAGAATTTGACGTTGCTTGATGGCCCTAAGTTTCAAATTACCATTCAGCGCCTTTGCAGGCAACTGATAGAAAATCATAACGACTTTTCAAACGCTATTTTAATCGGTATTCAGCCAAGGGGAATTTACCTGGCCCGCAGGGTTGCCGATGAATTGCGTAAGATTTTGAACAAGCCAATTCTTCAGGGCGATTTGGATATTACCTTTTACCGCGATGATTTTCGCAGGCGTGAAGGCCCGCTGGTACCTAATCAAACTAAAATAGATTTTATTATTGAAGGTAAGAATGTAGTGTTGATGGATGACGTGCTTTGGACAGGCCGTACCATTAGGGCAGCCATGGACGCCATGCTGGCCTTTGGCCGCCCGGGTAAGGTTGAATTGCTCACCCTGGTTGACCGTAGGTATTCAAGACACATACCTGTAACTGCTGACTATACCGGCATTGAGGTGGATTCCATTGCATCACAAAAGGTTGTTGTAAGCTGGAAAGAAACCGATGGCGAAGACAAGATAGTGTTACTATCCGAAGAGTTATAAATGATGTCAGATTTCGAAATCTGAAGGTAATCTTCTCTCAAAACAACAAGACTTAAGGCACTTCAAGTGCCGGCTAAATATAAATCCGAAATCGAACACTCGATATCCGAAAATAAAAATGGGACTAAGCACACGACATTTATTAGGCATTAAAGATTTAAACCGCAACGATATTGAGCTGATTTTTAACACGGCCGATACGTTTAAAGATGTAATAAACCGCCCTATAAAGAAAGTGCCGTCACTACGTGATGTTACCATAGCCAATATCTTCTTTGAAAATTCTACCCGTACGCGTTTATCGTTTGAATTGGCAGAGCGTCGTCTTTCGGCCGATACGCTGAACTTTGCGGCCTCATCCTCATCAGTAAGCAAGGGAGAAACCTTGATTGACACGGTAAACAACATACTGGCCATGAAGGTGGATATGGTTGTTATGCGCCATCCCTACGCCGGTGCGGGTGTATTTCTGTCAAAACATGTTAAAGCCCAAATTGTGAATGCCGGCGACGGCGCTCACGAGCATCCTACACAGGCATTGTTAGATGCTTTTTCAATACGCGAAAAACTCGGTGATGTTGAAGGTAAAAAAATAGTTATAGTGGGCGATATTTTGCACTCACGTGTTGCCCTTTCAAACATATTATGCCTTAAACAATTAGGTGCCGAGGTAATGGTGTGCGGCCCTACAACGCTTATACCAAAATACATAGGTTCATTAGGTGTTAAGGTTGAGCATGATTTAAGGAAAGCGCTTAACTGGTGCGATGTAGCCAACATGCTGCGTATACAATTGGAACGTCAGGATATCAAATACTTTCCGTCACTACGTGAGTACACTATGCTATATGGTCTTGATAAGCAGATACTGGATAGCCTTAATAAAGAGATACTGGTAATGCACCCGGGCCCTATTAACCGCGGCGTTGAAATTACCAGCGACGTGGCAGATAGCAAGCAATCGCTTATATTAGACCAGGTTGAAAATGGTGTTGCTGTACGCATGGCCGTATTATACTTATTAGCAGGGCAATCAGGAGCATAATTACAGGGTATGATAACATTCCAACTGCTGAACAACTACGTCTTAAAAATTGAGCCGGAAAAGGAGAAAGCCAGCCGGCTTAAGCTTATTGTAAAGCAAATGGGCAAAGAACTCGTTTGCCGCAAGGAAGGGTTAAACCCACTGCTTGATTTTTTATATAATAACGAGGAACACCTTTTTAAGGGCCGCCTACGGCTCAGCAAAAAGAAAGGCACAATTACCGTTTACTTAAACGACGAAGTAATTGGTACCATAGGCTCAAGAGATTTGCTTGAAAAGCTGGAAAAGCTATAATTGCTGAATAAAATCACTAGAACTCCCCCCGGCAACGCCTTAGTTACATGGCAATCTTTTTATAACTAGTTAAGAATAATTAGTTTAAAGTTTTAGCTAACTAATTAGTCGTTTCTTCCTTATTTGCAGCCGCTTTGTCATCAACCGTACCACCGTCGCGTATTTCATCTGTGGCTGCAAGAATAATTTTATCGCCCGCTTTAAGATTTTTGCTGTACACCTGCACCCCATCTTTGCTTTGCAGTCCTTTTTGCACATCAACCCATTCGGCTTTATGATTTCCTGCTACCCGTATTACAAACATTTTTTCGGTTGATTGTACCAGGGCTGTTTTAGGAACAACAAATGAACTGTCTTTTGACTTTAAAGGAATACTCACCTCGGCATACATACCCGGTAAAAGAACCTTTTTCGGATTTTCCACATCCGTCTCTAATCTCTCTGATCTCAACCGGGCATCTAGCGCACCGGCAGCACGTTTTACCTTGGCGGTAAATTCCTTTTCGGGCAGAGCACGCACTGTAAAGCTAACTTCTTCCTGACCTGTTAAAGCACCCGTACTCATTTCAGGCACCGATATTACCAAACGCAATTTCTTTTGCTGCTGAACTATAAATAAAGGCAAATCAGACCCTTTCCCATTTGGGCCAACATAGGCGCCCATGCTGGCATTACGCTCGCTTACAACGCCGTCAAACGGCGCACGTATTTGCAGGTATTGCAAGTTTTGGCTAACCTCCTGTAAACCTGCCTTAGCAGCCTCAACGTTAGCATAGTCTGACTTTTGACGTGCATTGGCCAGGTCAATATCGTTTTGTGCAATGGTGCCCGGGGTTTTAGCCGTGTTTACCAAACGATCATAATTTGCCTTACTTGCCAGGTATACTGCTTCCTGCTGCTTAACACGCGCACGTGCCGATGCCAATTGCGAATTAATTTCAGGTGCTTCCAAAATAATCATCAGCTGTCCTTTGCGCACTTCCGAACCCACATCAACCAGATATTTTTTTACGTAGCTGTTTAATTTGGCATAAATACTTACCTGCTGATAAGGCGTAAGTTCGCCCGGTACTTGTAAAGAAGACATCATTTTGCTTTTCTCTAAAACAACAGTTTCTACCGGAGGCACACCGTTTTCACTTTGCTCTTCCGCTGCATTTGCTTTCTTTTCATTGTGACAGGCGCTTAAGCTCAAAACACCGGCTAAACTTAACATTAACACTGGTGCAACAATTTGGCTTCGTAGGTTTTTCATTTTGTATTTATACAGTAGCAATTTATCTATTAATAATTCAGCAGCTCATTTTATTCGGCATCACGTGCTGGTACATATTCTGGCACGTAATATTTGCTTTCTGAATCTTCAGGGTCGAGTGATACAGACTGTGTAGTGGTTTTTCCTTGAACCCAGGCAAATACCAGCGGAAGTATGATTAGCGAGGCAAAGGTTGAAAAAATAAGTCCGCCTATAACCGCACGTCCTAAGGGTGATGTTTGATCGCCGCCCTCGCCAAGCCCCGATGCCATAGGTATCATACCTACAATCATGGCTAAACTGGTCATTAAAATTGGGCGTAACCTCAATGCCACTGATTCACGGGCTGATTTTAAGGCATTGCCATTAACCATACGTAGCTCCTCAGCGTTAGTAATCAACAACACCGAGTTGGAAATAGCCACACCAACGGCCATAATCATACCCATGTATGATTGAAGATTAAGCGTAGCTCCAGTACCCCAAACCAGCAATAAAGAGCCTAATATAACCGCCGGAACGGTTGAAAGTACCACCAGTGAAACTTTAAAGGACTGGAAGTTGGCGGTAAGCATTAAAAAAATCACCACAATAGCAACCAACAAGCCGTTTTGTAAACTACCTAAAGTATCATCGAGGGTTTGACCTAAACCGCGTGGTTCAATGGTTAAACCGCGTGGCAATTCGCCCAGGTTTGTTATCACTTCCTTTACGTCACCTAAGGCACTGCCCAAATCTTTATTATCAAGGTTTGCCGTTACCGATAGCGTAGGGATTGCACCAATGTTATCATTTTCACCATATGTAGTATCTATTTTAACGGTTGCAACGTCACTCAAAACTGGTCGGCGCTGGTTAGCCATAACCGGAATTTCCTTAATATCATTTACACTGGCCATTTGGTATTCAGGTACCTGAACCTGCACGTTGTAACTTAAGCCTACTTTTTCGTCGAGCCAAACGTTCTTTTCGGTAAAGCGTGATGATGACGTAGAGGCAGTCAAAGAGCGTGATATTTCACCAACCCCAATTCCCAATTGTGCAGCACGCGCCCTGTCAATATTTATGTTTATTGCTGGATACTTAAATGATTGCGCAATTTGCACATCACGCAGGTACTTTATTTTTTTTAACTCGCGGAGCACTTTATAAGCGTACGCCACATTTTGCTTTTTGTTCTTGCTGGTAATAGCCACCTCAACAGGTGTTGGCGACCCCTGGCTTAAAATTTTGTCGGTAAGGTCAATTGGCTCAAAAGATACTTTAGCGTTTGGAATACTCCTTTTAACCTCACGCCGCAACTTTTCTTTAAGATCGTCAAGCGAACCTTCATACTCTTCGGTCAATGCAGCTTGAATTACAGCTTCCTGCGGCCCGGCCATAAACAGGTAAATGGGGCTGGTTGAGAACTGTGAAGGGTGCTGACCTACAAAAGCCGACGTTACCGCTATTTTATCTTTACCAACAACCTTACTTAATATTTTAAGCGCTTCCACGGTTGCCATTTCTGTACGTTCTAAACGGGTGCCATCGGGCAAGCGTAAACGCATTTGAAACGTGCCTGATTCAACCTTAGGCAATACATCACGGCCAATGATGTTAAACATAAGTACAGCTAAACCACCAGCCACTACGATGTAAATGCTCACAATCCACTTGCTTTTGGGCAGCATGGCATCCATACAACGCATAAACCAATGCCTGAATTTATCAAATTTGCTTTCTTTAGTTCCATGCTCCTGCAAGGCATGCCTTGCCGAGGCTTTTTTCATTTCATGTTCGTCTTCTTCACCACGGCTATATGCTGCGTTTTCATGATCGTTTTTCATTAACCAGTTGGCCATTATGGGCACAAATGTTTGCGCTAAAAAGTACGATGTAATCATGGAAAAGCCAATGGCCAGCGCAAGGGGCAGGAACAACGCACCCGGAATACCCGTCATGGTGAAAGCCGGTGCAAATACGGCCAAAATACAAAACAGGATGAGCAGCTTGGGGAAAGCGATTTCCTTACAGGCATCCCATATAGCCAACGCCTTGGGTTTACCCATGGCAAAATGCTGGTGTATGTTTTCAATGGTAACGGTTGATTCATCTACCAAAATACCTATGGCGAGCGACAAGCCACTCAAGGTCATAATGTTAATGGTTTGACCAAATAGCTTTAAAAACAATATACCCGACACAATAGATGCTGGTATAGTAAGGATAACGATAAGCGCGCCTCTCCTGTCGCCCAAAAACAATAAAACCATTAAGCCAGTTAGTATAGCGCCTATTGCGCCTTCCTCGGCTAAACTTTTAACAGCATTAATTACGTAGGTTGATTGATCAAACACGTATGAAAGCTGCACATCCTCGGGTAACAATGCCTGAAAACGCGGAATAGCTTTTTTTAGGTTCTGCACCACTTCCCAGGTAGAGGCATCGGCAGATTTGGTTATGGGTAAATAAACCGAACGTTTGCCGTTAACCAATGCATAACTGCTGGTAATGTCGGCACCATCTTCCACGGTGGCTACATCTTTTAAAAATACGGTTTGTATGTTATTACGGTAAAGCGGAATATCACCAAAATCTTTTACGGCTTTCATGGAAGTATTAGCCGGTGTGAGATAATTGTAATCACCTATGCGAACATTTCCTGCAGGTGAGTTGAGGTTATTTTCTCGGATGGAGGTAACAATTTGGTCGGGCGTTAAGTTGTGCGAACGCAGCAAAGTAGGATCTACCTTTACAACAACGGTACGCGTGTTACCACCAAAAGGTGCCGGAGATACTAGACCCGGAACGGATGTAAATGATGAACGCACGTAAACGTTAGCCAAATCAAGCAACTCATTATTGGTACGCTTAGGGCTTGTTAAAACTAACTGACCAACCGGTAAGGTAGAGGCATCAAAACGCAAAATAAACGGCGGCTGCGAACCGGGCGGAAAGATAGCCTGAGCACGGTTGGTATAAGCTGATACCTCGGCTGCGGCCTGCGCCATGTTAGTGCCTTCGTAAAACGATAATTTAATAAGCGTTAAGCCTTGAATATTACGCGTTTCGATGCTTTTAACGCCCGACACATAAAGCAACAAGTTTACATACTGCTTGCCGAAGTACGACTCCATTTGTGTAGGTGTGTAACCACCATACGGATGCGACACATAAATCACCGGCAAATTTAAGTCGGGGAAAATGTCAATTTTGATACTGCGTATAGCGTTTAGCCCAAAAAAGAACAGGCCGGCAACTAATACAAGTATGGTGATGGGTTTACGAAGTGCAAATCTTATTAGTCCCATTTATGTGTTGCAGATGTTAGCTTAAAAGTTATTTATAAAAACGTCAAAATCGCCGGTTGAGGCAGCCTTGAATAGCAGCGCCTGCCAAACATTGTTATAAGCAATATAGTTGCTGGTTTCGGCCCGGTAAAGAGTATATAGTGCCTGCTGAAAATCTGTTATGGTGGCTAAGCCATTTTTATACAGTGTTGTTTTTTGCAAATATGCTTCATTTGCCGAGCGTATTTGTCCCGGTGCTTCGGCCGCGTTCTTCAGTGCGTTGCTTATACGCGTATTGGCAAGTACCTGTTGGTTGCGAAGCTGCTGGTCAACTAAGTCATACTCGTCCTGGTATTGCCTCGAAATTAACCTTTGCGATTGCACCTGATATTTTGTACGAAACAGGCTGCTGAAATTCCATGACGTTGCTATACCCACCAAATAGTTATAGCGTGTTGGATTAATGGCATCAATATAACTGCCTGTGTGAGCAACCGGAGTGTTGATAGCCGGAGCAAGCGTAAAGCCCGAACCCCTGCCCTGAAACGTACCCACGAATGAAAAGGTAGGCAGGGCAAAGGTTTTCTGATACCTTGCCTGCTCATCACTTACCTGTATACGGTCTTTATAGTACTGCAAAACCGGATGGGCTCCCTGTGCAACTGATGACTGCTTATCGGGCATCACGGGGTTGCGCACCAAAAAAGTACTATCGAGCGAAAAGTCTGCAGGCGGGTTTGCATAGCCCAGATATTGCGAAAGTTGGTTGACCTGCTCCTGCTCATTCTGCTGTGCGTTGGTAAGCTGAATTTTTGCGTTGGAAACCTCAGTATTGGCTAATGAAGAATCAACACCCGGGTTAAGCCCGTTTTTAACACGCGCTACTATTACTTTTCGTATTTCCTGTGTACGGTTAAGATTATCTTGCTGTACCTTAACCAGGCGTTGCCCGGCCAGCACATTGAGGTAGGCTGCAGCTATGCGAACCTTGTGCTGAAACTCCTGCTGACCTAAGTCGGCTTCATCACGGTTAACAATTTGCCTTTGAACCTTTATGCGCTCTGTTGCACGGCCAAATGCAAAAAAGTCCCAGTTTACGTTGGTAAGATAAAGCGCTCCAAATGCGGCATTCCAGCTTTGGTTTGGCAATGCAGGCCCCGATGATGAAACAGCCAGGCCACGGTAACCAATCAGCGGGCCATTTTGTCCATTAATGGTACCGTATGAGTTTTGAGCGGAGAAGTTAACGTCAGGTAAGTATTCGGCTTTTGTTTCTTTTAAATAAGCTTTTGATGAACCAAGCTGATTTTTTTTTGCCTTTATAGCCGGATAATTATTTACGCCCAGTTCCACAGCTTCTTTCATGCTTAAGGCCACAATATCCTGGGCGTTCACATTCAAAGCAGCAACTAAGCCTACAGCACAAAAGCTTAAATAAATTGATATTTTGCTAAACATCAGGCAGGGTAATTACAATAGAGATAGGCAAATGTAGTCCGTTTTAAAAAGAATATAAAACGATAAACATGCGTAAACGCTATTGTAAAGCCATTGTTGCCGGGCAAAGACATTTAAATGACAATCAAGCATTATATCTATGCTTAAACACAATTTAACTGATGCTAACCAATATCTAATCTATCGTTAAATTGCATTATATAACGCTCACTCATATAACTTGCAAGTTGTTAACACATCAAATCATCTGCTCTGCAACTTTGAGCCCGCTTGTTAATGCAGCTTCCACGGTTCCCATTGATGGGCCTTGATACATAAATTCACCGGCAAAAAAAAGTGTGCCATCAACCGGTTTATTCAGCAGCTCCAGGCTTTCTGTTGTATGTACGGTATCATAAGCGTAAGAACCATATACATATGGTTCAGCTGTCCAGTTAGCTACATGCCATGTAAGGAGTTTTTCCTTAAGCACTTCAACATCATAGTTGAATATGTGTGCAATCGAAGCAACGGCCTCATGCATTATTTGCTGATTTGTGTAACCGCTAAGCTTTACAGCGGCGGGCCCGCCTAACCAACCCGTAAGTAACGATGAATGCTGAGGTAACTGAGTCCACCATGTAGGTATTTTTTCATCAGAAAAAAGAAACATTGTATCACCAAGCTTTTCTCCGTGAAAGGCACTCACGTCAACATGCTCCCAAAAAGCTTCATCAAACTGTAAGAGTACCTTAATTATAGCCCCAAAACCCAGCTTTTGTAAAGCGGCAAAATGGCTGGGGATTTCGGGCTGTATTGTAATTTTACCTTTGGCCTTAGGTGAGGCTTGCCAAACACCAAGTGGAATAGCAAATATCACTTTTTTGGCTTCGTAAGCATCGCCATCAGTGGTTATTACGTTGACCTTTCCAGGCTTCCATGTAACCTGGTCGACCGCCGCATTTAAGAATATTTGACCATCTGAATGCTTAATCTCTTTGCTTAAATAGTCAATAAGAGAACAGTACCCATTATCAATACGGTATTGTGCGCTATCATCTTCACTTTCCCATTCATCGCGCATGGCAAAAGCACTAAGCTTTTCTGGGTCGGCTGTGTCATACCCTGCTGCATACCGCCTAACCGACTCACATAGCTTTTGATGTGAATCATCAGGGAAGTATTGTTTTAAGAATTCATTGAGTGATAAGTCGTGCTCAAGCTTGTGCAGTTGTTCAATAAGCTCATCCCAACCCTCCGTCATATTCTGGTCTTGCTTAAACTGCCCATTGCTGTAATGCCACATTTGCCCACTAGCAGCGTGATAAGTAAGCCCAGCCTTTTTTAGTAAACTCGAAGTAACAGGCAAGTCGCCATGTACAAACTCGGCGCCCAATTCGGCATGATTAAAAAATGATGTGTTGTGGAGCGTATGTATTCGCCCGCCGGTGCGGTTGCAGGCTTCAAGTACAACAACCTTTTTGCCAGCCTTACTTAAAGTATAAGCCGCCATTAAACCCGCCGCACCTGCTCCAATGATAAGCACGTCTGTGTTTTCCATAAAATGTAGATGGCGCAATGTAGGGATTTTTTTTAAGTGCAAAAATGCCAAAGGCGCCAGTGGCAAAGAAAGGCAGAACGAAATAACATGCCCCTTACGATTTATTAACCGTACAAAATGTGATTGAGGTGTGATACACACCTCAATCACATTAGCATGTTATCTTGAGTCCATCATAGGCAAGCTTAATTCCTTCAGGCAGTTCTTGTGACACATCAGCATATTTGCCCAATCTATGACTTATGTGCGTAAAATAAGTCTGTTCGGCACCAATCATTTTTGCAAAGGCAATAGCTTCATCAAAAGTAAAGTGCGATATGTGAGGCTGCTTTTGCAATGCATTTATAACTAATATTTTTGTACCCCTAATTTTTTCAACCTCAGCCGGTGTTACTGTTTTGGCATCAGTTAGATATGTGAAATCATCAATACGGAAGCCAAGCACCGGTAAGCGGTAATGCATTACCTCAATAGGTGTAAAGTTAACCTGGCCAATATTAAAGGGTTTGTCACTTATAGTATGTAGGTTGAGCTGCGGTATTCCCGGATATTTAAATGAAGCAAAAATGTAAGCAAATTCCTGCTTAAGTGATTGCTGCACCCTTTCGGTTGCGTAAATATCCATAGGAGCCTGCTGAACAAAATTAAATGCCCTTACATCATCCAAACCTGCAGTATGATCCTTATGCTCATGAGTATATACAATGGCATCCAGATGCTTTACTCCTTCGCGCAGCATTTGGTAACGAAAATCAGGTCCGCTATCAATAACAATAACCTTTCCCTCCGCTTCAATCATAATAGAGCTGCGTAAGCGTTTATCATGCTTATCAGTGGAGGTACACACCTCACAATCGCAGGCAATAATAGGTACGCCCTGTGATGTTCCTGTTCCTAAAAAAGTAATAATCACAGCTCCAGTTCGGTTTGTTTAATTTGATTTAATAATCCTAATTGCTTATCGTCAAGCCGCTTTACATCAATCTCCAACTGCCTTATCAGCTCGGTTACGGCTTGTATCTTACTTTCGAGGTTTGAAAACTTATTTACCACAATCATGCGGCTGTTTTGCAACAGGCAGGCATTAGTTTTAAAGTTACCCTTCTCGTACCTTACTTTGTACTCGGCAGCCTTCAACAAGTTTTCAAGCTTTTCAAGGGTATGATTTGTATTGGTAAGCATTAAAATCAAAAGTAATAAAAGTATTGCTATTTGGTAAGAATTTGCCCTTTCTGGTACATTACTACATAAATTTACCTTAAATGTATATTTACGCCTATCAGCAACCATTGTGTATAATATATTAAACCAACTCAAATGAAACACTTATACCTTATCAGTAAACTCTTCTGCCTTACTACCGCATTATTGCTTTCAGCCAGTGCTCATGCACAACAAAAAGGATTGCTTTGGCAAATAACCGGTAAAAACATTACCCAACCAACTTACCTTTTTGGTACCATTCATTTGTTTGATACTACCCTTTATCGCCTGCCCGATGCGGTAATGAATAAGCTTACCCAAACCAAAAAAGTTTATTTTGAGCTTGACTTCAGTAAAATTAACCCTGCCGAAATGCTGCCCCACATTATGATCAAAGACAGCACGCAGCAACTTGATAAATTATTTGACGCAACCACTTTGGACAAACTAAAAGACATTACAAAAACCTCACCCATGATGCAGGGTATGGGGCCAATGCTGTATAAATTTAAACCATTATTTTTAACAACTCTCCTGCTTAACAATGGCAAAGCCGTTACCATTGATATGGAAATGCAAAAACGTGCAGTTTCTTTAAAAGATAGCGTAGGCGGCCTGGAAACCGTTGCCGAACAAATGCAGGCCTTAGATGCGGTATCAATTGCTAAACAAGTACAAATGATGCAGGAGTTTATTAAAAGCTATACAACAGCTGACGAGCTTGTTAAAAAGCTTACTGAAATTTACGTTAAGCAAGACATTGAAAACCTTTTAACAGAATTAAATAACAATGCACCTATTGATGCCAGTTTTAACGAAGCGTTATTGGTAAAACGGAATATAACTATGGCCAATCGCATAGATAAGGTTTTAGGTAAGCAAAGTACGATGATAGCGGTTGGCAGTGGCCATTTAGGTGGAAAGGATGGCTTAATTATGTTATTAAAAGCGAAAGGCTATATATTGAAGAACGTCCCATTTGTCTTCGAGAAGGTAAAATAGCGTGCCGGGAGCGAACAACAGGTGTACGCTATCGAACGCTCACAGCATTAAATAAGAAACAACTTACTGATAACCAACAATATAAATACTTGGCATAATGTTATCATATATTTTGTATAACGTTAACCCTACACCATGTTTAAAAACTACTTTAAAACTGCTATACGTAGCTTACTGAAGCAAAAGGTATTTAGTATTATAAATGTTATTGGATTAGCCATTGGCATAAGCGCTGCTATGGTTATTTACCTGATAGTAAGTTACGACTTTAGTTTCAACAAGCTACAGGCAGATGATGAACGTATTTACCGGGTGGTATCAAACTTTTCATACCAGGGCGAAGAAAATTTCAATTCAGGTGTACCGGTGCCGTTAGGGCCTGCCGTGAAGGCCGGGGTAACCGGCGTTGATGTGGTTGCTCCTTTTTACGGTTATGGCTATGAAGGAAAAGTAACTGTTGACAGTGCTAACGGCACGCCTAAAACCATAAAAAAACAGCAGCATATTGTAGTTACCGATGGCTCATACTTTGACCTGCTAAATTACAAGTGGTTGGCCGGCGCGCGGGCTCAGGCGTTTAAAGCCCCAAATCAGGTAGTCCTTACTGCTAAACAGGCTAAACTATACTTTCCGAATTTGAGCTACGCAGCCATGATGGGCAAGCAGGTAATTTATGAAGATACATTGCGTACCACAGTTGCAGGCGTTGTTGAAGACCTGCAGGTAAAAACCGACTTTGTTTTTCACGACTTTATAAGTTTGAAAACGGCAGACACGCATAAACGCATGATTGAAGAATACACCAATTTAAATTGGGGCAATACATCTTCATCAAATCAACTACTTATCAAGATAAGAAAAGACGCATCAATAGCTCTCATCAAAAAACAAATTAATGCGCTATATGAAAAAAACCGCGACAAGAAGTACAGCAGTTCAGGCCAAACTCATGAGTTTGATTTACAACCGTTAAACGACATACATTTTAATAGCAGGTATGATGCTTTTGACGGGCGCCAGGCTAATAAAACTGTACTGTACAGTTTGCTTGGTGTAGCAGCCTTTTTGCTTGCGCTGGGTTGTATAAACTTCATCAATCTTACTACAGCTCAATCTGTACAGCGCTCTAAAGAAATTGGTGTACGTAAAACAATTGGTGGCACACGGCAGCAGCTTATAGGGCAGTTTTTAACCGAAACGTTTGTGCTTACCGTTATTGCAACGTTGGTATCGGCCTTGATAGCTTACTACCTGCTGCAACTTTTTGGTGATTTTATTCCCAAAGAGATTTCTTACAGCATGCTTTTTACGCGAGAAGTATTTGTGTTTGTATTGATGTTGCTTATCGTCATATCACTTGCCTCAGGCTTATATCCAGCAATCATGCTGTCATCCTTTAAACCAGTACACGTGTTAAAGGGGCATGAGGCAAACGGCAAAACCCGCGGTACTTACTTACGCAAAACGCTTACAGTTACCCAATTTGTAATAGCCCAGTTTTTCATTATGGCTACGCTGATGGTTGGCAGCCAAATTAGTTATGTATTAAATAAAGATCTTGGCTTTTCAAAGGATGCCATATTATACATAAGCACACCCTGGAAACAATCAGCATCAAATAAAAAGGAACTATTAGCCAAAAAAATCCAGGCGCTGCCACAGGTAAAACTAGTTGCGGTGGGCGGCCCTGCCCCATCGGCAAGCGGTACCTGGAGCAGCTATATGCAATATAAAGATGGTAAGAAGGAAACGGAGACTGAGGTGTTTCTTAAAAACGGCGATGAAAATTATATTGACGTATATCAGCTCCGCTTGTTGGCCGGTAGAAAACTTGAACTGCGTGACAGTGCTTCAAAAGCATTTGTTATCAATGAAACTTACGCGCATACACTAGGCTTTAAAGATGCCCGCAAAGCTACCGGAGTTATGATTGATTATAATGATAAGAAAGTACCGGTGGTTGGCGTGGTAAAAGATTTTTATCAAAAATCATTACACACAGCCATAAAACCCGTAGCCGTCATTCTCAACAATCGTATGAACTATAACAATGTGCACGTTGCATTACAGCCACAACAAGGCAAATCGTGGTCAAAGTCAATTGAGCAAATGCAGGATATGTTTAAACAATTGTATCCGGATGAAGAGTTTAGTTACACCTTTATTGACGAAAGCGTAGCGAGGTTTTACAAAGCCGAACAAGACACTGCTAAATTACTTAACTGGGCAACCGCGCTATCAGTACTAATAAGCTGCATGGGTTTGTTGGGTTTGGCAATACATAGCACCAACCAACGCATAAAAGAAATTGGCGTTCGCAAAGTTTTAGGTGCTTCGGTAACCCAAATTGTAACGCTTTTAAGCGCCGATTTTGTAAAACTGATTGTGATAGCGTTCATTATTTCGTTGCCAATTGGCTGGTACGCCATGCATCAGTGGTTGCAGCGCTTTGCCTATCATACACCAATTAGCTGGTGGATATTTGGCGGAGCTATAATACTCACTGTTTCAATAGCAATAATCACAATGAGTATGCAGACTGTTAAAGCTGCACTTGCCAACCCGGTTAAAAGCTTAAGAAGCGAATAAGAACAAAAAACCGGAACTTAAGTGAATGCATAACCAGGTTATGCATTCACTTAAGTTTTTAATTATTCACATTAAAGACCGCCGTTAAGCAAATCCTGATACACCTGTATGTACTGCCCAACGTGCAGGCCATCCATTAGTGCGTGATGCACGTGGATAGATACCGCCATAATTTTTTGACCGTCAATATCGGTTATGCGGCCAAAACTCACTTTAGGTACACTATCATTCCGGCTGAAAGAGCGCGCATGTGAAAGGGACGTAAAGTTGATCCATGGCAAGGCCGAAAAGTGTAACACATCGTTTCCTCCCCTTGGAGGAAATAATTCGGTTGTGCTTTGTACACGCCCTATTTCTAATTCGGCACCTTCTAAAAACCTTTCAAACGATGGATGATAGTCAATATGTGAAAAGCCAAATGTACTATCGGGCCTGTTAATGGTTGCCGAAGCATGCACCTCATCATATACTACCACTTCATCGTTTTCTATACGGTACCGAAACGGCGTAACCATGTTTGCAGCTCCTAACGCCTGGTACAAATAGTAAATGAACAATGAGATTCCTGCAGATTTTGCATGCTCATATGCCAGTGTTAAATCAACGTTTACTGTTACACCGTAAAAGGGCTCTTCAAATTGTTTAAAAAATTCAAAGTGTTGCTTACGCGGCCATTTATCAAGATCAAGTAGGTGTTTCATCAATTGATATATTGTAGAATTTCGGTAATAGAATTAACGCTTTTAAAGTTAGGATGCTCAACCTGGCTCTCAACCATTTCGTGTACCCAGGTAATATGAAACGGTACATGCACGGCGTGTGCGCCTATGTTGAGTACCGGTATAATGTCAGACTTGAGCGAGTTACCAATCATGAGCAATTCCTGCGGTTGAATATCAAGATGCTTAATCAGTTTGAGGTAACTGGCATCGTCCTTTTCCGACATTACTTCAATGTGATGGAAATACCCGCTTAAGCCCGATTTTTTCAATTTCCGTTCCTGATCTAACAAATCGCCTTTTGTAGCAACCACCAATCGGTACTTGTTTTGTAAAGACTGAAGCACTTCCTCAACACCATCAATTAACTCAATGGGTTGGTTAAGCATCTCCTTCCCAAGATTCAATATGCGGCCAATAGCCTCTACACTTATTTGCCCGGCAGTTACGCTGAGCGCGGTTTCAACCATTGACAGTACAAAGCCCTTTATGCCATAACCGTAAAGACTAAGATTGCTTATTTCCGTCTTTAAAAGCTCACGTTCCAAACTATGTTGAGGCATAAACTCACTAAACAGGCTGCAAAATTTTTCCTCGGTTTGCCTGAAATACGGCTCGTTAACCCAAAGTGTATCATCAGCATCAAATGCAATAACCTTAACGTTCATTTTAGCAGGTATAGAGCACAAAGATGCTCAAAAATACCTTTCATTAACAAGAAAGTTACGATGTGATATAAGTAACTAAATGTTAAAAAACTTGACTCGTAAAACTTTATAGAATATTTTTGTAACTGAAGCAACAATCTTGGGTTGTTGTTTTCATAAGTAAATTATTAGATCTAGAAAACCGGATGCGAGATCCGGTTTTCTTATTTCCACCCTATTCCGAACAGTGTTTCAAGCACCAATCTTTTTAATTTACTTTACCCCGACACAATGCAACGCTTAAAACGTTGACATATACACAAATAAATGCGTACATTTGCGCCCTAAAATTCTATTTGTATAAAATATGAAATTATCTCAATTTAAGTTCAATCTTCCCGAATCATTGATTGCTCACAACCCGTCTGACGTTCGTGATGAATCCCGCCTGATGGTGTTGCACCGCGACTCTGGTAAAATTGAGCACAAGATATTTAAGGATGTTTTGGATTACTTTGACGATCAGGATGTTATGATTCTCAATAACACCAAAGTTTTCCCTGCCCGTATGTACGGTAACAAGGAAAAAACCGGTGCTACTATTGAGGTTTTCCTGCTGCGCGAGCTTAACAAAGAGCTACGCCTTTGGGACGTTTTGGTTGATCCGGCTCGTAAAATTCGTGTTGGTAACAAGTTATACTTTGGCGACGATGACCTTTTGGTTGCCGAGGTAGTTGACAATACTACATCACGTGGCCGCACCATCCGCTTTTTATTTGACGGTACCGACGAGGAATTTCGCCGTAATGTTGAAATCTTAGGCGAAACCCCACTTCCTAAATACATTAAACGTAAAGCTACTGCCGACGATAAAGAACGCTACCAAACTATATTTGCGAAAAATGAAGGTGCGGTTGCTGCCCCTACCGCAGGTTTGCACTTTAGCCGTGAGTTAATGAAACGCCTGGAATTAAAAGGTGTTGAGTTTGCTGAGGTAACTTTACACGTTGGTTTAGGCACGTTCCGCCAGGTGGAGGTTGAAGACCTTACCAAGCACAAAATGGATTCGGAGCAATTTATTATTGAGCAAAAACAAGCTGATATTGTAAACCGTGGTATTGAGCGTAAAAAACGTATATGTGCTGTTGGCACCACTTCAATGCGTACTATCGAGTCAGCGGTTTCGGCTAACAAAACTTTAAAATCTGCTAACGACTGGACCAGCAAGTTTATCTTCCCTCCGTATGAATTTAGCATTGCTAACTCAATGATTACCAATTTTCACACACCTGAATCAACCCTGTTGATGATGATTTGCGCCTTTGGTGGTTATGAGCATGTCATGAATGCTTACGAAATTGCCGTAAAAGAAAAATACCGCTTTTACAGCTATGGTGATGCCATGTTAATTATATAATTAGCTTACAGTTGATGGTTTGTAGCTTATAGCTATGCTGCTGTCTCAACATAATTAAACGCTGTGCTTATGCACGGCGTTTTTTATTCATCATCTTTTTTTGACATATTTGATACCATGCTGCACGCCGCGCCTCAAATTACACACAACTTACATCATCCAGCTCAAAAAAGCTACGCCATCATTGTTGCCGGGGGTTCGGGCACGCGCATGCAATCGGCAGTGCCTAAACAATTTTTACCGGTAAACAACTTGCCCGTATTAATGCATACCTTACTTGCATTTAGCAAAAGCCAATATACACCTAATTTGATAGTGGTACTGCCCGATAGCCACCATGATTACTGGGCACAGTTATGCAATCAACATGCCTTTAGCATGCCCCACGAGTTAGTCAGCGGCGGCCCCACCCGGTTCCACTCTGTTAAAAATGGATTGAAATTAGTGCCTGATGACGCACTGGTGGCCGTACACGATGCAGTACGACCGCTTACTGATCCAATTATAATTGATGCGGCCTACAAGCAAGCAGGCATACAGGGAGCAGTAGTTGTGGCAGTGAAAAGCCGCGATTCGGTAAGGCAGGTAAAAGGGCCTTTTACCCAAAGTCTTGTGCGCGATGAAATTTACCTGGTGCAAACACCTCAAACCTTTAAAGCATCGCTCCTAAAAGCTTCATACGAGCATCCGTACCACGAGAGCTTTACCGACGATGCCAGCGTAGCGGAATACGCCGGCCATACCGTACATATTGTTGAAGGCAGCTATCAAAACTTCAAAATTACTTTTCCGGAAGATATAGCCATTGCAGAGTTATTGTTAAAGCAGTAGGGTAACAACAAAAAAGCCGTTTGCACAAAGTACAAACGGCCCAGACTTACTTGTTAAAGTAAATAAGTTATGCCCTGCGGATGATGCCTAATAGTAAAGCTATAACAGCAATAACAATTAAAATGTGAATTAAACCGCCTACGTTATAAACGAATGCGCCTAATAACCAACCGATAATCAGGATAACGGCAATGATATACAATAAGCCTCTCATAGTGATGTGTTTTTTAGTTAGATAATGTATTTGTTTGCTTAAATAACCAACACAATTCCGAATTGTTGTAATAAAATAAAAAAACCTGCGTTGTTGCAGGTTTTAAATCTTTTTAATATTCGTCTTCGTTAAAGAAGAAGTCATCCTTTGTAGGATAATCGGGCCAGATTTCTTCAATGTTTTCATAAGGCTCACCATCATCTTCTAAAGCTTGCAAATTTTCAATTACCTCCACAGGTGCACCCGAACGGATAGCGTAATCAATCAACTCGTCTTTAGTAGCAGGCCATGGTGCATCTTCCAGATGTGAAGCCAGTTCAAGGGTCCAGTACATATGTTTATTATTTATGATTTGGGTTAAATTCCAATTTTTGCAAAAATATAGTATTTACGATTGGTTTATCAAATTATTTTTTCAAAAGTTCTACGTTTTTGGAAGCCATTTGTTTTCAGCAATTTCATGTTCGTTGCCAATTTTCCGGGCCAGCACAAAAAGGTAATCACTTAAACGGTTCAGGTACACTATTACCAATTCATCAACCAAACTCTCTTCACTCAACCTAACTACTATGCGTTCGGCACGGCGGCAAATGCAGCGTGCCACATGGCAAAATGATATAGCGTTACTACCACCCGGAAGTATGAAATGTTTTAGCGCAGGCAATTGTTTGTCCATTTCGTCAATTTTCTCTTCCAGTATCAACACATCACTGTCAGTAAGGTCGGGCAACATAGGGTACGGTTTATCAGGGTCGGCAGCAAGTGAGGCACCCACTGTAAACAAGGTATCCTGAATTGTCTTTATAAATTGTTTATGTTGGCTGGCAATATCCTGATCGGCAATCAATCCCAGGTAAGCATTAAGCTCATCAACCGTACCATAGCTTTCTATACGTATATGAGCTTTGGTAACACGCGTACCTCCTATAAGTCCGGTAAAACCTTTATCGCCGGTTTTAGTATATATCTTCATTAATTAGTTGTTGTAAATTATTTAATAATGATTTGATGCAATATGAATAATTTTTGATGTTTACATATTATACAATCTGCATATATGAGGTTTCAGCAAAAAAACACCAAATATTCACAATACACAAAAAAGTTATCGGTAGGTGCAGCAGCAATAGCTTTGTTGTGTTTAAGCTGCAGCAATACTGATAAATCGGCACAGAAAAAAAAACAAAATGCCCGGCAGCAACCGGTGTATGAAGCACCAGTTGCCAGTAAGCTTATTACCGAAAAACAGTTTAACGAGCTATTTCCTCAACGTAATAAGTTTTATACTTACAGCGCTTTTAAAAAGGCCATTGAAGAGCTGGGGCAAATAAAAATAAAAGTTACCCGCCGGGCAACATCTGTTTACCAGATTGTAAGAACCGACCGATCTACAGGAAAAAGCGCAGTTGTGCGCCAAGACGTTGACTGGAATGAGGACTGGGCAAAAAAAATGAAGCCCGACAGCGCTTATAATGTTGATTACGGCAAATTTTGCAATGAGAAAGACGCTGCATTGAACAAGAAAGAACTGGCCGCATTTTTCGCCCACATAGCACATGAAACACGGGGTGGCGAAGACGATACATTCACCGATGGATTAATGTACATACATGAGAAGAATACATCATCAGCTTACGTTGCCGAGAATGATGAGTACCCCCCTGTTGCCGGAAAGAAATATTATGGCCGTGGCCCGGTTCAATTGAGTTACAATGGAAATTACGGTTATGCCGGCGACTGTATTTTAGGCGACCATAACATTTTGCTTAAAAACCCCGACTTGATTGAAACCGATGCTGTACTTGCCTTTAAAACTGCGATTTACTTTTGGATGACGCCACAAACGCACAAGCCATCGGCACATGATGTAATGATTGGCGTTTGGCAACCTAAAGCCACCGACAAAGCCAAAGGCCGGGCACCGGGCTTTGGCATGACCATTAACATTGTAAATGGTGAAGTGGAGTGCAATAAAGGCGAAGACAATTACAGCATGAAAGACCGAATGAAGTTTTATCAGTTCTTTTTGAAAAAATTAGGTGTGACTGATACTGCAAACTGCTCGTGTGCTAAAATGCAGCCTTACCTGTATGGTGTAAATGAATAAGCATCATCAAATCTTTAACCATAAACAAAAAATGCTGTAGGAGATAACTACAGCATTTTTTGTTTATGGTTCTTAAAAATCAGTCGGTGACCAAAACGCCATCAGCCATTATGGTAATATCTTTTTTAGGCTTGTTGATTTTTGCAATTTCTTGGCTGCTTTTACCTGCGTCTTTTGCGTAGTGGCGCAAGCGTTCAACAGGAGTTTCGGTTACTGATGCTTTACCTTCAACAACTACATTTTTACCTACTATATTTTGAGGCATGAAGTAAGCATAGTCGGTAAACCTAACCATAATATCTTCACCGTTATCCTGCTTTAGTTTCATAAAGCAACCTTTCTTTTTACACACCTCAGTTACTTTACCACTAATTTTGCCGGTATAAACGGTATCATGGTTAAACTTTTTATTTAAAGCCGACAGGCTTATTGCCTTGTCCTTATTTATTGTCTTACCGTAAGTAACACCAGGTGAGGCAGGTTTTATGTCAGCTTGTTGAGCATATGATGCTGCACTGATTAAAAGGGCCGCAGTGAGTAATTTTAATCCTTTCATATAAGAGTATGTTGTTGACTGTAAATATAATAACTATTTTCCTTTTGGTCGGCTTGATATGTTTTTGAGGCGCAGCAAGCCCTGCAATAAAAAGAGTACAAATGCAAATACTTTGTTACAAACCAATATAACTGCACATGAGTACTATATCACATGAAATGGCACATAGGCTGCTCGGGGTTTTACTATAAACACTGGAAGGGTGAGTTTTACCCGGCTGATTTACCACAAAAAAATTGGTTTGAACACTATTGCAAGTATTTTAACACGCTCGAACTCAACGGCACGTTCTACAGCTTTCCAAAACCTTTGTCATTAAAAAGATGGTACGATGAAAGCCCTGCAGATTTTTCCTTCGCCGTGAAAGCGCATAGGGGCATTACACATTACAAACGATTTAACGACATACATGAACGTGTAAATGACTTTTACGAATTAATAGCAAATGGATTAAGCAATAAATTGGGAGCTGTACTATTTCAATTGCCGCCAAGCTTTGCTTATTCAGACGAACGTCTTAAAAGCATTGTTACCTCATTAAATCCATCATTTAATAACGTGGTTGAGCTGCGGCATAGCAGTTGGTGGATTCCTGAAGTTTATGAAGAGTTTACAAAAAGTAACATTAGTTTTTGCGGGATGAGTCATCCTGATTTGCCTGATGAGGTAATTGCAACCACATCTGATTTATATTACCGTTTACATGGCAACCGGCAGCTCTATACCTCACAATACGCGCATAACGAATTGATACAACTGGTTAAACATGTTGAGGCAACCGGTGCCAACAAGTGTTATATATATTTTAACAATGATATTGGAGCAGCAGCAATCAAAAACGCGCTCGAACTAAAAAAGCTCACACATATGAGTTAGCCGAGTGGCAATATCAACTATTTTCGGGCTCATTTTCTTCATAGCCTTTATCCATCCAATTACTTCCTTCGGTAAACCTTGCAATAAGCATGGCTGCAACATTATCGCCAGTTGCGTTTAAAAGTGTTGCCATAGGGTCTACCAGTGTACCAATGATCATTGCAGGCGGCAAGGCTTCGGGCGGAAAGCCGTAAGCTGCAATAAACAGCAACTCACCTACATAACCGCCATTAGGAATTCCGCCTTCAACAAGGCTTACCAAAACAGTCATACCTAAAGCAAGTATGATTACATCGGCGCTGTTAAACCCTTTACCAAAGAGAGCGAATACTACGGCCATTTTAATTATTGACGATATGCTTGAACCATCTTTATGTAACGTTGATCCTAGTGGAATGGTAACATTTGCGATAACGGCAGGTATACCTATTTCTTTTGCGGCATTAACGTTTGCAGGTATGGTAGCAATACTGCTGCATGTACCAATCGCCGTTGCAGATGGTATTATATTATTAGGCCAAAACTTTTTAAACCCCTTCACTCCTCCTGCTATAAAAGCATATGCGCTGAACCCAAAAACATAATAAAACGCACCAACGCCATAATAAAGTCCTAATGAACGTGCATACGCTCCAAACAACTGCGGACCAAACACCCCTACCTGGTAAGCAAAGTAAGCACCCAACCCCACCGGACCAAGTTTCATAATAATGATAAATACCTGTTTAAAAACTTCGTTACCCGCTAGCAGGAAACGCGTAAAAGCCATCCCCTTCTCTCCACTGCGTAATGCTGCAAAACCAATAATTACTGAGAAAATGATCATGGCAAGCATATTCCGTCTTGATAAGAGTTGGTAAAACTCGCCCGTAGTAAATAGCTGTGTAATTTGATCACCAACAGGTTGCTTGCTTACCTGTTCGGTGAGCGGTGCGCTGGTTAGTTGCTCATGAATGGGAAAAAACCACACCGCCATGATAGTTAAACATGCCGATATAAGCACGGTGCCTAAAAATACCGCACCCATTACGCCCAACACTTTACCCAACTTTTTACCTGGCTGCAAACCTGCAATGGCCGATGATATGGCAAAAAATACGAGTGGTATAACCGCTGTAAAAAGAAGATTAAGAAATATATCGCCAATTGGCTTCAGCACGTTTACCTTCTCACCTAAAACAAGGCCTGCAATGCTTCCTGCCACGATGCCCGTTAGAAGCCATATAATGCCTTTATAATTATTATAAAAATTGTTCATGCCCTGGTTGTTGGTTAAAAGTACTAATTACATATAACACAATTCAATAACTCTTCAAAATCATGAGGTTGTTACTTAGCTGCATTATTGCATTTAAGTTTTGCAAATCGATGTACAATATAGCTGTGCATTGTTGCGTAAAGTTGATTTAAAACAATAAAACAGACTACTGCTTATCGTGCAATCGAGCAATTACTCTCAAATTATTTAATTGTTTTTCAATTAGTTAGATATCCTTGAACACTTTTACAACTTTTGCGACTGAAAAACAATTAAACCCTCTGGCACGCTGCTTGTCTATCAATCATAACAACAATGTGAAGAGCATAATTACTAACAAAGAATTACACTTATGAAACGAATAACCTTTTTTGCAGCTTTTATTGTAGCACTTATAGCATTTAACGATTCGGCAAAGGCGCAGGTAAGCGCACATATTGGTATCAACATTGGTCGCCCGGCTTATTACGCCCCGGCACCTAGAGTAGTGGTGGTTGATCGTCCGGTGGTATATCACCGCCCGGTAAGGCATGTATATTACGAGCGCCCGGTAGTTGTGCATCGTAGTTATTACCGTCCGGCCCCACGCAGAGTAGTAGTTATTAACCCTGGCCGTGGCAGAGGCCACTGGCATGGACATGATCACGGTCATGGCCATGGCCACGGAAGATGGTAATTTTTTTATAGATGATTAATAATAGTTCGGCCCTTCAGTTGCATTACTGAAGGGTTTTTTGTTTTTGTAAGCACCTCTTTGGCTTACACACCAACTTGGCGTTTAAACACAAATTACTACCTTAGCCTGCATTTAACGCAATACAAACTATCATGAAAAAATATTTTTTTATAAGTGCGTTGGCGGTTACAGCTTTACTGGGCGCCTGCAATCAATCACACAAGCAGGAAAGCAGCACCGAAGTTACTTCTGTTGAAACATCAACCGAAGTAGCTGCTAATGATACCGCTAAAGTTTACGAGGCTTATTTAGTAGTAAAAGATGCTCTTGTACAAACCGACGGCAAAGCAGCACAACAAGCTGCTACAAAATTAACAGCCGCGCTAAGCCCTGTAAAAGGGTGTGACGAAGCAGAGGGTTTATCAAAAAAAATTGCTGAAACGGACGATATCAAATCGCAGCGTACAAACTTTTTACAACTAAGCCAGGATGTAATTCCATTAGTTAAAGGACTGAAAACCAAATCAGCACCTATATATGTTGCCTACTGCCCTATGGCAAATGAGGGTAACGGAGGTTACTGGCTATCGGCACAAAAGGAAATCAAGAATCCATACTATGGTAAAGATATGATGGATTGCGGCGAGGTTAAAGAGGAAATTAAATAAAGCCATTTTATAATTTTTTGCCTTTGAGCTAAAAACTATCAAGCCTCTAAATTGGTATTAATAACACGTATTGATTTAAGGTAAATTTTAAGTGATAAAACGCATCCGTAAATATGATTAATGGCTTAATTAATTACATTTGTCACGGATACAACTAATTATTTCTATGTCGGAAAACGCACAATTAAAAATTGGAGATAAAACCTATGATTTGCCTGTATTAGAAGGCACAGAGAACGAAAAAGCTCTTGATATTTCGAAACTTCGCGATCAAACAGGCTATATCACCCTTGATATTGGTTATAAAAATACCGGTGCAACCAAAAGCGCTATTACATTTTTGGATGGTGAACAAGGCATTCTGAAATATCGTGGTTATCCGATTGAGCAACTTGCAGAAAAATCGAGCTTTATTGAAGTTGCTTACCTGCTTATTTACGGCGAATTGCCAACCAACGAACAATTGGCAAGCTTTCAGGCCGAAATAAACCGCCATACATTGGTGCATGAGGACATGAAAAAGTTTTTCGACGGCTTCCCATCCAAATCGCACCCAATGGGTCAGTTGTCATCCCTTATAGGGGCTTTGGCTGCTTTCAATCCTGAAAGCTTAGAGCCGGGTTTAAGCCCTGAGATAGTAAATTTAGAGATACACAAGCTTATTGCTAAAATGAGCACCATCGTATCATGGATTTACAAAAAGTCTCTGGGTCATCCGGTTAACTACCCTAAAAATAAGTTTGATTATGTAACAAACTTCATGTACATGACTTTCAGCCAACCAACCGAAGATTATGAGGTTAACCCGGTGGTTATAAGTGCCATGAATAAGTTGCTTATTTTACATGCCGACCACGAGCAAAACTGCTCTGCTTCTACTGTTCGTATAGTAGGTTCATCTGATGCTAATTTATATGCATCAATATCTGCCGGTATTTCAGCTTTATGGGGGCCGCTACATGGTGGTGCTAACCAGGCTGTTATTGAAATGCTGGAGAAAATCAAGGCAGACGGTGGCGATACTGATAAATGGATTGCCAAAGCAAAAGATAAAAATGACTCATTCAGGTTAATGGGCTTTGGTCACCGTGTATATAAAAACTTCGACCCTCGTGCTAAAATCATTAAAAAAGCATGTGATGATATACTTGAGAACTTAGGCGTAAATGATGAGGTTTTAGACATTGCCAAACGCCTGGAAGAAGTTGCTTTGAAAGATCCGTACTTTGTTGAGCGCAAGCTTTACCCTAACGTTGATTTTTACTCAGGCATTATCTACCGTGCATTGGGCTTCCCAACTGATATGTTTACTGTATTATTTGCCCTTGGCCGCCTGCCGGGATGGATTGCCCAATGGAAAGAAATGAAAGAAAATAAAGAGCCGATTGGCCGCCCGCGTCAAATTTACACCGGCGCTACCGACCGTGATTATACCGATATTTCAGGCCGCTAAGCCCGATCATATTTGCAAAAGGGTTGATAGAAATATCAACCTTTTTTTATTCAAAAAAGTATTAATTTACCAACCATTGTTATTTTGAAATAAAAAGCAGATGTCGTTAATTTAAAAGCGATTTTGATCTGAAAAAATGAGGTTGTCTTCACAACTAGCGTAATACTTATTCAAACATGCATCCAACCATTAAAAACACCATCGGCGCACTATCAGCATTACTAATAGCCAGCAGCCTGTATGCTCAGCAAAATCCTATTATAAATGGCTACTACGCCGACCCCGAAGGCATTAAGTATGGTGACACTTACTGGGTGTTTCCTACGTTTTCGGCAAAGTATGAAGACCAGGTATTGTTGGATGCTTTCTCATCTAAAGACTTAAAAACGTGGACAAAGCACCCACGGATTGTAGATACAAGCGCTGTAAAGTGGGCTAAACGAGCAATGTGGGCACCCGCAGTTTTACAAAAAGATAAAAAGTATTACCTGTTTTTTGGCGCCAATGATGTACATAAGGGTGAAGTTGGCGGTATAGGCGTTGCGGTAGCCAATAAACCGGAGGGTCCGTATAAGGACTTATTAGGCAAACCACTCATTCAGGACATTGTAAATGGCGCTCAACCTATCGACCAATTTGTTTTTAAAGATAAAGATGGCACTTACTATATGTATTATGGTGGCTGGGGCCATTGTAACGTGGTAAAACTTAAAAAAGACTTTACCGGTATTGAACCCTTGCCCGATGGTTCGCTGTACAAAGAAATTACGCCTGATAAGTATGTGGAAGGTCCTTACATGTTTATTCGCAACGGAAAGTATTACTTCATGTGGTCAGAAGGTGGTTGGACAGGCCCTGACTACAAAGTTGCCTACGCCATTGCCGATTCACCTTTTGGTCCGTTTAAGCGCCTCAATACCGTGTTAGAACAAGACCCAGCTGTGGCCACCGGCGCAGGACATCACTCTGTCATTCACTCGGCTAAAGACAATAAATACTATATCGTTTACCATCGTCGTCCGCTTAATAAAAAAAGTGCTCACGAACGCGTGGTATGTATTGATGAAATGAAATTTGATAGCGAGGGACACATTTTGCCTGTGAAAATGACAGGGAAGGCTGAAGTGGCTTTTTAACGATAACCGTACTATGTTACACGGATGACTTTCATGAATTTAGCTGCGATTTTTAAATGATTTTACTTACTTTGAAGTAAAGCAGTAAAACATCCCCTATTGAGTATAACTATATTGGGCGTGTGTAACTAGCATATAAATAAATAATAAGAATATGCTGTGAATGAGATAATTAATATTACCTTTATAAACCGCCACAATTAATACCCTTCTACTTAGACGTTGCTGCCTCTTTGATCCGGTGATATTTAAGCTTCACGCTTTACAAAATCCCGCAAACAGGTTATGCTAAGAAATAGCTTTTTCAAATATTACCGCGTTTTTAAAAACGACACCATCGTTACAGAGGTATCGGCAAATAATTTCATGCGCGTACCACCTGTACAGTTCAAACGCGGCTTACCTATAGGCGAACCTATAGATGTACTTATCAGCATCCCTTATTTTAAATACTCCCTACCGACCGACGAGAACATGTTTTATGGTTATCTCACTAAAGCCAAAGCCATGGAAAAGGCAAAATCAGGCGCACTTATTTACATCAATGCAATGATTGCTGATGTAGAGCAAAGTATAGCTAAACTCAAGGCATATCGCGTGAGCCACTATGAAGATTTAAATATTAATCTTTTAGATGCCAACATCAGGCGGCTAGAAAAACTAATGAATATCAAATAACATCATAACATGAGTAAAGGAAAAAACGCCGTGAAGAGCGACAAAAAGGCGCCAAGTACAGAGGGCAAAAAAACACCGTCAGATTATCAGTCGGGTAAATCAAGCGTATCAGAACCTGTAACAACTAAAAAGAAAAAATAATGATTATGAAAGACCAGACGGTTACCATGCAGGCTAAAATTTACGTGTACGACTTAAATAATTTGGCACGCGAAAACGGCTTTAAAGCCAACGAAGGCTGGGAAGTAAGCCGCGCAACCAATGAAGAAAAAAAGGAGCTGGAGAAAAAGTATCAATTAACCATATCGGCTAAAGTGCAGCCCGAAATACTGGCGGAATTATTTATAACCGTTAAATCGCAGTTGATATTGTCTAAAAATCTGATGGCTGGTGACAAAAAAACCGAAATGAATTTTGTAGCCAGCAACGATCAGCAGTATTTGGTTGCATTTAATCCAAACAGGCTAAAGGCCTGACATTAAATTACCTGTTTGGGTGTAGATGCCCGAACGGGGCAATACAATAGGCGTCCGCATTACCCGGGCAAAGCCTTCGCTATTTAGGCAAAGGCTTCCCGCGCTATTTGGGAGGGCGGACCTATATGGTTTTTTATAGCCGAAAACAACGAATTAAAATATCTGGTTAAGCGCACGGCTTGCGTTTGATTATCAATCAACGGTATATAAAAGCATTAGGTCTCACAAATCTACGCAACAGTAAAAGCGTCTAAGTACCAAATTAAAGTACCTGTGGGTTATCGATGAAACGTGATTAACGATCAAACAGGTGTGTTATAATACTTTTTTCATGAGGAACAAAAGCGGTACAACCTGCCTTACCAATCCGTTGCCGTTTCGTCAGGATAAAAACCGTCTGCCAAAAAGTAGGCGAACTATCATCATACCAATTCCAGCGGAATGATGGTGAGCACCATTCTAGCGCATTAATACTACGGGAGATCTGACGAGACTTTCCATGATTGAAATTTGACGGGCATGCCTATTATGGCATCCCTGCTACTATTCCAAGCAGTACGTTTAAAAGCATATTCCTGTTCACTTCACTTGTATTTATCTATTGCTCTCCATCACTGCTTCCAAATAAATACGTTTCGGTATTACCCACAGGAAGATTCATCAGATTGCCGGTTCCTAATTGCCACCAAAAACGCAGGCGGGGTTTGTCGGAATTTCCTATCTCGTTCATCGAGTCAGAGTCGAACAGGCGACCGTTAACCATAACATATTTGATGTTATCGCTATTACGTATATCATCTAACGGATTTTGATTAAGTATAATCAAATCGGCGAGTTTGCCAGTTTCCAATGAGCCAATTTCTTTATCCATACCAAGATAAGCCGCACCATTGATAGTTGCACAACGCAGGGCCTGCATAGGCGTAAAGCCGCCCTGTGCAAGCATCCAAAGTTCCCAGTGGGCACCCAAACCTTGCAACTGCCCATGAGCGCCTAAATTAACACGAGTACCACCATCGGCAATTTGTTTAACTGCACGCGCTATATTTATATGACCGTAATCACCATACTCAGATGTTGTACGCCTGCGTGATCGGCCATCTACAATTGATGGCGGTGTAAAACTCAACAGATGTTCATTCTTCCACACCTCGCTGCGGTCATACCAATAGTTTTCTCCAAACTGAGTTCCGTAGCTTACTATCAAGGTTGGCGTATAAGCAGTTTTGCTGGCGTTCCAAAAAGATTTTACATCCTTATAAACAGGCCACACCGGTATGTTGTGTTCAATGCCCGTATGCCCGTCGGCAATCATAGTCATGTTAGTAAAGAAGGTTGATCCGCCTTCAGGTACTACTTCCATTTGTAACTGGCGCGCTGCTTCAATTATTTGTTGGCGTTGTTCCCTACGCGGCTGGTTGTAACTTTTTACCGAAAATGCGCCTACCGCCTTTAACCGGCGCAAGTGTGAAAGCGCATCATCCAAACTGTTTACTACAGCTTTTGAATCGCCATCTGCCCCGTAAAGTATAGTACCGGTTGAGTAAACCCTTGGCCCTACCATTCGCCCTGTTCTTAACATTTCTGCCTGGCTAAATACCATTTCAGTATTGCTCGATGGATCGTGAGATGTAGTAACACCATACGAGAGGTTTGCAAAATAATGCCAGTCCTGCTGCGGAGATATACCATCAGGACTTATACCTAGGTGGCCGTGTACATCAACAATACCCGGCATAATGGTTTTACCGGCAACGTTGTATATTTTAGCGTCTGCGGGTGGCTGCACATCCTTACCAACAGCCATAATTACATTGCGGTCAATTACTATGGTACCTTTATCAATCACTTCCTCACCTTTCATGGTAATGATACGCGCATTTGTAAAAGCAATTTTCCCAGCCGGAACGTCAGCTTTTAATTTCAAGTTGATATCAAGGCCGGCAGTGTCAGCATTTTGTTGTCTTTCACTTGCGCCATCAATAAATGAAAAAGCCGAGCGGATGTCGCGTACATAATACTTCGGCCCCAAGGTCCACATTAGTTTTTGGCTGTCTTTACTCCAATGTAAGTAAGTTCCGGCATCGCGTGTAAGCTTACTAAGTGGTAAAGCCTTATTTGCCGATGATAATTCCTGCGCCCCGCCGGTTAACGTCATAGGCGTTATATAACAATTGAATAACTCGGTAAAAGCCATCCACTTGCCATCAGGACTTGGACAAAACTGTGTAGCATAAGTTGAAGTATATAGCGTTTTAGGAGCAACTCCGGGGCTATTTAAATCAAGCATCTTATAAGCTTTTTTATCGCCCTCAGTACTTTGATAAAACAACTTGGTATCATCAGCGCTAAATTGCGGTTTAATACCCTGATTTAAAGCACATTGCGACACACCGCCTAAAGATGAAACAATGTAAATTCCTGGATTTTTACCAAATGCAAAACCTAGAACATCATTACCCTCGCCTTTACGATATACCACCTTATCGCCTTTGTTATTAAATCGCGGTGAATAGTAAAAACCACGTTCGGTAGTTAAGCGGGTGATATGCTTTGTGTAAAGGTCAACTAAATTAACCGAACCTTTTAACTCATCGCTCCATGTGGTGTAAACAAGCTGGCGGCCATCTGCACTAAAACTTGGCTCATACTCAAACTCCGGTGTTGCGCTTATGCGTTCCGGTTTGCCCGAAGGAAGATCTTTAATATAAATATACCCGGCTGCATTAAATGCAACTTTTTTACCATCGGGCGAAGTGGTGAGCTGACGAATCATCTTCACATTAACTTCATCCTGAAAAACACGCTGCGGAAAATGTAATGCCTCGGTGATAGTTTGTTGCGATGTAACCTCAAATGGAACGTTTACAACATTGAGTGTCAAAATATCAAGGTTCCATATTTTACCTTTTGCATAAAAGATGATATGCAGATTATCAGGCGTCCAGTTAAAGTTTGGATATGTTCCGAATATAGCCCAGGTTTCCTGCTGGTCGTGGCTCAAATTATCATACACAGGAAACTCCTCGCCCGAAGCAAGGTTATGTATATATAAAACTGATTTTAAACGATTACGTTTTACAAAGGCCATCAGCTTACCATCAGGTGAAATCTGCGGCCTGCATGCCCCGCCACTACCACCCGTAACAGTCTCAATTTGCCCTGTAGTACGGTTAAGGCGCTTAATAGCGTATATGCCTTGATTAGGGTCTTTGTTATATTGAAAGGCAGGACCGGGAGTAACATCCTCACTCCAGTAAATATAGGTACCTTTAGGCGATACCACAGGCTCACCCGCATCCTGCTGATCATTTTTACGTTTGGTTAGTTGTATACCCTCGCCCCCACTTTTATGATACATCCATAATTCGCCAGCGCCTAACGAGCGAGTATTAGTAAAATGCTTACGTGCCACAAAATATTGGCCGTCGGGCGTCCAGTAAGCGTTGTTAAGCAACCTGAAGCTTTCTTTGGTTACCGGATGCTTGCTTGCCCCATCTGCTCCCATAATCCAAATGTTGTCGCCACCGTCGCGGTCGCTGGTAAAGGCAATGTTTTTTCCATCAGGGCTAAAACGGGGCTGCACCTCCCATGACTTACCACCTGTTAATAAGGTTGCCTTTCCGCCGGTTACTGGCATACTATATATGTCGCCTAATAAGTCAAAGGCAATCGTTTTCCCATCCGGACTAACATCCAGATTCATCCAGGTGCCTTCATCTGTATTGATAGTTATTTTTTTGCTTTGGCCGGGAGTATTTTCAACGTTCCATTTTTGAGAAAATGCGTTGATAGCAGCAATGGTAAAAAACAGGAAAAGTGCCAGCGGTTTCATAGTGTAAGATTAACACCGCTAAAATAGCAAATGATTGACAGGAGTACTAATAACAGTAAATTAGCTTATACTGATGTTACAAGAATTTGACAACAAATGTATGCGAAAAGCAAATTGTGCGCAAGGATGCAAATTAGCTGATTTGCACTAAGAGTAGTAAAGATGATAATTAGACGGCTATGGCAAAAAAAATACCGTTCCGAATTAAATTCAGATTACAAAAAGGCCGTTAAGCAGCCTCCTCTGTTAAACTATAGGCCAAGAGGTCGTGGTAAAATCAGGCTATAACAAAAACGCCGGAAGACGTAATATCAACCGGCGTTTTATATATTTTACTAGTTCCAACGACCACCGCCGCGGTTGCTATCTTTTTGATAGCCGCCACCGCCACCACGGTTACCACCGCCGCCGTAGCCACCACCACGGTTGCCACCGCCGCCAAAGCCGCCACGGCTACCGCCGCCGCCATTGCTTGGTTTGCGTTGCTCAGCCTGGCTAACTGCAATGCTGCGGCCGCCAACTTCAGTTCCGTTTAAACCATCAATTGCTTGCTGACCGGCTTCATCATCTGCCATTTCAACAAAGCCAAAGCCTTTACTGCGACCGGTTTCCCTGTCAATAATAAGTTTTACTGAGTTTACCTCTCCGTATGCTTCAAAGAGTTGTTTTAAATCTGCTTCCTCTAAGCGATAAGGAAGGCTTCCTACAAAAATGTTCATCAATTTTAAATTATCATTTTATCAAGCATGCTTGCTTAACACCGCAATTAACATAAAAATTTCTGCATTTGTTCAATATTCATCGTTATAAAAAAATTATTTTTTGACGAATTACAATTTTCGCCATTAAATGACTACAAATGAGGCATTTTAAAGCAGATTATGTACTATTAATTAACAAAAAGTTAACGGCCGCGGCTCTTTGAAAGTATGATCATGGTATGGCTTAGCATAGCAGTGCCACCCTCCCAGCCTTCATGCCCGGGAATAACGAAAGCGGCATCACCGTATTTGGTAAATAATTTACGTGCAGCATGTGTCCACTGCTCTGTGTTACTCCCGGGAGTATCAGGGATTGCTTTTGAGTCAAAACTTCGCACTAAACAGCCTCCAAACAACACTTTACTATCCGGAAACCAAACCACCAGGTTATCTAAACTATGCCCTGCGCCTGGGTAAAAAGTTTCAAGTTTTACATTACCAAAGGTTATCGTAGTATCGCTCTCAAATGTATAAGCAGCTTGCTTTTCGTCGCTTCCTGAGGTTAAACTTTGAGTTAATAAGCTGCTGTAAGTTTTCGCCCCATGCTTTTTTAACCACTCAAGCCCTGCAGTGCGATCACTATGATGATGAGTTACAACACATAGAGCAATCTTTTGGTGGTGTTTCTTTTCGAGAGTGTCAGCCAGCTGTATCGTTTGAGCCTCGTCCCATGGGGTATCAATTAATACAATGCCATCATTGGTTACAACATACAACCCATTTGCCGGAAACAAGTCTTCACCCTCATCAGGCTTACCATATGAGGTGTACACGTAAAAATTTTCGTAAAGGTGTGATGTTGAAATTACAGGAGGCTTTCCATCTGCAAAAGTTAACGCAGAATTTGAAAGCAAAACAAACAGTAAAATAACCTTATAAATCTTTGTAAAATCCATTCGGCGGTTCAGTTAATAGTTTCAGTAAAAATCAAATCTAATATTTTAATGTACAAATACAATGCCTTGACCGGCATGACGATTATTGGACTTTAAGGCACCGCCTGCGTTTAAACACTAATAAGCTATAGATTATTTATACCGCATAGGAAATTCATATAACATTATGACGTGTTAAATTGGGGGAACATCATAAAAGATAAAGACGGCGAAAATTTTAATTAATATGCCGTACATACTTGAAAGCCACGCTACTTGTTTAGAATGATTACGAATTTTGCATTTGTGCTTTGCTCAGACGATAATTACAGCAATAATGTATATCTTTGTGTTCTATAAAAATTAATTAATTAATAAGAAAACCGTGAAGATTGTAGTGATAGAGGATAATCCGGATATCAGTGAGATTATGGATTATATACTGAAGGATGATGGTTATGAAGTAATCTCATCTGAAGATGGTACAATCGCTGATCAATTTCACGAAATTAAACCTGATTTAGTTTTAATGGACGAATTATTACCCGGCAAACGCGGTAGTGAGTGGTGCAGCATTATTAAATCAGATCCAAGTAGGCAACACATCCCCGTTGTACTGGTATCAACCATCCCCAATATCGAGCAATTAGCTCAAAAAAGCGGTGCCGACGGTTATTTAGAAAAACCATTCAACATAGGCAGCCTGAGCGATTTAATAAAGGAATTTGCTGCTAAGAAGAATCAATAATCAGAATTATTTCAGCAGGCCTTTTTTAATAACCCTCAGCTGTTGTGATTTTTGTTGCGAACTATTGCAACAAAACGCGCACAATGAGGTTAAGTGTATGCAATAGTTTATAATACACTTATTTATGAAAAAAATAAAGGCCCTATGTGCCTCATTTGCAGCTACAGCCGCTTTAAGTTTGGTTATCTCTTGTCAAAGCTCTCCGCAGCAACAGGACACTAATGATACTACCAATTCTAAAAAGAAAATTAAACGCGGCAAAATCACCAAACGCACACAGGATGGATGCTATGCTAAGGTAAGTGGCCAGCAAATGAAAGACACTTTGTTTGTGAAGTTACATGTGGAAAATGACAAGGTAAGTGGCGATATGATGGAAACGATATTTGAGAAGGACCGCCGTAAGGGAACTATAAGCGGTACTATTGAAAAAGACAACATTATTAAAGCTACCTGGACGTTTATGCAGGAGGGCATGACCGATTCCATGAAAGTGGCATTCAGGCTTACCCATGCAGGCTTAATGCAACAGCCTTTAAAGGTAGATGCAGCTACCGGTCGCCAGGTTCCGGACACAAGCTCACCTTACTCCATATTACTTAAACCTGCTGATTGCAATAAATAAACACTTATTGTTATAAAAGTAAAAAGCACAATCACTAATGATTGTGCTTTTTATGTATATCCTTAACCAGGCAAAGTCGCTTTATCTCGTCCTTCCTTATGGGAAATGGTGGATACTTAAGCTGATCGCCCACCTTCTCGGCTGTGTTGTCAGAGTACGCTATAACCTCCTCTTCGTTTTCAGATGCCAACAGGCGCTTATACATACGGTAATCGCCCCATTCAATGTAATACACCTCCCCTGGCAATATCTTCATATCATGTATAATTTTGAGCGCTACCCAACAGCCATTTTCCAGGTAGGGATACATGGAGTGTCCCCAAACGGGTAAGGCAAAATCACACTCTTCAATTCCGGGAAAATACATGTGCCCTACAGGCTGGCTGTCATTGATATCATTATATACCTCCACACCCGATGCAGTGGCAATTACCTCATACATTGGTATCCCTTGAAACTGTCGTGCCGGCTGCGCCTGCGGTGCCTTTTGTGGCGCCTGAGCTGTAGCTTGTTTTGGCTGCAGATACGAGCTATAAGTTTCTTTAAAAATTTTTAACTTTTCTGTATCTATGTTTTGCCTGCTCTTGATTATTTCTGTAATTGAACTTGCAGAATTAAAGCCTAAAACTTCAGCCAGTTCTGCATTACCATTAAATGCTCTACCTTTTAATTGATTATATAATATAATGAATTCTAAGGTCTCAGGCCGAATTGTTTTTATTTTAACTGATTTACTGTCCATACTTATCGCAAATATGTGGATAACTTTTTCTTGATTAATACAGATATTTCTGTATATTTGTTCTGTACAAAACAAAGAAATACAAAATTTTTGAATTTAGCAAGTTATCTTCTTTGTTTATTATGAAACCAGTATAATCAAACATGATGCACATAGCCTATTCGTTGTTCAAGAACTTAAATGGCAGTTCCAAACGTAACACTACAGAAAACGAAATTGATGAGGTTTTAAAACTAAGGTACAAGGCTTATAAAGCAGCTTGCATCAAACACCGCCAAGAAATTGCGGCAATACAAAAATACTTACCCGGCTGGCAGCCTGATTTTGAAATGTAACAACTGCTCACATTAAATACACCAACACAATGATACCAATGAACCAAAAAACCCGGAATGAACTCTGGTGGCTTATTATTTCGGTAGATTACAATTACAGCCGTATTGCCATAGCAGACCATGAGCTGATAGGGCAAACGCTTACCTTATGGCTTGAGGATAAGCAGGACTATAAAAATACGCTTGATGAGTGCCTTCAACTGCATATACCCGTTAAACATTTTACTAAGCTTATAAAAGCAGAGAACTTGAACAGTTATGAAGGTACAAAATGTCACCCTGTAAAAAACTACGTTTATAAAACGCGTATAGCTATCAACAATCCTTTAAACTGGTATAATTATGACGCTACCGCCACGGAGCAATCCTTTGCCCGCGAAAGCATGCTTAAATTAATACTTACACAGCTGGTTGAAACCGAAGTGTTTTGCCATCAATACAGCTTGGCCTAACTTAGTAAAAGCAACACTCAACCTGATTACTATAAGCTCAATCGCTTTTCAAACGCTATAAATTGAAGACCTGGTTTTTTATTTAAGGTGATTTCACCTCCCGGGTGGTATCCGATTTTGAGAAATAAGTTTTGCATAGGGCGATTAGCTGAATTGGTGTCAAGCCTTAACAGCGGTATTTGCTTTTGAACAGCAACAACTTCACACTGTTGTAACAGCAAAGCAGCTACACCTTTACCTTGCATAGCAGGACTAACCGCTAACCTATGCGCTACAATAGCGGGTTCATCAACATCCCAATCAGGCACCTGAGCATATTCAGGCTCCTGGCCTTCAGTAATGGCAATTACACCCGCTATTTGGTTTTCAAACTCTGCAACCCATAAATAATTGTTTTGAATATCAGATTCAAAAACTTCAGCATTTGGATAGGTATTGTCCCACTGCCTGTTACCTGCAGCTTGCATAACCGGAACCACCTGCTGCACAAGTAGCATTATGGAACTTATATCATTTATTGTTGCTAAGCGTACGTTCATTTAATAGTATTTAATAAAGAAGCCAATCTAAAAAGTGAAAAATCTATGAAAGGCGTTTTGACAGAGATTTAAGATTAAGGCCTATTGCTTGTTTTGCTCTTCCGTATTCTTTTCAACTTCTTGTGTACCTACGCCAACAAGCCCTTCACTGTGCTCTTCAGCCTGTTGAGAGGTTGCATAGTTAAGTTTACGAAAACGCCATATAGCAAAGGCCGGCTCCTGGTAGCGATTAATAAGCTTGAAAAATTTTGGAAAGTTATGAACTTCTTCAAGCAAAATACCTGTTACAATTCCATTGTTGTCTAATATCTCACGTATGGTGTATTCTTTATCTTTTGTTATCCATATCTCAAAATCCTGACGAATCTCTTCGGCTTTGTCAGCATCTATTTTATCATTTACACAAACAACTTTATCACCAGGTCTCATGAGTGCAAATATCAAAAATTAAAAATTTGTTTAGGTAATTAAAATCAAACTTCCCCATCGAGAGCCTTATCCTAATGCTAAAAATATTTGCATTTTTCAAAAATTATCCATACATTTACACTTACAATATGCCAATTGGCAACCCTATCATAATGCGATCTAATAAGTATATTTTGTTCCAGAAAGCGCATCACTTACGTGCCAAGGTAGCCGAATATTTCAACTATATAAAGGGTATTTACCATATCGAATTGCTTCCGTTTAAAGCAACAGCCAAAAGCACACCGGAAATGCGCGAACAACGTGTTTGGGACAGAGAGCCTCAACCTCCTACGCTTAGCGGTTTAGCTTTATTTTTGGGTTTTGAAAGCCTGCAGGCATTCCTGTTATATGAGCAAAATGGAGCTTATGCATCAACTTTAAAGCGCGCCCGCTTGCAAATTGAAGCTGAATATGAAAAGCAGCTTACCAGTCAACCCGCAACAGGAGCAATTTTTGCTTTAAAAAGCCTGGGATGGATGGAAAAACAAGCCGAAAAAGACGGCTCTAATTCCGCCCTTAACACTCTTCGTATTGAAATTGTGGCAACCGGCCCTACCCCTGCTCAGCATGAGCGGGAAGTTACGTTATAACCTAAGATAGCACTGGAATCAAGTCGCGGCAAGGCTAAGTATCGTTAATAATCCATTCTAATTTATGCAAGTTGCAACGCTATGCAAACATCAGTATTGTTTAAATTTAATTACGAAAGCAAATCTCAAATAATTGTAAATCAAGGAGGTACAAGCTCTGGTAAAACATATGCTTTAATACAGGTTTTGCTGGCATTGGCTTGTGAACAACCAAAACAAGTAATTACCATTGTTGGGCAGGATATTCCGAATTTAAAATCTGGCGCCATGCGCGACGCGCAAACTATAATAAGCCAGTGGCCAACCTTGCAAAATGCTGTCAAATCATTCAACAAGTCTGATCGCGTATATGAACTGCACAACGGCTCCTTAATTGAATTTAAAAGTTACGATAACGGGCAAGATGCAAAAAGTGGTAAACGTGACTACCTCTTTATTAACGAGGCCAACGGCATTACCTGGGATATATACACAGAACTAGCCCTGCGCACACGTAAACGCGTATATCTTGACTACAACCCTAACGCTGCATTTTGGGTGCACGATGAGCTGTTGGGAAAACCAGGCGTTGAGTTACTTATATCAGACCATAGGCACAATCCGTTTTGTGACGAGCATACACGACAGAAAATTGAAAACTTGCAGCAGTCTGACCCAGAAAGATGGAAGGTTTATGCTCGGGGATTGACTGGCAAGATAACCGGTTTGGTTATAACTAACTGGGTAGTTTGCGAAACAATACCACCTGATGCCAAAAAACTGGCCTGTGGTCTTGACTTTGGATTTACCAATGATGAAACCGGCTTATTGGAAGTATATAAGCAAAACGGCGAGTTATGGGTAAATGAACTTTTGTACGAAACCGGACTAACGAATCAGGATATAAGTGAGCGCATGACCGCTGCCGATTTAAACAAAAATGTGGAGATCATAGCCGATAGTGCTGAACCAAAATCAATTGAAGAATTACGGCGGTTGGGGTGGCGCATCACCGGAGCAAAAAAAGGTACCGACAGCATCAAAAACTCCATTGATATTTTGCGCCGGTATAGGATTAACGTCACTCGCAGCAGTGTGAATTTGCGGCGCGAGCTTGGCCGTTACCAGTGGAAGACTGATAGTGCGGGAAAAACATTAAATATACCAACCGATAGCTGGAACCACTTGATTGATCCGTTGCGGTACGTTGCATTAAATAAGTTAAATATAAACGGAGGCGGTACAGCCCGTACCCGCCTGCCTTACTTACCTCAAAACCCTGCATTTAATGATGTAAACGGGTTGATCTAAGCTCCCAAAACAATGCTCAAAAGGAAGCGCATGTATTAAAACCACTTATAATGATTCAAAAAAAATTTAAAACCATCACAGGCGAATTAAGCGTAGCCATTCCTGAAAAGCTGGATGAAATTAGCCTTGGTCAGCTGATGGCATTGCAGTCTGCAAGCGAGCTGTCTGATCTTGATGCTATCCAAATACTTTCGGGCGTTCCACTTAAAAACTTAAAACAGGTTCAGGACTTTAACGATTTTACGGAGTTTAATGAAACTATTTCATCTTTAGCTTTACAAATAAGCAGTTTGTATAACAGCAACCAAATACCCGATGAGATTACGTTCAATATTGACAACAAACTAAGGAAAGTAAAGGTAGCTAAAAACCTGAGCGTTGAACCTGCAGGAGCCTTCATGGCAGCACGTGATATTATAGTTGAGGAAATGACCCGGCACGCCGCGTTGAACAATAACAATGACGAAGACTGGGAGCATTCATTCAACCCATCGCTAAAAGCATGCAGTCTTATTTTAGCAAATTACTTTTATTGCCGGGCTACACAGCTTCCTTATGATGAAGAACTTGCTGAACAGTTTACTGCAGAGATTGAAAAGCAACCAATTACAAGCATTTTACCCATTGCCAAGTATTTTTTTTTGAGCTTTCCAAACTTATCGAAGCCGAAAACCGGCTTTTGGCATCGCCTTCGTCGGCTTTGGAACAAAGGGCTGGCATTAAAAACTTTGAAAAGTTCAGGTATATCAACACAGTTAATGCATTGGCCGGAGGGGATATAACGAAATGGCAGCTCATTTTAAACATGCCTTACAATAAAGTACTTACCAAATTACTTTTAAACAAAACCGAAGCCGCATTTCAAAAAAAATACACTGAGTTGCTAAGCACTCAAAGCTAAACAAGTAACCAACTTTCTTCAAATAACTAAGTAATTATGCCAGTTCGCAATCATATTTCAAAAATAACGCAAACATTAAGTAATACGCCTGGCTTTGCCTACGGCACTGCCAATGAACTCAATCAACTTGCCGACGATAAATCCTACCCTTGTGTGTTTATGTACCCTCTGCAGGGTATTGATATGCATCCATCCATAAATGGCTCAGTAAGCAATACCTTTTCAGTATACCTCGAATTTTTATATAAAACCGACTTTGGGCAGTACACCGCCGATAATGAAACTTACGTTACACAAGCCTTAACGCTGGCAAATGAGTTTTTAGTGAAAGCCGCACAGTATACCGACGGTAATAGTCGGTACTTTAAAATCACGTCTTCTACCAAAGCCAAGTGCACGCCGGTTTACAACAAGTATGATGTAAATACAACGGGCGTGGGTTTAACGCTCACACTTCAATCGCAATCCTTCGGAACATTTAACTAGCCCTGCCCAAACTGCCATACACGCCAATACCAACACTATGCCTAAATACGCAAAAGAAACCTTTTTAAATAAACGCACCGTTCACCCGTCTATACGGCCGGAGAAGCCGTTTCAACTGGGAGACACATGGATTGGTGTAATTGACACTGAAGACCGCCCTTTAACCAGCACCGGATTACAAACTTACGCCGACGTTTACATAGAGCTATTTGATGAAAACGGCAGGGCAGTTGAAGGCAATTATTGTATTGCCCAATACGAAGAGATAATTAATGGTAGTTCGAATGATATACAAGAAATTGCTATACCAGGCACCAAAATTATTATTGGCAAACAAATGCTCATTGAAGATACTAGTGAAGATAATTATTACTACTATCGGCTGAAAGTATATCCCAATGTAATTGAAAATAACGGTAACTATATACCACCGGGTGTTTGTGACATACAGATAAATTCGGTAGTAGTTGACAAAAAGGAAAGTGCTCCGGGTCGTAAAGACGGGCAGGTAACTATTGTTGCCTCATCGGGTGCGGGAGATTTACAGTATAGTCTTGATGGTGTTAATTGGCAAACCAGTGAAACATTTAATAACCTTGCAGGCGGCGGATACACTGTTTATTGTAAAGATGCAGCAGGCTGTTCTGCTTCATATTATTTCACAGTTGATACAGTATTAAGCCTGCTTGTATCTGATCCATCTGTAACTTTAAACAGCGGTAATGTAAGCAGATGGAGCGCAGCTTTTAACCCAATTGTATTTACTTATCAACGTCGTGATTTAAATGTGACAGCAGTTTTGCCTGCAAATTATGGCAGTCAAACATCATTTAAAGTAAATGGAGCACTCAGCACAGGCAACATTATGTTGACTACCAAGGATAAGATATATGTTAATGCAGGCTACTACGAAGGCGTTTATGATGTGTACTATGTAAATCAGGCAACCAGCGAAGTTTGGATTGATCTGCCCTACACCGATTCACTTAATAACACCGGCTTTATGAACATCAATAAATTCCGGCCCTATTATGAAGTCCAAACAGAAATAACTTATCAGGATACGATGACGGGTTTGATGAGCACAATAAATTGCGTACACCGGCCAAACACCCAAGGCCTAATACGGGCAAACATTTCTAATTTTTTACAGAGCCTCTTGCAAGCCAAAGATGATATGGGCGCAGATAGGCCTAACAGTCGCGATTATAATTTAGGTGCATGTTATCATGTAAAATATACCGAAGGATGGCAAGATCCATCAACGGGCGTAAATGTTAAATCGGCTAGTATCGCAATTGATACGCCTTACTACGTTACCTACTCGGCCAGGCAGCTTGGCGATAGTTATGGCGGAAATATGGCTGCTTATGTACCATTTAAGCAAGTTGATGCACCAAGTAAGCGTGCCAGGTGGTTAACAGATTTTGCCGAACCTGTTTACTCGGCCGGCTACCCTTTTGATATTGGCTTCATATACGGAGATGACTTAGCGGGATTAAGTCTGTATGCAGAAATTACAGCTCTTGATGTTAACAGGAATCCTTTGGGCACGCCAGCTACAACATACCTGCTTAATGAAGATGGATCATTCCTTTTGCAGCAAGACAGCAGTAAACTTGTAATTATACGCCCACCTGTTACAAACAAACCATTTGTAACCGGGCTTGCACAGCGCATTGGCGTAAACAGGTTGCACATAAGCCAAAACTTTGACGTGTATGCCCGCTACTTCAAACTAGATTTAAAATATCGTGATGCTGATGATGAAGAGCGCCAAGTTATGCAAACGCAAATTGTTCGTATTGATGATGCCATTGATTTGCAATCGGTATACCTCCGCTGGATAGGTCTTAACGGAGCTTGGAATTACTACCGCTTTGTATACAACCAGGAAATAACTTTAGATGTGCAAAACGCAGTTATACTTAAAAAGCATGTAAACGATTGGGCAAATCAAGATGCTATTGAAGATGTAATAAGTAAGAGCGCCGGGCTAAAGATGAAAGTTATAGCCGAAGATCTTGCCCTTGCAGACATCAAAGGCTTGCAATCGTTAAAGTATTCGCCCAAAGTACAAATGCTCATCAATAAAAACCCGGTAAAATGGCAAACGGTTGTACTTAACACCGCTACCTTTGCTGAGTATGAAACGCGTAACGGCCAGGCACCTTTCAGCGTTACTTTCAATTTACCTGCACTAAATATACAAACGCAATAAGCAATGCCCGGAAGGGTAATCTTCCAGTTTACCCTTCCGCTTCTCTCCCGCTTTGTATAAGCTTAAACACAACTGCCAAGCTAAAACTATATGCTCCAACTTTTTCTGAATGACATCTTGGTTGATTTGACCGACGATAGTCCGATTGCCCTCACCTTTCAAATAAACAACCTTGCCGAAGTAAAAAACCAGCAGGGTAACACCAGTAATCAATTCAAAATACCACTTACTCAACATAACCGTAAAATACTGGGTTTTGCCGATGACATTGCCTTTAGTACCAATGCACCTTACAGGCAGTTTACTGCCAAAATAGTGCAGGACGGCATGGAAATTATACCTTACGGCCTGGCAGAACTGAACAATGTTGAAAATAATACGGCGGCAATAACGGTGCTATCTGGAAACGTTGATTTTTTTGATGCTATTGATGGAAAAATATATGAAACCGGCGATCCAAAAAGTATATGGTATAACTCAGGTTGGGAACAATACCTGCATAACTGGACGCTGCAGAACGTAGTAAGGTCACAAAACCACACCTATGGTTGGATATGGCCCATAGTTGATTACGGTATGTTACCTAAACAATTTGACGGTACTCCCGAAATAGATGTAAGGTATCTTAGGCCCGGATTTTTCTTAAAATCTTTTATTGAATTGATGGTACAAAGAACAGGGTACACCATTAATCCAGATAGCTTTTTACTTAAACAGCCGTTGTATGATAAGCTTATTGTACAGTTTGCAAACGACAACTTTGAACACGGCATCAGCTATGACTCCTCAAAAAGCAGTAACTTATCTTTAGAAGCTGTTAGTACCAGAGATCAATCGTACGTACACGGACAGATAGGCGCTAATGAAGATTTCTTTTTTAGTAATGTTATTAAAGGCCAGAATGTATTTGCCGGCGGGAAGGCTTATGTAGCCTTAACAGATGTTGAAGTAGATGTATCCTTACAATATAATTTACGCTACCAGTCAAAAAAAACAAAAGGACTTGTTACCATATCGGTAAAAAAGTATAGCACAAAAGGCGGCGCCCCTGAGGTGATAGTGAGTAAACCATATGACTCCAACGGCGCGGTATTGCAGATGAACGGCTACACATTCAGTTACGTTAAAAACTACAATAACGAAGTGCTTAACGTGAGCACCAAACTTACAACCGGCGAAAGTTTGCGTGTATGGTGGGACATTGAGCAGGATGTTAAAAAAGACACCAGTTTTGTGATGTTAAGCGGGGCGCGCTTCCTCGTAACTGAAAAGCCTGGCAATATGCTGTATGGGCACCAGGTCCAATGCGAACGTATATTTCCTGATATTGGACAGAAAGACTTACTGAAAGATACGCTGCAGCGCTTTGGCATTATATGCCAAACAGATGCTAACCGGCGTATGATTACATTGGCCTCATTTCGCGATATTGTGAATAATATATCATGCGCGGTTGATTGGACCAACAAGTGCCTCGATCAAGGCAAAAACATCACCTTTCAATTAGGAAATTATGCTCAAAATAACTATCTTAAAAATAAGGAAGACGACAACATACCACCTGGTACCGCCGATTCGGTAATTGTTGTAAACGACAAAACACTACCTGCCACCGGAACATTATTTGAAAGCCAGTTTGCGCCTACACTTAACAGGCCGTACATAGGCGGAAACACCGCTCAAATTTTAAAAATAGATAAAAGTAACGATGCCGATTCAGTAGACTTTAGTATAAGTACCCAGCCCCGGTTGCTTATACACAACATGGTTGCTTTAACAAGCAATCAACGGGTAAAGTTTGTTGATGGTACAGGAGCAGAGCAATTTGAAAATACTGCTATTTGTACACCCTACTTTGATAAGGCGGGCGGTGAGTATAGCCTTCATTTTGAGAATTTAAGGAAACAGTTTTACCCTGAACTTGAAAAGATACTGTACGAAACGAAAAAAGTTGTTCGCTACTTTTTACTTACCCCAAGAGATATACTGGAATTAAACCTGTTAATTCCGATATATCTTCAACAGGACGGTACTTACTACTACATCAACAAAATTGACAGCTGGCGTAAAGGGCAAAGTACTAAAGTGGAGCTAATAAAATTAGGCTAAATATTTATACACACTATTGCTTTTAAATAATGGCCATATTATATTTACCAATAATATTAGCAACCTAAATTTTATGAGTTTATACGACTTTGATGATCCGGTATTTGAAAAATTAGATAAAGTATCTTATTACCGCGAAAAGTGGGGAAATCGTTGGGAAAGATCAAAAACTATGTTTCCATTTGCGGTTGTTTTCATAGTTGGCTTGATGACAGTCGCAATTATGCTGAACAGACATGCTGAAAGTATTTGGAAAAAGGTTAATATTAACACGCCGATATATACTGATTCATCTTGGCTAAGTAATAAAAACATCTCAGCAGATTTAACCTATCGGTTAGTTAGACCCATTAATGCTACAGAGATTAACACTATGGATATACCCGAGTGGAAAAAACAAAGGTTAATTGCAGAATTAGACACCAGTGCCGAATTCAACAAGCCTGTTATGATTTATTCTGCGCTTAGTTTTCAAAAAGACTCGATTTTTAAATACAAAACGGCATACATCGGCTCGTGTATCAAGAAAGATAGTGTTACTGCAATGATGAAAACAGATAGCTTAGTTCAGCTATCAGGAAAATGGTTGGGTTTTAAACCAAATATGAAGTTGGCCTTAATTGACCAGGACTTTAAACTTCCGGAAAACTACGTTTATGCTGATGACTTGTATTATTTAAAACCCGCAGATATTAATTTAGGTGGCGAACCTTCAATACTAAAAAAAGCAGTAAAAACTAAGCTCTAATAGTAATACAATTTGGTACAAAGTAGACAGCGCCACAACCATTGACTTCTTTGATCATGATCAACAATAATGAGAAGATTATTGGCCAAAAAACAGCAAATTAAATTTAATCTTTAATGTTTTCAAAATGAAAATCTCTACAAATAGCTTTAAACCTGGTAAAACCAAATTCATTTTAATGCTATAAACAACTCTCACAACAACCGCAAACGTAACTGGCTCATAAGTTTAGTTGTCGTGCTTATATTAATAGTTGTAGGCTATTTAAATAAAAACTGGCTTTACACCGGATACTATTACGTTTTTAAATATGACCATTTCGAAAACGGTAAAAGTGTATATGTTAACCCTAGAGCTTTTAAAAAATCCCAAGGTAACTGCGATTGTCTTGTCTAAACTCATCACACCAATCGGTACATCAGAAATTGACGATATACTTGGGCAAACCATAATTTTTACTTGAGTACCAAACGTGCATTCAAAACTCCTCAAAAAATAATTTTAAATAAATAAAAACTTAGGCTTTTATTTAACCAACAATATGCCAATTGGCAATAAAAACATAATATGAATCTTAATGTTAACGATAATACGCTCGCTGAATTTATCAATCAGACGGAGCAAATGAAAAAAAGCATTGAAGATGCTAATATCACCATTGAAAATGCGAAAAAACGCCAAAGGGAACTTGGATTAGAGTTTAAACAAAATTCCATCGAATATAGAGATCTAAATAAAACCATTGAGGATAACAAGAAGGCTGTAGTGGATAACAGCTCAAAAGTGGAGGCCAATAAAAAAATAATCGAACTATCTAAAGGTTCTTTACAGCAAAATAAAGCCTTATTGGCAGAACTCACAAAGCAGTATGAAGAGCTTTCAAAAAAAGAGGGTGACAACTCTAAAGGTGTTGAAAACTTAAACACAAAAATCGGTCACCTTAACAAAGCTATAGCCGATCAGGAAGTTGCAGTTGGAAAAAGCCGTGAAGTATTTGATTATTACAAGGCATCTATTGGTGCTGCGAAAGGAACGCTATCAGATTTGATGGAGTATGGAAAATCCTTTGGACCTGGGTTCGCATCAACAATTGAAGATGCATCAAAGGGATTCAACGCTATGAAAGACGGATTGGCCCACGTTAAAACCGGCTTCCAAAGTGTAGGTGGTGCAATAAAAACAACCGGCTTTGGTCTTCTGCTACTGGTTTTGGAGTCAATAATGGAGTATTTCACAAAAAGCCCAAAAGGAATAGAGCAATTTCGTCAATTTCTGGCTGGTTTAGGCGTGGTTGTCAACACTGTCAAAGAAAATATTTCAAAATTTAAATTAGCTATTGTAGAGGCGTTCACCAACCCTGTTGAAGGGCTAAAAAAGCTAGGTAAATTAATTGAAGATAATATATTGAATAGGCTTAAGGCCTTCGGTGTTATGTACGAGGGTTTAATTAACAAAGATTTCAAAAAATTTGCCAGCGGGATGGTACAACTTGCTACCGGAACAACTGACGCTTTCAAAAAGGTTGAAAAAGCAATTACTGATAATTCAGATAAAGCTTTAGAACAGAAGGCCATACACGATAAAGCAGAAGCTGAAAAAAAGAAAAAACAAGAAGAGGAAGCAAAGAAAAGAGCTGACGCAAATGAAAAGCGGAGGCAGGAACGCGAAGCACAGAGAAAAGCGGATTTGGATAAAAGACGAAAACATAATGAAGACGTAAAAAAACTAAGTGATGAGGCTAAGAATGAGTTGATCGAATCAAAAGCTCGCATGGCTCAAAATATTCTTCAAGGTTTTGCTAAAGAAATATCAGATACCGACGCTCATTTTCAGCAACTAAAAAATAAGTACAAAGGCCATAAACAAACAATTGAGCAAATTGAAAAGGAACATGTAGCTTCCATAGAGGCCATCAATAAAAAATTCAGAGAGGAAGATAGTAAAACGCTTGACGGATATCATAAGGAACTTAAAAACATTGGAATGACTGCAAGGCAGCAGGCACAAGCCCAACTGGATGAAGAGTACAATGAAAAAAAGAAAAAAATTGAAGACATCAAGCAAAAAAATGATGAAATAATCCTGAATGCAGGCATTAAACTAACTGAACTTGAGGCAGCGCCATTAACAGCAACATCTAAGCTGCAAATAGAAAGTTTAAAAAAGCAACAATCTGAAGCGCAAAAAATATACAATGATGCATCCGGACTGTTAAATGATTTCAAAGCCAAACATGAAACTGATTCGAAGGAAATTAATGACAATTTTGATAAACAAGACTTAGGTATAAAAGAAACAAAACTTCAAGAAAGTATTGCAAATGAACGTGAGGGCGGTCATGAATCAGCTGCAATAAAGAAAGAGCAGGAACTATTAAAATTACAGCATGACGTAGCAAAAAACGCAGCAGAGGCCAAAGGCAAAGAGACCACGTCAATAGAAGCTAAATACGCTAAGCAAAAAGCGGACTTGGAAGATAAGCTTACTTCATCAAGAATACATGCTGGTGATAAGCTAATTGATGCTGTATTGAAAAATACTAAGAAAGACTCAGCAATTTATAAAGCAGCATTTTTAGCCAAAAAAGCAACTTCAATTGCTGATACTATTATAAGTACCAAACAGTCTATAATGGAATCGCTAAAGGCTTATTCAGGTATTCCATTTATTGGTCAGGCGTTGGGTATAGCTCAGGCTGCGTTTATGGCAGTGCAGGGTGCAACATCAATTGCCGAAATTGCTAAGCAAAAACCTGGCATGGCTCAAGGCGGACAATTTATATCTGATGGCCGGGGTGCTGTATTACCCGGTTATAGCCGCACAGATAACACAAACGCCTATTTGCGCTCGGGTGAGGCAGTTGTTGTAAGCGAGGCCATGCGTAACCCGTGGGCACGCAACATGGTTAGCGCTATAAATGTGGCGTACGGTGGTCGCGATTTTTCGGTACCTAACGCAGGCAGTGGTTATGCCATAGGTGGGGTGTTCACTGATGGCGGTAACGCCAGCCGGTATTACAGCCAACCCGTAAACGATCAGAAAGATTTGGCCAACACCCTGGCTTATCAAATGCTCAACAACTTCCCTCCTATTTACGTTGACGTTAAAGATGTAAATCACCAGCAAAACATATTAGCCCAAACAGTTAACCGGGTTAATCTTTAAGCACAAACTTTTACATAAGCTGCTTGAGCTTTCTACATGCTCATATAATAATTATAACCCCTATACTTATGGATATCAAAATCGCTAACCAACTTTTTGAAAACGGTGCGCTAAGCCAAATGTTTAAAGCAGGATTCATCAGTTCAAAAATTTTTACCTATCGTGAAATTTATTTGTGGGTAGTAGTACAAATGCAAACCCGTGGCATAAGCAAAAATAAAGCAGTGTTCGAAGCGCAAGGTCAATTCAATAAGGATGAGCGTACTATATGGCGGGCTATAAATAGTTTTTCCAGTACTGACAAGGTTGTGTCACCATTATGATTAAATAATTTTTGCACCTTTGAATTATGCCAATCGGCACCAACATCATAGGCTTCGATTCAAGATTATGGTGCTCACTAATCAACTTAATAGCACCTTAAATATCTGCAAGGCTCCGCTCACTAAATTTATTTCCATATCCGCATAGCGGCAAATAACCAATTATCTAATTGCACAAGAACTCAAAAGTTCAACTGCATCTAATACAAGCCATTTCAACATGTACAAAATTTATTTATATGATACCGAGCAAGACGGTATTGGTTCGGGCAGCCTGTCATCTGCTTACTTGCAGCAACAATTGGTACAGGCTGCCGGTCAGGACGTTGAGCTCCATATCAGTTCGGCCGGAGGGTCAGCTTTCGATGCTATTGCCATTTACGATTTGCTTAAAAAGTATGATGGCCGGGTTATAACTTATATTGATGCATTGGCAGCCTCAGCAGCATCGGTGGTTGCCATGGCGGGGCAGGAGATTGTAATGAGCAAGTACGCACTGCTCATGATTCATAAGCCAATGGCAGGCAGCGGCGGCAATGCCGATGAATTGTTAAAAGACGTACAAATGCTTAATACAGTACAGCAACGCCTGGCACAAATTTATACCGATAAAACCGGGTTAGACGATGTTACCATAAACAGCCTCATTAACGCCGTTACTTGGATGACTGCCGACCAAGCCCTGGCATTAGGATTTATTGATCGTATTGAAGACTATAAAACCAGTATTACTAACAGCGCAATACTGATGAAATGTACCGGCTCTGCTCCTGCAGTATACCAGCGCTGCATAAATAAAATTTTAGTTAATCATAATAATTCACCAAAACAGCAAATGAACATGCACAACAATGACCTCATCGAAAAAACTACATCGGTTTTAGATAAGATGATGAATTTTTTTAAAAAGGTAATGAACAAACAAACCATGACCGACAAAGGAGCACTACATCATACAGGCGAGCTTGACCGCGAAACCGAGGTATACCAGGATGAAGAGCTAAGCACTCCGGCTGTAGATGACGTTTATACCACTGCCGACGGGAAGCAACTTTGCATTGAAAAAGGCAAGGTAAAAAAACTGGACGCCGCCCCCGAAATTCAAAACGAAGATGAGGAGGAGGAAGAATTGCCGGCAAACAAAAACAATTTTAAACCTTACCAGGTAAAAAACCAAATTGCTGCTTTAAAGGCTAAACTACACGCTCAAAACGCTTTATTAATAGAAGCCCGCACAACCTTGCAAAATGCTCAGGCCCGTTTAAAACAAAGCCATTACGAGATCAAAAACGAAATCAAGTCAACTTTTATCCCTGATGGTTCTAAACGTAGCAGTAAAGCCAAAGCAGAGAGTCAGGCGTTTTTCGCACCTCAGTCTGAAATTGCTAAAAACGCGGTTAAACAAGCCGTGAGTGAGGTAAAATAATATATCCTTCCAACCGGCTTCACTTACTCAAAAACTAAGGCATAACTAAATATGCATGTTTTCGAAGCCTATACATCTTCCTAACCATTCAGCTCAATAAGGGCAACTTTTATCCCTAGTAAAAGCTACTTACATTCTCAAAAATCCTCCCTTTAGGGGGCCGGAGGATTATACATATGGCTAAATTCACTTTCACAAACAACACCTACGCCGGCGAAGCACTGGCAGGGTTTATGGCCAGCACATTGCTCGAGGCCGATTCTGTAAAACGCGGTTTACTCACTGTTGTAAACGATGTTAAATCAAGGAAAATTATTTTAGATGTAGACGACGATGTAAAACTGCAAAATCCGTCGGGCATATTCACTGATCAGGGCACAACAACCCAACAAACCGAAACCTACCTTGACCCTGTTGTTTACGAGTTTATGAAACAGGAACAATGGGATAAACTTGCCGAATCATGGGAATCTCAACGTCTTGCACCTGGTGCCTTTAGTGATTATGAAGGCGTGGTTGATCTGTCAGACTTTATGGTTCAGCGCTATCTGACCAAAATACAAATAGCAAATGAGCGTTTGTATTGGCTGGGTAAAGACGCTACACCCGAAGCAGTATTCTCTGACCCGTTTAAAGGATTAATTCCGCGTATTGCAGAAACTGCAGGAACATACCGCGTTGGCTTAAACAAAGGTGCTACATCTATGTCAGTATCAGGCATCAGCACAACCGGTGTAGTAACCTTATCAAGCACTGCCGCGCTTAATGATGGAGATGTTATAACATTTACTGCAACAAACTCCAGCTCACTTAAAGATACAACAAACGGCGGAACCGGGGTAGATCTTTTAAACCAATCGTACTTTATAAAAATTGAGAGCGCTACAACCTTTAAGTTAATTCGCAATTATCATGCAATTAACAGCCGCAAAGCTGCAACTTTCGCAGGCACTGCAATTGCATCAGGCTCAATCAGCTTTATTAATGCCGGCAACGTATTGGGTGTATTAAACAGCGTTTACTCACAGCTTGACCCGGCCGATCGTAGCCAGGAAGACTTCAATCTTCAAATTCCGCTACATGTTGGTTATGCGTACGCTCAGGCACAGGCTAACAATGCCACCAATGTTCTCAATGCATTTACCGACAAAAAGAAGATGGATTACCTTGGTTTGCCTTTGCAACTCATGAACCACTGGCAGGCAAATACCATTTTAGGTGCACGCTCATCAAACCTGTTTTTAGGCGTTGATTTGTTGGGAGATCAAAGCGAACTATCTACCGTTTACATGAAGCCTTATACCAACGATAATGTTGTGCGTATGAAAGCACGCATGAAGGCAGCTGTTAACTTTAAGTTTGCAAACGAACTTTTCTACCTGGCGCCTTATCTGCCAGCAACCGTATAATATCTAAATGAGCAGATATGCCGTTACCGGTTTGCTCTATCCTTTTACTCCTTTGATGTCGGGCAAACACGTCACTAGCATATCTGCACATTACACCTACAATTAACCACATTTTATATATGCCAACAATTTTCAGCAAAATTACCGAAGGCTTCAGCCTTAGCTCAGCCTCGCCCGTAACATCAGGTATTGAGGATGTTATATACATATTTAACGAGGATGATATAACAATTCAATACAGTACAACTAATCCGTTAACAATTGATAAACTTACGCCTGTAAACGGTGGAAAACTATACAAGTTTCAGGGTACCAATAACAGTTTCAATGCCATGTCTAAACTGGCAAAAACGCAGGTTGGACCACGCTACACCGAAGAGATTGATTTCAATATTGCAGGTCTGTCGGTTGAAATTAAAGCACAACTGCGTGCCATGGGCTATGGCCGTGTAAAGGCCGTAGTTATTAATAACTACAGAGACAGCAATTCGGCAGTAGAATTATTTGGTGCCGTAAACGGCCTCATCCTTACCGAAGCTGAACGCAATGCTGCTGATGAGGGCATGGAAGGTGGATACAAACTAAAATTAACTAATCCCGAAAAGTTGCGCGAGCCTTATCCACCACGCGCCGTAGTAATTGCGCCTCTATCAGGCACAGCCAGTTATGCAAGCACCATAACTGCTTTAAATGAATTAACTGAAGACACTGAGTAATTAGTTGCAGGTTGCGTGTTGCAGGCTGTAAGCTATCCTTAAGCATTTGTACAAACTGCCTGCACACAACCTGCAACTCACAACCTACAACTTAAATTTTAATGAAATCCTATTTACCACAAATAGAACGGAGAATAAGAGTACGACCTAATCAAACTTTTGGCATACTTAATTATGATGTAGATAACGCCTACCCGCAACGTATGCTCGAACTGGTTGCAGCATCGCCAACAGCTAAAGACTGCTGGAATAAGCGTGCAAAATTTATAGGAGGAAACGGTTTTGAAGACAAAGAGCTTGGCAAACGAGTTGTGAATACTAAAGGGCTTACCCTTACCAAATTACTTAAAGCTGTAGCTACCGACAAAGCCTTATTTAATGGATTTGGTATTCATGTAAATTATAATGCCAATTACCAAATAGCATCAGCCCATTACGTGAAGTTTGAAGACATACGCATAGGCGATACAGACAATGCTGATACAGCCGGGAAATATGCTATTTACAATGATTGGGGCCGCAAAAGCTGGAAGCATATTATGCGCTCAAAAATCACATTCATTGATCAGTATAACCCGGATCCAGATGTGATCGATAGACAAATATTAAAGGCAGGTGGCTGGGAATACTATTGTGGCCAGCTTTATTACTTCAATCCAGAAGTTGATGATTATCCATTGATTGAGGCGGACAGTGTTTGGGAGGATTTCGAAACTGAAGCCGGTATCAAAACCTTCAACAATCGCGAAGTTACAACTGGCTTTCTGCCATCGACAATGCTTTTTATGCAATCGCGACGCGAAGAAGCGGACAACAATTCTCCGGATGCAGCTATCAGAAATACGCCGTCGCAATTTGAAAAAGATTTAGGAAGCTTTCAGGGCACAAAAAGTGCCCAAAAAATCATTGTAATTGAATACGAGGATGAAGCCTCAAAGCCGGATTTTAAACCTTACGCTATTCAAAACAACGATAAGCTGTTTGAAACGACAGAACGATCGGTAGAGGCTCGTATCATCAAAGGATTTTCAGTACCTAAAGAACTTATCAACGCAGAAAAGGCATCGGGATTGAGCAACGGAGGTGAGAAGAAAGAAGCTATACGTGAGTTTAATGATAACACAGCTCCGGACAGGCAGGAACTGAGTGAAATATTCTCTGAGCTATTCGGCAACTTTCATCAGCAGCTTAATGTATCCGGAAATTGGAACATTTTACCTGTACCTGGCAACGTTGCTGACGATAGTGCGGGTATGAAGTCAGGAAGTAGCATCAATCAAATTTTAATGTCTTCGTTACCTGAGGAAAACAAGATTGCCATTTTAACATATGCTTACGGCTTTAAACAAGCCGAGGCAACGGCAATGGTTACGCAATAACCTGCCTCTTTCATCAACTTTAAACATTTTCATCATGACTTCCTTGCTTATTACCGCTGAGACCTTTCAGCAATTTGAGGATATCTCTATAAATATAAAGCCAGAACGCCTTACAGTTTTTATAAGAAAAGCCCAGGAACTTGACCTGAAACCGTTTTTAGGTTATCCTCTATATTATCAATTGCTAAAATATTTTGATACAGATGGGTTAATTAAAAACGATGCACCTCAGGTTTACAAAAAGCTTTTTAACGGAGGCGAATATACTGATGGTTACGGCAATTTAATTGCTTATGAGGGCATTGCACCAACGTTGGTGTACTTCACCTTTGCCCGCTTTATTGAAGGCAATGGAGTTCACTACACTGCAACCGGCCCTGTCATTAAACAATATGACAACGCGCAGCCGGTAAACACTCAAGACCAGATAAAGTTGGTTCAACAGCAACGTAGTGTTGCCAATGCTCATGCCAATGAAGTGGAGAAATTTTTAATAGACAATCAAATTGATTATCCCCTATGGCGCTACAACGAAAAAAATAAAAGCTCTAGGCAATCTGGTCCGAGGATACGCGGCGTTGACCACACCAGCTATAATGCCCCAACAGGCGTACCTGAGATTGATAATTATTTTGCTTACGATAGTTTATTTTAAAAATGCCAGATAAAAAACTTAGCGAGCTTGAGCTTACTCAACAAATAACTGGCGACGACACCAGCATATTAGTTAAAGGCGATACAGACTATCAATACGCATTCTCAAGTCTTCTCTCTTACATCGCGTCAAATATACAAACCGGCAATACTATTACTTTTGTAAACGCGCTACCTCAAAACAATGTGGGTAAAAACCAGGATGTGTCTTTAAATATAGCTGACGGCACATTTTACCAAAAGCGAAATGGTACGTGGGTCACTGCGTATACTTTCACCGCAAATCAGCCATCTGGTGGACAAGTTTTATTTGGTGACTCAACCCCGTTGAATAATACAGGTAGTATTAATGATACCTACATTAACACTAGTACAGGAGAATTCTACGATAAACAAGCCGATGGTTGGCGTAAGGCGTTCTCTATGCTTAATGGCCCCCCCGGTGGGCCCGGGCCAAGAGGAGAGCAAGGAATTCCGGGTATAAACGGAAAATCTATACTACACGGAACCATAAACCCAATGAATCAATCGGTTGGTTCTGACGGAGATTTTTATATTAATTCATTTAGCTGGACGATATTTGGCCCAAAAACAAACGGAGACTGGGGAATTGGAAAAAGCATGACCCAGGAAATTGAAGGCTTGGGCAATCTATCCTCATTAAATACTTCTCAAAAAAATGATTTAGTTTCAGCAATCAATGAGATTTTTTCACAGAGAGGATTACAGTCTTCTGATATCGGATCAGGCTTAACGATAGTTAACAACAAGCTAACCCTTGATCTCGAAAGTAAATCCTTAGTAAGTCCCAGTATAAGTGCGCAATGGAAGCTTTGGAAAAATGACGGCTTGACCTCATACTCTACACCAACTTCAAACTCAAAAGCGTTGGTTGTTGATAAGGGCGTTAAAGCAGACTTGGTTGCCACATACAGTTATCCAGTACCAAATGCATCGCAAGCCAAACCACTGTCTGCCGAAAGCTCAACATTTGGAAATGAACTCCCTTTAGCTGGTGAGACATCAAGGGCTCTGGCCGTTTCCTCTATCAGTACAAACCGTACCGATATGATAGTGTTACGTAAACCCAAAAGTGGATTAATAGTATCTGGTTCACAAGTTATACTAGCGCGTGGAGATGACAGCACTTCCGACAACTGTACTATTAGTTTTAAAGGCAGAGGAGTTCTTTTCTATTCGACAAAAGAGACACTAACTGCCGCTGATATTGAATCAGAGTACAATAAGGGCACATTTCAAGATGGGCGCTCACGCACTTTCAATTCAGTAAATTCTGGACCAGGTGAATACGTCTACTATGTTTATGACAGCGCGTTTGGCCAATTCACGTCTGTGGTTTATAATGATGCAGAAGCGTACTTTACGGCATTTAGATTTCTATCACAAGTAACTATAGTCAATAACGCTGGCATCAACCAAAATGTCATAGTTGCCCGCTCTAATGCTACAAACGCATTTACTAACTCTAAACTTTCATTTTTATAATGTTATACGCAGGAGACGAACGTAAACACAACAACCCTAATTTAGCATATGTAGATGCTGAATCTGTAAGGGGCGGCAACAGGGTGACTGCCAACTTAAGCACGCTATTGTCGGATTTTACAAACAAGTTAGATCAACTAAAAGAACATGTAACACGGGTGTACGTCAGAAGCGAAGACAAAGACTATCGCTTAAAGAACAAAGCGAGAATTAATGATCTCATGGACGGCTGGGCGGTGGTTAATGCAGTTTCAGACGTGTCGGACAAAGAAGATAAAATTAATAAGGTTCAAACTGTATCTTCTTTGACTCAGGCAACACCAACAAATTACCCTTCAGAAAGAGCTGTACGTTTACTTCACGATCAGGAAATTGCTGATAGAAATAGCGCGATTAGTAATGCTATAAATTCAATTAAAGACGATGTGAATCCGCAATTTGACACCCTGAAAAAAATTGCCGATGCATTCGTTGGAAGTCCAGTTCAAAAGAGCTTTTCAAGCTTAACTGAAAGAAATGCTTTTAACGTTTCAAGATTACCGTTTCAGGCGTTTGTAACTAATGACGGAGACGGAAAATGGGCATTGTACCAAGCGATTTCTACCGGTTCTAGTGCCACTTACGTAAAAATATCAGATCCAGACTTGCTGAATACGGCTCTAAGCGATCAGCAAATAAAAGCTGCCTATGAGAGGAATTTGGACACTAATGTATTTACAAATGCAGATAAAGAAAAACTTTCTGGTGTCACTAAAGACTTTACACTGAGCTTTCCACAACCAGTTCGCTTCTACAAAGATTATTTTCAAAATGATGTAGTGATATCGGAAGCTATAGGCGATGGTGTAAACTTGTTGCGCTACAGCACGGATGGTGGAAAAGTTTTCGAACAAATTACTTTACCATTTAGTGGATCTCTAAAAATCCGAGCCGGATGGATAATATGGCGGATAGATTTTCCCAACACAACGGTCGCATTAGCTGCCGTAAACATTAAACTTTTATAAATGGAACATAATTTTAGAGTCAACCCAGGAGGTGCCGGCGTTATAAACTTCTACGTAAGTAAAGCTGGAAATGATAATAATGACGGCTTTACACCTGATAAACCAAAGCAAACGCTTTTAGGTGTTAGAAATGCTATAACCAACCTGGCTAACGCAGCTCCTGTAAGAATAATCATAGGAACAGGAACCTACGAGGAAGGTTGGGCGGGAAGCACAAAAGTCTTGGACGGCTCCAGTATGATAGGTGATGGAAACGTTGTTATAAAGGGATCGGGTACAACTACTTTTAGTTTTAATGCTAACGCTGGATTAATGAGCGTTAGTAATATTTTGATTCGAGATATGGGAACTGTGAATTTACGTGGAAACGTTTCAGAATGTACCTTCTTTACGTGTAATCAAATTATACAATCTGCAACAAGCTCCGTATTAAGATCCAAGTTTATAAGTATAAACAGCATAAGTGCAGTATTACAGTTTTTATCTTCCATATTTATAGACGTTCCATTAAGTGGGCAAAATACATACTTTACAAGTTGTTATTTTAATTCAAATACTGATATAACCCTTGCAAATCTAGCAACTATTCAACCATCAAACCTATCTTACTGCAATGTAATGGGGCGTATTAGAGTTACACCATCAGGGCAATGGATGAGCTTAGATACATTTAGACAGACTTACCCAGATTACTTTCAATCTTCATTCAATAAGGCACCGGGATTTAATAATCCATCAGCGTTGGATTTTACTCTCAATGATGAAAGCCCACATATTGGTGCTGCCAGCGATGGTATCAACAACATTGGTGGAACATTATATGCAAAATCGTTAAGTTCCAAAGTCGCGCCTGAATGGCTTAATGGGAGCATAAGCATGTCTGATGGCGCTCCGGATTTAATCATAAACGGCACAGATCTAGCTCTTGCTTCGGGTAAGAAAACCGGCAGCATCACCTCGACACCAATTATGGTCAGCTCCAATGTGGTACAAATTCAAAACATTAATTATAATGGCTTCTTCCTTTTTAATAAAAGTGTACCTCCAGAACAGCCATCCAATAAAAATGTACCTGACTCATCTTTGAAATCAACTGATAATTCTAATGCATCTGGCAATCCTGACCGCTTAAGCTATGAGATGCGTTGGACGGACAATCCAGCAATGCCATCAGTAAGCTCCGACTGGACCTCTACGCCTTTGGTTTCTCCAGGTGAGTATTTAAGTTTCGAGTGGAATACAAAACCTTTTTATGATAATCTTGGGATCGGAAACGGTAGTCACTTGTTTAATAGTAACGGTAACACGGCGCCGGTAAATGCGATCTGGATCCAGTTGCGGGTAACTTTATCAAATAGATATGAATAGCGTAAGTATAAGCTCTTCCCGAACGCAAAACCTGCAATATAGTTCGGGCTTCAAGGGCATAGCTGTATCAACCGATCGTAAACAGTTTATTGAAAATGCTTTGGGGTTTAAAGGAATTTCAATTGGACTAAATGACATAAGAGGCAACGCAACCAAAATCATTCATTACAGATTGTACCCAAAATAACGCCTATCAAATCCACCTTAGGCACTTTAAGTAGTATGTCAACAATAAAAGAATTTATCAAAAAAATTAGTCATGAAGTCAAAAAGTCTTGTACAAATACAAAACTTTTCCCTTCACTTATGATCGCCCAAGCAATCTTAGAGAGTAACGCAGGAAAATCTAAATTGGCAATGCTTCACAATAATTACTTTGGTATAAAATCAACTAAGATGTGGACTGGCAATTCAGTCCATTACTTTACCACAGAATATCAAAACGGCATAGCAATCAAAATTAAGCAACCATTTCGCTCCTACCCTTCAATAATAGATGGCTTTGCTGATCGAATAAAGTTTTTACAGGTTAACAAGAGATATACTATTTACGGAGTTTTCACTTCCGTATCTCCGGAAGAACAAGCCTTAGCATTTTTAAAAGCTGGTTATGCTACGGATCCCAATTATGCAAACAAACTTGTGGCTTTAATCAGCAAATATGACCTTAAAAAATTTGACTCATGAGAGAAAGCGCCAGGTATCTTTACAACTACCTAAATTATAACCCTCAAATTGGGATAGTGTCAGCTGCAACAAGTTACTTGATTGCAGTTAAAACCTTAATACTTACAGACGAATCGCTCAAGTTGATTGCTTCAATTTCAACTTGCGCCGGATGTTTCGTTGCATGCTTATCGGCCTTATCTATGCTGATAAGGACGTCAAACTATTTTCTTAAAATTTATCACTCCTTAAAAAATCGAAAAACATGAGTTTTACTTCCTGGTTAAAGAAAATTTGGAAACAAATTAAAGCGTTATTTGACCGCATTCCTTCTGAAATCAAATCAGCATTGCATATTGGAGTAGTTGTTACTGAAAACTTAAAGATTTTTGTTGAGTCACCCATAGCAGATTTGCTAACAGCAGTTATTCCTGGGCATATTGATGACCGTATAAAACAAATTTTAAGAGAAAAATTGCCAATACTACTCACTCAACTCAAATTAGCTGATACATGTTCCAACAGCGCAAACGCAAATGAAGTTGTAAGTTGTGCAATTGAGCAGTTAAAATTAATGGATGGAAACCTTAGAAACGCAACATTGCATAATCTATCCGTACTTATCTCACAATTAGCGTCAGACGGTAAGTTAGATTGGAAAGATGGAGCATATGTTATGGAATGGTATTACCAGCATGAATTTAAAAGTAAAGTAATTTAAACATCCGCTAAATTCTCAGAGGTAAAATTAACATTTGTATTCTCATCAAAAACCACATATGCACGTTGCCAGGGATCGTCACCTAATAATCTCCACTTATGACCGCTTCCTGTCATATCTTGCGCTATTAATATCTCTCCTGGTTTCAACACAAAAACCTCTTGTTTGAAGGTTGTAAATTCAAGAGTGCCCTTAAGATTTATAACAAACTGAGTTGTCGGTGCGGGATGCCAATCATAAACGGAACCTGGAGGGGATTCTTGAAATCGAATTGATTCTGCCTTTGTTATAACAGCTTCTGAAACGTTTCCTGGTTCAAAATATGAATGGCTGTCAGCGCCCGTATAAAGTCTGTAAGCTTTGATCATATCGCAAGTATAATTTTTTAATCACGGTGCTGCAAAAAATCTCGTTTAAATTTATGTATAGAATGGTATTGAACAAATAGCAGTTGATAATGTTAATAAGTCATGAACAAGGCAGACCAATCATTCAACGAAGAGTTTAAACCTGTTGCACCTCCAGAAAGCTATGATGCTTCTGCTGAATGGCACGACAAGGTATTATATGCTTTAGCTCAACTTGGGCAAGGTACCGCTCCAGATGTTGCAGCTAAACTGACTGAATATGAACCATCAGAAGCACCTCAAACCCTTCATCGTCAGGCTGAGCAAGTTTTAAACGGACTTTTTGATAAAGGCATAATTAAAGGCACAGAACAAGATGGTGAAGTTACATTTTCATTAAGTAAAATAACGTCACCTAACACCGGCGGAACAGATCCTGATTTATTATAATGATGAAGGCGACTATTTTAGTCGCCTTCATCATGAAATGTGCCCAAGACGAGATTCGAACTCGTACAACCTTACGGATGCCACCCCCTCAAGATGGTGCGTCTACCAATTTCGCCACCTGGGCTCATGTGTTTACTAATAGAAACTATTAGTTATATAAATTTTGGTGTGCCCAGGGAGAGACTCGAACTCTCAAGAGACAATTCTCAACGGCTTCTGAGACCGCAACGTTTACCAATTTCGCCACCTGGGCTGACTTATGAGGTGCTGTCTATATTTCGATACCCCAGTCAATTATTAAGGCTGCAAATATAGTAGATTCTACTAATTGCTATTAACAAATTACAAAATTCTCCCGAATAGGCCTAAAGTATCAGAATAGCCAATAAAGCAAAGTTTTATGCTCTAATCGTGAGAAAACAAATATCTAAATTTGGCTTTATCTTAAATTTATGAGAATTATTGTTGCTGCCTTATGTGTGTTGTTAACAACTTTAAGCTGTGCACAAACTGTTATGCCAATTATAGCCACTAAAAACTGCAGCATTAGAGGCTTGTGTGCAGTTAATAATAACGTGGCGTGGCTTAGCGCAAGCAATGGAAATGTTGCAATCAGCACAAATGGTGGAAAATCATGGTCATGGCAACAACTAAATGGTTACGAAACTTATGATTTTAGGGACATTGAAGCCTTTTCATCAAAAGAAGCCATCATTATGAGTTCGGGCACACCAGCAGTTATACTAAAAACAACCGATGGAGGCGTTAATTGGCGTCAGGTATTCTTTCAAAGCAATACATCATACTTTTTGGACGGAATGGCATTCATAAATCGCAAACATGGCTTTTGCATGGGCGACCCGATTAATGGAAGGTTTTTATTACTCGAAACCATGGACGGAGGCAACACATGGTTTGAAAACAAAACCAAACTGCCTGCGCTGCCTGGTGAAGCAGCTTTTGCTGCAAGCGGGACATCTATATCTTATAGTAAAAGCACTAAAATACTCGTCGTAGTAACCGGTGGTAGCAACGCACGTAAGTTTTCCATAAGTAAGGAACGCGTTCAGGTAAAAGATGTACCCCTGGCGCACGGTCAGACTACTCAAGGAGCTTTTTCCTATGCAACCGGAAATGGCATTGAGGTAATTGTAGGTGGAAACTATGAACGCTTTAAAATTGCTGATTCAACAGTTTGCTTCAATACATCAACGAAGAGTGAAGCAGCTTTTATGTTGCCTAAAACCCTTCCTGTTGGTTATCAGTCATGTGTTACGTTTATAAAAAATCAGACCTTCATATCAACCGGTGTTGCCGGTAGCCATATTAGTATTGATGGAGGAGCTAATTGGAAACAATTTGACGCGGCAAGCTACAATGTGTGTCAGAATTCCGGGCGCGGAAATCTAATAATTTTGGCTGGTGATAAGGGTTGTATAGGTATTGTGAAATTTTAAATTTCTGATTACTAAACGATTAATTTAATATTTAAATTTTATTAAAAAACTTTTGCAGGCAAAGGCAATAAGCCCTATATTTGCACCACTTTATCGGAAACGAATAAGTTGATTCCGTAGCTCAGCCGGTAGAGCATAACACTTTTAATGTTGGGGTCCTGGGTTCGAGTCCCAGCGGGATCACTGAAAGCCTTCCGCACTTTGTCGGAAGGCTTTTAAAAACTTAAAAAGATGCATAAGGCTGAGTAAATATCAGATGATAAAGTATAGCTTAACCAACCGGGTGTTAAGTTTAAAATAGAAAACGATTCCGTAGCTCAGCCGGTAGAGCATAACACTTTTAATGTTGGGGTCCTGGGTTCGAGTCCCAGCGGGATCACTGAAAGGCGCAAGAAATTGCGCCTTTCTTATTTTAACGTTTTCCTTCTTTAAATAATAACGTATACAGACACCTTTCCGAGTGTTCGACTGATATTCCACTTTTCCGTTCCTTAACTAAATTATACCTGCCAGTCCTTAAAGTTTATAAACTTCCTTGAGTGCATTCTGCAATATCTTTGGTAAGCTCCTGCAACTGCGATATTGCCGAAATCACCGACTGAAGCTGTTCATGTTCTTCGTTAGATAGATAGTTCTTGTTATGACTATTGTTTTCAAAGGAATAAGCCAAATCATCATTAGAAGGCAGCTGTTTTAATGTATTGAGACAGCTTTTGAGTTTGTTCAGGGCTTCTGCCGCCAAAGCAGCTTGAGCATTATCAGAATTAATCTCTTTATTCTGAAAACTTTGTAATGATAAAGAAGCAACATTACCGTAAAGCTGATGATTAAGTGCCTGAAAGCTTTCCAGATCGTCAATCGGGATGCTCTTTTTATTGGGCTCACTTAAAAGACGCTTAAATGCAGCAGAGAAATCGGCCAGGCGCATGTAAACGTTTTTACGTAGAAGCTTATAATGGTTAAAGCTGATTTGCTCACCCGATATTTTTTTATAATAAGCCTCAAGATATGCATAATTAGCCTCAAGCACATTGTATACATAGTTGGTTACATTGTATCGCTCCCAAACCGGAAAAAGGTATGAGGCAGCAAAAGCAATTCCGCAGCCTATAAGAGTGTCGTAAATACGCTCAATAATAAATATGAACTTTCCGCCGCTATAAATGTGCAAGCAGATTATTACCATCGGCGTTATAAACAAAACACCAATAAGGTAGCGGCTACGTGCATATGTAAAAAATCCAAGTAAGAATACCAACGACAATACAAGTAATGCAGTTCCGTTTTTTACAAGAGTAATAATCAAGAATCCCGCGGCAACACCCGCGAGCGTACCTATTAACCTTTGCCGGTTACGTTGTGTGGTTATACTGAATGCAGGTTTCATTACAACCACAACGGTAAGCATAATCCAGTAACTATAGTAGCCAAGTGGCAGCGTTTGTGTAAGCACATAACCAAACAAACAAGCAATAGCCAATCTTAATGAAAACCTAAACAATGGCGACCGCCAATGTAAGTGCGACTTAAATTGCTGCACCATGCGTGGACTATTCGAAATGAATTCAGGATAGTTCAACACTTCGTCATCTGCTATGTAAACTGCCTCTTCATTTACAACCGTTAATGACAGCGCTTGTATGCGTGACTCTATGTCATTTATATTGCTTTCGAGTTGTTGCAGCAACCTCCTGTTACGGTCACTCTCCTTTTCGAGGATGTATTGCAGCCTGCGTCTTAAATATTGCAGTTCATTGGCATGCACATCTGATTTTATTTGCTTTCCTTGATATACAGCATTGCCGGCTTGCTCCAGTTGCTGAGCCATTATGTCAATAAAACGGCTAATCACTTCAGGTGCTCCACTGGTTTCAAATTCATTACGAAAATACCGGTAATCAAAATGAACAGTTGTGATGCGTTCGTATAAGTCAATCACTAACGTAGCTATTTTTAAAAGCCGCTGCCCGTTTGGGTTGTCAGGACGCATGGCGAGCTTATCGCGCAGTAGTAAATCGCGTACAGCCTCATGCTTTTCGTTTACAAGGGTATGAAATGGTATAATTTGCTGGTAAGCTTTTTCTAACAGTACATGGGGGTTGTAGAATGCCGTACGTGCACTCATGTACATTGCTGTAGTTTTGAGGCATTCTGCTACCGCCTGGCGTAATGATCTGAATGGCCATAGCCAGGCATGTACAAGCGTTACCAAATAATAACAAACTCCTCCGGTTAGTATGTAAGCACTAAACTCAAATCCGTTTTGAGGTTTTAGTCCGTTAATAAATATACTTAACGCAATAGCCGTAGTGCCAACCATGGCAAAGCGGTTGCCTAAAGTGGTAAGCATAGAAAGCGTAAAACAAAATACAAATAGCACGCTACCCATTAACCAGGGATATTGCCATGTATAAGATGTTATTAAGGCAACAAAAAAGAAAAGCAATATACTAACCAGTGATACTGCCCTTTTATCATGATAGGTGCCCGAGCTGTCTGTAAGGCTGGTAAGCAACGTACCCACCCCTACTGCTACGGCAACATCGGGCTTCCCTAAACTAAATAAAATCCAGGCGGGTAATAATATGCTTATAGTTGTACGCAGTGCATCGGTAAAAAATTCACTGGAAAGAAAAAATGCTATATTTTGTTTAACAGGTAGCCACTTCATGTCTTGCAAAAATACGCATTTGCGGCAGGCTTTTACTAGTGCTGTCCAAGCGGAAAGCTAAAGAAGAAAGAAGCGCCCGCTCCTTCAATACTTTGCAGCCACATGCGACCTTTATTGGCTACTACAAACTCCTTTGCAAGCATCAAACCCAAGCCTGTCCCCTTTTCCCCTCCGGTGCCGTAGGCAATCTCCATTCCCGTTTTTACAAAACGTTGCTGCTGTTGTATGCTAATACCTTTGCCATAATCTTTAACTTCAAAAACGGCCATATTATTAGGATGATCAACAGTTGCCAAAACCTCAACCTTACCTCCCTTGTAACTAAACTTAATTGCGTTTGATATAAGGTTGCGGCTTATAAAGTCAAAATGATTTACATCACCTAAAACAAGCAAATCCAATTGTATTTCATTTAAAAGCGCAACATCTTTTTCTGCCGCCTGTGTTTGCAGTGCAGTAAAGTTCCGTGCGATAACTTCAGTCGGTTTGAAATTAACAGGACTAAGATCAATCCCTTTCAATTGCGATTCGCCCCATTTTAACAGTGCGTTTAATATATCAAGCGTAATATTTCCCTGCTTTTGCATTTCTGCTAGCATTTCATCCCGCTCCTGTTTATCCAACTCGTCTTCGCGCAAAACACCAATAAGCTGTGTTAAACCACCTATGGGGTTACGCAAATCATGGCCAATAATGGAAAACAGTTTATCCTTAATCACATTTGATGCTTCAAGACGCTTATTTAAGAGATTGTTTTTGCGATAGTTCCAAGCCAGAATGATCAATATTAACAGCACTCCCGTTGCTGCACAGATTAGCAGATTACGCTGATATGTTTTTTCGCGATTGGACAATTCCAGCGTTTCTACCTGCAGCCTCGACTGTGCCAACTCGTAGCTACTTTGCAAAACGGCAATCTTGTGTGCGCGGTTGGCATCCATTAAACTGTCAAGTAAACGATGATGCTCCTGCAGTGCACTCATGGCATCGGCGTATCGCGATTGCTGACGATATATGTCAGATAAACTATGGTAAATTTCGGCAGCCAAATGTTTGTGGCCGATGGAGTGTGCAATGCCAAGCGCATTCTTCAAATGCAAAATACTTCCCTCGGCATCTTCCACCTTTAATGAACTTGCAATACCCATCAAAGAGCGAGCCTCCTCTTCGGGCAAACCAAATACACGCGATTGCTTTAAACCTTCCTGATGATATTGCAAAGCCTCGCGTTTGTTGCCCAAAGAATCGAGCACCCGCCCTGCATGATTTAGCATTTTGGCATGACCTTTTGAATGGCCGCCTTTAATACTTTTTTGAATACCCTTCGAGTAATAATCCATGGCACGACCATGATTATTTAAGCTACTGTGTAACCGGCCAATTTTTCCTAACAGGTTAACGTATGCATCAGTTACCTCGTCTCCGCCATGCATCTTTTCAGCCTTTTCGAGGTAATTTAAAGCCTGCTTAGGATTGTTGGATAATTCGGCAACCTCTCCCATCGCTATAAGCGCTTTAACAATACCCGATGTATCTTTCTGGTTCTTTACGTTATTTAAAACCTTACTTAGTAAATGCCTTGCTTGTTTTATATGCCCCTCTTCTGCATGTAACACCGCAAGGTTAATATTACCTTCGGTTGCAGCTTTGCGCATTTGTAAATGATTGTAAATTTTAATTATTCCTTGCTGATATTTTACAGCCAAACCAAAATTGCCGTATTGTTCGTTTATGCGGGCAAACCTGTTCATCATCAGCGCCTCGCCTTTGACATCTTTTAACTTACGTGCCAGCTTAAGCCCAGCCGTAGCATAATGCACTGCCGAATCGGGCCGTTTAGCCTGATACATGGCACTTTTAAACTCATAAGATCGTATGCGCGCGCTATCTACCTGGTTGGGGGTTACATATGAATTATTGTCATTATTTTGCATGCACGCATACAAAACAGCAACAAGTCCAAAACAGCTCAGGAGTACATTCTTCATACAAGACAAAAAACCTTGTACGTAAAACTCATAAAATGGTTAACATTTAAGCGGCAAAACCGGCATTACAAGCATAACATATTACCCAAGCCATTAAAAAGGCAGGCCAATACCAAAATTAAGCTGCATAAAGCGGTAATCTTCATTGTTTGTAGCCTTGTAAGTTTTCTTAAAATCGCCTTGTTTAAATAAGTTGCTGAAGTGCTTGATTAGCACATACTGATCGGCACCTGTAAACTGCGGATCTTTAAATTTGAACGCCGCATCCAGCCTGAACACAAAAAACGTTAGGTCGAAACGCAAACCCGTACCTATACCAACAGCTGTTGAATTGAATAGATTGTTAAACTTAAACTGCCCGCCCGGATTTTCAACCGTTTCATCCAAACGCCAAACGTTACCAAAGTCTATAAAAGTTGCTCCTTTAAGTTTGGTACCAAAAAAGTCATTGGCAATTTTGTAACGGTATTCCATGTTACCTATAATTTTTATTTCACCAAACTGGTCAAGGTATTTAAGGCGGTCGCGTATATTATTGTCTTTATAAATGGCACGGTTGAAATTACCCGGACCTAAAGTGCGTGGAAGCCATGCCCTTATATCGTTAGCACCGCCGGCATAAAAGTTTCGCTCAAAAATAAGCTGGTTGCTATTACCAAAAGGTAAACCTAAACCGGGGTTAAACCTAAATACAAACTGTTGTTCATTACCGCCCAAATTGCGGTAAAAACGTAAGTCAACATCAGCTTTGGCATATTGGGCAAAGGCATGGCCAAACAAAGTACGCTGCCCTAATGAATCGCGCCTGGTATTTAACACGCGGCTTATGAGCGCAAGTGTATTTCCACCTAAGTCAATTGTACCTCTGAAGTATACAAAATTGGCCAAGCTGTTTAGCTTGTTGAAATTAAGCTGATATGTATATTGCGTACTTGCGGTGAACACAGTACGGCCAATAAGATAAACATAAGAATACCTGTTTTGACTTAAAAGTATATCGCGCGCAGTTGGATCAATAGTACCGTTTGAAAACTCAATGCTTATAGGCGTTAGCGAGTGCTGTTTACGGCTGGTTTCCATCCAGTCATAGGTAAGCGAGTTTATGAAGCTACGACGCTTAACCAGCCCGTTTTGGTAGAACAACTGAAAGCTGGATGCAAAGGTTGTATGAGGTACGCCATATTTGCCTAATGACGGCAAATTAAAAGGCGATATGATGCGTGGATAAACCAGATTAGCACCTATTTTAAAATCCTGGTTTTGAATTGCACCGGGCAAAGTGGTGGTGTTACCTGCAAACAGCACACTGTAATTCAGCTTTATTTGTAGAATTTCGGCCTGTTTGAAAAGGTTACGGTTACTGAATGTATTTCCAATGTTAAAACCATAGCCCGAGCCTGACCAAAAATCAAAAAAGGCAGGACCTGAATGCAGATACTCCGCCTCTATGCGGTCGCTCATGCGTTTAAGCGGAATAATATCAATACGGCTATTAAGCAAGTGGTTTACGCTATCGGGCGTTTTGGTGTAAATAGGGTTAGGTACGTTACGGAACACGTTTAACTCGGAAAGCCGCGATGTGGTTAGCGTTTGCTGATCTATATTATAAATATCTCCTTTATGCTGAAATACATACCTCAGTACAGCATTGGGTTTAAACCTGCGCGAGTAATCAACAAATGTAAATTGCGAATCGACTCTAAGCGTGTCGGCATTGCCTGTGGTACGCCCTGTGCTGGTGGCTATGGTAATGAGCGTGTTGTTTATTTTGTATATAGGATGATTTTTCTTACCAGCCGGATTATCAATCAGCACCTTAATATCAACCACGCTGCTATTAAAAGTTGAGTCGTAGTTGTAGTTCATGTACTGCCTGTAAAAATCATAGTAACCGTTTTGCTTCATTATCTGGTAAAAAGCATCGCGGTCATAAGCAAGACTATCGGTGTCAAAACGCCCGCCTGGTTGAACGTGTGAAAAACGCCTGCGGTTTATGCGATAAAGTACTTGTACATTAGGGTCGGGTATACTGTCTTGAACATTTCGTATACGAAACATGGGGCCCTGCTTTGCCGTGAAGGTAATAAAGGCTTTCTTTTTTTGGGTTTTGATTGCACTGGCCACCGAAGCCTTTAAGTAACCTTTATTACGAAGAAACTTTTCAATCTGCAAACGCGAAAACTCTATAAGGGCACTATCAAGTATTGCAGGTGGTTCGCCAATATCCTTGTTACCTTTTTTATTAAACAGGTAATACAGTTGCAGGTTGAACCAGCTGTTAGGTTGCTGCAAACGGTCAACATACAACAAGGATGCATCTGAAAATTCCTGGTCTACACTATCAACCGTAATCTTGCGTACCAAGTACTCATTATCTTTCAACCCCCGGGTTAAACTACATCCGCTTATCGTAAAAACTAAAAGAATACTTAATATTGCAAGGCTGTAAAGCTTATTTTCCGGGTAGAATGGTTTCAAAATCTCAGATCAGTTTAATAAAATCCTTACAACAAAAAAAGTTTCGCAGAGAACAACGGCTTTTCGTAGCCGAAGGTTTTAAATCCGTTGAGGAATTTATTACTTCGGGATACCAGGTGCATAAGGTATACTATACGCCGGCTGTAGCTGCAAAATTGCACAAACTATCAAAGAAAACCAACATTGAAGAAATATCAGCAGTTGAGCTGAATAAAATGAGCAGCCTAACCACCCCACAGGAGGTATTGGCCGTAATACATTTGCCCGATTGGCCCGAAATTACGCGAGAAGAACTGCTTAACCGGTTCACGCTGGTGCTTGATGGTGTGCAAGACCCGGGCAATTTAGGCACCATAATACGCACTGCCGATTGGTTTGGCATAAAAAATATTATCTGCTCTGAAGATACTGTTGATGCTTACAACCCTAAGGTAGTACAAGCAACCATGGGTTCGCTGGCCCGTGTAAATTTGCACTACGCTAATCTTGCTCAACTCATTCCTCAACTTAATTTACCAATTTTTGGGGCAATGCTGAACGGAGAAAATATTTATAGTACTGATTTTGGTAATGAAGGCCTGATAGCCATGGGCAACGAGGGCAACGGCTTAAGGCCTGACATTCAGGCGTTGATCACAAAATCAGTTACTATACCACGCTCCGGGCAAGCCGAATCGCTAAACGTGGCAATTGCTACCGCATTATTTTGTTCAGAAATAAGCAGAAAAACTTTCAAATAAACATTGCTCATCAATAATAAATTATTATTTTTGCGCTCCGTTTAAAACAATGGTCGGGTGGCCGAGTGGCTAGGCAGAGGTCTGCAAAACCTCGTACAGCGGTTCGAATCCGCTCTCGACCTCTTAAGGGTTAACCGTAAAAGATAAAGCACCATGGGCGTAACACGTTTAAAAAGAAAAGACAGAAGAAATAAAACTGTATCTCGTTTAGAAGTACAATTTTTAAAATTGGCTACCAACCTTGAACCAGGAAGCCGTTCAAAAGAATCAGCTAAAAGCCAGATTGCTAAAAACAACGAAGTTTTAGCTCAGCTTTCTAAATAATTTTAGAAAACTAGTCTTAAATCAAAAATCCAAAAAAATCCTGTTGGTTAATTCCAACGGGATTTTTTTTGTGCGCTATTGAATTGCAATCATATAGTCATATAGTGTCGCCGAATAGTTTTTGATTATACTCCACCCCCACCTTGTCATTTCGACGTTAGGAGAAATCTTTTCGAAGCGTAAAAGTTCGTTACGATAGAGCAACATTTACAAAGAATAATCCTGCGCTTACTTATTGCAGCGCCCTGTTAGGACAGGTAAAGTGGTTGCACCTACGCTTGTGGATGTACTTTTTCTTTTATACAGAAGAAAAAGTACCAAAAAGAAACTAAGCATAGCGTTTTCATGAACGCCAATAAAAATAAAATACACCGTGAATAAACTTGCGGCTACCTTTATTTGCCACTTAGTGCTATGCTTTTACGTAGGCTTGTGCCACCCGCAAAACACTGATGCCGCTAAAGACAGGTGGCGTTAGGACAGTGCTTTTGTCTGAATCTGAATTTACAGAATTTTAGAATTTGCTGAATTATTACATATCCGTCCAAGAGAGCGCGGGGCATTCAGCGCACCCGGCCGGGAGCTGCCTGTGCGGAGGAAGGGATTGCGATGAATAGGCCTTTTGCTACTTTGTGGCTATGACAAAGTAGTAGCCTCCGCGGCAATGAGCGGTAACCGAGCGACAAGCTGCCAAATCTTGCTAGAGGAGATTGTCGCTATCGCTCACAATGACACATTTTTACGACCTATTTGACCTTCCCTAACAACCTTTTATTTATCCTCCCTATCAATCCCGGCCCCTCATAAATAAAACCTGTATACAACTGCACCAATGATGCACCTGCTTCCAGCTTTTCAACTGCATCCTGCTCCGAATGAATACCACCTACCCCGATGATGGGAAATGAACCACCCGACTTTTCCGATAAATACCTGATTACCTCTGTTGAACGCTGGGTTAAGGGTTTGCCGCTCAATCCGCCGGTTTCAGCTACAATTTTCGGGTCCGAGGTTAAGCTGTCGCGGCTGATAGTAGTATTGGTGGCTATAACACCTGCAATTTTAGTTTCCTGCACAATCTCAACTATGTCATTAAGTTGGTCGTCGGTTAAATCTGGCGCTATTTTAAGGAGGATTGGCCTGCTGATGCCATTTTTATTATTCCGCAGCTGTAAGGTGTTGAGGATATGCATGAGCGGCTCTTTTTCTTGCAGGGCACGCAGTCCGGGAGTGTTAGGCGAGCTTACGTTCACCACAAAATAATCCACCACATCAAACAACCTATCAAAACATTTGATGTAATCAAGTACGGCGTCTTCATTGGGTGTAACCTTGTTTTTGCCAATGTTGCCACCAATGATTACGGGGTTTTTAGCAGCTTCTGCAGATTTACGATATGTAGAGATGCGCGAAGCCAGCACGTCAACCCCAAGGTTATTAAAACCCATCCGGTTAATTAAAGCGCCATCGGGTGGCAGCCTGAACATGCGGGGTTTGTCATTACCCGGCTGCGGCAAAGGAGTAACAGTACCCACTTCAATAAAACCAAAGCCAAGATTGGCCATTTCGGCAATAGTATCACCGTTTTTGTCAAAACCTGCAGCCAGGCCTACCGGGTTTTTAAAGGTGAGGCCAAATACGGTGCGTTCCAATTGCTTATCGTTTACTGCCCAAACTGCCCTGCTTACCGCCGAACCGCCGGGAAAACGGTTAAAACGTTTCAAATTGCGGGTAACAAAGTAATGAACCTTTTCAGGATCGAATTTAAACAGTAAGGGTTTGAGCAATTGATACATGGCCGCAAATTTAGGGCTTTAAAGCGAGTTTGCAGATATGATTTAAACATTATACCTTAGGTGCTCATTCCTATTTTAACCAATGAGCAACCAATTTAACAGACGTAAATTTATTACCGGTTCTACCATGGCCGCTATTGCCAGCTTGTCAATACCTGATATCGTATCGGCTGCTGTAAAAACAGAAAGTAGTGCGCCCAAAAAAATATCGTTAAATAATAATGACGTAATACTTTTTCAGGGTGACAGTATAACTGATGCGGGGCGCAACCGCACCAACACCACGCCTAATACAACAGGTATGTTTGGCAACGGTTACGCTAACTTAGCAGCGGCAGATTTACTATTGAACAACCCGGGTAAAAACCTGCAAATATGGGACCGCGGCATCAGCGGCAATAAGGTTTACCAACTGGCAGAACGCTGGGATGCTGATTGTTTACAAATTAAGCCCAATGTACTAAGTATTATGATTGGTGTAAACGATTTTTGGCATACACTAACCAACGGCTACACAGGCACTATTGAAACCTACCGTACCGATTATAAAAAACTGTTAGATCGCACCAAACAGGCGCTGCCCGATGTAAAGCTTATTATAGGTGAGCCGTTTGCCGTACTGGGTGTAAAATCAGTAACGGATAAATGGTATCCTAAATTTGATGAATACCGTGCGGTAGCTAAAGAAATTGCCCGGGAATACGATGCTCCGTTTATTCCCTACCAATCCGTATTCAACGAAGCCCTTAAACAAGCCCCCGGCAGCTACTGGACCGGCGATGGCGTACATCCAAGCGTGGCAGGTGCCGCTTTAATGGCTAAAGCGTGGTTAAAAGTGGTAAAATAAACTACACAAGTAATAGCCGGGAATAAGGAGAATACAAAACTGTTTCTTGGTTCCTGGCTCTTACTTCCTGCTTATCTTCTACCTGTACGGGTTACCTGCTCTTGTCTCTTGGCTCTCAAAAAGGTATCTTTGCATTAATAATGATTGCGATAAATAACCTGACGTTTGAGATTGGTGCCCGCGCCCTGTATGATGAAGCTAACTGGCATATAAAACCCGGAGAAAAAATTGGCCTTATTGGTGCTAACGGTACCGGCAAAACTACCCTGCTTAAAATCATAGTAGGCGACTATAAGCCAACATCGGGCTCTATATCAATGGCTAAAGATTTAACCATTGGCTACCTCAACCAGGATTTATTATCGTACTCATCAGACAAATCAATTTTGCATGTGGCCATGGAAGCTTTTGAGCGCCAGAACCAGCTGCACACCGAAATTGAAGCCCTACTGAAAAAACTAGAGACCGATTACAGCGAAGATTTGCTGAACAAACTAAGCGACAAGCAAGTTGAATTTGAAGCATTAGACGGTTATAATATTGAATACAAGGCGCACGAAATTTTGGCCGGTTTAGGCTTTGCCGAGGCCGATCAGGACCGTAAGCTTGCCACTTTTTCGGGCGGATGGCGTATGCGGGTAATGCTGGCCAAAATCCTTTTGCAAGCTCCTGACATTTTATTACTGGATGAGCCTACCAACCACCTTGACTTACCTTCAATTGTGTGGCTGGAAGATTACCTGCGCAACTTTGAAGGTGCTATTATCATCGTATCGCACGATAGATGGTTCCTCGATAAGGTAATTAACCGCACGGTTGAAAGCCGCAAAGGCAAGCTTACCGTTTACGCAGGTAACTACAGCTTTTACCTGGAGGAAAAAGGCTTACGTGAAGAAATTCAGCGTGGTGAGTTTAAAAATCAGCAGGCCAAAATCAAGCAGGAGGAACGCCTGATTGAACGTTTCCGCGCTAAGGCATCAAAAGCCAAAATGGCGCAATCGCGCATCAAAATGCTCGATAAAATGGAACGTGTTGATGATGTAGATGATGATAATCCATCGGTTAACTTCAACTTCAAATTCAGCAAGCCATCGGGCCGCCATGTAGTAGTACTCGAGAATGTGAGCAAGAGCTACCCTAATCTTACTATATTAGAAAATACCGGTGCTGTAATTGAAAAGGGCGATAAAATTGCCCTCATTGGTGCAAACGGTAAAGGTAAATCAACCCTGTTGCGCATTATTGCCGGGGCCGATAAGGAATATACCGGCACCAGTACCACAGGGCACAACGTTAGCCAAACGTTTTTTGCCCAGCATCAGCTAGAATCGTTACACCTGGATAACGAGATACTGGCTGAACTGCAATCTTTTGCACCCAAACATACTGATACGGAGCTGCGCTCAATATTAGGTTCGTTTTTGTTTACGGGCGACGATGTGTTCAAGAAGATCAAAGTGCTTTCGGGTGGAGAGAAATCGCGCGTTGCACTAGCCAAGGCGCTTACCGCTGATGCCAACTTTTTGGTACTGGATGAGCCTACCAACCACCTGGACATGCAGTCGGTTAATATTTTGATACAGGCTATACAGCAGTACGAGGGAACAGTGATTGCCGTATCGCACGACCGTTACTTTCTTGATAACATTGCCAACAAAATATGGTTTATTGAAAACCACCAGATTAAAGAATACCCGGGCACATATCAGGAATATGAGGAATGGAACTCCAAACGCCAGATACTTCCGAAAGCTGCCGCCCCTGCTCCAAAACCTGTAAAAGAGGAAAAGAAAGAGCCGGTTAAGCAGCAGCAGCCATCCGAAGATAAAAACAAGCAGCTTAAAAAACTGAACCAAGATTTAGGCAAAATGGAGCAACAAATTGCCGACCTTGAACAAGAAGTTAAGCAACTGGAAAATAAACTGGCCGACGAAGCAGTTTTTAATGATGCCGCCAAGCTAAAAGAAACCAACACTGCTTACCAGCAAAAGCAAACCGCTTTACAGCAATTACAGCAGCAATGGGAAACGTTGGCTGAGCAGATTATGGAACTGGAGGCGTAATAAAAAACACTGTATGTCATTGCGAGGAGCGATAGCGACGTGGCAATCCCGTCGTGTTTATAATCAACAAGAGGATTGCCACGCTACCGCTCGCAATGACTTATTCTTTTTCTTCTGCGCTTTACTCCTGCTCTCTCTCCCCTCCTTCGCGCAGCAAAAAATTCAATATACCGATCATACTTACCGTTCTACCATCAAAAGCGTAGAATGCTATAATACCAATAAGCAAGGTTCGTTCCCTGTAATTGCACTGCGTAGCAGCGAGCAACTCCTGCTTGCTTTTGATGATTTGGAAGGCCGCAGCCGCAACTTTTACTATACTCTCGAACACTGTGATGCGCAGTGGAACACTTCGCGGCTATCGCCTGCCGAGTACCTGCAGGGCTTTATAGAAGATCGCGTTATGGATTACAGCTACTCGAGCGGTACCATGCAAAAGTATATTCATTATGAGGTTAAGCTGCCAAATCAAAACATGGCGCCCAAGTTGGCGGGCAATTATCTGCTAAAGGTTTATGAAGATAGCGATCAAAGCCGCCTGATTATCACGCGACGCATATATGTTGCCGGTTCGGCCTTTGGTGTGGCTGCCGAGTTGGTGCCATCCAACAACGTGCAGGCACGGGCAAGTAATCAAAAACTCAACTTCCAGGTTAATTATGGCGGGCTAAATGTGCAAAACCCTTATAACGATATTAGGGTACTGGTTATGCAAAACGGCCGGCCCGAAACAGCGCAACTCAATACCCGCCCTACTTTTGTACGCAATGGTCAGCTTATCTACAATGATTTCAACAGTAATGATTTTGCCGGCGGAAATGAGTTCAGGCACTTTGATATGCGTACGTTGAAGCTTAATTCGGAGCGGGTGGCCCGCATATTGAAAGACACGTCCAACGCCGTTTTGCTGTTGGGTGATGAAAGCCGCAACCGCAATGCTTACCTGTTGGAATACGATAATGATGGAAATTTCTTCATTATAAACCAGGACGGCCGCGATGCCCGCACCGACGGTGATTATGCTTACGTTTACTTCAACCTTCTTCCCCCTAACGGCACCAAAGACAATATTTATATCACCGGAAAGTTTAACAACTACGAGCTTACGGATGCCAGCAAACTCACTTTTGATGCGCAGCGCAACCGCTATACTGCCATCATAAAGCTAAAGCAAGGCGTATACGATTACCAATATACTTTGCTTAACCCCACAACCAACAAACCCGACAGCACCCCTATTGAAGGCAGCTACTTTGAAACCGAAAATGAGTACCAACTACTGGTATACTACCGCCCTCCGGGCTCCAGGTGGGAAGAGTTGGTGGGATACAAGTGGGTGAGTAGTAAATAGAGGCAAGAGTTAAGCCAGAAACCAGGATTTGGCACGGTCTTAAATAATTGCTTGGCTTTGTTTTGAATTTAGTAATTCTTATTTCTTGGCTCTTGTTTCTTGGTCCTTGTGTCTGGAAGGTAAAAATCTATCTTTGTAAAATATGCAAGCCAAAAACCCAAAGGACTCGTTAGTGATAATGAATGAACTGGTATTACCCAATGATACCAATATGATGCACAACCTTATGGGTGGGCGCTTGCTGTACTGGATGGATATTGCCGCGGCTATGAGCGCGCAAAAACACAGCAACCGCCTGGTTGTAACCGCTTCGGTTGATAACGTATCGTTTCAAAAAGGTATTAGCCTGGGCGATGCTGTAACCATTGAAGCGAGGGTTACCCGTGCATTTAACAAATCAATGGAAGTACGTTTGGATGTTTGGGCACAAAATATACCATCGGGAACCAAAGAAAAAAGTAACGAGGCCTACTATACTTTTGTTGCGCTTGATGAAGCCGGCAAACCTGTTGCCGTACCTGAAATTGTACCGGAGACAGAGGACGACCATATCATGTACAGTGGTGCGTTGCGCCGCAGGCAGCTGCGCCTTATACTCAGCGGCCGAATGGAACCAAGCGATGCTACCGAATTGAAGGCGCTATTTATGGCCGCCAAGCATGATGTTTAAACATTTGCTATAGCATTAAACTTATGCGGCAAGACGTCGTCATACTCACATGAAACCTTTACAACTTATCATCACAACAATTGCCTTTCTGTGCACAGTTGCGGCAAAGGCACAAACACCCGTTCAGCTTATTGGGCGTTATAACCTGGGTGTTGGTATACAGTATAATAATTTATATTACGGCGACGACATTATTCCTTACAGTCCGGGTGGTGGTATGGGTGTTGAAGCCGGCATAAGGGTTATGCCTTCTGAACATTTAGAGCCCTACGCCACCATTGGTTTTCAGCAAAACATTGCCATAAGAATGACCGACGGAGATGATTACTGGGACAATGAAAGCTATTTTACTTTTAACCGTACCACATTTAACGCAGGTTTAGTTTATAAATTCATGCTTTTTAACACCACAGATAAAATTGTGCGCATTGGAGGCGGAGTAAACTTTAGTATACCGGGCCGGGCGGCATTTAAAGAAGATAATCAAAAATTACCATCAATAAGCTATAAAATGGCCCGCGGGTTTAACCTGGAAGCATCATATGTAGCTTATGCTGACAGACGGGTGACCGTTGAACCTGGCTTGCGCTACCGACAAATTAAATTTAACCCTGCCGGTAACCGGATGGTGCCAGATAATATGAATCCGGCTCAAGCATCGGGGTTCGACTTGTCGGTGATTATAGGATTGAATCTATAACACACTGTGCCAAGTCAATTAACTGGTGTGTGCTTTAATAACGAGAGTTATGCTTTGTATGAAAAGCTACTTCAACATCAATTATGATACGATGCGGCATTGTTTAATCACTTACTTTAAACAATGCTACATCATACATAATATATTTGGATTGTTATTGTTATTTAGCAAATCAATAATGCCCTCTGATTGATTCTTTGATATCCTGATCATAGAGCAGCCTTAGTTGCTGATGGATTTCATTTGACAAAGGCGCAAGTTGCGAAGCCTCAACGTTGCTGTTAACCTGACTAATTTTTGATGCTCCCGGAATTACAGTGGTAACTTCCGGGTGATCAAGTATCCAGCGTATAGCCCATTGCGCCATGCGCTCGTCGGGCATTACCGACTTAATTTTTCCGGCAAATTTTAAACCTTGTTTAAACTCAATGCCTGAGAAAGTTTCGCCCGCATTGAAGGCTTCACCATTGGCATTAAAGTTACGGTGATCATTAGACGAGAATTGTGTATCAGCACTAAATTTACCGCTTAATAAACCACTGGCTAAGGGCACGCGTACAATCAGCGCAACACCTTTTTCTCTGGCTTTGGCAAAAATTTCATCAGCCACATGCTGACGAAATAGGTTATATATAATTTGCAACGAAGCTAAGCCCTCCTGCTCCAGGCAAATCAACGCTTCCTCCGTTGTTTCAACACTGGCGCCAAAGTAACGAATAAGCCCATCCTTTTGCAGCTGGCGCAAATTGTCAAACACATCACCTTTGCGCATTTCCTCAGTTGGAATGCAATGCAGTTGTTGCAAAAACAGCTGTGATATGCCTAAGTGCTGTAACGAAGCTTCGGTATGTTGTCGCATTGCAGCATAACTAAAGTTTTGAGGCCAGCCATTTCCGGGATCTCCCCGGCGGCCAAGTTTAGTAGCTACAAAAACATCTTTTTTTACCGTTTTTAAAAATCGCCCAATCACCGCTTCACTCACTCCCATACCATACACGTCGGCGGTATCAATGAAATTACCACCAGCCTGAGTGTAAGCGTTTAAAATGCTTAGGGCTTCATCTTCATTTATAGCTCCCCAATCGGCACTACCCAACTGCCATGTACCCAAACCCACCTCGGCAATAGGTGTATCTTTAAATAATGTGTAATTCATGTTTTTCAAAATTTGCAACTATGTTAAAGCAATCTTTTAGCTACCAAGTTCTACAATACGGTCAAACTCCTCAACTTTTAACGGCATAACCGATAAACGACCTTGCCGTACCAGTGATATGTCTTTCAAACGTTCATCACCTTTAATTTGCTCCAAAGTCACAGGCGTTTTCAACGCTTCTACAGGCGATAAGTCAACCACAACCCAATTTTTATCATCTGTGGTTGGATCCTGATAGGCTTCTTTCATTACTTTCGCAATACCCACAACCTCTTTACCCTCGTTACTATGATAAAATAATACCAAGTCCCCCTCCTTCATCTCACGTAAGTTATTACGCGCTTGGTAGTTACGGACGCCATCCCAAAAGGTGCGTTTGTCTTCATTAAATTTTTGCCAGGAATATTTAAAGGGTTCGGATTTGACGAGCCAGTAGTTCATAAATATGTTCTTTTATAACGTTTAAACGGGTTTTTTGCTACCTAAACACCTCAAAGGTGAAAAAATGTGGTGACAAATTAAAATTTAAAACCTTGGGTGCAGATCTTTAGATTTCAGTTACGTTAAACATCCAGCAAATATTTCTATCACATATAAATTCTTAAAAAGTTCCAATGCATAACCTTAAACTCTTGTTAGCTATACTTACCTTGACTTTTAGTTTGAAACGCAAACTATAAACTTTTTATTTGGATCTTTTTTTAAACTGAATGAAAGCAAATTTCAAATTAAGCCTGTTAGCATCATTGCTTTTTGGGTTAGCAGCGTGTACGAACAATGGTAAGCCAAATGAAAAAACAGCGCAACCTTTATCTGACAAGGCAGACACTGCAATCACCTACCCGGATATCGCTACTGAAGACACTACAGTAGCTGCGCCTGTGAAAGCTGATAAGCTGATTGATTTATTTCCTGAAGGTGTTGAAATTAATTTCACTCCGGATGATGTAAAAAGTAACGACCCAAAATACAGTACATTCAGACATAAACTTACACAGTTTGAAAACAAACATCCCGTTAATGATACTTTAGACGCGCAAGAGCTTATAGGTTTGGTAAATAACGAAGTGTTTAGCAATACCGAAACCTTCGTTAACAGCAAGTGGCTGAAGTATTTTTTGAAAAGGTACAAATTCGATATTGCCGACCTATCGCCCATAGTTGATGTAGCCATAAAACAAGAGGATTATGAAGCGATCAAGAATATTTTAAAGTATGGATTTATTGTTGACACCCGGCAGATTGAACTGGCTACGGAAGTAAAGGAAAATGCAAGCCAGCTAATTAAATACAATAAGCAAAACAAGGGATTGGATGAAGCCGGTGATCCTACGTTTTATGAAAGTAAATATTCAAGAATTGATGAAATTATGCAGTTGCTTCTTGCTTCGTATAATGCTAATTCAATTTACGACAGTGATGGCTTCACTAATCTCAGACAAGCAAAAAGCAGCAGTTCAACCATCATACAAAAGATAAAAATCAGATCACATATAAAAGTGCTTGACAATACTGATAATTGGTTTCAAATTGAATTACCTACAGGTCAAAAAGGCTATGTCCATCATAGTAAAATCAGGTCAATATAATAACCGAACTTATAGATTCGACAAGATTATCTAGGATCGTGAACTTTAATTATACACCTACCCATCGAAAGTTATTTCAATCAATGCTGTCATTAAAGTTACATACAACAATTGCTTTGCTCAGCTTATTGCCACTAACTTCACTCAAGGGACAGGAAATACTACATCAAAACATTGTGTACTTACCCGAATCTGGAATTGATTTTAGCAGTTTAATAAGTCAATTCAAAGGCAAAGTAATTTACTTAGACATTTGGGCCACCTGGTGTATACCTTGTAGAAAAGAATTAATGTTAAAGCAGGACATTAAGGCATTTGCCGACTTTGCTAAAAAGAACAACGTAGTCGTCCTTTACATTTGTTGCGATAAAAATGGCAATATGTGGAAGAACTTTATTGAGGCAAATGAATTATATGGCTACCATATTCTTGCCAATCAGCAAATTAACAACACATTGCATACAACATTTTCCGTTCAAAGAGGTAGCCACGGTAAACGTAAATTACAAAGGGCATTTTTCCTGCCCCGGCATATCATCATCGACCAATCTGGAACAGTAAGAGATAGTTCGGCACAAAGACAGGGCACTGCATTGGTATACCGCCAAATAGTAGAACTACTAAAGAATTAAGCGCTCATACCCATTTTAAAACAACCGAACTTAAGCACCAAAATTTTGGTTCTTTTTTTATTATTTACTTGATTCAGATTAATTACAACTTACATAAAATCAATACTTTGCCTCGAAATCAAAGCTGATTATCCATTAATTTACTTTGTTATAGTTTCATCTAACAACTTGTAAAGTAAACCGCTTTGACCCGCACTCGGGCAATTGTTATTTTTAATTATTCCGTTGGCATCAATTAAAAAATAGTGCGGTATGGCAGTTACGTTAAAAGCCTTCACCATAGGGTGCTTCGTCCAGCCGGGAGCAATCAAATTTACGCCTTTTAAATTCAAATCTTTCAAGCTTGCTTTCCATGTTTTTTTATCAGTGTCAACACAAACGTTTACAAAAACAATGTTTTCATCCTTGTACCTTTCGTGCAATGCAGGTACGCTGTTTTTGATTTCACCTATACATGGACCACAATTAACACCCCAAAAGTCAATGTAAACTACTTTACCTTTAAATCCACTCAATGACACCATGCGGCCATTCTCATCTTTAAGCATAAAAGATGGCGCAGGCGTACCCGGTTTAAGTCGTTGCACGTTTTGATAAAATTGCTTCAGGGTATCTGCATACATTGGCGTTTTTACTTTGGTGATAAAGTCATTGTATACTTCAACGCACTCATCAAATGGATGATCATTAAAGCTCCAAAAAATGCTTTGGGTGCAATACCAATCACGAATTTCAAGTATTGAAAGTGAATATAATCCTGTAACGTATGTCCGCCAGGCATATTTATATTGCTGTAATTTATTATCACTTTTTTCGGCAACTGTATTGGTACTTGTATACTTTATGGGTTGAAAGTATAGTAAATATTTAAATAGAAAGTCACGATACTCACGGCTTGAGTTGAACCACTCTTCCGACTCTGTTGCATAGGCTTGTCTTTGAGTAGTTATAAGCAGAAAGTTAGTGTACTTACTTGGTTTATTTATATATAATTCGTACCGCGGAAGCAACTTAGCATTAATCATTAAATCTGCATACCTAAAATAAATGTCGGTTGATATTTTATCGTATCCTTCAGCAACACCATCTTTAACAAGCATTTGAATTTCTTCATTATACGAGTCATTTAAAGCTATGAATTTAGCAGAATCCGTTAAACGCTTGTTGTATAGAACAGGCCGTAACTTAGCGAGGTGTTGAGCAAACACGCTGTCAATCATTGACAGTGTTTTATAAGCACGCGCTCTTACTTTACTTGATGATGTAATCGAAAAACTCTCAACTGCTTTATTTGCATCCCAGTTTACGTTTATTGTATCGTTCTTTTTAACAAAAACCCTACGTTGTACGGGCATGAACAGCAAATCCATTGCATTCCCTTCTACTTTAATCCTTTTTATAAAATTCCCCTGTTTATCAATGTTCACCGAAACAATCATGAATCTCAAAATCCCTTGCTGATAAAACTCCCAGAAGTTTTCCTTGTGATTATCAACATGACCTTTAATAACAGCGTATTCAGATTTTACGGCTACAGCTTTCTGAGCCATCGAGGTAAAGCAAAGCACCGCTAGAGTAAGTGCAGCTAAGAACTTAAATTGTGATACCATAATAGGTTTAAAGGATAATAGGTTTAACAGGGCTAAGTTAAAAATTTGATACTCACTTTAAACTTCGCCTATGTAATTAATGCCTAATAGCAATTTAGGCTTGATTTTAAACATTTTGATGCATTGTCGGAAAATAGTGAAAAGGCTGAGGTAAGGGTAAATATACTTAAAGTTAAAAACAGGTATAACTACCTGAAAATACGCAGCATTTCTTTTCCATCTTTGAAGTGCGTACAAAATGTATGCACTATTAACTGACCTATACCTTGAAGATCTACTTATTTCTACTACCCTTTCTTTTTATGGGATTGCATGCCAATGCGCAAGTGATAACACCAAAGGAGCGCATGATATGGAACGGCTTTGTTGATTACTTAGCCATAAAAAAGTTTAAAGGCTCTGCTGAGCTTGATAAACCACCTCGCGAAAAATCAGTTCAGTTGTGGAAAGACTACTGCAAAGCGAATAACATAAGGCTCGACTATCATGAATTTGTGAGCCATGTGCAGCGTAATATTATAGCTTACCGTAAGCATGCCTGGCAGAAAATAAAAAATGGCAAGGCAACTTTTAACGGCACCGAAGCCGACTTTATGCCCGGCTTAAGTACCGTTGATGGTTGGGCGGGCTCGCGTACCACCACTTACAAGTTCCCTCCCGATAGTTTAACGGTTGGTTTAGCCGGCGAAAAGATTGCAGGCTTTAAAAACGGCGTGTACACCGAGCTTGGCAAAGACTCATTACTACTCAACAATAACCGGTTACATTAATTTAACCGGTTACCTTCTTTTGTCTAAAGCAACCAACGCAATGCCGCCAACAAGCAAAATACCACCCGCATAAGGCGGCCAGTTTACAGACTTCTCTTTTTCTGCCGATACCTGTATAGGGCCTGCATCAATAACTTTTTCCTTTTTTGTATAGGTGAATCCTGTCCAAATAAGCATAACCACACCCAGTATGATAAATGCAATGCCAAGTATCTTCATAATGGTATATAATTAATTTAGCCTCATTTTTGTTTTGGAGCAGGTAATGCCCGGTCTATGCTTACGTAGCCGGTAGTTGCCTTAACAAAAACTATATGGTACTCACATTGGTTATAAAAGGGTTAACTAAATCAACTTATGGCCGAATTAAATGTACAACCCAAGCGCCGCACCCCATGGTGGCTGTGGCTTATTCTATTAATAATTACACTTTGCTTTTTATTCTTTTTTATGCGCGGATGCGGTAATCAAGCTGGTTTACGTGAGCCTGCCGTTACAGACACCACTACTAACACATTAAATTAACCTTATAGTAAAGTGCAGAATTCACTTTACTATAAGTATATAAATAACAAAATACAATGGAAGAAAACGAGTATAGCCGCCTGGAAGAACTTACCGGCAGCGACTTTGAAATAGCCGACGGGCAACCCGACATTAAAGGATGGGACGTAAAGAACGAACAGGGTGAGGTAATTGGTGATGTTGAAGAATTATTATTTAACCCGCAAACACAAAAGGTTAGATATATAATTGTTGATACCGATGCCAACGACCTTAAACTTGAGGCCCGCAAAATATTAATACCAATAGGCGTTGTAGAACTGCACGAGGATGACGACTTTGTGGTTGTGCCTCAAATAGAGGTTAATCATATTGTTGGCCTGCCATCATATGTAAAAGGCGAGTTAACGGCCGAACATGAACAACACATACGCAGCACGTTTTCAAGCCTTGGTGCCGCAGGTGTGGGTATTGGTGCGGTTACCGCCCAACCAACCGAAAACTTTTACGAGCACGAACAATTTAATCAAAATCGCATTTACAACCGCCGCCGTCCTGAAAATAATCCGGAACGCCTGTTACCTGAAGAGGGTACCCGTGAAGATGAAACCGATAACCGCGATATATTTTAATACCATTTACCAGCATAATTAAGAGAAGGCTTTCAGTAAAATGAAAGCCTTTTCTTTTTAACCTCCATGAGTGGCAGGTAAGAAAAAGTAAAAGGCATCTCGATTGAGATGCCTTTTACTTTTAATTCCGTTATCATCAAACTTAGTCGGCTTTGCGTCCGAAAACTGAGAAACTTACGTAACGTTTTGGATGAGCTTTTAAGTCGATAAATAAGTTATTAAGGTTTTCGGATGCAGAATTTAAGTTGTTATACATCTTGTCGTCATTCATTAATAAACCTAATGAACCTTTCCCGTTGTTAATTTTAGCAACCGTTTGCTGCAAATCGGCCATGGTTTTGTTGGCGTTATCAAGCGTTTGCTTAATGTTTGAGTTAGCCAAATCGGCACTCAGGCGCTCAAAGTTAGCGGTTGTAGCATTCAACTTTACGGTGCTAGCCTTTAAGCTGGCGGTAAGTGCTTCGGCATTGGTCATTATCCCATTGATGTGACCTGTTTGGCCAGCTACCAATCTGTCAATCTTTTTAGTAGTACCTTCAAGGGTTTGCAATGAATTAGCAATACTTAAAAAGCTGCGGTCAATATTGCGCTGAAATTCAGGGTTAAGTATTTTGTTAACAGCCGAAAGACTTGAATCAACTTTATCCATTAAAATTTCGGCCTTACGCTGTACAGGCTGCAGGCTTTGTGCCAAACTTCCCTGTATATCGGCACGCAATGTATCCTGGTTTTCGGCAACCTCACGGCTATTACCCATTTCAAATACAATGGCTTTACTTCCTAGCAAGTCGGTACTTTCAAGGCGGGCTATACTATTTGCCGGGATAGGATATTTCGGGTCGATTTTGAACTCTACCACGGTAAAGCCGCTCTCGGTCTGTAAAGTCATGTTTGATACGTGACCAATTTGAAAGCCATTTACAAGTACTGGTTTTGATAGTGTTAAACCTTCAACGTTGCGATATATGGCGTAAAATTTATTTGACGATGAAAAAACATCGTTTCCTTTAAGGTAACTGAAGCCTAATATTAATATAGTTACTCCAATTACGGTTAAGATACCAATTTTGGTTTCGTTAGATACTTTCAAGGTAGTTGCAATTAGTTTTTTATATAACGGTTATCTATGGTCTTTGTTCCAACTCGCTCTTATACTTCTTAACCGCCCGCACTATTGAATTGGTAATCTCTGCCTGTCCTTCTTCTGAATTTAAATACTCTTCCTCATCGGGGTTATTAATAAAGCCTGTTTCAACCAGCAATGATGGCATTGCCGTATTGGCCAGTACTTGTACACCCTGTTCAATTACACCCAGGCTATTCCTGTTATCGGTATATACAAATTCGTTATTAATCAATTTAGCCAGGTGTATGCTTTGTTTACGATAGGTATCGCGCAAGGCATTAAGTATAATAGCCTGAGCCGGATCTATTTCTGCCGTTTTGGTTTTCGACATTTTTTCTTCCTGCTCCGCATACTCATTCTCACGTATGGCGGCCACCTGTTCATTTGATCGGCCAATGCGGTTAACCAGTATAAGCACTCCCTTACCTGAACGGTTTGGCACTGAAACTGTTTTTCCGTTAACTACTTTTCTTATGTTAGGCAGTGAATTGCAATGAAGGGAAATATAGATATTGGCCTTAGCATCATTAGCCATAACCGCCCTCGAACCATTGGCCACAAAAACGTCGGAGGTACGTGTCATCAAAATATTAACATCTTTTAATTCTTTTTGCATAGCCTTCTGCAATTTTAATGCGAGTGCCAGCGTTACATTTTTTTCCAACGAAAAATCTCCTGTAGCACCTGCTGCCCTGCCGCCATGGCCGGCATCAATAACGATGGTTTTGATCCTGAATCCACCGCCGGGGGGCACTGTGTCTTGCTTAACTGGAATTTTTGTTGTGAACGAAAAATTTATAGAACAAAGAAGTAATGCTAAGAAACCGTAAATGTATATGTTGAAAGCCTTATTTTTCATTATTTTTGAACGCCGTTAACTTTATCTGCAAAAATACTATTCATATTCAATTTTGAAATTCATCAGGTTTTTTTTTCTGTTTGCAAGTGTTTTGATAGTTAATGCAATAGCGGTTGCCCGGCATGGTAGCTGGCGTGAGCATGCTTTAACCGCCGACACTATCATGAAGCTTGACTCTGTTAAAGACAAGCGCTTACTACGTGTAAAAGACCGCAAAAACAACAAGCGATCTGCCGCTGCAGACACTACTAAAAAAAACACTCCTGCTGATACGACTAAAAAAAACAAAGGAGGTTTACAATCAGTTGTAAAATCTGTTGCTGATGACTCTACCTATACAGATGCTGACAAAAAAATCACTTATTTGTTTGGCAACGCCCGTGTTACTTACGAAGACTTTTCATTAGATGCCGATTTTATAAGGATTGACCAAAAGCAACATCTCATTTTTGCACGTGGTACACGCGATATGCGCACCGGCCGGTACATTAACCGCCCTATTGCTAAAAATGGCAATGAAAACCCACTAACTGCCGATTCTATTATCTACAACTTTAAAACAAAGAAAGCTTACTCCTATAATACATCAACCGAAAGCGATGGTAACTTTATTACCGGTGGGGAAGCCAAGAGGCTTAACGATACGGAGGTTGCCTACCACAATATTTTGTTCAGTACCTGTTCAATGCCATATCCGCATACGCACTTTGGCGTCGTGATCACTAAGGGTATTGGCGAAAAGAACCGTATAATTTCAGGTCCGGCATATTTGGAAATTGCAGGTGTGCCTCTGCCCATAGCTGTGCCGTTCGGCTTTTTTCCAAAACCCAACAGCAGGGCATCGGGCGTATTGTTGCCTTCGTTTGGTGAGGATGCCCGGTTAGGCTTCTTCCTGCGCAACTTTGGTTATTACTGGCCGGTAAATGATTATCTTGACCTTACCACCATGGCCAGCGTATACTCAAAAGGCTCGGTTGAAATTGGAACAACTGCACGCTACCTAAAGAGATACAAGTACACCGGTAGCATGGCCTTAAACTTTGGTTCGCACAACTATGGCGTTAAAGGCGACCCTTCAGTAAGAGACTATAACATACAATGGACGCACTCTCAGGATGCCAACGCCAACCCGGGTACAACGTTCAGTGCATCGGTTAATGCAGCAACGTCAAGCTACTATGCCAATAACCCTGCAACTACCAATTATAATATACAGCAATTAACGCAGGCCAGTTTACGGTCGTCAATATCATACGCCCGCACCTTTCAGGGAACACCTTTTAGTTTAAACGTAAGCTTAGGCCACAGCCAGGATATTGCTAACAAAACCGTAACGCTCGAGCTGCCTACCTTCAACTTCAATATGACATCGTTAAGCCCGTTTGATTCTAAAAACCGGGTGGGCGAGCAAAAATGGTATCAGCGCCTTACGGTGAGCTATACTATGCAGGGTACCAACAAAATAAACGCCGTGCCAGAGTCGCAGCTATTTACGCGCGAAACTCTTACACGCAGAATGCAGAACGGTATACAGCACCAAATTCCTATTGGTTTAAACCTTAACGTATTCAAATACTTTCAATTTAACACCAGTGCCAATTATAACGAACGCTGGTATTTTCAAACTATCCGTAAGCGTTATCCGCGGGGCGCAATTGGCGACAATGAACAGCCGCTTGTTGATACCGTTCAGGGATTTTCACGCGCCGGCGAGTATTCTCTAAACGGAGGCTTTTCAACCAAAGTTTATAACACGCTGCAATTTAAAGGCAACGGTGCTTTACGTGCAATACGCCACGTAATGACACCCTCGCTAAGCTTCAACTACCGCCCCGACTTTGGCGATCCGGCTTACGGCTATTTTCGCAGGGCTGTAAGCGATGCTGTTGTACCCTACCCTGCAACATCACAATTGTATTCAATTTATGAAAGGGCAGTATACGGCGGGCCAAGCGCGGGCAAATTTGCCGGTATAAGCTTTGCGTTAGATAACACTATAGAAGCCAAAATGCGTGCACGCAGTACCGACACTTCCGGTGCGGACCGCAAAGTGTCATTACTACAGGGTTTGAGCTTAAATACATCATACAACTTTGCCGTAGACTCGTTCAGACTTTCTCCTATTTCACTTAATGCTCACACGGCTTTATTTAATCAAAAGGTAAGCGTAAGTATGAACGGCACACTTGACCCATACGTAACTGAAAGACGCGACTCGGTAAGTAACGGAGCGCTTGTACCCTACATACGCCGTATAGACCGGTACACTTTCCAAAACGGACGTTTCCCGGCACTTACTAATTTGTCGGCCTCGGTTAGTTTCAGCTTAAATTCGCAAAGTAACAAACCTAAGCCACCAACCGGTCAAACCCTGCAAAACATGACGCCGCAACAGGCCCAGCAACTTGCCTTGCTTGACAGTGATCCAAGCCGTTACGTTGACTTTAACGTACCCTATAACGTAAGTGTAAATTTCAACTTTAATTACAGCAATACCTACGTTCAAAAAACTACCTCAAGCACGGTTAGCTTAAACGGCGATGTAAACGTTTCGCCAAAATGGAAAGTACAGTATACTACAAACTATGACTTTAAAGCAAAGCAGGTTGGTATTACACAGTTTTCTATCTATCGTGATTTGCACTGCTGGGATTTATCTTTCAGGTGGACACCTTTTGGTTTATACAAATCATTCAGTGTTGACCTGCGTGTGAAAGCCTCAATTTTGCAAGACCTCAAACTTTCCAAGCGGAAAGATTATTACAACAATTAATATGCTTGCAGAAATAATTACCATCGGCGATGAGATTCTCATAGGCCAAATTGTTGATACCAATTCGGCCTGGATGGCACAGGCGCTGAACGCCATAGGGGTAAGAATCAAACAAATTTCATCGGTAAGTGATGACCGCAATCACATACTCAATGCACTTAACGAGGCGCAACAACGTGCCGATATTATAGTGATTACCGGCGGACTTGGCCCCACCAAAGACGATATCACCAAAAAAACACTGGCCGATTATTTTGGCGTTGACATGGTAACCGATGAGGAAGCCTTGCAAAATGTGATACGCATATTTGCCAAATATAATCGCCCGTTACTTGAGGTAAACCGGCAACAAGCTATGGTACCGGCTAATTGCAAGGTGTTGAACAACCATAACGGCACTGCACCCGGTATGTGGTTTGAGCATAACGGAAAGATTATAGTATCAATGCCAGGCGTGCCTCATGAAATGATGTACATGGTAGAACATCAGGTAATACCAAAACTCAAGCAAACATTTAAACTGCCCTTTATTATACATAAAACGTTGCTCACCGTAGGCGAAGGCGAATCATTTTTAGCTGAACGCATTGCCGATATTGAGGATAGCCTGCCACCGTACATTAAGCTAGCTTATTTACCTAAGCTTGGTCAGGTACGTTTAAGGTTAAGCGGTTACGCAGAAAACGAGCAATCACTCCAAAGCGAAATAGATGCCTTTGCAGCAAAGCTAACAGAAAGATTGGGTAACATAATTGCCGCTGCCGACGATATTCCGTTAGAGAAAGCACTCATGAACCGCCTGGAGCAACAGGGTCAAACTGTATCAGTAGCCGAAAGCTGTACAGGAGGATACCTGTCTCACCTATTCACACAGCACTCAGGCTCCTCGGCCACATTTTTGGGTGGTGCAGTATCATACTCCAATGAGTTGAAGCAGGAAATACTTGGTGTTAGCGCGCAAACGTTAGCCGCATATGGAGCTGTAAGTGAGCAAACTGCTACAGAAATGGTGCAGGGTGCGCTTTCAAAATTCAAATCGGACTTTGCCATAGCTATAACCGGTATTGCCGGACCAACCGGAGGCACTGATGATAAGCCTGTTGGCACCGTTTGGATTGGTGTAGCCGGATTAGGTGAGTGCGTGGTGCGTAAGTTTCAATTCGGTAACAAGCGCCAGCAAAACATAGAGCGTGCGGCCATTAGTGCCCTGGGTATGCTTAATACTTTGCTTACGGCCCATAAAACTGAAGATAAATAAGTATTTTAGCCGCCGATCAATTGTTAATGTTAAGATATGGCTAAATACCAGCTGCTACTGCCAAAAATGGGCGAAAGTGTTGCCGAAGCAACAGTAATCAACTGGCTTAAAAATCCGGGAGACAAAGTTGAGGCGGATGATACTGTAGTTGAAATTGCTACCGATAAAGTTGACTCTGAAGTTCCTTCACCTGTTAGCGGCACATTGGTTGAACACTTGTTTAAAAAGAACGAGATAGCGCAGGTTGGTGATGTGATTGCCATAATTGAAATTGATGGTGAAGCAGATGAACCTGTTTACAAAGAGGAAACTATAGAGGTAACTGAATCTGCTCCTGAGCAACCAACTGCTTCACAACAAGCCGTAGCAGATGAGGAAATGCCTGTTATTAATTCCGAACTACCTACAGAACCAGAATTAACTGAGAACATACCGGGTTTAGAGCAATTACCTAAATTCGATACGCAACCAAATCAGGTAGTGCAATCGGGCGGCTTAAAATTTTATTCGCCGCTTGTACGTAACATAGCTACTCAAGAGGGCATCACTCAGCAGGAACTGGATAGCATTCCGGGCACGGGAGCTGATGGAAGGGTAACCAAAGATGATCTTATGGCATTTCTTGAAACCCGCAGCACAGTTGCGGCTAAAGAAGAAGTGCGTGAAGTTACAAAAACAGCTACCGCTACGGTAAAATTACCGCCGCCACCTTTAACGCCAAATCCTGCTTACCGTTCTTCTGCCGGTGATGAAATCATAGAGATGGATAGAATGCGTCAGCTCATATCCAATCATATGACATCGAGCATTCAGACTTCAGCACACGTAACATCTTTTGTTGAAGCCGATGTTACCAACCTGGTTTACTGGCGCGAAAAAAACAAAGCTAAATTCGAGGCTCGGGAAGGCGAAAAAATAACCTTCACTCCTATATTTATTGAAGCTGTTGCCCGCGCCATTGTTGATATGCCGATGATCAACGTATCAGTAAATGGTACGCAGATTATTAAAAAGAAAGATATCAATATTGGTATGGCCACTGCCCTGCCCAACGGTAATTTAATTGTACCTGTTATACGCCGTGCCGATGGTTTAAATTTAACCGGCTTAGTAAAAACCGTTAATGATTTGGCTGGCCGGGCTCGTAACAACAAACTCCGCCCTGATGATGCTGCCGACGGTACCTTTACCGTAACCAACATTGGCATGTTTGGAAATATCATGGGCACTCCAATTATCAATCAGCCCCAGGTAGCCATACTTGCTATAGGTACCATAAAAAAGAAGCCAGCGGTATTGGAAACACCAACTGGTGATGTCATCGCTATACGTCATATGATGTACTTGTCGCTATCCTATGATCATCGTGTAGTTGACGGTTCGTTAGGAGGATCATTTGTAAAGCGTGTAGCTGATTATTTGGAAAATTGGGATATGAACAGGGAGGTTTAGGTTAGTAGGAAGTTAGTATCCATTTAAAGAAGGGTTGATACTCCAATACAGCTTATACCATAGAGATTGTTACTTTTTGTCTTGAAACAAAAAGTAACAAAAGAGCTTTTAAAACTTACCTTTGCACCTTTTCTCTTGGTTCTTGACTTTATTCTTATGCCAAGTCCTCTCCTACTTCAAACGTGCTGCCTTCAATAGCCAGCTCGGTGGCCGGAAATACACCACGCGCCTCATCCAGTAAATCGGTTAAGCTTTTGTAACGTGCCGAAAAATGGCCGATAAGAAGATTTTTAGCGCCGGTTTGTAATGCAACCTGCCCGGCCTGCCAAGCTGTTGTATGGAAGGTTTTGTTTGCACGATCGAGCATATTATGTAAGAATGTCGCTTCGTGATACAACAGATCAGCATTTTGTATCTGCTCAAAGTAACGCTCGTTGTAAATGGTGTCTGAGCAATAGGCGTAGCATTTGGGCTGGTCTGAATCAACCGTTAATTCATGGTTGCGATAAAGCTTTCCATCCGGAGCTCGGTAGTCTTCCCCACGTTTGAGTAATGGAAAATGTTCAACGGGAATATTAAGGGCTTCAGCCTTTTCCTTAATAATTTTACGCAGTCGCTTTTTTTGCCTGAACAGGAATCCGGTAGTAGCAATACGATGGTCGAGCGGTATTGTCTCTACTGTTATGTCCTGATTATCCAAAATAACTTGGGGCTGCAAGGCATCTGTTGCAACAAATTCAATGTTATAGTTTAATACCGTTTCAGAGTACTTGAACTGAAGATTGATGATTTCGAGCAACGGCGCAGGACCATACAATTTCAACGGCTTTACACGCCCGTTTAAATGCATGGATGATACTAAACCAATAAGTCCTAAGTAGTGGTCGCCGTGAAGATGGCTGATGAATATATGATCAATACGGCTGGCTTTAATCTCAAACCTCAGCATTTGCTGCTGTGTGCCTTCGCCGCAATCTATCAGGTACAGGCGCTCATTAACATTGAGCACCTGTGCCGTAGGATTTCTGTTAAAAATAGGTGTTGCTGAACTGCTTCCAAGTATGGTTACCTCAAACTTCATAATAGGTAAACATACTAAAGAGCTATTTTGCTTCCTTTTTCAATTCTTTTTCTATCTCTTCCATGAATACATGGTCAATAGCCTCTTCAACGGTAGGTACAATGGTTAAAACATTGTCTAATTGTGATATACTTATTAAACGTGCAACCGCATCATTTAAGCAGGTAAGTATAAAACTACCTTCAGCATTTTTACAAAGACGGTGACCAACCAGCAGGCTGCTTAAACCCGAAGAATCGGCAAATTTTACCTGGCAAAGATCTAATATTATATTACGTTGACCCTCGGTATTTATAAGGATCAGTTCAGACTTAAGTTGAGGTGTAATCAATGAATTCAGCTTTGACTCGTTCAGCTTAATCAAGACATACTTCTCATGCTTATCAACAGTGAATTTCATGTTAAAAGAATTATAGGGATAAAGATATAATTTATTTACGTATAAATAAAACTACAAAGAATCGAGCGAAAGGTTCACAGCGTCTTCCACACGCTTAAGCACCTCGCCATTTGCAGGTTTTACAAAAGTTTTTCCGGTTATCTGTTCGTATAGTTCAATATAGCGTTCTGATATAGACGTTACAATTTCAGGAGTCATTTCAGGTACTGATTGCCCCTCCTTGCCTTGAAAGCCATTTTCAATCAACCATTTTCTAACAAACTCTTTACTCAGTTGTTTTTGCGGCTCATTGGTTGCCTGTCGCTCCGCATAACCATCGCTGTAAAAGTAACGGGATGAATCAGGCGTGTGAATTTCGTCTATCAGGTAAATTTTGCCATCCGCTTTACCAAATTCGTATTTGGTATCCACCAAAATCAGTCCGCGCTCGGCAGCTATTTGTGTTCCACGGGCGTATAAGGCGCGGGTGTACTGCTCTAGTTGTAAGTAGTCTTCTTCGCTTACAATACCTTTAGCAAGTATATCCTCGCGTGAAATATCTTCATCATGACCTACTGATGCCTTGGTAGTTGGCGTAATAATTGGTTCGGGCAGTTTATCGTTTTCTTTTAAACCCTCAGGTAAAGCAACACCGCATAAGGTGCGTTTTCCGGCAGCGTATTCACGGGCGGCATGACCAGCTAAGTAACCGCGAATTACCATCTCTACCTTAAAAGGCTCACACATACGGCCAATGGTAACACTTGGGTCAGGCACTGTAACTACCCAGTTAGGTACAATATCTGCAGTAGCTTCCAAAAAAGTTGCCGCTATTTGGTTTAGTACTTGTCCTTTGTAAGGTATAGCTTCGGGTAGTACCACATCAAAAGCCGATATACGATCAGATACTACCATTACCAGGTACTTATCTTGAATGGTATATACATCGCGTACTTTACCTTTATAAAAAGCCGTTTGGCCCGGAAAATTAAAATGTGTTTGTTTTATTGCTTCCATTCTTTTAGTTCATAGATGATGGTTCATAGTTCATAGTAGTAAATGCAAAACTACTCTTTTGCCATGAACCATAAACTATAAACCAACAAAGCTCTCGGCTTTTACTGTATATCCCCGTAAGCTTCCAAAATACGTTTTACCAGTTTGTGGCGAACAACGTCTTCCCCAGTAAGATAAATAATATCAATACCTTTAATATCTGTTAAAATACGCAGTGCCGTATATAAGCCCGATTGCTGTTTTTTTGGTAAATCTATTTGGGTAACGTCGCCCGTCACAATAAACTTAGCCGATGGGCCCATACGGGTTAAAAACATTTTAAGCTGCATATCGGTGGCATTTTGCGCCTCATCCAATATCACAAAGCAATTATCAAGCGTACGGCCGCGCATAAAGGCCAGCGGTGCAATCTCAATGGTGCGGTTCTCTAAATAGGTCTTTAATTTTTCAGGCGGAATCATGTCGTCCAGCGCATCATATAGCGGGCGCAGGTAAGGATCAATCTTTTCTTTCAGGTCGCCGGGTAAAAAGCCAAGGTTTTCTCCTGCTTCAACCGCGGGGCGCGTAAGAATAATACGCTTGATTTCTTTATTTTTTAGTGCCCTTACCGCTAAAGCTACGGCAGTATATGTTTTACCTGTGCCGGCCGGGCCAATAGCAAACATAATGTCACTTTTGGTAATACTGTCAACCATGCGGCGCTGGTTAGCCGTACGGGCTTTAACCATAATACCGTTATGACCGAAAACAATTACCTCACCGGTACTGCCCGGCTTTTCGTTTTGACCGTCGGCGGGTTTAACTTCCAAATTTTTAGCGCCAAGTATGCGCTCAAGATCGGTAATACTCAGGTTGTCAAATTTTTCAACATGCTGCAACAGGTACCCAAATTTTTCATTGAAAAGGGACAGTTCCTGCTCATCACCCAAAACTTTTACCTCACTGCCTCGTGCAACTATCTTTAGCTTAGGGTATTGCTTTTTAATGATTTCAAAATGATCATTATTAGGCCCCCACAACACGGCAGGATTAATGTGTTCAATTGATATTTTAAGTTCGTTCAACAGAAATGAATTTTGTAGTTGCTGATTCGTTATGGTTAAATTTTTTGAATATTTGCACCTTGTTAATGCTTTTACAAGATTAGCAATAAATCTCATAAATACGAATGGCAATAATTACTTTAACAACTGACCTTGGCGATAAAGATATTTATCAGGCCGCGCTTAAAGGCAGTATTTTAAAGATATTGCCTGCCGTTACCATTGTTGATATTACGCATACTGTAGCCGCCTTTAATATTCAACAGGCGGGCTTTATTTTAAAGAACAGTTTCCATTACTTCCCTCCAGAAACGGTGCATTTAATTGGTATTGACACCGTGTTTAACGATGATACCAAGTTTTTAGCTGTTAAATACCAAAACCACTACTTTGTAGGAGCAGATAACGGCATCTTCTCGCTTATTTTTGATGATGAGCCTGAGGAGATTATGGAGATTAACATTTTGCAGGATTTAAAGTTTTTGCACTTCCCGCTGGCCGATATTTTTGTGAAGGCTGCCTGCCACCTTGCCGAAGGCAAGCCTATTGAAGATATTGGCGTGCCGGTTATGGGTGTTGAACGCAAAACCACCCTGCAACCTGCCGTAGAACGTAACCAAATACGCGGGATGGTAATTTATATTGACTCATTCCAAAACGTTATTACCAATATCACTAAAGACTTTTTTAACCGCGTGCAGGAAGGCAGGCGTTTCGTGCTCTACTTTAAACGCAACGAAACAATTACCCACCTCAGCTGGCATTACAATGAGGTTCCGGAAGGCGAAAAACTATGCCTGTTTGGCATAAGCGACCATTTGGAAATTGCCATAAATAAAGGCAATGCAGCCGGCTTACTTGGCCTTAACCTGGGCGACAGCGTAATTATAGATTTTCAGTAACTTGCCAGCCTCATGAAAACATTTGTACTGGCCCTACTGACTTGCCTAAATAGCTATGCACTTTTTGCACAAAGTAATACCGACTCGGCAGTGTATGAGCTTCAGCGTAAAAAAATCAACGGCATGCTGGACGAGCGTAGCCGGAAGTTTGGCCAATATGATGAAAGTCTGAGCAAACACACAGGCATTTTTGGTCTGCAAACCAAAAAAGATATCCGCAGAAGTAACGAGATACTGATGGATATTACCGAAACCGACAATCAGATTTTTAAGCAAATAAAAGTACTGCTTGACTACCGCATGTTTGAACAGAAGCAGGTAGAAACAAAAAAGAATGAGATTGAAAATACCAACCTTAACTACATGCGCACCATTAACCGCCTGCGCCAACAAAATACAAAGCTTATGCACGAGGCCGATGCGCGAGAAAAGAGCATTGGTAAAGAACGCAATAAGTATATAATTGCCATTGCCGTTCTCATTATAACGTCAATTTTACTTGCGTTTTCCCGTAAACGCAGAGTTAAACCGTAAATTTACAGATTAATCAAAGTTTATCAGAGGATAACCGTATATGGCACGAGCACGACTGAATAGTGGGAACGCAGCAGAAAAAGAATTACCTAAAGCAAAACTAAATAAGCAAACCCTTAAAAGTGTTAGCAAGCTTTTAACTTATATCAAACCATACCGTGGCAAGTTCATTGCCGGGTTGTTTTTCCTGTTTTTGTCTAGCCTTGTAGCGTTGGTATTTCCTGCCATATTAGGAGCGCTTATTGATGCTGCGCAGGGTAATTACAAGTACAAATTTATGCCTCGCAGCATAAACGCCATTGCTATTGGTGGTTTCATTCTATTATTTGCCCAGGCATGTGTATCGTTTTTCAGAGTGGTTTGGTTTGTGCAGGTGGCCGAGCGTTCACTGGCTGATATACGCCGCGATACTTACTTTAAGCTGGTTACCCTACCAATGAACTTTTTTGCCAACCGCCGTGTTGGGGAATTAAACAGCCGCATATCGGCAGACTTATCTCAAATACAAGATACTCTTACCACAACCTTTGCCGAAATTATACGCCAGTTGGTACTTTTAGCGGGGGGAGTAATCTTACTGGTTGTGGTATCAATTAAACTTACGCTGGCGGTGTTGGCTATATTACCATTCCTTGTGGCGTTTGCTGTAGTATTTGGCAAATTTATAAGAAACCTATCTCGCCAGGCGCAGGATAAATTAGCCGAATCAAACACCATTGTTGAAGAAACCTTGCAAGGCATTGCCAACGTAAAGGCATTTGTAAATGAGGCATTTGAGGCAGGCCGTTATGATAAAAACCTGCGCGAGGTGGTTGGCATTGCTGTTAAAGGCGCCAAGTTCCGTGGCATTTTTGCATCATTTATTGTTTTTTGCATGTTTGGTACGTTTGTAGGTGTTATTTGGTATGGCTCGGTGCTGGTAAGCAACGGCGAAATGCACACCGGCGATTTAACAACCTTCATCATGTATTCAATTTTCGTTGGTGCAGCCATGGGTAGTTTTCCTGATTTATATGCCAACGTGCAAAAAGCAGTAGGTGCAAGTGAACGGGTACTCGAAATTTTAAGTGAAGAAGGCGAGAACATATCCATCCGCGAAAGCGAAAACGTTATAAAGCAACATATTCAAGGAAATCTTTCCTTTCAAAACATCAACTTTCATTACCCTTCGCGCCCCGAAATTGAGGTATTAAAAGATTTGAGCATTGATGCACAGGCCGGGCAAAAGGTAGCTATTGTTGGGCCAAGCGGTTCGGGTAAGTCAACTATGGCTTCGCTTATTTTACAGTTTTATCATCCACAAAACGGTACAATGTTGTTTGATGGTAAACCAGCCGCAGAATATGCGCTCACAGATATCCGCAACCAGGTAGCTATCGTACCTCAGGATGTATTGTTATTTGGCGGCACCATCCGCGAAAACATTGCTTACGGCAAACGCTCAGCCACCAATGAAGAAATAATGCAAGCCGCAAAACGCGCCAATGCACATCAGTTTATTGAAGGTTTTCCTGAAGGTTATGATACTGTTGTAGGCGAGCGCGGCGTTAAACTGTCAGGCGGTCAGCGCCAGCGTATTGCTATTGCACGGGCCTTACTCAAAAATCCGTCAATACTTATTTTGGATGAGGCTACATCGTCGCTTGATTCAGAATCAGAGCGACTGGTGCAGGAAGCCTTGGAGGAATTAATGAAAGGCCGTACATCAATCATTATTGCCCACCGACTGTCAACTATACGCGAAGCTGACAAGATTGTAGTGCTTGAAAAAGGCCGCATTATTGAAACCGGTACACACGAAGAACTGATAACCCGCGAGGAAGGCTTATACCGCTACCTGAGCCAGTTACAGTTTGATACAAGTGCATAGCACTTGTAGTTCATGGTTAATAGTCGATAGTTCATGTTAAAAGAGTAGCATCTTGCTTTTCTTTTCTGCTATGAACTATGAACCATAAACTATGATCCACCTAAAAAACTAATAATGAAATTAACCATACACGGGGCTGCCCGTCAGGTTACCGGCAGCATGCATTTGCTGGAGGTTAACCGATATAAGATATTAATTGACTGCGGACTTGATTATGAAAAAGACCGCAGCGTTCAATCAAACGAAAACTTTCCATTTAACCCGTCTGATATTGATGTGGTTATACTTACCCATGCCCATATTGATCACTCTGGCAACCTGCCAACATTAGTGCGTATGGGTTTTGATGGTCAAATATTGTGCACCCCTCCTACTGCCGAGTTAAGCGAATTATTGCTGATGGATTCGGTGAACGTTTTCTTGAATAAGCAACAAAAATCAGGCAGACACCGACGTGGCCGCAACCATGGCCCACGCCCGCAACCGCTTTATTTGCAAAAGCATGTAATGGACACTACCGAGCGTTTTGTTACTATTGCCTTTAACAAACCGTTTCGTTTAAACGGCGACGTGGAACTTACGTTCATACCTGTTGGCCATTTGTTGGGTGCAGCTGCCGTGGTTTTAAAAGTAAACGATAACGGAGAGGAAAAAACAATTGCTTTTACGGGCGATATCGGGCGTAAAAACTATCCGGTACTTGATGATCCGCAGCCATTACCAAAGGTTGACTATTTGGTGAGTGAATCAACCTATGGCGGTCGTTCGCACTCTAAGGGCGAAACTATTGAGCAGGTGTTGATAGATACCATTGAAAAGGCCTGTATTAAAGAATCGGGCCGGTTAATTATACCCGCATTTAGTATTGGACGTACACAGGCTTTGGTTTACTCGCTCAATAAAATATTTAGCACGGGCAAATTACCGCCGGTAAAAGTGTTTGTTGATAGCCCGCTGGCATCAGCATCAACCAACGTTTTCCGTAAGCATCACGCGCTCTTAAACGCCGAAGCACAAGACTTTTACCGTACCCAGGGTGATGAATTTGAATTTGATAATCTTCATTACATTGAAAACCTGAAAGAGAGCCAGCAAATATCCAATTACTTTGAGCCGTGTATCATCATATCATCGGCAGGTATGCTGGAGGGTGGCCGTATACAAGATCATCTGTATAACAATATACAAAACTACTATTGTACCATACTATTTATTGGGTATTGTGCAAAAGGCACTTTAGGTTACCGGTTATTGCGCGGCGACCCTGTTGTACATATTAAAGACCGTGATTTGGCGGTGTATGCCACTATTAAAAAAACCGACCTGTTCAGTGCGCACGGCGACCATGATGATTTAGTTGGAACTGTAAGGCAACAAGCACCTCAAAATCTTAAAAAGGTATTTTTAGTACATGGCGAGGCCGATAGCATGGTGGCCATGGCTAATGATTTACAACAAGACGGATATGAGGTAGTTATACCCGAGAAGGATTTACCTTATGATTTGTAAAGTGCTTAATTTTAAGCATATTTGATAAAAAATCCGGAGCTTGTATCATCCACTTAAACCAATGCCTGTAAACAATTTAAAAGGCTTTTTTTATAAAGCCTTAGTTGCCGTGTGTCTTTTATCATCATGTGACAAAGACGCCGATCCTGAAGTTATTAAGGTATCTTCAACAACAATTGCCGGCGGAGGCACAGCTAATCCAGGAGGTGGCACGACAACCCCTGGAGGAGGTACAACCAATCCGGGAGGCGGAACCACCAACCCTGGAGGAGGTACTACCAATCCAGGAGGCGGAATCACTAACCCTGGCGGAGGTACTACAAACCCTGGAACAGTTAACGGTTCGGGCGATGGAGGGGTAGCAATTGGAGGCGAAGGAACAATTGTTTTTAGTTTAAAAGGTAAAACTTACACTCTTACAAGTTCATCAAGTTATCTGGTAAACGGTATATCTGCTTCTACATTTGGTTTTTCGTTGACTACTATAGGCGGTACGGCAGCAAACGGCAAGGGCATACTATTTCTTTTGGGCTCAATGGCCGACGCCACAGGTATTACCGATGCTTTAAACGCGAGCATTGTGTTTGAAGATGGCACCTCGTACACCATTGGCGGAGAAGGAAAAATAAACTTCAATACTTTTAGCCTTAACCAAACCAAGCTTACCTCAAAGGGCACTTTTGATGTAATTATGGTTAATGATGCCGATAAAAACGATAAAATAAAAGTTGGCGGCTCTTTCAATGTAAGGTAACAGCCACTACAATTTTATAAACAAACAAGGCCCGTACTATTTAAGCACGGGCCTTGTTTGTTATAAGTACTTAGCCTTTACTGAGCCAGCGTTTTAAAATGATTGATAATCAGCGTAGCCAATTCAACACCTATGCGCTCCTGAGCTTCATTTGTTGAAGCGCCAATGTGCGGTGTTAAGGAAATTTTTGGATGAGTTAATAAATCAGTACGGGGGGTAGGCTCATTATCAAATACATCTAATCCAGCAAATGATAATTTACCGGTGTTTAATGCTTCTAATAGTGCATTTTCATCAACGGTACCACCGCGTGAACAATTAACTAAACCAGCGCCTTTTTTCATTAATGCAAATTCACGTTCGCCAATTACAGGCTCTTCGCTAAAAGGCACGTGTAACGATATAAAATCGCTTTGAGCAATCACCTCATCTTTGTCAGCATATTTTACAGGTATGGTAACATTTACACCACCACCCAAAGTAATTTCCAGTTCTGTTACTGATGGGTAAACATCAAAAGCCAGCACTTCCATGCCCAAACCATATGCAATTTTAGCAGTTTCGCGCCCTATACGGCCAAAACCCAATATGCCTATGGTCTTACCTCTTAGTTCAATGCCTTTTGCGTATGCCTTCTTTAAATCGTTAAATTTAGATGATCCATCAACAGGCATTTTGCGGTTTGCATCCTGTAAAAAGCGTACACCGGTAAATAAGTGTGCAAATACCAATTCAGCTACTGATGCCGAAGATGCAGCCGGCGTGTTGTGCACGGCAACACCACGCTCAAGTGCGTATTCTACATCAATATTATCAACACCCACCCCGCCGCGGCCTATCAGCTTTAAGTTTGGGCAAGCATCAATCAACGCTTTGCGCACCTTGGTGGCACTGCGTACGGTTATAGCATCATAGTTCTGTAATTTCTCAGGAAGTTCTTCCTGAGGTATGTGGTTGGTGTCAACAAAAAAACCGGCTTCTTCAAGCAACTGCTTGCCTACCGGGTCAATACCATCGTTAGCTAGTAATTTTATCATGATTTAGTGAATGGTAAATAGTTAAAAGTTGAATGGTAAATAGTTAAGTAGTTGATCATTGTTGGGCATATTTTAAACCTAATCAACCATTCAACTACTCACCCAATTACTAAAGCTACGCTTTGTGCTTCTCAGCAAATTCCTGCATAGCATCAATAAGCACGTGTATGCTGGTAACCGGCAATGCATTATAAATAGAAGCACGGAAGCCGCCCACACTGCGGTGGCCTTTGATGCCAACAATACCTTTATCTTCAGCAAGTTTCAAAAACGGCTTCTCCAGTTCGGGGTTTTCCATTACAAAGCAAACGTTCATTTTTGAACGGTCTTCAACAGCAGCAACAGCCTTAAACAGCGGGTTACGGTCAATCTCTTTGTATAACTGTGCAGCTTTAGCATCGTTCTCTTTTTGCATGGCAGCTACACCACCCTTGGCCTTTAACCAGCGCAGGGTAAGCATTGATACATAAATAGCAAACACCGGAGGAGTATTGTACATTGAACCACCCTCTATTTGAGTTTGGTAATTGAACATTGCCGGAATTTTACGGTCAACTTTGCCAAGTATTTCGTCTTTAACAATTACCAGCGTTGTACCTGCAGGGCCCATGTTTTTTTGTGCTCCTGCGTAGATCAAACTGAAATCGGCAACGTTAAAGGTGCGGCTAAAAATATCTGACGACATATCGGCCACCAATGGCACAGGCGATGGTTTGAACTCCTGCGTTTGTGTGCCATAAATGGTGTTATTTGAAGTGATGTGAAAGTAAGCTGCATCAGCCGGAACAGTATAATCTTTAGGTATGTAGGTAAAGTTGCTGTCTTTTGATGACGCCACAACTTCAACATTACCAAAAAACTTGGCTTCTTTCAAAGCTTTGTTAGCCCAAACACCTGTTTCAAGGTAAGCGGCCTTGCCACCTTCAGGCAACAGGTTATAAGGTATCATAGCAAACTGCTGGCTGGCACCACCTTGTAAAAACAGTACTGAGTATCCTTCGGGCACTTCCAGGAGTTCTTTAACCAGCTTTACAGCTTCGTCTAAAACGCCTTCAAACTCGGCCGAGCGATGCGAAATTTCAAGAATGGATAAACCAATTCCATTAAAATCAACTACGGCTTGTGAAGCCTGTTTCAAGACCTCGTGAGGAAGGATGCCTGGTCCGGCACCGAAATTATGTTTCATAACTTTAATTTAGTTTACCAAAGGCTTTATCAAAACGCCTTTTTAGTTGCGCCCGAAGTTAAAAAATAAGCCTATTAAATTGGTAGTTTATTTATAAATTGTGAATAATGTGTTAGAACTGTTTAAAAGAGAGACAAAAATTATGACTTTGGCAATAATTTGCCTACTATAAATTTACCAGCTCCTTGATGGTAGCCAATTGATTATTTGATGAAAAAACGAAGTTACCGGCCACCAATACATTAGCACCTGCAGCAAGCAACTGTGGTGCATTTTGCACGTTTACCCCTCCGTCTACTTCGATTAATAAGCCTGGATTTTTGGAGGTAGCCATGGCTTTCAGCTGCTCAATTTTTTTATAGGTATTGTTAATGAATTTTTGCCCGCCAAATCCCGGGTTAACCGACATGATAAGCGCCAGATCAACATCTTCAATAATATCTTCTAAATGAGTAACCGGCGTATGCGGGTTAAGGGCTACGCCCGCTTTACAGCCTAACTCCTTAATAGCTTGAACTGTGCGGTGTAAGTGTGTTGTTGCTTCAACGTGAACGGTGATAACTGCAGCACCGACATCAGCAAAAGCTTTAAGGTAGCGGTCGGGGTCAACAATCATGAGGTGAACATCTAGCGGCTTTTTGGCATGTTTGTTCACTGCCTCTACTACAGGAAACCCAAAGGATATATTAGGAACGAATAATCCATCCATTATGTCAACGTGAATCCATTGTGCATCGCTCTCGTTAATCATCTCAATATCGCGCTGCAAATTGGCAAAATCAGCGGCTAAAATAGAAGGTGCAATCAAGTGCTTCATGCCGCCAAATATAGGCATATCAATAAAAGTACGATGAGAAATTGTAAATGAAGTGGTTGTTAACCAACCTAGTTATTGCAGCAGGCAGATGATTGTTTTAAGCTCAACGGCTATGCTAACACTGAAATTTTTTTTGGAAATTAAGCGGAGGGGAAATTAAAAAAAAGGCAATGGCAGCCTTAGTCGCAATTTTGCAACAGGTCGTAATATTTACGCATCAGCTCGGTGTCGTAGTTCACCAAAGATTGGTAAGCCTCAGAAACAAGCTCATTAAGTATTGATGCTCCTAACTGGCCGGCGCCGTTAGGTATTTCATCATAGTATTTTATCAGATCTTTAACCCTTATAATTTCGTACAGTAGTGCTTGTATCAAATCGGTTTGCTCAACCGGCCTGGTGCCATGTATACTGTTGCTCAAAAAATCTAAAGGATCATCACTTGTGGCAGATGTCATTTTTATATAAACGATCGGACTTTAGACGGTTCCAGCAATTTAGTTTACTTCATATAGTCCAATAGCTAAAGTATTAAGGGGAATTACAAATAAACAAAAAAGGCAATAAAAAAACCACACTTCTTTGACAAAATCTCAGATAGTGTGGTTAAAATATGTTATAGCAAATACTTATTCGCTTTTAGGAGCACTTTCGGGCTTTGGCGGTCTTGGAATTAAGGCTTTGCGTGATAGTTTCAGTTTGCCTTGCTTATCAACATCAAGCAATTTAACCTTAACAATTTCACCTACCTCAAACACACCGTCCATAGTTTCCAAGCGCTTGTGGTCAATTTCTGATATATGTAACAGACCATCTTTACCCGGCATAATTTCAACAAATGCACCAAATGGCATAATTGAACGTACTTTACCTTCGTAAACTTCGCCTACCTCAGGTTTAGCAGCAATAGCACGTATGCGGTTTACGGCTGCATCAATAGCGGTTTTGTTATCAGCAAACACTTGCACTATACCAACATTGTTAACCTCTTCAATGTTAATGTTAGCACCGGTTTCGCGTTGCATTTCCTGAATGATTTTACCACCGGGACCGATAACTGCACCAATAAATTCTTTGTCAATTTTAAGAGTAACAATACGCGGAGCAAATTCTTTGTAGTCTTCACGAGGGGCCGCAATGGTTTTAGCCATTTCGCCAAGTATATGCAAACGACCGTCTTTAGCCTGATCTAACGCGTTAGATAAAACCTCGTATGATAAGCCATTGATTTTTAAGTCCATTTGGCAGGCAACAATACCATTTTTGGTACCAGTTACCTTGAAGTCCATATCACCTAAGTGATCTTCATCACCAAGGATGTCAGAAAGAATAGCATATTTAGTACCAGTCTCATTGGTAATTAAGCCCATAGCAATACCTGATACCGGTTCTTTAATTTTAACACCAGCATCCATCAGCGCTAATGTACCGGCACAAACCGTAGCCATTGATGATGAACCGTTAGATTCAAGGATATCAGAAACCACACGGATAGTGTACGGGTTTTCATCATCTGGTGGCAACACTTGTTTTAATGAACGCATTGCCAGGTTACCATGACCAATTTCGCGGCGGCCGGCACCACGGTTAGGACGAACTTCGCCGGTTGAAAAACCAGGGAAATTATAGTGTAACAGGAATTTGTTATAACCATTGATGAACGCACCATCAATCATTTGCTCATCGTCTTTACCACCAAGTGTAACGCTGGTTAATGATTGAGTTTCGCCACGGGTAAATACTGCGCTACCATGTGCGGTTGGTAAGTAGCTTACCTCACTCCAAATAGGACGTATTTGCGTAGTGGTACGGCCATCTAAACGTTTACCTTCGTCTAATACAAGGTTACGAATGGCATCATACTCAACGTCATGATAATATTTTTTTGCTAACGACTTAGTTACATCATCAATTTCACCTAAGGTTGCTATATAAGTATCGCGTACTTCTTTGAATTTAGCACCACGCTCCTCTTTAGCCGAAGCTGAAGAAGCAATAGCGTAAACCTGATCATAAGTAGCAGCATAGATAGCTTTTTTAAGCTCTTCATTACTGTGCTCATGGCTATAGGTACGTTTTTCAGTTTTGCCAACTTCAATAGTCAATTCGCGCTGAGCTAAACACTGAATTTTGATAGCGTTGTGAGCAAATTTAATAGCCTCAACCAATTCAGCTTCCTGAATTTCTTTGGCTTCGCCCTCAACCATGTTAATATCATGCTCAGAACCGGCTACAATGAACTCTAAAGATGCGTTAGCTAATTGGCTTAAGGTTGGGTTAATAACCAACTGACCGTCAATTTTAGCAACACGAACTTCAGAAATTGGTCCGTTGAAAGGAATATCAGAAACAGACAACGCTGCTGATGCAGCTAAACCAGCCAATGCATCCGGCATAATATCTTTATCGGCTGATATTAAGGAAATCATTACTTGTGTATCAGCATGATAATCCTCTGGGAATAATGGGCGTAAAGCGCGGTCAACCAAACGAGAGATTAAAACCTCATAGTCTGATAAACGTGCCTCACGGCGTAAAAAACCTCCCGGAATGCGGCCTGTGGCAGCATATTTTTCCTGGTAATCTACTGATAATGGTAAAAAATCAATACCTTCTTTAGCTTCTTTTGAAGAAACTACTGTAGCTAATAACATGGTATTACCCATTTTAACTACTACCGAGCCATCGGCTTGTTTGGCCAGTTTACCGGTTTCAATCTCAATGGTGCGGCCATCACCTAAATCAATAACCTTTTTAATTACGTTGTAACTCATTTTTGTTTATCTGGCACGCTTTTCATCTTTTAGAGCGTACCGCTTTTTTTATTGTGTTTATTTACTTACAAAAGTAAAAAAGCTATCCGAAATAGGATAGCTTTTTTTAAAGACCGGAAGGTACTATTTGATAATATCACGAAGCTCGAGAGCTTTGATGATAGCACGGTATCTTTGGATGTCTTTTTTGTACAGGTAAGCCAATAAAGCACGACGTTTACCTACCAGTTTCTGTAATGAAAGCTGGGTAGCGAAGTCTTTTTTGTTCTTTTTTAAGTGACCGGTTAAGTGTGCAATACGCTTAGTGAATAAAGCAACCTGACCTTCGGCCGAACCTGTGTTGGTAGCAGCGCCACCGTGTTGTGCGAAAATCTCTGATTTCCACTCTGAACTTAAATACATTACTTGAATAATATTAAAGTGTAAATACTTTTGTTAATTGGGTGCAAATGTACGGGTAAATATTTAATTATAAAAGGATTATTTGGCTTAAGGGGAAGGAATTCCTTTAACGGGAATTGTGCGGAATTTTGTCTTGATCAGGATTTACTGAATTCAAGAATTGGCTGGCAGGCTTCCCCACCTTGTCATTTCAAACTATAGAGAGAAATTTTGTTTGAGCGGCAAAGCTTTACATCATCATGGATTCTCTTTTAACGTAAGTTTTTGGGGCGGGAAAGATGATGGCTACTTGTGCCTAACTCTACAACTACCTTTGGGCGTTTCCCTCCGGGTCAGGCTATTCGCTCATACGCCTGCAGGCATTACGCACAAGCCGGTATACGCTACTATCCTTAAAGCAACCTGTTATTTTTAATTAACACTTTGAGAGTTTAAGAAGTTATAAATTAAAACAACGTTACCCTCCTATTCCTTAATATTGAGCCTTTAGTAAACGAAAATGACAGAACATAAAGCTACTTACAGCACTTTTGAAACCGAGCACCGCGTACGCCCTGATGATATTGACCTTTTTCAGCACGTACACAGCAGCCGCTATATTGATTATGTATTGGCAGCGCGGTACGAGCAAATGGAACAGCATTATGGCATGTCCATGGAAAAATTTTTAGAGCGTGGTTTTGGCTGGGTGGTAAGCAGTGTACAAATGAATTATAGACGTCCGTTAAACCTGGGCGACTACTTTTTGGTGCGCACAGGAATTGATACCATTAACGAACGCGTTTGCCGGGTGGTATTTACCATTAACAACAAAGCCACTGGTAAAGTATGCTGCGACGGCTGGTTTGATTACGCCATGATAGACCTTAAAACGGGTCGCGGAGCGCGTATACCGGAGGATGTGATTGAACATTATAGTGTCTAAGAGAGCTCTTGGAGGGAGAGAAAGACGTTTAATCATACAAGAGCACTGGCCTGCCATAACCTTAAAAACCGGCATCAGCCTGTTTGGTAACTACAAGTCTAAGTAAAAGCACTAAACTTTGTAGAACAGGGTGCAGCCGGAAGCTTTTCTTTGGTTACTTTCTTTTTAAAGAAAAAAAGTAACATCCACTGGCTTACGGTAAGTACATGCCTATCCTAACAAGGCACTACACTCAGTATTAGCACCAACTTATTATAATGTATTATAACATTTCCCTCCTGTCAAGCTTAACGTAATTTAATCTTCGAGAAAACATTCGTTGTTCTTTTCTTATTAGAGCGTACCAATCTTAAGTCTTTAGTATCCATTTTAAAAGGTGCTAATTCCTTAATTTTGTCAAAATACTTCCAGAAGTCATCATTGGGTTCTGTAAATGGAAAACATAATGACGGGCAAACACTATTGTTTCTCGACAAACTAATAATCAGCATTGATGTGTATTGCTGACCGGTTAATTCAATTCGGGTATCTAAATTAATTAACTTAAAATCATATGATAATATTAACTCTATTGGCCCCAAGTTATACTTAGGATATGGCTGTCCTGCTACCATGAACTCAATAGCGTCACTCAAATCAGCAGGAGTTAATTTCCATTCAGTTTTATTTTGCTCTGTTGGTTGCTTATCGTACACATGATATCCTAATGGTTTTATATCACCAACTCCAAAATGGGCTACAATTCTTTCTAATAAGCTAACTGCTGGTTCGGGCAACTCTCCATGTCTTCTATCTGCCGAAAAGCCATTGATTTCAATACTGGTCGGTTGATGAATATCGACATTTGTACATACTTCAATAAAATATTTAATATTATCCCATGCCTTTTCAATCTTACCACCTTTGATGGCTTGAAAAATTCTTGTTAACGGCAGTTTATAAATTATATATGGTTGTATTGCTACCATTTTTACAAGTTTCGCAGTCTACTTTCTACAGAGAGTAATTTACAGCCCTTTACTCGATCCTTCCACAATCATCCCGTAAAACTCCTTCACACTCATACCCGCAGCGCGCACTTGTTGCGGAATTAAGCTGTTTGCCGATTGCCCGGGCGTTGTGTTCACCTCAATAAAATAAAAATCATTGGTTTCTTCCTGTAATATAAAATCAATACGCACCATGCCTCGGCAATTAAGGCGCATGTAAACATCTGTAAGTATTCCTGCAATTATGTCCTGTTTATCAGTGCTTATATCGGCAGGTGTTATTTCTTGTGTAACGCCCGGTGTATATTTAGCTTCGTAATCAAAAAATTCTTTTGAGCTAATAATTTCTGTTGCCGGCAATACCACCAGCTTGCCGTTTAAGCGGGCTATACCCTGGCTAAACTCACGTCCCTTAATAAACTCTTCAACTAAAATTTGACTGTCTTCATGAAAAGCCTTCTCCAGCGCTGCCGGTAATTCGGCTACGTTATGCACCTTGCTCATTCCCACACTGCTACCGCCATTATTAGGTTTTACAAATAGCGGAAAGCGCAGGGCAGAAGCTATAGTGCTTACATCATGCATATCGGTTTTAAAAAGCTTAACCGACTTTGCAGTATTTAAATGCTTTACATCACTTACCAAAGCTTTGGTGTAAGCCTTATTCATGGTAATGGCAGAAGTAGTAGCGTCGCAGGTGTTGTAAGGTAATCCCATCATATCCAGGTAACCTTGCATTTTACCGTCTTCGCCGGGGGTACCGTGCACGGTTATAAATACAGTGTCAAATTTAATTTTGCTACCATTTACAGTTATACTAAAATCATTTTTATCTACATCAACCTGCTGGCCTTCGTGTTGGTAAAACCAGCGGTCGCGGGTAATTAGCAGGGTGTAAACGTTATATACATCAGCATCTAAATTGGCTGCAATGTTTTTAGCACTGTTTATAGATACTTCGTATTCTCCGGTATAACCTCCGGCCAAAAGGGCTACGTTCTTCTTGCTCATGGTGGTCAAATATAAACAGCCTCAGCAATATGTTACCCGGCAGCTTGGCACTTTTTCAAAAAAACTTAGCGCACTACCAGCCAATGATGATTGCGTAAGGCAATTTTACTACTTTTGCATATGCCTTACAAAGAACGCGATATCAATAAAATGTACTATACCATGGGCGAGGTTACGGCTATGTTTGATGTTAACCACTCGCTTATAAGGTATTACGAAAAGGAGTTTGACGTACTGCAGCCCAAAAAAAACAAAAAAGGCAACCGGTATTTTACCACTGAAGATATCGAAAATTTAAAAATCATTTTTCATCTTATTCGTGATAAAGGTTATACTTTACAAGGTGCTAAAGACCATTTAAAAAATAACGGCAATGAAGCCAAGAGCCAGCAAAATGTGATTAACGCCCTTGAAAACCTTAAGCAGTTTTTATTAGAGGTGCGCGATCAATTGTAAAACTCAAACCATCCGGCTCGTAAAGAAGAAACTACCGCTTCACACCAGCACATTTTTTGCCGGCGTTTATTAGGTTATCATTATTATATTTAGGCAGTATTTACAACCTGTCACGCCCCATATGCTGCAAGCCCACAAAGGCGAAATTCCATTTTTTTACTGGCTGATGCCTCTGTTGGCCGGCATTATAGCAGCTTTATCTTTTCATCTACCGCAATTACTAAATGCTGTATTACTAACCGGAGCATCGTCAGCAATTATCTTCATTGTATTAAACCTGTTTTATAATAAACTTAGGGGACAACAATACTCATGGGCCGGAAGTGTGTTAATGCATATTATATTAATATGCAGTGGCTGGTTACTCGTCCACTTTCATGATGATCAGCACCATAAAAATTATTTTGCCCGTTATAAGGCACAATACTTAACCTTGCAGGTTATAAGCGAACCCAGGCAAAAAGGAATTTACACACGCTTTACCGCTAATGTACAACAGGTATTAATTAGCGGAATGCATACAGCAACCCAAGGCAAAATACTGGTGACCTTAGTAGCCGACAGCAATGCCCATGTAGCCAATTATGGTGATGAACTGGTGGTACCGGCCAGTTACAAAACCATTGATTCGCCTTTTAACCCCGGCGAGTTCAACTACAAAAAATACCTTGCTAACCAGAATATATATCACCAGCTATTTTTAAATCATGATGATTGCAGGCTTACCAACTACAATACAGGCAACCCTGTAATTACGTTCGCTCTTTCGGTTCGGCAGCAACTTATAACGTCAATAAAAGAACACATACCTGACGTTGAAGCCGCAGCCATTGCTTCTACCCTTCTACTAGGGTACAAATCCGATTTAAGCAGTGAAACCACGCAAGCCTATTCAAAAACCGGTACTATTCACATTCTATCAGTATCGGGTGCGCATGTAGCAGTTCTATTCAGCATTATTGCATTTTTGCTTAAACCCTTCAGGCATCATCGCTATGGCAAACTGCTCAACGCGTCACTGTCGTTAACGCTACTGTGGGGCTATACTATTATAACCGGTTTATCACCTGCTGCTTGCCGTGCTGCGGTGATGTTAAGCATGCTATTAATAAGCAAAACAAGCACCCGGCCTGTGCATCCACTTAACGTACTATCGGTAGCTGCATTTGCCATGCTGCTATACAATCCATACTTATTAACCGATGTAGGCTTTCAACTATCTTTCATTGCCGTATTTGGTTTAGTAGTTGTACAACCTATTATTTATGCGCTATGGCAACCCCAAAACACTTGGCTTAACAAGCTATGGAAATTATGCTCTTTTTCGCTGGCTGCTCAGTTGGTTACATTTCCGCTAAGCGTGTACTACTTTCATCAGTTCCCCGTGTACTTTTTAATAAGCAATTTACTTATTATTTTACCTGCCGAGCTTATTGTTATTGCGGGCATTGCATTTTTAGCCAGCACTTTTGTACCGGCATTGGCAATGGTAACCAAGTTTACCGGGATGGTACTGCAGTACCTTATTACAAGCCTTAACGCCATGTTGATGTTTATAGAACATCAGCCTTATGCCAGTATTGATGGTGTATGGTTTTCAGGTTTAGAGGTTGTTTTTATTTGTGGAGTTATACTGATTTTAATTTATTTACTTATTTATCAAACGAGCCGGCAACTTTTTATGCTGTTGAGCTGCGTTTTGATTTTGTGCACCAGCTTAAGCTGGAAAACCATTCACCGCGACACAACTGACACTATCATCTTCTTTAATCTTAAAAAAAATACTGGCCTGCTTTTTAAGCATGGTAATAAAGCGGTATTATTTACCAACCTTAAAAAGTCAGACAACAATTTTAAGTATAGCATTCAACCCTGCGTTGATAGTTTGGGCATTGATAGTATAACCATATGCAAGCCCGAACAGGATATACAAAATACTTTTTTAAGCAAGCGGTTAAACTACATTCAATTTGTTAATCAAACTATTATCCTTTTTAATCCATCGCTGCAAAACGCAGTCTTACCAAATAAAATCAGCATCGATTACTTGTTTTACACCGGTAACCCGCAAAGCAGTATGACTTACATAAGCAAGTTTTATAATTTCAAGCACTTTATAGTTGATGCAGGCATACCGTTAAAAAGACAGCAGACATTAAAGCACGAAGCCGACAGTATGCACATAAATATAATTACCTTGCGGCGTAACAAATCGTTTGTTATTGAATCTAACTATTAAATTAATATCTTTAATTAATTATTAACTGCACATTTTTAAAGAACATGAATAAACTATTATCTGCAGCTGTGGGCTTAGCCCTTAGCGCAACTGCGTTTTCAGCAAGCGCACAAAAGGCTTACACAGAAGGCGTTGCTATTTACGATGCAAAAGTGAACGGCCAAAGCATTGAAGCTAAAGTTTTCTTCAAAGGAGATTCATCGGCAACTGCTCGCCAGCAAGGCCCTGCTTCTATCAAAGTAATCCAATTTAAAGACGAAGCCATTACGGTTTTGGTTGATGTACCGGTTGCTAATATGAAAAAGGCTGCAGTAGGTACTCCGGGTGAGGTTGAAGAGATGATGTCGCAAATGCCATCGTTCACGTTTAAACCAGGTACCGAAACTAAAGTTATCAATGGTTTTAACTGTACCAAAGTTGTAGCTACAGATGCCAAAGCCAATAAATCATATGATGTGTGGGTAACAAAAGACATTACAGCACCTTCAAGTGCGTACGGTGTAGTATACGCTAAAGCTGGCGGTTTCCCGGTTGAATTCACATTAAATCAAATGGGAATGACTGTAACTAATACCTTAAAGTCTATCTCAGGTGATAAAGTTCCTGCAGGTACTTTTAGTATCCCTGCCGGTTATGATAAAATGACTTTAACAGATCTTAAAGCTTTAGGCGGCGGAAGATAATTTCAGCTTATTAAGCTAATAACAAAAGGCCTTCGCAGTATTGCAAAGGCCTTTTGTTATTTTTAATGATTTGGTAAGTTTAGTTAAACACCTAACTCCTTGCCAAGTTCCTTTACCCAGGTATCAAATAAGCGGGCTTCAATAGCAACAGCTTTATTAGCGTGTACTTGCCAATCAGCCGAAAATTGCTGCAGTTGGTTAATCATTTCTTCCAGGTGTCCTTCTTCTTCAAGTATAATTGACTTAACATTCACCTTGCTTCCAGCTTCGGTAAGTACATCCTGGTATACAGGGTAAAGCTCGTCTGCACGTACTTCAATGGCGTAGGTAACCAGCAAGTAAGCTGCAAATCGCAGCTCTTTACCACTTAAGCCCAATGTATCTTTTAGGTAACGGCAGGCATCAATATCTAACTGGTTTAAATAACGTTTGCTATGTGCGGCCGCCAGCAAATACTCCGGTGAGTAGGTTGGCAGGCTCGCACCTTCAATCTTATCAATTTGCTTTTTGAGGTAAAAAGCGTGGCGATGCTCCTCGGCCGCATGTTTAAGTATAATAAAAGTAACGGTAGCCGGGTCTTCGCAAGCCGATATTTTACGTGCGCCGGTGTTCTCCATCAACGACAGCGTATTTAAAAAACGGGCGTGCAGATTATCGTTATTAACTATTTTGGTAAATATATCTTTCAGTTCCATAAGTATTAAATTGTATCGAGCGCCTGTTTTATAGCGCTGTAAATATAATTGAGTTGCTCATTGCTAATGCAATATGGCGGTAAAATGTACAGCACGTTACCCAGCGGACGTAGGATAATTCCCTGCTGCAGGAAATGCTGATACAAGGTGTCGCGCAAGCTACTAAAGTACGATGTGTCATTACCTGTCTCCCACTCCAGCGCAACTATGGTACCTGTTTGACGGATAGTGCGAACCCTAGAATGATCTTTAATTTCCTCAGCAAATGCCGCATGTGAGCGCTCGATGCGTGTTATATTCGCCTTGGTTTCGGGCGCAACAAAGAGATCCATACTGGCCAGCGCAGCGGCACACGCTACTGGGTTAGCCGTAAACGAATGCCCGTGGAAAAGCGTTTTCATCCTGTCGGCAGATAAGAATGCATTGTAAATGTGCTGTGTACAGGTTGTAATGCCCAGTGCCATGGTTCCGCCGGTCAGCCCTTTGGAAAAGCACATTATATCTGGCTGCTCAGTTATATGCTCACAAGCAAATGCTTTACCTGTACGGCCAAAGCCGGTGAAGACTTCATCATCAATGGTAAAAACTCCGTCAGCCTTGCAATGCGCTACCAACTCATTCAGGTATCCAGCCTCGTACATCAGCATACCTGCCGAACCTTGTACCAACGGCTCAAAAATAAAGCAGGCTAATTCTGTCTTGATACTCGATATTTGATACTTAATACTCTCAATATTATCCGCCGTAGGTAATTCAATGAATTCTACATCAAACAACAGTTTTTCAAACGCATTGGTAAATGCGCTGCGGCCGCTAACAGCCATAGCACCAAATGTATCACCGTGATAGGCATTTTTAAACGCCATTATTTTTGTGCGCTGTTCACCTTTATTGTGCCAGTATTGCAAACACATTTTTATAGCTACCTCTACTGCTGTTGAGCCATTATCAGAGTAGAATACTTTTTGCTGATTTTGTGGTAAAAGTGCCAACAAGCGTTCGGCCAGCTCAACGGCAGGCTCGTGAGTAAAACCGGCAAAAATTACATGCTCCAATTTTTGCAATTGCTCAGCCACCTTTTTGGCAATGTAAGGGTGGGCATGCCCGTGGATGTTTACCCACCATGATGATACAGCATCAATATACTCCCGGCCATCCTCTCCATAAAGTACGGCACCTTCTCCCCTTACAATACCCACAGGCGGTGCTGCTGTTTGCATTTGGGTATATGGGTGCCATATTACTTTTAAATCACGTTCTGTAAGGGTCATTTCTGTTCTTTCAATAATTCTACAACGTACTGGTCAATTGGAAAGGTTACGTTTTGCGGCGTTAAGTTGCTTATCTTTTCCCAACGGAAGGATTGCATTTGCAGGCTATCACCATCAAAATCAAATGCCTTTGTTTTTACTGCAAAGTTCAGCGGACCTATTGCTTTAACAAGATAGTATACGCTGATTATTTGTGAATCATTAAAGGCCGACTTAACAAAAAAATCAGTGGTGTAAAAGTGACTCATAACGTCTACTTCGGTATTGCACTCCTCCATAAACTCACGCTTAAGCGCCTGGCTTAAACCTTCACCAAACTCCACGCCTCCACCCGGAAACTTTGTAAAACGGTAGCCTTGCACCTGCTCATCGGTAAGCAGCACTTCCTGCTCATGATTAATAAGCAAGCCGTATACACGTACATTAAAATACATTATTCAAAATGTTTTTTGTTACGGAGAATGTTCTCCATGGTCCATTCAATATCAACCCGTTTTGCTTCACTCCTGATGGGGCAATTAGGCATACTGCAATAATGGCAACATTCAGGCAGGCATGGGTCGGCATGTATAAATAACTCGGTTGATACGCCTGCCTTTTCGTTTATCAACTTATCAACTAATGATATTTCGGTATGCACCCGGTTAAGGTCAAAGTAGTTGGGTAGTGTCATATGACAATCTAAATGCAATTCGTGCCCATATTTTTGTGCGCGCAGATTATGCACATCAATCCATTCGGGCTTACGCTCATCGTTCAGTACTTTGATAATATGCTCTACAACGTCAAAGTCAGTTTCGTCCATTAGCCCTGCAACGGATTTACGCAACAGCTTATAACCGCTATAGCATATATAAATGCCAACGGCAATTGATAAGGCACCATCTAACCAGTCAAGCCCGGTAAAGTGAATTAAAAGCAACCCGGCTACTAAACCTCCGCTGGTCACCATATCAGTAAGCAGGTGCCTCCCATCGGCATCTAATGTCAGCGAACGCAAATGTTTAGCCTTATAGATCATATAGTAGCCTAAAGCACCGTTGATTGCCCCGGTTGCACCTATAATTACGGCACCGGTGAGCAGGTCATGAATTGGCTCGGGGTGAAAAAGGCCGTAAACCGATTTAAATAATATTCCTACTCCGGCAACTGAAATAAGCGCGCCCTCCAGGAAGACAGAGAAGAATTCAATTTTACCATGACCGTAAGGATGGTTCTCGTCGCGTGGTTGAGAGGCTATATAAATGCTAAAAAACGCAAATGAACTGGCCACCACATTTACAATGCTCTCGGCAGCATCGGTAAGCACAAAGTTTGATGATGTAATAAAATAGGCGCTGAACTTGGCCAGCATTAGTACCACACTTACCACTAATGCTACGATAATAATATTCCGCGTCTCTTTCAAATCATTAAAATAATGGGCAAATTTAATAATAAGGAGTTCAATTGCGGGTAAACTAATTTTCTATATTTGCCCAATTTGATTTTCAACTATGAGTGCACTAAGCGACAGAATTAACAACTTGTCTGAATCACAGACTATTAAAATGGCCAAAATGGGCCGCGAATTGGCTGCGAAAGGTGTTGATGTAATCAGCCTCAGCTTTGGCGAACCCGACTTCCATACTCCCGAACACATTAAGGAGGCTGCGAAGAAAGCCATGGACGATAACTTTACCTACTACACACCGGTAGCGGGTTATCCTGAACTGCGAAAGGCCATAGCCAAAAAATTAAAAGACGAGAATAACCTTGATTACGACTTTACCGAAATCGTAGTATCAACCGGCGCTAAACAAGCTATTGCTAACGCGGTGCTTTGCCTGGTTAATCCTGGCGAAGAAGTAATCATTCCTACTCCTTACTGGGTATCATACTCAGAAGTGGTTAAACTTGCCGAAGGTAATAGCGTATTTATTGACACTACGGTTGAGCAAAACTTTAAAATTACGCCCGAGCAATTAGAAGCGGCTATTACGCCTAACTCTAAGTTGTTTATGTTTTCATCGCCTTCAAACCCAACCGGCAGCTTATACAGCAAAGCTGAATTAGAAGGTTTGGCTAAGGTGTTTGAGAAACATCCACACGTTTACATCCTTTCTGACGAGATATACGAGCACATTAACTACGTTGACAAACACGAGTCTATTGCCCAGTTTGACAGCATTAAAGACCGCGTAATAATCATCAATGGTTTTTCAAAAGGTTACGCCATGACCGGCTGGCGCATTGGTTACACTGCATCAACCAAAGAACTGGCTAACGCATTTGATAAAATGCAGGGACAAGTTACTTCAGGTACCTGTTCAATCACCCAGCGTGCAGGAACTGCTGCTTATGAAGGCGGCCTGGAATCGGTGTTACAAATGCGTGAACAGTTTAAAAAACGTCGCGATTTAGTTTACGGCTTGTTGAAAGAAATTGACGGATTAAAAGTAAACCTGCCAGAGGGTGCATTTTACTTCTTCCCTGATGTTACTGCTTTCTTTGGCAAATCATACAACGGTCGCACCATTAACGATTGCGACGAGCTTTCAATTTACTTATTAGAGGAAGCACACGTAGCCACAGTAGGCGGTCTTTCGTTTGGCGATCCTAAATCAATCCGTTTATCATACGCTGCCGCTGAAGATAAATTGGTAGAGGCTTGCAAACGCATTAAACGTGCTTTAGAGCAATTACAATAAGTCGCTTGACTTTAGATATATAAAAGCCGGGTTGTTTTTGCAGCCCGGCTTTTTTGTTAAGTTGATTTCCCTTTACACGAACTTGTCAAACAGAGGGAATTTTCAAATTCAATTTGTTGTTCGACTTAGGGAGAACTGTTGTTAATGCGAACAAGCTTTATATCGGAACAGGATCTCTCACTATCGTTCGAGATGACAACTAAGTATTATATCTTGCTGGTTTTTCAGATTCAATGAATTTTGATTTACAAACGAAAAAAGCCCTGAACCGAACAGTTCAGGGCTTTCATAATTTTTTTTACTACTTATTAGAAGTTGAAGTTATAAGCTACACGTAACGCGATGAAACTTACATAATCATTCTGGTGATTAACGTTTTCATAACGGAAAGAGAAATCAAGCTTGTTTGTCTCATAACCTACCGATGGTGCAATAAATTTGCTGAAGTGAGATCTTGTTTCTTTATCAATATACGGATCAGCATAAGCAACACCGACTTCACCGCCTAAGTAAAACTCAGGTAAGAAGTAAGCTTTAGCACCTAAACGAAGCGGTATAAGTTTTAAATCTGGTGTTAATGATGCAGCTGAACCAAATACTTTACTATTGTTAGCTGTTATTACTGAGTAACCCACACCAAAGGTAACACCTAAGTTTTGAGTAACGTCATATTGATACTTTGCTGATACACCAAAGCCCGGGTTGTAAGTACCGCTACCAGGATTCATATTTAAAAAGCCGTCTACACCAACATTAATGTGGTTTACAAACTGGCTGTAACGCTCGTTATTTCCCAATAACTGGGCTTTAACATTGCTTACACTAAAGACGGTCGCGATTAGAATGAGTATACGTAGAGTGTTTTTCATGGCCGTGATGTGATAGTTTTAATTGTGACGAATATAATCTTTATAATTAACATTTACATAAATTAAATATTTTTATTAAAGAAAATACCGTATTTATAACTATAAATTAGAATATTATCAAAAATTAAACATTTACAATCTTCAAGTTCATTAACCACTATTTAAATATTTTGTTTAACTAAAAGTTATTCATTTACAAAAAAAGCCCCGGTAAAAAACCGGGGCTTTTTGAGCTTTTAAAATCGTGTTTGATTACAGTTTAAAGCCATATGCTAAACGTGCAGCTACCATACCGTAGTTATTGCTTTGGCCAGAGTAGTTTTCGTAACGTACACCTAAATCTACATTGCTCCATGAATAGCCTAAGCCCGGAGATAAAATCAATTTGGTGTTTTTGCCGTAAGCAGTTTCAAATCCGGCACCTACTTCACCTGATACGTAAAAGCCGCCATTAGTGTAAGCTTTTATACCAGCTTTTACAGGTATCATACCTTGGTCTTTTGGATTCACTTCAACATTACCTACGTTGTAGCTTTTAGTAAAGAAGTTGTAATAACCAGATGTTAAGGTTAGGGCTACGTTTTGGGCAGCACCATATTGCAAACGGGCAGTACCGCCTAAGGCAAAGTTAGATGCATCGTTGTAGTCACCTGTTGGTATACCAGCCTCAACACCGATACCAAAACGCCAATCGTTAGCGCCGGTACGTGATTGCGCTTTTACTACATTTGATGCAAACAAAGTGGCAACTGCAAAAGATGCTGCTGCAACTATTTTAGTTAACTTTTTCATAATCGTTTTCTTAATTCACTTGTGATTTTAAGTCACGTACAAAATTGTACACACACCGGTTATCAAATACTTTGCCATTAACGTTATTTTAACATGAGGGCTACGCGTGATTACAACCTTAATCTAGTCGTTCAGCAAAAGTTATTAACATTGTCAAGATGCTATCAAACTGATGCTCAGTAACATTTTTGTAACACATTTACTCTACAACAGAGTTTAATCATCCAAGTGTTAAAAACTACACACATACCAAACATGACAAGCGCAAGCCATACCTATAATCTGTCCTGTATTTATTTCAAATAACATTGTCAGTTTAAGGCTACAACCAAGCTAGGTTCAAATTATGTTTTAAAACATGATACGATAGGGTACTTTATGAGGCCGCTAAATCAACTCGCGCTCAATAAACCTTGCAGCATATGCTTTGATCATGTTCCTCACAATTTCAAACTGATTCATCACCTCTTCGTCAGTTCCTATAGCTTTGGCAGGGTCGGGAAAATTAAAATGAAAGTGCCTTGCATTGTTCGGCAACACAGGACAAACCTCTTTTGCATGATCACAAACAGTTATGATATAATCAAAAGGCACATCTTTATATTCATCAACGTGGTTGGATGTATGTGTTGATATATCTACCCCATCTTTAGCCATAATTGTAACGGCTTTGAGGTTTAGTCCATGTGTTTCAACGCCAGCGCTGTAAATTTTTGCCTTATCACCTGCGTACAGCCTCAAATAACCTTCGGCCATTTGGCTCCGGCAACTGTTACCGGTACACAATACCAAAATATTTTTCATTACTAATTTTTAGTAACAACCCGATCCGGGAGTGCAAGCTGCGGCGGGTGATGCCAGATTAATTAATTGAACTTTTGGCTTTGATTGAGCAGGGGGCGCGCAACACTCCTCCCCTGTTGATGTAGTACCGCAGCTTCCACCTCGTTCAATTGCCTTGCAGGTTACAGAGTCCGGACGTAGATCAACAATTAAATTGTTGCCTTCAATTGTAAAGCCCTTAGGCAATAACTGCCTGGTATCGTAAGTTGAAATACCAAATTCCACCTTAACCACAGCATCAGGATTAAGAGGCAAAGATTTTTCAACAAGCTGAATTATTGACAGCGCTTTGTTTACTTCCATAGCACGCTCTTCCTGCTGTGTCTGAGGTTCCCATAACTGTACCACAACCTCTGTCCAGGCGTTAAGTACGCCACCACAATCAACCGAATTAATTAATGTACGCTTAATTTCTGTGATGTGATAAGAGGCATCAACCCACTTATTATGGTCATACTGAAATTGCAGCGTAAGTTGAGGATTAGCTATTAATACATCTTTAAAATCTCTCCAGTTAATTGTTTCCATATTCAAAAGTTTAAATCGCAATATTACGATTGATTAAAGTAAATTTTTTTAACAGCAGGTAGTTGGTTGTTTGTATGAATTAAATAAATGCCCCACTTGTGCGGCGAGTATATTCCATGCCTTTGGCTCTATGCAGTAGCAAATACTTACTCCATCAATAGTGCCTTGTATAATACCTGCATTTTTCAGTTCCTTTAAATGCTGTGAAACTGTTGCCTGTGCCAGGCCTAACTCTTCAACCAAGTGGCCACAAACACATGCATTCGCTTTTATAATGTGCTGTAAAATGGCAATACGAGCCGGGTGAGCTAATGCTTTAAGCATATTAGCTAAGTGATTTTGCTCACTGGTGAATATTTCGGTTTTGGTAACGCCCATCTATCGCAATATTACGATTAATTTTTCATATAAAAAAGGAGCATCAAATTGAAGCTCCTTTTTTTCTTTAATGATGTTCTTTATCGTCATCCTTTCGGTTTTGCTCTAACTCGGCAAGTTTCTTTTCACCGTAAGCAAAGTGTGTAATTATGTAAAACAGCACCGGCACTACAAAAACAGCCAGTGAGGTTGCTGCAAGCATACCGCCAAACACCGTCCAACCTATGGTTTTACGAGCTTCGGCACCCGCGCCCGATGCAATCATAAGCGGAACTACACCTAATATAAAGGCAAGCGAAGTCATGATGATTGGCCTTAAACGTAACCTAACGGCTTCTAATACCGATTTTTCTAAACCATGACCTGCATCTAACCTTTCTTTAGCAAACTCCACAATCAGGATAGCGTTTTTGGCCGAGAGACCGATGAGCGTAATCAAACCAATTTGGGCGTATACGTTATTGGTAAGTTTTGGCAAAAAGGTTAAGAACAAAATTGCACCAAATGCGCCCAGCGGTACGGCAAGCATAACCGAAAACGGTACAGACCAGCTCTCATACAACGCTGCAAGGAACAGGAACACGAAGCCAATTGATAAGGCAAATATGTAAACGGTTTTTGAACCAGAAAGCATTTCCTCGCGACTTAGACCCGAAAATTCGTAGCCATACCCCTCTGGTAAGTACTGCGCGGCAGTTTCCTGTAAGGCTTTGATTGCATCACCGCTACTGTAACCCGGTGCAGGGCTACCGTTAATTTCGGCAGAGCGGAATAAGTTGTAATGCGATATAAGCGGTGCGTTCTCAATAACTTTGTAAGAAGTAACCGTACTAAGCGGCACCATAGTACCAGATGAATTGCGAACAAAGAATTGTCCCAGATTTTGTATGCTGGTACGGTAAGATGTATCGGCCTGAGCTACCACACGGAAGTTACGACCGTAAATAGTAAAGTCGTTAATGTAGGCACTACCCAAATAGGTCTGCAGAGCATTATTAATGTCTGAAATCTGCACACCCAGGCGTTTTGCTTTCTCACGGTCAACAGTAAGCTGGTAGGCCGGTGTACGGGCAGTAAAGAAGGAGAACGAACGTGATATCTCTTTGCGTTGCCCCAGAGCGGCAATAAAGCCTTGCAAGGTTTTCTCAAATGTTTTGATGTCGCCGCCTGCCTGCTTCTCTTCAAATATAAATGAGAAACCTGCCGTATTACCTAAACCAGGTATTGCTGGCGGTTGAATTACAACTACGCTGGCTTCCTTGTAGCGGGCAAGGCGTTGCTGTAATTTAGCAACTATACCCGCAGCATCTTCACCGTCGCCTTTACGTTCGGCCCATGGCTTAAGCTGCACGAATACCGTTGCACTGTTTGATTTACTTGCAAAGTTAACTGCGTTCAAACCACCCAATGCCGCATAGTGGCCAATGCCCGGTATGCTGTCAATGGTGGCCATCATATTTTTAAGTACGCCAACGGTACGCTCAGTTGATGAACCTTCAGGCAAATCGTAAGTAACGAAAATACGTCCCTCATCCTCGATAGGTAAAAAGCCTGATGGCTTACCTTTAAACAGGAATACCGTGCCTACTATGATACAAATCAGCAATATGACTACAAACCGCGAAGCTTTGATACTGCGATGAACGCCATTACCATATTTCTCGGTTACGCGTGCAAACCAGTTGTTGAACTTGAAAAAGAACCTGTCGAGCCAGCCTTTTGAATTTTCATCAATTTTGTGAGGCTTAAGCATAATGGTACACAAAGCCGGAGTAAGTGATAGTGCCACAAAAGCCGATATAAGCACAGAGATTGCAATGGTGATGGCAAACTGTTGGTACAACCTGCCCACAATACCCGGAACAAAACCCACCGGCACAAACACCGCCGCCAAAATAAGCGCAATGGCAATTACCGGTGCCGATATATCACGCATGGCGTGTTCTGTAGCTTCCCGAGGCGACATGCCTTCCTCGTCCATGTAGTGCTGCACAGCTTCAACCACCACAATGGCATCATCCACCACAATACCAATAGCCAGTACAAAACCAAATAGTGTAAGTGTATTTATAGTGAAGCCTAGTGGTATAAAGAAAATAAACGTACCGATAATTGAAACCGGGATAGCCAGTACAGGTATTAAGGTTGCCCTCCAGCTTTGCAGGAACAGGAACACCACCAATACAACCAATGCCAATGCTTCAACCAAAGTATGGATTACCTCCTCTACCGATACCTTTACCACCGTTACCGATTCAAAAGGTACAATGTAGTCAACATCAGCAGGGAAGGTTTTTTTGAGCTGCTCCATGGTGGCGTACACGCCCTCGGCAGTCTCGAGTGAGTTACTGTTTGGCGCCTGATATACTAATAGGTATGAAGCACGCTTACCATCAACAAATGAGTTACCTGTGTAGTTAAATTTACCTAACTGTACGCGGGCTACATCACGTAAGTGAACTAAGGCACCGGTGTTTGGCTGAGTGCGTACGATAATGTTCTCGAACTCTTCGGGCTTAACCAAACGGCCTTTGGTAAGTACCGTGTATTCAAATGTTTGGCCTTTAAGTTGTGGCGGCGCTCCTACTGTACCGGCAGCTACCTGTACGTTTTGTTCTTGCAGGGCCGCTGTAACCTCGGCCGCGGTCATACCATAAGAGGCTAATTTATCGGGCTTAAGCCAAATACGCATACTGAAATCATCGGCACGGGTAAACACGTCACCTACACCCTTGGTACGCAATAAAGCATCCCTGATGAATACGTTTGTGTAGTTATCAATGTAAGTAACATCGTGGGTGCCCTTAGGCGAGTACATAGCCACAAGCATTAAAATACTAGGGTTACGCTTACGCACCGTCAAACCTAAACGCTGCACTTCCTGCGGTAAAGTTGGTTGAGCAATACTTACACGGTTTTGTACATCGAGTGCGGCAATGTTAATGTCAGTGCCTACTTCAAAGTTAACCGTCATGCTCATTTGACCATTGCTGGTACTGTTACTTTGAAGGTAGGTCATACCCGGGGTACCGTTCACCTGCACCTCTACAGGGGTAGCAACCGTTTGCTCAACGGTGAGCGCATCAGCACCTGTATAGTTACCTGTTACCTGTACCGTTGGCGGTGTTATATCAGGGTATTGCCCTATAGCCAAACTGGTTATAGATAATATACCAACTACCACAATTACTATTGAGATAACAATAGCAGTAACCGGTCTTTTTATAAATACATCTGCAATCATTGTATAATTATTAACCCAATCGCCCCTATTAACAAGGAGCGGTTTTTGGGATATTCTCTGTGTTTTAAATAAGGTTGTTAACCCTAATTTGCGTCATTATAAAGCTCTCTGCCTTTGGCAAGGAGTTACATGGAGCTATTTCTTTTTCTCCTCGGCCTTGCCACCACCTGCAGCACCGCCACCCTGGGCTCCTCCGGCAGGTGCACCAGCACCGCCCTGTGCTCCTTGCGCCGGCGGCATTCCAATGGTTATTTTACCACCATCACGCAAACGCTGAAAACCTTCGGTTATCACCTTCTGGCCTTCTTTCACACCATCCATTACCACTACATTTTCACCAATACGCGGACCTAAAATTATCTTCTGCTGCTTGGCAACAGTATCGGCCTGTAAGAAAACGAAGTACTCTCCCATTTGCTCCGTAACGGCTTTATAAGGTATTTGTACACGCTCGCCCGATTGGTCATTTAGTACATTAAGTACGCCGCTCATACCATCGCGCAAACTATCTTGCGGATTTGGAAACTGCACCCTTACTTTAACCGAGCCTGTCAAACTGTTAACCCCCCTGTCAATAGCATATATGCGACCCTTTTGGTTATACATAGAGCCGGTGCTAAGTTTTAACCTGAAAGTTGAATCAGTAGTATGTTTCTGCAAATCATAAAAACGATCTACCGACTGTTCATTGATCACGATATCAACGCCAATGGGGTTTTCACTCGATATGGTATTCAATAAGGTAGTCCCCGGTGTTACCTGAGCTCCAAGCCTTACCTGTGAAATACCAATTCGACCGGTAAACGGAGCAACAATACGTGAATAAGATAAATTGGTAAGAGCAGTTGATACACCTGCTTTTGATGATGCTACCTGTGCCTGCGCAGTAGCAAGTGTAGCCACCGCCTGGTCATAAGTTTGGCGCGCAACAGCATCCTGTTTAAGCAGGAATGAGTAACGGTCGGCATCTTTTTTTGCACGAACCAGGTTTGCTTCTGAACTGGCTAGACTTGCTTTTGCCTGCTGATATGCGGCTTCGTAATTACGGCGGTCTATTTCGTAAAGTAACTTACCTTTAGGTACTACTTCACCTTCTTTAAAAAATATTCCGGTAATATAACCCGTAACCTGCGCGCGCAGTTCAACGCTGCTTAAAGCCGTTACCGTACCCTGATATTGGTCATAATAAACCGAATTTAACCTCTGAGCTTCGGTTACGTTAACTGGTGTTGCAGGCGGCGCAGCAGCCGCTGCACTCTTATCATCTTTATTTTTGCAGCCCGTCCATAAAAGCAAGGCTAATGGAATGGCTGATAAGGTATATATTGTTTTCATATAATCAGTTTAGTCTAAAATTTATCGTACAGGTAAAGTTCCCAGTGCCCGCTGTACATCAACTTTGCTTGATAGCAGCTGGAACAACGCGTTGTAATAATTAAGTGAAGCTGTGCGTAAATCAGTTTGCGCAACAATAAGATCAAGGTAAGTTTTAATGCCCTCCCTGTACTGCAGGCTTACAATGTTATATACATCTTTTGCCAGGTCTACGTTTTGGCGCAAAGTGTTGTAGTTGGTATAGTTGCTTTTGTAGTTTGCGATAGCCTGGGTAAACTCGGTATTTATTGCGTTGCGTGTGTTTTCCAAATCAAGATCTGTACGCTTAACCTGCAGGCGTGCCTTGCTCAGGTTTTGCAAGCGTTTGGTTCCCTGAAATATGGGGATAGCAATATTTAATCCTACAAGAGAAGTAGGGAAAGCGTCTTTATACAATCCGGATAAACTGCTGTTAAAATACAGCAAGTTGTATGAGCCTACTGCCGACAACGAAGGAAGGAAACCATATTTATAATAGCTTACCCGCACGTTGTTTAAATTTTTTTGTGTTTCGAGCAAGCTGTACTCAATACGGTTATTTACGTTGAGCACCTGGTTGGTATCAATCAGCGTTTCTCGTTCAAGGCGTACCGAATCATAAGTAACGGTAAGCGGCCTTTGAGGAGTATATCCCATTAGCTGCTTTAAATAAGCGGTACGACTATTTACTGATTCCTGTAATTGCTTGCGCGTTGCTAAAGAGTTGTTTAAACCAATGGTAGCTTGCTTAGCATCAATTTTGTCAACCACTCCAGCCTGGTAACGGGCATTGGCATCTTTTAAATTGCGCTGTAGGCGGGCAATATCCTGATTGATTATATCAAGCTGACGCTGCGATAGCAATAAATCATAAAATGCTTTACTTACGTTTGATACCACATCAATTTTAGCGCTAATGGTATTTTGCTTGTAGTATTGCCTTGAAAATTTTGAAGCTTTTGATGCCTGCAACACATCATTATTGTAAATAACCTGACTGGCTGACACGCCAAGGTTTGATACATTATTGGCAATAGCTAATTGCTGACCGCCTACTGCTCCGCCACCTGCGCCTACACCTGTACCGTTGCCGGTACCTCCTGTTCCGCCGGTACCACCAGTGCCTGTTCCGGCTCCAGTACCACCTGCGCTGGTTCCTGCACCTGTAGATGCAGCGAACGCGTTAAAGCGTTGTAAATAATGTTGAAAGCTACCTGTTGAATTCACCTGAGGCAGCCAATCAGCCAAACTGATGCGAATATCTTTTTCATTAATTTCTTCATCAATGTTAGCTTGCCTAACTGCGGGCTGGTTACGTAACGCAAAATCAATACACTGCTCTAAGGTTAGCTTGCTCGCAAGCGTATCTCTTGCTGTTTGCGCCAGTATAAGAGATGGCGCCGCCAATAAAATTGTGATTAATAAAAGCCGATAAAAATTTTTCATAGAATAATGGCACCGTGCTTGTGCAGAACATACAACACGGGCATAAGTTTTATATTAGAGACTAATTAGAGGAGCGGCAATATTGCACAATAATTAAAGGAAAAAGGTAACCCTAATTGAAATTTTACATTAATGAAGCATTAAGACATTGTATCGTTTCAAAAATGTAATTTTTTAAAACAATTTTGAAAAGCGTAATACGGATATCTAAAATTTTTGATTACTTTGCCAGATAGATAGCATGGGTTAATGCATACTATTAATATTGCCCTAACCCATATCATTAAAAAAATTTACATATCAAGTATAAGTTTTAAGCTTTTTGATTGGTATTTTTACAAAAAATTTAAGCAGGGTTAATAAATGCGTAAAAGACTACATGAGAAGATAGCTCAGTTTACAGACGTAAAAGATGTGAGGGATAAGGGTGTTTACCCATTTTTTAGACCTATTTCATCTGGCCAGGATACTGAGGTGATAATTGATGGGCAACGTGTGCTTATGTTTGGTTCCAATTCATATTTGGGCTTAACCAACCATCCTAAAATAAAAGAAGCATCTAAAAAAGCCGTTGATAAATACGGAACAGGTTGCGCCGGATCAAGATTTCTGAACGGTACACTTGATATTCACATCGAGCTTGAAAACCGTTTGGCTGCCTACGTAGGTAAAGAAGCTGCAGTGCTTTTTAGTACTGGTTTTCAGGTTAATCTTGGCGTATTGTCATGCATCACCGGCCGTAACGACTATTTAATACTTGACGAATACGATCACGCCTCTATTATTGACGGTAGCCGCCTTTCGTTTTCACGTGTAATTAAATATGCACACAATGACATGCAGGACTTACAGCGTAAATTGGCCCTGCTGCCCGAAGAAGCTGTTAAAGTAATTGCTGTTGACGGTATCTTCAGCATGGAAGGTGACATTGTTAAGTTACCCGAAGTTGCAGTATTAGCTGAGCAATACGGTGCCAACATTTTTGTTGACGACGCACATAGTCTTGGTGTTATTGGTGTAAATGGTGCTGGTACAGCATCACACTTTAACATGAATGATGATGTTGACCTTATTATGGGTACATTCAGTAAGTCATTTGCATCATTAGGCGGTTTTATAGCTGCCGATCATGAAACAGTTGATTATTTAAAACACCGTGCACGATCATTAATGTTTAGCGCAAGTATGCCACCGGCATCAGTAGCAAGCGTTATTGCCGCATTGGATATTATTGAGGCCGAACCTGAGCGTATTGAAAAATTGTGGGATAATACTAATTATGCCATGAAACTTCTTACTGAAGAAGGTTTTGACTTAGGCCCTACTGAAAGCCCTATTCTTCCTATTTACATTCGTGATAATGATAAAACCTTTGCGGTTACCAAATTATTGCAAGACAATGGCGTGTTTGTAAATCCGGTGGTATCTCCTGCTGTACCTTCTGATTCATCATTACTCCGTTTCTCGTTAATGGCTACCCACACGTTTGCTCAGATAGACGAAGCCGTTGATAAAATATCGCGTGTATTTAAAGAAGTAGGCGTTACTACAGTAAAAGAAAAAATATGACAAATATTGTCGCAGTAAGCTCCAAAAAGGAGCTTGCTGCTTTTATAGACTTTCCGCACGACCTGTATGCAAACGATCCGAACTATGTTCCGGAGTTGTTTATAGCCCAGCGCGACCTGCTAACCACTCACCCCTTTCATGAACACAACGAGCTTCAATGCTTTTTGGCCTATGAAGGTAAAAAGGTGGTTGGACGTATAGCCGCCATCTTAAATAACAGCCACAATGAATTTAATAAAGCCAATGATGGCTTTTTTGGTTTTTTTGACTGTATAAATGATGAAAAAGTAGCCACGCTACTTTTTGACACGGCTGAACAATGGTTGCGTAACAAAAAGGTAAGCACCATTATTGGTCCGGTGAATTTTTCTACTAATGAAACTTGCGGATTGCTTATACAGGGTTTTGATTCGCCGCCACTGGTGATGATGACCTACAACGCAGCTTACTATGCTGAGCTGATTGAAAAAGCCGGATTGCAAAAAAAGGTAGATCTACTGGCTTTCAAATTCGGCAAGGAAGGATATGATGACAAATCATTCCAGCTCTTAGATCGCATACAGGAGCGTCTTAAACGCAACGATATCACCATACGCAGCGTAAACATGAAGAACTTCAAAGAAGAATCTTTAGCGATACGCGATGTGTATAATGCTGCATGGGATAAAAACCTAGGCTTCGTACCTATGACTGACAAGGAATGGGACTATCTTGCAAAAGACCTGAAAATGCTTTTAGATCCGGATTTTTTGATTGTGGCTGAGCAAAAAGGTAAAATTATTGGTTTTGGCCTCGCCCTACCTGATTTAAATCAAATTTTGCGCAAGGTAAAACGTGGTCGTTTATTGCCAACTGGTATCTTCAAAATCTTGTTAGGTAAAAAGAAAATAAGAGGCATTCGTATTATTACGCTTGGCGTGGTTGACGGCTATCGAAAAATGGGCATTGAGGCCTGTTTATATGGCACTATCATAAAAGAATATCGCCGTAAAGGTTTAGATTATGCCGAAGCCTCATGGACCCTTGAAAGCAATGATTTAATCAACAACGCTATTTTGGCTATAAAAGGTGACCCTTACAAAAAATACCGCATCTACGAAAAAGCTATATGAAAGAACGTGTACTGATTACCGGTGCAAGTGGCTTTGTAGGTTATCATTTAGTTGAAGCAGCTTTAAAAGCTAACCTTGATGTATATGCAGCGGTACGTAAAAGCAGTAAAGTAGATCATTTAAAAGAGTTTGATATACAATACGCTTATACAAACTTTAATGATATTGAAGCTTTAAGTAAAGAGATTGCAGAAAATCAATATGATTACATCATTCACGCCGCAGGTGTAACTAAAGCAAATTCTGCAGCCGAGTATGATGCAGTTAATACCGGCTACGCGGTAAACCTTGCTAAGGCAGCTGTTAAAAGCAACCGTATTAAAAAGTTTGTTTTTGTTAGCAGCTTAGCCGCAGTAGGACCTTTAAATACAACTGAAGGTTGCCTTACTGAAAACAGCGTGCAAGCGCCGGTTACCGCTTACGGTAACAGCAAAAAACGTGCTGAAGAAGCGTTTAAGCAGATTGAAGGTTTAAATTACGTTATATTAAGACCAACTGCTGTATATGGCCCGCGTGATAAGGACATATTGATAGTACTTAAACAATTTGCAGGTGGCTTTGAACCGTACATAGGCCGTATAGACCAATACTTAAGCTTTATATATGTTAAGGATTTGGCCCAGGCATGTGTTTTGGGATTGACGCATGGACATAACAGCGCTTATTTGCTTTCTGACGGAAAACGTTATAACCGTTATGAATTAGCAAATATTACAAAACGCTTACTTAGCGTTAAAACATTTAAAATACATTTGCCGGTGTCTGTAATATGGGTTGTGGCTGGTATTGCCGAAGGCATAAGCCGCATTACAAAAAAAGCATCAGCCTTAAATGTAGAAAAGCTTAATGAGCTGACTGCAGTAAGCTGGATTTGTAGCATTGATAAAGCACAGCAGGAATTGAATTTTGCACCGCAGTATGATCTTGAGCGGGGATTAGCCGAAACGCTTTCCTGGTATAAAGAAAATAAGTGGTTATAATATAAAATCCCTTATCGTTTCGATAAGGGATATAATTTTACTTAATTACGAAATCGATTAAGTAAATAAATTTTGACTTTTGCTTGCAATTGTCATACTTACAATAAGTATAAACAGCTACGGCTTTTTATTATATTAAATACAATAGAAAAAAAAGATGGAAAACAACGTTAAACCTGCAAATGGCAAGCTAGGTATACTGATTCCGGGATTAGGTGCAGTAGCTACTACGCTTATTGCCGGTGTTGAAGCAGTAAACAAAGGCTTATCTAAACCAATTGGCGCCCTTACACAAATGGGTAACATCCGCCTTGGTAAAAGAACTGAAAATCGCTATCCGAAAATTAAAGAATTTGTTCCGCTGGCCAACCTTACAGACATTGTTTGGGGTGGTTGGGACGTATACTCAGATAACGTTTACGAAGCTGCTGTTAATGCTGAGGTATTAGAAAGAAGCTTACTTGACTCGGTTAAAGCTGAGTTAGAGTCGGTTAAACCCATGACTGCTGCTTTTGATAAAAACTATGCTAAAAACTTAGACGGTACTCATGTAAAAACAGGTACTCGTTTAGATATGGCCAATGAGCTAATGGAAGATATTAAAAACTTTCAGGAGCAAAATGGCTTGGATCGCGTAGTTGTTTTATGGTGTGGTTCTACCGAGGTTTACTTTGAAGAGTCACAAGTACACCAAAGCATTGTTGCATTTGAGCAAGGTTTAGCTAATGATGATAAACTGATTGCACCAAGCATGCTTTACGCGTACGCGGCATTAAAATTAGGCATCCCATTTGTTAACGGCGCTCCTAACTTAACTGTTGATATCCCTGCTTTGGTTGAGTTAGCAAAATACACTGAAACTCCGATTGCCGGTAAAGACTTTAAAACAGGTCAAACTTTAATGAAAACTATAGTTGCGCCTGGTTTAGCAGCACGTGCTTTAGGCGTTAACGGTTGGTTCTCTACCAATATTTTAGGTAACCGCGATGGTTATGTATTAGACGATCCCGATAACTTCAAAACTAAAGAAGTATCTAAACTGAGCGTTCTTGAAGAAATTTTCAAGCCGGAGATTAACCAAGATTTGTATGGCGATATGTATCACAAAGTACGTATCAACTACTATCCTCCTCACGGCGATGCAAAAGAAAGCTGGGATAATATTGACATTTTTGGTTGGTTAGGCTACAAAATGCAAATTAAAATCAACTTCCTTTGCCGCGACTCAATTTTGGCAGCACCTGTTGCGCTTGACTTAGCTTTATTTAGCGATTTGGCTAAACGTGCAGGTATGAGTGGTGTTCAAGAGTGGCTGTCATTCTATCTTAAATCGCCGCAAACTGCACCGGGCTTAGCTCCTGAGCATGATATATTTAAACAGTTAACCAAGTTGCAAAACACCCTGCGCCACATGATGGGCGAAGACTTAATTACACATTTAGGTCTTGATTATTATCAGGATGTAGTTGACGCTATGTAAAATTCCCTAAACCTTATCACACCCTAAGGCTGCCTTAAAAGGGCAGCCTTTTTTATTGTATCAATATTAGCTTATGAATTTTTAGTTGGTTTCAACGCTATCCAATTATTCTATTGAATTGATTTCAATATTTGAACTGCTCATATTAAGCTGTTTTTTTCAAACATGAAACGGTTTAATAAAATCGGACGCAAAAAACCAATGCCATAAAAAAAAGCCGCCTTTAGAAGGCTGCTCTCCACTGTACATTTCAATAGTTAAACCTTTTTGAAAACTGCAACAGCGTTATGCCCACCGAAACCAAAGGTATTACTCATGGCTACGTTTACCGTTTTCTCGATAGCCGAACCGGTAACGATATGTAAATCCTGCGGCAATTGCGGGTCTAATTCTGTTGTATTTACTGTTGGTGGCACCACATTATCAGTTACTGCTTTAACTGATATAATGGCCTCAATAGCACCTGCTGCACCCAATAGGTGCCCGGTCATTGACTTAGTTGCACTTACAGATAAACGTGCATTGTTATTGCCAAATGCTGCGTGAATCGCTTTCGCTTCGCTTATATCACCCACCGGTGTTGATGTAGCATGAGCATTCATATAATCTACATCGGCATGGTTAAGGCTGGCGTCCATTACAGCTAATTCCATTGCTTTGATAGCACCCTTACCCTCAGGATGAGTTGCTGTTATATGGTAGGCGTCACCCGTCATGGCAGCCCCGCTAATTTCAGCATAGATAGTTGCGCCACGCTGTACGGCGTGTTCATATTCTTCGAGCACTAAAACACCAGCCCCCTCGCCCATTACAAAGCCATCGCGTTCCACATCAAACGGCCTTGATGCTGCCTGAGGGTCAGTATTACGCGTTGATAAGGCTTTGAGTGCATTGTAGCCACCTATTGAGGCTTCAGTTATAGGCGCATCAGCTCCACCCGTAACAATTATTTTGGCTTTACCCCAGCGTATATAGTTAAGTGCATCCATAATAGCTGTATTGGCGCTTGCGCAAGCCGTTACGGTAGTAAAGTTAATTCCCATAAAGCCATACTTAATGGATATTAAGCCAGCAGCCATATTCACCAGCGTTTTAGGTATAAAAAATGGATTAAAATGCGGCTCGTGGTTAGTAGCAACGTACTCGCGCACCTGCTGCTCAAAAGTTTCCATGCCACCCTGGGCCGAACCAAATATTACACCCACATCATAAGGTGACATTGCCGATACATCAAAACCCGAATCTTCGATAGCCTGTTTAGCTGCTATTAAAGCATATTGTGTATATAAATCGTTACGCTTAACTTCATTACGATCTAAAAATTGCAATGCGCTAAAATCATGGGGCAACTGCGCTGCAAACTGCGTTTTAAATTTGGCTGCATCAAAACGGGTAATTGCTTTTGCTCCGCTACGGCCGTTTTTAATATTATCCCAAAAGGTTGCTACATCGGTACCCAGGGCCGATACAACACCCATTCCGGTTATTACTACTCTTTTCATTCTATGCTAAATTACACCGATGCTTGTAAGATTACACCGATGCTTGTAAACTTATTATGTTGACTTTGTAAATGCTTTCTAACTTTTCTAAAACATTGTGAATCAATCATGTAATCATTGTAACCACAAGTCAAAAAATCACTTTAACAATACTTTGGTTGCGCCGTAGCCAAACTTCTCTTTACGGGCATCTAGAAACGTTTGTACTTTTTGATGCTTGCTCAATTGTTTGTGCAATTCATGCCGCAGTATGCCGTTGCCGGCACCATGTATAAAAGTAATGTCAGGCAATTGGTGAACTATTGCTGCATCAAGCGCTTTCTTAAACTGCTCGAGCTGGATGCGCAAAATATCATGACTGCTTATAAACTGGTAATCATCCCTAAGCTTTTCTATATGCAAATCTACCTCCGATTGAGGCTTTTCAACTTCCTGTTTTTCTGCCGCAGGCTTAAAAAAGCTCTCCTTTAACTTTTGTGCATCTATCACCATCTCCGGCTCGTCAAGTCTCATAAGCCAGCCCTGCTGGTTAAGTAGCGGAACCGGCTTCTTACTTCCAGAAAAGTCTTTAGCTTTAAACTTTTCGTTGAAAATAAGCGGTTGTTGTGGTTCCATATCTTGCCTTGTAAAAAATAACGCCTGCAAGTTAAACTTTGGCCAAAGTTGTATATCAGCCAGTTGCGCAGAGTACACCGGCACGGCTGTTCCTGGATCAATTATGCCCAGGTACTCGCCTTTAAACTGCTTGCCTTCTGTTGTAAGCGTAACCAATAATTGATAAGATGTATCATTAATAAGGTTGAAATGCACAACAGATGCGGCTTTAATATCACTAACAACACCTAAATATATACCGTGCTTTTTAAATTCAGTAGCAGGCACTACAGCTTCGGCCCCTGCATCTGTACCGGCAGACTGTCCTTTTGCTACGTGCCCATGCACAGTGGTTACCTTACTGGCCAATACAGGTATTTCAAAATCGTCTTCCCCGGTAACGCCAATCATCTGATCATCAAAAATGCGGGTTACGTATCCCTCCATCTTCTCATCCACAAAGCGTACAAAATCACCCAACTTGTATTTCATATTCAAAAAATTAGCGGCGCAAAGTTAACTATTAAACCTAATTATAGTCACACCTAACATCACATTCATATTAGCATAAAAATTATTTAACATTATACAAAAACACTTATTTTTGCAAACCCATATTAGTTTAGTAATAAATTGAACCGGAATACAAGTATATCTTTTAAGCAAAATTGGAAAGCTACGTGGAACTGCACTTCGCAGCGTTCGCTCATGATCATCGGGTCTGTACTGGTCGCGCTCGTTCTTTCGGGGATGCCCATGTTTTTTCAACACATTGAACAACGCCCCGGCGTACAGCTACATGATTTTGTATTAGCACGCGTACCCAGCCATGACGTATCATTATATATATTTTTAATTGAATGGGGAATGGGGCTGTTAACACTAGTAAGAGCCATTAAAACCCCGGCTATTTACGTGCGTTATGTGTGGCTTTATGTTGCAATTAGCCTTACCCGGTTAATTACTATTACCCTTGTTCCACTTGCAGCACCGGCCAATTTAGTTGAATTAGTTGACCCTGTTACAGGTATATTTTACGGGCATGCGGTAATTACCAAAGATCTTTTCTATTCGGGTCATACATCAACACTGGTGGCTATGTATTTTTGCCTTCCCCGCAAAAGTGATCGTAAATTAGTGGTTGTTGCTACAATAGCTATGGCCTGCCTGTTGCTGGTACAACATGTTCATTATACCATCGATATATTAGCTGCACCTGTATTTGTGTTTTTGCTTAACCGTATTATGCAGTCAACTTTATTTTCTAACGTAAGGATAGATCAGGAAGTAGTAGAGTGCTAAGAAGCATATCAATACCGTATTAGCCGTCTTAATTATTGCCCGCTTGTGCGTTTAAGGGTAGTTTGATATTCCTCGCCCTGATAGCTAATTTTAAGATTGATTGAATCGGCAAAGGTATGACCTGTAAATACTGCTTTTGAACCATTTAAGTCGACTTTGAAGTTGATCTGATCTCGCTCTACCTTACCGTCTTCTATGGCGTTTGCACCAAGCGGAGTTTCTGTGGTTCCAGTAAGCTTTTCACCATCGGTTTTGAAATTAAAGGACATGGGTATCAGGCTGCCATTGTAATCAACAAAACCTGTCCATTTGCCGTTAATATCAGCTACAATAATCCAGAATAGTATACCGCAAATTGCCAGTACAAGCGAATTGATAATCTTGGTATTCATAGGTGAAAAATTGGTAGGGAATTAAAGGTAAGTTTAATAATATCAAATACATAACTTTATTTTCATTAATATCACATACCTGAGTAAATGATTATGTGAGCTGATGTTTAAAGGTGTTTAAAAAAAGAAAAATTGCATCGCTCCCTAACTGATTACTAAATTTGGCAAATGCCTCGTAAATATGTTTTAGTAACAGTTGCCGCTTTAACTATGTTAATGCAGTATTGCCAAAATAAACCTAAAGAGCAAACAACACAACGATATGAGCCTGCCCCTGCCGATACTACCATTGTATACAACGAGTTAAGCAGCAAAGTACTGGGCCGCTTATTAGCGGCTGATACCAACCGCATCAAAAAGCGCTTTACCGTACCGGTTAAAATAAGCGTAGAAGAAAAAAAGGAAAATGGAACCGAGCCCTATTACTTTTATACGTTTAACAGCCCCGGCAATAAGATAACCCTGTTTTATAAGCCATCTGAAGGATTTTACATTGAAAATGGCCTAATCACAAAAGCAGGTATAACGCTTAACAAAGATGTTGTAATAGGAATGGATAAGCCTGCGTTTTTACAACTACTTGAACTTAAAGTATCGAAGTTTAACCTCTTTTACATTGTGAACGACGACTCTACGGTGCAGTGCAGCTACTATTTTAAAAACAACTTATTGAGTTCGGTTAAGCTTACTCAAACCATTGAATAAACTTAAACCTTATAAAAATCTTTAAACCAGGCAACGAAACGGTCAATTCCATCCTGTATGTTAGTTTGAGGTTGGTAGTTAAACTCCGTTTCCAAGTCGCTCATATCAGCATCTGTACTCAGCACGTCTCCTGCTTGCATGGGCAAAAAGTTAATCAGTGCCTTTTTACCTATCGAGTTCTCTAAAGCCTCTATAAATTTCATCAGCTTAACCGGCTGCGAGTTACCAATGTTGTATAAACGGTATGGAGCGCTTGAGGTTGCAGGGTCGGGCTGCCCGCTGTTCCATGCAGGATTTGACTGTGCGGGCTTATCCAGTACCCGGATAATACCTTCTACAATATCATCCACGTAGGTAAAATCACGCTGCATATCGCCGTTATTGTAAACATCAATCGGATCGCCTTTAATAATGGCATCAGCAAATTTAAAGTAAGCCATATCGGGCCTGCCCCATGGGCCATAAACGGTGAAGAAGCGTAGTCCGGTGGTGGGTATCTGGTATAAATGGCTATAACTGTGAGCCATCATTTCGTTACTTTTTTTGCTGGCCGCATATAGGCTAACCGGGTGCGCCGCGCCGTCGTGTACAGAAAATGGTGTATTACTATTCAAACCATAAACGCTTGAGCTACTGGCATAAACCAGGTGCTTAACTTTAATAGTACGACAACCTTCCAATATATTTAAGAAACCTGAGAGGTTGCTCAACGCATAATCATGAGGATTGGTAATGGAATAGCGTACACCGGCCTGTGCCGCTAAATGGCAAACCACATCAAAATTATACGCAGCAAACAGGTTTTCCATTTGTGCCCTGTCAGATATATCTAACTTTATAAAGCTATAGTTACTATAAACAGTGCTGTTAACGGGCTGATTATCTGTCAGCCCGTTTGTATCAATACCCGATGCCTGTAACCTGCCATGCTTTAACTCGGTATCGTAATAAGTATTAATGTTATCTACGCCAATAACTTCAAAACCCAACTTTGCCAGTCTTTGAGCTACGTAAAAACCAATAAAACCAGCGGTACCGGTAACTAAAATTTTCATATATGTTAAAACACTGTTACCCTTACAATAACAAGGCTGCAAAAGTAATTAATTTACGCAATTAGCTGCCGTACGCAGTAACATAGATTTGTAAACGTTAAACAAGGTGCAAGCAATATAAGAAGAAGAATATTTGTCGATTTAAACTCCCTTTTCTAGTGCCTTAAACGAATTAACCCTCATGCCAAACTCATTTGCTAACGCAATTATTTTCAATAAATAATCAATATAATTAGCAAAAAGTATATACACTGCTACTGTTCGTCAGTACCTTAGCTTTTGTGTAACAAACCAATTACCATATGGATAATTTTTTGGCTGCCCGTTCGCAAATGGCCCTTTCGCTGGGGTTTCATATTATATATGCCTGCATTGGTATGGTGATGCCCTTTTTTATGGCCGTAGCGCACTATCGCTGGCTAAAAACAAAAGACATCGCCCATAAAAATATTGCCAAAGCCTGGAGCAAAGGCGTAGCTATATTTTTTGCTACAGGTGCCGTTTCGGGCACAATGCTATCATTTGAATTGGGGCTTTTATGGCCAAACTTTATGAAGCACGCCGGGCCAATATTTGGTATGCCATTCTCTTTAGAAGGTACGGCGTTTTTTATAGAAGCTATAGCCCTCGGCTTCTTTTTATACGGCTGGGAGCGCCTCAACCCCTACTTTCACTGGTTTACAGGTGTTGTGGTGGGCGTTAGCGGACTGGCATCGGGCATATTGGTAGTTGCTGCTAACTCATGGATGAATAGTCCGGCAGGGTTTGATTATGTAAATGGCCAGTACCTTAACATCGACCCTATGAAAGCCATGTTTAACGAGGCCTGGTTATCGGAAGCCCTGCACATGACCATTGCCGCCTTCGCTTCCACAGGTTTTGCCGTGGCGGGCGTACATGCCCTCATGATTGTTCGTAAGCAAAACGTACATTTTCATCAGCAGGCTTTTAAGATTGCCGCTGGTTTTGCCGCTGTTGCGGCACTCTTACAGCCGTTGGCCGGTGATATTGCCGCCAAAAGCGTAGCCAAACGGCAACCCGCCAAACTGGCCGCCATGGAAGCTTACTTTCATACTAAACCCTACTCGCCACTTGTTTTGGGCGGAATACCGAACGAGAAAACAAAAGAGGTGAATTACGGACTGGAGATACCCGGCCTTCTCAGCTTTTTAGTTTATGATGATTTTAAAACACCGGTAAAAGGACTTGACCAAATACCGATTGAAAATCAGCCGCCCGTGGCCATAACGCACTACTCGTTTCAGGTTATGGTGGGTTTAGGTATGTTCATGATGCTTATTTCGATATTGTATTTAATTGCTATTTGGTTTAAAAAGCATTGGATTTACAGCAACTGGTTGCTTAAACTGTTCATCATAGCTGTACCTACAGGCTTTATTGCTGTTGAGGCCGGATGGATGGTGACTGAAATAGGGCGGCAACCTTGGATAATTCAGGGCGTAATGCGCACTGCAGACGCCGTTACTCCTATGCCTGGCATAGCATGGTCGTTTTACTTATTTACAGGTATCTACATATCATTAAGCATAGTAGTGGTATTTTTACTTTACAGGCAAATATTAATGGTTCCAAAGCTTTATGACAAACCACAGGATGATTTAACCTTAAGCCAGGCATAATTATGGAATACATTATCATTGGCTTTTTATGGCTGTCAATACTTCTTTACCTTGTTTTGGGAGGTGCTGATTTTGGCGCAGGTATCATAGAGCTTTTTACTTCAAAACGGCATCGCTATCGCACACGCAGTACTGCCTACCATGCCATTGGCCCTATTTGGGAGGCTAACCACATGTGGCTTATTATTGCTGTGGTTATACTGTTTGTTGGTTTCCCGGTTATTTACAGTACCATGTCGGTTTACCTGCATATTCCGTTGGTGGCTATGTTGTTGGGCATTACAGCGCGAGGTACAGCATTTGTTTTTAGAAATTATGATGCGGTAATTGATAACATGCAACGCGTTTACAACCGCATCTTTTTGCTTTCGAGCTTTATAACGCCACTGTTTTTAGGGATGATTGCAGGCGGCGTTATAGCAGGAAAAATCAACCTCGAAACGAACGATTTTTTATCAGCTTATGTTTGGCCCTGGTTTAACTGGTTTTCATTAACCATTGGGCTATTTACCGTTGCCTTATGCGGCTTCCTTGCATCAGTATATCTTATTGGCGAAGCCCCGCCTGGCGATGACAGGAACAGCTTTATACGCAAAGCCAAGCAATGGAATGTTATTGCTGTGTTTTGCGGCGCATTGGTATTCATAGCGTCAATTGTTGAAAGTGTACCACTCATGCAATGGATATTCGGCAATCCGGTTGGGGCAACAGCCGTAATTGCTGCATCAATTTCGCTGTTGGCATTATGGCTGTTAATAAGCAAAGGCAAAACTGTAGTTCCGCGTATTTTGGCAGGCTTTCAGGCAAGTATGATTTTGTTGGCGGTTAGCTATGCTCACTTCCCCAATTTTGTGATATTAAGTAACGGGCAACACCTCTCGCTATTTGAACATCAGGCACCGGCAGCTACAATGACAGCCTTAGCGTGGGCGCTTATTATTGGCAGTTTATTTATACTGCCGTCGTTGTTTTATTTGTATTACAGCTTTCAGAAAGACAGGCATAAGGGTAGTTTTGTTGAGCATTAAAACGTTTGAAATGCAGCTAGCCAAGAAATTACTGTCCCCGTACAAATTGCAACTAACTGTTGTAACCAGACAAGATGACATTCGACTATCCCGTCATGCCGAATTTATTTGAGCATCTCGCCAGGATAATTAAATGCACGAGTAGCTTATTCGACAGCGATGCATGTGGGGTACTAAAACAAAAAATGTCATCCTGCAAATAGGATGACATTGTCTTTTTATATTTTCATTTCCCTTTTCAGAGAATCAGGACCTTATAGTTCTAACACCTTTGTAGTGCGCTCTCTTGTCTCATTAGCCAGCTGTGCATTTTTAGCCATAGACTGACCGTATGACGGTATCATCCCTTTTAATTTTGCTTGCCACTCGGCCGATTGTGCCTTGCCTTTAAAGCAACGCTCAATCAACTGCACCATAATTGAAACAGAGGTTGACGCACCCGGCGACGCACCTAGTAAGGCGGCAATGCTGCCATCGGCTGCTGCTACCACTTCGGTACCGAATTCAAGAACGCCACCACGCTTAGGGTCTTTTTTGATGACTTGAACACGTTGTCCGGCAATGTCCAACTGCCAGTCTTCGGCTTTGGCGTTAGGGAAGTAATCCTTTAATGCTGCCAGGCGATCATCAGCCGATTGCGTTACCTGACTAATAAGGTACTTAGTTAACGGAATATTGTCAATACCGGCTTTCATCATCGGGAAGATGTTACCGGCATTAATAGATGTAAACAAATCAGTTAATGAGCCATTTTTTAAAAAACGGGTTGAAAAGCCTGCGTAAGGGCCAAATAGCAAAGCTTTCTTGCCATTAATCATACGGGTATCCAAATGCGGAACCGACATTGGCGGCGAACCTACCGATGCCTTGCCGTATACTTTAGCCTGATGGCGTTCAATAACATCGGGGTTATTACAAACCAGCCATTGTCCGCTCACCGGGAACCCTCCAAAACCACGGCTTTCAGGTATATCAGATTTTTGAAGCAAATGTAAAGCGCCGCCACCGGCACCAACAAATACAAACTTGGCTTTCAATTTTACTTTGTTGCCGCTGGCTGTGTCTTTAACACGCACGCGCCATGATCCGTCTTTGTCGCGCTTTAAGTCACGTACCTCGTGCTTCAGGTGAAGGTTTACCCCTGGCTGTTGCTTAAGATAGTTGAACAGACTATTGGTTAATGCGCCGAAATTAACGTCGGTACCCAGGTCCATGCGGTTGGCAGATACTTTTTCATCAGCATTGCGTCCTTCCATTACTAAAGGCATCCAGTTTTGCAGTTGAGCAGCATCTTCTGAGTAAGCCATATCGGCAAAAAAGTGATGCTTCACTAATGCCTCGTAACGCTTGCGCAGGTAGGTCACATTCTCTTCGCCCCAAACAAAACTCATATGCGGCACGGCCGATATGAATGACTTAGGTGAATCAATAATCTTATTCTCAATTAAAAACGACCAAAACTCCTTTGAAACCTCAAACTGCTCGGCAATTTTAATAGCCTTTGATATATCAACCGTACCATCGCCAAGTTGCGGTGTATAATTGAGCTCGCAAAAGGCAGAGTGGCCGGTACCTGCATTGTTCATAGCATCCGAACTTTCGGCAGCCATCACATCCAGGCGTTCAAATATCTCAATTGTAAGATCGGGTTGAAGCTGTTTTAACATGAGGCCTAAAGTGGCGCTCATAATTCCGGCTCCAATCAGCACAACATCAGTTACGGGTTTCTGGGTATATTCGGTGTTAGTCATTTTTGATTTTCGAACGGTACAAATGCGTGCGCAATTTACAATGTACGTGATAAAAACGGCGTGATATTACGATTTTTAATCATAAAATTTACAATTAATATGATATTCAACAACGTTTTGATGTGCATATCAAACCAAACCACCTCATTGTAAAATCCTATAAAGAAAGTATTCTTTTACCTTTTTGTTTTCAAAAGCACGAGGTATCTGATTAACAGACAATAAGCAATTTTTAAACAATTTAGCCTGGTACATTAAGCCATCTATTGATCAGTTATCCAGCAACAATGACAGCTTCTTCACTTCACAACTATGCATTGTAGCTTATAAGCCAACAATAACAACGCCCAGCTGTAACTTTTAATACAATAATTTATTCAAAAATCAATTTACTTATGAAAGGCACTATCATTTTTATACACGGCATGTTTCAGAACGCTAAATGCTGGAAAAACTGGGTTGAACATTTTACCGCTAAAGGGTACAATTGCATAGCAGAATCATGGCCGCTGCACGAAGGCGAACCTGCCGAGCTTAGGGCGAACGTGCCAACCGGCTTAGGCGAGTTACGTTTAGCAACAATTACTGACAAATATCGCCGGCTTGCCGCCGCGCAAACTGAAAAGCCAATAATTATTGGCCATTCTGTAGGTGGAATTATTACCCAAATACTTGTTAATGAGGGTGTAGCTAAACTTGGAGTGCCGATAAGCTCAGTGGCACCCAATGCCATGATTTCATTTGACTGGGGCTTTGTAAAAAACAGCGCGCTTATAACAAACCCGCTCAAAGGCGATGATGCATTTATAATGGATGCGGAGAGCTTTCATGGCTCATTTGCCAATACCATGAGCGAAGAGGCTGCTAAGCAGGCTTGGCAAGACACAGCTACCAATGACAGCCGAAATGTACTACGCGATTGTTTAGGTGAAGATGGTAAAGTTGACCTTGATTTACCGCACGTACCAATGCTGTTTATTGCCGGTGAAAAAGATCAGATTATCCCTTACGAGCTATGCGAAAAAAACGCAAAAGCCTATACAGATGAAATTAGTTTTACCGACCATAAAACGTTTGCAAACCGCAGTCATTTCATTTGCAACGAACCTGGTTGGGAAGAGGTTTTACAAACCGTATCAAGCTGGATTGACGAAAAAGAAAATGCTCCGGTTTATAACGCAAAGCCAATTGACATCGAATCTTAACTAATTCTTAATATTTGTGCAATTAAGCCTCACACCCAGCGTTATAAACCGGGTGATGAGGCTTTTTTACTTATCAGCGACTTTATAAATATAAATTTTTAGCAAATCTTAATTTTATTTACCTTTATTATCTTTACAAACACAAATTAAGTTACCACATTAAGTATGAAGAAAAAAAGTTTTAGATGGTCTGATGAGAGCGAACCGCACAAACACAGGACAAAGACCATTATTAAAGAACATCCGGAATTGCGCACCCTTATAGGTCGTAATCCGTATACTTTTTTAGTTATATCACTTTGTGTTGGGGTACAAATTGCCGCTGCTTATTTTCTTAAAGATGCAGCATGGTACTGGATTGCACTGGCTGCTTATTGTATAGGTGCCTTTGCCTGCCATACGTTGTTTGTGTGCATTCATGAATGTGCCCACAACTTAATTTTTAAAAACAAGACTGCTAATACCTGGGCAGGCATCTTTGCCAATTTGCCTACATTGCTGCCAAGCTCTGTGTCGTTCCAAAAATATCATTTAAAGCATCACTCATTTCAGGGCGTTGAAGCTTTAGATGCTGATATGCCTTTTCGCTGGGAGGCTAAACTTATTAATAACTCAACTTTTGGTAAAGCCATATGGTTGTTGTTCTACCCTATTTTCCAGGCTTTACGTCCGTTCCGCTTAAAAGAAATTAACTTGGTTGACGGCTGGACAGCAGTTAATTGGTTAATACAAATTGCCTTCACCGGTGCGGTAGTTTACTTTTTAGGCTGGAAAGCTGTATTGTACCTTGTTTTAAGCTTCTTCTTCTCGGTTGGATTACACCCGCTGGGAGCGCGTTGGGTTCAGGAGCATTTCTTAACTCACGGTGAGCAAGAAACAAAAAGCTATTATGGCAGGCTGAACGGACCAAACCTTAATGTTGGCTTTCATAACGAGCACCATGATTTTCCTTCAATTCCATGGAACAACCTTCCAAAAGTTAAGGCAATTGCAGGCAAGCATTACGAGGATTTAGGTTATCATACATCTTACACCCGCTTACTGTTCGAATTTTTATTTGACCGCGAACTGTCCGTATTTTCACGTACAGCCCGTACTAACCGTGGCAAAATAGCGGCTCCTAAAGCTAAAACACTTGATGCTACCGAACCTGAGGTAAGTGTAGCTTAAGCTTAAACGTCATAGAAAAAGAAAGGGGATGCTTACCGCATCCCCTTTCTTTTTCTATGATAAATTATCAGCAATTACCATCAGCATCGCAACTTGCATCCTCGTCGCTATTGTTGGTGTGATTGGGCTGTTGATATTCGGCATATGCGCTTATCAGCGTGTTTAAAAAAACCTCAGTTGCCTGTGCTCCTGATACAGCATAGCGGTCATTCACTACGAAAAACGGCACTCCTCTTATGCCAAGCTGAGCCGCTTCGTCTATATCAATGCTAACGTCGTGCTTGTAATCATCACTATTAAGCATAGCTTTTACCTCTTCGCTGTCAATACCAATAGCTTCACCCATAGATGCGAGTGTATCGTCATCATCAATGTTTTTGCCATTAGTAAAATAGGCATTAAATAGCTGCTCTTCGGCTGCATCGCCCTTATTGTATTTTTTTGCCAGGTGAGTAAAACGATGTGCATTAAAGCTGTTAGCTACCACTGCATCATCGAAGTTATAACTTAAGCCAACCTGGTCGGCCATTTCGGTTACCTGCTGGCCAACTTGTTTTGCGTAATCTATTGTCCAGCCTTTGGCATCGGCAAGGTACTGGTGTATACTGATATTGGGATTGGTTTCAAGAGCTGGATTAAGCTGAAAGCTCTTCCATTCAACTTCCACATCGTCTTTAAATTCAAAAGCGTTTAAAGCTTGCTCAAACCGCCGTTTGCCAATGTAGCAGAACGGACACATCACATCCGACCATATTTTTATTTTCATAGCAATAACAATAAAGCCAAATGTAGCAAGCATTATAAATGCTTAGCTGCAATACCAGCAGGTATTACGATTGAATGACAGCTTAGTTACTTTTTAGGAACGGCATAATGGAATATAGGCTGCTTCATACCTTCACTTACGGTATAATAGCTGCGGCCGTTTGCGGCAAAGCCTATGGCTTCACCCAAACGTTCCTGCTCATAGGCAGGCTGTTGTGGCTTGCGCTGCAGTGTTTGCCATATGGGTTCGTTGCCCTGCCTGCTCCAATAATAAATACGGCTGTAACTTTTTAAAACTACCTGTTTAGCGTCTTTTGATATGTCGCCGCTAACAATCCATTTAAAAGGCTGCAAACCTCTAAAGTGCAGGTCAGCACGTTTGGTTAAGGTCACCGTATCATTATTATTAAACAGTAAAGGTGCGGTATACACGCTTACTGATTTATGACGCTTGGTAACTATGTAAAGTAGTTTTTCCAGCGGATCGATCATCAGCGTTTCGGAATCATGAGGCCCATCTGGGTATCTTAACGTTAAATTGGCATGCTTAACTCGCACCGTGCTGTCGGCCTTTGCATAAAGGTCAGGCTCTTCGGTACGGTAGATATTTATACTTGGGTAGTTTTCGCCATTATCGCCTATATCACCAATGTAAACATAACTTTTTGTTGAATCAGGTCCAGGCCCAACAGCAATATCTTCACAATCACGCACACCATAACCGGGTGCGCCATCGGCCGAATATTTATATACTCCTTTTAGCGCTCCATCGGGGCTTATAGCAAAGAAGCGCCCTTCATCACCGCTATCATTATGAATATAAAATAAGTTCTGATGTTTTGATGATGCGGCTATGCCCGACGTTTCATTGTTAAGCTCACTTTTTAATTTACCGGCCACATAGTTTTTGTCGTCTCTTTTATTTTGCGCATAGGCTGCCAGTTCGAGCGCTAAAATTAGCACCGGCCACAAAAACTGCCATTTACGCGGACGTGTCATCATTTAAATCAAAACGCAAATTTAAGCGAAAAGTTATAATTAAAATAACAGAAGCTCCATATCGTTAATAATGTATCAATCATAACGATGCAAACATTCAAATTTGCAAAAATTAGAATTGTTTAAGAATGCATTAAGCAATAAGAACTCCTTTTACTTTAGTTTGTTATACTATTGTATTTGCCTTTTAAACAAACCATATAACATTAGTACTATGGAAACGCCCGTAAAACATTATAAGTTCATTAATAGCCGAACAGACAACGTAATTTTCTACTACTCGTTAGATGCCGGCTTGAGTGATGAGCAGCGCAAAGAAAAACTGGAAGCTGTAAAAGCTGACGTAGCAAGCAAAAACGGCGTTTTTTTAAACACCGTGTATTGGGAAGAAATTAAAGAAGACGAAGATTAAAATAATCGCACATTTTTAGTGGTTGATTTGCTATTTATATGGTGCAACATTATTTTGCACCATGTTTAGTTCAGCGGGCAGTTCCCAAAGAAAACACAACGTACTTTTTATTATTACCGGCCTTACGGTAACATTATTCCTGCTGTTTATAGCAGGCTGCTACCCTGATTTTGTTGACGTGTATTACACTAATGGCTTTTACCAAGGTATAAGCCTTGTATTGCACTTCGTATTTGGTTGGTTGCCAATAAGCATCGGCGACCTTATATATATTTTTTTAATTGCCGCATTAATCTACTCTATAGTCAGCTTCATAAAATCTCTAGTTGGAAAAAAACACTCGGCAATAAAGATTAACATATTAAGATTTATTATAGGCTTACAAACGTTTGCTGTAATCTTTTACTTGTTTTGGGGGTTGAATTATTCGCGCCCGCCCGCTGCTCAAATCTTAAATTTAACAGATAGTGTTTATACCCTAACGGAGCTTAAAGCTGTAACTGCTTTAATGATAGATAGCACGAATGCAACAAGGGCAAGGCTTACGGCAAAAGATTTATCGGTCAGCAATACGCAGATTTATAATCAGGCGATCAATGCAATAAAAGGACTTGCTTACACCAACAATAATTTCAAAAGCCATTACCCATCAGTTAAACCAGCATTGTTTACACCACTTATAAATTACTTCAGTACTGCAGGGTATTTCAATCCACTTACCGGCGAAGCGCAGGTTAACTACAGCATGCCAAAAACAAGCCGCCCGTTTACCTCATGCCATGAGCTGGCACACCAAATTGGTTTTGCACGCGAGGATGAAGCTAATTTTGTGGGGTTTTTAGCGGCAAAACAGTCATCTGACGTATTGCTGAAATATTCGGGTTACTATATGGCTATGCAGGAGTTTATGCGTAACATTTACAGGCGAGACAGTATAGGGTTTAAACAATTGAAACTCCGGTTATCTACCGGTGTTAAGCGAGATCTTAAAGCCGATAACCAGTATTGGGAAAAATACGAATCAAAGCTTAACGCAATCAGTGGCTTGTTTTACGATAGCTTCCTCAAGCTGAACAACCAGCCTGAAGGCATACGTACATACAACCGCATGATTATTTTAACGATGGCGTATTTTAAGAGAGAAGCCGCGCTGCATAAGATAAATATCAAGCAGGAAATAACAGATTAACTGTTTTTCACCAAAATGCTCTCCACAACAAAGGCAATATCCTCGAACTTATCTGTTGTGCGTTCAAGTGCACCTAGAATTTCGCTATGCTTGATGAGTTGAATTGAGTCGGTTTCATGAGCATTTAGCTGAGCAAAACCCCTGTCGTATACATCATCTGCATCGTGTTCCAGCTGCTTAATACGGGTACATAATGTGGTAATGGCTTCACGATCTGATAAGTTCCGAAGCGCCTTTAAACATAATTGAGCCTGTTGTGCAGCTTCATTAATAATACCGCATAATTCAAGCATAGGCGGTGTTATGCTGCTTAACGAATATAAGTTAATACGCCTTGCCGATGAGTCTACATAATCAGATGCAGCACTTATAGCCGATGCCAGGTCATATATATCTGTACGTTCAAAAGGTGATACCAACGCCTTACCGGCCGTATAATACACCTGACGCTTAATTTCGGCAGAATGTGTTTTAAGACGGCTTATTTGAGCAAATTCAGTTTTTTGTTCCGGCTCCCATTTACCTTGTACTGCTTCATTTAGCAGCTTTGCCATGGTGGCACAGTTGGCAGCGGCGCTGTCAAACAAACCAAAAAACAATTGATCATTATCAGGAAGAAATTTACTTAATACGCTGCTCATAGTACATTATTGGCTATGCAATATACGCCAAACTTCAACAAAATTTAATATTTTTTTAAGTATACCACTTAATACTCGGCCAAGTGATTAACAAAATGTTAATATTAGATTACAAAATTGTTAAAGTAAATTTGCCGCATGTCAAAAGACACGCTCCCTACATACGCTATTGTTGAATTACTTATACGCCTTGCCGATTTCAATGCATCCATAGGCGACTACAAAGACCATATACCACACGAGTTTGGTGTAATGGTCAAAACTACAAAAGGGCATATCAACTTTTCGCGGCAGCTTATAATGCAACAGTTTAATAACCCTGCACTTATTGATGAACCACAGCTAAAAGAAGTTGCTTTACTATTTAAAGCTGCCTGATTAGCGTAGCTTTTTAATAACATACAATGCACCGGCTATTACACCGGCTACGCCTGCATATTTTCCCAGTTTTTTGCCGCTTACCTTCTTTGAAGTATATCCGCCCGAAATTTGATTATCAGCACCTGTTGGGCTAAAAATACTGCCGTTGGTTACGGGTGCAGGTTCGGCCTTTTTAAGATACAACTGCATGAACTTGGCCGAACTGAAACGTGTTAATTTTGGTGACAGCCATTGACCAAAGCGCGCAAAGTAAGCTGCGCTACCTAAAGTAACCGAATCTTTAGGATTACGAGCCAATGATACAACCGTGTGAGCAACTTTATAAGTTGGCACAACAGGCGGCGCTGGTTTCAACACTTTTCCTGTGTAATTAGCGGCATGGCTTGGCCCTGGTGTATCAACAAAACCTGGGAATACATCACATATATGTATACGCGGGCAATCCTGTAATTCGGCACGTAAGGCCTCTGAATATCCACGTAATCCAAATTTGCTCGCGGTGTAAGATACTGAGTACGGAAAGGCAACAAACCCACCTACCGAGTTTAAGTTGATAAGCACTCCCCTCTTTTGTTTTTTAAAATGAGGCAATGCTGCGTGAGCTCCATTTATATAACCCATTAAATTGGTTCGTATAATTTGCTCGTGCACCTCTATAGGTATGGTGGTAAATTCGCCCAGGGCACCTATGCCGGCAACGTTTACCCAAACATCAAGGCTTCCTCCAAACAAACAGGCATCTTTAGCTAACTGAACCATAGCTTGTGCATCAGTCACATCAGTCACCACTGCTATTGCCTTGCCACCAAGCCGGTCACATATATTTACCATTTCATCCAACACATCTTTTTGACGGGCGGCCAGTACCAGTTTTGCTCCATAGCGTGCAAATTCAAGGGCAGTTGCCCTCCCAATGCCGCTTGTAGCACCGGTTATTACAACAGTTTGTTTATTTAAAGGTACTGATGGCTTTAAGCTCATATATAATGTAGTGTGTAAAAGTTTAAGTTAATAAAACCAAATTCTGAATTAAAAGTTTCGGAAAAGAATTCCAACGGTTTTTATTTAATTACTATAACATATTAACCATTCCAGCTGCCAAACTTTCCGCTACGGTAATCATCATAGGCTTGCATAATTTCTTCTTCCGTATTCATAACAAATGGCCCATGTGATACTACCGGTTCATTAAACGGCATGGCATGGCCAAGCAACAGAACACTGTTGGGTTTGGCTTCAATGGTAAGGCTGTTGCCGTCATTATTAAACTCGGCGAGGTGTAGTGAACGAACAGCTGTGCCGTTAACAATAAGTTCGCCGCTTATAACGTAAAAAAATATCTGATGTGCATCAGGTATTTCAACTTCGAGTTTCGCCCCCGGTTTAAAGTATATCGTACTCAAAAAAATTCCAGTTTCTGATTCAAAAGCACCACTGGTGTTTTGCCACTTACCCGATATAAGGTTGGCCGTTACCTTACCCTCATCAAACTGCAGTACCGGTATTTCTTCACGCTGTTTGCCAACATAATAGGGATTAGCCATTTTTAGCCGTGCCGGAAGATTTACCCAAAGCTGCAAAATTTCAAGTGGTCCGCCTTCATCAATAAATTCTTCAGATGATACTTCGGCATGAATTAAGCCGCTGCCTGCGCGCATCCATTGAACGCCGCCGGCTTTAATAACGCTTTCATGTCCGCTGCTATCTTTATGAGCTATATCACCTTCTAAAATAAAGGTTACGGTTTCCATTCCCCTATGCGGGTGCGGGCCAAATGGCAGGCCATGGTTATGCGGCGCGTAAACCTGTGGTCCGTGATGATTAAGAAATAAAAACGGATCTATATATTCAACTGATTGTGTTGGCAAAGCCCTATAGGTGACCAAATCAGCAATAGGCGAATAAGCCGCCTCATGTATTCTCTTTATGCTTCTCATATTTTTATTAAAAAGCGTTTTAACAGCTTATGTTTTACCAGGTGCTGTTTAAAATAAACTTACGCAAGTATCACAATAAAAAAGCATATTCGCAGTTTCAGTCCTAATACACTTAAACTGAATTCATCAAGCACAAAAATGTAAGCTTTGCGCTGCTGTACTTCAACGCATGCAATATAAATCTACCTTCTACCTCCTGCTGCCGTTATTATTTTTTTGTTGCTTTAACGCAGCTGCGCAAAAGAAATTTACCATAAGCGGAACCATTCGTGACGCAGCCACCGGCGAAACTCTTATTGGCGCATCTGTAAAAATTGATGGCCCCAATGGCAAAGCAGGCACTGCAACTAACGGCTACGGTTTTTACTCACTTACTGTTGCCGAGGGTACTTACACCGTAAGTGTCAGCTACGTAAGCTACCAGTTGGTTACTAAAAGCATACAACTATCAAAAAACACCAGCCTTAATGTTGATATGAAAGCCGGAAACGAACTTACAGCAGTTGTTGTAAGTGCCCGCGACCGCAAAGATCAAAATGTGCGCAGCCCGCAAATGGGCGTTGAACAGCTTGACATGAAATTGCTTGACAATTTGCCCGTTTTGTTTGGTGAAAAAGACGTGCTTAAAACCATCCAACTTTTACCGGGCGTAAAATCGGGTGGTGAGGGTAATACCGGTTTTTTTGTACGCGGTGGCGCATCTGATCAAAACCTCATTTTACTTGATGAAGCTACAGTTTACAACTCATCACACCTTTTAGGATTTTTCTCAACTTTTAACGCCGATGCTATAAAGACTGCCGACTTGTATAAAGGCGGCATGCCATCACAATACGGCGGGCGCTTATCATCGGTGCTTGATGTGAAGATGAATGATGGCAACAGCAAAAATTTCAGTATGCAGGGCGGGCTTGGGCTTATATCATCGAGGTTAAAGCTGGAAGGGCCGCTTATTAAGGACAAAAGCTCTTTCATGATCAGCGCTCGCCGAACTTACATCGACCTTATATTAAAGGCGGTTCCTGACAGCAACATCAAAGGCAATACGCTCAATTTTTACGACCTGAACGCCAAGGTAAACTATAAGTTCGATGACAAAAACACCATCTACCTTTCGGGCTACTTTGGGCAAGACAACATTGGCATTAAAGACCTTTTTACCAACGATTGGGGTAATACAACCGCTACACTGCGTTATAATCACATTTTTAACAGCCGGTTATTCTCAAACACTTCACTTATATATAATAAATACAGCTACAGCGTTGAATTACTCGATGAGGTGAATAATTTCAGGGCTACCTCGCTTATACGTGATTATAACTTAAAGCAAGATTTTCAATATTTCAGCAATAAGCACACCTTGCGTTTCGGCGCACAGGCTACGCATCACCGCATTGCGCCTTCTGATCTGGCACCGGGTTCATCTTCAAGCTTTAATCCGCTATCAATTGAAAACCGCTACGGTCTTGAAAGCTCGGCATACATTTCTGACGAATATAACGTTAGCAACCGTCTTAACTTGCTGTATGGATTGCGTACAAGCTGGTTTAGCCTGCATGGGCCGGGCACCTTTAGCACTTATAATAGCAACGGCGACATAGCAACGTCACAAACCTACGAACGCGGAAAATTTGTACAAAACTACTTTAATTTGGAGCCAAGGTTTTCGGCAAGCTATACTATAAACGAGCGCAACTCCATTAAAGCATCATACAATCGTAACACGCAAAACATACATATACTATCTAACTCGGGCTCAAGCTCCCCTACCGATCAATATGTAATGAGCAGCAATAACATCCGCCCCGAAATTGCGGATCAGGTGGCGTTCGGTTTTTTTAAAAACATAAAAGACAATGCCTATGAGTTTTCGGTCGAAACTTATTACAAGTGGATGCAGAACCAAATTGAGTACAAGGATGCTGCCCGCTTGTTAGCAAACGCCGATGTTGAATCGCAGCTGCTATTTGGAAGCGGCCGCGCATACGGGCTTGAACTTTATGCAAAAAAACGCACGGGTAAACTAACAGGTTGGATAAGCTACACGCTGTCACGTACCGAACGGAAATTTGCAGGCTTAAATAATGGTAGTTACTTCCCGGCCCGGCAAGACCGCACCCATGACCTGGCTGTTGTGGGTATTTACAAACTGAATAAACGCTGGACCTTTTCTGGTAATTATATTTATAATACTGGCAACGCAGTAACCTACCCTGCCGGCAAATATGAAATTGGCGGCGTAACCTCCTTTTTTTACACGCAACGCAATGCAAGCAGAATGCCCTACACCGGAAGGCTTGATTTAAGCGCCACGTTAGAAGGTAAAGACACCGGCAAGCGTTTTAGGTCTAGCTGGTCATTTGGGTTGTACAATGCTTTAAACCGCAAAAACCCATATTCTATTGATTTTAGAGATGTACCTAATGACCCAACCCGAACAGAAGCCGTACAAACTGCGTTATTTGGTATAATTCCATCTGTTACCTGGAACTTTAAATTTTAATGAAATGAAAAGCCTTTTTTATCTGGTTGTATTTTTCATTATCGCAGTAGCTGTTACGTCGTGCGAAAAGGTTATAGATGTAAAAACCGATACTTCGCCCTCGCAATTGGTAATTGAAGGAAACATCACCAATATACGCCAGCAGCAAACTATAAAAATAAGCCGCACTGTTGATTACACTAACCCTAACGTTTACCCTGCTGTAAGAGGCGCTTTGGTAAATGTGAAAGATAACGCAGGCAACAGCTGGAATTTTACAGAAGAAACGCCAGGCGTATACCGATCAGTAAGTATACTGGGGCGCCCGGGCCGCACTTATACGTTGACTGTAAATGTTGAGAATAACGTGTATACAGCAAGCTCTACCATGCCTGCACAGGTAAGGGCCGATTCAATTACATTAACGGATATTACCTTTGGCAGCCGCACACGCAAACTGGTGGCCGTACATTACACCGACCCTAAAGGCGTTCCAAATTATTACCGCTATATTTTAAGAATTAATGGCCGTCAAACAAATCGCGTATATGTTTATGATGACCGGCTTAAAGACGGTAACTTAAGCAAAAACGAGCTTTACCCCGATACGGAGGATGACGACGAGCGCAATGAATTGAAACGCGGCGATGTAGCCGAGGTTGAAATGCAGAACATTGACAAAAATATTTTCAACTACTGGTTTACATTACGACAGCAAAGCCGTGGCGGCCCGGGTGGAGGAACTACTCCAGGAAATCCTCCGTCAAATATTAATAACGGAGCGCTGGGTTACTTTAGCGCCCATACTCATCAGGCCATATCTATAACCGTACCATAACATAAGTGTAATTTTTACACGTCAGAACCCTGAGTTGTCAACTTAGCGGCTAACAAAAATGTATTTTTGTACCAAATACACCAACAATTTACATGAGCGATCAGGCAGCGTCACTTCCTTTTCCTAAACACTATTTGCGCACTGCGGTTAGCATTGCTTTCTTTTTGCCCGGCCTTATATTTGCCAGTTGGGCATCGCGCATCGCAACTATTCAGCAAACACTTAATCTTTCTGACGCTGCTTTAGGTGCTATACTATTTTGTATACCGGTTGGCCTTATTGTTTCGTTGCCCGCAGCAGGTTGGCTTATATCACGTATTGGTAGCCGCAGGCTTGCTTTGGTTGGTATCATATCATATGGCGTTGCGTTAATTGGGCTTGGTGCTGCCATAAGTGTGCCTATGCTTATGAGCTGTATGGTTGTCTTTGGTTTTGCCAGCAACAGCGTTAATATTGCGGTGAATACGCAAGCTGTTGCCACCGAGAAGATATATCACAAGCCTATTATGGCATCTTTTCATGGCTTATGGAGCCTTGCCGGTTTCACCGGTGCAGGTATTGGTACTTTTATGATAGGTAAAAACATCAACCCTTTTTACCATTTCACCGGCATGACGGTTATTGTAATTATTGCATTAATAATAACCTACCGCTACCTGCTTGATGACAAAGGCCCTGCAGAAGCCCGCCAAGGCTTTGCCATGCCCGATAGAGCACTTATTAAACTCGGCATCATAGCATTTTGCTCACTTATTTGTGAGGGCGCTATGTTTGACTGGAGCGTAATTTATTTTAAAAAGGTACTTAATGCACACAACGGATGGATGGGTGCAGGATATACTGCGTTTATGTGTACTATGGCCATGGGGCGTTTTATTGCCGATTGGTTTGCTCATCGTTTTGGACTTAAACAAACCTTGCAATTAAGCGGCTTGCTTACAGCCGTAGGTTTACTTATTGCAGTTATATTCCCACAAATACCTACCGCCATGCTTGGCTTTTTATTGGTGGGCTTTGGAGTTTCATCTGTTGTACCAATGGTTTATAGTGTGGCAGGCAAATCAAAAACTATGTCGCCCGGCATGGCTTTGGCTGCGGTTTCAACCATAGGTTTCATAGGCTTTTTGGTAGGCCCGCCGGTAATTGGGTTTGTTGCAGGCATATTTAGCCTTAGGGTAAGCTTTGTGCTTATTGCCATTATGGGCCTTTGTGTTACTGCAATTTCAACTAAGGTGAAGTTGTAGTTGCAATTCAAATCAAATACAACTATTTTTTCGCTGTATTCAAATCTTGGTCTGTCGGGTTGAGTATGTACTCGCGGTGTTCTCCGTTGTGTCTCAAAATAAATTTAAGGCGTTCGCCTGGGATAGTTATATCCAGAGAAAGTGTAGCTATTACATCAGGAAGGTTTTCCATAATGGTGTCCATGCTGCTTCCCTGAGGTAAGTCTACAACAATGGCATCATCGTCAAGTGGCTTAATTTTCCAGTCTTTAATATTGGCGCTGTTGAGCACATTAATCCATTTTTGTTGATAGGCATTCATACTTATATAAGCCAAAAGATGGGTTAATGTTTTATGCCCGCATAATCTTCAATGTTGATTGACTGTAAGTTAATGCTTTAATAATAAATTTTGCGCCCTAAAAAGTTGTCTATTTTATAAATAAACGCCACCGAAGCATTTGTGGCTATAGTAGTGTTACGGCCGGTTATGAATCTGCCTCCGGTTAAAAATATGGAAAAACTATTATTAAAAGTATGCCCGTAACTCAGGCTAACCTGTGTAAATGTAAAATCGCGCGCTGTATATATGTTACGGGTAAAAGCCGTAAAATCACTCTTTGATAGCACACCTGATACGCTTACTGATAACTGGTCGTGAAATTTTTTATCAAGTGTAATACCAAATGAAGCGCTGTAACGGTCTTGTATAGGTCCGTTATCTCCCAGATACTTTCTCACGGCATTTTCAAGGCTTAGCGAGTAAAAGCTTTTACCTATGTTGCCTGCCCCCGAAAGTCCAAGACGCAACTCTCCACCTCCCTGCGCAAAGCCAAGCCCTTCTGTTTTATATAAAGGCACAATGCCTGTTCCCTGTAAGGTAAAATAGTATTTGTAACCTATGTTAGCCAGATAATATTTTAATCCAAGCTCCATATCGCCAAAGCCTGAAACGCCAAAGCTCCGGCCCGTGTCGTCCTTAATATTATAGCTTAAAAATGGCAGGGTGCCTGTTGCTGCCAGTCGCCTTACAATGCCATATTCGGCATACAGGCTCACGCTGTGCGACCTGAAGGTGCCATTATTCGGCCTGCTTACTTTACGGCCTACCGAATCCCAGTCCTTGTTAGCGGTAAAGTATGAATACGAGGGCGACAAAATAAGCCGGCGCGGGCGCGTAGGCCAGCCGCAGTAGGCATCAAAACCAAACAGCAAACACAGTAACGATGTGATAAAGAGTATTCTTTTAGCCAAAACTTTCAAGTATTACTGATCTAAAATAATGCAAACGTATCGCGCATCCACCTGCCCTCATAATTCTTATAGTACAAGGCAACTTCATGCCCCAGGTCTCTAAAAACTATCATGTGTTTTTTACCGGGTATATTATTGTAGGCTGCGTACTCGTTATCTGGCGGGGCAAGGTGATCAAGCAAACCAATGCCCACGAGTGTAGGGCACTTAATGCGTGCTGCAAAGTTCTTTGTATCAAAGTATGATAAGTTGTCGAGCAACTTATCAAGCGTAAGGCCACGGTTGGCCCTAATATAGCGGTTAAAATCGCGAAGCGGCCAGTTAACCTTTCCGGGCAAAGCTTTAACATCACACAAAATTGGATTTTGTGCTGAGCATAACTTAACACGGTGATCAAGCGCTGCGGTAGCAATTGACAAAAAGCCCCCCATACTACCCCCCGATACCATTATATTATCATGATCAAGCTCATCGCGCGAGAAGATAAAGTCAACCATGCGCACACAATCCATAATTGCGCCACGCATAACATAACGGTTCTTATCTTCCAGCCCGGTAAAAATATAGTCGTCGCGCAGGGTTCTGATGCGGTCGCGGCTGTTACCTTGTCCCCTTACATTTATTACAACAATGGCCAGGTCTTCATCTGAGCCAAACATGGGCTTTAAATTTACCTGGTAACCCGGCAAGCCTAACAAAACAGGAAAGCGTTTGCGTTTATTGTTGGTATTTGGAATGGTCATCCAACCGCGAACAGTGATATCGCCCAATGATTTCATTTCAATGGCAAAAACTCTTCTGTTGTCCTGTGCCGAATCGGGCATTTCGGTTACCTTGAAATTGCCATTTACTTTAGCCAAATCAGCTAATGTTTTTTCCCAAAAGCTATCAAAATCGGCCGGGGCGGCATGTTGAGACTTAATTTTTTCAGGGTCAACTCCAAAGGTGCGGCGCACGGTATCATCGTACTCCGGAAAATTAACCATAAACTGCACCTTATAAAAGCCGGCCTGCTGCGGGGGAATGCGCAGTGTTAAGCTTTTACTGCCTTTACGGCCAATGTTTATATTCTCATTTTTTTGGATGATCTCCTTATCATCCATTGCCAAAACCCGGTAGCCAACTGTGCCCGTTTGCTTGGTGTTGAAGGTGTTTTTAAGATCTACTTTATAATTGATATTGCTGTTAGCGCGGTAGATAGCGTCTTTACTGGCAGGTACTGCACTTATGGTTATTTCACCCTCGTCTTCACTCTCTTGCGCATAAGCAAAGTTTGCATACAAGCAAAGCACCAACGCAAGCCATTTAAGTACGAATGAACGTTTTACCAACAAAGCATTTATAAATAACAGCATATATACAACCTTAAAACTGTATAACCGCCAACTGTAATAATGGCAATATTTTGGTTACTAAGATACAATATATGCTACAAAAAGCGCTGTATACGAAATGATTTGCAAAGAAAATTTCGTTATATCAGTTAGCTATTTCTGCGTAGTTAAAAAACAAACGGGCCGCCTGTAAATGCAGGCGGCCCGTTCAAATTATCACAGCCAGTAATATTATTTAGCCGAAAATTTGTAGATAGTAGTGGTTTTGTACGTTTGACCCGGCTTGAGCTCCGTTGTAGGGAACGATGGCTTGTTTGGTGAATCAGGGAAATGCTGAGTTTCAAGACAAAGCGCTGTACGGTATTCATCTTTAGCCCCGCCTTTAAAATTAACTTTACCGGCCATAAAGTTGCCGCTGTAAAATTGAATTCCAGGCTCATCGGTAAATACTTCCATTACAATGCCGGTTTTATCGCCCTGCAGCGTAGCAATAGCAGTTTTTAAATCATGCTTGTTTAATACAAAGTTATGATCATAACCGCCGCCATTTTTGATTTGCTCATCACCTTCGCCAATGCGTGAACCAATTTCGGTAGGTTTTCTAAAATCAAAAGGAGTGTTCTGTACCGGTGCAATTTTTCCGGTTGGTATAAGCTTATCATCAACAGCGGTAATGCCGTCCGCATCTATTTGCAGAGTATGTTTTAAAATTTCGCCGCTGCCAACACCATTCAAGTTAAAAAACGAGTGATTGGTTAAGTTGATAACGGTAGCCTTATCAGTGGTAGCGGTGTAGTTAATTTCAACTGCATTATCGTCAGTTAATTTAAAAACTACTGTAGTTTTAAGGTTACCAGGGAAGCCTTCTTCACCGTCGGCAGCAGTATAGTTTAGCTCAACAGTTTGTCCGTCAACTTGCTTTGCGTCCCATACTTTTGCGTTAAAACCATCTTTACCGCCATGTAAGGTGTTTGGTCCGTTGTTTACCGGCAGGCTGTACTCTTTACCTTCTAAAGTAAATTTAGCACCGCCAATACGGTTACCATACCGGCCAATGGTAGCACCAAAAAAGTTAGGTTTTTCTGATTGAAAGCCGTCCAGGCCAGCCGGACCGGCAATTACGTCAACCATTTTGCCACTTTTATCGGGCACAAGTAAGCTCACAAGGCGGCCACCATAATTGGTAATTGCGGCTTCAACGCCTTTACTGTTTTTAAGGGTAAATAATTTTACTTCTTTTCCGTCAACGGCTTTTTCAAAATCTTTGGCCACAGGAAGCTGCACTGCAGCGGTACTGTCTGTCATGTTGGTTTCTGTTTTTTGGGTTGATTGATTACAGGCGGCCAAAGATAGTAATCCGGCGGCAAGCATCGCGGCATAAAAGCCTTTGTTTTTCATATTGAGCATAACTGGTTTGTTTGGGTTGGTTAGTTTGATGTATATTGCCTGCAACTGTGCAAGATTTTAATTGCGGCCTAAAATGTGCAAAAAAAACAGCATTAGCAATAATGGCCTTATCAACATTTAATCATTTTGTCTCATATTGTTTATTATACCGCTGCTGGTGCTGCGGACCATACACAGCCAAGGGCGTCAGCTTGTCCTGAAACAATACACTATCGCTTTTATAAAACTCAAAAAAATCAACTGCACTACCCTGGCCCGGGTAAGGTGCATAATAATGTTCAGGACCATTATTGCGCCAAATTAAAACGTAAGAAAGCTGCTTGTATTCTGATAGCAAAGGTAACAGTTGCTTTGTCCACCAGTTTGTATCAGGTATACCCTGGTAACCGGTTTCGGCAATTGCTGTTAACTTCTTATGCTCAGTTGCTGCCTGCTGCATAATGTCAAGCTGCCGTTTCATGTGAATTTGGTAGGTATCAGCACTATCAAGCTGGTAGCGGTCAAAACTTAGTATATCAACATATTCATCTCCGGGGTAACGGCCCATCATTTCCCAATCAGTATAAAAATCGGCAGCCGAGTAAACCATTATAAGGTTGTGCAAATGCTTTTCGTTACGAAGATAGTTGACGGTAAACTGCCATAACAAAGCCAGGTCATCAGGAGTACCATTATCATAGCCCCACCAAAACCAATTGCCCGTAAGCTCATGAAATGGCCTGAATAATAAAGGAATCGGTTCACCGGCCGAGCCACGCAATGTGCTGAGATATTTGGCAGCCCGGTTCAACCAGGTTAAATATACCTCGTGATGGGTACCGCCAGGTAAAAGCTGTTTTAAAATAACTGCTGATGTATCCCACGATGTTTTTAAGGTAAAGGGGTTGTTCATGTGCCAGCAAAACGTGTTTATACCGCCCCGCTCGTATGCCTGGCGCACAAGTTTTGCCTGGGTTGTAAAAGGAATTTGATTTATGTCCCACAAACTGTCAAGCTCGATGCCTGAAAGGTCCCAGCCGTAAACCGCAGGATAGACGCCCGTTACGTTTTTCACGTCAGAGCTGTCTTTGAGTTTCCAATTTACACCGTATGCCGTATCATCATGATGGCCAAACATTACACCGCTACCGGCCATTTTTTGCATACTGTTAAACAAGTATTTGGTTTCGGGTGTGGCAAGTGAGTCAGACGGCATCATGCTTTGTGCCTTAGCTAAATTTAACATGCCTATTATCAGCAAAATACCTAAGGCTTGTAGTTTGAAAAACATTAAATCAAATATGGGGTTTTTAAAAAGTTTTTACATTGCCCGAACATAACTTTAGGGCATTTTTTAGGTTAGTTAAAAATATGATGTAATTTTACGGCCTCTTAAATGGATCAACAAAACAGCACATCTGCCGAGCTACCAAAGGCCGAACCATCAATTTTTAAAGGATTTAAACAGTTCTTTATTGATGTTTATGATGTATTTCGCTTCATATTCCGCTTCTTTAAAGAAGTGTTTGCACCGCCGTACGAATTCAGGGAGCTAATAAAGCAATGCTGGGAAGTGGGTGTACGCTCTTTACTGCTTATAACCGTAACCGGTTTTATTGTAGGCTTAATATTTACTAAACAATCAAGGCCATCATTGCTGCAGTTTGGTGCAACCTCATGGATTCCGTCTTTGGTTTCCATAGCTATTATGCGTGCCCTTGCACCTTTGGTTACAGCGCTCATCAGCGCCGGGCGCGTAGGCTCAAGTATTGGTGCCGAGCTTGGATCAATGCGCGTAACTGAGCAAATTGATGCCATGGAAGTTTCAGGAACGCATCCATTTAAATACCTAGTTTGCATGCGTACGCTTGCAACTACAATTGCCATCCCCCTATTATCGGTATACAATGGTTTGATTGCCATGCTTGGCGGTTATCTGAATGTTTACGTTAATGAAGGCACCAGTTTTACAACGTATGTTCAGCAGTTTTTTCAACCGTTAGGATATATTGATTTCTTTTCATCGTTAGCTAAAGCAACCATCTTTGGTTTTACTATTGGTATTGTTGGGAGCTATAAGGGCTGGAACTCATCAAGCGGTACAGCAGGTGTGGGTAAGGCAGCTAATTCAGCTGTGGTTACGGCCATGTTCCTGGTGTTTATTGAAGAGGTAATTATTGTACAAATAACCGGCTGGTTCCGCTAAACAAATAAAAAATGGGAAAGCAACACCACGCCATAAATTATAACGAGAAAGTGATAAGCATAAAGGGTTTAACAAAATCCTTCGGCAGCTATCACGTACTTCGGGGTATAGACCTCGACTTGTTTAAAAACGAAAACCTTGTTGTTTTAGGTCGCTCGGGTACAGGTAAATCTGTGTTAATTAAAATAATATCGGGCTTGTTAAGGGCCGATGCCGGGCAGGTTAACGTACTAGGGAACGAAGTGGTTGGCATAAGCACGCGCGATTTGCAGGAACTTAGGCGCCGCATAGGTTTTTCGTTTCAAAACAGTGCGCTGTATGACAGTATGACCGTGCGCAAAAATCTGGAGTTTCCGTTGGTGCGTAACCAAAAAAACTTAAAGCGCAAGGAGATTGACAGTATGGTTGAACGGGTGCTTGAAGCCGTTGGTTTAAAGCAAACCATTAATCAAATGCCCGCCGAGCTATCGGGCGGTCAGCGTAAGCGCATTGGCATAGCCCGTACCTTAATTTTACGGCCCGAAATAATGCTGTACGATGAGCCCACGGCCGGGCTTGACCCCATCACATCGATGGAAATAAATAACTTAATTAACAGCGTGCAGGAGCGCTTTAATACATCATCTATCATCATCACCCATGACCTTACCTGCGCTAAGGCGGTTGGCGACAGGGTGGCTATGCTTTTAGATGGACAGTTTCAACGCCAGGGTGCGTTTGAAGAGGTTTTTGATACCGATGATGTACGCGTGAAACAGTTTTACGACTATAACTTTACCGATTGATATAATGGAATTAAAAGAAAATAAGTATGCTTTTTGGGTAGGCCTGTTTATAGCAGCAGGTGTGCTCATTTTTGTTGTAGGCATATTCACCTTAGGCAACCAGCAAAAAAGCTTTAACGATGGTTTGCACCTGCGTGCCCGTTTCGCAAACGTGTCGGGGTTGATAAAAGGTAACAACGTTTGGTTTTCGGGCGTAAAGGTGGGTACTATCAAAAAAATCACCTTCAGCGGTATTAACCAGGTTGATGTTGATTTTAATGTAGATCCATCAATCCAGCAATACATTCACAAAGATGCGGTAGCAGAGATAAGTTCTGAAGGGTTTATTGGTAACAAAATTATAGCTATTGATGGTGGCACCCCTTCGGCTCCGGTGATTGAAAACGGCACGCTTATGAACTCAAAAGGTATGCTTAATACCGACGAGATTATGAAGACGTTTCAAAAAAACAATCAAAACCTCGTATCAATTACCACCGACTTTAAAACCCTGGCTAAAAACATGGTTGAAGGCAAAGGTTTAGCAGGCTCTTTACTGGCCGACTCCGCATTGGCTTTACAATTTAGAACTGTTGTAGCCAACCTTCAAAGCACAACCTTGCGCACGTCACAAATGGCTAGCGAGCTTAACCGCTTTGGTGTAAAAATGAATACTAAAGGTGGCCTTGCCGATAAAATGCTTACTGATACCGCAGTATTTGCCAAACTACAGCAATCAGCCAATCAATTGCAGGAAGCAACAGCTAACGCCGGTGTACTTACAGACAATTTAAATAAAGCAAGTGCCAAGCTAAACAGCACTGATAATCCTATGGGTGCATTGCTTAACGATCAAAAATCGGCAGAAGAATTAAAAAGCATGCTTCACTATCTTAATGAAAGTTCAATTAAGTTGAATGACGACCTTGAAGCTGTTCAGCATAACTTTTTGTTAAGAGGCTTTTTCAAAAAACGCGAAAAAGAGGAGAAGAAAGCTCAGGAAGCTCCAAAAAAATAATCAGGAATTCTGGCTTGCTTAAGCCGTATGTTATAAAGCAATGTTGCATTTTGTTAACGAAATGCAACATTGCTTTATTTTTTTGCGTATAGGTGAATAAATAATTAACGCAAAGAAAAACAGCATTGAGCATGTTACTCGATTTTAGTGAGAAAACCATACTTATAACCGGCGGTTCGCGCGGTATAGGTAAAGCTTGTGCAATGCTGTTTGCATCGTTAAATGCAGATGTTATAATTACTTATAACAAAAACCTGGATGAAGCGGAAAGGACAATCACCCAACTCCCACACCGAGGTAATCACGCCCTGTATCAGTTAGACCAAAGTAAACCCAAATGCGTACAACGTTTTTTTGACAAATTTTTAGACCATTACTCTCAATTAGATGTATTAGTGAACAATGCGGGCATATACATTGAGCACAAAATAGAAGAAGTTGAATTTAATGAATGGCAGCACACCTGGCAAGACACCATAAATACTAACTTAAACGGTGTAGCAAACCTGTGTTATTTTGCCTCCAGGCAAATGATGCATCAGGGAGGCGGCAAAATAATCAATATTTCATCGCGAGGGGCTTTCCGGGGCGAACCCAATCACCCGGCTTATGCCGCAAGTAAGGCGGGCCTCAATGCTATGAGCCAGTCTTTAGCTGTTAGTCTTGCACCTAGTAATATCAGTGTGCACATTATAGCACCAGGCTTTGTTGAAACTGATATGACAACCGCCATACTAAATGCAGATGAAGGGAAAGATATTAAAGAGCAAAGCCCCTTTAACCGCGTGGCCACAACAGATGAGGTTGCACGTTTGGCAGCTGTTTATGCTTCAGAAGGGTTTGAGTTTACAAGTGGCGGTATAATAGATATTAACGGAGCCTCCTATTTGAGAACATAAAGCACCACTCTTCATCACACTGCCAAAGCGTATAAACAGCCAAGGCCTACCCTATGAGGGAGTGTTTTATACCATCAAATATACTTTCAAAAAACGTAGGAATACTAAGTCCGTTACTGTGATTAAAGTATATAAAAATTATGAGTACTATGGCCGCAATAATAATAAGACGCTTAAACAAATAGCCGATAAATACAATTGCCAACGGAATTACAACAAGCCACATCCAGCTAATTTTCCACGGACTTAACTTTTCCCCTCGTTTAAAAATGTAATAAAGCACCGAGTATGAACCCGACTCATTTCTATGCTTTACATACATAAAAGTTGATTTTTGAAGCTTTTGGCGGTAAAAACCCGTACCATTTTGAAAGTTAAGCTCGTACTGGAAGCCATTTATAGTAAAGGCAAATTTCCCGTTTACATTTTCCTGTATTTGTTCAAGCGAATCGGTAGCTACGATGGCTACCTCGTTTTGCGCAAACGGGTTTTCCTTTACAACAAACTTTTTGATGCTCACCGTATCAGCTACAGCAACCGCCATTGATGTAGTAAGCAAAATAACAGCCAAGAGAAGCTTTTTCATTTTTTAATATGTAAACCAGTAATGGGTTTATTATTGCCCGTTTAGCAGGTAAATATAAAAATTTAATACCGACGCAAAGCTTACCCACAGCAAATAGGGCAACAAAAGCCACGCCGCCGGTTTACTGAATTTTGAAAAGTAAAACATATTGACAATGATGCTCAACCACAATAAAGCTATTACAATTAAACCACCAAGAATTTGGTGCATACCAAAGAACACAAACGACCACGAAAAGTTCAAGGCCAATTGTATAACATAAACGAAAACCACTGTACCAAATGCTTGGTGAAGATGCCGGTTTTTCCAAACAAGCCAGGCGGCTATGGCAATTAGCAGATACAGCGTTGTCCAAACCGGGGCAAAAAGCCAGTTGGGTGGATTAAATGATGGTTTGGTTAGCGTTGCATACCATCCGGATATTTCGGGCCGGGTAAACATGGAAGCTGTAAAGGCAATTCCTTCCGTTATTAAAATGCTTAAAATTAAAGCCAGCCATTTACCTGCGCCGGCCTTTTGCTGTACATACAAAGTAGCCATGAGGTTTTAACAAACAAAAAGCAAATAGGTTGATGGTTATGAAATGCTATGACACGCCTGCAAGAGCCTCATAAAGCTTTTCTATTTCAATAGGTTTACGCAAAAAACCATTGAAATAGGTGTTATACTCTTCATGATGCTCGGCAGTAACATCGGCAGTTAAAGCAAAAATAGGTGTATGTGTATTAGGGTTATGATTATTACGAATATGAATAGTCGCATCAAAACCGTTCATTTCGGGCATGTGTATGTCCATCAAAATAAAATCAAAGGTTTTATTGGCCGCCTTTTCAATAGCATCAACCCCGTTTATCGCATGCTCGGCTGTAACACCCCAATTTGATAATAACTTACGTGCTACCATTGCGTTAATCATATTATCGTCGGCCAGCAGCGCAACCTTGTTTTGCAAACGGTTTAGCGGCTTACCCTTACCTGCTTTTTTAATACCTGCCTTTTTTAACCGCAGCTCGAAGTAAAAGCATGACCCTTTTCCAACAACGCTGGTAAAGTGAATGTTACTTTGATGAAGTTCAATTAGCTTTTTCACTATCGCCAAGCCTAAGCCCGACCCTCCCTGCTTACGCGTTGTTACGCTTTTGGGCTGGGTAAAACTGTTAAACATCTCATCAAAAAATTCACTTGGTATGCCTATACCTGTATCAGTTACTTTGAACTTTATGGTGTCAAATTCTCCGGTTGAGTTTATCAGCTTTACATCAACCGAAACCTTACCTTCATCGGTAAACTTAATAGCATTGCTAATGAGGTTATTTATGATCTGCGATACCTTTGCCTCATCAAATTCATAAACCTCTGCGATACGGTTGTCAACATGCAAACTGGTTTCGATACCCTTGCTGCGAGCCATATTATCATACGTATTACTTAGGTTTTTTAATAGCTTAAGTAAGTTTGATGGCCGCTGTTCAAGCTGCATCTTACCTGTATCAAGCTTGGTAAAATCAAGTATATCGTTTATAATTAAAAGCAGGTTGTTGGCGGCAAATTTTAAAGAATCAAGCAATTGCTTGTCCTCATCATCAACACGCTCAGCCAGTAGGGAGCTAATGGTGATTACTGCGTTAAGCGGCGTACGAATTTCGTGGCTCATGGTTGAGAGAAAATTCTGCTTTATGGAAGCCGCCTCTTCCGCACGTTGTTGATTTTGTATTATACGCTCGCGCTCCTTATCCATTTGCGCCTGCTTCTCGGTAGATTCTATTCGGTTTATTAGCTCATAGTTTTCAATTACCTTCTGGGTTTGTGCATTAATAACCGTTTCTTTCTGATGCAAGTATTGCTCCAAATATTCCAGCGATCGTTGTGTATCACCCTCCTGTTTGTAAATGCGATACAGCTGATATGATGATTTAAAGCTGGTATAAATAATATTATACTTTGTACTGAAACGAAGCGCCCTATCAAGCAGTTTTTTTGCGCGTTCAAATTGTCCCGTTTTGGTATATAATGAGCCTAATTTGCAGTAAACCATTGCCAAGCCAAGCCTCTCGCCCATCTGGTAATGTATATCAAGCGCCTTACGGAAATCGATTTCAGCGGCAGACCAATTTTGCTGGGCAGCATGCACTTTAGCGCGGGCATAAAGTGCAAATGCTAATCCACGTACATCGCCACTTTTTGTTTTAATGGAGATTGACTTACCGGCTATTTTCATGGCAAGCTGCACTTTATCCATTTTCAAATAAATTCCCGAAAGCGGATTATAGGCGTTAGCAATCAGGTCAATATCTTTAACCTTTTTTGCTGCATCAATAGCCCCGGTGTATGACCGGATGGCATTTTTACGATCGCCGAAATACTCATAAATAGTACCTAGTGATTTTTGCGCACGCGCCTCATTGTGATAGTCGTTGTACTTACGGTAAACTCGTAAGCTATCCATCAGGTTAACCAATCCTAAATGATAGTTATCTGTTTTATAATAAACGCCTGCAATATTATACTTAGCATCGGCTATACCGCGCTCATCATCAAGCTGCTCAAAATATTTGATGGCATCTTTAGCCATGCGTAAGGAGCGCTTATACTCCCCTCTTATCATATAAAATAATGATAATAGGTTCAGGCTTTTACCTATTAGCTGCTTATCATCACGTTTGCGGCTTAAAGCAAGGGCCCGGCCGGCAACAACTATGCTTTGCTTTAAGTTATGACCACGACTTGAATATGCGTTATGTAATAATGACATAACATCATGACTACCCATAAACCTGTCGCTCATTTGAAAAATTAAAAAATTTAAGTCTGTGGTTATCACAGCAATCAGGATGCTGTTATACCAAAGTAAATAAATAATATATTATAAGATAAATTATTTAACATATATTTTTTGCTCCAACTGCTGAATATGGAATTACCAAACAGGCAATAATTGTACTAGATTTGCCCCCCTCATGCTAGATGTTTTATACCGGGATAATTCCCTTATTGCCATCAATAAACCGCACGACTTGTTGGTACACCGCTCTTCGATAGCTGCCGATGTGCAGGTGTTTGCTTTGCAACTACTGCGCGACCAGATTGGCCAGCCCGTATACCCGGCACACCGTCTTGACCGTAAAACAGCAGGCGTATTACTTTTTGCGTTGAATAAAGACACGGAGGTAGCAATGCAAAAGCAATTCGCAGCCAACGAAGTAAAAAAAACTTACTTAACCGTTTTACGCGGTCATTCTTTACCAAATGGGGAGATTGACTACGCTTTGAAAAAAGACAACGGCATGCTACAGGATGCCTTTACCCGTTACACAACGCTGGCCCAGGCTGAGTTGCCTGTTGCATTTGGTAAGCATCCTACGTCAAGGTATTCATTGGTTGAAGCATGCCCTCAAACAGGGCGTATGCATCAGCTAAGAAAACATTTTGCGCACATATTTCACCCCATAATTGGCGACCGCACGCATGGCTGTAATAAACAAAACAAGCTATTTACCGAGCAATGGCAAATGAACACCATGCTTTTACACGCGCGCAGCCTTGAATTTAATCACCCGGTAACAGGTGAAGATGTTTATATACAAGCTCCTTTAATGCCCGAGTTTGAAAGAGTAATGAAGCTTATGGGCTGGCAAATATAATTACACACCAAAAATTTCAGGATACCTTAAAGCGGCCTTAAGAATAAAGTTCATAGAGTCGGTTACCCAAATTTCCCCATCTTTTACACGCTGAAGAACCTCCGGGGCTGGCATGGTCAGTACTTCAATATTTTCGGTAACATCAAGCTTTTGCGTTGAGTTAAACTCGGCACCAAACATTATGTAGCCATAGGTAATTTGCTTTGTTTTGGTAGGGTTATTAGCTATTTTACCTAATGATATCAGCTGACTGGCGTCTGCCTTTACGCCTACTTCCTCTTCCAACTCGTTAAGGGCTGATTGTATAAGAGACTTGTTTTTTTGCTGCATGCCGCCGGGAAGTTCGAGCAATATTTCGCCCAGCGCATGCTTGTATTGGCGTACCAATATTACTTCATGTTTTGGTGTTAGTGCCAATACCTGCACCACATCCCCTAACGGCGAAAAATAATAATCGTCTACTATCATTCCATTAGCCAGCTCAACTTTATGTTTAAGCATTGGGAACCATGGACTAGGTGAAACATCAGCTTCTTCCAATACTTTCCATTTTTTTATGTCAGCGTTCATCATTGGCTAAAAGTAGTAAGTTTATGTATATAATAACATCATAAATAGCTGCGTCTTCAACAATAATAGACAAAGCTCAGATCCATTCCCCCCCGAAGAAATTTAACCACTTAACCACTCACTCCTATTTGTTTTAAATGATGTCTTAATTAATATAACCTTTCATCATCTTCACCGTAAACAAGGGCAATCTATCTACACAAATGGATTACCTATGGGGAATTACCACCACACATTTACTCAACTTCAACCACCAAATGTATTGTTTCACCTGTAAATGCACGTTGGAACACCCTTTGCCTAAGGGTATACAAACAAATTAGAAATTACACAATAATTTATATGAAACACCTTTTTACATGTGCCTTATTAGCCGGAGTTGTCAGCTTCTCGGCTTGTAAGAAAGACGCATCTCAGCCGGAAGAGACTACTACCAACCCGGTAGCAGGAACTAAAATAGCTCCGGATGGCTTTAACTTTTCAACCACTAAAAACGTAACATTAAATGTTACTCTGCGCGCTGCAAACAACGAGGCTTTAGCCGGTGTGGTAGTAAGCGCTTACCTGCCTGGTGCAACATCACCAATTTTTAAAGGCGTTACCGATAAAAGCGGTGTGCTTCAAGGCTTGGTTACTATTCCAACTTCAGTAAATAAATTAATTATTGACCCTGCTTACGTTGGCTTAATGCGTAACGCACAGGCAGCAATATCAACCAGTAATACCGTTACTGCTTTAATTGGTGGTAAAGATGGTTTTGGCGGCGACATTCAGCCAGAAGAGATAACCGTATCTACTTCAAACGGTACTACTGCTACTAAAGGTACAATGGCATTTGGCGGTCCGGTGTTTGCTTACCCAAGCCCTTACACCTCAAGCACCAACGCAACATTCAACACTACTCAATACCCACGCAGCGTTGGCCGTCCGGTTTACCTTGAGGCTACTCCTGATGCTATTGATGCTTCATTATTGTCATACATCAACGCTTCATTACCTGAAGGCTCACCACTGCCAACTACTCACCCTGAGTTTTTGACTACTAATGCGGTGTCTAACTTAAATATCACTGCTACTTCTGACGTTTGGATCACATTCGTTTCTGAAGGCGCCGGATACCTTAACACCCTGGCTTACTATACTTACCCAACCAACACCCCTCCTACAAGTGTTGATGATTTGGATAACGCTACGCTTATTTTCCCTAACGCTTCGGCAAACGGATCAGGCGGTGCTTTAAAACCGGGTGATAAAGTAAAAATCGGTCGTTTTAATGCAGGTACTTCTATAGGCTTTGTATTAATTCAAAATGCATGGAATGGTAGCGGCGTATTAACCGGTAACGCTAAATTCTACTCTGACTACAAATTGAATCCTGAAAGCACAGTAGCTAAAAAGAAACACGTAGTTACTTTATGGGATGATGTTCACAAATTATTCCTGATGGGCTTTGAAGACATCAACCGCGATAACGGATCTGACCAGGACTTTAATGACCTTGTGGTATATGCTACCTCTAACCCGGTAACCGGTATATCAAACAGCGGTGTACCTGCAATTGACAAAGGTGGCGACGAAGATGGCGACGGTGTATTAGATGAACTAGATGCTTTCCCTAATGACGCTACTAAAGCTTACGTAAGCTACTACCCTTCACAAACCGGTTATGCAAGCATTGCTTTTGAAGATAACTGGCCTAAAAAAGGCGACTTTGACCTTAACGACTTAGTAGTTAACTACCGCTACACATTTGTAAGCAACGCCAGCAACCAGGTTGTTGAAATGAAAGGTGAATTTACTCCTTTAGCATCAGGCGCTTCATTCAAAAATGGTTTTGCGGTTCAGCTACCGGTTTCTGCTTCAGCAGTTAGCGCGGTTACCGGTCAAAGAAACATCAGCAACTACATCAGCTACGCAGCTAATGGTGTTGAAGCTGGCCAATCTAAAGCGGTTATTGTTCCTTTTGACAATCATGAGGCTTTACTTAGAAACCCTGACGGTGCATTCTTCATCAATACACTGATGGATAAAAACAAAGTTACCGGCAGCACCGCTACTGTAAACGTAACCTTTGCTTCACCTGTTGCGGCTTCAAACTTACAAGTTGCTAACTTCAATCCGTTCCTTATCAGTGATATGCGTCGCGGTTATGAAATACACTTACCTGGCTTTGCACCAACCGATAAAGCTACCAAATCACTTTTCGGTACTGATGATGATGCTTCGGTATTAAACAGCAACAAAACTTACCTGTCAAAAGAAAACTGGCCATGGGCTATAAGCTTTGTGGGTGAGTACAAATATCCGGTTGAGTTACAACCTGTAAACCAAGCTTACTTACACTTCTCAGAGTGGGCATTATCTGGCGGCACTTCATATGCCGACTGGTACAGCAACACCGGAGTTGGTTTCAGAGACGCTTCTAAAATTTACTCAAAATAATTTTTTAGCTGATACATAATTAAGTTGTAAGGGCCGCCTCCAAAAGGGCGGCCCTTTGTTGTTAACAGGTAATTGAGTAATTTCACTTATAAACCGTTACCAAATGAAAGACAACTTTTCAACCCAATCAGACAGCTATGCCCGTTACAGGCCCACATATCCACCTGAGTTTTTTAAATACTTATACAGCTTGTTACCCATAAAAAAACATGCCTGGGATTGCGGCACAGGTAACGGACAGGTAGCTTTTGAGTTAGCCAAAAACTTTGAGCAGGTATTTGCAACAGACATAAGCCAGGCGCAAATTGATAATGCCGGGCAGGCAAATAACATAACGTACAGCGTTCAACCTGCCGAAAAAACTGATTTTAGTGACAACTTTTTTGATTTGATTGTAGTAGCACAAGCCATTCACTGGTTTGATTTTGACAGATTTTATGCCGAGGTAAGCAGAACTGCAAAAGCAAATGCACTGTTGTGTGTTACCGGGTATGGAATGATTGAGGTTTCAAAAGAGATTGATGACGTAGTAGCATATTTTTACAAAAATGTTATTGGCAGCTATTGGGATGCCGAACGTAAGTATATAGACGAGAACTATAAAACCATACCATTCCCTTTTGAAGAGTTGGAAACGCCGCAATTTTACAACACTTTGAACTGGACTGCCGAGCATTTAATTGGCTATTTAAATACATGGTCGGCTGTTAAGCATTTTACTAAGCAAAACGGCTATAACCCGGTTGATGATTTAAAACCGCAAATTGAAAAGCACTGGGGTGATGATGAAATAAAGCAGATCAAATTCCCCATACTGCTGCGAATAGGTAGAATTCAAACTCCGATGTAAGCAAAGACAGTATGAACATGTAACTAATTGCTTGAAATCCTATCTTAGTTAAGATCAATAAAACTATGAGCACCTGGACCACCGTTTACAAAGGACATAAAATTACAGTAGAAAACAGCTGGATGGGCGGCGAACGCCTTTGGGTAAACGGCACCCTGCAAGACGAGCAACTGGGCTGGGCCTTCCGCAGCCGCTTGTATGGCAGCATTCGCGTACCCGGTCAGGAAACCAAGCGCATTAAGGTCTCTTTGGGCACACCATCATTCTCGGTTGAATGCAGGATTTTTGTGGATGACGAGTTGGTGTTTTCGGGCAGGTAGACTACTACTGCGGTTTGATCATTAAAGGGGGAATGCTTTTTAGTAGTTTTATAGGATTATTCTAACAAAAAATATTAAATTCATTAAAAAGCACAAGTGAAATTTAAAGATAGAACCTTAATGCAAATTGCAGATATGATTTGCGGAAATTCCACATCGGACAAAAGTTTTTTTGAATATAGAAGTAGCTCATACTTAACAAAATTTTTCAATGATGCTGATACAGACTATCAGCACGATGGTTCGACAAGAAATCGTTGGGTTGCTGAGGTTCTTCGTCAAATCCTTGACGAACCTCAACCGTATCCCAACACACCATCTGAAACGTTCTCTCGTGTCATCACAACTTTAATGGATCAAAGAGACGCGTCAAACGAGGGACTTGATCGTCCGAACGCTTTAAATGAACTTAACTCGGCTTTAATAAGAGAGGGCTATGAAGCATTCTATGCTGACGACAAAAAATGCTATTTAAAGCACATAGGCACTTCTACTATCGCAAAACCAGCCCCTAATCCACACAGACCATTTTCCACTACTGAATTAAAAAAACGTGAACAACTTACTTCTTATCTAAATATATGTAGTGAAGATGATTTAATATCTGAAATTCTATTACCACTGTTCAGACAATTAGGATTTCATAGGATAACTGCCGCTGGACACAAAGACAAAGCATTGGAGTACGGAAAAGATATTTGGATGAAATATCTTTTGCCGACACAACATGTTCTTTACTTTGGATTGCAAGTAAAAAAAGGAAAACTTGATGCGTCTGGTGTAAGTAAGAATAGCTCTGCAAACGTTGCAGAAATTTATAATCAAGTTTTGATGATGTTAGGTCATGAAATATTTGATCCAGAAATCGGCAAGAAAGTATTAGTTGATCATGCATTTATAGTTGCTGGCAGAGAAATCACCAAAGCAGCAAGGAATTGGCTTGGCGGTAAACTCGATGCTTCCAAGCGAAGCCAAATAATGTTCATAGATAGAGAAGACATTCTAAATCTTTACATTGTAACCAATTTGCCACTACCGGACAAGGCTATACAGAGCCATGAAGTAAATGGGTATAACGACCTACCGTTTTAGCATCTTCCAAGCACATGGTCTGTATTCTAACCACTATCCTACTTTAACATCGGCTGCACGTTAGTCAAACTATAAATTCCGGCAATTAAATCATCGCTTGGATTTACGCGCATGGTTTTGGATGGCAGGTCAATAAAAAGGTTATCTTCACCGTCTTTAATCATGAAACGCAGGGCGCAGTTTTTAACTTCGTATTTTTGATTATTAGCCAGTACCATTTCATTAAGGTTGTTAACCATATCATCGTTAAGGCTATGCAAATGCATACAAATAGTGAGCGATTTGGTCATCTTATCGCGCATTTCTGATAGCAGATTAATTGACCCAAGGCGCATATCCCAGTTGTCCTTCTGGCGATACTTTTCTTCAACAGTTCCTTTCAACTGTACAAAGAAACCATCGCCAAGCAGGTTACGGAATTTAATATAATCATCGCCAAAAAGGGCAAACTCGTAGCTATCGTAGTAATCTTCGATTACAAAGGTGCCAAAAGGTTTACCGGTTTTAGTCATTTTGTGCTGTACGTTAGCCATTAGTCCCCCAATGCTCAGCTCGCCCATTCGGCGCAGTTGCGCAAAGCGCTCAACAACATCAGCCGGTGCTTCGCCCCCGCGCATGGTTACCAATACTTTTAAGTCTGATACAGTATTCTGGCAATATCGCTCCAGCTCCAACTTATAGTTATCTAAAGGGTGACCGGTTAAATAAATACCAATCATATCCTTTTCGTACTTCAACTTTTCTATCAGCGCCCATTCTTCACAAACAGGCATGGCAGGCTCGGGTATATAGGCCTCAACGGTTCCACCAAATAATGATGATTGCGAACTGCTTTGCGTGTTTTGATAATCGTTGGAGTATTTAATTAATCGTTCGATACCGGTTAGCAAGCCATTTTCGGTTTTGGCAAAAAACTGTGCGCGGTTTAAACCAAAACTGTCGAACGCACCGCTGTACACCAGGTTTTCATAAGCCTTTTTATTTACGTTGCGGGTGTTGCTGCGCTGGGCAAAATCAAAAACCGATTTGTAAGGGCCTCGCTCATTGCGCTCATCAATTATACTTTCAATAGCTTTTTCGCCCACACCTTTTACACCGGTTAAGCCAAAGCGTACGTCTCCCTTTTTATTTACCGCAAAGGCCATGTCCGATTCGTTAACATCCGGCCCCAATACATTGATACCCATGCGGCGGGTCTCTTCCATAAAGAAAGATATTTTATCGATACTGTTTTGGTTATTCAGTACCGCCGCCATGTACTCTGATGGGTAATGTGCCTTTAAATAAGCGGTTTGGTAGGCCACAAACGCATAACATGTAGAGTGCGATTTGTTAAAAGCATACTGGGCAAAGGCTTTCCAGTCGGTCCAAACCTTGGTAAGTTTATCTTTAGGGTGGCCTTTGGCCATTGCCCCATCCATAAACTGCGCCTCCATTTTGTTGAGTACCTCAATTTGCTTTTTACCCATAGCTTTACGCAAAACGTCGGCATCGCCTTTACTAAAGCCTGCCAGTTTTTGCGATAGAAGCATCACCTGTTCCTGGTATACGGTAATACCATAGGTTTCGCCCAGGTATTCTTCCATGTCGTCCAGGTCAAACGTCACATCTTCGAGGCCATGTTTACGTTTTATAAAGCTGGGTATATACTCAATCGGCCCTGGTCGGTACAGGGCATTCATGGCAATCAAATCTTCAAACCTGTCGGGCTTTAACTCACGCAGGTACATTTGCATACCATCACTCTCAAACTGGAACGTACCGTTGGTATCACCGCGTTGGTACAGTTCGTAGGTTTTCTGGTCGTCTAACGGAATGTAATCTATATCAATATCACGGTCATGGTTCTGCTTAATCATGCGCAGTGCATCCTTAATAATGGTTAGGGTTTTTAAGCCCAAAAAGTCCATCTTAATTACACCGGCATCTTCAATTACACGCCCGTCATACTGCGTTACAAGCAGGTCAGAGTCCTTGGCAGTGGCTACAGGCACAATGTTAGTCAGGTCATCGGGCGCAATAATAATACCTGCCGCGTGCACACCGGTGTTACGCACCGAACCTTCCAGCTTTTCAGCCTCGCGCAGTACCGTAGCTTTTAAGTCGTTACCCTCTTTAATGGCCTTAAGTTCGGGCACCTGTTCTATTGCCTGTTTAAGGTTGATGCCCAGAGTATCGGGCACCAGTTTTTTAAGCGCGTTTACATCGCTTAGCGGCATGTCAAGCACCCGGCCAACATCTTGTATACTGGTGCGGGCAGCCATCGAACCATAGGTAATAATTTGCGCTACCTGGTTTTTACCATACTTATCAACCACGTAATCAATAACCCGTTGCCTACCGGCGTCATCAAAGTCGGTATCAATATCGGGCATTGACTTACGGTCGGGGTTCAAAAAACGTTCGAACAGGAGGTTATACTTAATAGGATCGATATTGGTAATACCCGTACAGTATGCCACTACCGAACCTGCTGCCGACCCACGGCCAGGCCCGATGAATACGCCCATATTACGACCCTCTTTAATAAAATCGGCCACAATGAGAAAGTAACCCGCAAAGCCCATGGTTTTAATGGTAAAAAGCTCAAAGTTTATGCGCTCTTCTACCTCGGGTGTCATTTCCTTATAGCGCTCGTAGGCCCCGGTAAAGGTTAAGTGCTTTAAGTATTCCCACTGATTTAACACATCAGATTCCGGTCCGTCGTGTATTTTAAACTCAGGTGGTATAGGGAAATTGGGTAGCATGATGTCGCGTTTCAGCTTCAACACTTCTACCTTATCAACAATTTCGTTCGTATTATCTAATGATTCAGGCAGGTCATGAAATAGTTTGCCCATTTCAGCCTGAGTTTTGAAGTAAAACTGATCGTTAGGAAATCCAAAACGATAGCCCCTTCCGCCCTCATCATCAGTTGCAATAGGCGTGCTTTGCATATCGCCCGTATTTACACACAGTAAAATATCATGTGCATTAGCATCCTGCTGATCTACATAGTGCGAGTCATTTGAGCAAATAACCTTAACGTTAAATTTTTTGGCAAATTTAAGTAAGGTGTTATTAATTATTTCCTGCTCGGGTATTTCATGACGCTGCAACTCTATATAATAGTCTTCGCCAAAAAGGTCAAGCCACCATTTAAACTCAGCCTCAGCCTCCTCTTCTGTACCCTTCAAAATAGCTTGTGGTACCGATGCGCCAATACAGCAGGTGGTTGCTATAAGTCCTTCGTGGTATTTAAGTATAAGCTCCTTATCAATACGTGGCCATTTACTGTATAGCCCTTCCATATAACCCAAAGAACATAACTTAATTAGGTTTTTATACCCCTGAGGATTCTTTGCTAAAAACAACTGATGATGACGAACGTCTTTTTTCTCTTTGGTAAACTGTTTTTTATGACGGTCTTCTACCACGTAAAACTCACAGCCTACAATGGGCTTTACATTGTGCTTGCCGGCTTCGGCTACAAACTTAAACACACCAAACATGTTACCATGATCGGTTATGGCAAGTGCTTTCATACCATCAGCAGCTGCCTTTTTATACAGCTTTGATATATCGGCGGCGCCATCTAAAAGTGAAAACTGGGTGTGTACGTGTAAGTGAGAAAAATCGGGCATAACAAAATCCTTTCAGCAATTACAAAAGTACGAAAAACCGCTCCCTGTTAAGGGTGCAACCGGCAAAAGTTATCTACAATAAATGTAAGTTATTAAGATTTACAGCTATAAAAAAACATTTCGTGCGGTTCAAAGTTTTATAAGCAATTTGCCGTTGCTCTCGTCAGTTTAGCCACAAAGGCATGCGCTTTGTTGTATACAAAGCACCACACTATTCTTCATCTACAAATTATAATAAATTGGGAAAATTTGGACGTATAGCTTTAAAAACCATTTTATGGATAGTTGCGAGTGTTATATTTCTGGTATTGCTTGTAGTAATTCTTATACAGGTACCCGCTGTACAACAGTTTGCAAAAAATAAAGCCGTAAACTTTTTAGAAGGTAAAATTGGCACCAAAGTAGAAATCGGACACATTACCATTGGCTTTCCTAAAATGCTGGTATTGGAAAAGGTTTACTTTGAAGACCAGAAACGCGACACCCTTATAGCAGGTGATAAACTTAAGGTTGATATTAGCATGCTTAAGCTGCTTAAAAGCCAGGTTGAAGTTAACGAGATAAACCTGCAGGGTATTACGGCCAAGGTTAGCCGTGGTGCTGACAGTACTTTCAACTTCGATTACATTATAAAAGCTTTTGCAAGCGAGAATAAAAAAGAGCCAAAGCCGGAAGATACCACATCTACCCTCAAAATATCACTTGATAAAGTTGTACTTGATAGAATAAACATTGCTTACAAAGATGTAACAACCGGCAACGACGTTAAATTTTTGCTGGGCCATTTTGATACACGCATCAAAGATTTTGATTTGGATAAGATGAAATTCAGCATTCCCAAAATCAATTTATCAGACGTTAATGCGCGCATCATTCAAACTCCTGCGGGTTCATCAATAGCGCAGGCGGCTACCGTTGATACGGCTACTACCCCACTTAGCCTTGACTTAGATTTAGGTACTATTGATGTTAACCGGGTTAAGGTTGATTACCGCACCAACGAAATGAAAGCCAACGTTAACCTCGGCAAATTCTTGGTGGAGATGAATGATATTGATTTGAAAAATCAGCGCGTTGGCGTTAAAAGCATCACACTTGATGATACTAAGGCTGGCTTACGCTTGGCCAAACCACAAACAGTGGTTACCGCAGTGGTTGAAACTGCTAAAAAAATTGACACTTTAGTTACGCCGCCGCAAAGCAACAAGCCTTGGTACGCCACCATTGGTAAAATAAGCCTTGCCAATAATGATATTAAATTTGACAATGATGCCCAGGCACCACTGCGCCGAGGATTGGATTTTGGGCACATGGACATTAAAGGCCTGAGCACTGACATAGAAGACCTTTCATATAGCCCCGACACTATTGCCGGTAAGGTTAACCAATTTACTTTTGCCGATAAAAGCGGGTTTAAGCTTAATGAATTCCGCACGGCGTTTATGTATGGCGCTAAAAACGCTTACCTCAAAGACCTTTATGTTGAAACACCAAATACAGTCATCCAGCGCAATGTAGAGGTGGCTTACCCTTCAATAGAAGCCATCACGAAAAACATCGGTTTATTAAGTGTTGATGCCAATGTTGATGGAACACGCATTGGCTTGCGTGATGTGTTGCTGCTTATGCCAACAATGGCCTCTATGGAACCATTCCGCAGCACGCCAAATGCATCATTCAGGGTAAACGGCCGGGTAGCCGGTATGGTGAATGATTTGCGCATTTCAAACTTTGAAGTTTGGGGCTTGTCAAATACGCACATTAAAACATCGGCCGTATTAAAAGGCATGCCTGATGTTAAAAAGGCGTACTTTGATGTTAACCTTGCCGACTTTACTACCAGCCGCCGCGACATTTACCGTTTAGCACCGCGTGGCACCATTCCGCCAAGCGTAAGCATACCCGAGCGAATGAGCCTTAGCGGTAAATTAAAAGGTAGCATGCAAAATTTGACTACTCAGCTTAATTTACGCTCTAGCTATGGAAACTTATCTGCAGCGGCCAATGTAAAAAACGCTATGGACATGAAGCGTATTTCTTACGCTGCTAATGTAAAAGCTATTAACCTCAATGCCGGAGCGCTTACCAAACAGCCTAAAATGGTAGGTCGCCTTACACTAAGTGCCAATGTTAAAGGCGCCGGGGCCGATCCTAAAAACCTTAATGTTGATTTTAGCGCGAACGTAGCAAGCGCACAAATACAAGGTTATAACTACCGCAACCTGGTTGCAAAAGGCAGCGCCCGCAATGGCGCCTATGTAGCCAAAGCCACCATGCGCGACCCCAACATCAACTTCACGCTTGATGCTAAAGCCAACATGAGCAAAAAGTACCCGTCGGTAAATGCAACGCTTTTGGTTGACAGCATAAATTTACAACGCCTCAACTTTGTAAAGGATGATATGCGCTTCCACGGTAAAATTGTTGCTGATTTGCCAACTGCCGACCCTGATTACTTAAATGGCAGTGTTTTACTTACTGATATGCTTTTGGTAAATAAAGGCCAGCGTATACAGTTAGATACCGTAAGTGTTATTTCAACAGCTAACGCTGATAGCAGCAGCCTGCGCCTTAAAACTCCTTTTTTAACCGCCCGCTTAGGTGGCAAATACAAACTTACCGAAGTTGGCGCCGCGCTGCAGGATAATATAAACAAGTACTTCAATACAGCATTGGCCGCAGCACCTGCTGTTCAAAGTAAAGCAAAGCCGGTTAAATATTCTCCGCAACAATTTAGCTTTAACCTAAAAATGGTTAAAACGCCATTAATAACGCAGTTTGTGCCCGATTTAAAACAGCTTGACCCCGTGATAATAAATGGACGTTTTGATAGCCAGTCGGGTTTATTACTTGTAAATGGCAGCATACCAAAAGTTATTTATGGAACCAATACCATTGATAACGGTAAGCTTAACATCAACACCAATAACAATGCTCTTAATTACGGCCTTACATTTGACCAGGTAAAAGTTGGCGAAAGCTTAAAACTGCTGTACCCTGGCCTAACCGGTAATGCACAAAATGACAAGCTTAACCTTAGCCTGCAAGTGCGCGATGCAGCACGCAAAGAACGCTACCGCATTGCAGGCGTGTTTAGCGTGTTGCCAAACGAATACCAGTTTAGCTTTTTACAGGATGGCTTATTGTTAGATTACATGGCTTGGGCTGTAAATCCAAACAATGCATTCCAGTTTGGCAGCAAAGGCATTTTAGCGCGCGATTTTTCAATTACCAACAGCAATCAAGTACTGAGCGTTACCAGCAATCCGCAGCAATTAAACGCTCCCTTAACGGTTAACTTTAACAATTTTCATATTGAAACCCTTACCCGTTTAGCGCAGCAAGACTCATTGCTGGTTGGCGGAACTATAAACGGAAACGCCACAGTAAGCAACCTGCAGGCCTCTCCTGTTTTCGTAGCTGATATGAATGTTGGCGATTTTAACTTTAAAGGTGATACTGTAGGCAATATTGCCATAAAAGTAAATAACCAAACTGCCAATGCTTATGCAGCCAACGTAAACATAACCGGAAAAGGTAACCAGGTTGACTTAACCGGCATGTATTATACTGATACCCCAGAAGGCAGATTAGACATGAACCTGAACATTGTAAACTTAAGTATGAAGAGCATTGAAGGCTTCAGCTTTGGCAGTATCAGGAGAGCAACCGGTAACATAACCGGCGGATTGAAAATTACCGGCACAGCATCTGCACCAAACGTACGCGGCGATGTAAACTTTAACCAGGTGGGCTTCAACGTTTCTATGCTCAATTCATATTTTACCATGCCGAAAGAAAGCATTAGCTTTAACAATGAAGGTATACGCTTTAATGACTTTACCATGGTTGATTCCACTGGAAATAAAGCAGTTATAAGCGGAGCTGTTTACACTAAAACGTATAAAGACTTTAGCTTTGGTTTAGATATCAATGCCAATAACTTCCGTGCAGTAAACTCTACCCGTGCCGATAACAAGTTGTTTTACGGTAAGCTTTACATTGATACACGTGTAAAAATTCGTGGTGATATGGCTAAACCTGTGGTTGATGCAAGCTTGACCGTTGATCCGCAGACAGACATGACCTTTGTGTTGCCAACCACCGACCCAAGCATTGAAGACCGTAAAGGCGTTGTTGAATTCATCGATGCCGATGCACCAAAACTTGATTCAATTCTACTGGCTAAAAGACTTGATTCGTTGCGTAAATCTGAACTTACAGGTTTGGATGTTAACGCCACCATCAATGTAAGTAAAGAAGCCAACTTTAACATTGTGATTGATGAGCGCAACGGCGATGTGGTTCACATTAAAGGTGATGCACAGCTGAGCGCAGGTATTGATCCAAGTGGAAAAATCAACTTAACAGGTACTTATACAGTTAATCAGGGTTCTTATGAGCTATCATACGGTCCGGTTAATCGTTTGTTTAGGTTTAAACAGGGAAGTACCATTGTTTGGAACGGTGACCCTACCGACGCCAATGTTGACCTTACTGCTATTTACGTAGCCAACGTACCCCCTATTGATTTGGTTGAAAACCAATCGGGCGGTACTGATGCGCAAAGCACAGTTTACAAGCAAAAGCTTCCTTTCAATGTAAACTTAAACATGCAGAACAAATTGCTGACCCCTAAAATTGGGTTTGATATTGTACTACCTGACAGCAACTACACGGTATCACAAACAGTAGTTAATACTGTTAACACACGCCTTGAGCAAATACGCCGCGATCCTAATGAAATGAACAAGCAGGTGCTAGGTGTACTTGTACTGGGCCATTTTATTGGTGATAACCCATTACAAAGCCAGGGCGGCAGTGCCGGTGTTGAAGGAACCATACGTAACAGCGTAAGCGGTTTACTTTCAAACCAGTTGAACAAACTTGCCGGTGATTTAATTGGCGGCGTTGACCTTAACTTTGATTTGCAGTCGGGCCAGGATTATTCTACGGGTACCGAGCAGAACCGTACCGACTTAAACGTTGGCTTATCTAAACGCTTCCTAAATGATCGTTTAACGGTTACCGTTGGTAATAACTTTATGCTCGAAGGCAAACAACAGCCTGGCCAGCGTACAAGCACCATTGCGGGCAATGTAATGTTAAATTACCGCTTAACTAAAGATGGCCGCTACGCACTGCGTGCATACCGCCGCGACCAGTTTATTGTAATACAAGGCCAGGTAATTGAAACAGGTGTGGGCTTCTCGTTAAATGTTGACTACAACCGCTTCAAAGAAATTTTCTCGAAAACTAGTCGCGAAGAAAGGGCACTTATACGTGAACGCAAACGTGAGGAAAAAGAGAAAAAGGAGCAACAAGAACAAAAAGAGAAGGATCAGCAACCTGCCGAAGAACCTAAAAAGGCAACAACAGACAGTACCTCAACCGAAAGCATATCTACATTTGAACCATGATTAAAAAATCAGCATATACACTTCTAACACTCACGGTTATTGCAAGTAGTTGCAGTACCACCAAACAATTACCAGCCGGACAAAAGCTGTACACCGGTGCTGATATTAATTTTACTGATAAAGACATATCAAAAAAAGAGCAAAGTCTTATAAAAAGCGATTTACAAAGCTTATTACGACCTAAACCAAATGGTAAGATAGGCCCGTTCAGATTTAAGCTGTGGGTATATCAAAAAACGCGCACAAACAAAACCAAAGGCTTTAAGCACTGGCTTAACACCAAGTTTGGCGAAGCGCCTGTCTTAGTTAGTGCTGTTGATCTTACGCAAAACAGCTCCATACTACAAAACCGTCTTCAAAACCGCAGTTATTTCCAGGCACAGGTTACGGGCGATACAGTAGGAAAAGAAAAAGTTGCTAAAGCTGTTTACACAATATCGGCCGGACCATCATACAAGTACCGCAACATTATATGGCCGTCAGATAGTAAAGATCCGCTTGATACGGCAATTGCCGGTACCTCAGCTCAAACTATATTGAAGAAGGGTGAGGCTTACAATTTAGACGCTATAAAGGCCGAAAGACTACGTATTGATGCACGTGTAAAAGAAAAGGGCTTTTATTACTTTGCACCCGAAAACCTCATTTTACGTGTAGACAGCACAGTTGGTAATCATGAAATTGATGGCTATGTTAAGGTTAAAGACGAGGTGAGCGAACGTGCACGTAGAATTTACACCATTGATAATATTTACATTTACCCCGCTTACAGCCTGCGCGATACTTCTTTAAGGTTGCAGGACAAAGTACCTTATAACTGGTACAACGTAATTGACAGCAGACGCCGCCGCACCATACGCCCATATGTGTTTAAAAATACGGTTTTGTTACGCCCGGGAGAAGTTTATAATCGTACCGATCATACCAATTCATTAAGCAGGTTTGTTGAATTAGGACCATACAAGTTTGTAAAAAACAGGTTTGAAGACGTATCTGCTGATTCCTCAAAACTGAATGTGTTTTACTTTTTGACTCAGTACCCAAAAAAATCATTATCATTTGATGCGTTGGCTCGTACAACATCAGCTAATTTCAACGGTACGCAAGTAAACGTAAACTGGCGCCATCGCAATGCTTTTTTAGGTGCTGAAGCACTTACCATTACCTTATTTGGCAGCACCGACGGACAGATATCAGGAAACGCCGGTGGTGGTAACGCTCTTTATCAATATGGCGCACAGGCTACATTATCATGGCCGCGGTTTATTAGTCCGTTTAATTTTAAGGCCGATAATGCTTACATACCCCGCACCAATCTGAGTGCTGGTTACTCAATCATTAATCGCTCAGGCTTGTATAATTTGAGCTCTATCAATGGTTCATTTGGCTACAACTGGAAACAAAGTGTACACAAAAGTCACGAGTTAAACCTGTTGAACGTTACTTATGTAAAACCTACCAACGTAACTCAGGAGTATACAGATAGTATTGTTACTACACGTAACCCTACGCTTAAGCACGTTATTGACCCGCAGTTTACGTTTGGGCCAAGCTATAGCTATACGTATACCAACACTACCGAAACTTATCGTACCAATTCCATTTACTATAATGGCCGCATAAGTACCTCAGGCATGTTAACAGGTTTACTTACCGGTGCCGATACCATTGGCGGTAATGCGAAGAAAGTGTTTGGTACCAATTTCAATCAGTATGTAAAACTGGAGAATGAAATACGTTTCTTTCATAAATTGGGTGTAAAAAGCTCATTTGCAGCACGCTTCATTGCAGGCGTAGGTATACCAATGGGCAATTCAACCATATTACCGTACAGCCAGCAATTTTTTATTGGCGGTGCTAACAGCTTACGCGGTTTCAGGGCGCGTTCACTAGGTCCGGGTACGGTTGACCCTACCCAATACATCAGCGGTACTACAGGCTTTATTGCCGATCAGTCGGGCGATATTAAATTGGAGGCAAGTATTGAGTACCGTCCGCATTTATTTAGCATAGTATACGGCGCTCTGTTTGCTGATGCAGGTAACATATGGAATGCGCGCGGCCATCAACCGGGTGGTACTTTCAGCAGCAACTTCCTTAAGCAACTGGCAACCGACGTAGGTTTCGGTTTACGGTTTGATGCAAGTGTGTTAGTGCTGCGTACCGATTTTGGTTTCCCGCTTACCAAACCATTTACGCAAAGTAACCCGGCAATTAACTACGATAAAATGGTATTTAACCTTGCTATAGGTTATCCGTTTTAAATCGCCCTTTCAATATAGCTTACAGGTCCTTTTGATGTTAAAACAAAAGGACCTTTTGTTTTTAAGGACATTTGTAAACCTATCTCCTACCTTTACAATTATGAAAGTAAACATTCCGCTGCAAGTAATTGATATGGAAAGTGACGGCTGCCATTTGCTTGCAGATGTTAAGATAGGGCGAAAAAAATATAAAATAGTACTTGATACCGGCGCATCAAAAACGGTGTTTGATCAAAACACGCTGGCTAACGCTGGTAACGTTGATATTAAGGCCACCAACCGCTTATCGGCAGGATTAGGTACCGTAACCATGGAATCATTTACAGCTGTAATTGCAGACTTAAAATTAGGCCGACTAAAGCTAACCGACTTTGAGGTAGCAGTGTTAGATCTATCAAGCATTAACCAGGCTTATTCGCAACTCAACCATCCGGAGGTTTTGGGCGTGCTTGGAGGCGATATATTGATGAAGTACAAGGCTGTAATAGACTACCAAAAGAAACGGCTGCGATTGGAATCCTGATCACAACTATAATCAATAAGCAAAATGGCCGTTAAGCAAATTGCATAACGGCCATTTTTATCACAGTATAACGTATTAGCTACTCTGTTTTCATCTCCTCCTTGGCCTTTCGCTCATACTCATAATCTCCCCCTAAAAGGTACCCCCAGGGCCTGAGCGGACCAACGTGGTCAAAAATTATTTTAAATATAGCTATTACCGGTATTGACAAAAACATACCCGATAATCCCCAAAGCATTTCACCCAGCACAATGCCAATAAATGTTATTAGGGCATTCAACCTTACCTTCGAGCCCACAACCATTGGAAGTACGACGTTTGCATCAATAGCGTGTATTGCTACCACCACAATAGCTACAATAATTGCTTTGGTTATAGCGCCTGTAGCAAATGTAATAAGCGTGCTTAGCAACAAGGCCGAGAAGATGCCCACATAAGGTATAATATTGAAAAGCGCAGTTATGATACCTAACAGTATGGCATATTTAACGCCTATTATCCAAAAAGCTACACAGGTTAATATAGCAACTATTACCATTTCCAACAAAAGTCCTACAATGTACTGACGTAATATGCGCTGCACATTCTCTACAATAGTGTGTACTACCGGTGTTGCTTCTTCGTCAAACACAAATAGTATAAAACGGAACAGCAATCTGCGGTACAGCAGAATTAAAAATGTAAACAGTATGATGAAGATGTAAAACAACAACAATGATGATACAGCTCCGAAGGTGGTACCTAAAACCGATGTTCCTGAAGCTACAATTTTGTCGGCGGTATCATTTACATAAACCATTTGCTTTTCGGCGTTGATATGAAAAGTGCGCTGTATCCACAACTGCACATCAACCGCCGATTTGCTGATCTGTTCTTTAAGTAAAGGCCAGTCATGCGCCAGGTTGGTAATTTGTGTACCAACCAAATACATTACGCCCGTTATGAACAGCACCATAAGTAATATAGCTGCAAAAGCTGCCATACTGCGCGGCATTTTACATTTTTGCTCAAAAAAGTTAGAGAGTGGTAGTAAAAGAATTGCAAACAAGAACCCGAATAAAAGCGGATCGAGTAACTCTTTTCCTAAAATAATAAGAAAACCAAGTGCCATTAGCCCAATGAGGACCAACGCAAACTTTACATAAAAAGGCAACGATATGGATTTGTTGAACATAGGTGATGTGCGGCAATTAATTAGCTCATAAACACAGGTTGTTATGATATGTTTCGGCTTGTACTACAAGTAGTTTACAACCCTGTCGAGTACATCAGTAATGCACTTTTGCATTACATGGTATGGTTGTTTACTAAATTGATGCTTTACACGGTTGGCCAGTATAACATTAAATGAAATAGCCTGATGACCCAGGTTTGATGCTAAGCCGTAAATGCCTGCCGTTTCCATCTCCAGGTTAGTAATGCGTTGATTGTTGTGCTCAAACTTTTCAATTATAGAAAGCAGTTGTGGCGTTGATGATTTACAACGCACCTGCCTGCCCTGCGGCGTATAAAAACCCGGGGCAGTAATTGTTATCCCCTGAGGCAAATTATGCGCAATAGTGTTAAGCAGTGAGGAACCGGCTGAGGCAACATAAGGGTGTAGTTGATAATGCTCCGGCAAACTGTTTTCGAAGGCCGTTAACAAACGGGCTTCATCTGCGGTAAGCTCATGGTCGTAATAATGCATTAATGGATCAAGCCCTATGGCAGCTGCTGAAACCAAAACCGTGTCAACGTCTAAATCAGCCTGCACAGCACCAGATGTGCCAATGCGTATGATATTAAGGCTTCGAAGGTTTTTGTTTACCTGCCGCGTTTGCAAGTTAATATTTACTATGGCATCAAGTTCATTCAGTACAATATCAACATTATCGGTGCCAATGCCTGTTGATATTACTGTTATACGCCTTTGGCCAATGTAGCCGGTATGCGTTAAAAACTCCCGCTTACCTTTTTTGAGTTCGATATGATCGAAATGCTTACTAACCTCGCCTACTCTATCCTGATCGCCAACGGTAATCACTGTATCTGCAACTTCATCGGCCAGCAGGTTAATATGGTATAGGCTGCCATCCTCATTTAATATCAGGTCGGTTTCTGAAATGTATTCCATAATCATAAAATTTATAAAGCATATTGCCGTTTGCCGGTAGTTAACCACTTAAGTAGATAAACTAATTCAGCTGCAATTTGTAGATAAATTACACAACTAGTTAAACAAATTATGGCAAAATATTCGGCAAAGGCACAGGAGAAGGTAGGCGAAACTGTGCACGAAATGAAAGAAGGAAAATTGAAAACCGGCACCGGCAAAAAAGTAACCAGCAAAAAGCAGGCGGTTGCCATAGCCCTATCAGAAGCGCGTAAAGAAGGAGCGAAAGTTCCTAAAAAGAAAGACTGATATTAAACAAGAAGAGCCACATTAAATTGTGGCTCTTCTTGTTTAATATGTCGAGGGCTTATTTAACCATAAACGCCACTAGCTTATCACCCCACGAAAAATGAACTTTTCCGGCAGGCTCAATGGCAAATTTCAATCTTTCCACAAATTCTTTGGTTTTTGCAGTTTTAACGGTTATACGCAAAACGTCATCACCTTCTTCGTATTTAGTTCCCCAGTTTTTAACGCCTTTATTAAAAATTACGGTCCATTCTTTTTCACCGGGTATTGAGTATAAAGCATACTGACCAGCTGGCAATGCCTTACCTTCAATCTTCACATCCTTGCTGAAAGAGATTGTAGTAGCATTATTGGCACCTGTGCGCCACACTTTACCGTAAGGGGCTATGTCGGTACCTATAGTACGGCCCTTAACAGCAGGCTGGCTGTAAGCCACTTCAATGGCAACGCCTGCTTTCGTTGTTGCTTTTACGGTATCAGGCGGACTGGCAGGTACTTTTTTTGCCTGTTGTGCTGATGCGGTGAAGGCAGTTAAAATTAAACCGGTTACGGCAAATAGTTTAAATAATTGTTTCATGGTATTGTATGTTAAATTTTCCGATTACTTGTTTATTTTGGTTGCAAAGGCATCAATTATCTTCATTAACGTAACAGCCTCATCAATAGTACATGGATTAGCTTCCCGGCCGTTTATATAGTTCACCATGCTTTCAATCATAGGTAGTTGAATATTTTCAGGGTGCTCAAAGGTGAATACTTGTTGGTCAGATGCCGTTTTAAGGGTTACACTATCGCCAAAAACCGGGAAACTGATTTTGCCTTCGCTGCCTATAATTTCACAAAGGTCTGTGTTCTCTGTTTCGGCAACATTAAAACACCACGATCCATTAAGTACTACGTTGTTTTCAAACACAACAGATCCGCAAACATGATCATCAGCATCAGTGGCTTGTGCCTGGTTAAGGCTAAAGCCGGAGTAATGCACGGGGTTGCCAAAAAAGTAAAGCATTAAATCTAGCTGGTGGGGCGATAAATCATGAAAGTACCCTCCACCCGATACATTGGGTTGCGTACGCCAGTTAGGTGCGCCTTTGGTTACCAGTGCCGGTTTACGACTTTGCCACAAGCGTAATTGCACGGTGCGTACATTGCCAATACGGCTTTGTTCCAAAAGCTCCTTAACTTTTAAAAACATGGGTAAACGGCGCCGATAGTGCGCAACAATAAGTTGTCCGTTATATTGCTTTACAGCGTCAGCCAGTTGTTGTGCCTCATGAGCATTCATGGTAACCGGCTTTTCTACGTAAACAGGTAACCGTTTTTGCAATGCAGCTATAGCATAACTCAGGTGTGATGAGGGTGGCGTGGCAACGTAAATTGCGTTTACTTCATCGTCGTTAATTAAATCATGGGCATCGCTGTACCATTTGTTAACATTGTGGCGCTTTGCATAATCGGCTGCTTTGGTTGCATCGCGGCGCATAACGGCCACCAGTTTGCTGCCCGGTACTTTATTAAACGCCGGACCGCTCTTTTTTTCGGTTACATCGCCGCAACCTATTATTCCCCAGTTAATGGTTTGCATCAGGGTTTATTTTGTAATATTGTTTCTATCCTGTTCAGTTCATCAGGTGTAAAGGCGGTATTTTTCAAACACATCAGTGAATCAGCAAGTTGTTCGGTCTTACTGGCACCTATAAGTACTGAGGTTACCCGCGCATCTTTCAATAACCAGGCCAGTGCCATTTGAGCAAGCGTTTGGCCACGGCCAAGTGCTATCTCGTTCAGTTGCTTAATTTGCTCAACCTTTTCACCGGTAATTTGCGCTGTTTGCAAGTGTCCGCTTGATTTTGCTGCTCTTGAATCCTGAGGAATACCATGCAGGTATTTGTTGGTTAGCATACCTTGCGCAAGCGGTGAAAACGGAATACAACCTACGCCCTCCTGTTCAAGTACATCCAGCAAACCGCCTTCAACCCAACGCTCAAACATGGAGTATTTAGGTTGATGAATAAGACATGGCGTACCTAAGTCTTTTAATATGCTAATGGCCTTTTTAGCTTCTTCTGCCTTGTAATTTGATAAACCTACATATAGGGCTTTACCTTGCCTTACCAGTAAATCAAGCGCAGCCATGGTCTCTTCCAAAGGAGTTTCCGGGTCGGGCCGGTGATGATAAAAAATATCTACATACTCCAGTCCCATACGCTTTAAGCTTTGGTTTAAGCTGGCTACCAAATACTTTTTTGAGCCCCAGTTGCCATACGGTCCCGGCCACATATCATACCCGGCCTTACTTGATATAATCAGCTCATCGCGGTGAGCGGCAAAGTCCTTTTTAAGTAAATGTCCAAAGTTTTCTTCAGCAGAACCATAAGGCGGTCCATAATTATTAGCTAAGTCAAAATGGGTTATGCCGCTATCGAAAGCCAGGCGCAAAATGCTGCGGTAGTTTTCAAAAACATCCACGCCGCCAAAGTTATGCCACAGGCCCAGCGATAGAGCCGGTAATAAAATACCGCTATTGCCACAACGGCGATAAGGCATATCCTGGTAACGATTAGGTGATGGTAGGTAGGTCATTGGTGGTTATTAATTCATGGTTGATGATTCGTGAAAAACATATCAGGAAACTGCTTTCTTGATTTTCAGAGCTACTATAAACTACAGACTATCAACTTTGGACACCTTCCTTCCAAATATATTAAACTATTTCGGCCACTACAAAGGTGCTGCCGCCAGCAAATACCAAATCTTTTTGGGTTGCCGCTTCCTGCGCTGCTTTTAACGCCAATGGCACCGATGAATAGCTGCTACCCTTCAAACCCACAGCTTCGGCCTGCTCTTTTAACAATGCAGCATCTAACCCACGTGGCATATCGGGTTTACAAAAATAGTAGGTAGCATTTTGGGGCAACATACTTAGTACCTTGGTAATATCCTTATCATTCACCATACCAATTACAAAGTGCAGGCGTTCATACTCAACTGCCGAAATATTTTTTAACACCTCGGCAATACCATCGGGGTTATGCCCGGTGTCGCATATTGTCAGCGGATTTGTGCTGAGGGTGTACCAGCGGCCCTGTAAGCCGGTAAGTGCGTTTACCTGCTTCAAAGCGTCAGCAATATGCTCATCGGAAATCATGAATCCTTGCCCGCGCAATTCATCTACTGCCGAAAGTACGTTACAAACATTTTTAAGCTGATAAGTGCCTGTTAGATCAAGTTGCAGGCAATAAATACCAGCCGGGAGATTAACTCGCTGTGCAACAATAGAAACTAAGTTTTTTTCTTGCGTATTTTCAGTTCCATGATCGTCTCTGCTCACATTCCATTGTTGTGATGCAAAAACAATGGCTGCATCTTGCTCATTCACCTTATTCAAAAATACGTCCGCTACTTCTGGCTGGTATTCTCCAATAATTACAGGTGTGTGTGGCTTAATTATCCCTGCCTTTTGCGTGGCAATTTCAGGCAAGGTGTTGCCCAGCATATTCATGTGGTCCCAACCAATATTGGTGATAATTGATAATAGCGGACTAATGATATTCGTGGAATCGAGCACACCGCCCAAACCAACTTCAATAACAGCAACATCAACTTCATGACGTGCAAAGCAATCAAAGGCCAATGCAACGGTCATTTCAAAAAAAGATGGTTCTATTTGCTCAAATGACTGTTTGTTTTGCTCAACAAAGCTTACCACCTCTTCCTTACTAATCATTTGTCCGTTGATACGCACCCGTTCTCTAAAATCTTTTAAATGCGGCGACGTATACAAACCTGTTTTGTAGCCGGCTGTTTGCAACACGGCAGCCAGCATATGCGAAGTTGAGCCTTTACCATTGGTACCACCAATATGTATGCTTCTAAACTTTTGATGCGGGTTATCAAGTCGTTCGCAAAGCGCAATAGTGTTGGTTAAATCTTTTTTAAATGCCGACGCACCTACGCGGGTAAACATGGGCAGTTGATTGTAGAGGTAGTCGAGGGTTTCCTGGTAAGTCATTTTCTTAGTAGCATTGCCGGTAGCAGTATGCAATATTCAAAAATGCGTTAAGTTATGCAGTTTAAGGCACAATTTTAAAGAATAGAATTGATTGCGCTTAAGAAAATGAAACAGTGAATGACGGGCTGCTTATTGTACTTTGAATACAAAAACTACCGTACCCTGTTGCATATCCGGAGCATTTTCGAGTTGATTAAGGCGTGAGCGTTTAACTGCTTCTTCGCATTTCTCTATCAAATTCTGGTCGGTTATGGTTGTGCCCCTGGCACCGCCGCGTGCATAGGTTACGTTGCCGTCCTTATCAACCCTGATGTCAACTACTACTTTACCGGTATGACGACCGTCATCAGTAACTGCCGGCTTGCTTATGAAGTTACGCTGCGGCATACCGGTTAAATTACCACCATTACCTGAGCCTGTTCCATTGTAGTTGTTGGTAAGCGTTGTACCTGTGGTTTTGCCCTGGTTGCCGGGGGTTGACCCGTTGCCATCGCCTTCGCCGGTACCGTTATTGGTTTTGCCCTTATATAAGGCATTTTGATTAACGGTTGGCTTTGGTGTTTCTTTAGTGGGTTGTTGTTGTGTGGCTACCGCTTGGGTTGGTTTTTTATCGTTGCTTATTTCAGGTGCGTCCTCAGTATTTTGAGTTACTACCTGCTTACTGGCATCTTCTGTTGGTGTTACCTGCTCGGTTGGAGGTGCGGTAGTTACCTTATCAGGCTTTTGGCCGTTGGCTTGTTCGGCAACTGACGGTTCTTCGGTGCTCATGTAATCGTCACCCATACCTTCATCTACCGTTCCGTAATTTACCAGTATGCCTCCGGTACCGTCTTCCTGCTTTTCAGGGTGCTGAAAGACAATGAAATAACTCAAGCCAATTAGCATAGCCAGTATAATACCGGTTGCTAAAAAGGCTTTAGGATAATTATTCTCTTCCTTACGGTAATTCATACGTATTACTTAGGCTCGGTAGCCAGTACCAGTTTAATGTTTAGTTTTTGGGCTATGTCCATTACCTGCACCACATCCTGTATGGCAACGGTACGGTCAACGTGCAGTACAATAGTTAGTTCATTTGCTATGTTTTTGTAGCCTTCAAGTGTAGCCTGTAAGGCCTCAACCGATACTTCCTTTTTTTCTACATAGTAACGCAAATCCTGCGTAACTGATACCGTAATGGTTTTTTTTGAAACCGCCTGCCCCGATGATGATTTTGGCAGCATCAGCTTGATTACGTTTGGATTAGTTACTGTAGATGCGATAAGAAAAAACAGCAGCAAAAAAAACATAATATCATTCATAGCCGATGTATGCACTTCGGCCGATGCCCTGTTATGTCTCTTTCTTAAATTCATCGGCTTGGCTCCTCCAGCAAATCAATAAACTCAATGGCGTCAGTTTCCAGTTTTAAAATAACTTTATCGACCATCATGTTCAGTATATGGTAACATACATAAGCAATGATACCAACAAACAAACCTGCTGCCGAGGTTACCATTTTAACGTATAGACCACCTGAAATTACACCCATGCTGATGTTATCAGTTTTCGATATATCGTAGAATATTTTGATTACCCCTGCAATGGTACCTAGGAAACCAAACATTGGCGCTATACCGGCAACAATACCCAATATACCAATATTCTTCTCCAGTTTTGATACTTCAAGCTTACCCACATTTTCAATGGCGCCTTCAATATCTTTTATAGGCCTGCCAATACGCAATAAACCTTTTTGCAGCATACGGCCAAGAGGCGAGTCGCTGTTACGTGCCACGGCCACGGCTGAATCAAGCTTACCGGCAGTAATGCTTCCTTTAATCTGGCGCATCAACTCCGACTCATCTTTTGCTGCCTTACTGATAGTAAAAAAGCGCTCAAAGAATATCACCAAACCTAACACAGCCAGTATACCAATTGGAATCATTACCCAGCCACCTTTAATCAAAAGGTCGCCAAAGCGTAAATCATCAACAGGTGCAGCAGGCGTAGTTACCGGCTGAATGGCCTTATTTACAGTATCAATAACTTGTTGAGCAGTATCAGTTACCTGCGTTAATAGCGTCATTATATTTACTTTCTAAGAGTTTCAACGTATAATTTCCAGTTAAGTACTTTTCCTTGCTTAACCAGTTGTTTTTTTGCTTCCTGTCCTTCGGTATAGGTTGGGTAGTAGCCCAATGCCACTTTAAATAATTTGCGCGAGTTTTCAAACGGTGATGCGCCTATGCCAACTGCCTTGTACCGCTCTGATGCAGCCTTTGCCAGCTCAAGCGTGCCGTATGAGCCGCCAACCAGCACATAGTTATAGTGATTAGAATTAACTACCGTACGCGCAGCAACTGCAGGCGTTTCTACTTCGGGCGCGTACTCGGTTGACTCGGGCAAAGCTGTATTCCTGCTTACAGTATCAGTGGCGGCAGGTGCCTTAATGATAACGGTATCAGACGGTGCCTGCGTATTAACTTTTACCGAATCCATACTTGGCGATGCTTTTTCGCCTCGGTCGCTTACTTTAGGGGTATTGTCATCAGCTGTATTTTTCAATATCATTATTACAGCCGCAGCAGCAATAACCAATACAAGCCCCAAATAAAATGGCAGACGCATATAAAACGGACGGGCAGCAACCTCATCATTATTGTCTGCAATAGGTAAAGCCTCCGCTTTTTGAGCTTGTGGCACATTGGGTTGCGGTTGTGGCACAACAGGCGCAGGTCGTTCAACCTTATGCTGTACCGGCTTAGGCTGGCGCACTAAAGGCGATATAGAGGTTGCAGGCTGCGCTTTGGCAACAGGTGATTCATTTAAAGCCTCCGGTGCTTTGCCAAGTTCCTTTTCAATTGAAAAAGTTACCGGAACGGGCTGTATCGTTTCTTCGCCAGCAGTGGCGGAGTTTGCCGGTTCGGCGTTAATTTTCGGTTCAGTACTTTGAGCAACAGATGATTGGGGCTCGTTTTTAAGCAGACTAACTGGTGCAAAACCGAATGCTGCAGTAGCTTCTGTTGTTTCAGATGCCGGCCTGAAACGAAGTGTATCAACTTCTCTTGACAGCCAACCAAGGTTGCCAATCATAGCCTCACCTATTTCGGCCTGCTGCAAGGTATTTTGTACATACCTGTCTAAAAAAAACTTTGCTGATGATACCGAAACCTTACTCTTATCGGTAAGGTATTGCAGCAATACATCATCGCTTACAGTGGTTTGCTCAAACTCGGTAGCAAAATATGGCGGGTATAGCTTACCCTCTTCAGCATTATAATAGCCTCTTTTACGAACCTGTTTAAACACACCAATATCTGGTATGCCAATGTTGCCACGTTCGTTAAGCAGCTCTGATATATATACTGAAAGATCCATTTTTTGTAAGCAGTATTTTTAGCGCAATGGCGGCAAATATAGTTAAAAACTGTAGCCTACGCCTCCAAATATGTTAAATGAATAATTAGGGTAGTACAACCAGGTTTGATAGTTTGTATTGAGAATATTGTTGGCCTGTACAAAAACCGACAATTTTTTTGTAGCCTTATAGCTCACACCGCCGCTTAAATCAGCAAATGATTTTATGTTAACCACCTGGGTGCCCGAAATAATATCTTTTGTACTTCCGCGGAACAATAACGAACCGTTGAAGTCAACCTTGTCACTGATGTGAATGTGAGTACCTGCAGTTAACTTAAATTTAGGCAAGTTCCATGGCTGCGCCTCGCTGGCCAGCTTATAGTCGCGGAATTCCACCCTACCGAATATATTTAAATCATCAGATGCTTTGTAATCAAGCTCACCGTTGAAGCCGCTTATGCGGGCTTTGCCATTGTCGTAAATGACGTTAAAGCGGTTGTTACCGGTTGGGTAAGCTGCAGCAATTGGCTGCACACCACTTACAAACAAAGGCAAATCAGATACACTATTGCGGAAAACTGATGCTTTAAAGCCCAGGCCTGCAAATAATCTTCCTTTTAAACCGATACTCAAATTAAGTTTATCAACTGAGTTTTTGATGGCTATATTTTGCCCGATGAAAGGGTTTTCTTCTGAAAAGCCGCGTAACGACGAACGGTTTACGTCGCCGCTTGCCTCGGCAAACAAACGCACGTATTGAGGTATAACCTGAAATTCAAGCTTGGCAGCAGGAAAAATGAAAAATCGGGTAAAGTAGCTGAATTCCTTAACAATGTTTATTCCCGCATCAATCTTATAGTTTTCGCCCTGAAATTTTAAGTAAGGATTGGCGCGTAAAAAGCTATTGTTTATAGAGTAGGCTAAATCCTTTTGTGAAGCAACATCAACAGAAGCAGCAATACCTGCGTAAAACTGGTTAATGGTTTGATTTAAATAACCACTAATTACTACGTTATTTTCGCGCGCTTTAAAAGCATTGCTAAACAAGTAACCGTTAATTTTAGCTGCATAAGTAAACACACGGTCGGTGTCCTGATAATTACGGCTTAATTCGCCTTCGGCACTTATGGTGTTGAAGTGCTGCTTTGCGGGGTCAATTGGAGCAGTGGTTAAGGTGTTATCATAACCATAAAAATAATTGTTACGACGCTGGTAGTTTATACGACCAGTCAACGTGTTTACCTCACCAATGCTTTTTCCAAACACAGATGCATCAAGCTTGCTGTGGTTCTGCTTTTCAAGATCACTGCCCTGTTGCCCGAAGTACTTTACGTACGCTCCGGTTTGCAAGGCGGCGTCTTTACCGTTATTTATGTAAGCCTCCCCAAATAGGGTACGCAAACTGCCAAATCCGGCTCGTACAAAATTATCGGCGGGTACCGAATCGCGCTCAATAGGCATCTTCATAGCCTCTAACTGGCGTATGTCGCTATTGCGCTCAAGGCGTTTATCTAACGTCGAATACGTAAGCGGAGCTTTATATAGCTGTGTTTCTTCAAGATTTGGATTACGGCGTATTTTAACCGCATCAGCCAAAACAGGTTTGTAAATAGTAGTTACTACAATTTCTTCTGAAAGGCTTCCGCCGTTTTGCTGGGCATTGTTTGCAGGTGCATTACCACCTTTCTTTGTAGTATCCTGCTTTGATTTGGCAGCAGCATCACCAACCTTTTTGGCTACCGGTTTGCTCACCGGCGCCTTTTGCGCTGGCTTTTGCACTGGTTTTTTTGCCGGCTGCTGCGTTTGAGCATGTGCAAGCGCAGCGCCAAACGTAAAAATGCTTGTCAGTAATATATATCTATATCTGGTCATGTACTTATCTGGTATGGGCGTTGCTTACTTGTCTTGTTTTTTTGTACCTGTTGCGGCAGGTGCTGATTTCTCGGCATCATTAATTTGTTGCAGCTTTGCTTTAGCTTCCGGTAATATATCGTCATTACCCTTATAGCCATCAATTACACTTTGTAATGTAGCTTTTGCCTGGAATGGATCTTTAAGCGCCAGGTAATTATCGGCCAGGAGTATAAAGGTTTTTGTAAGCCAATAATCATAGTTCGACATTTTGTTGATGATGTCGAAGCAAGTTTTTTGCGATGCTTTGTAATTACCTCTTTTATATTCTATTTGGGCAATGCGGTATTTAGCCTCAGCTGCTGCAACTGTTTTAGTATTGGTTACCGTATAGTTGAGCTCTTTAATGGCAGCTGCAGTATCACCTTTGGAAAGATGGGCAACGCCTGCGTAAAGACCGGTTTTATACTTATCCTCCTCTGCCGATTTCTCGTTCTCTCTAACCAGTTTTACATAGTGCAGGGCATCGTCTGCCATCTCCATTTGTGCGTAGCACATTAACAGGTTATTAATAGCAAAGGTGTAATCGGCTTTATATTCTGAGTTGGTTTCCAAACGCTTTAAGTAAACAACGGCTTCGTTATACTTTTTCTGCGATATATACATTTTGGAAATAGCAATAAGCGATTTTTCTGTATAGGCACTTGTCCAATCGTTTAATATAACATTGTAATCCTGCACGGCCTCATCAGTACGGTTGAGGTTTACCAACGCCTGCGCACGTATAAAGCGCATTTGCTTTTCATAAATAGGCTTGGTTTTAAACTTATCATAATAAGCCCCTACCGCAGCAACGGTACCCTCCCAATCGCCTTTGAGGTAAAGGTTGTTGGCGGCAGTGGCCATCAAGCTTTCCTGCTCGGCTGCGCTGTAGTTGCCAATTGGCGTGGTTTGCGCGTAGCTTATAAACGTTTGAGCGTCTCCCTTATCGGTGTAAATTTTTTCTATCTGCTTTAAGGCCTGTTTAGCTTCTTCGGCCGATGGGTAAGTTTGTACTACTTTTTTAAATGATTCTACAGCAGCATCATCCTGGTTGTTATTGTAATCAATTAAACCAATTGTTACCAGCGCACGCGGCACGTAACTGCTGTTAGGGTATTTTTGAATCATGGCCTGAAGATCAGTCTTAGCACGGTCTCCTTCATTTTTCAGGAAGTAAGTGTAAGCTATCTCAAACGCGGCATCATCTGCAAAATCGGAGTTTGGATAACGGCTCAAAACACTGTTGAGTGTTGAAATTTTAGCATCAGGTGATGATTGTAAACCCTGTATCATACCACGCTGAAATAATGCATAATCCTGGCTTTGGCTGCCACTCGCTATCAACCTGTCGTAATATGACATGGCCGAGCCATAGTTTTTGGTTACAAAGTAACTATCGGCAATACGCGCAACCGCATCATTAACGGCATTTTTATCAGTTGGGCCGCCGGCTAAAAAGCGCTCAAAGTAACTTGCGGCTTTCTTGTACTGCTCATCGCCAAATGCTGCATATCCTAAACCATAGTTCGCGTAATTATACACACTCAATGAACGCGATTGCGGATTCTCAAGGAAAGTTTCAAACTGTTCAACAGATTCGCCGTACTTACGTACTTCATACATTGACTCGGCAAGCCAGTAAGTAGTAAGAGCGACAATTTTTTCATCACGCGGGTGCTTCAGTGAACGCAAGAAAATGCCTATTGCATTTTCGAATGCACGCTCATTGTAAAACTCAAGCCCGCGGTAATAAGTAACTTTTTGGTAGGCTTCTGCTGCGCTTGGATTTGCGGCAACAATTGGCTCTAAAATTTCCACTGCTTCCTTATAGTTTTTCGAATTCAGCAGCGCCTCGCCTAACAAGGTCTTCACCTCATCGGTACGGGTTGACCGCGGGTAATTGCGCAAATATTGGCGGGTAGCCTCTAAAGCCTGCGTATTAAAATCAAGCTCGTAAGATAGCTTAGCATATTCAAAGAGAGCGTCTTCCTGCAGTTGCTTATCAAAATCTAATTTGCTTGCAATTTGGAATGCGTTACGCGCCGATTGCTTGTTGCCTGATTTTAAAAATATACTACCAAGCGTATAATTGCCACTTTGCGCGTACTCATCATTTTCGTTTACCAGTTTTGATAGCTCGGTAGTAGCCTTTGCATTATTACCGGTTTTGTAATGAGCATAGCCTATTTGGTAACTGTCCTGGCTGTTTTGAGTTTTTCCCTGGTCACGGTCCTGAAACTGTGTGTAGTATTTAACCGCATTAGGATAATCACCTTTAGCAAAGTAAGAAGCGCCCACTATACGCATCATATCAGTTTCGTGCTGCTGCTTGGTACTATTTAAGATAGGTATGGCGTAGTTTAATACGTCATCATAGCGTTTATCTAAAAAGTAAACAGCTGATATGTAATAAGGGTAGCTGCTTTCGTATTTTTTTGAGTTTTTAAGCTTTTCAAAATTTACTAAAGCTATGTGGTAGTCTTTATTAAGGTAAGCTATATAGGCGTAATAATAGATAGCGTCTTCCTGAAATGACGACTTTTTATCCTTTATATCTAAAAATTGCTGCTGGGCATATTTATAATCGCCCATGTCAAAGTAGGCATAACCTTTACGAAACTTATACTCGGTATACTCATGCCCGTTAAGTTCATTAGCGTTTATTTTATTAAACCACAGCAATGCATCGCCATACATGCGCTGATGCGAATACGATTTGCCAATTTGAAAGTAAGCCAGCTTGGACAGCGGGTTTTCAGGATGCTCCTTAATGAAGCGCATAAACATGGGCAAAGCATCATCATTACCCAACTCAAGCGCACAAAGAGCCTCATAGTATTGGGCGTTTTCCTTAAGCATGGACAACTCCGACTCAAACTTTGGCTGTGTAGTTGTTTTTAAGCGTACTTGTTCAATAAGCCTGAATTGCTCGGCCGCGGCTACAAATTGTCCGCCGTTAAGCAGCTCCGTAGCGGTATGATAGGTGCGATATATATTAAAAGAATCATTTTGCTGGGCCTTAACGGTTAGCGTGCCTAACATTAAAGCACATGCAGCAATGGGTTTGAGTTTGATCATCAGAAAGCTGTTAACAAAGCAAATGCAAAAATGCAATCCGCGGCATGTTTAAACAAGCCGGATTGCATTTTTTTAAACGAAAGTAAATAATTGATGGTATAACCCGATAAACTTAAAGTAATAATAGGTTTACTGTCAGCTATTTATTTTTAAGATGATCGAATTGATTGGAAGATTAAGCAACCAGTTGGCGCTGAATTTTATTGATAAGCATACTTATATCAAACGGTTTAGCCAAAAAGTCGTCAGGAGCACACTCTTGTTTGAGTACATCACCTACATTATGGCTGGCAGAAATCATAATAACAGGAATACTGTGCGTTTTGTCGTTAAGCTTAACATGCTTACATAAATCGCGGCCGTCTAATCCATTTAACATGATATCCATTAAAATAAGGTCGGGCTGTTCTTTATTAATCATATCAAACAACTGGTGACCATCGGCAAGAGTATTAACTTCATATCCGTAATCCTCAAGAACTAGTTGCAATGCCTCTAAAATATCCTTGTCATCGTCAACCGCTAATATCCTGCTCATGGTGTTCATATAAGTTGTGTTGTATCTGCTTATAATTCAATTAAAATATTATTAACAATTAATAAGCCAAATCTTAAAAAAAAGTAAATAAGGGGCAAGAGCCGATTTAATCACCTTAATAGAAATAAATATTTAGCACCACTACTAACACAAAGTTTGCAATAAATACTTGTTACAACTTACTTTCTGTATACAATTAACATCAAAAAAACTTATGAGCTTAAATTATACACATCAACGAATGTTATTAACAATGTTGTGCATTTGAAACACTAAGCTATTAGTTATTGAACCAATAATTATACAGCGTTCTATTTATAGTACAGCATTTTTGATGAGTATTCAAAATGCAAAAGCCGGCTTTAGCCGGCTTTTAAATGCAATAATACAATGTTTTATTATTCGTTGGAATTATCGTTACGCTTAAAGCCACCGCCTTCTCCCCTGTTGTAGTTGCTGTTATTACCTCTGTTGTAACCGCCGCCACCACTGTTACGATCTTTATTATAGTTTCCATTGCGATTGTTACCATAACCACTACCACCACCACGGTTATAGCCACCTCCGCCACCGGTACCACGGTTATTGCGGTTAAAGCCACCTGCAGGCTTAGGCCTTTCGGTGGCCTGGCTAACTGCCAGTTGCTTGTTGTGTCCTACGGTTTTCTGATCTAAATGGCTAATGGCATTAAGAGCTTCCTCATCATTCACCATTTCAACAAATGCGTAACCTTTACTACGGCCGGTTTCTCGGTCGGTTACAAGGTTGATAGTTAAAATGTCGCCATAAGTAATAAAGAGTGTAGCGATATCCGTCTCATCATAATCAGGCGGAAGTTTTGCAACAAAAATTTTCATGGTAGATACGTTGATACTACAATTTTAGTAAAAAGCAACCGTGTTTATATATTTTTTTTTAAAATTGAAATAAAACAGTTAGCGCCTGATAAATTCAAATAAGCCGTCGGGATTAATACGCATTATAGTAGAAGGCTTTTTTGCCGTTAAATCATGCTGATCTACATTCACCACATAATCAACGCCTTCTATAACCTCTGCCGAAATTTGGGAAAAATTTTGAGGCGATGGCTGCCCACTGATGTTAGCCGACGTTGATACCAGCGGCTTGCGCATACGCTGAATAAGTTGCTGGCAAAACGGGTGTTTGCTCACCCGTACAGCAATACTTCCATCGGCATTAATCAATGAAGGTGATACGTTTTTTGCACCGGGCATTACCAGCGTAAGCGGATTTTCGGCAAACTCAATTAAGTCGTAAGCTATTGAGGAAACTTCAGCCACATAGCTTTCCAGTTTGTGGTCGGCATCAAGCAAAATAATCATGCTTTTTTCCTGCGGGCGCTGTTTAAGCTCAAATATCCTTTGTATGGCTTCTGTATTGGTAGCATCGCAGCCTATGCCCCATATAGTATCGGTTGGGTAAAGTATAATACCGCCTTGTTTAACAACTTCAAAGGCTTTATGTACCTCGTCTCTAAGCATCGTTCAATGTTTTTTTATAAACTTCTATAAGCTGGCCGGCCAGCTTCTCGTGATCAAAGTTTTTTGCATAATCAAATCCCTGCGTTATCATATGTTGCCTCACCGACGGCGAATTCCATATCCTGTTAATTTTACGGGCAAGCTCCTGTTCATCATTGGGGTTTGCATATAAGCTATCTGGTCCTCCGGCCTCTTCAAGACACGAGCCTGTAGCTGCTACCACCGGCACACCTGAATTTAATGCCTCGATAATAGGAATACCAAATCCTTCATAGCGAGATGGATATACAAACACCGTAGCTAACTGGTACAACACGGGTAGCTCTTCAAAACTCACCTGATGAAGAAAGGTTACGCGGGCAGATAAGTGATTTGCCTCAATATATTCTTTTACCTGCTGCATGTAGTCCGTAGGTTTACCAACAACCACCAGGCGCATACTATCTTTGGTATGCTCAAGTGCTTTTAAAATGAGCATCAAATTTTTGCGCTCTTCAATGGTGCCCACGGTTAACAGGTACCTTTTGGGCAGGTTGTATTTTTTGCGTACCTGTGCCCTGTAATCATCGCTGTGGTACAGGCTAAAAATTTGATCGCAGCCCTGGTATACCACATCAATTTTTGATGGCTTTACGCCAAACAGTTCAATCAAATCTTGCTTAGTTTTTTGGCTTATAGCAATGATACGGGTAGCGGTACGGCAGGCATATCTGAGCTTGGCACGGTAAATTACCCTATCGGCCCATTTAAAGTACTGCGGGTAACGCATGAATATAAGATCATGCACGGTAAGCACGCCTTTTATATCACTTTCTCTAAGCCCGAAAGGCAATTCGTGACTCAGGCCATGATACAGCTCTATATTATCGCGCTTTAAATTTTTAACAACACCCATGCTACGCCACCACGATGAGAGGTACAAGTGGCCTGGAGTTACAATAGAAATGTTTTTAAATCTACTGAACTCGTCTTTATAACGGTTTTGCCTTATGCGGGGGGTATACAGGCTTAGCTGATTTTGGGGATGATACTGAGCAACACTCTTAATTAACCAGCGGCTGTAGTTTCCCAGCCCTGTACTATTTAAAAATGCCCGCTTTGCATCAAAACCAATTATCATGCTTCAGATATTTTAAAACAATATTGCGAGAAATAAAGCAATTTCGTTAGTAATAAGCAGTTAAGCTTACATTGAAATCTCTTCACCCCTCGCAATAACGAGTTTTATTTTAACAGTTAAACAGCTACGTTGTTATCACGTAACGCATCGTTTAATGATGTTTTTTTATCAGTTGATTCTTTACGCTTTCCGATAATTAAGGCACAAGGAACCTGGTACTCACCGGCAGGAAACTTTTTGGTGTATGAACCTGGAATTACTACCGAACGTGATGGTACACGGCCTTTGTATTCTATCGGAGTTTCACCGGTTACATCAATTATTTTTGTTGAGGCAGTAAGTACAACGTTAGCGCCTAAAACGGCTTCGCTCTCTACATGCACACCTTCAACCACAATAGCACGCGAGCCAATAAAGCAATTATCTTCAATAATTACGGGAGCTGCCTGCACAGGCTCTAATACACCGCCAATACCAACACCACCACTTAGGTGTACGTGCTTGCCAATTTGCGCACATGAACCCACGGTAGCCCAGGTATCAACCATGGTGCCTTCATCAACAAATGCACCAATGTTTACATATGATGGCATCATAATAACGCCTTTAGCCAAATGCGCACCATAACGGGCAATAGCATGAGGCACAACACGTACGCCATTCTTTTTGTAATCGGTTTTAAGTTTCATTTTATCATGAAACACAAACGGACCTACTTTAATTTCCTCCATCTCACGGATAGGGAAATATAAAATAACGGCTTTCTTAATCCAGTCATTAACATGCCAGCGGTTGGTAATCAGTTCGGCAACACGTAGTTCACCTTTGTCTAAACGCTCAATAACGGTTTCAACGGCAACAATATATTCATTAAGGTTAAGCAATCCCCGGTCTTCCCAGGCATCCTCTATCATTTTCTTTAAGTTAGCGGGCATATCAAAAGTTTTCGCAAATAAAGGGAATTTTAAGGAAATTTGCAGAACTCTATGCATCAATAGTGTTTATTAAGCTATTGGTTATATTGATACTTGGTTATGCCGGAAAAAGAAAAATTACGAATAGACAAATACTTGTGGGCCATACGCATTTTTAAAACGCGCACATTAGCCTCAGAGGCCTGTAAGGCCGGCCGCGTTAAAATTAACGGGCAAAATATAAAAGCATCGCACGAAGTAAAGGTTGGCGAAACCTATAATATTTCCAAAGGACTGGAACGCAAAATTATAACGGTTACCGGCCTGCTTGAAAATCGTGTGGATGCTAAAAAGGCCGTGGAATTTTATAGCGACCTCACCCCTGTTGAAAACACGCCGTCGTTTAAATCAATGTTTAACATGCCTATGCTCAGGCGCGACCGTGGTACCGGCCGGCCAACAAAGCGCGACCGCCGTGAGATTGACGATTTGCAGGACGGATACTTTGCACCTCAGCCCCCGCAAACCGGAAGCGGAAACGATGATACTGAAGAATGAAACCAACCATTTGTATTGAATATTGCCCAAAGTGCGGCTGGATGCTGCGTGCCGCTTATATGGCGCAAGAGTTACTCACTACATTTACGGATGATGTAAATGGCGTGTTGCTTAAACCAAGCGAAGTAAGCGGACGCTACATCGTAAGCATTGACGATGTAGAAGTATTTGACCGTAAAACAGCAGGCAGGTTTCCGGAGGTTAAAGAGCTCAAGCAACTGGTTAGAGACATTGTAAACCCTGATAAGAGCCTGGGACATTCTGATAAACATGCTTAAAATCAAAAGAGCCGGAATCAGTCGTTGCTTCGCGGCTCTTTTGTACTATTTAATAATGTGTTTTGCCTTCGTGAGCTTCCCAGGCCTTGAAGGCTCCTAAAGCCTCATCGCGGAGCATTTCAACAACCGGCACTTTACGTTCACTTTTAGGCCGCTCCAACTCCTCATAAATAAATTGGTCGTCAAAGCCAATGGCAGCAGCATCGGCCTTATTATTGGCATAGTAAATTTTATTTATGCGCGCCCAGTATATAGCAGCCAGGCACATGGGGCATGGTTCGCAACTGGTGTAAATTACACTGCCTTCTAAACTAAAATTTTTCAATTCGGCGCAGGCCAGCCTTATGGCTGATACTTCGGCATGGGCTGTAGGGTCATTATTCGGAACAACCTTATTGCCGCTTGCACCAATCACCTTACCATCTTTTACTATTACGGCACCAAATGGGCCGCCTAAGCCTTCGGCTACGTTTTGTTCTGAAAGCGCAATAGCCATGCGCATATAATCTTCATGATTCATTATATCTCCTTGCATATTCAAAGCGCTATTTTTAAACTATCAATAAGTTGTAAAACAAGAATGCCTTCTGCTTTTAAACAGAAGGCATTTGTATGTGTTTTTATTCTACCCTTTTATGTAAAGGAAAGAACTATAAATTATTTCTTGTCTTTGTTGTATGCTTCGTTAAGCTTGGCAACAACATCGCTGGTTATATCCAAACTGGCATCACCATATAAAATTCCACTGTTACCTTTTTGGTAGGTCATAACCATTTTGTAGCCTTTTTCTTTGGCATAAACCTTTAAAAAGTCGGCAACTTTTTCGTAGAGTTTTGCTTGCTCACCAGCCTGATCTTGCTGCACCTGTGCACCGGTATTTTGCTGGTAAGCTTGTAACTCTTGTTGTTTGCGTGCAAGGCGCTGCTCAGTAGCCTGGCGCTGATCAGCACTCATGGTTGCTGCTGATTTTTGATACTCGGCAACTTCACGCTGAAAAGCCTGACCCCGGTTTTGCAAATCGGCCTGCGCAGCTTTGCCCTTTTTCTCTAAACGGTCGGCCATATCTTTAAAATACTGATACTTATTTAATAACGTGTCAGAGTTTACAAAAACAATATCACCGTTTTTAAGTGTGTTGTCTTCAACTTTGGCAGCAGCCGGAGTTGTAGCTGGCTTATCATTGGTTTTGTTTTGGTTGCAGGCAGCTAAGCTTGCGGCTACCAGTATGCTTAAAGTAATTTTCGATAGTGTCGAAGCAGGGTTCTTCATCGTGCTCAATTAAAAAATTTCACAAATATATAATTTCATTATTAGTATTCTAATGTTTTTAAATGACCTGATACTGACCCGTCAAGTTATCAACAATAACAAGATTATGCGCTATAATGCGTATATTTGTTAGTTAGTTTTACACTTAAACATGAGCGAAGAAAATCAGAATAAATCCAACTATTCAGCTGATAATATTCAGGTTCTGGAAGGTTTGGAGGCAGTACGTAAAAGGCCTTCCATGTACATTGGCGACACCGGCGTTAAAGGTCTTCACCACCTGGTGTATGAAGTTGTAGATAACTCTATTGACGAGGCATTGGCCGGATACTGTACTGATATTAAGGTCATTATACACGAGGGTAATTCAATTACCGTTGAAGATAACGGCCGTGGTATTCCTACGGGCATCAATACTAAAGAAAATAAATCGGCGCTTGAAATTGTAATGACCGTATTGCACGCCGGTGGTAAGTTTGATAAAGACACTTACAAGGTATCGGGTGGTTTGCACGGTGTAGGTATTTCCTGCGTTAACGCACTATCAACCCATGTAAAAACCGTTGTACACCGCGAGGGAAAAATTTTCACACAAGAGTATGAGCGTGGTAAACCGTTGTTTGATGTTAAATCAATAGGCGAATCAGACCGTACGGGCACCATTCAATGGTTTCAACCCGATCCGGAGATTTTCACCACCACTTTAGAATATAAATATGACACTTTAGCGGCCCGCTTGCGCGAGCTTGCTTTCCTGAACAAAGGTATTAAGTTGTCATTAACTGATGAACGTGTTACCGAGGAAGATGGAAGTTTCCTGACCGAGGTATTCTACTCAGAAGGCGGCTTGAAAGAGTTTGTTAAGTTTTTAGATGGTACACGCGTACCTATCATACCCGAGCCTATTTATGTAGAAGGCACCAAACAAGGTGTACCTGTTGAGCTGGCTTTGCAGTACAATGATACGTACTCAGAGAACGTTCACTCCTACGTAAACAACATAAACACCATTGAAGGCGGTACACACGTTGCCGGTTTCAGAATGGGCTTAACCCGTACACTTAAAGCTTATGCCGATAAGGAAGGGTTGCTGAAAAACGCCAAAGTAGAAATATCGGGTGACGACTTCCGCGAGGGTTTAACGGCTATTATTTCGGTAAAAGTGGCCGAGCCTCAGTTTGAGGGTCAAACCAAAACCAAATTGGGTAACAGTGAGGTGAGCGGTGCCGTAAACGTTGCCGTAGGCGAAATTTTAACCATGTATCTTGAGGAAAACCCTAAAGAGGCCCGCATGATCATCAATAAGGTTATTTTAGCCGCTACTGCGCGTGCAGCTGCCCGTAAAGCCCGCGAAATGGTGCAACGCAAAAGTGTAATGGGCGGTTCGGGCTTACCGGGCAAACTGGCCGATTGTGCTAACAGCGATCCGGCTGTTTGTGAAATTTACCTTGTCGAAGGTGACTCGGCGGGCGGTACAGCCAAACAGGGTCGCGCTCGTGATTTCCAGGCAATCCTGCCGCTTCGTGGTAAAATTCTGAATGTAGAAAAAGCCATGGAGCACAAAATTTACGAAAATGAGGAGATCAAGAACATGTTTACTGCACTTGGCGTAAGCATTGGCACTCCTGAAGATAGTAAAGCGCTTAACCTTACCAAATTGCGTTATCATAAGATTGTGATTATGACGGATGCCGACGTTGACGGTTCGCACATTACCACACTTATATTAACCTTCTTCTTCCGCTATATGAAAGAGTTGGTTGAGCTGGGTTATGTGTACATTGCCTCGCCGCCATTATACCTTGTTAAAAAAGGTAAAGATTTTGAATACTGCTGGAACGATGAACAACGTAACGCTGCTATACAACGCTTAAAAGGCGCAGGTAAAGAAGATAGCGTACACGTACAGCGTTACAAAGGTTTAGGTGAAATGAATGCCGAGCAATTATGGGAAACTACTATGAACCCGGCTACCCGTACCTTACGTAAAGCAGGCATTGAAAATGCAGCAGAATGTGATCATACTTTCTCTATGTTGATGGGTGATGAAGTAGCACCACGCCGTGAGTTTATTGAAAAGAACGCCAAATACGCCCGTATAGACGTTTAAGTAAGTTTTCTTACTGATTTACACATACTAAGCCCTGCATTTATGCAGGGCTTTTTTTATGGGCGGCTCTTAGCAGCAAGCTTATTGCACATGCTTTGAATTAATCGGCAGCTTATATGCGTAATGCGCCAACTTATTTTGGCATTACTTGTTATAAAATTATTATTTTGCACCTGTATACTGCTGCCACTAACCAATTATAAGCTTAGCAGTTTACGTTAACTGCTTAACTGTGACCGATTATCTGATCTTTATTGATATTGAGGCTTCTGGCTTGCCTATCAACTGGCACTCGCCCTATTCTGAAGAAGGTGCGTGGCCGTCGGCTGTGCAAGTGAGCTGGCTCATCTATAATAAGGATGGTGAGGAACTTAAGCAAGAAGATCATTACATTAAAAACTCTGATTTCATCATCACTCCCGCTGCCATGGAAATTCATGGTATAAATCCGGGAATTTTGGGCATAAAGGGCGAAGAAAGGGTACCTGTTATGCAGAAACTGGCTAATGATCTTAACCATTACAAACCGCTTGTGGTAGGCCATTTTGTACAACTGGATTATCACATTTTAAGCGCCGACTTTTACCGCGCAGGTATCGAAAACCCGCTGGCTGATTTGCCCGTGTTTTGTACAATGATGGCAACTTCGCAGTTTATATGGAACCCCATGCCTAAAAACTTGCGCCTGGCCGATTTATATTCATATCTCTTTTACAAATCACTTCAGGACCAGCACAATGCACTTTCAGATGCAGGTGCCACGGCCGACTGCTTCTTTGAACTCAGAAAAAGAGGAGAAATTAATGATAAGCTTATAGAAAGTCAGCAAAAATTTGCTAACATCAAAAACCTCAAAACCAAATCGGGGAAACTTTTTGCTGTTATAATTCCGGTTATTATATTGGCGTTGCTTATACTATTTGCCCATTACTTATGACTGAACGTGTTAAATACCTTCAGCAAATAACACCTTTTAACTTATTGCCTCTTGAGGTGCTTCAAGGCATAGCCGAACAGCTTGAAGAAGTAACCTACAGCAAAGACAAGGTTATTTACCAACAGGAAATATCAAAGCTCAAAGGCGTTGATATTATTGTTAAGGGTGAATACGAATCCTTTTTTTACGACAGCGTACAAAACAAACGCCTGGTTGAATATCACAACCCCGGGTTTTGTTACGGCGGAGTATCGGTTTTACTTAATCGCAGGCTTTCGCTACGCACCGTTATTGCCAAAAAAGGAACGCTTGTTTATTTTTTGCACCGTAAAGACTTTCGCGCTATTTGCAAAGCCTACGAAGACTTTTTCCTATACTTCACCGCAGAGTTTGGTAAGCGCATGCAAAATGAGGAGTTTGTGCACTTTTTTAAGCAGCCACCTGCGTTCGATGACAGCTACCTCGCGGCAGACCAGCTATACTCACGAAAAATTGACAGTCTTGAATTTCGTGCTATAGTAAAATGCAGCGCAACCACTCCTATTTATGAAGCCGCAAGGCAGATGACTAATCATAAGGTAAGCTGCTTGTTTGTAACCGACAGCCATGAGCAAATAGCAGGTTATGTAACTGATATTACGCTGCGCGATCGTGTGATAGCAGAACGCCGCGATGCCGCCGACCCACTTGAAACCGTGATGGACAGCCATACAGTTAGTATTGATGCCGACGCTTACATCTATGAGGCCATACTAATGATGTTTAGTACCAAAACGCGTTATTTACTGGTAAAAAAGAATGACGAGTATATTGGTTTCCTGAGCCGTAACAGGTTGTTGAGCGAGCAGGCACAGTCGCCGCTGGTATTTATACAGTCAGTAAAATCGGCAGTAAGTGATGATGAGCTTAAACGCAAGTGGGAATCGGTCCCGCACTTTGTTAATCAGTTACTTGAACGTGGCGTAAACGCCAAAATTGCCAACCAGGTAATCAGTACCATTGCCGATACCATAGCCCAAAAGGTAATTGAAGGGGTAATTGAAAAAGTTGGCCCCCCGCCTGCAAAATTTGTCTTTATGGTGCTTGGCAGTGAAGGCCGTAAAGAGCAAACCTTTAAAACCGACCAGGATAATGCCATTATATATGAAGACAAAGCCAATGAGCACCGCGAGGTGGTAAGAGAGTATTTCCTTGACTTTGCTACCCAGGTATCGGGCAGGTTAAATGGCATTGGTATTGACTATTGCACAGGGGGTTTTATGGCACAAAACCCTAAATGGACCCACTCCCTATCTCACTGGAAACGTAACTACACCAGTTGGATGGCAGAGTCGCTTCCGGAAACGGTTATTAATTTTTCTACGTTTTTTGATTGCCGGTTTGTTTATGGCGATGAGAACATAATGCACGAATTAAAGGCGTTTTTAGATGAAGAGCTAAAAAAACCGATGGAAAAGCTCTTCCACAATATGGCCATCAATGCATTGCAGTACGAGCCACCACTTACTTTTTTCAAAAACATAAGAACGTTTACCAAGGATAAGCGCGAGGTATTTGATATAAAAAAAGCAATGACCCCTATAGTTGATTTAGTTAGGGTTTATGCGCTTAAGCATAGGGTATTTGAAGTAAATACAGGTGATAGAATGCAGGAGCTACGCAAGTTAGAAGTGTTTAACGACACAGCCTATCATGAGCTTTCTCAATCGTATTACTTTTTAATGAGCATGCGTTTGAAGAAGCAGGCACTGCAAGTAATTCAGGATAAATCTCCCCCCGATAACTATATAGACCTTTCTACACTTACAAAAATTGAGCAGGTTACCCTCAAAGAAATCTTTAAAGTAATTGGTAATTTTCAAACCAAAATACGCATGGATTTTACCAATAGCGTATTTTAATAAAAAAGCCACAATCAACTTAATGATTGTGGCTTTCTTGTTAAAACTATTATTTCAGATTGAAAGGCAGATAAAAGCCGAATGTGATATTACGGCCGGGATTAAATACACCCAGCGTTGTATCTTCCTGACTTAAGCGGCCAGGCTTAAGCCGGCTAAGCGCATCATAGTAACGTTTGTTAGTTAAGTTATAACCCGAAATATATATTTTAAGAGGCTGTGATCCTAACTTAATAGTAGTGCCTATACCTGCATTAAGTAAGGTGTATGAATCAGTAGTGGTTTCAAAATCGGCATCAACTCTACCCTGGCGAAAATAATTATCAATACCCGCATAAAAATAAAACTCATGCAAACCTTTAATCTTGGGTTCAAAACGCAAGGTATTGTGTAACGTTCCGGCCGGTATAAATGGAAGCGGCTTGCTGAACGTACGATTTTGCGCATGGGTATAATTAAATGTGTTTTCGAAATGAATAAATGAAACCGGGTGTAAGGTAACGGCAGCTTCGGCACCATATAGGTTTGCATTAACCTGCCCGTAACGATACACAGGGTACGTACCTAAATCTTCATCAGGCACTTCAATGGTTTCGTTATTGTTTGAAAGGTAAATATAGTTGTGCACATAGTTTTCGTAAACGCCAAGGCTACCTGTAAGTATACCGGTACCAAATTCCAATGTTGCATCGGCCTGGTAACTGCGCTCAGGGCGTAAATTTCCGTTTCCAATCTCGTATCTGAATGTACCTTCATGCACTCCGTTTGCACCTAATTCTGCAGGGTTTGGCGCACGGAAGGCCGTACCGGCATTAGCTTTAAAGTTTACATACTCGTTAAAGATGTGTGTGTAGCCTAAAGCCCCGCTTATGCTGTTAAAAGTGTTGTTAAAGCCGGCAAAACGTTCCTCATCATCCTCAAATAACTGTTTACCTTTATTGCGTATGTAATCGTAACGCAAACCTGCACTCACCGTATTATCGCCGAATGTTTTTTTAACAAAACCAAATACACCTGCAGCATATGCATTGTATTCAGGTATTAATTTTTCTTCGGCTTTATTTAAGCTTTTACCTATACTTCCGCTTAAACCTATAACCGGCTCCCAGCCATTTTTGGCAGGCAGCGCATATTTAACATCCAACGAGTAGGTGTTAAGGTCAAAATACAAGGCAGGATCGGCACTGTCCTCAAGCTCGCGTCGTTGGTTTTTTTGATAGCCTAAATCAACCTTTAATGATCCCTCCCCTATAACAAAATTGTTATTCAGGGCCACCTTGTAGTGCCGTATATCTTGCCGCGGGAAGTCCAGCTTGCGCGAACGCTCGGTAGTGTAAAGCTCATCGGCTGTTTCAGGATCGTAAAAGCCTATATTATTTTTATAGTATGAGAAATTTAAATGCGAGTAACCCCAGCTTTTGTTTAAACCAAGCATACCACTTAGGTTTGTATTATTAAAACCGCTATTTGGAAAGTAGCCATCAGGTGTTTTAAATGAGTAAGCGTTTTGGTACGAGCCACGACCTCTCCACACAAACCCGTTTTCGTTACCTGTTAACATTAATGACGAGCCGGTTAACCCATTATTGGTAGAATAATTTGAAAGCAATTCGCCTTTAATCTTACCCGGTGCAGGCGCTAAAGGCTCAACCAAATTTATAACGCCGCCAATGGCATCTGATCCATATTGGAGTGAAGCAGCTCCGCGCAATACTTCAACTTTATCGGCCTGGTACTGATCAAGCTCTATTCCATGTTCATCACCCCATTGCTGTCCCTGTTGCTTTATACCATCGCTAAGGGTAACTACACGGTTATAGCCTAAACCCCGTATAACCGGCTTTGATATACCTGGTCCGGTAGTAATCTGGCTTACGCCGGGTACCTGCTTGGCCAACGCATCAATAAGGTTGGTGTAGGAGCCTTGCAATTCTTCCTTATTAAGCACCGTTGCTGATGTGCTGTTGCTTTTGCTGGTTGATGTAAGCACCGTACCGGTTACCACCACTTCGCGTGCTTCAATTATACTTGGAGTTAAAGAAAATGACAAAGCCGTTGGCGATGACAAATCAACCGTTTTAACCTGGGTTTGGTAGCCTAAATAACTAATCTGTACCACAAAGCGGCCACGTGCCGGCAATTGCGCAAAACTGAATTCACCGGCGGCATTTGTACTGGTACTTATTCTCAATTGCGGAATAGTAATTACAGCACCAATAATAGGTTCGTTGGTTTTGGCATCGGTAACTTTTCCGTTAAAAGCAGCAATGGCCGCTTGTAGATAAACGGGTAATATAAGCAGCATTAAGCTGCATAGAAACTTGAATTTCATGATTTAATGAAAGGGCTAAAGTGTAATTTTAAAAAAAAGAAAATACAGCGACCCGATAAACGATCACTAGTCGATTTAGAAAAATCACACTACCGGAGGCCCGCGGTTACCGGCAAGCAGTATTTCAATGCTGTTGTAAACGGGCACATATTCGCCTGTTTCACAAAAGCTTGTTAAAGCAAAAAAGTAGAACTGATGATGCTGCAAAAACAATTGCAGATTGCCGTGTTGCACACAAATTGGACAACTGTCTTCAGATATTTTCGACTTGTCTTTTTGCGCGTAATGCTTATGCAGTTGCGGGGTTACTTTGTGCGTATGCGCAAAAACAATTACCTGCCCTGTTATAAAAAAAAACAGCAGTAATATTGATGTCGATATTTTTGCGGCGCGTTTGGTCAAAGCAATTACAGTACAAATATAAACTGTAAGTGTGTGCGCTTTGCATATTATTTATTAATCCAACACTTTTATTACAAAGTATTTAAAAATGAGTGCCACTTCTCTTAAAAGTAAAAAGTTTACCTGTAATTTTGCTTTAAACTAAAACCTAATACACTTGCAACGTGTAATTAGCGTATGCCCGCATCTAAAACTCCAATTTATACAGCGCTTGCTGCCAACCTGCTCATAGCCGCAACAAAGTTAACAGCTGCAATATTTACGGGCAGTTCAGCAATGGTGTCGGAAGGTATTCATTCCTTAGTTGATACCAGCAACGAAGTACTACTGCTGCTAGGCATACGTAAAAGCCAAAAGCCTGCCGATGCTGTGAGGCAGTTTGGCTACGGTAAGGAACTCTACTTTTGGTCGTTTGTGGTGTCACTTTTGTTTTTTGCCCTTGGCGGGGGCTTTTCCATATACGAGGGCATTGAGCATTTGATGCACCCGCAGCATGTTAAAAACCCTATTTGGAATTACATTGTGCTTGGTATAGCGTTTATATTCGATGGTATATCGTTTATAACTGCTTTAAAGGAGTTTAAACGTCAGCGCGGAGATACGCCTTTTTGGAAGGCAGTACACGTAAGTAAAGATCCATCAACCTTTGTGGTACTTTTTGAAGATGCCGCCGATGTTTTAGGTATCCTGATAGCGTTTACAGGGATATTGCTTGGTCAAATTTTAAACAACCCATATATTGATGGCATTGCCTCGGTTATGATTGGCCTGCTTCTTACGGCTGTAGCCATTTTGCTGGTACGCGAAAGCCGCAGCCTGCTCATGGGTGAAAGCGCATCGGCAGAGGATCTGCATGCAATTACCTGCATCATTGAAAACAACAATAACGTACAGCAGGTGCTATCTCATCAATCAATGTACCTTGCTCCCGAAGAAGTGATTTTGGTGCTAAAAGTAAGGTTCGCCGAACGCTCAATTGTTGAGGATTTGAGTAAGACCATAGAAGCACTAAAGAAAAGTATACAAAATAAGTATCCTCACTTTAAGCAGATTTACATTGAAATAGGGTAATTTATTTGGGCTATAATATGCCTGCCTTTTCCAACTCTGTTGCCATTTGCGTTTGCAGCTTTAAGGCTTCGGCACGGGCAGCTTCGGCAAAATCTTTTCCGTTTGATGCATAAATAATTGACCTGGAAGAATTCACCAGCAAACCGCATTCACTTGTCATACCATACCGGCATACATCTTCAAGGCTTCCACCTTGGGCACCCACACCCGGAACAAGCAAAAAGTTGTTTGGCGCATGCTTACGTATGTTTTCAAACTCCTGCCCTTTGGTAGCGCCAACAACAAACATTATTCGGTCGGCTCCTGCCAGGGTATTTACCTTGTTAATTACGGCTTCATGTAACAAACCTTCGTTAGTTTGCAGGTATTGAAAATCGTGGCTTCCAACTGATGATGTAAGCGCCAGCACAATAATCCACTTACCTTCGTAAGCAAGGTACGGTGTGATACTGTCATGCCCCATGTAAGGTGTTATGGTTATGGCGTCAAAACCCATTCCGCTGGCTTTTTCATCAAAAAAAGCACGGGCATAACGGTCGCTGGTGTTACCAATGTCGCCGCGTTTGGCATCAATAATACTCAGGCAGTTTTTAGGCAAATACTCGTAAGTTTTAATGAGGCTTTGCAAGCCCTTTACGCCATAAGTTTCGTAAAAGGCAGCATTTGGTTTGTAGGCCACACATAAATCGGCGGTGGCATCAATAATACGCTTGTTAAATTCAAATATTGGGTCTTCAAAATCATGCAAAAAATCGGGTATCTTATCTAAATCGGTATCTAAGCCAACGCATAAAAACGATTTCTTTTGTTTAATCTGATCGATGAGTTCCTGACGTGCAAGCATATTTAAGAAAAGTAAAATATTTTACCGGGCAAAAAAACTAAAAATAGCCCGAAGTGTTAGCCTTGTGTAACTATTTTTTAAATTAATTGTATAAAATAAAATTAATGGTTACTATTGCAGCGTTTCCGAATAAATTTTTCTTGCACTAAAGAAAAGTTGTTAAAATCCCACGTTGCTTTTAAAACATTAACTTTTTAATCAAGGTGCGTTACAGCAGCAAGACTAATTTTCTTTATACAACAAACAATCAAAATATTATCCCTTTTTGAATTTTTAATTCACCTCCATGCCCGATAAACTTGAACTGAATGACAAGCTAGTGTCTGAATTGCGCCAAATGGCCAAGGACCTGGGTATTGCCGAAGCAGACGAACTGCGCAAGGCTCAGCTTGTTACACGCATAACCGAACAACAACAGCTTATAGAAACCGCAAGGGAACAACAAGCTACTCTTGATACTAATTATAGTAACGGTACTGATACTGCTCAAAGTGCCGCCGCTCCGGCTGCTGAAGCAGAAAATGACGATAAACCACGCAAACGTACGCGTAGCGTAAAGGCTAAAACTCCTGCCGCAGAAGCAGAGGTTACTGCAGCTGCTGATTTATTTGCCGCACCCGAGCCTATTGTACAGGCTGAAACTGCAATTGCAGGTACACCAAATGATGTACAGGCAATTGAAACCGTTACCGAAAACACGCACACACCGTTTGCGGCACCACTTGCCGAACAAGCAACACGCACGCGTACGCAAAAATTTGAGCGTGAGCGCCGTCCGCAGGGAAACCCGCGCGAAGGACAAAACCAGCAACGCGAGAATCAGCAGCCTCGTGAAAATAATCATCAGCAGCGCGAGAATAACCAACAACGTGAAAACGGTCAGCAACGCGAAAACAACCGCGAGCATAACCGCGACAATAATCAAAATAAAAAGGAAGAGATAAACCTTGATTTTGATAACGTTATTGTAAACGAAGGCGTTTTAGAAATTATGCCTGATGGTTACGGTTTCCTGCGCTCGTCTGACTATAACTATCTTACCTCTCCTGATGATATTTATGTATCACAATCGCAAATCAAATTGTTCGGATTGAAAACCGGCGATACCGTGAGAGGTAGTATTCGTCCACCAAAAGAAGGTGAGAAATACTTCCCGCTGGTGCGTGTAGAAGCCATCAATGGCCGTATACCTGCCGAGGTTCGTGATCGTGTTCCATTTGATCACTTAACGCCTCTGTTCCCGTCGGAGCGCTTGAACTTGTTTACTGATGGCAGCAATTATTCAACCCGTATTATGGACCTGTTTTCACCAATTGGTAAAGGTCAGCGTGGTTTAATTGTGGCGCAGCCTAAAACAGGTAAAACCATGCTTTTAAAGGATGTGGCTAATGCAATTGCAAAAAACCATCCGGAGGTATACCTTATTATATTACTGATTGACGAACGCCCTGAGGAGGTAACCGATATGGCCCGCAGCGTACGCGCCGAGGTGGTTTCATCAACGTTTGATGAGCCGGCCGAGCGCCACGTTAAAATTGCCAACATTGTGCTTGAAAAAGCGAAACGTATGGTAGAGTGTGGTCATGACGTTGTTATATTGCTCGACTCTATTACCCGTTTAGCGCGTGCTTACAATACCGTAGCACCTGCATCAGGTAAAATACTATCGGGTGGTGTTGATGCCAACGCATTACACAAGCCAAAGCGCTTTTTTGGTGCAGCCCGTAACATTGAGGATGGCGGTTCATTAACCATTATTGCTACAGCACTTACTGAAACCGGCTCTAAAATGGATGAGGTTATCTTTGAAGAATTTAAAGGTACCGGTAATATGGAGCTGCAACTGGATCGTAAGTTATCTAACAAACGTATCTTCCCTGCTATTGATATTACTGCATCAAGTACCCGCCGCGACGATTTGTTGTTAGACCGCGAAACCCTGCAACGCATATGGATTCTTCGCAATCACCTTGCCGATATGAATTCAATCGAATCGATGGAGTTTTTACAGGCACAAATACGTGGCACCAAATCAAACGAAGAGTTTTTGGTATCAATGAACTCATAAGGTTCACAGGTTGATGGCAACATCAATCATAAACTGAAAATATATAATGCCATTTCGAATTGCTGTTCGGAATGGCATTTTGATTTAAGAACACTTCATCATTTAGGATGATATTTGATAAAAGCCATGCAAACGGCGTTTATGTTAAAAAGGTAGTAATAACAATATTGGTCAAGTGTTACTGATAATTATGGCTTATTTGATGGCACTGCAAACATCCACATTAAAATACCGTTAGGATTTAAAGCCAATGCCACAATGTTTATACATGGTTAATATTATTTGGCTATCTTCAACGCCGAAATGAGGAATCGCGTTCAGAAACATGTACCCAACGCCATTACCTGTGCCAACCTGTTTAGCGGATGCGTGGGAATAGTTTTCGTTGCCTTTCAAGACAACCTTATATTTGCATCATACTGCATTTTCCTGGCAGCTATTTTTGATTTTTTTGACGGCCTGGCTTCCAGGGTACTCAAAGCATTTTCAGTTATAGGAAAAGATCTTGATTCGCTAGCCGATGTGGTAAGCTTTGGGGTACTGCCCTCTTTTATTATGTACCGTTTATTTCTACAGGCGCCTCAAATATCGGGAGTAAGCACCTATTTAAATTACATAGCATTTCTTATACCTGTATTTTCGGCATTAAGGCTGGCAAAATTCAACAACGATGAGCGGCAGTCTGATAGTTTTATAGGCCTACCCACCCCTGCTAATGCTATACTCATTGGTTCGTTTCCGCTTGTACTTAAAGACAATGTTGACTTCTTGTCGGCATTTATACTTAACCCATTCTTTTTAGCCTTTTTTGTGCTTATAATGTGTACGTTGCTGGTAATTGAATTACCATTGATGTCACTCAAATTTAAGAACCGCGATTTTCAACGAAATATTTATCGGTATATCTTACTCCTATTGTCGGCAATTCTGATATTGTTTTTTAAATTTGCCGCAATTCCGGCGATTATAGTAATGTACATCGCCTTATCAATCATTCAAATAAGATTTGCCAGATAGTATGAAATTCCAGGCCGAAATTGACGTAATGCCAAAAAAAGAAATTCTTGACCCGCAAGGTAAAGCTGTTACCGGCAGCATGAAAAACCTTGGACTGGCCGAAATTCAAAACGTACGCATTGGCAAGCACGTATCATTAGAAATTGAAGCAGACACTCAGGAAGCTGCTGAAAACAAAGTAGAGCAAGCTTGCAAAAGCTTACTGGCTAACCTTATTATGGAAAGCTATAGCTTTACAGTTACCGCTGTATAGTTTCATAACCTTTATAAAACATCGAAATTACTGTCATTTTGATTAGTAGTTGAATTAATCAATGGTATCCACCATGTAAGAAACACACCTACCAATCAAAATGACTTTTCTATTTGCAGTCGCCACAACGCCTAAGCTTGCGTGTGTATTTTGATCATACGCAAAAAAAATACGCATTACCTGCGTCTCACTTTCAATTACGAACTGAATTCAAAACAGCCTTAAGCGCTTTTTTCAGCTCTTATTTTTTCCAGCTCTGCAAGGTTAGCTTCAATAAGCACTTTAGCGTTTTCAAATTTTTCTTTTAAAACCTGAGGCTCCGGAGCGCCATTTTTAGCTATGTGCTCAATATCCTGCATCATACCCTGCGTAGTATGCATACCAAAAAATCCAAGATTGGGTTTAAGCTTGTGCGCTGCAGCGCCGGCTGCCGCCCAGTTTTCACTGCTTATAGCGCTACCAATTTCGGTAACAAGCATTGGAGTTTGCTGTAAAAACATATCTATGGATTCTACAATAAACTCGTCGCTGCCGTCAGCTATCTCGTATAAAAAGGTTAGGTCAAGGTCTGCTTGGTTCTCAGCCATATAAATTTACAATTGTTATTCAAAAATATATTTTTTTTACATCCGATTTATCCTGCAAATCACTTTTCAATTTATTAATTGTGGTTTGCAGCAAAGGATGTACAAAGTTTGGTGCAATTTCGGCAAGTGGTTCAAGAGTAAAGCGCCTGTTATGCAACTCCGGGTGCGGAACAACCAAATTAGGTTTATTAATGATCTCATCACCGTAAAACAAAATATCAATATCAATGGTACGGGCTCCCCACTTCTCCAACCGCTCGCGGCCAAGTAATAACTCAATTGCAAGAATGTTGTTTAACAAATCTTCAGCGCTTAACTGGGTTTGTATTAGCAACACCTGGTTCAAATAGTCGGGCAAATCAGTCTTTCCCCAGCTTTGGGTTTCGTAAATGCCCGATTTTGTTTGTATGCTTCCGGCTTGGGCACTAATGTAATCTGCCGCTTGCTGTAAAAACATTTGCCTGTTGCCAAGGTTACTTCCCAACAGTAAATAAACGCTTACCATGTTGTAACAAATATTATATTGTATGCTCTAAACATTATATTGTACTCAATTATTAAGTTTGCATAGTTAAATTATTTAATATAGTTAATGAAACAATTTTTCAAGTTCGTACTGGCTACTGTAGTGGGCATTGTTATAGTTTGTGTAATAATGCTATTTGTAGTAATAGGCATAATAGCTGCCGCCGCCAGCGACGGTGATGTTAAAGTGGAGGACAACTCTGTTTTAAACGTATCTTTTAAAACTAACATTCCTGAACGTACACCTAACAATCCGCTTGCCGGGCTCGACTTTCTGGGCTTTAGTGATGATAAGCAATTAGGATTGAATGATATTTTATCAAGCATAAAAAAAGCTAAGACTGACGATCATATTAAAGGTATATTTATTACTGATAGTTACCTGATGGCCGGACAGGCAACCGCCCAGGAAATACGCGATGCTCTTATCGACTTTAAGAAATCAAAAAAATTTATCATTGCTTACTCCGAAGTTTATACCCAAGGCTTTTACTACATGGCTTCTGTAGCTGATAAGGTTTATATAAACCCCAAAGGTATATTTGAGTTTGCGGGCATGAGTTCACAGGTTACTTTCTTTAAAGGTGCGCTTGATAAACTGGGCATTGAAGCACAAATAATTAAAGTAGGAACCTATAAAAGTGCCGTAGAGCCGTTTTTTCTTGATAAAATGAGCGATGCAAACCGTCAGCAGGTAACAGCCTACCTCGGCTCATTGTATAACCAGTTTTTGGGCGGTGTTAGTGCAAGCCGTAAAATTAACAAAGACAGCTTGTACGTTATAGCCGACCAACTAAAAGTACGCTACCCTGCCGATGCGCTTAAATATAAACTGGTTGACGGATTAAAATACAAAGACGAGGTTTTAAACGAACTTAAGAAACTTACCAATACCGACTTAGACAAGAATTTAAAAGGTGTTGACTTACCGGCCTATGCAAAAAGCAGCGGCGCCGATGATGATGACAAAGATGTTGATTCATCAAACCAAATTGCTATGATATACGCATCGGGCGAAATTAATGGCGGCGAAGGTGATGACAACAGCATAGGCTCTGACCGTATTTCGGCAGCCTTACGTAAAGCACGCCTTAGCGATAAGGTAAAAGCAGTTGTTTTGCGTGTAAATTCACCAGGTGGCAGTTCACTAGCTTCGGATGTTATATGGCGAGAAGTAAGCCTTACCAAAAAGGTAAAGCCTATTATTGTATCAATGGGCGATTACGCTGCATCGGGCGGTTACTATATCTCATGTGCGGCCGATTCTATATTCGCTCAGCCAAACACTGTAACCGGTTCAATAGGCATATTTGCCATTCTTCCTAATATGCAAAAACTGCTTAACGATAAGCTGGGCATTACCTTCGACGGCGTTAAAACAGGTAAATATGCCGATCTGGGGGATGTAAGCCGTCCGCTTACTGCTGATGAACGCGCCATTTTGCAAGACCAAATTAACAATGGCTATGATGATTTTACCAAGGCAGTTGCCGATGGTCGTAAAAAAAGCCAGGCTTATATAAATACCATCGGTCAGGGCCGGGTATGGACAGGTGAGCAAGCACTTAAAATTGGATTGGTTGACAGGCTTGGCAACATCAACGATGCCATTGCCAGCGCCGCCAAAAAAGCTAAAATTAAAAATTACAAACTGGTTGCCTACCCTGAGCAAAAAGGTTTCTTTAAAAGCATGAGCGATGATGTGCAAACCCGTGTAAAAACAAACCTGCTGCAAAAAGAGCTTGGTGCTAATTACGCTTACTATAATCAGCTTAAAACACTGCAAGGCATGATCAGGGTTCCGCAGGCACGCTTGCCATTTGTTGCCGAACATTGGTAGGCTAACAACTTACTTACTTTGGAACAATAAGCATTGCTTACCGTTTTAATGCCGGGCATGCTTCTTTAGTTCCAACAAAATACCAACAAAAGCTGTTCATTGAGAATGGCTTTTGTATTTTTACAACCATTCTGCTGTTATGGAAAATAAACCTATTGCCGGTCAACTTAAACTGCTGGCCAAATTAATGGAACTGCATGGCGAAAACGAGTTTAAAACACGCTCGGTTGCCAATGCCTCTTTTACCATTGATAAGCTGCCCTATAAAATTGCCGACAAAAGCTTTGAAGAAATAACGCAAATTAAAGGTGTAGGCAAAAGCATTGCCGCTTACATCAAAGAGCTTTTAGAAACCGGTTTATTATCTGATTTACAAGACCTGCTTAAGGCCACTCCCGATGGTGTAATTGAAATAATGAACATCAAGGGCATCGGGCCTAAAAAGGTTGCCGTAATATGGAAACAACTGGGTATTGAAAACACAGGCGAATTATACTATGCCTGTAATGAAAACCGGCTTGCCGAGGCAAAAGGATTTGGCTTAAAAACACAGGATGAAATTTTAAAAGCCCTTGAATTCAGAATGGCAAGCAATGGCAAGTTCCTGTATGCACAGGCCCAGCACGAAGCCAAAGAATTAATGGTTTTACTGAAAGGCATGTTTCCTGGCGCGCTTATAGAGTTTGCCGGAGATTACCGCCGTTGCTGCGAAGTAATATCTGAGTTAGTAACTGTTCTTGGCAGCCGCGATGCGGAGCTGGTAATAAGCTCGCTCTCGGTATCAACTATATTAAACAACATAAACGTTAACAATTGCGAAGTAAGCGGCGAAACAGCAAATGGCTTACTGGTAACCATAGTAGTTACCGACAAACGCTTTTTTTATCGCGATTTATTTACTTACACTGGTAACGACAGGCATGTGGAGGCAGTGCTATCGCGCATTGTTGATGCCATTGACCAGCCTGATAACGAAGAATTTATATATAAAAAGGCAAGCCTTCCCTGGATGCCACCCGAGTTACGCGAGGGTACAAACTTTATAAACAAAGCTGCCGTAAACTTTTTACCCGATTTGATTGATTATTCGGACCTAAAGGGCACCTTGCACAATCACAGTACCTGGAGCGATGGTATAAACACCCTTGAAGAAATGGCCTTATTTTGCCGCAACGAGCTTAAATTGCAGTATTTAGGCATATGCGATCATAGCAAAAGCGCTGTTTACGCCAAAGGACTGAGTATTGAAAGGGTATTGCAACAACACGACGAAATTGATCAATTAAACAGCACTTTTAAAGATTTTCATATTTTCAAAGGGATAGAATCGGATATCTTGGGCGATGGTTCGCTTGACTATCCTAATGAAATCCTTGAGAAATTTGATTTTGTAGTTGCTTCCGTTCATTCAAACTTAAAAATGGATATTGATAAGGCAACAAAACGTATTATAAAAGCAGTTGAAAATCCATACACTACCATATTGGGCCACCCTACCGGCCGCCTGTTGCTGGGTAGAGAAGGATACCCGCTGGATTTTGAAAAAGTTATTGACGCCTGTGCAGCTAATAACGTAATAATTGAAATAAATGCCAATCCACGCAGGCTTGATCTTGACTGGCGGTGGTGCCAGTATGCCATATCAAAGGGTGTATTATTATCAATTAACCCCGATGCACACCGCGTTGAAGGTTTCCATGATATGCATTACGGCATATTATCGGCACGCAAAGGTGGCGTTACAAAAGAGAATTGCCTTAACGCACTATCATTACAGCAAATTAGAGAGAAATTTGAACAGCGTAAAGCTACTATCACTACCGTATAATGAGACCTGAGCTTGAGCACATACTTCTAAGTAAAGTAACAGACCTGCCATCACTACAACAAAGAATTAACGAGTGGAAGCAGCAAGGCCAAAAGGTAGTGTTTACAAACGGCGTTTTTGATTTGGTACACATTGGCCACATCAGCTATCTTAACAAAGCTGCACAATTGGGTAACAAACTTATAATCGGGCTAAATGCCGACTCATCCGTAAAAAGGCTAAAAGGCGAAACACGACCGGTAAATAATCAGGATAGCCGGGCGGCGTTGCTTGCAGCATTCTTTTTTGTAGATGCCGTAGTTTTGTTTGATGAAGATACACCTCATAATCTGATCAGCACCCTCCTTCCTGATATTTTGGTTAAAGGTGCCGATTATGAAATTGAGAATATTGTTGGTGCAAAAGAAGTGCTTGCCAACGGTGGCGAGGTACAAACCATAACTTTTGTTGAAGGCTATTCTTCCACATCAATCATCCAAAAAATCAGGAATCAACAATCCTGAAGCATAACTGCAGGTAAATGAAAATTCTGGTAATAAGGTTTAGCTCCATGGGCGATATAATTTACACTACCCCGGTAGTGCGTTGCCTTAAAGAGCAAATTCCAGGTGCGGAAGTTCATTTTTTAACCAAACCGGCATTCAGATATATTTACGATAACAATCCATACGTTGACAAACTGTTGCTACTAAAGCGTAGCTTGAGTGATACCATTAAGGACATTAAAGCTGAGAAGTATGACATACTGGTTGACTTGCATTCAAACCTGCGAACGCGCTTAATAAAAATACGTACCGGCCTTAAGGCTTACACTTATAATAAGCAACGCATACGCAAGTGGCTAAGCTTAAAATTCAATCTTAACCTTGTACCACCTGTTCACCTGGTTGACCGCTACCTGAAAGCTGTAGCTCCGCTGGGAATAAGCAATGATGGAAAGCCTATTAATTATTATATAAAAAAAGAATACTCCCTATTAAACTTACTGCCCCCAACCCATCAGGCTGGTTATGTAGTTTTTGTGATTGGGGCAACGCATAACACCAAGCGTATGCCAAACCATAAGGTTGCGCAAATATGTCAAAACATAAATCAGCCCGTTATGCTCTTAGGCGGAAACGATGTAAAGGCTAACGGCGATGACATTACTGCCAGTGCAGGCTCGCATGTAATTAACCTTTGCGGCGCTACAACTTTAGACGAATCTGTTTTCCTGGTATCAAAAGCGCGTTGTTTATTGGGGTTTGATACTGGTCTTACTCATATTGCCGAAGCTTTCGATATACCCATAGCATCCATTTGGGGCAGTACCGTGCCCGAGCTTTTGGGTGTACAGCCTTATAAAGTAAGTAAGGCACTTGTAGCCGGTGTTGATTTACCATGCCGTCCATGCTCAAAATTTGGCCAGGAAAAATGTCCGCTGGGGCATTTTAAGTGTATGCAAGAAATAAGTAATGAGCTGTTAATAAATTTTATTAAAAGCTGTTAAACGCTTAATAATGACGTGATAAACGCAGCCAATATTTATTTATATTTGCTCCATAAGCTTTATCGCATTTTATGAAAAAATCTCTACTAACCCTTGTGGCTGCAGTAAGCTGTTTTACTGCGTCAGCACAATTCCGTAACACGTCAAGCCCTACATTTGGTATAAAAGGCGGTGTAAACTTTGCAAGTGTGACAATTTCACAAAACGGCTCATCATCTGATTATGGCAGTGGTACCCTTACATCATTTTCAGCAGGTGTATTTGCTGATTTACCACTTAGTGAAAAATTCTCGGTACAACCGGGCTTATTCTACAGTGGCAAAGGCTACAAAATCAAAGTTAATTTTGACATGGGTTCTGCATTTAACATCAATGCAGAAGAATCATTAAAGCTGGCTTATATCCAACTTCCGGTTCATCTCCTTTATAACGCTGATGCTAATTTTGGCAGGTTCTTTTTTGGAGCAGGTCCATTTGCAGCAGCTGCTATAAAAGCCAAAGGTAAAATTAGCGGAGACATCTCATTGGGTGAAGAATATGGAGGTGAATCAGGCAGCAATACTTCCGAACAAGACCTTGAAATTGGCAGTAATGGAGTTATTAAGCGCTTGGATTATGGTGTAACCGGCCTTATTGGCGTTAGGTTTAATAACGGCATATCATTGAGTGCCAACTATGATTATGGCTTGGCTGACATTTATAACAATTCGGTAAGTCAAAAAATGAAAACCCGTACCATCGGACTTTCTTTAGGCTATTCTTTTTAAAAATATTAAGCGTTAAACCTTAACATACTGCTACAGTCTCAACTACATCAATTAACATACTTTATCACAACACAAATGAAAAAACTCATTTTAGCCGCATTTTTAGCAGGCTCATTCTTTACTGCTTCGGCACAATCAAACACAACTTTCGGCGTTAGCGGCGGCGTTAACTTTGCAAAAATCACAGCATCGGTTGATGGTGTTTCGGGATCAGGTTCAAGCGGTACCTTAACTTCTTTTTCGGTAGGTGTATTTGCTGATGCGCCAATTGGGAACAACTTTTCTATCCAACCAGGTTTATATTATACCGGTAAGGGCGGAGCATCTGACGATGGCGGCGATGGCAAACTGAAACTAAGTTACCTGCAGGTTCCAATAAACTTTCTTTACAATGCTCCTTTTGGCGGCGGTAAGCTTTTTGTAGGTGCAGGCCCTTACGTTGGTATTGGCTTAAACGCTAAAACAACAAATGGAAGGCAAAGCGTTGACCTTGAATTTGGTACCGATGTAAAAAGAACCGACGTTGGAGCAACCGGCTTATTAGGTGTTCGTTTTGACAATGGTTTACTTTTAAAAGCTAATTACGACTTAGGTTTAACAAATATTTTAGGCGATAACGAGATTGGCGTATCATCTAAAAACCGCGTAATTGGTTTATCAGTAGGTTTCACATTCTAATAAAAATACAATAAACGCAAACGGCCGGCTTTTATCAAGCCGGCCGTTTGCGTTTATCAGGTTTTGTAATTTATATAGATTAAGCAAATTAAACGTACTGCCAATTGAATTTTATTTTGACTGTATTGAAACGATTGACGGGTATTTGCTATTTTTATAGTAAATGAAGAAGTTACTGCTGATTAGACATGCTGAAGCGTTACCGCATTCAGAAAAGGGTGATTATCACAGGCCGCTATCTAAAAAAGGAGAGGCGGATGTAAAGGACCTGGCTCAAAAGCTTGGTGCCAATAACCTGGTACCTGAACAAATTATTTGCAGTGCGGCTTTGCGAACGCAAACTACTGCCAACATACTGGCAACTGCTTTTAACATGAATAACCTTAAGGCAACGGAGGCAATTTATGAAGCCAGCGAGCACACCTTGCTTCGCGAAATCAATCATTTTTCAAATGCTTATGACTTTACAGCCATGGTGGGGCACAACCCTGGCATAGCTTACCTGCTGCTCAACTTAACGGGCAAAGTGCGTGATGTACCACCCTGCACCGCCATCACTATAGTATTTGAAGACGCCGACAGTTGGCAGGAAATAACGCATGAATCGGGCGTAATAACATGGTATGCAACGCCATTATAAGAGATTTCAAACATCTCAATAAAAAAATTCAGATATCAGTTAAATAGCCCCCGCTTAAGCTATTACATAAGTTTTGCCCGGCCGGGCATTAATATAACCCTGCATCTCCATGTTAAGCAGGTTCATGGCTAGTGCGCTAACAGGCATATTCAATTTAATGCTTAAATCATCAATTGCTACGGGCACAGTACTATTTTGCAGCATATGCCATATGGCTTGTTCCTGTTCACTCAAATCAATTGGCAACATAAACTGCTTAGCGGAAGGCTTGCTGTCCAATTGAACATCCCACCCCATTAAATAAGCCAAATCGGCTGCGCAACTTAACAAACCAGCCTTATGGTTCCTAATAAGAAAATTACAACCTTCAGAATAGGTATCATTTACACGCCCTGGAAACGCAAACACATCCCGGTTATATGAATTGGCAATTTCGGCAGTAATTAGTGCTCCCCCTTTTATGCCTGCTTCCACCACAACAGTTACATCGGCCATGCCAGCCACAATTCGGTTACGCTGGGGGAAATTTTCCCTGTCGGGCTTGGTGCCTGATGGGTACTCGCTAAGCAAGCCGCCGTTAAGTATCATTTTATCAGCAACGCCCCGATTTTGGCTGGGGTATAGTCGGTCTAAACTATGGCCTAATACACCAATGGTTGGCAGGTTAAGTCTCAGGCTTTCCTTATGCGCCGCTACGTCAATACCCAGCGCAAGGCCGCTTACTACCAACACGCCGTATTGCTGCAAATTTTCAAGCAGCTCTTTGCATAGCTGCCGTCCATAGTCAGTAGCATTACGCGTTCCAACAATGCTTACTACACGTTGGTTGTTTAAGTCGGCATTTCCTTTACTGTAAAGTAAAATAGGAGCGTCATTACAATTCTTGAGCTTTTTTGGATATCGATCATCGGTATAGAAAATAACATCAATACCGTTTTTCTCAACAAATTGAATTTCCTGCGTAGCCTGATCAAGGGCTGCATTAAGGTTTAGGCTCTCAATGGTTTTATGACCTATGCCCGGCACACGCTTAAAACGCTGTACCGATCCATTGAAAACCTCATCAGCACTGCCAAAATATGCCAGTAACGATTTTGACAAAGTAGGCCCGATGCCCTTAATAAGTGATAAAGCTATTTGGTGTTTAAGTGTCATGATGCAGCCGCAAGATAATACCTCGTACCAATTTACCCGTTAGGGTAAAAAAATTTTTTTAGAAAAACAGCTTATTTAATAGACTAAAGCACATTTGAGTAACAAAACTATCAAAATAGTTTGCAAACTATAAAAATAGTAGTACTTTCGGCTATTCAAACTACAAAAGCAGTTTGCAAACTATTTTGATAGTTTTAATAAACTACCGTTATAGTTTGCTCTAAAAACAGGAAAACGATAATGAAAGAATTAACCAAGGCCGAGGAACAGGTAATGCAGATTTTGTGGAAGCTTAAAGAAGGTATTGTAAAGCAAATACTCGATCAAATGCCTGACGATCCGAAGCCTGCGTACAACACGGTAAGCACGGTGGTACGCGTACTTGAAAGCAAGGGATTTGTTGACCACAAAGCATACGGAAATTCACATGTGTACTTCCCTACCGTTAGTGAAGACCAGTACAAAAAATTTGCTTTTGATAAAGTGATTAAAAGCTACTTTAACAACTCTTACAAAAGCCTGGTATCATACCTGGTAAAAGAGCAAAAGCTAAACCTTAGCGAGTTGGCGGAATTAATTTTATTGGCTGAACGCAGTCGCAAAAAAAACAGTGATGATTAATTTTTTGCAGTATATGCTTGAGGTAAACATTTACCTCGCCCTTGCTTATTTGGGTTACTGGGCGCTATTGCGCCGGCAAACATTCTATAACGCAAACCGGGCTTACTTGCTTGTTTCCATTGTAGTTTGTTTTATAATTCCGCTGGTACAAATAAGCTTTGGAGCACGGCAACCAAGCGTAGCTACCCAAGTAACAATACAACAAAGCACAACGCAGGTGTTGACGGCTGCCGCACCCAATACCGCAGATGATGCTTTATTGGCGCCTTTTAAAGCCCTCACAGCGCTTTATTCAACCGGAGTGACACTCTCGCTTGTTTTATTACTTTCAAAGCTTTACAAGCTCTTAAAATTAATATCTGGAGGCAAGAGAAGCAAAGGCGATGGTTACATGCTTGTGCAGGTGCCTGAAACGCCATCGCCGTTTTCATTTATGAGCTATGTATTTGTAGGTAATGAAGACCAAATGCAGCCTGTAATTTTGAAGCACGAATTGGTTCATATTAACCAAAAACACAGCTATGACATACTCTTCCTGGAGGTGGTAAAGGTAATTTGCTGGTTTAACCCAGTTGTATACCTGCTGCAAAATAGCCTCAAAACAATTCATGAATTTGAGGCCGACCGCCTTACGGCGGGAAAAACTGAGCAGGATAGCTATGTTGACTTTTTGATTGCCCAGGCTTGCCAAAATAGCGGCCTCAGCGTTGCCAATCACTTTTCTGAAAAAAACCTTTTAAAATCAAGAATAATGAAGCTCTATCAAAAACGCTCAGGTAAATTAGCCAGGCTAAATTACCTCATGGCCCTGCCCTTATGCGCAGGCATGCTATGCGCCTCATCGGCCGCATTTAGTAAAGAATATGGATTTAAAGTTGAGTGGGGAAAAGCTGCTTTAACCACCGGGTCAAACGCCAAAGCGATAGCCTCAACCATTGACTCGTTGAAAAAGTTACGCTTAAAAGTCATCAGTGGCAATACCACCACAGTAACTGATCAACTTAAAGTGAATGGCGCCAGCGGCAAGCAACTTGTATACACCGCTCAAAATATCACCGAAAACGACAAAAGAAACTTAAAAGAAAAGTTTGGCATCAAGGTGGAAACTATAAGCGCTGAGAGCAATACAACCAGCATAATGGCGCTACCCCCGCCTCCGCCAGCTACCTCGCGCAATTCATCTAAATACAAGTTACCACCGCCACCGCCACCAATTGAAGGTAATTTAAAGGATGAAGACTTAACAGCAGGTGAGAAAACCAAACTTAAAAACGAAGGTAAATTGGTAACCTATTCGTTTCAAGAATTGCTTAAGCATGTAAACAGAAACATGCGCTACCCTGCTCAAGCGCAAAAAAATAACGTTACAGGTACACTGCTAACAAGCTTTAGGGTAGATGACAACAGAGAAGTATCAGACGTTACTATCAAACAAAGCGCAAATCCAGTTCTTGATTCTGAGGCGAAAAAAGCAATATCTGGCTACAAAGGAAAAGTGGTTGCTAAACCGGGAATTTATACAATGCGGTTAAGCTTTAAACTTCAGTATCCGGATGGTAAAACGTCTGATAGCTATGAAAGCAAAAGTGAATTGGAAAGGCCTACCGCAGGTACAATCATCATAACTGCAGAAGGCGATAGCATTTAGATTTTAGTTTAATTAACACACATTAAAAACTAAATCACAGCGTTTTATATCTTAACATATATAACCTGCTTGGTCTCGAAGAACTCCTCCTCAAAGTAGTTTTTCAGGAAGTATTGCTGAACGGCTAAACCCGACTCGGCAATTTCCTGTTTAAGGTCTCCCCCTTTTAAATACAAAATTCCGTTGGTTAGAATATTCTTCGAATCCTTGTTGAATTTACCTTTTACCCAAGGGTAAAAGTCTTTTAATTGCGTTACAGCGCGAGATACAACAAAATCAAATTTACCAGGTATTTGCTCTGCACGGCTATGCGTTGCTTTCAGGTTTTTCAAGCCCACTGCCGATGCCACTTCGCTCACCACTTTTATTTTCTTGCCAATAGAATCAACCAGGTGAAAATCAGTTTCGGGAAACATAATGGCTAATGGCACACCCGGAAAACCACCGCCCGTACCCACATCAAGCACATGTTCGCCAGGCAAAAAGCTCATCACCTTGGCAATTCCCAATGAATGAAGCACATGCCGCTCATACAATGAGTCCATGTCCTTGCGCGAGATGACGTTAATTTGCTGGTTCCAGTAATTGTACAGCTCAGAAAGTTGGTTGAATTGATCCTGCTGCTGATTTGTTACTTCAGGAAAATATTTAGTGATAAGTCCGGCGTCCATTTATCGGTCAATGCGGTTAATGATGTTACCCAACAGGTATTTGGCTCTGAATAATTGAGCTTTTACGGTACCTAGCGGCAAATCAAGTTGTTGTGCAATTTCTTCGTACGACAATTCATCGAAGTACCTCAACGTTAATAAATTACGGTAACGAGGTGGCAAACTCTCAATAAGCATCTTAATTTCATTTGACTGCTGCTTTTTTATTGATGTTTCCTCTGGGTTCAATGTATCAGCCTTAATCTGTAGAGGCCTGTCATCCTCCTCATCCATCATATTGTTGATAGAAACCGTGTTGAGCTTTTTTTTACGCAAAAAATCGATACAGTTATTGGTGGCCACCCTAAACAGCCATGTGCTAAAAGCATAGTCTGGCTGGTATTTGTCCAGCTTTTCAAATGCCTTAGCAAAGGTTTCAACGGTTATGTCCATGGCATCCTCACGGTTGTTTACCATTTTAAGCGACATAAAGTATATCGAATCTTTGTAGCGCTGCATCAAATCAGCGAAAGCTTTCTGGCTTCCTTCTCTGGCTTTCAGCACCAGCTGATAGTCGTTTTTTGCGTTTTCGGTAAAGTTAGCGTTTACTTCCATTGTATGGTTTTTACAAATGTTCCTATTAAACCAAACACATTCAAGTACACATAATAAAGCAAATCAAAAAAAGGTAAATACCATATCAAATCTTTGCCTGTCAGCCTGTTAGCCGACTTTATGTAAATTATAATTTGAGTTATTAACCTTACAGCATATAACCCGGCTATAATTGGTAACTGTATTTTAAAAACTATGCACAATACTAATGCCACATAGAAAAAGAAGCCACTTAAAGCTTCAAAACTTAGCATACGGCGGTGCTTGTTTTTGTACAGGCCCCCTACTCCCATGTGCCGCTTTTTCTGCCGGTAATAACCACCTAAGGTGCGCTTAGCATCAGTATATACAAAAGCATCTTTATGTATCTCAATTGCAGTATTGCTGGCGGTAGCGTTCTTATTTACAAATAAATCATCATCGCCTGCTAAAATATGCAAATGCGATGCAAACCCTTTTACGCTAAAAAATAATGATTTGGTATAAGCTAAATTACGACCAATACCCATATAAGCGTTGCGCCCCAAGGCTGCCGAAAAATAGGTAACTGCTGTTTTAAGCGTTTCGAAGCGTGTAAAGGCATTTATAAATCCTCTGCTCTTTTTATAGGGCGAATATCCCAATACAATTTGCACACCGGGCGTAAATTGAGATGCCATCCGCGCAATCCAGTGCGGCGAAGCCGGTTCGCAATCGGCGTCGGTAAACAGTAGATGTTCGTGACTGGCGGCTTTTATACCCATGGTTAAGGCAAACTTTTTCCCGGTTTTAAAACGGGGGTGTTCTGTAACTGTAACCAATTTAAGGTGCGGATGGTTTTTGGCAAAATCCTCTAACACCCAGCGAGTATCATCTACCGAACAATCATTAATGACAACTACCTCAAAATTAGCGTAATCTTGTGATAAAATTGCAGGCAAATACAGCTTAAGGTTTTCCGCCTCGTTACGGGCACTTATAATTACCGAAACCGGTAAGTTCACTGCTGAAACATCAGCATCGGGCACTTTGAAAGCAGCCAAACGACGCTGCACTATTAATAAAAAGCCCATTTGCCAAACAAAGCAAAGCGCAAAAAAACTCAATAAAACAAAGGGTATATATTGTTCCAAATTCGGGCACTTATTTCAAGCCGCAAATTTGTTAATTTTAAGCGAATTAGTAGGGAATTAGTTAAATTTAAAGAACACCAACAAAACGCCCTGAGAGGAAATGTAAATTCCTGCACCTTTACTAGCAGAAACATTTCCTTAGCAATACAAATTTGAAGGCTTAAATTACTCTTAAGGAGGGCGTGGGCGAGGCTATTTAATTTTAGTAACTTTGCCCGTTACAAAAATGAAATTTAATTTAACTGCTCAAGATAAACTTTCAAAGGCTCGTGCCGGAGAAATTACTACAGATCATGGCGTTATACAAACGCCTATTTTCATGCCTGTTGGCACTGCCGGCACGGTAAAAGCCGTACACCAGCGCGAGCTTAAGAATGATATTGAAGCTCAGATTATTTTAGGCAACACCTATCACCTTTACCTGCGCCCAGGATTGGAAACCCTGGAAAAGGCCGGCGGCCTGCACAAATTCAATGGCTGGGACAAACCAATTTTAACCGATAGCGGTGGTTACCAGGTATATTCGTTAAGCCAGGCACGCAAAATAAAAGAAGAAGGCGTTACCTTCCGCTCACATATTGACGGCTCGAAACACTTGTTTACGCCTGAAGCGGCCATGGATATCCAGCGCGTTATTGGTGCCGATATTATTATGGCTTTTGACGAGTGTACTCCCTACCCTTGTGATTATGGCTATGCGCGGCGCTCCATTGAGATGACGCACCGCTGGCTTAAACGCTGCTGTGACCGCTTTGACAATACTCAACCTAAATACGGATACAGCCAAACGCTATTTCCTATTGTACAGGGATCGGTTTATAAAGACCTGCGCGAGCGTTCGGCAGAGGTAATCGCCTCTTTCGGCCGTGAAGGCAACGCAATTGGCGGACTATCGGTTGGTGAACCTGCGGAGGAAATGTACGCCATGACCGAAATTGTATGCAATATTTTACCTCAGGATAAGCCCCGCTACCTGATGGGCGTAGGCACACCCGTTAATATTTTAGAAAATATTGCGCTTGGGATTGACATGTTTGACTGCGTGATGCCTACCCGCAACGCACGCCACGGCCTGCTGTTTACCAAAAACGGCATATTGAACATGCGTAATGAAAAATGGAAAAACGACTTCACACCCATTGATGAAGATAGCGACCTATGGGTTGACCGCGAGCATACTAAAGCCTATTTACGTCATTTGATTACATCGGGCGAGATGCTGGGCGCACAAATTGCCAGCCTGCATAACCTGCATTTTTATTTATGGCTGGTAAATGAAGCCCGTCAGCACATAATAAATGGCGATTTTTACAGTTGGAAGAATGCCATGGTTACACAATTAGCCCAGCGCTTGTAATGTTCAAATTTCTGAATAACTACATAAAAATTATTGACTGGTACATTATCAAAAAGTACCTGGGCACCTTTGTTTTCACCCTATCGCTGTTCCTAATCATCATTGTTGTGTTTGACGTATCGGAGCATTTAGATGATTTTTTGAAGAGCAAAGCGCCGTTAAGCGCCATTGTGTTTCAGTATTACGGCGGCTATTTGCCCTATTACGCAAACATCTTGCTTCCTCTTATCAACTTTTTGGCCGTTATATTTTTCACGGCTAAAATGGCCAATCAAACCGAAATTGTGCCCATTTTAAGTGGCAAGGTGAGTTTCAGGCGTTTTTTACGACCTTACTTTATTGCATCAGGCGTAATTTTTATAGTATTCTTTTTAGGGAACGTGTACTTCATTCCGCTTACCAACCAGTTAAGCGTTAAGTTTGATGACACCTACACCAACAAAACCGACCCTACCCTGAAAGAACTGCACATGCAGCTCGATGACCGTACCTTTGTTTACCTGCAATCATATGATAACGTAGTGCGTACAGGATATAACTTTGTACTGGAAAAATTTGACGGCGACCTGATGCGTGAAAAGCTTACCTCTGATCATATCACTTATGATTCATTAAAACGAAGCTGGACTTTTCATAATGCCAAGATCAGATATGTGGACGGATTGAAAGAAAGATTTATTGAGCTGCCGCAAAAGGATACTGTAATTGACATGCGGCCATCTGACTTTGAGGCCAATACAGACATTAATACCAACATTTACCGGGCCATATCAACCGCCGACCTTACCAAGCAAATACAAAAGGAAAACATACGGGGCACCGGCAGGCTTGTTGAACTACAGTTGGAAAAATACCGTCGGTATATATATCCTTTTTCGGCGTTTGTGTTAACACTTATTGGTGTTTCAATATCATCCCGCAAAGTACGCGGAGGCATTGGCTTGCCACTGGGTGTAGGCATTTTACTATGCTTTTTATATATAGTAGTAGACCGCTTTGCAAACGTATTTTCGTTAAAAGCCAGCCTGCCACCCATTATAGCAGTTTGTATACCCAACGTTTTGTTTGGCTTAACCGGTCTATATCTGCTTAAAAAGGCTCCAAAATAACAACCATCACGGGCGGCACATAACTTTATCGGTCTCTCAATACATACAAAAATCATAACTCCGTTTTGTAAATGACGCATGTTGCAAATAAATCACCCGAACTGAATAAAAACCTGCTTATACTTCACTTTACAGTTTTTATATGGGGCTTTACGGGCATTTTAGGGAAACTGATTACTATTACGGCGGTTAACCTTGTTTGGTACCGGGTACTTATTGCGTTGGTGACGCTTTTTCTTTACTTCAGATTTAACAAGCAAAACTTCAAAGTAAACAGAAAATCATTTCTTACGCTATTCTTTACCGGAGGTCTTGTAGGCGCCCATTGGATATTGTTTTTTCAAGCTATTAAAGTTTCTACTGTTTCGGTTACACTTGTATGCCTTTCCTCACTTACACTATTTACGGCCGTTTTTGAGCCGTTTATAAAGCGCAAACCCATTTCAAAGCTCGAAATACTATCAGGCTTATTAATCATCACCGGCATTGTACTCATATTTAAGTTTGAAACGCAATACACACTAGGTATAGTTTTGGGGCTTTTATGCGCTGCAGCAGCCAGTTTATTCTCCATCATTAACTCCAACCAGGTTAAGCATACGCATCCCACCATCATATCATTTTACGAGCTTGGCGGAGCATTCTTTTGGATTACATTATATATGCTTACAAGCGGTGGTATCAAAACATTGCAGATACCAAGCAACCAAGACATTGCTTATTTATTAGTATTAGGCACCATATGCACGTCGCTGGCCTACGTAGCAGGCGTATCTGTAATGCGCGAACTTTCGGCATTTAAAGTAGCCCTTATCACTAACCTCGAACCGGTTTACGGCATCATAATGGCCTTTATGTTTTTTGGTGATTTACATACCATGAGCATGGGTTTTTGGATCGGTGCAGTCATTATACTATCAACCATTTTCCTGTTTCCGGTTGTTCAAAAACAAGCCGTCCGTTTCAAGCAACGCAAGGCGCAACAAGCATAACATACCGCGTCCATTTTATTTAAATTTTACACTAAGCCCTGGCTTGATGCCTGACAGTTTACAAGATAACTACTAGGCAAATTTCGCAAGCAACTTACAGTCTTCCCAAAATCCATTTTCGTACTCATTAAACAGGAGCTTAAAATTTAAACTCGTGCCGGGGCATGTTTAGGAAATTCCTTTAGCTACTCTTTTGATTTATACTTACAAAAATACTTACCCGATTGCGCATGTTAAGCGTGTTTAAACCTGGTGGATCAATTCACTTGATATCCTGACTTTCTATTCTTTCTTGCGTGCATACCAAATCTTTTACGATGATAAGCACATTTTTTCAATTTCGATCTAAAAGCATTTTAAGCCTCTCTAAGACATTATAATTTTTAAGGGACCTTAATCTATGTGCTCGCAATTAAAATTCATCACATCCAATCCACGATTTTTACATAGTGTCCCGGCTAATAATTCTATTACTGGCCCTATTAACATGAACATAACGATTTAAGTAAATCATAATCTTATATAATGCAAATTTTTTATTTTTATATAATTCTGATTTACAAGTTTATATATAGATACACTTAAACGTATCTTGCATGAATAATGCCAATTTAAGTAAACAAATTACTAATATAATTAGCAATTACTTATAATTGTAATTTTTATCATAAACTAATAATTGAAAGTCAATAAATTATATATACACACCTACAGTAAAATTAAGTTACCAAATGAAATTTGAAATATAATAGATAGTGTATTGAAACGAAAGTATTAAAAACTGGAATTTTGCGGGCACTTCTAAACCTTTGGCTTTTTTGTATACAGATTGATAAAATTATGTTGATTGGAATAGGCAAGGATGTTGCCTCACGTAGTAAGTTCTCCCCTATCTTCTGTGATAAATTTTCTGTAAAACTTCAAAATCGTTAAACACTGATCACAAAATTTTGCATCTTGAAACGTCATATTTCAATCACCAAACATGAGTTTTAAAACTACAGTATCTCTCCTTCTTCTAATTTTTATAACAGCCATGTTATTACAAAATACCGGCGAAGCAGAGTTCACAATTTTATTTTTACCGCTTACGGTACCAAAGGTTGCTGCGCTTACATCGGTAGCCGTTAGTGCGTTTCTTTTAGGGATTTTAGTAAGCAGGCGACGAAGAAAAAGTCAACCGCGGCGTGAGGAAAGTGATGATGACGACTATTTAAATGACAGCAACAACCGACGGACCGATACACTAAGTGATGAGGACAGAGATTATATAAGTTAATCACACCGTCTTGTATTTTAAGACAGTTTACAAATGCTCAGACTTGCAAGAAGAGTAGCATATCCACCAAAAACAAAAAAGTCATTGCCGCATAAGCAATGACTTTTTTTATGTCGAAGATTTGAAATATACCTACGCATTAACCGCACATACCTCCCGGATTTTTGAAAGGGCAAAATCCACTTCTTCGCGGGTGTTGTATTTAGAAAACGAAAAGCGTACGGCAGGGCGATTTGGATTAGCACCTATACCGTTTAAAACGTGAGAACCAATATTTGTACCCGAGCTGCAGGCGCTTCCTCCGGATGCCGATATGCCGGCTATATCAAGGTTAAACAACAACATATCGGCCATTTCCATTTCAGGGAACGATACATTTAGAACAGTATACAAACTTTTATCAGCATCTGTCTCACCGTTGAAATGAACGCCCGGAATTTGTGCCAATTGTTCCATCATATAGGTTTTTAAACCCTGGATGTGCGCTTGATGAGCAGCCATGTCTGTATAAGCCATTTCAAGCGCTTTAGAGAGACCTACGATGCCGTAGATATTCTCAGTACCCCCGCGCATATTTCGTTCCTGAGAACCTCCGTAAATCATCGGTTTTATTTTCACTTTATGATTTACGTACAAAAATCCTGTGCCTTTTGGCCCGTGAAGCTTGTGCGCAGCACATACAACAAAGTGAGCTTTCAGCTTGCTCAGGTCATGCGGGTAATGACCCATGGTTTGAACGGTATCGCAATGATATAACGCATTGTACTGCTCGCACAAGTCGCCTACACGTTCCATATCAGTAAGAGTACCCAATTCATTATTGGCATGCATTAATGATACAAAGCTGCGCTCATTGTCCTTAAGCAGTTGCTCCAGGTGGTTGTAATCAACGCTGCCTTTTTCGTCAACGTTAACAAAGCTAAGTTTGATTACGCCGTTCTTTTCAAGGGCTTCTAACGTGTGCACAACGGCATGGTGCTCAATATGGCTGGTAATGGCATGAGTTAAGCCATGATCAATTATACCACAACGGATAGCTGTATTATCGGCCTCGGTACCGCCCGAAGTAAAAAATATTTCGGCAGGTGAAGTTTTCAACAATGTAGCAACCGTTTTGCGCGATTTTTCAATCAACGACCGCGCCTCGCGCCCATGTGCGTGTATAGAAGACGGATTACCAAACTGGCTTTCCATTACCTTTACCATTTCCTTCATTACCTCCGGATCTAACGGCGTGGTGGCGGCGTTATCGAAATAAACTTTCATTTTTTCAATGAGTGAATTTATGAGTGAGTGAATTAATGAGTAGTTTATAGCATTTAAATACCAACTACTCACTTGATCAACCACTCACTTATATATTTAAAATCCCTTTAATATCAGTTATAATTTGTTGCGCCAGAGCATTAGCGGCGGCTTCGTCAGCAGCTTCCGAGTAAATGCGTATGATAGGCTCCGTGTTTGATTTACGGAGGTGCACCCATTGCTTGTCAAACTCTATCTTTAAACCGTCAATAGTACTGTGCGGCTGTTGCATGTACTTTTCTTCAACTTTTATAAGCAAACCATCAATGTCCATACCGGCAGTAAGCTCAATTTTATTTTTGGAGATAAAGTAATTAGGGTATGACGCCCTTAATTCAGAAACCGGCTTGCCATATTTTGCCAGATGCGTTAAAAACAAGGCAATTCCTGCCAGCGCGTCGCGGCCGTAATGAGTTTCGGGATATATTACCCCGCCATTGCCTTCGCCGCCTATTACGGCGTTTACCTCTTTCATTTTGGTTACCACATTCACCTCTCCTACTGCTGCGGCATGATACTCGCCACCGGCACGCTCGGTAACATCACGCAGGGCCCGGGTTGATGAGAGGTTAGATACCGTGTTGCCCTTGGTATGCTGCAACACATAATCAGCTACGGCAACCAGCGTATATTCTTCGCCAAACATTTTGCCATCCTCGCAAACAAAGCAAAGGCGGTCAACATCCGGGTCAACAGCTATGCCTAAGTCTGCACCGTTAGCCAACACCTGCTTTGATAGCTCGGTAAGGTTTTCAGGCAGCGGTTCGGGGTTATGCGGGAAGTGGCCGGTTGGGTCGCAATATAATTTATGAATAGTTTTTACTCCTAATGCCTCCAGAAGGGCCGGTACATAAATACCTCCGGTAGAGTTTACGGCATCAACCACCACTTTAAAATCAGCGGCTGCAATAGCTTCTTTATCCACAAGCTTAAGCGCCAATATTTCATTAATATGCTTTTGCAGGTAGGTATTCTTTATTGTAACGGTACCCAAATCATCAACCTGTGCATAACTAAAATCACTATTGTCTGCTAGCTCTAAAACTTCTTTACCATCGGTATCGCTAATGAATTCGCCGGTTGCATTGAGTAACTTGAGTGCATTCCATTGCTTAGGGTTGTGACTGGCTGTTAATATAATACCTCCGGCAGCACCTTCGGCAGGTACGGCAACCTCTACTGTTGGCGTGGTAGACAGGCCAAGATCAACTACATCAATGCCTAAACCTTGCAGCGTACCAATTACCAGGTTATTAACCATAGCGCCTGATAAACGTGCATCACGCCCAACCACAATTTTACGTATACCGGTTTTAGCAACCGTCCATGCACCAAATGCCGAAGTAAACTTTACAATGTCAAGTGGTGTAAGCCCATCACCGGCAGCACCGCCAATGGTTCCGCGTATGCCCGATATAGATTTTATAAGCGTCAAATCTTTATATATTAGGTTACAAAAATAAAAATTATTACCTAAGCCTCTGTAAAAAGCATGTCGTATTTAGCATTACCAAATTAAGGGCGTTAAATGGCTATATTTGCGGCGCTGTTATAAGACGCTTTTGCGGGGGAACAAGGCAATGGGTTTGGGTATAGGAAGAACGGAGCTGGAATATTCAACAACGGAAAAATCCTGTTCATAATGCAATACGTGAACGCGATGTAAATTCTCGCCCAACGGTAAATTGAAGTTTATAATTAAGAAATCTATAACATAGTCACATGCCCGATTTTTTGCTGCAGCTAGACCGGCAGATATTCCATTTCATTAATTATACCCTAAGCAACCCGGTGTTTGATGCGGTGATGCCGTGGCTCCGTAATCCAAAATTCTGGATTCCGGTTTATGTATTTATTATCGGGTTTAGTATATGGAAATACAAAAAGGCCGGAGCTTGGTTAATTGTATTATTGGTTGCGGCGGTAGGAGTTGCCGATTTTGGCAGTGCAACACTGATAAAAAAGCAGGTAAAACGCGACAGGCCCTGCCGTGATGTCGTGCTGCAACAAACCATAAAAAGCCGTGTACCATGTGGAACAGGTTACAGCTTTCCTTCAACACATGCGAGTGATCATTTTGCCATGTCAATTTTTTTAGGGCTTGTTTATGGGCGTAAATGGCAATATACGTGGGTTTTAGTATTAGCCTGGGCTATGCTGGTTTGCCTGGCACAGGTATATGTGGGCGTTCATTTCCCGGTTGATGTCGCCGCGGGAGCTATCTTTGGGGCCGTTATAGGCCTGATTTTTGCGAAGGTGTTCAAAAAAATTCAACCTCAATTTTAATGTACTGGTATTTACTCCTGCTTTTTTTCTCGGCTTTTTTAGGTGGTGCTGCCGTTTTTTTATTTAAAGGCGGCAACCATAAGCAGCTGAAGCTGGTATTATCTTTTAGCGGTGCGTACTTGTTTGCAATAACGGTACTGCATCTCATCCCCGAGGCTTACCATGGCAATGACCATATGGTTGGTGTTTTTATACTGGGTGGATTCATTTTTCAAATAGTACTCGAGCAGTTTTCCGATGGTATTGAGCATGGTCATATGCACCAGCACCATCATGATAAAGCGGTTTTCCCTTTAGGCATAATGGTAAGCTTGTGCCTGCATGGTTTTTTGGAAGGCATGCCTCTTGCCGGCGGCTATAAAAACGAATTGGTGTTTGGCATTGCCCTGCATCATATTCCTGCTGCATTTGCTTTGGGTACAGTTTTGTTGGCTAACCATCAAAGCCGTAATAATACGCTGTTCTTTATTGCACTTTTTGCCATAATGGCTCCGTTAGGTTACTTTGTAAGCGATGCCATTAGCAACGGAGGCATTGGAAACCTCCAACGCTACTTTAACCGTATTATGGGCGTGGTTATTGGTATCTTTCTGCATATATCAACTACTATACTTTTTGAAGCGGGGCCGGATCACAAATTCAACCGTCGCAAATTAATTGCCGTGCTATTAGGTGTAGGCATAGCGCTCGGCAGCTTTGTTAGCGAGCTTTAACAGATAGGGTTTTAAACCAGTTTAATTTTGCACACTGATATAAACAAAACGAGCCGCTTAATAAGCGGCTCGTTTTGTTATACAGATTGATTACTGTTTCTCATCATTGGGGCGTTCGGTATTTTCATTTACATTGTCTGCAGTTTCCTTTCCGCTTTCATTATCATCGGCAGTGCTATTATCCGGCTCTTGCAATAAGGGTAATTCTTCCTCCTTTTTGCCAAAAAACTTTTTCTTAACAAAAGAGAATGCAGCCACTACGCCAAATGCAAGTATCTTCCAAAACTTAAGCAGTAATGCAAAAAAGCCAACTTTAGCTAAAATCTTTCCGGCAACAAGTCCGCCAATGGTCCAGGCGGCCACGTTATCAATCTTAGGGTCAAAATCAGTATACTTAAAGCCCTCCGAAAAGTTCACAATGTTAAGCACATTAGGTATCCCCGCCTTAACCATATTCAAATCATTCATGGTTGCTATAGCGTTAAGTACCAGTACACCTTTACGACCTAATATCCGCACGTTATAGTTAAGGGTATTTAGGCTATCGTTACCAAATTTTATGTTTTTAGCCCAATGCAAAATATGGCGGTTAGCATCGTAGTAAGGTTTAGCTGCCCATCCTACCAAACTTATAGGCGGATAACCCTGCTTAACACGTTCGGCGTTGGTTTCCTCTGTTTCCTTTTGCATGTTGGTGAGCAACTCATCGTAATTAATTTCATCGGCATCATCGTCTTTAACGTAACCAATTTCATCATACTCCAAGTTAAAAACATAACCATGATCTGCAAGGATACCTTGTTCCTCGGGCAGTATAAAGCCTAACGACATGTTTTCGCTTTTAGGGTTATGCCAAATTTCGGTAAGTACACGTTCGGCTTGTACAGGCTCCAAGTATTTAAAGCCTTTGGGTACGGTGATGGTTCCTATACCGTTACGTAGCTTGATAGTGCCGTGTTGATAAGTAAACAACTTTTCAACCGAATCTATACGCGACTGATTTTGCGCAAATGTTACGCCTGTAAATAAAACAAGCAGTAACGAGAAGAATGATTTAATCATGATATTGTTTAGTGCCTTAAATATAGCAATTAAACGCTTATTGCAATTCACCTTCTCTCTTGAATTGCATGCCTTAACATCTTAATTTATTTTCCGCGTAATAACCACACATAGCAATCACTTATAACTCACTGTAAACCAAACTACTTTTGGTTTATTAAATTATTTTTTCACAAATTCGTTAATACCAATCCAATTATAAAAACCAATTACATTATGACCTTACTTTATGATTATCTGATCTATTTTATTCCTATTGTTGGAATTATTGGCCTATTGGCAATGGCAACAAAATCGGCATGGGTAACAAAGCAACCCTCCGGAGATGCCGGCATGAGTCAGTTGGCCGGTTACATTGCTGATGGGGCAATGGCTTTTTTACGTGCCGAGTGGAAAGTGCTGAGCTACTTCGCCGTTATTGCAGTTGTGCTGTTAGCGTGGTCGGGCACTACGGTCGAAAATTCAAGCCCCGTAATTGCCGTATCATTTGTTATCGGGGCATTTCTTTCCGCCTTTGCAGGCTATTTAGGTATGCGCATTGCTACTAAAGCCAACGTACGCACAACAGAGGCGGCCAAAACCAGCTTAGCTAAGGCTTTAAAAGTATCGTTCACCGGCGGCACCGTAATGGGCCTTGGCGTTGCCGGATTAGCTGTATTAGGCTTAGGTTCACTGTTCATCTTATTTTACCATATATATGTGGTTAAAACAGGCGGCGGTGTAAATGGAGAGGCCATGTCAAAAGCGCTGGAGGTGCTGGCAGGTTTCTCCCTGGGTGCCGAATCAATTGCATTGTTTGCCCGTGTAGGTGGCGGTATTTATACCAAAGCGGCCGATGTTGGCGCCGACCTTGTTGGTAAGGTTGAGGCCGGTATACCTGAAGATGATGTACGCAACCCTGCTACCATTGCCGACAATGTTGGCGACAACGTAGGTGACGTGGCCGGTATGGGTGCCGATCTTTTTGGGTCCTATGTAGCCACCATACTTGCCACCATGGTATTAGGAAGAGAAATAGTATCGGCAGATAATTTTGGCGGTATTGCGCCTGTGCTTTTACCCATGGTTATAGCAGGGTTAGGTTTGTTGTTTTCAATTGTAAGTGCATCGTTTGTACGCATCAGCAAGGAGAATGACAGTGTGCAAAAGGCTTTGAATTTGGGGAACTGGTCGTCAATATTTTTAACGGCAATAGCTACCTTTTTTGTAGTGAACTGGATGCTGCCCGAAGGCTCCTTTCACCTGGTGCGTGATGAAGATGCAAACGGAGCCATTAAGGCAGGTGCACTGGTGTTTGATAAAACCGGCGTATTCCTTTCTATTGTAGTTGGATTAATAGTTGGCACCCTCATGTCAATTATAACCGAGTATTACACTGCAATGGGTAAAAGGCCTGTGCTAAGCATCATCAGGCAATCATCAACCGGGCATGCCACCAATATAATAGGAGGCCTTGCGGTAGGTATGGAATCTACGGTGCTGCCAATTATTGTGCTGGCAGCAGGCATATTTGGCTCATACCATTTTGCTGGCTTGTATGGTGTGGCAATTGCCGCAGCAGGCATGATGGCTACTACCGCCATGCAACTTGCAATTGATGCCTTCGGACCGATTGCCGACAACGCAGGTGGCATAGCCGAAATGAATCAGTTACCTGAAGAGGTACGTCACCGTACTGACAACCTGGATGCTGTGGGCAATACTACCGCTGCAACAGGTAAAGGCTTTGCCATTGCATCAGCAGCACTCACGTCACTTGCCTTATTTGCGGCATTTGTGGGTGTGGCGGGTATTGAGCATATAGATATATATAAGGCCGATGTACTGGCCGGGCTTTTTGTAGGCGGCATGATACCGTTCATTTTTTCGGCGCTCGCAATATCAGCTGTGGGCAGGGCAGCTATGGCCATGGTTGAGGAGGTACGTCGACAGTTCAGGGAGATTCCAGGTATTATGGAATACAAGGCCAAACCCGAGTATGAAAAATGTGTGGCTATATCAACCAAAGCATCCATACGCGAAATGATTGCACCGGGCTTAATTACACTTATCACACCTATTATTATAGGCTTTGCCTTTGGGCCAGAAGTTTTGGGCGGGTTATTGGCTGGTGTTACAGTATCTGGAGTTTTAATGGGCATATTTCAAAGTAATGCAGGTGGTGCGTGGGATAACGCCAAAAAGTCATTTGAAAAGGGCGTTGAAATAAATGGCGAAATGTTCTATAAAAAATCCGACCCGCACAAAGCATCGGTAACAGGCGATACCGTGGGCGACCCATTTAAAGACACCTCAGGCCCATCAATGAATATTTTGATTAAGCTGATGTCCATAGTATCATTGGTGATTGCGCCACACCTAAATCATGAGAGCAACGTAAACAGCCGCATCAAAAAAGAGCTTAACACGCAAAGCAGCACAAAACACACTGTCATCCATAATAAACATATTTAATTAAAGAAGGGGCTTAACAGGCCCCTTCTTCATTTTGATATTATCATTTTCATTTTGTAGGTTTGTTTTATACGCTAATGCTAATTGCATTAAACGTTTGGAAGAATACTGTACCTCTTGTTGCAAACTTCCGCATACTTAACCAATTGTAACTTAAGGGCGCTTTTGCCCGGGCTCTAATTTTATTGATTAATGATCCTATTCGGAAGAGTAAGGATGCTATTGTTGCGCACAATTGCGTACCTGATAGACAGTTTTATATTGTTTATACTTGTTATAGCAGGCTTTCAGTCGTTTTTATTAATTACAGGCTTGCACCCCTTTATTGGCCGTCACTTGTATAGCATAAGCGGTAATGAATTACACATATGGCTGTTTGCCTCAATTATTATTCCGGTGTACATGTATTTTGTGACCATGTTTAACACCCGGGCACAGGCAACCCTGGGCATGCGAGCCGCCCGCTTGCAAATTAACACACCAGGGCGCATTGGCATTGGTGGAGCCATGCTCCGAGCACTTATTATGCTTGTGCCCTGGGAGCTTACGCACATAGCATTGAGCTACCCTAAACCATTTTGGGTACATCATCACCTTCAAAGTCCGCTTTTGTACATTGCGTTGAGCTTAACCTGCCTTTATTGGCTGTTACCACTGCTTAATTTGCATGGAAAAAGCATTCATGACTTCATTACAGGTACAATTATTATAAGATGGCACATGCCTTCAATTAAAAAGCCGTAATTTTTATTTTACAAAGCCTCTGAAACGCCATTTTCTTTATAATACCGAGAAAATTGAGTACGTTTGGAGGTAATTTTTATTAGACTATTGTAGAAACAACTATTCTGAAATGCGATTTAAGAAACCTTTGGATGTTTTGCTCAAAGAAGCCTCTGCCACCGGCGAAGGCTCACTGAAGCGTACACTAACCAGCTTTAACCTCGTGGCCTTAGGGATAGGTGCCATTATTGGTGCCGGCTTGTTCTCACTTACCGGTTTGGCGGCTGCCAACAATGCCGGTCCCGCTGTTACTATCTCGTTTATGATTGGTGCTATAGGCTGTGCTTTTGCAGGCCTTTGCTACGCTGAATTTGCCAGCATGATTCCGATTGCCGGCAGCGCGTACACCTATTCATACGCTACCATGGGCGAATTTATGGCCTGGGTAATTGGCTGGGATTTGATACTTGAATATGCCTTGGGCGCTGCAACGGTTTCTATAAGCTGGTCGCAATACCTTGTTAAATTTCTCCATTACTTTGATATAACTATACCTCCGCAGCTTACCATGTCGCCGTGGGAAACTGTAACCCTTGCCGATGGTAGTGTTGTAAGCGGCGTTATGAATTTGCCTGCCGTATTTATTATCATGTGTCTTTCGTTACTGCTTATTCGTGGTACAAGAGAATCGGCTTTCATCAACAACCTTCTTGTTGTTTTAAAGGTTGCGGTTGTTTTGGTATTCATTGCTGTGGGCTGGGGATATATTAACCCTGCTAATCACGTGCCTTACATTCCCGAAAACACCGGAAAATTCGGCGAGTTTGGCTGGTCTGGTGTGCTACGTGCTTCGGGCTTAGTGTTCTTTGCCTTTATTGGTTTTGACGCGGTGTCAACTGCTGCACAGGAAGCTAAAAATCCAAAAGTAGGCATGCCTGTAGGTATTATTGGTTCATTAGTAATTTGTACCATACTTTACGTGTTGTTTTCGCACGTTATGACCGGTGTGGCTAATTACAAAGAATTTAAAGACAGTGCTGCACCTGTGGCGGTTGCTATTGCTAAAACACCATACGCCTGGTTGCAAAAAGCAATTATTGTTGCCATACTTGCCGGTTATACTTCGGTTATACTGGTTATGCTTATGGGTCAATCACGTATATTTTATACCATGTCAAAAGACGGATTGGTTCCTAAAGCGTTTTCAAGCCTGCACCGCAAGTTTCAAACACCTTACAAATCAAACTTACTATTTGCAGGTTTTGTGAGTTTATTTGGTGCCTTTGTACCTGTTAGGGTTGTAGGTGAAATGGTGTCGATAGGTACATTATTTGCTTTCGTACTGGTATGTGTTGGCGTATTGGTTATCAGAAAAACCGATCCTCAACTTCCAAGACCTTTCAAAACCCCTTGGGTGCCGTTTGTTCCGGTAATGGGTGTGATTATATGCGTTGTAATGATGCTTGCATTACCGGCCGATACCTGGTTAAGGCTTGCCGGCTGGATGCTTTTAGGCTTGATCATTTACATGGTATACGGTAAAAAACATTCAGTTATACGTAATCAGGGTAACTCGGTAACTCTAGACCCGCCAACTACTCCATTTACAAAATAATTTATATAATTTCTTATACGGAAAGGTTCTGCTACATAAGCAGAACCTTTTTTGCTTTTAATCCTTTTGTTTACCGTAACCAATACATAAACGTGCGAACAAGGGATGAAGGCTGATAAAAATTTATGGATACTGGTGCTGATTTGCGTAATCAACTCCATGGGTTTTGGCATCATTGTACCCTTGCTATATGATTATGGAAAAAAGTTTGGCCTCAATGAGCAAACCATTGGCATACTGACTGCCTCATTTTCGGTAGCACAATTTTTTGCGACACCACTATTAGGAGGCCTTTCTGATAAGTGGGGCCGCAAACCATTGCTGGCCATTAGCCTTGCCGGAACATGTATTTCATTTTTAATTTTTGCCTTTGCACAAAACCTCGTTATGCTTTTTGCAGCACGAATTTTAGATGGCATTACCGGCGGAAATATCTCTGTTGCGCAAGCAATGGTGTCTGATAAGTCGACTGATGAAGATCGAGCTAAAAAATTCGGTATTTTGAGTTCGGCATTTGGGTTTGGTTTTGTGATTGGGCCCGCTTTAGGGGGCTTACTCAGTAAATTCGGCATGCAGGTACCCTTTTACTTTGCTGCAGGCATAGCGCTTATTGGAGCGCTTTGCAGCACGTTTATATTAAAGGAAACAAAAGAGAAAGTTGCTGAAAGCAGCGAACCAGAAAACGCTAATGATAAGCAGCAGACAGCCGACGGTAAACATCATGAATTTACATTTGCATCGCTTATTACTGCGTTGAAAATGCCAGTTATTGGCACTGCGGTTTTAACGGGTTTTTTACTTACTACAGCTCAATTTGTGATGATACTTGGCTTTCAAACCTTTTCGGCAGATGTGTTAAAAATTAAACCTACACAGATTGGTTTGCTTTATGCAGGCTTTGGGGTAACAGGTATAATTATGCAATTATTAGTACCGTTTGTAACCAGGCAAATTTCATCTAAATCATTAATCCTGCTGTTATCTACCCTGGTTTGCATGGCGGCCATGTTGTTTACAGGATTTACAGGCGCTATCATTCCGTTTGCATGCGGCCTGTTTGTTTACGGCCTTTTTAACGGTTTAAGGGGCCCAATGCTCAACGCTATTATTGCCAACCATAACGATGACAACCGGCAGGGTGAAATATTAGGTGTAAACCAATCTTACGCTTCGTTAGGGCAAACTCTGGGCCCTGTATTAGCAGGGCTGATAACGGTGATATCAGTACATGCAGTCTTCTTTTTGTCGGCATTTTTTATTTTGACGGGCTTTTTGCTTACCTTTCGCTTAAGAGCCAAAGAGAAACAAAACGCCTCAGTAAGCCATGCTTGATATTTTCGACCCACGACAAATTTTGTCGGTAACCATGATTTTATTTGCCATTATTGATATTTTAGGTACCATACCCATCATTATTGATTTAAGGCAACGTGCAGGTCATATCGAATCTGAAAAGGCAGCTTTCACTGTTTTGGTACTCATGATAGTCTTCCTTTTTGTGGGCGAAGAACTGTTAAAAATCATCGGTCTTGATATATCCTCATTTGCCATTGCAGGCTCATTAGTGATATTCATCATTGCCATGGAGATGATTTTAGGCATTAAGTTCTTCAAAGAGGATGATCATATACCGGCAACCGTTTCTATTGTTCCACTGGCTTTTCCGCTAATAGCTGGTGCCGGTACGATGACAACCTTGCTATCACTTAAGTCACAGTACGCCACTGCTAACATAATTGTGGGCATTACCCTTAATACTGTTATTGTTTACGTGGTGCTCAAAAACGTAAAGCTGCTTGAACAGCTTTTGGGAAAAACCGGGCTGGGCGTGCTACGTAAAGCTTTTGGTATTATACTACTGGCAATTGCTATCAAACTATTCAGGAGTAATAGTGGGCTGTAAGAGGGTACCGCTTTTATGATTACCTTACCGGCAATTTCCAGCCATATACTACTGCCAAAATCCGCATACCGCATATGCATACAATAGCTATCAAACGAGCAATATTGGCATCTAAAAACTGCATAAGGCTTAAATAAAGCATTCCTCCTGCTATACAAGCCGTTGCATATATCTCCTTACGCCTAAAAATGGTGGGGATGTTATTAAGCAACACATCGCGCAATACGCCACCAAAGCAACCTGTTATAGTACCAAGCATAACGCATACCACAGGATTAAGCCCGGCATCCAAACCTTTTTGCATACCAATAATGGTAAATAGCCCAAGCCCCAGGGCGTCAAAAAGAAATAGTGTTGTTTTGAAGTTTTTGATATACTTTTTAAAGAAGATGGCGGCAAGCGCCGTACCCAATATAATAAGGGCATCATTCATATTGCGCATCCAGGTTACAGGGGTGTAACCAATAAGCACATCGCGCAGGGTACCGCCACCAATGGCAGTTACAAAAGCTATTACCAATACGCCAAACACATCCAGCCGCTTTTGCATGGCCGAAAATGCTCCCGATATGGTAAATGCTACCGTGCCGAGTAGTTCAATGATGATCTCTTCGTTAAGTTTCACCTCTTACACCTCTCCTTCCCGCTTGCGTAGCAGCCATTCCGTGCTCAACAGCGTAAGTATAAATACAAAAAGCCATTTGCTATCTATAAGGTCACTGTAGCGCTGATCATCGTACACAATAGTCTTTATGTTATCGTTCTTTTTGATAAGTTCTGCCAGCTGGTTCAACTGCGAGGGTTGCAGCATTTGTGCGCCCGACTGTTTGGCAATGCCATACAGTAACCGATGATTGGCGGTGCTTTGCCTGCTTTCGAGGTTGAGCGGCTTTATGGTGAATTGTCCTTTTACAGTAAATGGCTGTTTGCCCAATTGTGTATTAGCGGCGTAATCATAGTTCCCTTCCGGCAGTATACCCGCGTTTAGCTGGTAACTTTGAGCAGTACGGCTAAATAAAAAACTAAAGTTTTTTCCGTTACTGTTTTTGATATTGATGTTTACATCGGGCGTATTAACGAGTTGCAAGGCGTCATTGTATAGCTCGGCATTAAGTAAAACGTTTTCGCCTTCATCAAACACGTTTTTACTCGCGTAAGCCCTGAAACGTTGGCGGCTAGCATTTGCAGTCAGATACTGAATGCTCTGGCTTAGCAGTTCCTCCATGGCGCTATGACTACCAAAAGTTCCAAATTCTGCTAAATTCCAACGCCATAAACCCTCTCCCGCCAGCGTGGCTGTTCTGCGCCCATTGCTCTCGTTGAATGCCATAAGCGGAAAGTCGGTATTTACGTTACCAATGCGCTGCTTAAGCAGCACTGATGAACCTGAGGCCGCACCATAGTTACCAAACGGCGACAATAATGGCGGAAGGCGATTGAGCTTGCCAAGGGTTGAATCGGTAAGGGTAAAAAGCGAGAAGTCTTTTGTAGACTGTGCAAATGTCTCCTGCACTTCATTACGCCCGGCAATTATACGGATAGTATTTTGCGCCTGGTTAAAGTCAGTCATATCGTTTTGTGCACCACAAATGTACCATAACGGCACCTTGCTGTCGGCTGTAAAGCTTTTGAGGCTTATATGATCAGATGGGGTAATTTGATAGAGGATAATAAGCCCGTAATCGGCTAAACTCAAGGAAGACAATTTATCTGTTTGTACCGTTTTTAACTCGTAGTTGCGGTTGCGTTCCACCAGTTGTTTTATAACGCTCACATCAGGATGGGGGGCTGCATAGGCAAGCAATATCTTTTGTCGTGCATCTAACACCTCAATGTAAACCGTCTCGGCATTATTATCGGTTGAAAGCTCATTTGCAACCGGAGCCAGCTTAACCGTAAATTGATGCACACCTTTTTTATCAGCTGTTAATTTTACCGGTATTACTTTACGAAATGCAGAAGAATTAGCCGGTATGTTTTGAGTGTACACAATGCGGCCATCTTCGGCAACGGTAAGGCGCAGCGTTTCGCCCTGGCTTTGATACGCCTCGGCAAGTACCTCCATTATAAAATCGTTACCGAGGTAAGCGGTTTTATTGTAATTTATGTTGCTTATAAGTAAATCGCGTCGCGGAATGGTATCGCCCAGTGCAATGGTGTAAATGCTTGCTTTAAGATTCCGTGCTTCATATTGCGGATCGGTACCCTGATTATACAAACCATCGGTTGCCAGTACCACCGCCCCGATATTTTGATTTACGAAGCGCTCATTAAGCTGACGTATGGCTACCGCTATATTAGTTTGCTTGCCATTATTGGCGGTTGAAAGGCCATCATGAAGATTACTATCAAAGTTGAACTCACGTACATCATAATCAGTGCCTAATTGCTTTTTAATATCGGCTAAGCGGCTATTGAAGTTATGTGAATTAAAACCTTGCGGCTTGAAACTATTAATTGATGAAGAATTGTCCTGCGCAATTAATACAAGTGGTTTTTGAGGCTGATAAGTAACTGATTTTACAAGCGGCGATACAAGCAAGAACGCAATAATAGCTACTGCAACCGCACGTAATGCGGAAAGGCCCCAACGCGCTTTACTACCAAGAGTAACCGGGCTACGGTACAGCAACCAGGCATAAAGTATTCCCAGCAGCAAACACAAAGGCGTATACCATCCCGAAACGTTCCCCCAGGTTATTGAAAACAAAAACAGCATATCTGTATTCCAAATATGCTGTTTTATTTTGATTTATTCATTTGGCCAGCGCCGTATCAATTGATAATGCGCAGCTAAACGTTGTTGATTTTTATACGGATAGGGCCTTTAATATGGTTTACATCAACCGGCTTACCTTTTTGTGTAATGCTTACTCTGCCTTGTTGATGTAATACTATAGCGGCTTGCCTTACTTCCTCCATATGCTTACGCCAATGCGTATTGTACAGAGCACGCGCAACTTCAGACGGGCAAATCGTCTTATCAGCACCTCGTTCGGTGGCCATTGCCAGTACGGTATTGCTTATAATATTTTCTTTAATCATCTTATTGAACAAGCAACAAAGCAATATGTATCCCGGCCCCCGTACTCTCTATCCTAGTTAAGCCATACCACCATCAACCGAAATAACTTGACCGGTGATGTAAGTGCTCATGTCTGACGCTAAAAATACACAGGCGTTGGCAATGTCTTCAGTTTCGCCGGCACGCTTAAGCGGAATGTTTTGTGTCCAGCCTTCCACTACTTTAGGATCTAAAACCTCGGTCATTTCTGTTTTAATAAAACCGGGAGCAACCACGTTGGTACGTATGTTACGTGAGCCTAACTCTTTAGCCATTGACTTAGAGAAACCGACGATACCAGCCTTTGAAGCGGCGTAATTACCCTGACCGGCGTTACCTTGTATACCAACTACCGAACTCATGTTGATAAACACACCCTGGCGGGCCTTCATCATTATTTTAGAAGCAGCTTTGGTAACGTTAAAAATTGATTTAAGGTTAACGTTCAAAACCTCGTCCCATTGCTCCTCGGTCATGCGCATTAATAAACCGTCTTTTGTAATACCGGCGTTGTTTACTACAATATCAAGCTTACCAAAATCAGCAACAATATCATTGATGAGTTTATCGGCTTCATCAAATTTTGAAGCATCTGAGCGGTAACCTTTTACCTGGGTACCAAACGCCTGCAATTCCTGCTCTAAAGCCTGTCCTTTTTCAACAGATGATAAATAGGTGAATGCAACGTTAGCACCTTGCTCTGCAAACTTTTCGGCAATTTTGCGACCTATACCTTTTGATGCTCCGGTGATGAGCGCGGTTTTTCCTTCTAGTAATTTCATGTATTCAAAAAATAATTTTTTCGAGGGTGTGAAGGTAGGAATTTTAGTTTTTAGTTCATAGATGATAGTTTGAGGTCAGTCTATCAGCGCCAACAATGAAAAAGCCTTTTCAATCAATCCATTGCTAAACATCATCAAAGTTATTTTGTTACCCTATCTCAATAACGCAACAGCATGTATACCGCCAAAATAATACGTCACCGGCACAAATTTCATCATTACATGAATGATGACTTGAAAGAGGTGAAAGAAGAAACGCATTTTAAAATTGTATTTTCAGAACCGGCCGAGTTTGACAGGTTTCGCGAGTGGATAAAACAACACGAAGGCGAATACAATTATAATAAAGAAGAAAGCCGACAAGAGGGCAAGTTTCCTAAAGTGCCCATTTTTCACGATGAAATTTGCTGGTGCGATATCATGACTTACTACCTTTTACACGTAGCAGGCTATCATTTTCACAGCACCATACACCCTTATAAAGGAGAGGTATACGTTAAAAATTAGTTATTAAATTAAGAGCCGGGGAGTAAGAACCAAACATTTATTTAATGGTGCACCTTGCTTTCCTGCTCTTAATTCTTGTTTTTATTTTTTCCTGGCACCTTTTTTCAATTCACTTTCTGATTTTACCACCTTAGTACCATTTTCCTGCTTAATTTCATAAGCGGGTTCATCTTTGGTGGCTTTGCGCTTAACGGTAGTGCCTTTAGTTTTCTTTTTTACGGTATCAGTATGCTTTGCTTCAACTTTACCTTCAGCTTCTGATTTTCCCCATTTCCAGTGTACGGTATCTCCCTTTTTCATAACTATAGATGTTTTTTGAACTAACATTTACAATTAGCCTGCCACTATTCAATAATAAACACAAAAGTGGTGTGTATAAGAGGCTTTAAAGGTCACTTGGAGAAGTGAGCGTGCTGCATTACATTGATAGCCGCGGTTCACAAAACTTATGGGAATCTTATCCGAAGCTATTCTACACGTAATGTATCAATAATAGCTTTAGCACCGTTAGGGCTGGTAAATTTAAGGAAGTACGTACCGCTTTTTACAGGTGTAAATTTAAATTCTTTAGAATGCTCAACTTCTTTGCCATTACAATCTTCCATGGGATTTGTAGTAGTGTAAAGTTGTATGCGCATGGTATCACTCAGTTTGTCAGTTTTAAAACTGCTGAATTTTTCGCAGTTCCCGCTGTAAGGCCATGATACTTTAAAAGTAAGCTCTTGATTTATGGTGGCTGTGGTTGGACCGTTTACCCCTGCAATGGAGGCTTGCTTTAACTCTTTAAAATTATCAACATTTACTACGTCCTTTAACTCCGATTTCTGGCAAGAAACGGCAGTAAAAAAAAGGAAAATAATAAGTACTGATAAAATTTTATTCATAGTTCAAAGTGGTTGATGCTTGAACAAACGGTTTTACAAAGTAGACTAAACGGAATTAATCAGGTTTAATTGTTACCAAAGCTATTTTTTAATTATGAATATAGCAATAACAAAACGTTAAATATAAACTTTGTATCAATAAAGTTGCCCGGGGCTGACACTAGTGGCTTCAACAAAAAAGCCGGAACTCGAAAGTTACCGGCTTTTGCTTATATATATAAAATGTTGAACGCTTACTTCATCAATTCCACAAAATCATCAAACAAATAACGGCTATCATGCGGACCTGGTGATGATTCAGGGTGATACTGTACCGAAAAGGCCTTTTTATCTTTTACACGTATACCTTCAATTGATTGGTCATTAAGGTTTAAGTGTGTAATTTCTACTTTCTCAGATGCGTGAACGGCATCGGGAACCACGCCAAAGCCATGGTTTTGTGAAGTAACCTCACAATGATCTTTAATGATATTTTTAACCGGGTGATTTAATCCGCGGTGACCGTTAAACATCTTTTTAGTTGGAATATCATTAGCTAATGCAAGTAACTGGTGACCTAAGCAGATACCAAACATAGGTTTATCGGCAGCTAATATTTCTTTTACAGTTTCAACTGCATAAGGCATTGCTGATGGATCGCCGGGGCCGTTTGATATGAAGTAACCGTTTGGTTTGAAATCAGCCTCCATTTCGGCAAAAGTAGTTTTGGCAGGGTAAACCTTGGCGTATACATCACGATCACTAAAGTTGCGTAAGATGTTCTTTTTAACACCTAAATCTAAAACTGCTACGCGGTAAGTGGCGTCTTCTTTACCAAAAGTATAAGTCTCGGTAGTTGAAACCTGTGATGACAGCTCTAAACCATCCATTGAAGGCACAGATGCCAAACGTGCTTTAAGTTCTTCAATATCCAAAATTTCAGAGGAAATAATGGCGTTCATAGCACCTTTATCACGTATATGGCGAACCAGCTGACGGGTATCAATGTCTGATATACAGGTAATATTTTGCTCCTGAAAGTAATCCTGAATAGACTCGTCAGCCTGTTTACGGCTGTAAGCAATATTGTAGTTTTTACAAACCAAACCGGCAATTTGTATCCTGCCAGATTCTACTTCTTCATTACTGATGCCATAATTACCAATATGCGCATTGGTGGTAACCATAATTTGGCCAAAGTATGATGGATCAGTAAAAATTTCCTGATAGCCCGTCATGCCGGTGTTAAAGCAAATTTCGCCGGTGGTGGTGCCTATCTTGCCGGCAGCTTTGCCATGAAAAACAGTACCATCAGCCAATAACAAAACAGCAGGTAACTTGGTGTAGTTGGTCATTTTGCAAAAAAATTAAAGGAATTAAAAATAAGCCGGTCGGCTTGGTGAGCAGTTCCGTGAAAGCAGTAGTTTTGCAGCATTGAAGGTGCGTCTGTATTCACGGCGCAAAGGTAAGTAATTTTAATGTTTACACTAAGTAAATTTTAAATAATTAATTGTACGGGAGTTTCTAACTTTGCGTTCGCGAATAGAGCCGGGAGACAAGAACCAAGAGCTAAGATGTACGATCACTATAGAGTCGTTGCATCTTTTCTTGATTCTTGGCTCTTGGTTCTTGGCTCTATCCCCAAAACTATGTCAGTAAATAAAGAAATTAAACGCGTTACTACCCACAGCATACAGGCAATGAAAGCCAAAGGCGAAAAAATTGCGATGCTTACGGCGTATGATTATACCATGGGCAAAATTGTTGACGATGCCGGTATAGACGTTATCCTCGTTGGCGATTCGGCTTCAAACGTAATGGCGGGGCATGAAACAACGCTGCCTATTACGTTAGATCAGATGATCTATCACGCCTCATCGGTAGTGCGTGCAGCTTCTCGATCATTGGTAGTAGTTGATTTGCCTTTTGGTTCTTACCAAGGCAACTCAAAAGAGGCATTGAGCTCGGCCATACGTATTATGAAAGAATCGGGTGCGCATGCGGTAAAGCTGGAAGGTGGAATTGAAATTGCCGAGTCAATTAGCCGCATACTTACAGCAGGCATACCGGTAATGGGCCATTTGGGCTTAACACCACAATCGATATATAAATTTGGCACCTACACCGTACGTGCTAAAGAAGAAGCCGAGGCACAAAAGCTGCGCGATGATGCCATGAAGTTGCAGGAGCTTGGTTGTTTTGCCGTAGTGTTAGAAAAAATACCCGCGCAACTGGCTAAAGAAGTTACCGATAGCCTGCAGATACCAACCATAGGAATAGGCGCAGGTCAATATTGCGATGGACAGGTGTTAGTTATACATGATATGCTGGGAATGAATAAAGGCTTCCGTCCGCGTTTTTTACGCCAGTACGCATCCTTGTATGAGGTTATGAATGAGGCGGTGCAGGGTTATGTTAGTGATGTAAAGGCTAAAGATTTCCCAAGCGAAAAAGAGCAGTATTAATGGGACAGTCAAGATAATAGAGTCAGAAATCAAGACTCTTGTTTGCTTATAATATTGCTTGAAGTAGAAAAAGTGCCTATATAGTACTATTTGCATTAGTAGCGTAAAGCTTAAAACTTTCTGTTTATGCAATCGTATTTTAACTAAGCACCAGCCTCAATCTAAATTAAACTATGGCCAAAATTGATACCAGTACGCCGCAACCTAATATTACCGATGCCGACGTTTTATATGAAGACAATCATATAATAGCCATTAACAAACGGGCTGGCGATATTGTGCAGGTTGATGATACCGGCGATGAGCCGCTTGACGAAAAAGTTAAGCGTTACATTGCCGCTAAATACAATAAACCCAACGGTGCGTTTTTGGGCGTTGTACACCGGCTGGACCGCCCGGTAAGTGGTGTTATTTTATTTGCCAAAACCAGTAAAGCATTAGAGCGGCTTAATGAAATGTTTAAAACGCGTAACATGCGTAAAACGTACTATGCTGTAGTGCGCAACCGACCAAACCCGCCATATGGCGATTTGGTGCACTGGCTGGTAAAAAATCCGCAAAAAAACGTTACCAAAGCGCATGACCAAGAAGTTAAGGGCAGCCAGCGTTCGGAGCTACATTACCGTTTGGCGGGCGAGCTTAATGGCTACTGCCTTATACAGGTAAATCCTATTACGGGTCGTCCGCACCAGATACGCGTCCAGCTTTCAACTTTAAACTGCCCTATTGTAGGTGATAATAAATATGGGTATCCGCGCGGCAGCCTTAAAAAAAGCATTTGCTTACATGCCCGCCGACTTCAATTTATCCATCCGGTAAAGAAAGAACCGGTTGACATACTTGCCCCCCTGCCGAAAGACGGCTTTTGGGAAAAGTTTGCATCGTTAATACAGGATAAGGATGATCAGATTGTATTGAAAAAAGATTGATGTAACGGTATCATCCAGGCATGCATATTAAACAGGATGTGTGCCTGTTACTATATTTGAAGGTTGACCAAACTATAAAGCCATCACCTTTTTCCATATTTCTTTATCAACAGGTATGCCTTCCTTCGAATTTTGCTCACGTGTTCGCAAGGTACTTTCTCCGGGGTAACGTACTTTATTGCTTTCGTCTTCCAGCTTACTGGTTTTAGTGAAATCAATTATCTGCTCTATCAATTGTGCAGTTTGCTCATCTCCTGATGGTTTTATACAAATAAATACCTGCGAAACGCCAAACTCAGCTTTTCCTTCAGTAATTTTTGCTGTAGAGCGGCCTTTACTCAACACACTTGCCAGTAAATCCAGCATTAATGACAAGCCTGAGCCTTTCCACAAACCAATTGGCAGCAGGCGCCAGGTTTCTGTTATATCACCGGCATTGGTGGTAAGGTTTCCCTGCTTATCATACCCGCCCACGTAAGGCAACTCTTTACCTTCTGTCTTGTATTGTTGCAGCTTACCAAATGAGTATTGCGACACAGCCATATCCAGCACTACATGTCCCGCTTTCCTTGGCACGGCAATAATCAGCGGGTTGTTTCCTAAACGAGGCTCAACGCCACCCCACGGCGGTAAATTCGCTATGGTGTTGGTAAAACAAATACCAATACAACCGGCATTGGCAGCCTGCCAGCCGTAAGTTCCGCCGCGCATCCAATGGTTGGTGTTACTTATGGCAACGCAACCAATGCCATACTGTTCCGCCAATTCAATAGCTCTATCCATACATAAGCCAGCATTAAGCATACCCGGGCCATTATTACCGTCCCAACGCTCAAGTGCACCCATGCTATCCTCCGTCTGCGGCTCCGCATCGGGTATTACGTAACCTTGCTTCACATAATCAACAAACACCGGAAAACGGTTAAGGCCATGCGTATAAACCCCGTTTAAACTATTTTCTGCAAATATTTCGGCAATCTTCTCTGCTTTGTGAGGGGCAAAGTTGAGATTAAGAAGCACGCGTTTAAACTCAGCCTGCATGTTTTCAAATGTTACCTTCATGAAAAATTATGTTTAGTTATATGGATAACGGCAAATACTATATGTTGTTCGATAGTAAAGCGCTATAAATGGCTACTTACGGGCAATTTCCAAACCGAATACACGTTAATGCACTGTAAATAACCTGATAGTATTTTTGTACTTTTACGCCGTGCAATCATTTATAAAAAAACTTCCATTATTACTTATTCCCGGCATTATGTTGCTGGGTTTGCTTATAAATTCATGTAAAAAGGAAGATAGTGGTAGTTATATAAACACCTTGCTTACCAACGGTGTTTGGCGTCTTGCTTCGGTTCGTACAGAACTGTTCCACGCTGATACCAGTAAACGCCGCGATACTTTGAATACCAATTGCAACCTTTTGCAAACCTTTACTTTTACAAATGATGGATCTTGCAGCTATGCCAACTTTCATTGCCTGCAACAAAACGCTGCCGGAAGATGGCAGTTGCGTACAGCCAACACCACCAACCAAAGCAATAACAACAACACCAACAATAATAACCTTGCCGATTCAGTTTTCCTGAACGCCGACGTTATTTGTAAAGACACTATTAAAACTAATAAAGGAAGCTCAAGGCCATTTTTGGGTGTGCGGATAACTAATTTGGGAGAAAATTCACTCGTAATTGAACACACACGCCTCGACACTGTATACCGTACGCCAGTGGTGGTGCAAAGGCGTTTAGTTACGCGTTACGGCTTCATTCATTAAGCTTGCGTATATTTGGCCCTGTAAATTGAGGGACATGCTAGTCCGAATATTGCACAAGGAATCCTTTTAGATAATTTTAAACTATACTTCAGTGAAAACCAGAATAGCCATTTTTGCATCAGGATCAGGGTCAAATGCTCAAAAACTAATGGAGTACTTCAAAAATCACAATGATGGTGAGGTAGTACTGGTATTAACTAATAATCCGGATGCTTATGTGCTGCAAAGGGCCGATAACTTTGAAATACCTACTCATGTTTTCACACGCGAGGAATTTTTCAAAACCGATGAAGTAGTTAAGTTACTAAAAAACGTACAGGCCGATCTTATTGTACTGGCAGGTTTCCTGTGGCTAGTGCCGCAATCATTATTAAAGGCTTTTCCTAACCAAATCATCAATATACACCCATCCTTACTACCCAAATACGGCGGCAAAGGCATGTACGGTGATCATGTACATAAAGCGGTTTTAGCTAATAATGAAGCGGAATCGGGCATAACCATTCATTTTGTGAACGAGCATTTTGACGAGGGAGAAACTATACATCAGGCCAAATTTAAAATTGAACCTGACGACACTTTAGACAGCATCAAACTTAAAGGCCAGCAGTTAGAGCACCAGCACTTTCCAAAGGTTATTGAAAGCTTGTTGAAAAAAGTTAAAACCAGTACAATGTAACGCTGATTGCTCCTTACGCAATAACTCAGGGTTTGGAGCCTGTTATTTCCTGTTAAAACAATTGAAATGTTCACTTAATGAGCGTACGTAATTTCTTACTGATGTTCCTGGTAGAATTTACCCTAAAACAACTCATTATTCACTATTTACAAATCAACTAAATCACTACCTTTGCGGCTCCAAAAAACATTGTTGCATGAGCCAGTCTGTTCAAATTAAAAACGCGTTAATTTCGGTTTATTACAAGGATCATTTAGAGCCTGTTATTCATGAATTAAAACGCCTGGGGGTAAATATTTATTCAACCGGAGGTACTGAAACCTTTATTCGCAGCCTTGGCGCTGACGTAATTGCCGTTGAAGATTTAACTTCTTACCCTTCTATTTTGGGCGGACGTGTAAAAACCCTACACCCCAAAGTATTTGGTGGCATTTTGGCTCGCCGTAACTTTGAAAGCGATGAGCAACAACTGGCAGAATACCAAATTCCTGAAATAGACCTAGTTATTGTTGACCTTTATCCGTTTGAGGAAACGGTATCATCAGGTGCCGGGCACGACGACGTGATCGAGAAAATTGACATTGGTGGTATATCGCTTATCCGTGCTGCAGCTAAGAACTTTAAAGACGTAGTTATTGTAGCATCAAAAGATGACTACCAAGAACTTGAAGGCTTGCTGAAAACACAAGAAGGTACCACTACTTATGATCAGCGCCGCCGTTTTGCTTTAAAAGCATTCAACATTTCCTCAAACTACGACAGCCATATTTTCAATTACTTTAACGCGCAGGAAGAAGAGCCTGTAGCCGTATTTAAACAAAGTATTCAAACCAGTCAGGTTTTACGTTATGGCGAAAATCCGCATCAGCAAGGTACTTTTTATGGTAACCTTGATGCCATGTTTACTAAGCTGCACGGCAAAGAGCTATCATACAACAACCTTGTTGACGTTGATGCGGCCGTAGCTTTGATTGACGAGTTTAACGATCCTACTGTAGCAATACTTAAACATACTAATGCTTGCGGTATTGCAACACGCACACACATTAAAGAAGCATGGATTGATGCACTGGCCTGTGACCCTGTTTCGGCCTTTGGTGGTGTAATAATTGCCAACGATGAAATTAACGCCGAGACAGCTACCGAAATAAGCAAAATTTTCTTTGAGGTTTTAATTGCTCCAGCTTATACTAACGAAGCCATTGAAATACTAAAAGCTAAAAAGAACCGTATTATACTCATTCGCCAGCGCGTTGAACTGCCAACCAAGCAGTTCAAAACCCTGTTGAATGGTGTAATTGAGCAAGATAAAGATTTGGTAATTGAAGGGCCTGAACAAATGACAGCTGTAACTGCCAAGCAACCCACCGAACAGGAGTTGAAAGATCTGTATTTTGCAAACAAAGTAGTTAAGCACACAAAATCAAACACTATTGTTCTGGCTAAAAACAACCAGCTGGTAGCAAGCGGCGTAGGCCAAACATCACGTGTTGACGCTTTGCGCCAGGCTATTGAAAAAGCAGCCAGTTTTGGTTTTGATGTAAAAGGTTCAGCAATGGCATCTGATGCATTCTTCCCTTTCCCTGACTGTGTGGAGATTGCAGCCGATGCAGGTATCACTGCAGTATTGCAGCCGGGCGGCTCAATCAAAGATCAAGACTCGATTGACAAGGCTAATGAAAAAGGCATTGCAATGGTAACTACCGGTGTGAGACACTTTAAGCACTAATTGCCGCTCCACTACTCATGCCTTAAGGGAGTGCTGTTAAACCTGTTGCAAATGAAATTTCTACCATGCAGGTGGAGATTTTAAGAGGGTGATGAAATAAGACGGTTATTAACAACTTACAACATATTTTTATAATCTTTGCAGATTATTTGACATACGAATTCAATGGGTTTATTCAATTTTTTCACACAGGAAGTTGCTATTGATTTAGGAACTGCAAATACCCTCATTATACATAACGATAAAGTGGTGGTTGATGAGCCATCCATTGTTGCATTTGACCGCAAAACCAATAAGGTTATTGCCATTGGCCGTCAGGCTATGCAAATGGAGGGTAAAACCCACGAAAACATACGTACCGTACGCCCGCTTAAGGACGGTGTAATTGCCGATTTTGATGCGGCAGAGCACATGATACGCGGTATGATTAAAATGATAAATAAAGGCAAAGGCTGGTTCTTCCCATCATTGCGTATGGTTATCTGTATACCATCGGGCATTACCGAGGTTGAAAAACGTGCGGTGCACCAAAGCGCCGAAATTGCCGGTGCTAAAGAGGTTTACCTTATTCACGAGCCTATGGCCGCAGCCGTAGGTATTGGCATTGACGTTGAGGAACCAATGGGTAACATGATTATTGATATTGGCGGCGGTACCACCGAAATTGCGGTAATTGCGCTTTCAGGTATTGTTTGCGATCAATCTATACGTGTAGCGGGGGATAACTTTGACTCTGATATTGTTCAGTACATCCGCCGTCAGCACAACATTATGATTGGTGACCGTACTGCCGAAAAGATCAAAATCGAAGTAGGTTCGGCATTGCCTGAGCTTGCAGACCCTCCGGCAGATTTTGCCGTGCAGGGACGCGATTTGATGACCGGTGTGCCTAAGCAAATCACTGTTTCATACACCGAGATTGCCCATTGCCTTGATAAATCAATCTCTAAAATTGAAGAAGCTATTTTGAAAGCATTGGAGATCACTCCCCCTGAGCTTTCGGCCGATATTTACCAAACCGGTATTTATTTAACCGGTGGTGGTGCATTGCTACGTGGTTTAGATAAACGCGTAGCCGCTAAAACCAAACTACCGGTACACGTTGCCGAAGATCCGCTTCGCGCCGTGGTACGCGGAACCGGCACCGCCCTTAAAAATATTGGTAACTATAAGTTTTTAATGCAATAATTAAGCAATGAGTGAAGGATTGAATTAGTGAATGAGTGAGTTACAATACTCATGAAAATTATTCGCCCATTCAAATTTTAATTCAATCCTTCGCTCATTCACTAATCCACTCATTAGCCCCTCTCCATGCGTAACCTCTTGATATTTATAAGCAAGTACAACGCATTCTTCTTGTTTTTAATATTTGAGATTGGGGCGCTGGTTATTTACGTTAAGTATAACTCTTTTCAGCGGGCTACGTACATCAACACCGCCAATGACGTTACAGGAACCATGTACGCCAGGGCTAACGAGCTTAACAGCTATTTGTCGCTCAAAAACGTAAATGATAGCCTTGCACGTGAAAATGCGCGACTGAGAGGCACTCTTAAATCGGCTTATTATGCCGATACGCTGGCCAAAACTACCGTTACTGACAGCGTTTACAAACAGCAGTACACCTATACCGAAGCACAGGTAATTAATAATTCTATTAATAAGCGCAACAACTACATCACCATTCAAAAAGGCAGTAAAGACGGCATTGCCAAAGGTATGGGTGTAATAAGCAGTTCGGGTGTGGTTGGCAAAATTGTATACACATCACAGCACTTGTCACTGGTTCAATCCCTGCTTCACAAAGATACCAAGATAAGCGCCATGCTGGCCGATACTAAAGACATTGGCAGCTTTAAATGGGTAGATGATATGAACCCTAAAAAAGCCTTGTTTGTAGATGTACCTAACCACGTTAAACCACGCATTGGCCAATGGGTAGTAACGTCTACTTATTCTGAACTATACCCGGCAGGCATTCCGTTAGGGCGGGTGAGTAATTTGCATGCCAAAGGCGGTGGTTTCTTTTTAAACATGGAAGTTAATCTTGCTGTAGATTTTGGCAAGCTGCAGTACGTATATGTAGTTAATAACAAATTGGCGGCCGAACGCCAGGCACTGGAGGCACAAGGAAAACAAGATGAGTAGAGTTTTGATATATAATCTTGTACGGTTTTTGGTGCTGGTACTGGTGCAGGTCTTCCTGTTAAAAAACGTTGCGCTCTACAATTTATCGGTTCCGTACCTGTACATATTATTCATTATGTTGCTGCCGTTTGAAACTCCAAACGTGCTGCTCTTCTTTCTGTCGTTTGCACTTGGCCTTACCATTGATGCGTTCTATGACACTCCCGGCTTGCATGCTGCCGCGTGTGTATTAATGGCCTTTGTAAGAGTCTTGTTTATAAGTATAACGGTACAAAAAGAGGGTTTTGACAACGAACCTGAACCAACTTTAGGCAACATGGGCTTCAGGTGGTTTTTCACTTACTCATCATTACTTATACTATTTCATCATTTTTTCCTGTTCAACCTCGAAGTTTTCAGTTTATCTGAAATACAATATACTTTACTTCGTTTCTTATCAAGTACAGTATTTACCTTATTTTTGGTATTGATATCAAGCTTCTTATTTTACAGAAGGAAAGAACGATAAATGAACAGCTTTTTTGAGCGCCGCTACGTAATTACCGCTATTTTCATAACCCTTGCACTGGTATTGCTTGGGCGTCTTTATTATATCCAGATTATGGACGACAGGTACCTCCTATCGGCCAAAGAGAACGTTTTACGCCGCACTATAAGTTACCCTGCTCGTGGTGCTATATTTGACCGTAACGGTAAGATACTGGTACAAAACGTACCCGTTTATGATATTATGGTTACGCCCCGCGAGGTCAAACCTTTCGATACGCTTGAGTTCTGCAAATTGCTTAGCATTGATAAAGAGGGCTTTGACAAGCGGTTTCAAAAAGCTAAAAAGTTCTCACCATTCCGGCAGTCAATATTTGAAAAGCAAATACCTGTTCAACTTTACGCAAGCTTGCAGGAACGGATGTCGGATTTTCCAGGTTTTGAAGCCGTACCGCGTACTGTACGTACTTATCCTGATTCAACCGCCGCTCACTTTTTAGGCTACATCGGAGAGGTGAATGACAAGATGATTGAAAAATCGGGCAATTATTACCGCCGGGGTGATTATGTGGGTATATCGGGCGTTGAACGTGCCTTTGAAGATGTTTTACGCGGACAGCGTGGTGTAACCTATAACATGGTTGATTCACGCAACGTTTCTAAAGGTTCATTTTCCAATGGCGAATTTGACACTGTTGCGGTAACGGGCGAAAGGCTGGTATCATCACTTGACCTTCGCATTCAAAAACTGGGCGAAAAGTTAATGACCAACAAAGTTGGAAGTATTGTTGCCATCGAGCCGTCAACAGGTGAAATACTTGCTTTTGTAAGCAGCCCTACTTATGACCCTAATCTTATGACCGGCCGTGAGCGGGGAAATAACTTATCAAAAATGTATAAAGACCCGTATAATCCTATGTTTATACGGCCTATTCAGGCGCGTTATCCGCCGGGTTCGTCATTCAAACCACTTGATGCACTCATTGCCTTACAAGAAGGCATTATAACGCCGCAAACTACCTTCTTTTGCCCTCATTATTATCAGGCGGGCAATCACCCGGTAAAGTGCGAGCACTTTGATGGGGTTACTGATTTACGTAAGGCTATATCGCAATCGTGCAACACCTATTTTTGTTATGTATTTGATAAGTTGATGAATGCACGGGGTGTAAAAAACATCAGGCCCGCTTTAACAACATGGAAAGAGCAGGTTAATAAATTTGGCTTTGGTGTAAAAATGGATATCGAGTTGCCCTTCGAATCAAGGGGTAACGTACCTACACCACTGCGTTACGACAATGTATTTGGTAAGAACCGCTGGCGCTCAAGCTCCATCATATCACTAGCTATTGGCCAGGGAGAGCTGCTTGCTACACCACTGCAAATGGCCAACATTGAAGCTGTAATGGCTAACCGGGGTTTTTACTACAAACCACACCTTATTAAAGCCATTGGTGATAAAAACATAATCAAAGAAGAATATACCAAACGCAATTACGTGGGTATAGACGAAAAGTATTTTGAACCCGTGATTGACGGCATGCAGGATGTAGTTGACCGCGGTACGGCTGCTGCTGCACGTATACCAGGCATTGTGATGTGTGGCAAAACGGGTACGGTACAAAACCCGCACGGGAAAAACCACTCCGTTTTTGTAGCCTTTGCCCCACGGGATACGCCTAAAATTGCCATTGCTGTAATAGTGGAGAATGCTGGTTACGGATCGTCGTGGGCTGCACCTATAGGAAGCTACATGATTGAGAAGTATCTGCGTGATACCATTACCAAACCCAAAGCACAGGTACAATACATTGTTAATGCTAACTTGCTGCCGCCGCCGCCGGGTTGGAAGCCTCCGGTCAAAAAGCTAACCAAAAAAGACAGCGTAAAAATTGACAGTGCACGTAAAAGCAAGGCTGACACCATCCGTAAGCAACAGGAACTCAAATCGGCTGCTGAACGCAAAAAGAAAGACACTTTAAACAAAATACTGGCCTATCAGCCTAAGCGAAAAGAAGATGAATAACCAGCGCAGCTTTTTCTTTAATGTAGACTGGCTTACGATATTAATTTATCTGTGTTTGTGTACCATTGGCTGGTTCAATATTCATGCTGCAGTGTTTGATGAAATGCACCCTCAAATTATTGACCTGGATACTGAGTACGGCAAGCAGTTCATATTCATAATATCGGCTGTTGTGCTAGGCGCTGTTATTTTGCTTTTAGATTCACGATTTTTTAATGGACTTGCGCCGGTATTCTACGTGGTAACGGTGCTCTTGCTCATTGCAGTTTTGGTGGTTGGCCGAAATGTAGGTGGTAACCAAGCCTGGATTCCTTTAGGATCTTTCAGGCTGCAGCCGTCCGAGTTTGCTAAGTTCAGTACCTGTTTACTGCTTGCACGTTATTTAAGCGGAGTAAACATACGTATAACTGAACCTAAATCATTTTTTACGGCAGCGGCCATCATTGCCTTGCCCATGTTTTTGATTATGATGCAGCCTGATACCGGCTCAACACTGGTATTCTGCTCTTTCATTTTCATTTTGTATCGCGAAGGCTTATCTCCTATCTTCCTCATAGCTGCCGGGCTTGCCATCACTCTCTTTATTCTGGCCCTGTTGGTTAATGAGTGGTACATTATTGGCGCGCTTGCGGCTGTGGCTGGTGCCATACTCTTTTTCATCAGGCGTACGCCACAAACGGTTATCACCATTGTAGCTGTTTTGGCAATTTGCATCGCTTTCGTATTCGTGGTTAAGCCCTTATATACACACTTCCCATCGCATCAAAAGGCGCGTATTGATGAGTTATTAGGCATAACATCAGATAAACGTGGAATAGGCTACAACGTCAATCAATCTAAAATTGCTATAGGGTCGGGCAAATTATGGGGTAAAGGATACCTGGAGGGTACGCAAACCAAATACTCCTTTGTTCCTGCGCAAAGCACCGACTTCATTTTTTGTACCATTGGCGAAGAGTGGGGTTTTGCAGGATCGGTAGTAGTTATAGGACTATACATGTTTTTGCTTATGCGCATCATTATGATGGCCGAACGACAGCGATCTCCTTTTTCGCGCGTTTATGGCTATGGCGTAGCCTCTATCATCTTCTTCCACGTTATTATTAATATTGGCATGACAGTGGGCCTTGTGCCCGTTATAGGCATTCCCTTGCCTTTTATAAGCTACGGGGGCTCATCACTGTGGAGTTTCACAATCTTGCTATTTATACTAATTAAGCTCGACTCAAACAGGTTGGGGCATGTTTTATAATTAAGTTACTGCTAACTTAGCCACGCTTGCCGATTCTTGATAATTTGCGCAAGGCTGCTTAACTTGTAAACGCCAATTAATAAATTATGTCACAAACCGACATCCGTATAGACGATTACATCACCAAATCGGCCGAATTTGCTCAGCCAGTGCTTATCCATTTACGAACATTGGTACACCAGGCTTGCTCGCAAATACAGGAAACTATAAAGTGGAGCATGCCATTTTTTGAGTATAAAGGAACTGTTTGTAACATGGCTGCTTTTAAACAGCACTGTACATTTGGTTTTTGGAAAGGCAAGCTATTACCAGACCCGCATGGTATTCTGAACATGAAGGACGAAAACGCCATGGGTCAGTTAGGGCGCATAACCGGTCTTAGTGATTTACCTCCAGATGAAGTGCTTATACAATATATTAAAGAAGCCATAGCGCTCAACGAAAACGGCGTTAAAGTTGAGAAAGCCAAACCCGCCACTAAAGCCGACTTAGTAATTCCTGATTATTTTATTGACTTTCTCAATCAACATCCAAAGGCTGCTGCACAATTTAATCAATACGGCTATTCGCACCAAAAGGAATACGTACAATGGATTACCGAGGCCAAAACTGAGACCACACGTTTAAAACGCATGCAAACTTCCGTAGAGTGGCTAAGTGAGGGTAAGTCGAGAAACTGGAAGTATCAAAAGTAGTGAATGGTTGATTGTGTGAATAGTTGAATACTTAAAATATTTAAGGCTGTTGGACTTGTTTCGGCAGCACATATCTTAAGTATCGCAGCTTCATTCTACCTTGTCATTTCGACACAAGGGAAATTTTTTTGAAGCGAACAACTGATCTATTTGAAAAGATTTCTCTCTATCGTTCGGAATGACACTTGAGCTTTAAAAAGCCCGGCTACCTGGGGATTTAGGTGAGGCTTATTGTTCCTGATACTCCTGTTGCAACTCCAGCAAGCAATTAGCACATAAGCAGCCATCATATAATTCGCTTACATACTGTACCTCGTTTATGGTAAGCTGTACTTTGCTGCACTGGCATTTGGTGTACGAGTTAGCCTTACACTCGAAGGTGCTGCGGCAGCGTTCGCATTGTATTACCTCGTGTTTATGAAATACCTGTTTATGCATATAACGTTACAAATATAAAAAGCCCCGAAGCTAATAGCTTCAGGGCCGGGTCACAATTATAGATATACTTAAAACTTGCTTAATTATGCTGAACAGGTTACACAACCCTCTTCCATTGAGCATGACGGACCTGCCGGCACATCATTCTCTACAGTAGCTACTTGTGATGGGATAACCGGGTCCATGTTTTTACCGCCCTGGTTCTCCACGGTAAACTTAACTGCTTGTGAAGCCGCCTGAGTACGCAAATAGTACATACCTGTTTTCAAACCTTTTTTCCATGCATAGAAGTGCATTGAAGTTAGTTTTGAAGCATTAGGCGCGTTAATAAACAGGTTAAGTGACTGTGATTGGCAAATGTAAGCACCACGATCAGCAGCCATATCAATAATGTTACGCATTTTAATTTCCCATACGGTTTTGTACAGGTCTTTGATGTTTTGCGGAATCTCGGCAATATCCTGAATTGATCCGTTAGCGCTGATGATTTGATCTTTCATGCGGCTGTTCCACAAACCTAAATCAACCAAATCACGCAACAGGTGCTTGTTCACAATAACAAACTCACCGCTTAATACACGGCGGGTGTAGATGTTTGAAGTGTATGGTTCAAAACACTCGTTGTTACCCAAAATTTGAGAGGTAGATGCTGTTGGCATAGGAGCAACTAATAAAGAGTTGCGAACGCCATTTTGAACTACTTCCTTACGCAAACCTTCCCAATCCCAACGGTTGCTGGCCGGTTGTACGTTCCACAAATCAAACTGGAATTTACCTTGAGATAATGGCGAACCCTGGAAGGTTTCATAAGCGCCATCTTTTATAGCCAAATCTTTTGATGCGGTCATTGAGGCAAAGTAGATAGTTTCAAATATCTCTTTGTTCAATTGTTTAGCCTCTTCACTTTCAAAAGGCATGCGCAGGCAAATAAACGTATCAGCCAAACCTTGTACACCTAAACCAATTGGGCGGTGACGCAGGTTTGAATATTCGGCCTCTTTAACCGGGTAGTAGTTATGATCAATGATCTTGTTCAGGTTTAATGTAGCTTGGTAAGTCACCTCGTAAAGTTTCTCGTGGTCAAATTCGCCATTGATAACAAAACGTGGTAACGCTAATGAAGCCAGGTTACAAACGGCAACCTCATCAGCCGATGTGTACTCCATAATTTCGGTACACAGGTTCGAACTTTTGATGGTACCTAAATTTTGCTGGTTCGATTTACCGTTTGCAGCATCTTTATATAATAAGTAAGGTGTACCAGTTTCTACCTGGGCATCCAGTATAGCAAACCAAAGTTCTTGTGCTTTTACCTTTCTACGGGCACGGCCTTCTTTTTCGTATTTGGTGTAAAGTTCTTCAAACTCCTTACCGTGGCACTCGGCTAAGCCTGGTGCTTCATGCGGGCAGAACAGGCTCCACTCCTCGTTAGCCTCAACGCGTTGCATGAATAAGTCACATACCCAAAGGGCATAGAACAAGTCACGTGCACGCATTTCTTCTTTACCATGGTTTTTACGCAGATCAAGGAATTCAAAAATATCGGCGTGCCAAGGCTCTAAATAAATGGCAAAGGCTCCTTTACGTTTACCACCTCCCTGATCAACGTAACGGGCAGTATCATTGAACACACGCAGCATTGGAATAATACCGTTGCTGGTACCGTTGGTACCGCTGATGTATGAACCTGTTGCACGTACGTTATGGATGCTTAAACCTATACCACCGGCACTTTGCGAAATTTGGGCAGTTTGTTTCAGCGTATCGTAAATACCTTCAATACTGTCATCCTTCATGGTTAATAAAAAGCATGACGACATTTGAGGTTTAGGTGTACCGGCGTTAAACAACGTAGGAGTAGCGTGGGTAAACCAACGCTCGCTCATCAGGTTGTATGTTTTAATAGCGCTTTCCACATCATCTTTGTGGATGCCTACCGACACGCGCATAAACAAGTGCTGAGGGCGTTCGGCTATACGGCCGTCTAACTTTAACAGGTATGATTTTTCAAGAGTTTTAAAACCAAAATAATCAAAACCGAAGTCGCGGTCGTATATAATGCTACTGTCTAAAATATCAGCGTTTGCTTCAATTACAGCCCATACATCATCGGCAATCAGAGACGCATTTCTGCCGGTTTTAGGGTCTTTGTAATTGTACAGCTTACGCATGGTTTCGCTGAACGATTTGATGGTGTTTTTATGCAGGTTAGAGACCGCAATACGCGATGCCAGCTGAGCATAATCGGGATGTTTGGTAGTTAATGATGCCGCTGTTTCAGCTGCAAGGTTATCCAGCTCAGATGTGGTTACACCGTCATATAAACCTTCAATTACTTTTTTTGCTACGTCTACCGCATCAACCAAATGAGGGTTAAGGCCATAGCACAATTTCTCTATACGCGCGGTAATTTTGTCAAACTTTACCGACTCAGTTCTGCCGTCTCTTTTTATTACAAACATCTTGGAAGCTGTTAAGTGTTAATGTTTTTGTTGTAGGTATATTTTTTTAGTAGTAAGTATAAAGTACTTAGTATTTACTTTGCCGCCAAGCTAAAGTCTTGCTACTTTTTACTGAGTACTTACTACTTTTTACTAATCTTAGAAATCCTCATCGAGTGAAAATGCCTGGCTTGATGGCTGAGCATTTAATACACCGCTTTTTTGGTAATCGCCAACGCGTTTTTCGAAAAAATTGGTTTTGCCTTGCAATGAAATCATTTCCATAAAATCAAACGGATTGGTAGCATTGTAATGCTTATCGTAGCCCAGCTCAACCAGCCAGCGGTCGGCTACAAACTCAATGTATTGACTCATTAAATCGGCATTCATCCCAATCAATTTAACCGGAAGCGCATCTGTAATGAACTCTTTCTCAATTTCCACAGCATCGGTAATAATTGAGGTAGCTTCTTGTTTAGTTAGTTTGTTTTGCAACATACTGTATAACAAACAGGCAAACTCGCAGTGCATGCCCTCATCACGTGATATCAGCTCGTTGCTGAACGTTAGGCCAGGCATTAGACCACGTTTTTTAAGCCAGAATATTGAACAGAAACTTCCTGAAAAGAATATACCTTCAACTGCTGCAAATGCTACAAGGCGTTGTGCAAAGGTTCCGTTTTCAATCCATTTAAGGGCCCACTCAGCCTTTTTACCTACACAAGGCACGGTGTCAATGGCGTGGAACAAGCGGTCTTTTTCAACCGGATCTTTCACATAAGTATCAATCAGCAACGCATAAGTTTCTGAGTGAATGTTTTCCATCATGATTTGGAAACCATAAAAACAGCGTGCCTCAGGTACCTGTACCTCGCTCATAAAGTTTACGGCAAGGTTTTCATTCACTATGCCGTCACTGGCTGCAAAAAATGCCAGCACGTGCGAAATGAAATGCTTTTCACCAGAATTAAGGTTTTCCCAATGCTTAATATCGTCAGACAGGTCAATCTCTTCGGCAGTCCAAAAGCTGGCTTCATGTTTTTTATACATCTCCCAAATTGCCGGGTAGTTGATTGGCAGGATAACAAACCTGTCCTTATTTTCTCTTAATAAAACTTCGTTTTCCTGGCTCATATATCGTATCTTATTTATCTTTTTTTAACCCCAAACTTTAGCGGCCTAACCAACCACCAACCTACTGATTGGATGCTGTTTATGCTTATATCTTACGTTGGTTATGGCTTAATCAACCGCACCTATCATGGCCAGCCTTAGGGGATGTTTGGCTACCTTACCACCTCGCGGCGGTGCACTAAAAATTTGCATAACAAATGTACAGTTCAACCCTTAAAGTAGTTCACAGGAGTTATAAACAACGGCTAAAAGTTATCCACAAAAGATATTAGTAAATATATAGGTTAAAAATGCCTTGTAATTTACATATCTGTTTTTCAATGATTTACAATGACATTTAATTGTCATGCACAAATCGCGCAGCTAATAGTTTTAGCAAATTTATCATTTAATTTAGCACTTGCAAATGCTAAAGTGCTGTAAACAAAAAGCATAAAAAAAGCCTGCTTACGCAGGCTCGCATTGTTAGTAAAATAACAATTAATTGTAAACTGAATTTTATGCGGATAGCAAAAAAGTTGAACTACTTTGCTTCTTCAAGCGGTACAAACTTCATTGATACCGAATTTACACAATGGCGGGTGTTTTTTGAGGTGAAACGCTCCCCGGTAAAAACGTGACCCAGGTGTGCTCCGCAATTGTTACACAGTATTTCAACCCTCCTACCGTCTGCATCGGTTTCGCGGCGCACGGCACCTTGTATCTCATCATCAAAGCTAGGCCAGCCGCAAAACGACTCAAACTTATCTTCGCTGCGGTAAAGCGGTGCGTCGCACCTGCGACATACATACAGGCCCTGTGCCTTATTGTTGAGCAGCTCCCCTGTAAACGGACGCTCGGTGCCTTTGTACAATATAATGCGTTCTTCTTCAGGTGTTAATTCGTTGTATTTCATATAATGTAATGAGTAAACTTCGAGTGCTTATAGCTGCACCGTAGCTCAAATAAATATACTCATTTTGTGCCATATTGGTTTTACAGCAACACTTGTTTACCCACCGGTGACCAAACTTGTAACAGTTTATGATCACTATGGGTTTAAGTTTTACTTTCGGAAAATCGCAGAAAGTCTCTTCGCCTTCAGGTGTTCAGTCGAGCCAATTAAACGCCTTGAAGGCAGTTGAACGCCCGCACCGCCATAATTCAGTGCTTTACATCAATTTTGTACAATATCTGCTTGTCAATATAAAAAGTACCAAACGGAATTATGCAGGCCAGCAGTACTTTCCAGGTGGTGTTTTTAAACTGCCAGCCTTGCTCTACCCCAACGCTCAGGGTGTTAAATATAAACAGAAGAAACAGGGCACCATGCGCCGGACCGATAGCTTTAACCATGGCCGGGTTATGTGCATAGTATTTTAAAGGCACGGCAATAAAAATCAGCATCAGTAACGAAATGCCCTCTAAAAAGCCGATGATGCGCAAGCGGCCTACGTTAGTTTTAAGTAAAGACAACATATACAAAATTTAAAGTGCACGAATGTAAGGACGCTGTGCCAGCGGCGAGAAAGGCCATGGTATGGCAACAAATATGACAAGTAAGGCTATACCAAACCATATATACATAGTTTTTGCCTTTTCGGAGTCGCTGGATTTGCGTTTAGCCATGGCCGAGCCAACGGTAACCAGCACAACAGCAAGCAGCATTAGCGTAATGTGTATAACACCAAAAAATGCAGGGTCGGTAATACGGCTATTGCTGCTTAGCCCTGCAAAAAAAGCTTTAACCGTTGCGCTTTGCGAGTACAGCACAATACCAATCATCAACTGAATATGTGCTATAGTGGCCGTCCAATGCCGTAATTTGTTCAAACTTTTAGTAAACGGCTTGTTGTTGGTGTAGGCTACGTAAGCTTTACAAAAAGACCAGCCCAGGCTTCCCAAAACTAGCCAGCGCATTACAGAGTGTGTAAAAAGTAGTACTTGCATAAGTGTGAGTTATAAAACATACCATTTAGTATGTTTTTAGTGAAAAATTAAGCTAATGAATTAAGGTAGTTTTTAAGTTCTTTTAAATAAACCTGGTAAGCTTCAGTACCAAGCAGCTTACCCATATTACGTATACCGCCATAACCCGAAATTATAAAATAGGCAACCTGCTGTGCATCAGTATTTTTATTAAAAGTACCTGCTTTAATACCCTGTTCAATCACATGCTCAATGGCCTTAGTCCACTCACCGAAAAGCTTGTGCAGCGCTTTATTAAATTGCACGTTAAGAGGCGACATTTCTTCGATAAGATTAATTGCCGGGCATCCATACCGCACATCAAACATGGGCGATTGCAGCAGTCCCTTCATCATGGCATAAATTTCCGTTGCCGGATCTTCTGCTACCAATAACGGCTTAATCATGGCTTCTTGCATACCCGGGTGCATTACTTCGCTGATCATCGCCAGGCCCATTTCTTCCTTATTTTTAAAATGGTAAAAAAAGGCTCCTTTCGTTACCTGCGTGGTGGCAATAATATCGTCAATACTGGTAGCCTGAAACCCATTGCGGTAAATAAGCTCAAACGCCTTTTTTAAGATATTTAACCGGGTAACAGCTGCTTTTGACATAAAAAATACCAATTAGTATGTTTTGCAAACATAATGTCTTATGTTGAAATAAAGAAATGGTAAGCTTGATAATTACTAAGCTTACAAAAACCTGACGGTTTAGATTATTTAACCATCAGGTAAGATAATTTTTCATAATACATTGCTAATAATGTACACATTGATTATAATTGTGTAATTGACAGTTATAAACCCGCTCATTGTTCAATCATGTTGTTAAAAAATTATATCTGTGCGTTATCGCTCAGCGTTTGCAGCGCGCTTTCATTTGCTCAGGTCAATTCTTCTACAGCATTGCAGAGCTTCACCCTATCATCGGTAAAACTATTGCCAAGCCCTTTCAATCAGGCGCAGGAAACAGATATGCGGTATATGCTATCGCTTAACCCCGATAGATTACTTGCCCCGTACCTGCGTGAAGCCGGATTGAAACCTAAAGCTGAGCCATACGGTAATTGGGAGAACACAGGTTTAGACGGCCATATAGGTGGGCATTATCTATCGGCGCTGTCATTGATGTATGCATCAACAGGTAATGCCGAGGTTAAGCAAAAGCTTGATTATATGATTGCTGAACTTAAACGCTGCCAGCATACCAACGGCAATGGATACATAGGCGGCATACCCGGCGGTAAAGCCATGTGGAATGAAATTGAGCAGGGCAAAATTAATGCGTCTACCTTTGGCCTTAACGGGAAATGGGTACCGTTATACAACATTCACAAGCTTTTTGCCGGTTTATATGATGCGTATGCCGTAGCCGGAGATGCTCAGGCCAAAACCATGCTCATTAAACTTACCGACTGGTTTGACACCATTACACATAATTTAACAAATGAACAGGCGCAACAAATGATGCGCAGTGAACATGGCGGACTGAATGAGGTTTTTGCCAATGTATACAGCATTACCGGTAACCAGAAATATTTGTCGCTCGCACGCAAGTTTTCACACGAGGCTATACTCAATCCGCTGTTGCAGAATAAGGATGCGCTTACAGGCTTACATGCCAATACGCAAATACCCAAAGTAATAGGTTTTGAGCGTATTGCGCAGCTAAGCAATGACCCAAAATGGGATAACGCGGCCAACTACTTTTGGAATAACGTGGTTTATAAACGAACTATTGCCTTTGGTGGCAATAGTGTGCGCGAGCATTTCAACGCTACTGATAACTTTATGCCGATGCTTGAATCGCGCGAGGGGCCTGAAACTTGCAATTCGTACAACATGCTTAAGCTAAGCAAGGAGCTGTTTTTAAATCACCCCGAGCGTAAGTATATGGATTATTACGAACGCACCTTATACAATCACATCTTATCGTCGCAAAGGCCAGAGGGTGGTTTTGTGTACTTTACTCCTATACGCCCGGGCCATTACCGCGCTTACTCACAACCTCAGGAAGCGTTTTGGTGCTGCGTAGGCTCAGGTCTGGAAAACCATGGCAAATATGGCGAGCTTATATACGCACATAACAAAAATGACCTGTTTGTAAACTTGTTTATAGCATCAACACTCACATGGAAACAAAAAGGTTTAATTGTTACCCAGGATACCGACTTTCCCTACAATGAAAACTCCAGGCTAACAATTAAGTTAAAAAAAGCCAGTCGTTTTGCGCTTAATTTCCGCAGCCCTTCATGGGTACAAGATGGTAAAATGAGCATTTCAGTAAACGGCAAGCAACAAATAGTCAAAATTAATGCTAAAGGCTACACCTCAGTTGAGCGTACATGGAAAACGGGCGATGTTGTAACGGTTACTTTACCTATGCACACCAGTGCCGAATTTTTGCCCGATGGATCGGACTGGGTTGCGTTTTTGCATGGCCCCATAGTGCTAGCTGCCGACATGGGTAAAAACGATTTGGTAGGTGAAACGGCAGATGACAGCCGCATGGGTCATATAGCATCTGGTGCGTTGATGCCTTTAGATGAAGCACCCATGATAGTAGCAGCTAACAAAGATGTACAGAACAGCACAGAAGCAACTAATGGATTGATGAGTTATTCTGCGGCGAAATTGATTTATCAGGATAATTACAAAAACCTGAAACTGGTACCTTTCTATACTCTGCAAAACACGCGCTACATCATTTACTGGCCTTATACCAGCACTCAGAAATTGCCTGCCGTACTTGCAGCCATGAAAGAAAAAGAAGCTAAAAAACAAGCTTTAGATGCCCAAACTGTTGACCTAGTAAACACCGGCGAGCAGCAGCCCGAAAATGACCATAATTTTAAAGGCGAAAACACCGACAACGGGCTCTTTGCTGAACGCCATTATCGCAATGCTAAAGGCTGGTTTAGTTACACTCTTAAAAATTCATTGGGTACGGCTACAAAATTACGTATCACATATCACGGTCGTGAACGTAACCGCGAGTTTGATGTGCTGATAAACGACACTTTACTAAGTCATGTTAAGCTTGACGGCTCAAGCGGTGATAAGTTTATTGATGTAGATTATGCCTTGCCTACAAACATTACCAAGTCTACCACATTGGAGGTAAAGTTTATGGCCTCACAAGGCTCGGCTGTAGCAAATGTTTACGAAGTAAGGCTGTTGAAACCGTGATAAGTACGGTAGTTAATCAATCAGCTACTAGTAGCCAAACAGAATAGTTTTCCGGGTATACATTGGCGCTTCCACAGGCGCAATGCTTTTGGTTTGCGCATCTAATAAACTCTTTTACAGTAAAAGCGGTGGTGCTCGTCGCCTCATCGTGACGGTAAAGTTGAAACGCAGATGAATTGTTCGTAAAAGACCAGCATATCAAAATTCCGTCATAAAAATCTGTATCAGGGTCAACTTCGTTAATGTAGTTTAACTTCGTCTGATTTTTTTTAGAATTTATGTCATTAGTGAACGAAAACATACTATCTCTCAAAAAGCGCATTGAACCCTTACGGTTGCAGCTCATTCAGCATCCGCTATATAAAAACATACAATCCCTGCCAAACCTCACGGTGTTTATGGAACACCACATTTTTGCCGTATGGGATTTTATGTCGTTACTGAAAGCGCTACAGCAAAAACTCACCTGTACTAACGTACCTTGGATGCCGGCAGGAAACGCTAACACCCGTTACCTGATTAATGAAATTGTAACCGGCGAAGAAAGCGACGTTGATAACGAAGGAAACCGTACAAGCCATTTTGAGCTTTATTTACGCGCAATGGAGCAGGCCGGTGGTAAAATGGCTTATATAAATTCACTTTTTGATGAATTAAAGTTGCACGAAATAAACACGGCTCTTAATAATGCAGCAATACCTAATGCTGCGCGTGAATTTGTAAAACATACCTTTGAGGTTATTAACACCAACAAATCATACCTACAAGCAGCTGTATTTACATTTGGCAGGGAAGATTTAATCCCTGATATGTTTATTAGCATGGTAAAGGAGATAAGCAGCCAATTTCCGGGTAAAGTAGATTTGCTTTTATATTACCTTGAAAGACATATTGAAGTAGACGGCGATCATCACTCGCAACTTGCATATGAAATGACGGCTGAGTTGTGCGGAGAAGATACACACAAATGGCAGGAAGCTACTGAAGCCGTTGAAGAAGCTCTTAAGGCACGCATTGCATTATGGGATGGAATACTGTCCCAAATATCTGCTTAATGAAACAGGCGCTTAACTACTTAAGCGCCTGTTTTATTTTACCCGATATAATATACCGGTTGCTTCCTAAAAATCTTACCTTCTGCAGTTTATCAATACTATAAAGCGAATCGGGATAATAATCAAGCTGTTCGGTAGTTTGATACAGCAGGTTTTTTGTGTAATTATTAATCTTAATTCGTTTAACCTTCTCACCTGCACGGTAAATCACCATCCGGCGGGTTACCAGGTCATCCTCAAGTGCAGCATAAACTACCGAATCGGCTTTGTTAATAATGCTGTAACTATCTTTCCATGCAGGCTTATTAATATCCGATGCACTGAAAGGCGCGAGCTCTTGTCCCCAGTTTTTTATCTGCAGCTCTTTGGTTTGTGCAACATCATTATTATGCCTTACCGTTTTAATTACTGTTAAAGGCAACTTGTTAAGCCGTGCAGAATCAGCATTGATAAACGTTTTTAAATTGAAGTAGCGGTTGGCAACCGAACTTTCGCGCACATTTGGCCGGCACGAGGCCAGCACAACTATACACAACAAGCCGCAGCAAAGCTCAACCTTATATTTCAACAATTTATACCAACACATTACCGGTCATAGCCTCTGGTACATTCACACCCAAAATTTTCAATACAGTAGGCGCAATGTCTCCCAGCTTACCATCGTTAATCTGCTTATCATCTTTATCAATTAAAATACACGGAACCAGGTTGGTAGTGTGAGCAGTGTTTGGTGATCCATCATCGTTTATCATAAAATCAGCATTACCATGATCGGCAATAATGATAAATGAATAACCATTTTGGGTACCTGTTTCAACCAGCGTTTTAACGCAGCTGTCAACCGTTTCGGCAGCTTTAACTACGGCTTCAAACACACCGGTATGGCCTACCATATCAGTATTGGCAAAGTTAAGGCAAATAAAATCGGCCCATCCGCTTTGCAATTCAGGTAATATGGCATCGCGTATACCTTCTGCACTCATTTCGGGCTGCAAATCATAAGTAGCCACTTTTGGCGATGGAATCATTATGCGGCGCTCATTTTCAAATTCGCGCTCGCGACCGCCGGAGAAAAAGAAGGTTACGTGCGGATACTTTTCAGTTTCAGCAATACGTATTTGATTTTTTCCGGCATCTTGCAATACCTCGCCCAGGGTTTGGGTCAAATCGTCTTTAGTAAATATAACGTTAACGTTTTTAAACGTTTCGTCATAAGTGGTCATGGTTACGTAATGCAGGCTAAGTGCGTGCATGTTTTGCTCCGGAAAATCTTTCTGACACAAAGCTTGCGTTATTTCGCGGCCCCTGTCTGTACGGAAGTTAAAGCAAATTACAACGTCACCGTCCTTTATTTGTGCCACCGGCTGCCCATCGGCGTTAACCATAACAATGGGCTTAACAAACTCATCGGTTACACCATCGGCATACGAAGTTTTAACCGCTTCAACAAGGTTAGTTGCCGGGGTACCGGTTCCGTTTACCATTAAGTCATAAGCCAGTTTAACACGTTCCCATCTGTTATCTCTGTCCATGGCATAATAACGGCCTATAGCCGAAGCTATTTTTACCGGCTGATTAGCTATAGATAATTCAAAATCAGTAATAAAGCCAATACCTGAGTTAGGATCGGTATCGCGGCCATCTAAAAATGCATGTACAAATACATTTTTCAAGCCATACTCGGTAGCAGCATCACATAACCCCTTTACGTGCCTGGTGTGTGAATGCACGCCACCGTCAGACAAAAGACCTATGAAGTGAACATCCTTATTATTTTGCTGCGCATATTCAAAGGCTACCCTTACCACACTATTTTGTGATAGCTCGTGGTCATCACATGCTTTATGTATACGGCCCAACTCCTGGTAAACAACGCGTCCGGCACCCAAATTCATGTGACCAACCTCTGAATTGCCCATTTGCCCATCAGGCAAACCCACATCCATTCCCGATGTAACGAGCTTAGAGTTAGGATACTGTTGCAGCATCTCATCAAAAAAAGGCGTGTTGGCCATATAAATGGCGTTCGATTCATCCCGACGGCCGTAACCCCAGCCATCAAGTATCAGTAAGGCTACTTTTTTGTTTTCCACGTTGCAAATATAATTTTTTGTTTCAATGAGCAATCGGCTTAGGCAGTTAAGTTAGTGTGAAAATTACATGGTGGTGTTTTGCTTGTTGCAAGTAAAACCACCTCTATATCTCTTTAGGTTTGTAGCATACCAGCCACAGCTATAAAATCACCAACGTAACAATAAAATTCAAAAAACTAAATACTCACTAATTGTTTTACTTTTGAACCGACAAATATCTATTGTTTTGGACAAACAACTTATTGACGATTTTATAAACAGGGCGCTGGCCGAAGATGTTGGCGATGGCGACCATACATCCCTGGCAACCATACCCGAGGGCACACAGGGCAAAGCACGCCTGCTGGTTAAAGATACCGGCGTATTGGCCGGAGTAGAACTGGCACAGGAAATATTTCACATTGTTAATCCTGATTTAAAGGTTACAGTATTTATACAAGACGGAGCCGATATAAAACCAAAAGACGTAGTGCTTGAGGTTGAAGGCGATGTACAATGCATTTTACGCGGCGAACGCCTTGTATTAAATTGCATGCAGCGTATGAGCGGCATTGCTACCAAAACACGCCAGATAACCGATTTACTGGCCGGCACTACTACCAAGGTTTTGGATACCCGCAAAACAACACCCGGTTTCCGTTATCTTGAAAAATGGGCAGTTGCCATAGGCGGCGGTGTTAACCACCGGTTTGGGTTATATGATATGATACTTATAAAAGATAATCATGTTGATTACTCGGGCGGCATACGCGAGGCTTTATATAATACACAGGAATACCTAAAAACCGTTAATAAAAAGTTGCCTATTGAAATAGAAGTACGCAATTTGGATGAATTGGAGCAGGTACTGGCCGTAGGCGGTATTGACCGAATACTGCTTGATAATTTTAACATTCCTGACATGCGGGAGGCCGTTAACATTGTAGCCGGCAGGTATGCAACTGAAGCATCGGGAGGCATCACTGCTGATAATATACGTGATTACGCTGCCTGCGGTGTAGATTACATTTCGGTTGGTGCGTTAACACATTCGGTAAAAAGTTTAGACCTGAGTTTAAAAGCTGTTAAACAATAACAGCCCCGTGTATTTTATTTGATTTAGTATTATTGTGGCAATATGGTAACAGTCTACTCTGTTTTAGTGCTCATACTGGCCTACTTGTTTGGCTCTATCCCCACTGCGGTATGGATTGGCCAGGCATTTTACGGAATAGATGTACGTGAGTATGGCAGCGGCAACGCCGGTGCCACCAATACCTTCAGGGTTTTGGGCAAGCAAGCCGGCATACCGGTTATGCTAATTGATATTTTAAAAGGTTGGACGGCTACCAACCTGGCCTATTTATTAGGCACAAGCACCATTGGTCATCATAATTCGGTTGCATTTATCAATTACCAGCTGGCGTTAGGAATTGCCGCTGTAATGGGCCATTTGTTCCCGGTTTTTGCAGGTTTTAGAGGTGGTAAAGGTGTTGCCACACTTTTTGGAATGGTTTTGGCTATTAACCTTCACGCTGCCTTGTTATGTGTGTTGGTTTTTATTGTGGTATTACTTGTATCCAAATATGTATCGCTTAGCTCAATTATAGCAGGCTTTACCTACTTGGCAGGAGTAACGGTTATATTTCCGGTGTATATAAAATCGGTCGTAATTTACAGCATGTGTATATGCGTACTGATTTTGGTTACACACCAAAAAAACATTGAGCGGTTGTTGAAGGGCAAGGAGTCTAAAGTAAATCTTTTTAAAAGTAAAGTAGCTTAAAATCAACTATACCTATGAAAATGTCAAAACCGATCCTGGCCCTGTTTGCGGCCGTACTGTTCTACTCCTGTTCTACTGTACCGTTAACCGGTCGTAAGCAATTTTTAGCCGTAAGCGATAGCGAAATTAACCAGTCTGCAGCGGCAAGTTATCAGCAATTGCTATCTGACCCTAAAACCAAAGTTATTAATGGCTCAACTGATGCACAGCGTGTTAAACGCGTAGGCAACCAGCTTGCTGCCGCCATACAGCAGTATTTAAGCCAAAACGGCTACGGCGATCAATACAACTTCAAATGGGAATTTAACCTTATTGATAGTAAAGAGGTGAATGCCTGGTGTATGCCTGGTGGTAAAGTTGCCGTATATAGCGGCATATTGCCTATTACTCAAGACGATGCTGGCTTAGCAACTGTTATGGGCCATGAAATTGGTCATGCTATTGCCAAGCACTCAGCTGAACGCATTTCACAAGAATACGTAGCTCAGGGCTTAGGTGCAGCAGTAGGTGTTGCATCAAACACATCAAACTCAGCAGGATTAAAAATTGTTAACGCACTATACGGTACCGGCAAAGATTTAGCACTTTTACATTATAGCCGCTCGCAGGAAACCGAGGCCGACCGCTTAGGTTTAACCTTTATGGCAATGGCCGGTTATAATCCTAATGCTGCCGTTAGCTTTTGGCAACGCATGGCCGCTAAAGCCGGAGGCAACGCGCCACCTGAGTTTTTGAGCACTCACCCTTCTGACGCTACCCGTATACGCGAAATCCAAAACCGTATACCCGAAGCAATGAAGTATTATAAAGGAAAATAATCCAGTTTTATAAAAAAAAATCCCGCCCTTAGAGCGGGATTTTTTTGTTTAATTAAATTTCTACTTGCTACGAGATGATAAGTTTTTTGGACGAAACATCACACTTCCTCTGATAGCGATATTGCCTGATTAAGTTGCACATAATTCAAACCACCAACATTGCTTTATACAATAATTTAACTTTCCCTTAATGAAAATACAGTATATAAAGTTGGTAACATCCTATAGTTAAGCCGTTCTGTCGTCAGGTATATTTGGTCATATAAACCAATAATTACCAATATTTTATGAAAACAGCTAAACAAATGCTATCAATGATAGCCGTGTTTTTTATTGCCCTTTTCGCGGGACAAGCAACCGGAAAATCATTTACTTTAACTACGCAAAAGCTAGGCATTCCCTACTCGTTAAGCTACATTGCCCAACACTCAAACCATGGTGTTAATGTAAATTACGACAACGTAATTTTTCATGAAACGGCATCAGAAGGCGGCCTCTACCGCACGTTTGACTGGCATGTAACCTTCGAGCAAAATGGCGCTGTAATTGCCGAATTCTCGACCAATGACTCATCTACCAACTGGATTACTTACTCTAACACCGACGAAAAATGGAATGGCAGCACTGCTTATGTCCCGTCAGGTACCTATACGGTTAGAATTAGCGATATAAGCGGCGTTGGTAACTTTTATGAAATGTATGCCGGCGGCGTTTATGCAGGCCGCGATATTAACACCACCCGTGAGGATGGCGTTATGGAAGGTGTAGTTGTTGAATCATCAGGTTACATTGATGTTGGTGTTAACCGGGTTAGATAATCGTAACAATACAGTTCCATCTGAACGTTTTTCTAATAGATTGCTGGTACACAATCAAAACAAATCCTGCTTTTGCGGGATTTGTTTTTTATACAGCATTCATAAACGAGGTAGTTTTTGTTATGATGCTACTTACTGGTAATACATGGCTAAAATAAAATTTCTTGAAGCTGAATGGCGTAACCTGCTTATGCTAAACTACGAGGTAGCCCCTGAGGTATTAGAGCCGTACCTACCTGCCTATACTCAGCTTGATTTATGGGAAGGAAAGGCATTGGTAAGCATGGTAGGTTTCATGTTTATGAACACGCGCGTACTAGGCATTAAATGGCCGGGGCATGTAAACTTTGAAGAAGTGAACCTGCGGTTTTACGTACGCTATTATGATGGCAGAGAATGGAAACGGGGCGCTGTATTTATAAGTGAAATAGTACCCAAACGCATCATCCCTCTTGTTGCCAACAATCTTTACAATGAGCATTATAAAGCCATGCCTATGCGGCACTCCATTATACCAGGAGCGGATGGCCGTACAGAATACCTTTACGAATGGAAATTAAACGGGCGTTGGAACAAATTAGGTGCTATGGTTGATAATAGCTTTTTGCCTATTGAACCCGGTAGTGCAGAAGAATTTATATTTGAACACTATTGGGGGTATAACTTAATTAATCAACAAACTACTTTAGAGTATGCTGTTGAGCATATACCATGGGAGGTGGCACCTGTAAGCAATGCAGTGTTTGATGCAGACGTAGCCGCCCTTTACGGCAAACAGTTTGAGCTATTTCTTTCTAAAGAGCCGCAATCGTCGTTTTTTGCAAAAGGATCTGACGTTGCAGTGAGGGTTGCACAACGAATTAAAGGTGCGCCAAAATAATGTGCAAGTGCTAATTAGTACGAAAGATTAAAATTAGTGATGACCTACAAGCGTTGCCAGCTTTTCTTTTGATACATCTAGCAGGGAAGCTATATCAGCCCGACTTGAGTTATTGGCAAGCACATGTTCAAAATCGGCAATGGCTGCTTTAAGTGCGTTTGATACCTGGTTTTTATCAAAGGATGAAAGGTGCATTTTATATACCGCATAATCACGATAGGCTAAGCCCCTGCTTTGATAATAAACATCGTCAGATTTTATAAGGATGGCCTTACCTAAATCGGCAATAGCACCTAAAAGCATTTTTTCGCGCTCGGCAGAGGTAATTTGAACATCTTTTGCCAGGTTGCTCTTTGCTTTCGAACGGAAATAATAAGCGTCTTTGTTAGTTTTATCAATGGCAATAACCTTTGAATAAGCAGTTATTGACTTGCGGTAGTTTTCGCTGTGGAAATATGAGTAACCCAGCATCCAAAGTGCATTGGTACTGCTTGAGTCAACAATGCAAGCCTTTTCCAGCTGGCGTATGGCGGTTTTGAAGTCCTTATCCATCATGGCCTGGTAGCCTAATTTGAGATAGGCATTCTGGGCCGAACTTTCAAAAGAAACAATCAGTAAAGACAATATGACGGACAGTCTCATCATTTATTTACGCCGTTAAATTTGATTTAACAATACAATAACTTGTAACTAAGTCTTTTATTGTGCTTATTTTCTTATCCTGAAAAATATTTTTCGTGCCAACACATTTTGTGCGGCTCATGACGTTTTTACACTCACGCCGTTGGCAATTATAATAATTCATTACTAATTTCCAATATAAAATGTTTTACTATGGTTATCTGCATTAAGCATGGCAGTTTACAGGCAATTGGCATATGTATTGACAAGTAACACCGTTATGGCTTGAAATTGTATTTTTGCCAAGTTATAAGCATATGGTCAGTGTATTGCTGACAATATGACGTTTTTACTACCATTATCATTAAGAAAGGGTATTTGATGAGTTTTGATCCGTTTGATTTTAAAAGTGCACTACCAATTATAAACGAAGATTCTGAGTTCTTTCCACTCATGTCATCAGAAGATGAGGAGGAAATGAATAATCAGCAAGTACCTGATGTTCTGTCTATACTTCCGCTACGCAATACGGTGTTATTCCCGGGCGTGGTTATTCCTATAACAGTAGGTCGTGATAAATCTATAAAGCTAATACGCGATGCCAATAAAGGTGATAGGCTTATTGGTGTAGTTGCCCAGCGCGATGTAAACGTTGAAGATCCTGAATTTCATCAATTACACGGCGTTGGTACAACTGCAATAATTGTTAAAATGCTGCAAATGCCCGACGGTAATACAACCGTAATATTGCAGGGTAAAAAGCGGTTTGTATTGAAAGAAGAGCTGCAAAGTTCACCCTACATTAAGGCAGCTGTAGAAGCTTTTAAAGAGGCCGATTTTAAAGACGATAAAGAATTTAAGGCTATGGTATCATCTGTAAAAGATATGGCCATGAGCATTATTCAACTATCGCCAAACATACCTAGCGAAGCCGGCATTGCTATTAAGAATATTGAAAGCACATCGTTTTTAATAAACTTTATTGCCAGCAACATGAACGCCGATATGGAGGCTAAACAACGTTTGCTGGAAACCCCTGCCCTGCGTGACCGTGCACGCATTGTGCTTGAGCATTTGACAACCGACCTGCAGATGCTGGAGCTTAAAAATCAGATACAAACCAAAGTGCGTACTGATTTGGATAAGCAGCAGCGCGATTACTTTTTAAATCAACAGCTTAAAACTATACAGGAAGAGTTAGGCGGCAACACGCCCGATTTAGAAATTGAGAACCTGCGCAACCGCTCATTTAAAAAGAAATGGAGCAAGGAAGTAAGTGATCATTTTAATAAGGAATTAGAAAAGCTGCAACGCATTAACCCGGCTGCAGCAGATTACTCGGTACAAATTAATTACCTTGAGTTATTACTTGACCTGCCCTGGAACGAGTTTACTAAAGATAACTTTGACTTAAAACGCGCGCAAAAGGTTTTAGATAAAGACCACTTTGGCTTGGATAAAGTTAAACGCCGCATAATTGAGTATTTGGCAGTGCTTAAACTTAAGCACGACATGAAAGCTCCTATCCTTTGCCTGGTTGGACCTCCGGGGGTTGGTAAAACTTCATTAGGGAAGTCAATTGCAAAAGCGTTAGGCCGTAAATATGTACGCATGGCGTTGGGCGGCGTGCGTGATGAAGCCGAAATTCGCGGTCACCGCAAAACGTACATTGGCGCCATGCCGGGCCGTATTATACAATCGGTAAAAAAAGCCGGTGCTGCAAACCCTGTTTTTATCCTGGATGAAATTGACAAGGTGGGCAACGACTTCAGGGGTGATCCATCATCAGCTTTGCTGGAGGTGTTAGACCCGGAACAAAACAGCAGCTTTTATGACCATTATGTTGAGCTTGACTTTGACCTGAGCAACGTAATGTTTATAGCCACTGCTAACTCACTAAGCACCATACAACCAGCCCTGCTAGATCGTATGGAGATAATAGAGGTAAACGGTTACACTATTGAAGAGAAAATCGAAATAGCCAAACAACACCTGCTGCCTAAACAGCGTGATGCCCACGGCGTGAAAACCAAAGATGTTGCTATTAAGAACGACGTAATGGAGAAGGTGATTGAAGATTACACCCGCGAATCGGGCGTGCGTGGTTTGGAGAAGCAGGTTGGCTCAATTGTACGCGGCGTAGCCAAAAGCATTGCCCTTGAGGAGGAGTACAATGCCACTGTAACCAAAAAGGACGTTGAACGTTACCTAGGCCCTCCTGTATTTGATAAAGACCTGTATGAAGGCAACGATGTAGCTGGCGTAGTTACGGGCTTAGCATGGACACAGGTTGGCGGTGATATACTTTTTATTGAAGCCAGCTTGAGCCCGGGAAAAGGACGCTTAACCTTAACCGGCAGCCTGGGTGATGTAATGAAAGAATCGGCCACTATTGCACTTGCCTATTTACGTGCGCATGCATCTTATTTTGACATCAATCCAAAGTTGTTTGATCAATGGGATGTGCACATTCACGTTCCGGCCGGCGCAACGCCTAAAGATGGCCCGTCGGCTGGTATAACGATGCTTACGGCCTTAACTTCGGCCTTTACACAGCGCAAAGTAAAACCTAACCTGGCCATGACCGGGGAGATTACACTGCGCGGCCGTGTATTGCCTGTTGGTGGTATCAAGGAGAAAATATTGGCTGCCAAACGCGCCAACATCAAAGAAATTATTCTTTGCCGCAATAACGAAAAAGATATTTTGGAGATCAAAGAAAACTACATAAAGGATCTTAAATTTCATTATGTAAAGGAGATGCGTGAGGTAATCAAATTGGCATTACTTGATGATTTGGTTGATGAGCCTATTGACCTTACTATTAAAGAAGAAGAGAAAACTGCACTTAATTACGCTGGTTAACAGCATCAATTCATATTAGTAACAAAAGCCGGATAGTTTGTCCGGCTTTTGTTATTTTTAAACACTTAATTGGCCTCAATGAACTTTAAACAGTTAGCTTTTAGCTTTTTATTAGGCGCTTGTGCGCTATCATCTTCTGCGCAAATACGAACGCAGGAATTTGGTTTCCAGTCAGACAATGATTCCTTTTTGGCGCAAGGCTCAGACAGGTACTACACCAACGGCTTATTTATTTACTACCGCCGTGGTATGGAAATTAAAACTAATGGCAAGCTGGTAAATAAAGTGTTGGGTATTGAGGTTGGCCAAAAAATATTCAACCCCATATCGGGCAGTATAAATGATGCAAGCAACAGGCCCCAACCAAGTTATATTGACAGGCCCTTTGCCGGATACTTATATGCAGGGGCAACACTTAATTTACTATACCGCAATGAAAGCAATTTTAAATTAGGTGCGCAGGTAGGAGTGGTTGGTCCGGCGGCAAAGGGCAAACAGGCGCAACAGATAATTCATGATACATTTGGCTTTTATGAACTAAGCGGTTGGGAATATCAGATAAGGAACACGCCTGTAATCAATTTGTCGCTTGATTATAACCGACTTTTGGTGCGTAATGAATGGGCTGATTTAACGGCCTCTGCTTACGCTAATGCAGGTACAGCGTTCAACAACGCAGGCATTGGCCCTATGGTAAGGCTGGGCAACTTTAATCAGCTATTTAATTCATACAGCACGCAAAGTACATCAACCCGTAACGCCATTGCACCGCTGCATAAGCGCGAGTTATTCTTTTACTATAAACCTATGCTAAATGTAGTAGTGTACGATGCTACTGTGCAAGGCGCATTAATTAATAAAAAAGATGATGGTGGTAGTATGGAAATCACCAGCGAGCCAAAGCCTTTGATGCTAAGTCATCAAATTGGTGTAGGTTTTTCGGGCAAGCGCGTAAACCTTGGTTTCGAAGTTGCTGTACACAGCCGCGATGTAAAAACGCAGCGTTACAGTACACATCAATGGGGTTCACTTAACGTGGCGTATAGATTTGGTAAGTAGTTGGTAACGGAAAAAGATGCATCTGCATTGTGTGCGGGCAAATTCAATTACAATTTTGTATTTTTGTCTAACAATCAACCACTTGTCACATACTAAAATGAAAATATCCAACTTCACTCTTGTTACGCTCACAGCACTAATTGTTGTTTTATGTACAGCATCATGCAAAAAAGGTGAGCAAGCCAATGATAAAACGATAAGTAAAAAAGAGTTTGCCTTGCAAATAGGTAAAAGCCTTTATCAAAGTTTCAATCAAACCGGCACTAAAGCCGTTGCATCAAGAAAAGGAACACTATCTTATACTGAGCGTTCTGTGCAACCTGCCTGCGGCTCATCAACCGACTCGGTTATTAACAGCTACATTTCATCAAACGGCTTAACCCAAACCGTAAAAGGCTTTTTGAGGCTTACTTACCTTTGTACGGGCGGCAATAACGTTTTAAACGGATACGCACTCAGAGACAGCATCCACACCATAAAAGAAACCGCTGCTGCACGCGAAGAAATGACCGTTAAAGAAGATTATGTTGCCTTAGGAAGCTTTGGAGCTGTTACCATCAACGGAAAGCAAAATTCGCATGTGAAGTATGACAGCAAAACCGGCGAAGCAAAGAATATTGACCAATATAACGAGTTTATCTTGCAGGATCTTTTCTTTGCACCGACAGGCTTTCAATCTGCACGCATTCCGTATAAAGCTAAAGGCACTTACAACGGCAATAGTTTTGATTTTGAAGGATATATTCAGTTTTATTTCGATGTTAAATTTTTGGTATCAGTAGGCGGCGAAACTTATTGGGTAAACCCTGCCGACTGGAGCATTACCGAGAAGATATAGCTAAATTAAAGTAGCAAAAGAGGCTCATCTGCACAGATGAGCCTCTTTTTTTATTAGCCTTTACGTATTTATCTATGCAATACTACTCCATCCCACTTCTTCTCAATTGCTTTTTTACAGCCTGCATACGTTTAGCTTCCAACCTTTTTGCCTTGGCCTGCTTACTTACTTTTGTAGGTTTACGCACTTTTGGTATATGAAGTGCATCCTTTATAATTGCAATCATCTTATCTAAAGCCCGCTCCTTATTCATTAATTGGCTGCGTTCTTCTTCGCTTATAATTTGTAGCTCGCCGTTTTTATTCAGCCGGTTTTGAAGTTTAGTAAACAAGCGTTCCTTCTCTTCGGGAGTAAATAACACCGAGTTTGTAATATCAAATAACAACTCAACTTTGGTTGAAACCTTGTTAACATTTTGCCCTCCCTTACCACCGCTTCGCGATGCTTTGTAGGTTATCTCCTTTTGTAAATCAGGCTTAGAAATATTCATCGTTCAAAATTAATGTATTGATGTACATCAGCTACAACTAATAAAATGTTAATTGGGTTCTACAGCGCACTTACAAAACACGCCAATCTTATTCCTTGTCGTACCATTAATATGCTACAAGACTGTAACGCGCCCGTTTCTTTTTCACAGTTAACTTAGTTGGGTTTTTTGTACCTTTACCGCTGTAATGAGCAAGAACATTGTGGTGGCTATTGACGGTTACTCGTCGTGCGGAAAAAGCACATTAGCCAAAGCCTTAGCCAAAAAACTTCACTTTATTTATGTAGACAGCGGCGCTATGTACAGGGCTGTTACCCTTTACTTTTTACGCAATAACGTTGACATTAACAATACCGATGAAGTTGCTGAAGCTTTAAAGAACATACACCTCAATTTTCATTCGCGCGATTATCAAACCCACATTACGCTCAACGACGAGGAAGTATCTGACGAAATTCGTTTGATGCCTGTATCAACGATGGTTAGTCCTGTTTCGGCCATACGCGAGGTACGTAAAGAGATGGTTGCCCAACAACAACGAATGGGCAAATCAAAAAATATTGTGATGGATGGCAGGGATATTGGCACTACCGTGTTCCCTAATGCACAAGTAAAGTTATTTATGACTGCCGACCCCAAAGTGCGAGCCGAACGCCGTTACAAAGAACTGCAATCAACCAATCCGGATGTTACGCTGGAGGAGATATTTGAAAACATTGCACACCGCGACTATTCAGATACTACACGAAAAGAAAGCCCTTTAATGCGGGCCGCAGATGCTATAATTCTTGATAATACCAACATTACGCCCGAAGAGCAGTTAGCCTTTGCATTAGCTAAGGTTGAACCTTTTCTTAAAAAGTAGCATTTTCGGTGTCAGGTGTGAACCTTACAGCCTCAACTCCAAAGCGGTTTAAAAAATCAACCCCCTCATCGCTGGGTAAGCCTTTATACAGCGCATACGAATGCTGGTAATACACTTTGGTTATACCGGCCGAGTAAATAAGCCTTGCACATGGCAAACATGGCGATAGCGTGGTATACATGGTAGCACCATCTAACTTAGCTCCATTTTTCACCGCATAAAGTATCGTATTTTCTTCGGCGTGCAAAGCTAGTGAGCAACTTCCGCGGGCATCACGCGGGCAACCGCTTTCCGGCCACTCTTCATCGCAATTATGTGTACCCGCCGGGGGGCCGTTATATCCTACTGAAATAATGCGCGTGTCTTTAGTTAGCACCGCCCCTACCTGTGCCTTTACACAATGTGAACGCCTGGCCAGATCACCGGCCAGGTTCATAAATATTTGATTGAAAGAAAGTTTATTCATTATTTATTAATGGCCGCCTGCCGCCTCCACATGATCAAGGTCGATGCCTTGTTTCCTCAACTCGCCACTTACTTTCCAGGCAAAAAATGCAAGGTAAGCAAAACCTAAAACAGGTATTACGTATGATAAGTGAATACCGCTGGTATCAGCCAGTATACCTTGTACCGGCGGAATAATTGATCCACCTAAAATCATCATAATTAAAAACGCCGAGCCCTGGCTGGTGTACTTACCTAAGCCGGTTACTGATAAGGCAAAAATTGAAGGCCACATTATTGAACAGCAAAGGCCGCCGCTTATGAAAGCAAAGGTAGCCACAATACCTGTAGTAAATAAGCCAATAAGCATAAAAACAACGCCTAACAAGCCAAACACCGTAAGCGTGCGTGCAGGCTTTTGGTTACCTATAAAGAATGCTGCGATCATTACAGCTATGCAGATGGCATAAGGATATAAATGACTTATGTTGGCACCTGTAAGGTAGTTTACCAGCAAAATTATACCAAAGGCTACAAATGGCATCAACACAGTTAATATGTAATTGGTTGATTGCTTTAATTTGAAAGCTCCTACGGCACCAGCCCAGCGTCCAATCATCAAACTACCCCAGTATAAAGAGATAAACGGGGCTATGGCCGACTCGTTATAGCCGCCAAACTCAGGCAGTACTAGTAGTGCGCCAAGGTTACTTTGAATGGTTACTTCGGTACCTACATATGTGAAGATAGCCAGCATACCATAAATTAACTGCGGATACTGCATGGCACCCCATCCGCTACTGTCTTTACGTGCGGCTAAAAGAGCTCTTATAAGTGCCGTTAAAATGATGATTAAAGAAAGGTATACAAAATATGCCTGCGATAAGTGAGTAGCGTTGCTGAGTGGTCCGGCGGCTAAGATTAAACAGAAGGCAACAAATATAACCAGTAAAGGCTTGTTAGCTTTCGTGCTTTGTTCCATTTCCTCATCACTGGTAACTTTGGGTAAATCTGACTTCCAAAAGAAGATAGCAACGGCTACAAACAAACCTGCTAAAATGTAGTACAGGTTGTTAACGGCTGATATTTCAACTGTTCCACCGCCCGAGTTTGATGCTGTACCAAAAAGCATTACACCTACAATTATAGGTCCCATTAAACCACCGAAGTTGTTTACTGCACCAGCAAAGTTAAGCCTGTGCGCACCTGTTTCGGGCTCGCCCAATGCAATTACAAAGGGGTTAGCTGCAGTTTGCTGTAACGAAAAGCCAATGGCAATCACAAAAAACGCCGCAAGGATAAATCCAAACTGGCCCGATCCAATAGCCGGAACCATGCCCAGTGCACCAACAGCCGATATAATAAGACCGTAAATAATGCCGTTTTTATAACCTATTTTATTGAGTATATCAACCTTACTGGCTTGTGATGCAAAGTATAAAATAAGCGAGCCAATAAAATAACCACCGTAAAAAGTAAAATCTATAAGCTGCGATTCAAATTGCGATAAGTTAAAGTGTGCTTTACAAAAAGGAATAAAAATACCATTTGAAGCGGCCAAAAAGCCCCAGAAAAAGAATACGGTTATAAGCGTATAGAGAGCTGAGCCATAATTTTTGTTGGTTTTGTATTCCATGTTAAGCAGTGGTTAATCGGGATTTAATTTTGCTAACATAATATAATTTTTTGAAAATTTTAGCCATTACATTTACAACTTGGCAACAACATTATTACCTTTTTTTGTTTAACATATAAGTTGCATATTCGCCGCGGGTAAATTAATCCTGTATAATGATTGAAGCTATTATTTCGGGAATAGGTATTGGACTGGTACTCACCTTTATAACAGGTCCGGTATTTTTTGCCCTTATAAAAACAAGTATTGAGAAGGGCTTTCAAGCCGGTGCAGCATTAGCATTAGGTGTTGTTAGCAGCGATGTAGTGTTTGTAGGAGCTATCATCTTCGGCTCACAGTTTTTTGAGGTACCTGCTTCGGCCAAAGTGTGGTTGGGTGTTATAGGCAGCGTAATTCTTTTAATAATAGGCACTCATTACCTTACCAAAAAGCCTGAAATTGATTATGACTCGCACACCCCTGCCAAGGTAAACAGGGCAGGATATTTTTTCAAGGGTTTCTTAATGTGCATATTCAATCCAACGCTGTTATTTCATTGGATTACAGTAATTGGTACAGCAAGCACCATGTTTCATGCAGGTGTGCATAACAGGCAACTTAAAATAGGTGTAATGTTTTTAACCATACTATGCATTCAGTTTGGTATGGATACGCTCAAGGCCTTTTACGCCAACAAGCTGCGTGATAAGATATCATTCAAATTAGTTCACCAACTTAATTATGTGGCCGGGGCGGCGCTTATTATAGCAGCATTTGTAATTTTTGATAAGCTGGTTACCCATTACCTGTTTTCCCCTATCGGCGATTAAACGAGACTTTATAAAGTGTAAAATCCGGTACAATGCAGATGATATACTCACCACAATGCACCGGCTTTATCCATAACTCAATTAAATCATCATACCGCCCGACGCTTCAATACGCTGGCCATTAACCCATCTTGCATCTTCGGTACATAAAAATGCTACAACGCCTCCTATGTCCTCCGCCACGCCCGGGCGCCCTAAGGCCGTCACACTGCTTATCATTTTCTGACGCTCGGGATCGCTTCGCAAACGGCCGCCGCCAAAATCAGTCATGATGGCACCTGGTGCCACTACGTTAGCTTTTATACCACGCTCACCAAGTTCTTTAGCCAGGTAGCGTGTAAATACTTCAATACTGCCCTTCATGGCCGCATAGGCCGATGAGCCCGGCATACTTACCCTGGTAAGACCTGATGATATATTTATAATGCCACCACCATCATTAAAAACGGGCAGCAGTTTTTGCGTTAAAAAGTAAACTCCTTTAAAGTGAATGTTTAACAAGTCATCAAATGTTTCTTCGGTCATTTGCTCAAAAGGCACATACGCGCCTACACCGGCATTATTAACCAGGTAGTCAATTTTTTCTGCACTAAAAGCTGTGTCTAAAAGTTCCTTTACTTTATTTATAAAGGAAGTAAAGCTGCTTATATCTCCCACATTGAATTGCAAAGCTGCTGCCTTCTGCCCTTTTTCTTTTATTTGGCTTACCACCTCTTCAGCGTCCTCTGCTTTGCTGTTGTAGGTTATAATTACATCCAAACCTTTTTCGGCTATGCGCAAGGCCATGTCTTTACCCAAGCCACGGCTACCACCGGTTACTAAAGCTATTTTGTTTTTTGTTTCCATAGTGCTTGTTGTTTTAACAGGTGTATAACAACGCAATTACTTTTTGGTATTAACAAATACGTTTTGTGACAAAAAGTAAACTCTAGTTATTTCCTGAACTCCTTTATACTAACAAAAAAGCCCCGGTATTACTACCGGGGCTGTATGATAATAAGCTAATACTTAAATGCGATAATTACATGTAAGCACGCTGATTTTTACCTTCCATCCAGTTGGCAAAAGCACGGTTTACCACCTTATTTCCACCTGGAGTTGGATAATCTCCAGAGAAATACCAATCGCCCAAATGATCAGGGCATGCAGTGTGTAGGTTATCTAATGTTTGATAAATCACCTGTACCTCTGCCTGTATTTCTTTAGGCGTTATAATTTTCGCTATACGGTCAGATATCTGCTGATCAGTGAACGGCTCATAAATGGCTTTAACGTAATTAGGCACATCCTCTTTCGGTAACTCGGCTGATGCCTTAGCTTTTTGGTATGCCTCCAGCAAAATATCTTCCTGTCCGGTTTCTTTAAGCAAGCTTACGGCAGCCTCAAACGCCACAAACTCACCCATACGAGACATATCAATTCCATAACAGTCTGGATAACGTATTTGCGGAGCCGAAGAAACTACAATTATTTTTTTAGGCCCCAGACGGTCCAAAATTTTAAGAATACTTTGCTTTAAAGTTGTACCACGTACAATAGAGTCATCAAGTACAACCAATGTATCGGCACCTTTGTTAATAAGACCGTAAGTGGTATCATAAACGTGGGCAACCATCTCGCTGCGGTCAGCATCCTGAGTTATAAATGTGCGGAGCTTAACGTCTTTGATAGCAATTTTCTCAACACGGGGAGCAAGGCTCAATACTTCGCTCAATTCTTCATCGCTTATCTTATCCTCGCGGTTAAGGAGGCGGTCGCGCTGGTATTGTTTAACGTATTTATTCACCCCTTCAACCATGCCATAAAAAGCAATTTCGGCAGTGTTAGGAATGTAGGAGAATACAGTGTTTTTCACATCGTTGCCTACTGCTTCCAAAATTTGAGGACACAGTAAACGGCCTAAATGTTTACGTTCACGATATATAGAGGCATCGCTGCCGCGAGAGAAGTAAATACGCTCAAACGAACACGATTTTTTTTCTTTTGGCTCGCTGAACTGCTCTTCGTTTACGCTTCCATCCTTTTTAACAATAAGCGCATGACCAGGCTTAATCTCCTGAATTTTATCTAAAGGAATATTAAATGCTGTTTGAATTGCCGGACGCTCAGAAGTGGCTACAACAATCTCATCATCGTAATAGTAAAACGCCGGGCGTATACCTGATGGATCGCGCATAATGAAAGCATCACCATGACCTAAAATACCCGCGATTGTATAACCGCCATCCCAATTTTTGGCCGATTTACGGAGTATTTTTGCAACATCCATACTATCAGCAATCATTTTACTGATTTGGATATTGTCATCATTACCTTCGCGCTTAAACTGATCAAACAAACCCTGCACTTCGCTATCAAGAAAGTGCCCTATTTTTTCTAAAACAGTTACGGTATCTGCTTTTTCTTTTGGGTGCTGACCTAACTCGTACAATTGCTGTAGCAGCTCATCAACATTAGTCATGTTGAAGTTACCGGCAATAACCAAATTACGGGTCATCCAGTTGTTTTGACGAAGAAACGGGTGGCAGTTTTCGATGCTGTTTTTGCCGTGAGTACCGTAACGAAGGTGACCCAAAAGTACCTCGCCGGTAAAGCTGATGTTTTCTTTCAGCCATTCAGCATCCTTCATTTTTTCAGGATACTCTTTCTCAACATCAGCAAATTTCCTTTGGATGTATTCAAAAATATCGGCCACTGCATTACTGGCCATTGAACGGTGACGGCTTATATACCGTTTACCTGGTTCTACGTCCAGCTTAATGGTTGCAACACCCGCGCCATCCTGGCCACGGTTATGTTGTTTTTCCATTAGCAGGTATAGCTTGTTTAAGCCATAAAGTGCCGTACCATATTTTTGCTGATAGTATGAGAGGGGTTTTCTCAGGCGGATAAAAGCAACACCGCATTCATGCTTGATCTGATCGCTCATGATTTGAAATGAAGCCACGAAGGTAACACTTTTTCTGAGTTGTTTTGCCGCCAAATGTCATTTAAAAGCATTAAAAACAACGATACCGAAGTTTCATTAGCTACCGCTTAAACAATGGCAAAATGCTTACATGAGGTTTGACAGGAAGTGCGGAAATATGCCTAACAATAAAATTGCAACGCTGATGATCACAATCATTGAAAGCATATTTTTCGACACTGCCGGGTGTTCACCAACATCGGCATCTGCCTTTTTAAGGAACAGGTATAGCGGAATTTTAATATAGTAAAACAACGAAACCACAGTGGTAACTGCACCAGTTATGAGTAAAGCCAAAAGCCATGGATTTTGCGCATCCTGATATACCGCGTATACGGAAGAAAACACCAACAACTTACCACTGAAGCCTGCCGAAACTGGGATACCCGTAAGCGATATAAGCAGCATAACAAAACATACTGATGCAATGGGATATTTAAAGCCAAGGCCTTTCAAATCATCAAGGGTGTGTGCATTGTGAGCGTTTGCAAAGTAGCTAACCAGCGCAAGCACGCCCAAGTTAGCCAGCGCGTAAACGGCCAGATAAAAGTTTAAAGCATCAATACCCTGGCTGCTGAAAGTTACAATAGCCATAAGCGCAAAACCGCTATGCCCCACGCTTGAATACGCTATCATGCGTTTAATGTTCTGCTGCCATACGGCAGCAAAGTTACCGGCAACCAGCGTGATGATGCCAACTATAGATAGTACCAGCCTGAAATCAAACCCGCTATGCACAGACGTGGAAATAAAGGGAGTTAAAAATGTTATAAGCAACCCAAAACCGGCAACCTTAGGTAAGGTTGACAGGTATGCGGTTACAGGTGTGCTTGCTCCCTGGTAAACATCAGGCACCCAAAAATGAAGCGGAACTAATGACAATTTAAAGCCAATACCAGCCAGTATAAGCGCTATACTTAGCGTTACCATGCCGCTATCAGCCTGTTGTAATTGATCAAATAACCGGGCATCAAACAGATTAATGGTTCCGGCGAAACCATAAAATAAAGAGATGCCGTAAAGCATTACAGCCGAAGCTGTAAGGCCAAATAACACATACTTTAAGCCGGCTTCGGCGCTCAAACGATTACCGCCCCTGTATGCTACCAGCAGGTATGATGCCAGCGAAACCATCTCAACTGATATAAGCATGGTTAAAAGTGTGGCCGACATAACCATTAAATGCATACCCAATACTGAGCCTGTTATAATGGTATACATATCGCCAAGCCCTTTTGGATGCGCTTTTAAATCATCATCCCACGGTATATAAAGCAATAACAAAAATGCAACCGAATCAATAATCATGCGCAACACAATGTTATCATGATGCACTAAAAGATTTCCATTGAATAAAAGTTGCGTGCGGTTATCAAGAGTTAAATCAACTCCTAAGTCGGCAGCCATTACGAGCAGCATGCCGGCACAAGCCAGCATGCGCCCTACGGCTCCGAAACTTTTACGGTATATTAAATCGGCCATCATTACCAACAGGAACAATATACCCAAAGCTATTTCGGGCCTGAACAGTGTTAAGCTGTCAAGTGTATCATTTAAGCTGTTACTTATGTATGGCAAATACTGCTGCATTTATTTACTACTGAACTATTACGTTTTGATTTTTAGGATATTTAACCTGGTACTTAAGCCTTAATTTTTCCTCATCAAGAGGCTTGAGATCAAATGCCCACGATGTTTTACCGGTTATGGCATCTACCTTTGCGCCTGATGCTTCCTGCGTTTCAACCTCAATGGCTGAGTTTTGAGCTACCGGAAGCTGATCTTCAACCAATAACTTTATTTGTTGCGCTTTACGATTTTTAACGCTGATAAGCCAGTCGCGGGTTTCTTTCCTGTTTGATCCAAGCAGGCCTCCCCTGTCTTTCAAATCCTTTTGCAAGGTACGGGTTACAATAATATTTTTATCAGTTCCTAATGATAAGTTAAGCGTATCGGCAGTTGAGCTTGTGTTTAGCAATGATTTACCAATAAAGGTGCCTTCAAAAAACAGGTTAGCCTCGCCTGATAAAAAGTTATACTGGTTCCAGTTGGTGAGTTTGGCAGTAAGGAAAACGTCAGTACTCAACTTAGGTGCTGTATAATACTCATACTCCGCCGGAATGTTTAGCTGGTTGATTTCAACCAAATACTGCTTTCCATCACTTGGGATACTGTAAGGATTGGCTATGGTAAATTCAACATTGGTTTGATTTTCATTTTTCTGAACTACCAGCGGATTAGTAGAGATCGATGATGTTCCTCGAATCAGCAGGCCTGGCATACGTCCGGACAGGTTTTCCCTTTTGTATTCGTTGTTACCTCCTCCGTAACCAACAGCAACTACTTCGTTTAAGTATTCGGTAGCTGGTTTCAACAGTACATTAATAACCGGCGAGGTCACAAACCTTTCGGCAACCACATATCCTATATAAGAATATTCAAGGTATTGTCCTCCCTGCGGTATTTGTATACTGTACCTGCCGTTGGCATCAGTAACTGCACCTATAGAGGTGCCTTTCACCTTTACAGTTACACCAGCTAATGCTTTGCCATCATCTACGCCTGTTACAAGGCCGGTAACGTTGGTAATGCTCAAAGCCTGACCAGCATACACCATACCCAAATTAAGGTAATAAGGTTGTAACTCAGGCTTACTGCCGCTGGCTGTTGGGTTACCGGTTGAAAGCGTAAGTTTTATATTGCTCCAATCCTCGCCGCATTGCTGGCTAACGTTAGCCTTGTAAGCAACCGTAATTGGGCTATTGATGTTTTTAGCGCGGATATCATAAGTTGGAAACCAACTGGCATTTCGCGCCACGTAGGTAAGCGTAAATACTGAGTTTAAAGCTGCCTTTGATGATATAGTGACCAATACATTGCTTGTTGCACGTGTATTGCCTTTATTTACATCCGCTATCTGCTTATTATATTTTTGCATTTCGGCATCCAGTTGCGCAATAGCACTATTTACTATTACCTCTTTTTTCCGTATTTCGGTAAGTCGGGCCGTTTGAAAGTCAAGTGCCTGTTTCAGTTTAACAACATCCAGGTTGCTGTTTTGGCCGCTTACAACCTGGTTTTTTATGAGCATGTTCTCTTCTTCTTTGTAGATAGCAAGCGTGCTGTTTTGCAGCTGTATTTTTTGCCGTAGCTGTGCCTGCTGCGCCAGTAATTCCTCTACACGCTTTTGCCTGGTTTGCTGGTTTAAAAAGTCAAGCTCGTGCTTTACGGAAAGGATAGTAAAATCTCCGGCCGATTTCACTTGTATGCTTTGCACATCAATATCGGGCGATATCCCTTCAAACGTTAACGTTGATGTTCCGGCGGCAACATTTACTGCAGCTGTACGTGTTACCTGGGCACCGTTTAAAAACACAGTTACCTTTTGCACTTTGGTGGGCACCTTTTGATCGGCCCTGGCAGCAAAAACTAACACGAACAGGAAAATTGAAGTTAAGAATTGTTTAGACATGGTTTTGTTGCTTAAATAAATACATTTTGTGAATTGCACCAACGCCCTTTGAGGCGCTATACAACCACAGGATGCAGTAGCGTGCATTATTCCATAAAAGAATTTAAATGCAGGCAACATTTTTTATTTAGGCTGTAAAAACTGTACTAAAGCAATAACCGAATCATTTATTTTACCAAACACCAGCGAAGGCATTACACCCAATGCCAATGCAAAAATAGCCAATGGCAACAAGGCTATCTTTTCACGAAGTTTTAATTCGGTCAGGGCATCCTTCCACGCTTGTCCACCTTTAAGGAGCTCCTTGCCAAAGAACATGCGTTGTAATGTCCATAAAAAGTAAGCAGCACTTAGCAATATACCTACAGCACCACTAATGGCCATCCATTTAGGAATGAGTACAGACTTAAATGATCCTGCCAGCGTAAATGCCTCGGCTATAAATGCAGAGAAACCAGGCAAACCTAGTGAAGCAAAAAACGCAATCATGACGTAGGTTGTGTACTCCGGGTTAACGGTTGCTAAACCTCTGAAATTATATATATCACGGTCGTGCACACGGTCATAAACTACTCCTACCAAAAAGAACAGCATAGCCGATAAAAAGCCGTGACTGATCATTTGCATCATGGCACCACTCATGCCTTCGGGTGTTTGCGAGGCAATACCTAAAAGTACAAAACCCATATGCGATACTGATGAATAGGCAATAAGGCGTTTCAGATCGCGTTGGGCCAGGGCATTAAGCGCACCATATAAAATAGATACAACGCCAAGTAAGCCTACCCAAAACGAACTCTGCACAGCAACCTCGGGGAAGATGCCCATACAAATGCGAATGATGCCATAACCACCTATTTTAAGTAGTACACCTGCCAATATGATTGATACAGGTGTTGGTGCCTCCACGTGCGCATCAGGCAACCATGTATGCAGTGGAACCACGGGCACCTTAATGGCAAAAGCAATAAAAAGCACAGCAAAGCCTACTACCCTTGCTGGTATGCCCAGCAGTGTTGCATTGCTAGCCAGTGCAAATACCGAACCCGACTGATAATTTGCGGGGTTCATCATGTGAATAATGTTGAAAGTATGGTTACCCGTTTGCGGATCTGTTACTGATAGGTAAAGGCCCACCATAATCAGCAGCATAAACACCGAACCAAAAAGTGTGTAAAGGAAAAATTTTATAGCTGCATACTCGCGCCTTACACCACCCCACATGCCAATTAAAAAGTACAGTGGCAGCAGCATCAGCTCGTAAAATAAATAGAAAAGGAAAAAGTCGAGGGCACAGAATACACCTGCTACGGCCATGTCCAGCATCAGGAAAAGCACAAAAAAACCTTTCAGGTTGTCCTTTATCTCCCATGATGCAAGCACCGCTATTACCATCACTACGGCACTCATCACCAATAACAGTATCGATACACCATCAACACCAACAAAGTAATCAATTTGCATGCGCCCTGCGTTACCCAGGTTAATACCTATCCACTCGGTTTTCTGCACAAACTGGTACTGGCTCTCATTACTGATGCCTGCATGTGCTGCCCCGGTTTGAAAATTAGCATAAAGGTATACGCTTAAAGCAAGCTGCACCAGCGTAGCAAAAAGAGTGATATACTTGAAGCTTTGCCGCATTGACAATGGCAAGGCCAGTATGAGCAAACCAAACAGTGCAGGGATGAATATAAACAGCGTAAGTGCGTTCATCAGGTTCAGATCAATAATTTAAATATAAACACGGCCAAAATAATTGCCAGCATACTAAACAGGTAGTATTGCACTTTTCCACCCTGAAAAGAGCGAAAGAAGTCACCTATACCTTTAACTAACAAAGCCACACTATGTAAAAAGCCATCAACAAGGTAACGGTCTGTCCAAGCGCTAAGGGCAGATAGTGCTCCGGTGATACGTTGCAGCAAATAGATAAACCCGTCAATAACTCTACGGTCTAAAGCAAAAAGTGAACGACCAAAGCCAAGCACAGCATTAACTATTACGTTGCGGTAAAACGCATCAATATACCACTGGTTGTAGGATAGCTTGAAGAAGAAGTTTTTTTGCCCAAATACCAGCTTGCGTTGCTGTATGTACACTGCGTAGGCCCAATACACTACAAAAATGCAAAGCAAGTTAACGCCAATTGGTATTATGGTATGATAGTTATTTTGACGCGCCATGTGCTGCGAAGGTGAAAAACCTTCAAAAAGCCAGGCATGCTCATACAAAAACGGATTTAAGGAAAATAATGGAAACAGGCTGCATAGCGACAAAAGGATAAGCGGCACTTTGAAACTCCAGCTGCCATCACCAATGTGCAGATGTACGTTGGGCAGTATTTCTTTAATTTTAAATTGACCAAAGAATACCTTAAACATTAAGCGTGCTACATAGAATGCTGTTATTCCGCTGGTAAGCAAAATGGTTATGGGTATAATTTGATAAGCCAGGCTACGGTTTTCGGCCCATTCAAAGGCTTGTATTAAAATACCGTCTTTAGATAGGTAGCCGGATGTTAACGGGATACCTACAAGCGCTAAGCAACCTACTAAGGTTGCAATGAAAGTAACCGGCATTTTTTTGCGCAGGCCACCCATGTACAAAATATTTTGAGGGTCGATATCGAGGTCATGCTCATCTTTTATATGCTGCACTTCATGAATTATCACACCTGCACACAGGAACAACAAACATTTGAAGAATGCGTGCGTAGCCAAATGAAACAACGAGGAAGCGTAGGCTCCTACGCCCATTGCCATAATCATATAGCCTAACTGCGATATGGTAGAGTAAGCTAGGATGCGTTTTAAATCATTTTGAGTAAGCGCTATTGTTGCCGCCATAAAAGCAGTAAAGCACCCTACTATAGCTAAAATATCAAGCTCGGTATTATTGAACATAGGGTACACCCTGCCCAGCAAAAATACACCTGCCGCAACCATGGTCGCAGCATGTATTAAGGCCGATACAGAGGTTGGGCCTTCCATAGCATCAGGCAGCCAGGTATGCAATGGAAATTGGGCTGATTTTGCCGCTACTGCAAGCAGGATTCCAATAAAGGCAATATATTGCCATATTGCAGGCAGTTCGCCCGTAGGTGCCGTCCAAAGACCATTTTGTATTGTTGATTTGATGATTAAGCCATGCTCACCAAATAGCTGCACCAAATCAAAGGTATGATATTGTGTAAAAAGGATGATTATGGCCGATAAAAGACCGATATCACCTATCCGGTTCATGATGAATGCCTTTTTATTTGCCTGAACAGCGCTGTCTTTAGTAAACCAAAAACCTATAAGCAGGTAAGATGAAAAACCTACCAACTCCCAAAAGGCATACAGCATAATCATGCTATCAACCACCACTAGCGCAAGCATGCTGAAACAAAACAAACTTAAATAAGTGAAGTAGCGCTTTTGCTCGGCAGCCTTGATGTAGGCCGTGGAATAGATATGCACCGGTAAAGCAATTACTGTAACCAGCAATAACATAAATGCCGAAAGGTTATTGAGCAGCATGCCCACGTAAACCGGCGTTTGCCCTATGGTAAACCACAGGTACTGCTGATGCAATTGCTTAAAGTTCCAAACACGGCTAAAAACCACTATTGATAAAGATACCGCTGCTATAATAGCCAGCACCGATATCCACCCAGAAACCTTGCCGCTTTTAGCAGGCAGCAAACGGTTAATAAACGCTGCTACCAATGGCAGTAAAACTGCTGCAAGGGCAAAGTTTATGGTTTGAACATCAATATTTGAGAGCGCGTGGTTCAAGGTTATAGAATGGTTGTGATTTTTACCGAGCCTTTGTTATTGCGTTTCGGTTTTTCAAAGTCAACTTTTTGAATAGCATCGGCCTTAAGCAGTATAACCTCATTAGGCACTATGCGGGTAGTGTCATTCACTACCTTTCCGTTTATTGAAAAAGTAAGATTCTTGTCTGCAGGATTATCCTTCACGTAACTTTTGTATTTTGAAGAAAACTTTCCCAGCTTATTCTGCGCTGTTTTAATAGTGAACGGTTTAGTGTTAACCAATACAACACCATTTAACCCGCGTGAACCATAAATGGCGGTAGCCGATGCATCTTTCAACACATTAATTGATTCGATATCATTTGGGTTAATGGCTGATAACACATCGTTAGTAGTTCCTTCCAACACTTTACCATCAACAACATACAAAGGTTGATTGGACAGCGTAGTTTGAGCCTGTGTTTTTAAGCCAAACGCCACCGTTAGTACGAACAAGTAAAATATTGCTTTTTCCATCAGTCTTTCAATTCGTTGATTCTGCCCGGATCAATAGTTTTATAACGCCTGTAAACATTTAGCACAATAGCCAAAGCTACAGCCGTTGCTGCTGCGGCTAATATAATGGCAAAAAGAGCGAAGGTTTGACCACTGCTGTTTAATTTGTCGAACCGGCCAAAAGCAACCAGATTTAAAATTGCAGCATTTAACATCAACTCAACTCCTATCAATATTTGCACTGCATTTTGTTTGGCAAGTATTACATATAAACCAATGCAAAACAGCGCGCCGCTTAAAACAAGATAATGCGTTAGGGTGATCATGCGGCCTCGCCCTCCTTGCGCGACAAATGTGCCGCCCCAACCAAGGCCATCAACAATAATATTGATATAGCCTCAAACGGCAAAAGGTAGTTGGTCATGAGGTTTACGCCAATGCCGTTCACTGTTACATCGGTTACGGTAATAACATTTTTTTGAGCTATGGATTGGCTTATCCAGCTGGCGTTATCAATATTGGCCTTTAAAAAAATATTTACTAATACTATAAAAAACAACACTGCCAGCATCAATGCCGGTAACTTGTTAATAGCTATTAAACGGTTAGTTTGCTGCTGCAAACCTGAAAGCAATTCGCGGCCCGAAAGCATAAACGCGAAAAGTATAAGTACCAAAATACCACCTACGTAAACTACTACCTGTGTAATAGCCACAAAATCGGCAAGGCAAAGCACATACAGGCCTGCCAATGCAAACAATGTAACAAAGAACATGAATACCGAACGCACTAAATTTTTACTTGCTGCAACGTATAAGGCCGAGCCCAATGCAATTGCAGCCATGAGGTAAAACATAACCGTTATCAAAATCATGCTCCTCCCTCCTTTGCTTTGAGCGCAGCTTGTTTGGCAGCCAGCTTGGCCGCCTGTTGTTGCTCGTACTCCTGCTTTTTCTCCTGCACAAGCTCAGGACTCATATCTGAAAAACTGTAGGTTAAATCGCCAAGCTGGTAAACGCTCCTGTCATATTGATTGGTCATGGTAATACACTCTGTTGGGCATACTACCGTGCACAGGCCACAGTATAAACATTTAGCCATGTCAATATCAAAGGTCTCGGCATAAAGCATTTTCTTTGAACCGTCAGACGTTTGACCGTAAGCTGATGTAGCTTTAATTGATTTAATGTCGATACAATCAACCGGGCATATTTTGGCGCACAAATCACACACAATGCAGTCGTCAATTTCAACATCCAACTGGTAGCGCCCTACCTCCGGGATTGGCAATTGTTGCTTAGGATACTGTATGGTGTTGGTTTTATTTTCCAGCTCGGCAAAATAATTCTTTGCCTTTACCGGCGTCATAGACCTCTTAGCTTTACCCGCCACAATATGGCGCAGGGTAAGCGTTAAGCCTTGCCAGGCAGTTATAAAAGCGTTATATGTATTTTTTAACAACACGTTTTTTTGTCACATCCCCAGTTTGCGGGATTTATAACCAATTTACAGATCTTCCTCTTTTCACAAATCATTATGAACTTACATTACCCACAAGCGCCATAAACCTGATATAATCATACACAAAAAACCAAGCGGTGTAAGCACTTTCCAGCACAGGTTCATTAACTGATCAACCCTTAAGCGCGGGAGAGTCCAACGTATCCACATTTGAACGCCAACCAGCGCAAGGCTTTTTATCAATGTCCATAGTATACCCCAAAAAATACCAGTGGTCCAGTCGGCCAATTTTACTGTACCAATATTTGGCAGCGGAGTGTTCCATGCACCCAAAAAAAGTACAACAGCCACCATTGATACCATAAACATCATGGAATACTCGGCTAAGAACACCAACGCAAAACGTACGCCGGTATACTCGGTATGAAAACCTGCTACCAGTTCTGATTCGGCTTCGGGTATATCAAACGGTGCCCTGTTGCTTTCGGCCAGCGATGCAATAAAGTATATCACAAACGCAATTATAAGATGCGGTGCTTTGAACACGTTCCAGCTCAACAAACCACCTGTATGGGTAACATCCCACAAGCCTAAAAACTTCACTTTCTCAGCCGATAGTACACCCTGCTGCAAAGAGATCTGCTGCAAATCGAGCGTTTGACTGATCATTACCACTGCTATAATTGCAAAACCTGCAGGTATTTCATATGATATAATTTGCGCCGCTGAACGCATAGCACCTAAAATAGAGTACTTATTATTAGAACCCCAACCTGCCATCAAAATGCCTAGTGTTTCAATAGAGACAATGGCAAACACGTAATATAACCCGATATTTATTTTTGATGGAACTACCTCGGGCGCCCATGGCAGTGCAGCAAAGCCAAGATATACCGATATAAAAATTATCATTGGGGCCAGCGCAAACAGAATCTTATCAGCCGCGGCAGGAGTTATAAGCTCCTTTTGCAACATCTTAAGAATATCGGCCAAGGTTTGCAACGAGCCAAACTTACCTGTTTCGGTTGGCCCGAGCCTGTCTTGTATAAAGGCTGATAGCTTGCGCTCGGCATATACACCAAACAGTGCAAATGCTGCTGCAAAAGCAAAAAGCCCAACGGCTACAACTATATTAAGTACATATGAATTCAAAGCAAGTTATTTGCAATCAGGCTGCAAACTTAGCTATTTATATGCAGATGATGAGGCACTATTTGGAATTATTCTATGGTACAGGTAGAGTATGAATTTATGATTAAAGATAAAAGTCATTAACGCCGCATGCTGACGGTTTGCAACAGTTTTGGACACATACTAATTGTCATATGTTAACAACGCATACTCAGATTTTACCGGTGATGAAAAAAACATGGAAGCGTGCTCGTCGAAATCAGTGGTATCGTCACTAGTTGTAAAAAAGCGGCGCGTGCTATTTTGAGTAATGTCCTGTTCAATATCGTTATGCCTTTTTAAATAATCGGCAAGGCTATTGGCCACAATTTGTCCTTGAGAAACTACTTTTACATGTGGTGGCAAGTGCTCTTCTATTTTGCTTTGCAGTAATGGGTAATGTGTACAAGCTAGTAACACGGTGTCAATATCGGCCGATTTTGCCAAAATCTCGTCAATGTAAAGCTTTACATAATAATCGGCCCCTGCCTTATTGTACTCACCACTCTCAATTATTGGCACCCATAAAGGGCAAGCCTGCTGATGTACTTCAACATCAGGAAAAAACTTTTTAATTTCAATAAGATATGACTCTGATTGAATGGTACCGGTGGTGCCTAAAACTCCTATTTGTTTGCTTTTACTATAATCACCTATTACCTCGGCAGTAGGCCTGATAACGCCCAATACCTTTTTATCAGCATAATTAGCAAGCATGTCTTTTTGTTGAATTGTACGTAATGCCTTTGCTGATGCCGTGTTACAGGCCAGTATAACCAATGGGCACCCCTGCTTAAACAACCACTGAACACACTCCCAGGTATATTGATGAATGGTGTTAAAAGATCGGTTACCATATGGAGCGCGACTGTTATCACCAAGGTATAGGTAATCATACTGCGGCAGCTTTTCGATAATTGAACGCAATACGGTTAAGCCTCCTATTCCTGAATCAAATACTCCAATGGGCCTTGTAACTTGCATAGCACAAAAATAAAAAAGGCGAGGAAATACCCTCGCCTTTATACTTTAAGTTTACAGTTGTATTATTTGATACCTAATTTAACTTTAACTGCAGCCATAAGATCATCTCCCGGAGGCGATACAATTAAACCAGTAGTGGTTGAATCAAGTACGTAGGTGTAACCTTTTTCTTTAGCAACAGCGTTAATTGCTGTTTTAACTTTATCGCTCAAAGGTTTAAATAACTCAGAGCTTTTGGCTTGTACTTGTTGCTCAGCATTTCTGTTGTAATCCTGAATGCGTTTTTGCATATCCTGTAATTCAGATTCAGCAGCTGTACGGGCAGCATCAGTCATGCTTTGTCTGCCTTTTTCGTAAGCTTCGCCTTTTTTCTGAAACTCAGCCTGCATGCTTTGCGACTGATCAATAAAAGTTTTTTGATAGGTCTGCAATTGAGTTTGGATTGGTTTTAAGTCTGGCATTGCTTCAATAACGCCGTTAAAATCAATATAACCAATCTTAGTTTGTGCTTTAGCAAAACCCGCCGTCGCTAACATAAATACTGCAACTAAAGCAACTTTAAATAAATTTTTCATTTCTCTTGTATTGTTCTGTGTTTAATCGTGTGCTATTTTAATCAAATTTACTTTATCTCGCAAATGCTCCGGGTTTTAAACCTAAACGGGTAACAACGGCGTCGCTTTTATTATACCGCGGATTAGCGTACAACATCATTACCTCACTGTTTTTGTCAAAAATCATATCCAGGTTCTCGCCCTCAGCAACTGCTTGTACAGCTTTAGACACTCTTTCTTGAATTGGTTTAATCAGTGAACTGCTACGTTGTGATAATTCTCCGTCAGGACCGAATTTTGAGCGTTGAAAATCTTTTGCAGCTTTCTCTTTATCTACAATTTCAGCCTCACGGCGCTTTTTCATTTCAGGCGTCATTAAAACCTGATCGGCCTGATAGGCTTTATACAACCTGTCTATTTCCTGAAACCTTGAATCAACTTGCTTCTGAAACTGATCAGACAGTGCTGCCAATTGCTTTTGCGATGAAGCGTATTCAGGTATATGTTTCAGTATGTAATCTGAATCAACATAGGCAAAACGTTGTGCCCATGACGCAGAAACACTGATTAACGCAATTGCTATAGTTAATATTATCTTTTTCATCTTTCTATTAATTAAATCCACCGTTTAAGCTTTGCGCGATAGAGAAGTGGAACTGGCCTTTGTTTGCATCACGAATGCCCGGGATTTTATCAAACCCGTAACCGTAATCAAGCCCCAGTAAGCCAAATATAGGAAGAAATATTCTTGCACCAACCCCTACCGAACGTCGGATATTAAACGGATTATAATCGCGGAAATTGTTCCAGGTATTACCACCTTCGGCAAATGTTAACAAAAATATTGTGGCCGACTGACTTGCAATAACCGGGTAACGCATTTCAAGCGTAAACTTGTTGTAAATAGGGCTACCAGGGTTAGTATCGGCGCTATAGTTACTACCTACCGGTACTAATGAAAAGTTTTGATAACCACGTAAACCAACAATCTCGCTACCTTGAAGGAACTGGTAAGTTGCCATACCATCACCACCTAATTTAAAGCGTTCAAACGGCGACTGACCAACCAGTTTGTTGTAAGAACCCAGGAAACCGAAACGGGTTTGGGTCATTAACACCAATTTACCGGAAATTTTAGTAAACCACTGTGCATCAAATTTCCATTTATGATATTCTACAAAACGGTAACGTTCCTCAGGTGGGGCAATACGGTAATTTGTATTGTTAAACAATGAATATGGCGGAGTTACCTGCAATGTAAAGCGGATGTTTGAACCACTGGTTGGATAAATAGGCGCATCAATTGAGTTACGGCTAAGTTCCTGCGTTAACTTAATATTGTACGAGGTACCGGTTTGGAACAGGTAGCCCGAAAATCTGTCAAGCGTGTAGTGGTCAAAGTTTAACGAGTAGTTTAACTGGAAGTAGTTATCAGGCCAGTTTAAACGCTTACCCAAGGTTACACCCAAACCGTTAATGCGAAGAAAGTTGTACCGTGGGTCAGACTTTGGATAGAACTGACCGGTTGAACTTAACTGCGTGTAAGCTGACAAACTGAAGTAGATAGGTTTTTTACCACCTAACCACGGCTCAGAGAATGTAAATGAGAAGTTTTGATAGTTACGACCGTTGGCCTGACCACGCAAGCTTAATTTTTGACCGTCGCCTTTTGGAAGCGGTTTATAAGCTTTACCGTTGAACAGGTTTCGCAACGAGAAGTTGTTGAACGTTAAACCTAAGGTACCTACCAACTGGCCACCACCAAAACCACCTGAAAGCTCAATTTGGTCAGACGGTTTTTCAACTACGTTATATAATATATCAACCGTACCATCCTGCGGATTAATGTTAGTTGGTTTAGGATCAATTTTAGTTTCATCAAAGTTACCTAACTGGGTAATTTGGCGGGTACTGCGCACAATAAGGGCCTTTGAGAACTTTTGGCCAGGTTTGGTTGCAAGCTCACGTATTACTACCCTATCATTGGTAACATCATTACCTTTAACTATTACACGGTTAATAGTGTATTGAGCACCTTCGTATATACGAATGTTAAGGTCAATAGTATCATTATAAATGCGTGTTTGTACCGGCTCGGAGTTGAATGTTAAAAATCCGTCGTCAAGGTATAATGAGTTTACATCATTACCATCAGGTGTACCACCGTTAAGGCGCTTGCTTAACTCCTCCTCACTAAATACATCACCTTTTTTGATACGTAATATTTTGTTTAGTACGGTTTCAGAGTAACGGGCATTACCTGTCCATGTAACATTACCAAAGTAGTACTTATGGCCTTCATAAACTTTAAGCTTTACGTTAACGGTCTTATCATCATGTTTCCAAACCGAATCGCTCAAAATTTCAGCATCACGGTAGCCTTTGGCCTGCATTTTTTCAATCAGGGCCTGCTTATCTTCTTCGTATTGGTCTTGCTTAAATTTCTTTGAACCAAATATGTTGTAAAATTTACGCTCGCGGGTTTTAGGTAAAAACTTTTTCAGCTTGGAATCACTGAAAGCCTCGTTACCTTCAAAAATAACTTCGTTAATTTTTACCTTTTGCTTCTTATCAATAGCCACATTCAGTATAACACTGTTTGAATCGGCCGGATCGCGCAGTTGTTTAATGTCAACCGTTGTGTTCAGATAGCCTTTTTCATTGAAGTGCTTTTTGATAATTGCCGTTGTGGTATTAAGCAGGTTTTCGTTTACAATTTTTCCGGTTTTATCATTCAGCTTCTTTTGTACATCTTCAATTTCACCTTTACGTATACCTGTCATGCGCAAACGTGACAAACGCGGACGCTCAGTTACGCTTAATTCAAGGTAAACCGTATCAAGGTTAATTTTGGTGATGTATAATTGAACGTCATCAAACAAACCCTGGCTCCACATGTTCTTCAAAATGTTAGCAGATGCTTCACCCGGAAGATTAATGCGGTCGCCTTTATTAATCTTGGCAATTTGAATAAGCACATCCTTGTCGAGGTTTTTGGTACCCGACACGGTGATGTTACCTATAATATAATCTTTAGGGTTGAGGTAGCTCAAGCTATCAGTAGAAACAGCCGACCGGTTTAAACGGTTACCGCCACCAAATTGTGCCATGGCTGCCGAACTGATAAGGGAAAAGAGAATTGCAAAAAAGAATTTATTCATCCGAATATTTTGTGCCGCTAAAGTAATTTAAACGTTTGTTAAAATTTGTTAAAAGAAAAATTAGTTAACCTGTTCACTGGTTTTTCCAAAGCGGCGTTCGCGTTTTTGATAATCTAAAATAGCCTCAAACAGGTCATCGCGCCTAAAATCGGGCCAAAGTTTATGAGTGAAATATAACTCTGCATACGCAATTTGCCAAAGCAGGTAATTGCTTATTCTGAACTCCCCGCTTGTTCTGATAAGCAGTTCAGGGTCGGGCAGGTTGTGTGTATATAAATGTTGAGAAAAAACTTCTTCGGTTACATCTTCGGGCTTTAATAGGCCCTGCTGTACTTTAGCTGCAATTTTTTGGGCTGCCTGCATCATCTCTCTGCGCGAACCGTAACTTAAAGCCAGTGTAAGTACAAGCCCGGTATTACCCTTGGTTTTTTCAATGGCACCCATCAGTTCACGGTGGCATTTACCCGGCAGCATTTCTAAATCGCCTATAGCATTTAACCTTACGTTATTTTGCATCAGCTTTTTTATCTCCTTGTTGATGGTGCTCACCAGTAACTCCATAATAGCTGTAACTTCTAAACTCGGACGGTTCCAGTTTTCGGCAGAAAAAGTATATAGCGTTAAATACTTAACGCCGATTTCACCGGCACCCTCAACTACATCGCGTACAGATACAACTCCGTTATGATGACCGAATACACGCAGTTTGCCTTTTCCTTTAGCCCAACGGCCATTACCATCCATAATAATGGCTACATGCTCAGGAAGCCGCGTTATATCAATCTGATCTTTAAAACCCATAATGTTGTTGCTTACAGCCCATTAAAATATGTACATGGCCTAACTTAAAACCGCAACCTTATCACTCATCTGTTCATCTGGGTTTAAACCGTTGTACACAATTAATGAGGTTTTTGACAAGTGCATACCTTGCCAAATCTCAAAATTTTCAGGGTACAAAGGTAAAACTATACTTTGATTTTTTTATTATTCAATTTGCAAAAATCTAATGCATTTCAATTGGTTTGCAGCGGCTTAAAGCACAAAAAAACCGCAAAAGCTTTAATTGCCCTGCGGTTTCGTAAATGACTACCCTATATATTAATAAATTGACTGCTGCTTGAGCATGTCCACATCTTTATTATCAATATCGACAATAGCGTATTGCTTATTTTGGGTAATGTTTAACTCATCAAGCGCATCAATAAGGTTGCCGTATTTTGAATGGTTGCTTGGTTTAAGAATAACAAGCATAGGCTTACCAGTTTGTTGCTTAATGAGTTGCTGTTTGCTTATAAGCGCCTTTCGAAGCCCTTCCCTGCCATAATCTATTACTTCCACGTTACTATTACCAGGCAAGCCACGATAAAGCAAAACCTTATTGTCGGCCCCCAGGCAAAGCGTTACCGTTCTGCTTTGTGCTACAGACTGGTTTTCAGCATCAACTGGCATGGCTAAATCCATTGCCTTTGGCTTTGACAGTGTGGTGGTTAACATAAAAAAAGTCACTAGCAAAAAAGCCAAATCTACCATGGCGGTAAGGTCAACGCGCAGGCTTTGAGGTTTGCGCAGCGGTTTTTTGCCATCATTTTTTGCAGGGGATGCATTCAGCTCAGCCATAATGTTAAGTTTTAAGGTTAAATAATTGGTTTATAGTACTTACAACGGCTCGTAAAACACATTTGTTGCAGCAAGTTCTACTTATTTTATAGACATTATTATCAAAAGGTGATAAATTAACATTTAAGTAATTTGATCAATCTGCAGATAAAAATAGCTATCAAAATCTATTCCTTTTTATCCCTTAAAATTCCTGTTTTACCCCGCAGTTTTCCGCTACAATTTGCTGCTCAAAAAAATTTTTATAAAAATGCAAAGCGCCGGCATAGATATGCCGGCGCTCTGCAAAAATTCGGATAAGATCATCGTCAAATCTTTCTGCGTTTCTTTTCTTTAATTATAAGGCTGAGTTCGCGGCTCATTTGCCCGGCAATGGCCGTGTTTTCATTAGCGCGCCTGAACAGGTATGGCATCACGGCTTTTACTGGTCCGTAAGGCACGTACTTGACTACGTTGTAACCTGCATTGGCTAAATTAAAGCTCAGGTTATCGCTCATGCCCAGCAACTGTGAAAAGTACACATGCGGATGGTTATGAGGTATACGCAGCTGGTTTAATAAATCGGCCAGCAGGCGGCAACTGTCTTCGTTATGCGTACCTGCAACCAGCGCAATGCGGTCAACATGTTCAACACAAAAACGCAAACTGTCATTGTAATCCCGGTCGGCCGAGGCTTTGTCAGGCTGTATGGGCGACGGATAGCCCATTTCAGCGGCACGTTTACGTTCCTTTTCCATATAAGCGCCGCGTACCAGTTTCACGCCCAAATAAAAACCTTCGGTACGGGCAATGTCAAAGTCAACTTTTAATGATGCCAGCTTATCATGACGGTAAATTTGGTACGTATTAAAAATTATGGCCCTATCTCGGTTGTAACGGCGCATCATACTCATGGCCAAACGGTCAATAGTAAGTTGTATCCAGGTTTCTTCGGCATCTATCATTACCGGTATGCCCGCCTGATAAGCCTTATTACAAATGGCCTGCACGCGGGCTTGCACTTTTTGCCACTCCAGCTCTTCGGCTTCTGTCAGTTTTGCTCCTGCATCAAGCTTTTCTAATAAGCCAAAGCGCCCTACTCCTGTTACCTTAAACACAGTGATGGGTATTGCCGGATCGCCGGTGGCACGCTCAATAGTACGGATGATTTCATCGCGGGTATCATCAAATACTTTTTCGTCTTCTTCACCCTCTACCGAGTAATCGAGTATGGTGCCAACGCCGCCTTTGTACAAATTTTTTATGGTAGCATCGCATTCTGCAATGGTTTCGCCCCCGCAAAACTGCTTAAATATGGTAGCCTTAATAATTCCTTTTATGGGCAAACCTATACCCATGGCAAAATTGGTAATACCCGGACCTACCTTTACTAAAAAATTATTGTTGATGGCTTTAAACAACCAGTACGCGCGGTTTAAATCGGCGTTGGATGCATGTTTGAAAGCTATTTCGGTATTTTCGAATGATAAATTTCCCTTAACGGGTGGAACAGAATCTTGTTGGTTAAACATCGCACAAAATTAGAAAATCAAACTGATAACTCATTTTTTGATGTAATAGTTTATTTTTGCCGCACCATGATTGAATTTAAACTTGACGGTGACTTTATTCCTCTGATACAGTTGCTTAAGGCAACCGGACTGGTTTACACCGGCGGTGAAGCACAAATTGTAGTAACCGAAGGTGAAGTTAAGTATAACGGACAGGTTGACTACCGTAAACGCCTTAAGGTGAAACGCGGCGACGTAGTTGAATTCCGGTCGCAAAAAATTGTGGTGATTTAGTTTATGGATACCATTAATAGTATTGATTACCCGGTTTATTTTAACGATACCCTCACACAACTGGTTAATCTGATTGAAAAAGGCAACTACTCACGCTTTTTTGTATTGACTGATGAGCATACCGGCAAACATTGTTTACCGTTACTGCAAAGCCACCTTGAGCACCTTAATGATAAATATGACGTAATTGAGGTTAGCGCGGGAGAAGAAAGCAAGAATATTGATTTTTGTTCGGGCATTTGGAAGATGCTGATTGATTTTGGCGCCGACCGCCACAGCCTCATGATTAACTTGGGCGGCGGTGTAATTGGTGATATGGGCGGCTTTGCGGCCAGCACTTACAAACGCGGAATTGACTTTGTGCAGGTGCCTACTACCTTGTTATCACAGGTTGATGCCTCGGTTGGTGGCAAAACCGGTATCGACTTTGATAATCTTAAAAACATTATAGGCACCTTTACCCAGCCTAAGGCTGTGTTTATAGAACCTGCATTTTTACAAACCCTGCCACAACGCCAAATACTTTCAGGATATGCCGAAATGTTAAAGCACGGCCTTATACAGGATGCGGCTTACTGGAACCAGTTAAAGGAACAAGGCATCATCAACGGTGCTCCCGCACCTGAGTTAGTCCACCGCTCGGTTGCTATCAAAAACAGCGTTGTTGTTAATGATCCATTTGAAAAGGGCTTTCGCAAGTGCCTGAATTTTGGACATACCGTTGGGCATGCTGTTGAAACTTACTCATTGCAAAACGACGACGGCAAACACATCACCCATGGTGAAGCTGTAGCTATAGGCATGATTTGCGAAGCATGGCTATCACATAAAAAGGCAGGCTTGAGTGTTGAAGAGTTGAATGAGATAAGTACAGTACTTAATAATTTGTACCCTAAGTATCACTTGGATGATTCGTGCCATAGCGTGTTGCACAGCTTGATGAAAACAGACAAAAAGAATCAAAACGGCAACATTAATTGTACACTGATACATAAAATAGGTGAGTGCAGCATTGACCATATTTGTACCGAAGAAGAACTTTGCGAAAGTTTACGTTATTACGCAGCATTGTAAAGGTTTACAATAAATATCTAATTGTCATCTCGAACGTTTGGTATATATCTTTATTACATTGTGGTAAATACCGTATGTAAAAAGATTTAAGCAGGTGTTCGGAATGACAATTTTCGTTTGTACTATTCCCTTTACTTTTGCAAATGCAGGCACGTATTTGTTAGGATGAACGCCCTCTGAGCCAATTCTAAATCATCTGGACAAAAGTCAATTTTAAAAATTTAATTTAGATACATCTGCATACAACTATGAAACTGCATATTAAAAACATGGTTTGCCGCCGCTGTATAATGGCCGTTGAAAATGAGTTGAACAAAGAGGGATATCACATTCATCAAATTGAGTTGGGCGAAGTAACGCTTGCCGAAGATCTTAGCAATAATCAACTTGATAAGCTGAATATGAATCTCAAACACTTAGGATTTGAGCTGATAGACGATCGTAAAAGCCGTTTGGTAGAAAAAATTAAAAATATTATTGTAGACCTGGTTCATCATAGTGAACAAAACCTGGGTATTAACTTATCTGCTTACCTGTCCCACCAGTTGCACTACGAGTATAATTATTTGAGTAATCTATTTTCGGAAACCGAGGGTACTACTGTTGAAAAGTACTATATAAGCCAAAAAATTGAAAAGGTGAAAGAGCTGCTCATTTACGATGAGCTTACGCTGAGCCAGATTGCCAATCGTATGGGCTACAGCAGTGTAGCTTATCTGTCAAGCCAGTTCAAAAAAGAAACAGGCTTAACGCCAAGCCACTTTAAAAACATAAAGGACAACAAACGCCGCAATATTGAGGAACTGTAAATTTTGAAAAGCATTGCCTTAATTGTATAAAGTTATGGCTACCCTAAGCTGTACCTTTGCTACATGAAACATACCTATCAAGTAACCGGCATGACCTGTGCCGGTTGTCAATATAAAGTACAGCACCTGTTAAGTCAGGTGCCTCACATAACCGAAGCGGTTGTTGACCTGGACAAGGGACAGGTTTCCCTTGAAATGGATGAGCACGTTGACACTTCTGCTTTACAGGCGGTACTTAAAGATTATCCTAAGTATAAGCTTACCGACCTGCCCGTTATCAGCTCAAGCTCCATGAATCACAGTAACATGAGCATGGAGCAAGAAGAAACACGCACCTGGTTTGAGACTTATAAGCCCATTGTACTCATCTTCTTTTACATTACTCTGGTATCGTTAATAGCCGGCTCAACTCTATTAGGCTTTGACGAAGTGGTTTTTATGCGTGTATTCATGGCCGGTTTTTTTCTTGTGTTTTCATTTTTTAAGCTGCTTAACCTTGACGGCTTTGCCGATAGCTATGCCATGTATGATGTTATTGCCCGCAAGTTTAAGGCGTGGGGGTATATTTACGCACTTATTGAGCTAGGTTTAGGGTTGGCGTATGCTACCAATTTTAGCCCGGCAATTACCAATTTAATTACCCTGATAGTTATGAGCGTAAGCATTATAGGCGTATTGCAAACAGTACTCAACAAAAAAGTTATTAAATGTGCATGCTTAGGAGCTGTATTCAACCTGCCCATGAGTACCGTTACCATTATTGAGGATGGCTTGATGATAGTGATGAGTGCAGTAATGTTGTGGATGATGTAAAGGCGGTTGCTGCCTAATAAATTTTAATATAGCTGCACTACCGCTTTTGGGCGGCGGTTATCCCTTGTTGTTTCTTGAAAAAAAACCAAAATCAAGGTGTAGTACAATACCCCTCGCCGCTCGCAATCATAAACAAGAAGTTGCACTATTCAATGTGCTCCTACTCTTTAATAATTTGTAGCGGACTGATTTTTCGCATGCGATAACAGTTCATGGCTGTTTCGCCTAATTGGGCAATGAGTTTGTAATTGGCAATAGCACCCACGGCCGCACCTATAACAGGTAACAGCTGTGCCAGCTTGGCCAGGTCAATATAATCGCGGTACTCCTGCTGAAATATGCGCCAGTCAAGCTCATCCGCATTATCGGGCAAAGAGCCGCTGTAGCCTTGCCAGCCTGCCATCAGCTCATACACCTCATTACGCCGCTGCTGGCTCGAAAATGCTAATTGAAAAATATAGAGTATATACAAACGCTCTTTGTAATCTTTTACGTCATGGCCATACAACGCTGCTATTTCAAACAACAGTTTTAATTTAATGCCTATCAGTATCGGAAAATCGGCCATGCCCATTAAAAAGCCGCCTGCACCGGTGACCGCTCCTTCTACGGTTGCGGTGTTGCGGTAGGTCTCTATTTTTTGCCTTACCAACGACTCTCGTAACTGCAGGGGTGTATTGGGTTTGGGAGACGTGGAGGTTGTATACTTGGCACCAAACAGCACGGCTTTTATCATTTTTTCGATAGCGGTGGTAATTGCCACATGTACTTTATCAGGAATAAGGTCATTTATTTTAGTTTGCACAGTTTTAGATACCTTATCGGTAAACGAAGGCTTTTTTTGCATACGGTGCTGCCAAAACTGGAGCTCGATGTTTGCCTGTTGTTCGTAGCTTGTCATGCAGGTTTGTTATTGTTTAGTAGAATGTTTGATTTCAGACGTTGTAAAACCGTGTTGGTTACACTTTATAACCAAATTTCATTCCAGTTGTAAGATAAGCAGTACAGCGTCCTCCGGATTTTAATTAAGCCCGAAGCGATAAAGTATACGAAAGTATAAAAATGCGCGGTGGCCCGCCACAACACCCGGCCGGGAACTGCCTGTTCGGGGATAGGGATTGTTGTGAATAGGCGTTTTTGTTACTTTTGGGGCTATGCTAAAAGTAATAGCCCCCGCGGCAATGAGCGGTAGAAAAGCGATAAGCTAACGGATAGCATTTGCAAAATCATACCCCTTCAAAAAGATTTCTCCTAACGTCGAAATGACAGTATGGGCTGGTTTAAGTACCTTACAATTTACTTCCCTTATTCCTTAACCAATGATCGGCCACTACAAGCGCTGCCATGGCCTCTACAATAGGCACAGCGCGTGGAACTACGCAAGGGTCGTGGCGGCCTTTGCCTTGTATCTGGGCATTATTGCCTTCGGCGTCGATGGTGTTTTGGTTGGTCATGATGGTGGCCACAGGTTTAAAGGCAACCTTAAACTCAATAGGCATACCATTGCTGATACCGCCTTGTATACCTCCCGAAAAATTGGTGAGCGTTTTTACGCTGCCGTCCGGTTCTTTTGCAAAAATATCATTATGCTCTGAGCCCAGCATTTCGCTGCCGGTAAAACCCGAACCATATTCAAAACCATGCACAGCGTTAATACTCAGCATAGCCTTGCCCAAATCGGCGTGTAGTTTGTCAAAAACAGGTTCGCCCAGGCCAACCGGGCAATTGGTAACGGTACAGCTTACTTTGCCACCAATGGTATCGCCTTGCTTGCGTATCTCATCAATGCGGGCAATCATCTCCTCGGCAGTGGCTGGATCAGCACAGCGTACAATATTAGCTTCGCGAATAGCTTCAAACTCCTTCGCGCTGGTGATGCTGATATTTGGCGCATCTATTTTGCCTACACTGCTTACATGAGCTAATACTTCAATGCCTTGTGTTTTAAGTAACAGTTTTGCAATAGCACCTGCGGCAACGCGTGCAGCAGTTTCGCGGGCTGATGAACGACCTCCTCCCCTATGATCACGGATGCCGTACTTCGTGAAGTACGTATAATCGGCATGTGAAGGACGGAAAACATCGGTATTGTGGCTGTAATCTTTACTACGCTGATCTTCGTTAGGAATGAGCATGGCAATAGGCGTACCGGTAGTTTTACCTTCAAACGTACCCGAAAGGATTTGTACGGTATCGGCCTCTTTGCGCTGGGTAGTTATTTTTGACTGACCGGGCTTGCGCTTATCCAGTTCGGCCTGTATAAATTCAATATCAATGGATAAACCTGCGGGGCAACCGTCTACAATTACGCCAATGGCCACGCCGTGCGATTCGCCAAAAGTGGTTATTCTGAATAATTGTCCGAAAGAGTTGCCTGCCATGGTGTATGATTATAGATTACAGAATCAAGAATATAGATTGGGCAAATATGTGATTTTTGTCTGAATCAGAATTTACAGGATTAAAGAATTTGCAGAATTTATAAAATCCCTTTGTCATTTCGACGTTAGGAGAAATCTTTTCGGATGTGCATGTTTAAACACCTCTTCGAAAAGATTTCCCGTTATCACTCGAAATGACAGTGAGGAGTGGTGATTAATTAGTGAAAGACAGGCTAATATAAAGATTGCTTTGTTCCTCGCTATTATTTATCTCACAACCACTCATTTCACTAACTCACGCCCTCACTCATCAAAGCGATATCGCGTTTATAATATCAAACTGAGTAATAATTTCAATCCTGCCGCGCTCATCCTCTACCAGTACGGCTATGTTTTCTTTGTTTATCAGGGTCGATATCTTATCTATCGAGGTGTTCAAATCAACAAACGGGAACGGCGTAGTGGTGATGGTTTGAACGGGTTGCGATTTTAGCGATGGATTTTCGAGTAAAGCATCCAAAATATCGCTTTCCGTTACCTTACCTATTACCATGCCTTTTTGAGTAACAGGTATTTGTGAAATATTCAGAGACTTTATTACGTTGATAGCTTCCAAAACAGTTTTTTCGCTATCAATGGTCACGATCTCCGGATTGTCTTTTTTGCGGATAATATCGCGGGCGGTCAGTTTATCATCTTTCAGGAAACCGCGCTCGCGTAACCAGTCTTCGTTGTACATTTTGCCCAGGTAGCGTGTACCATGATCAGGGAAGATGATCACAACAACGTCGCCTTCTTTAAAACGGTCTTTCATTTGCAGGGTGCCTGCAACGGCCGAACCTGTAGAGTTACCTGCAAAAATTCCTTCCTGCATGGCTATCTGACGGGTCATGAGAGCGGCATCCTTATCGGTTACTTTTTCAAAATGATCAATCAGGCTAAAATCCACGTTTTGCGGTAGGAAATCTTCTCCTATACCTTCGGTTATGTACGGGTAAATTTCGTTCTTATCGAAGATGCCGGTTTCTTTATACTTTTTGAATACCGAACCATAAGTATCAATGCCCAACACCTGAATGTTCGGGTTCTTCTCCTTTAGATATCTTGCAGTACCTGATATTGTACCGCCTGTACCTACACCCACTACCAGATGTGTTATTTTACCTTCGGTTTGTTCCCAAATTTCGGGACCGGTTTGCTCGTAATGAGCCTGCGAGTTTGAAAGGTTATCATACTGATTAGGTTTCCATGAATTAGGAACCTCACGCTCTAACCGCGATGATACAGAATAGTAGGAACGCGGATCTTCGGGATCAACGTTTGTTGGGCACACAATTACCTCGGCACCAAAGGCGCGCAGGGCATCAAACTTTTCTTTTGATTGTTTATCGGTGCTGGTAAAAATACACTTGTAGCCTTTAATAACCGCAGCAATAGCCAGGCCCATACCGGTATTGCCCGAGGTTCCTTCAATGATGGTCCCCCCCGGTTTAAGGCGACCGTCTCTCTCCGCATCCTCAATCATTTTCAAAGCCATACGGTCTTTGATAGAGTTACCAGGGTTGGTAGTCTCTATCTTAGCCAGTACAGTGGCTTTAATGTCTTTAGTTATTTTGTTAAGCTTAACCATTGGTGTGTTACCAATAGTTTCCAGTATATTATTACTCCACATAATTAGTAGACAAAGTTAATCAGAATTTTCAGAATTAATGAACTTACAGAATCCAGTTCAATCTTGTAATTCTGATAGGGTTGAATTCGGCAACTTCTGATTCAGACCAATTTATTCAGCTCATCAATCAATATTTTGCTCAACCCATTGAAATAACGTTTAATACCGTAGCCTATTACCCATTGTATACCTCGTGTTGCATTGGTAATAAATACTTCATCAGCCTGGTGAAGTATGTCGGGGTTAATTTGAGCTTCGGTTACAGGTATTTCGAGCGAAATGCATAAGTCGATGATTTTTTTACGCATTATACCGGCTACACAGCCTTCGCTTAAGGCTGGTGTATATAAGTGCTCGTTATACCATACAAACACGTTTGAGCTTATGGTTTCGCATAAAAAACCTTGCTGATTTAAGATGAATACCTCATCCAGTTTATGCTGGTTTTTGTATAGGCCTGCCATTACGTAAGGCAATGCATTACAGGTTTTATAATTAGAAAGGAAATTTACCGGCTTGGTAAGCTCAGTATAAACATCCATAATTAAGCCTTTTTGGTTAAGGCGGTAACCTGAGGTTTCCTCGGGTACCAGCTCCAAACACCAACCCGATTTATTATCGTCGGGCGTGTAAAGTCCGCCGGCATCGCGGTATACCGTAAGCCTTAAACGGCCGTTTTTTGCTTTGTTCCAAGTTGCAAGTTCCTCGGCTTTTTCTTTTAAAAACCAGGCATCAAGCAGGCTGTAACCTTCCAGCTTCAAAACTTTCATACCATTTTGCAGGCGATCGGCATGCATGTCGGCAAATTTAAGCTGACCATTAATCAGCCTCATACTCTCAAACAAACCGTCGCCGTACCTGAATGCACGGTTATTTAACGGTATTATAGCGCTATCGGCCGCTAAAAGCTGACCATTAAAATTTACAAAAAGAGGCATCATTGATTAAGAGTAACAAAGAATCAGGCGTTTTGCTCTACCGTGGCTGCAATATATTTACGCCATTTTTGTAGAACGGCTTCAAAATCATCAGGTAAGGGAGCCTCAAAATTAATATATTTACGAGTAGTGGGATGAACAAAACCCAACGTTTGCGCATGCAGTGCCTGGCGCGGAATCAGTTCAAAACAGTTTTCAATAAACTGTTTGTATTTGTTAAAGGTAGTACCTTTCAAAATTTTGTCGCCCCCGTAAGTGGCATCACTAAATAACGGATGACCAATATGCTTCATATGGGCTCTTATCTGGTGCGTGCGCCCGGTTTCAAGCTGGCATTCAATTAGGGTAACATAGCCAAAACGCTCCAACACCTTATAATGAGTAACCGACCATTTGCCTTTTTCCTCGCTATCATAAATACTCATAACGCGCCTGTCGGCCACGCTGCGGTTTATGTAGCCGGTTACGGTGCCGTCATGCTCTAAATCTCCCCATACCAATGCAACATACTTACGGGTAATAGTGTGCTCAAAAAACTGACGCGCAAGCCAGGCCATAGCGCGTTCATTTTTACTGATAAGCAGCAAGCCCGATGTATCCTTATCAATACGATGCACCAGCCCCGGCCGGCCGTCATTACCCGGCAGTGTAGGCAATTGCTGAAAATGATATACCAATCCGTTAACCAGCGTACCCGTGTAGTTATTATAACCAGGATGTACAACCAAACCCGGCGGCTTATTAATAACCAGTACATCGTTATCCTCGTAAGCAATATTAAGCGGAATATTTTCGGGGTATACTTCAGTATCACGCGGCGGGTGCGGTAAAACCACCGATATCACGTCTAATGGCTTTACTTTGTAGCTTGATTTGGCTTGCTTTTCGTTTACAAGCACGTTACCCAACTCAATAGCATTTTGAATACGGTTGCGTGAGGCGTTTTCAAGCTTATGCATCAAAAATTTATCAATACGCAGCAGTGACTGGCCTTTGTCAACCACTATGCGCATGTGTTCAAATAAATCCTGCTCTTCTGCCTCGTTCAAAATACTATCTGTAGCCATTGGCACAAAAATAAGGCTTTTTTTGACCGCCAATGTTCAGGTAAAATTTTTATTACATTTACATATGAAAAAATCCCTAATCATAACTGTTACAACTATTTGTGTACTCAATTTAAGTGCAAAAGCACAGGATGGTATTTCACAATTATTAAAATCGGCACCTGGCGATGCCAATAAATTACTTAATGCCTATGCCGATCCGCTTTTCAAAGGCTTTGGTACCGGGCTTAATAACGGCTGGACAAACACCGCGAAAACAAAAGGACTTCTTAGATTTGATTTGCGGATTTCGGCATCAGGTGTGTTTGTACCCACCGCCGACAAAAGCTTTGATGTAACCAAAATTGGCCTTTCCAGTAACACACGCTTAAAAGCAGGATCACCTGCCTTTACGCCCACTATTGGTGGTGAAAAAGGCGCTACTCCGGCAACACTTGAACTATATTCAGACAATGGATTGAAAGTTGATGAGTTTACACTTCCAAAGCGTGTAACGCCTGTTGTACCTGCTCCGCAATTACAATTAACGGTTGGCCTTATAAAGCACACTGATGTAACCCTTAGGTTTATTCCTAAAACTAAGCTGAGCGATAATGTAGGCTCAGTAGGGATGGTAGGTTTCGGCTTGAAGCACAACATCATGGAAGATATTTTTGGCGGTGTAGGCGGCAAACTGGTACCCTTTGACCTGGCACTGGCAGCAGGTTATACCCGCTTTAATTATATGTTGCCTTTGGAGGTACGCCCCAGCGGCAACCGTTTACCCGAGCCAGCAAGCGCAGGGAAAACCGACTTTTCTAACCAACGCCTGGAAGGCCATTTCAACGGCTTTAACCTGCAGGCACTCTTCTCAAAAAAACTTTCGGTTTTTACACCATTTGCTGCTGTGGGCTATAACACCGCCAAAACAAATGTAGGGTTGTTAGGAAACTTTCCGGTTACCAGTGGCTTGGCTACCTACACCGTTTACACCGATCCCATCTCCATCAATAAAACCAGCATTAATGATGTGAAGGTTGATGTTGGCTTCCAACTTCAACTTGGCTTTTTCAACTTCTACACTTCGGGCAGCTTAGCCAAATATAAATCGGTTAACGCAGGTATAGGTTTTGGGTGGTAACTTTACTGCATGAAGTTTGACTTGGAAATATTCAGCCCGGTTGATGCCTGGCAGCATCCGCTGTTTGCACAAAAAGGGCTGAATGTTTTTATTAAGCGCGATGATATGATACATCCGCTTATATCGGGTAATAAATGGCGTAAGCTTAAATACACACTCCAAAAGGCTCATTCGCTTGGTAAAATGCACCTGGTTACATTTGGCGGAGCCTTTTCCAATCATTTGCTGGCTACTGCATCAGCAGCGGCAAAGTTTGGCTTTAAATGTACCGCATTTGTACGTGGTGAGGATGTGCAAAACGACACCCTGTTTTTATGCCGCCTGCATGGCATGAAGCTAATATTTACCAACAGGGATTCCTACCGTAACAAAACGCAACTTTTTGAAGAACACTTTGGCGATGACAAAGCTGCCTATTTCATTGATGAAGGTGGCGCATGTGCCGAAGGTGTGCAGGGCTGCGCCGAACTAATAAGTGAATTACCGTTGGTTTATCAACATATATTTTGTGCTTGCGGAACCGGAACAACCGCCGCCGGCATTATTAAGGGGCTATATGAGAACCTATTACCAACACACTTTCACGCAATCCCTGTTTTAAAAAATGGTGGCTTTATGCGCGATGAAATTAATCGCTTCCTTAATTTCGATGCAGATTATAACCTGCATACTGACTATCATTTTGGCGGCTACGCCAAAACTACGCCCGATTTAGTTGACTTTTTGCAAAGTTTTACATCGTCAACCGGCATATTGATAGAACCTGTTTACACCGCAAAAATGCTGTATGCTTTGCTTGATTTGGCTGCTAAAGATGCCTTTGAGCCAGGCAGCAACATACTGGCTATTCACAGTGGTGGACTTTTCGGACTGCTGGGAATGAAAAAGAAGTTTTAAGCTCAGACACGAGAGGTAAGAGCCAAGAGCTAGGACTTAAAATAACACATTCGTATGACCTATGTCTGTTTATCTTGTTTCCTGGCTCTTGTTTCTTGCCTCTGGCTTCCCTAAGTTTGTTATATGCCAATTAACCCTAAAAACGTACAGCAAATTTTAGAAAAGCATCTCATTGCCGATGGCTTTGACCTGACTTTTGACATGGAACGGAGCAAGGGCGTTTTCATTTACGATTCAAAGAACGACCGTACCCTGCTTGACTTTTTTACCTGCTTTGCTTCGGTGCCTTTAGGCTATAACCACCCGGCTATGCTTAATGATGAGGCTTTTAAAAAAGACCTGATGCTGGCGGCGCTGTCAAACCCATCAAACTCTGATATTTATACAACACAATACGCGCAGTTTGTTGAAACTTTTGACCGTGTAGGCATACCCAGTTACCTGCCTCATGCCTTTTTTGTAGCCGGCGGAGCGCCTGCAATTGAGAATGCATTGAAAACCGCAATGGATTGGAAAGTACAAAAAAACTTCAAAAAAGGGTATACCACCGAAAAAGGCCACAAAGTACTGCACTTCGAAAAAGCTTTTCATGGCCGTTTGGGTTACACACTTAGCCTAACCAATACCCTACCGGTTAAAACCAAGTGGTACGCAAAATTTGACTGGCCAAGGGTTACTCACCCAACCGTACAATACCCCCAAATGGAAGCCAACTACGATGACCTGTTAAAACGTGAGGCCGAGTCAATAGCTCAAATCAAGCAGGCCTTTATTGACCATAAAGATGACATATGCGCCATTATTATTGAGCCTGTACAGGCCGAAGGAGGCGACAACCACATCAGGCCTGAGTTTGCTCGTGAACTACGCATTTTGGCTGATGAAAACGAGGCGATGCTTATTTATGATGAGATACAGGTGGGCGTTGGCTTAAGTGGTAAGTTTTGGTGTCACGAACACTTTGGAGAGGACGCACGCCCGGATATTATTGCATTTGGCAAAAAAATGCAGGTTTGCGGTATGCTGGCTGGTAAACGCGTTGAAGAAAACGAAGAAAACGTTTTTAACGTGTCATCGCGCATCAATTCTACCTGGGGTGGCAACTTGGTTGATATGGTACGCTCAGGCAAAATACTTGAAATTATTGAACAGGACAATTTATGTGATAAGGCTGCCACCACCGGCCAATACCTGCAACAGGCATTGCACAAGCTGGCTGCCGAGTTTCCTATTATTAGTAATATACGAGGTAGAGGCTTGTTAACCGCATTTGATTTTGAAGACCGTGCCACGCGCGATAAATTCATAGCAGGTGGAATTACGCATAATGCCATGTTCCTTGGATGCGCCGAAAAGACCATCCGTTTCAGGCCTGCACTAACTATTGAAACCGAGCATATTGACTTAGGAATAAATATTATGAAAGATATATTTAAGCAACTATAATGTAATAATACTGCTACAGCCGCGCTGCTTTGACGTTTTGCTTACATTTTTTGTTTTTACAGATACTATTATTGCGCATAGTAAGTTTAATTAATAAAAATTACAACTTTAACTATATCTGCGCGTTTAAGCGTTGTTGCTTTCAGGTAGTTTTACTTGGTTTTTCAGGTAAAATCACCATTTCAACTTTAAACAAATAAGGGATCTACTACTACTAATTACAATGAGCAAACAAACTGAGAAATTGAAGAAACAGCTTCTTGAAATTTCGGATGTAATCAATGCGTTTCAATCTGAAGCCGTACAAGTTAAGATAATTGACAGATTACTGGATACTATGGTTGACTGGGACCGCGAGAGCGAAGACAGCTACAACCGCAAAACCATGCGTTTACAATCTGATGAAAGCCGCAGCAATAGCGGTAGCCGTAAACCGGGAGCGACTAAAGTATTGAACCAACTGCTGCAAACAGATTATTTTGATAGTCCGCATAGCATAGCTGACATAGCAAACCACTGCAAAGACCAATATGATTCGGATTTTAAAACATCTGAACTGTCGGGCATATTGCTTAAGCTGGCAAATGAAAGCAAGCTACGCCGCGAAAGAAGCGAGGAAAATAATCGCTTTGAATACGTGAAAGCATCTTAATTAAAGTGCTAAAATAAAAGAGCCAGGAATCAAGACACCTACTTATGTTCTTAATTCCTGGCTCTTTTATTTTGAATATATAAGGCTAATCAGCTTCCAATCTTGTTTCTTGGCTCTTAACTCTTGCCTCTCTCCTTCTATCTCAGGTCAAACAAACTCTCAACACCTAATATTTTACGCGAAGTGAAACCTTCGGCATAGCGTGCCTGTATGGAACGGCCCAACTCTCCTGCGCGTGCTTCCACGTTCTGAAAAAATTCGGGAGACGAAATGTAAGTTTGAGGCTCATCGGCCCACTCGGGGTTATGAAACTGCGAGCCGTAAGCCTTTATGCTATCCATTTTACCTTGCCAGTAAGCGCTTACATCAACCAAAACATCGGGTTTAATGTACATATCCTGAATGAAGTGCAAAAGCTGCTTTGGTCTCCAGGCTTCCTGAGGCTGTCCGTTATCAAAAGTTTGAATTTTTCGCAAGCCTGATAAGAAGCAGGCTGTTTGTACAAGGTCGCTTGCCCGGCCATGATCGGGATGGCGGTCATGGTAGGCGTTGGTAATCACAATCTCAGGCTGATAACGCCTTATCACTTCAATTACCTTTAATTGATATTCGGGCGTGTTCTGAAAAAAACCATCGGGAATTCCCAAATTGTCTCTAACAGCCAGTCCTAATATTTTGCCTGCAGCCTCAGCTTCTTTAATGCGTATTTCGGGCGTACCGCGTGTACCAAGTTCACCGCGGGTTAAATCAACAATACCCGATTTTTTGCCCATAGCGTTATGCTTTAAAATAACACCGGCGCAACCAAGTTCGGCATCGTCGGGGTGTACGGGCAACACTAAAATATCAAGTTTGATCATGCTATTACCAAATGATTATCAGCCACCAGTAACTCGTTAATTTTCCGTTTTACCTTAGCTGCTGTGGGTTTGGTGAAAGGATAAAAGAAATCAACCACATGACCGTTCCTATCAATCAGGTACTTATGGAAGTTCCATTTGGGTGATGATTGTATGCGGCCATTCTCGCGTTTGTTGCTCAAAAAGCTGAATAACGGATGCACTTCTTTACCTTTAACATGTGTTTTGTTAAATACGGGGTAATGTGTTCCGAAGTTGATGCTGCAAAATTTGCTGATGCCGGCACCGCTTAAAGGCTCTTGACCGCCAAAATCATTTGAAGGAAAAGCAAGTATTTCAAAATCCTGCCCCTCAAACTCGCTTCTTAAAAGCTCAAGTTCTTTAAGTTGTGGGGTAAAGCCGCATTGCGAGGCTGTGTTTACAATTAATAAAACTTTGTTTTTATAATCGCCCAAGTTCACTTCTTCACCGTTCAGTTTTTGAACACTGAAACGGTAAATACTCTGTTCGTCCATTTATTAATTATATCTGTTGGAGTAATAGCCGGCCTGTCGCAGTATGGCTTCAATGTCGCGCTCCTGTTCCGGGTCGTACGTTTCTTTCAAATTGTGGCCAAATATACGTGCTACAGATTGAAACATAAAGGCCTGAAAGCCGCCTTTTAATTGTTTGGCAAGTTCATAGCTGGTTGTACCTACTTCGCGGTCAATAAGCTTTATTAAAATCTCGCCCTGAGTAATAGTCAGATTTTTAATTTGAGCATTAAACAGCTCCTTCACTTCCTTTTCACATGTTTTTACCAATTCCTTTTGCTTATGCTTATCAGAGGTCAGGGCCAAATCACGCTGTAACTGGCGGTATTTATCGCCCGCTATACGCGCATACGGAATAACTTTGTAAACATTGTAACGTAAGCGGTAGTAAGCTTTGCGGTCGGCCTCACTTGGCCATATACGCACGCTTACAACAGGTACCTCTGGCAATATTACCCAGGGAACCAGCTCGCCTTCGTAATTAGTTAAGTAAGTTTTAATGGTATCATTTTTGCCCACTTTTGGATGTGGCAGCTGATTTTGTGAGCGCGTACGCCCCGCAAAACAGCAAAACAATAGCATTAAAACAATATATTTCATATATTTACTTACTTACAAAAATAGTGCTAATTTTTAGTGAAATAAAAATCATTGTGCGAATTTATTTTTATACGCACTTATATGATAAAAAGTTAACAAGCGCTTATAAATGAAAGATTTAGTGATTGATCTGGAAGCCGAAAAAGCGGAAATACTAAAACGTTACCGTGCGCTGCTGCGTGCATCAAAATCAACCCTTCAGAAGGGCGATAAAAGGATGATACGCAAAGCCTTTGATATGGCCCTGGAAAGCCATAAGGATATGCGTCGCAAATCGGGCGAACCTTATATTTACCATCCTATAGCAGTTGCGCAAATTGCGGCCGAAGAAATTGGCTTAGGTACCACTTCAATTGTTTGTGCTTTATTGCATGACGTGGTTGAAGACACCGATGTTACCCTTGAAGATATTGAACGTGAGTTTGGAAAAAAGGTAGCCAAAATAATTGATGGCTTAACCAAAATTTCGGGTGTTTTTGATACTAACAGCTCATTACAGGCCGAAAACTTCCGTAAAATGCTGCTTACCCTGGCAGATGATGTAAGGGTGATACTCATAAAACTTGCCGATAGGTTGCACAACATGCGCACCATGGAGTTTATGCCGCGCGATAAGCAGCTTAAACTATCGTCGGAAACGGTTTACCTGTACGCACCGCTTGCGCATCGTTTGGGCTTGTATGCCATAAAGTCAGAACTGGAAGATCTTTCTATGAAGTACATGGAAAGGGAAACTTACCAGTTTATTAAGAAAAAGCTTAATGAGAAAAAAGCAGAACGCGAGAAATTTATACAGGATTTTATTCACCCGGTTGCTGCTGCGTTAGAAAGCCAGGGACTTAAAGCCGACATTTTTGGTCGTCCGAAATCCATCCATTCCATATGGAATAAGATGAAGAAGAAAGCCATCCCGTTTGAGGAGGTTTATGATTTGTTTGCCATACGTGTTATACTTGATAGCGCACCTGAAAACGAAAAAGCCGATTGCTGGAAAGCTTACTCCATAGTAACTGACTCTTACCGGCCCAACCCCGATCGTTTGCGCGATTGGGTATCTTCACCTAAAGCCAATGGCTATGAATCATTACATACTACTGTAATGGGACCACGCGGCCAATGGGTGGAGGTTCAAATACGTACCAAGCGTATGAACGAAATTGCCGAGAAAGGCTTTGCAGCTCACTGGAAGTACAAAGAATCATCTAGCGATAGCGGGCTTGACCAATGGATTCATAAAGTACGCGAATTGCTGCGCAACCCCGACAGCAATGCACTCGACTTTTTGGATGATTTTAAAATGAACTTATTCAGTGATGAAATATTCATTTTTACACCAAAAGGTGCACTTATACAATTACCATCCAACGCAACAGCGCTCGATTTTGCCTTTGAGATACATACAGATGTAGGCGCAAGCTGTATTGGAGCCAAGGTGAACCACAAACTGGTTCCTTTGAATTATAACCTGCAAAATGGTGATCAGGTTGAAATTATAACATCAAGCAAGCAAACACCAAAGGAAGACTGGTTAAACATCGTAGTTACAGCCAAGGCTAAGGCTAAAATTAAATCTTCGCTTAAAGAGGCAAAACGCAAGATAGCCGAAGATGGCAAGGAAATATTGGAGCGTAAGCTGAAATCGCTTAAAATTTCATATAATACTGATAATATTCACAAGCTTACCAACTACTTCAAATTACTGTCCAGTCAGGATTTATTTTTTAACGTAGCTAAGGGCGTTATTGACCTTAAAGACCTTAAAGAATACCAGGCCACCGAAAAAGTGGTTGAGAACAAGCCTCAGGATAAAATTGACAACGAGCAGGTACAAAGCCTTATACGCACCATAAAATCAAAAGACAGCGATATATTGCTGATTGGTGAGGATATGCAAAAGATAGATTACAAGCTGGCAACCTGCTGTAATCCTATTCCGGGCGATGACGTGTTTGGCTTTATAACCGTAAACGAAGGCATCAAAATTCACCGCACTAATTGCCCCAATGCTGCTAAACTGATGGCCAACTACGGTTATCGTATTGTAAAAGCACGCTGGACCAATCAGCATGAGCTGGCCTTCCTTACCGGCTTGCGTATTACCGGTATTGATGATGTTGGCTTAATTAACAAGCTTACCACCGTTATATCAACCGACTTTAAGGTGAACATGCGCTCGCTTACCGTTGATAGCGATAACGGTATTTTTGAAGGAACCATTATGGTGTATGTAAATGACACCATACATCTTGACAACCTAATAAAACGCCTTAAACAAGTTAAAGGCGTAACAGGCGTAACCCGCTTTGACTCGGCCCCTACCCCTGTTGAGAGAGCGTCTTAAGAGAGATGCAAGAACCCAGAGACAAGAGCTAAGAAATAAGATTGAAATGTGTAGAGGCACAATACTTTGTGCTTCTACACTAATATATTAAAATCTTGACTCTTGTTTCTTGGTCCCTGTCTTTAACATGTCATCTTGGGTCTTGTTTCTTGTCTCTTGGTTCTCTATTTCATCCAATAATTTCTACCTTTGAATTCTTAACTGTTTTAATATTATGCCTCTACAGGAAACCATTGATATGGTTAAAAAAATTTTCGAGGCGTATCTCGAAAATAAAAGCCTGCGTAAAACGCCCGAGCGTTTTGCCATTCTCGAAGAAATTTACTCGCGCAATGATCACTTCGATGTGGAATCGTTATACATTCACATGAAGAATAAAAAGTACCGGGTAAGCCGCGCAACCGTATACAATACACTCGAATTGCTGGTATCATGTGATTTGGTTACCAAACACCAGTTTGGTAAAAACATGGCCCAGTTTGAAAAATCTTACGGTTACAAGCAGCATGACCATATTATTTGTATTGACTGTGGCAAGGTGGTTGAGTTTTGCGATCCCCGCATTCAGCAAATACAAAGTATGATGGGCGATTTGTTAAAGTTTGACATTAAGCACCACTCTTTGAACCTATACGGCAACTGCACTAAACTACGCGAAGGCGTTTGCGACCGTAAAAACTAAGCTCGCCTGTAACGCTGTATGTTTCTGAAATACAATGACCAGAAACAAAATAAGTGTTGACAGATGCTGATATAATCTTACTTTTGCGCTTTAAAAAGTTAGATATAAATAAAATACACATATACGTCATGCCGGATTTATTTCGGCATCTTACAGCAAGATTACGTTGGACACTTGTAAGTAAGATGCAGAAACAAAATTCGGCATGATGATTTTAAAATCAATTTAAATGGCTGTTGATGTTTTATTAGGACTCCAATGGGGCGACGAAGGCAAAGGAAAGATTGTTGACGTACTGAGCGCCGGTTATGATTTAATTGCACGTTTTCAGGGTGGGCCAAATGCAGGCCACACACTTGAGTTTGACGGCAAAAAGTTTGTACTAAACACCATTCCCTCAGGTATATTTTTTGCAAACACCATGAACCTTATTGGCAACGGTGTGGTTATTGACCCTATTACCCTTAAAAAGGAATTAGATAAACTGAAGGATGCCGGTCATGATTTATTGGCTAAAGGCAACCTGATGATTGCTAAAAAAGCTCACCTTATATTACCTACACACCAACTGCTTGATGCCGCTAATGAAAAGAAGATGGGCGATGGCAAAATTGGTTCAACATTAAAAGGTATTGGCCCAACTTATATGGACAAAACCGGCCGTAATGGCTTGCGTATTGGCGATATTACCCTGCCCGACTTCAAAGAGCGTTACGATAAACTGGTGCATAAACACACTTCTATGTTAGAGGCCCTTTACGGCGATGTGGTTGACTTTACCGAGCGTGAGCAAGCGTTTTTTGAAGCTATTGAGATCATTAAACAATTCCCGCTGGTTGATTCAGAACATTTAGTAAATGATTACCTTAAACAGGGTAAAAAAGTACTGGCCGAAGGTGCACAGGGCGCTATGCTTGATATCGACTTTGGTTCGTACCCATTTGTTACGTCATCAAACACCACTACAGCGGGTGCTTGTACCGGTTTAGGTATTGCTCCAAGCAAAATTGGTGATGTAATTGGTATTTTTAAGGCTTATTGTACCCGTGTAGGTGGAGGCCCCTTCCCTACCGAATTGGATAATGAGTTGGGTGAAGAACTACGCCAGTTAGGCCACGAGTTTGGCGCAACCACCGGCCGTCCACGTCGTACCGGCTGGATAGACCTGCCTGCGTTAAAATACGCCATTATGCTCAATGGTGTTACCCAACTGGTAATGACTAAAGCCGACGTATTAAGCGGTTTCGAGAAAATTTACGCTTGTACTCATTACAACTACAATGGCGAAACCATAGATTACATGCCTTACGACATTTGTACCATTAAGCCTGAGCCTATACTACAGGAAATTGATGGTTGGCATGAAGACATTACCGGTATTAAGGAACTATCTGAAATTCCGGCAAGGCTACAATCATATATGAACTTTTTAGAGGAGCAATTAGGCGTTCCCGTTAAATATCTTTCAGTTGGGCCTGATAGGGTTCAAACACTGGAAATGCACTAATTGGTAGTTTTAGAAAGAACAGCGTAAACAATGCCTGCAATTGGCAGCAAACAAAATTTGGTTAAAACACTTTTTTTGAAATTTTATCTTGACAAGTTAAATTTTACTTGTACATTTACTCCCGATAAATAACACATGAAAGTTAATAACGCATTCGGTTTTGGTTTCTATTACTTTTACTTTAGCAGTAAGAGCCGGGACTGATATGCTTAACAAAGACATATAACAAAACAAAAAAGTCCCGGCCCAACAGCCGGGACTTTTTTCATTTAACAGGGTTATGGAAATTACAACGCCACGTGTGGCAATTCAGGGTATCCGCGCATCGTTTCACGAAGAAGCCGCCTTTAAGTACTTCGGTACCAACATACAAACGGTGGAGTGCAACTCGTTTAAGCAAACCTTTGAGGCACTTAAAAATAAGCAGGCCGACTACGTGGTAATGGCTATTGAAAATAACATCGCCGGTAGTATTTTACCTAACTACTCGCTGCTTATGAGCTACAACTTCCCCATTGTTGGCGAAGTTTACCTGCCCATTCAGCTTCATTTTTTAACCCTGCCCGGCGTTAAGTTCGAAGACATAAAAACGGTTATCTCCCACCCCATAGCCCTGCGTCAGTGCATTGATTTTATGGACGAATACCCGCACATTAAAGTGGTTGAAAGTAATGATACCGCCGCTTGTGCCAAACGTGTACGCGATGAGCAACTAACCGATACAGCTGCCATAGCCAACAGCCTGGCAGCCAACTTGTACAAGTTAGAAGTAAAGGAACGACGTATAGAAAGCAACAAAAAGAATTTTACTCGTTTCCTCATCTTCACCAGCCATGAGAATGCCAAGAAAGTAAGCTCCAATAAAGCATCTTTATGCTTTCAGGTAAGTAACGAGGTTGGCGCGCTTGCCAAAGTACTTAATATACTGGCCGAACAGGAAATAAACATGAGCAAAATACAAAGTATGCCGGTGCTGGGTAAGCGCAACGAGTACAACTTTTATGTTGACGTTGAATGGCAGCAATCTCAACAATATGATACCGCTGTACGCCAAATACTCAGTTACACCAAAAACTTTAACATACTGGGCGAGTACGAAAGGTACATTGATGACGTAGTTAATGGATCATAGTTGACAGACCACAGTAGTAAAAACAGCAAATAGATAAACAACAATATTTAAACAATTAAACAACAATTCACGGTTCTATGAACTATCATCCATGAACCATGAACTCAAAACCAAAGCAAATATGAAACTCGATTTAAAAATACAGCCACTTAGCTCTTGGATTACTGCTAAGGCTCAGCCATTATTAATTGCCGGCCCATGCAGCGCCGAAACTGAAGACCAACTAGTTGCAACCGCACACTTGCTAGCTGCTACGGGTAAAGTTACCGCCCTGCGTGCAGGTATTTGGAAACCACGCACCCGTCCGGGTGAGTTTGAAGGTATTGGCAGCATTGGTTTGGAGTGGTTAAAACGCGCCAAAGCCGAAACTGGTTTACCAACCGCCGTTGAGGTTGCTACCGCAAAACACGTTGAAGAAGCTTTAAAAGCAGGTGTTGATATCCTTTGGGTAGGCGCACGTTCAACTGCTAACCCCTTCACCGTGCAGGAAATTGCTGACGCCTTAAAAGGATCTGATGTGCCAGTAATGGTTAAAAACCCGGTAAACCCTGATATTTCATTATGGATTGGTGCTTTAGAGCGTATCAACAACGCGGGCATTACTAAACTGGCTGCTATTCACCGTGGTTTTTCATCGTATGAAAAAACTGCGTTCCGTAACGAACCAATGTGGGATTTGGCCATCAACCTTAAAACCCATGCTCCTGAGTTGCCTATCATCTGCGATCCAAGTCACATCTCGGGTAACCGGGAGTTGATACCTTATGTATCGCAAAAAGCATTGGATATGGACATGCAAGGCTTAATGATCGAGTCGCACATTGACCCATCTGTTGCCTGGACCGATGCTAAACAGCAAGTTACCCCATCGGCTTTAAGCGAGTTAATTGACCGTTTAACGCTGCGTCAGCCTGAAGTGGTAAACACACAGGTTAAAGATGCATTAGCTGAGTTGCGCAATAAAATTGACAAAATTGATGACCTGGTTATTCAAAAATTAGCCGAGCGTATGAAAATTGTTGAGCAAATTGGTAACTACAAAAAAGATAATGGCATCACCATTTTACAGGTTAACCGTTGGGACGAAATTTTACAGAAGCGTTCAAACTATGGAAAAGCATTAAACCTGCACGCTGACTTTACGGAAAAGCTTTTGGAATTGATCCACAGCGAATCTATCCGTAAACAAACCGAAATTATGAACGCCGGTCAGGGTGAGGCCCCTGTACAGGAACAATTGACACATTCTTAGTAGAGCTGTTAAATAACCTGTTCCTTTAAAAATATTGTCATTTCGAACAACAAAGAGAAATCTTGTTATAGCGGATAAGATTTGCATAACTATCAGAATCCCTCAGTATTGTTCGAGATGACATTTTAAAATTGAAAGATTAATACAACAGCCTACCATGTCAAAAAACCTAACGGTTAGCCGTAATAATAAAATTGTTAAAGCCACCATACAACTCACAGGCTCCAAAAGCGAGTGCAACCGTGCATTGGTAATTGAGGCGTTGAGCAAGGGTAAGGTACAGGTAACCAACGTATCAGACGCTGCTGATGCTGTGTTACTGGCGGGAATATTGAGAGGGGAGAATTTAGGGATCAGAAGCCAAAATCAGGAATCAGGCGTCAGACCTCAAACCTTAGAAACACCCGCAACCGTAAACATTGGCCCGGCCGGTACGGCTATGCGCTTTTTAACGGCTTACTTTGCCTTGCAAACCGGTGAAGTGTTGCTTACCGGTACCGAGCGCATGAAACAGCGCCCTATTGGCATTTTGGTTGATGCTTTGCGTGAGTTAGGTGCCGAAATTGTTTACGCCGAAAATGAGGGTTTCCCTCCCTTGAATATTAAGGGCGGCTTTGAGCAAAAGACGAATCAAATTACTATTAAGGGCGATATCAGCAGTCAGTATATTACCGCTTTATTATTAATAGCCAACAGCCTGCCAAAAGGTTTAGAGCTGCATATTGATGGCGAATTAACCTCGCGCCCTTATGTGGAAATGACCTTGAGCATGCTGAAACAGGCGGGTGTACAACACCAATGGAATGACAATGTAATTAGCATTGCGAACCAGGACTTTGTAGAAACCAGCATTTGGGTTGAACCCGATTGGAGCGCAGCTTCGTACTGGTATTCGGTTGCGGCACTGGCCGATGAGGCGGAGCTTTTCCTGCCGGGATTAACCTCGTACAGCCTCCAAGGCGATAGCGTAATTACCGAGCTGATGGCCAATTTTGGCATCACCTCTCAGTTTAAAGATGGTGGTGTGTATTTAAAGAAAGAGCCAAAGCCAATTCAACGTAAAATATTTGACCTTAAATCATGCCCCGATTTGGCTCAAACCCTAATTGTAGTGTGTGCGGCTTTAGGCCACGAGGCTACGTTTACAGGTTTAGAAACGCTAAAAATTAAGGAAACCGACCGTATTGCCGCACTGCAAAATGAGCTGGCTAAAATGGGGGTTAAACTGATTGAGAAACCCCTGGTTTATAAACTGGACTGCAGCGAAAAGTTTATACCCGAAAAAATAACCATTGCCACTTACGAAGACCATCGTATGGCGATGGCCTTTGCGCCGCTGGCTTTAATTATACCACAGGTAGAGGTTGAAGAAGCTATGGTTGTTGAAAAATCTTACCCTGCATTTTGGGAGGATTTTAAAAAAGCCAGTTTTGAGGTAGTATTATAATCTGCTGCTGTATTTTTAAATCGAAAGATATTTGTTGTTTATTAAGGCCGGAAGTTCCGGCCTTTTTTATTTAACTGCTATTTTTGCAGCAACGTATGATATTTGAGATAGCCGACATTCCCTTATTTAAACAAAAGGCCTTACAATGGGCGGCAACCCATGAGGTTTGCTCCTATCTCGATTCAAATAGCCACTCTAACGGTTATTCTAAATTTGATGCACTTATTGCCGCTGGCGTTAAAAGCGAATTAATAGCCGGCGCGGGCGATGCTTTCAATAAACTCAATCAATTCAGGCAACAACATACCGGCTGGCTAACCGGCTTTTTAGGGTATGATTTAAAAAACGAAACTGAGCAATTAAACTCTATCCATACGGACAACCTCCACTTCCCTGATCTGTACTGTTTTGAGCCTGAACATCTAGTTATTATCAAAGGTGAAGTGATTGAGATACTGTCAGATAATGCCGAGCAGATATTTGCCGAGATAAACGAAAAGGAGCTGTATCCTATTCAAAAACCCAACGGTTTAAACCTTAAGGCACGTTTTAGTAGGGATGAATATATTCAAACATTTGATCGCATTAAACAGCATATTAACCGTGGTGATATCTACGTAACCAACTTTTGCCAGGAGTTTTACGTCGAGAACGCAATTATTCATCCTGTAAGTATTTTTAGTGAGTTAAACAGTATATCACGTACGCCATTTGCCAGCTTTTTTAAATATCATCAACAGTATATTCTGTGTGCATCGCCCGAACGTTTTTTAGCTAAGCGTGGTGATAAACTCATATCTCAACCTATTAAAGGTACAGCCCGCCGAGGCTCAACCGAAGCTGAAGACAACGCTATTAAAATTGCCCTGCGCAATAATCTTAAAGAGCAGCAGGAAAATGTAATGGTGGTTGATATGGTACGCAATGATCTCACAAAATCAGCCGTACCAGGCACTGTAAAAACTGAAGAACTATTTGGAATTTATAGCTTTAAGCAGGTGCACCAAATGATATCGACGGTTACCTGCGAGTTACAAAATGGATTACCAGGGGTTGAAGCTATCCGCAACACCTTTCCTATGGGGAGTATGACCGGCGCGCCTAAGGTTAGCGCTATGCAGCTTATGGAGCAGTATGAGCGCACAAGGCGCAGCATCTATTCAGGCGCGGTTGGTTATTTCAGTCCGGATGATGACTTTGATTTTAACGTTGTTATACGAAGCATTTTATACAATGCAAATGAACGCTACTTATCTTTTGAGGTTGGCAGCGCTATTACTTTTGATGCCAAAGCTGAGGATGAGTATGATGAGTGTTTACTCAAAGCCAAAGCAATTTTAGAGGTACTACAGGTGAAACTATAGTCCCTTAACACTAAAAATTTCATATCGATTGATAACGAGAACCTTGTATAACCAAGCCGGATTATATCCTGCTTCATCAACAAGGCTGCTCTTTATCGTTCGAAATGACAGCTTCGACAGATTAAAGTATATTAGAACTTAAGGTGTTTTACCGTGAATCCGTTGTTGATTAATTGCTTCAACGATTCAATACCTACTTTAAGATGAGTTTCTACATACTGCTCTGTTACTTTCGAGTCGCTTTCTGCAGTTTTAACCCCTTCGGGTATCATTGGCTGGTCTGATACTAACAGCAGTGCTCCGGTTGGAATTTTGTTGGCAAACCCCGTAGTAAAAATAGTAGCCGTTTCCATATCAATGGCCATGGCGCGCAAGGTTTTCAAATACTTCTTAAATTCTTTATCATGCTCCCAAACGCGGCGGTTGGTGGTATAACATGTTCCGGTCCAATAATCGCGTGAAAAATCGCGTATAGTGGTTGATATAGCCTTTTGAAGCGCAAAGGATGGTAGTGCCGGAACTTCTGGCGGTAGATAGTCATTCGATGTTCCTTCGCCTCGTATTGCTGCTATAGGTAAAATCAAGTCGCCTACCTGGTTTTTCTTCTTTAAACCACCGCACTTGCCTAAAAATATAACAGCTTTGGGGCTTATAGCTGTTAGCAAATCCATTACGGTTGCTGCAACCGGGCTGCCCATACCAAAGTTTACAATGGTAATTCCGTTTGCCGTTACACTTTGCATTGGCTTATCAAGGCCCATTACCGGTGCGTTATCGTTCCACTCCGAAAACAATTGCAGGTATTTTGAAAAATTTGTAAGTATAATGTATTTACCAAAATCATTCAGCGGACGGCCTGTATAACGTGGTAACCAGTTGTTTACAATAGATTCTTTTGATTTTAAACCGCTTTTAACCGGCGACTGCACCTCTTTTACGTCTTTAGCATTTTCAACAATTTTTGCGTCTTTTTTTATTTCTATCTCTTCATTCATATTCTTTTCTCCTTTCTTTTTAATTATTGATTTACAGTTGTACGACAAAGCCCCGGGGGCGTGCCGGCGGTTGTTTAAATCAACATATTATTTTTGTTATTAACGTTAAGATTGCTTTAATGTTCCGTTCGCGACCGGAGGCATCAGCGAGCAATTGGTATACGGGTTTTCACCGAAATCTGCGGATACAACAAACCCCGGCGTTTCACCAGGGTTGTGTGTTTTGTATATGAGATTTTACAAATATACGAAACTATCTGTAAAATGCAACTATGCTACTTTTAACTTCTTTAAATCTGATTTCTCAAACTTCTCGTGAGCATAATCTAAAGTTACATTCAGGCGTTTAACATCCTTTTTAGAGGGGAATTCAAACATGGCGTCAATCATGATGGCTTCACATATTGAACGCAGGCCGCGTGCGCCCAGTTTAAACTCCATAGCTTTATCAACAATAAAGTCAAGCACCTCATCATCAAACTCAAGCTTAACGCCCTCGTAGTCAAAAAGCTTTTTGTACTGTTTCAACAAAGAATTTTTTGGCTTAGTAAGGATGTTGTGCAGCGCATCACGATCAAGCGGATTGAGGTAGGTTAACACCGGTAAACGGCCAATCAACTCCGGAATCAAACCAAACGACTTTAAATCCTGAGGGGTAATATACTTATACAGGTTTTTAGTGTCAACTTCGTTATCGTCGCGCTTTAACTTGTAACCTACAGTTTGCGTACGCAAACGATTGGCAATTTTACGGTCAATACCATCAAAGGCGCCACCACAAATAAAAAGGATATTGCTGGTGTTAACCGAAATCATTTTCTGATCAGGATGTTTACGTCCACCTTGCGGCGGTACGTTTACCATAGTACCCTCTAATATTTTCAGTAAGGCCTGTTGAACGCCTTCGCCTGATACATCGCGCGTGATAGAAGCATTATCGCTTTTACGGGCTATCTTATCAACCTCATCAATGTATACAATACCACGCTCGGCAGCTGCAACATCGTAATCGGCAGCCTGCAGTAAGCGGGTAAGTATACTTTCAACGTCTTCGCCTACGTAACCAGCCTCGGTTAATACCGTAGCATCTGAAATACAAAAAGGAACATTTAAAATCTTGGCAATGGTTTTAGCCAGCAGGGTTTTACCCGTGCCGGTTTCGCCCACCATCATAATGTTCGATTTTTCTATCTCTACCTCATCTTTATCTACACGCTGATTAAGGCGTTTATAGTGATTATAAACAGCAACGGCCAGCACTTTCTTGGCATCGTCCTGCCCAATAACATACTGATCAAGGTGAGACTTAATTTCCGCAGGCTTTAATATAGTTGGCGCAGATGATGTTGTTTTCACCTTACGCACTTTAAGCTCTTCGGCCAAAATCTCATTGGCCTGATTCACACACTTGTCACAAATGTGAGCATCAAGCCCGGCTATCAGCATAAGAGAATCCTGCTTTCCTGCTCCACAAAACGAACACCTGATTTCCTTGCTGTTCTTATTCATCTGATAAAGATTTGGTAACCAAATATAAAAAACTAAACCAACTTAATTAGTAATAACCATAATTAAGCCGGTTTAGTGTTAAAAAATAAAATATATTATTTCTCGGTGTTGCGGCTCAAAACCTCATCAACCATACCAAAGTCTTTGGCTTCATCGGCAATCATCCAGTGGTCACGGTCTGATGCTTCCCAAACTTTTTCGTAAGGGGTACCGCTATGCTTAGAGATTATTTCATAAAGCTCTTTCTTAAGCTTTTGAATTTCGCGGGCTGTAATTTCAATATCAGAAGCCTGACCTTGCGCACCACCAAGCGGCTGGTGAATCATTACACGTGAGTGAGGTAAAGCAGCACGTTTACCATCAGCACCTGCACAAAGCAACACAGCAGCCATTGAGGCAGCCATACCTGTACATATAGTAGCTACATCATTAGTTACAAACTGCATGGTATCATATATACCTAAACCGGCATATACCGAGCCACCTGGTGAGTTGATGTAAATCTGAATATCGCGTTTTGCATCGGCCGATTGCAAAAACAGCAATTGTGCCTGAATGATGTTGGCTATATTTTCATAAATAGCATCGCCTAAAAAGATAATGCGGTCCATCATCAAACGTGAAAACACGTCCATTTGCGCTACGTTCATCTGACGCTCCTCAATAATGTAAGGCGTCATGTCAACAGGGTGAGCAATGGCTTGAGGCATCATTTTATGCTCAACGCTTGAAATAAATTTATCAACAAAAATGCTGTTAATGCGGTGATGTTTAACCGCGTACTTGCGGAATTCGTTTTTATCGATATTACTCATTTTGTAAAAGATTTCTATTTAAAAATCTGCGCATCCGGCGCAGGCGGTTTTCTTATTGTTGTATAACTAAGTGGAGCAAATTATAAAAATATCACCTTAAATCAATAGTAAGGTTTTCCACCTGTATTACTGCTACATTCATGTGTCATTCCAGACTAAAAATCTGGCGTTATACTGCGAGCTAAACAACATTCTGTAAACTAAGTTTCTCAAAAACAAAAAAGCAACTCCTGTGAAGAAGTTGCTTTTGTTATTTGTAATAAAATCCTACCCTTGTAAGGAAAGAATTTTGTGATGATTACTCTTGTGGTAATTTGCTAAACTCGTCAAAAGTGATTGGCTTTTCATCTAAAGTAAACACGCTTTTCAGGTGCTCAAATACTTTAAGTGATTTTGCTTCTTCAAAAATGCGGTTGGCGTTTTCTTTATCCTGTAAGAACTGTACAGCGTACTGATCTAATTGCTCCTCGCTAATAGGCTGAGGGCTATACATACGGAACTGCTGATCGATACGTGCTTTAGCAATATTAACAACATCAGTATATTCAATTTTAATGTCGTTGTCAGTTACAATCTTATTGCCTATTAAAGTCCACTTAAGATTTTTAGCAAAATCAGCATAACCACCTTCCAACTCCTCATCGCTAAGTTTTTCATTAGTTGCTTTTAACCAACGTTTCAAAAACTCGTCAGGAAGTTCAAAATTTACTTTATCAAGCACGTAAGTGTACATTTCGCGCTGTAATTTCTGGTCAGCGTCTTGTACCATCATGCCTTCCAGCTCTTCGGTAATTTTGGTGCGGAACTCTTCTTCAGTAGTTACTTCACCTTCGCCAAATATTTTGTCAAAGAACGCCTGATCTAAATCAGATTCTTCTAAACGGTTTACATTTTTAACCGTTAATTGGAACTTTGATTTTAAATCAGCAGCTTCCGCTTCTTCAATTTTAAGTAATGCAGCTACGCGTGCAGCGTCATTATCAAAAGCTTTCTGAATATCAAATTCAACTACATCATCCTTTTTTAAACCGATTAATGATGCTTTGATAGCCTCATCTTTAACCTGATCTAAACGTACAGATGCAGTATTGCTTATTCCATCTTCAAAAACAGAACCATCTGGCGAAAGTTGCTTTAATTCGGCATAAAGTACGTCACCATCTGCCGATACGTCAGGGTTTGTCATTTTACCATAGCTACGGCGCAGGTTTGAAATGCGTGAAGCTAACGTTTCGTCATCAACGCTTATTTTGTAATTACTTAATTTATCTTTTGATGAAAAATCAAGGGTAAACTCAGGAGCTAAACCAACTTCGTAGTTAAATTCAAAGTTGTCAGCAAAATCCCAGTTATAGGTTTTGCTGTCATCAACCTGTGGTAAAGGCTGACCTAAAACTTCTAATTTCTCTTCGTTTAAGTAGTTGTTTAGCGTATCTGATAACAGGTTGTTAATCTCATCAACCAGGATGCTTTTTCCATACATACGTTTAACGTGTGATGGTGGCACCATACCTTTACGAAAGCCCGGAATCTGAGCTTTTTTAGCCTGATCTTTAATAGCTTTATCTACACGTGCCTGATAATCCTCAGCGTTGATGTTGATTTTGATAACCGCGTTCAGGTTATCTTTCTTTTCCTGTGATATATTCATAATTTATACCTGAATGATAGATTTAACAAACCACCGTACTTAAGACGCAATGCCATAGGCGGTTTTGGAGCGCAAAGGTAAGTAATTAATTTTTTATTTCAGCCACTTAATCATCAGTAGATTATGTGTGCTACACCTCAACCTCATTTGATTGGTACAGCAAAAGGGCGGCGCATAAATCAGCCATTAAAAAACGTTCATCAGCCGTAAGGCCATCATGCAGGTAAACGGTGCCGCTATTGAGTAGCGACACAGCAGCAACAGAGAGCCCGGCAGCATTGCTTATTTCAAAACCTACCAGGCAGGCCGGCATTTTGAGCGGGCCATTTTTGCCCATTAAATGTCTTATGGGCCTTATTGTATAATATTTTTCTTGGTTAAGCGCAAAGTAACCGGCGTAATTGTTAGGATTGAGTTCAACTGCATCCATGTCAAGTACCAGCTCCCACAGAGTTTCGGCATCAGGGGCATATACCTGCACATAATAGCTATTCTCGAGCGTTGACGGCATTCCTAAAACTTTGTTTATCCAATTAAAATTGAGTTCAACTCCCCCGCCCGCCAGGTAGCTTTTTGAATTAAGCTGATTGAAGGTAAGCACAAGCGCCTCTTTACCTTTGCCGTTGCTTAGCGTAAACCGGCGCGATGACTTGCTTTTTTGGGTAAGCATACCCACCGTTTTATTATTAAGCCCGGTTAGCCTGCCGTTCATGTCAGTAGCTACTGATGAACTCTGTGTAGAAGATGTTTGAACTTTTGTGGTGTAGAAATCGCCAAAGCGAAGTGGCTTTTTCTGAAGAACAGTTTGGCTGCGGCCGGTAACAGCATAACCAGCATTATTTTTCCAGGCATCGTTGGTTAAAGCCATGCGAGGGGTAGTACAACTTACTAACAAGCATAAGGCAGCTCCCAGTAAAAGCAGTAGTAATTTATTATCCATTGTGAAAGGTTGATTTTTAAAGTAAATATATTGGCATCGCTATACTGCCGCAACGCATACATTGACCTTTAAACTAAAACAAGGTTTAAGTGTTACACTAAAAATTGCACTGAAGATGATGAAAAGTAAAATAGCATTGCTGAGCCTCGCCGCAATGCTGATGTTAAATATAACAACCGGATGCAAGGCTAGTAAAACAGGTACAAAAACCACGTTTGATAAAAACAATCCTGTGCCTGCCAACCCGGCCAACGCCGATTCAAGCGGCACATCGCCTACGCCAAAGCTTACGCCGGCACCTGTGCCAAACAACAGGCCTAACCCGGTACCAAACCCTCCGCCACCTGATCCGCCGATGTAATTTAAATAAACCGGCGTTTAAATTAAATTTTGCAACAACGCTTTAAAAAAAAATACCCTCTTTTTGTGAAGAGGGTATTTGTTTTAGTTAACCTTTTTAACTGATGCGGCCCCGGCCTTATCGGTCTTTACATCGGTTGGGTTACCGCGGTATTGAATATCTGAAGCCCCCTGGCTATTAACCTCTAACGATTTAAGCACGTTGATCTGGCATTCAGCAGCACCTGCGGCGTTTATTACGTATTTACCTGCAACAAAGTCAAAAGCTTTTAACTGAGCTGTTCCGGCTACTTCCATGTTATGTGAGGCAGCCTGACCTTTTAAATTTATTTCTGTTACACCTTTTACCTGTGTGAGTAAGTCCGCAGCACTTAGGTCAAGATTAATTTTGTTGGCCCCTGAAAACTGCAGCTTTAAGTTTTGAGTATTGATACGACCATCTGACAACAACTCAATTGAACCAGCACCAACCACTTCACTTAACGATTTAACATTAAGATTGACAACTATAGGTGCATCGTTACAAATGTTTTTACGGGTGTATATGCGCAACTTGTCGCCGCTAACCTCGGTGCGTATGTATTTCATCAGGTTGTCATCTGTAGTAACAGTTAATTGCTTTCCGGTATCTTGTTTAAGGGTAACTTTAAATCCACCCGAAATATCAATTTTACTAAAGTTTCCTAGTTGACGCGTTTCGGTAGCCAATTTACCAGAGCCTTTGATACAACCAATGTGGCATGATGATAAAGCCAATGCACCAACAGCGGCAACAGTAACTAAAAATAAAGCAATACGATTTTTCATGTATGAATGATTAACAAGGATAAGACTTAAATATATGAACCTAAGTTACGCCCAAAAGTATAAAATTGCTTTCCAATTTCTTACACTGATCTTATCAGCATGCTTTTCAACAAGCTTAAATATTATAAATAGTACTTCTCGCCATTGGTTTTAAGCCTTCCTGCATCAAGCAACTGTCTTATTACCGTTAGTCTTTCGGGTTGCTTACCATGCTTAAGGCCGGTAACCAACTGCTCTAATGACAATGGCGCCTGTGCAAGCAGCTGCATAATTTCATCAGTAATGTGGTTGGCGAGTTCACCCGCCCCTTCCTGTCGCTTTTCGCGCAGGCAAACATCACATATGCCACATTTAGCGGCATCAGCTTCATTAAAATAGGCAAGCAGTTGCCGGCTCCTGCAAACATCTGTTTCACAAAAGGCAAGCATGGTTTCCATCTTCTTTTTATAAACAGCCTTTCGCGTTTCAAGGTACTGCCTGTCAATCCATAGGTTTGCCGCCGTATGACGTTGCTTAAGCCAGGTCACCTGCGGCTTATCGGTTTGCGGCAGGTAGCTCAGCACTCCATAATCATTAAGCTGTTGCATAGCCTCACTTACCTGCTGAACGCTCAGGTTGGTACGGCGTGCTATATCAAATTCACGTATACGGGTATAGCTATCAAACGCACCACCGTATGAACGTAATAGCGTTTTTATAAATGGGTCCCACGCCGGGTTTTGTATCTGGAAATTATAAAGCTCCTCATGGGGTATTTCAAACTCAAATCTTGACGGAAGAAACACACTTTCGTTGAAACTTAAATACTCCCCATGCTCTAAAAAGCGCAAGGCATTTAGTGTTTTTAAGGCATCAAGTTTAAAGCGGCTGCAAAATTCTGCTAAATCAAGGTCAAAACTTAAACCTTCCCCGGCGCCGTAGGCCAGTTGATAGTAATTTGCAAGGTAATGGTAAACCTGTTTTATTTCATCAACCGATGGAAAGCTCACTTCAAACTTGTGCTGCTGCTTTTGCCGGTCATTGTTATTGAATAATAAAACCGCATAAGCCTTTTGCTCATCACGGCCGGCCCGCCCCGCTTCCTGGTAATAAGCTTCAAGGCTTTCGGGCAAATCGCGGTGCATTACAAACCGTACGTCAGGCTTATCTATACCCATACCGAATGCATTTGTAGCTACAATTATGCGAATGTGATTGCTTTTCCATTGCTCCTGTTTGGCTGTGCGTACATCAGCAGCCAAACCGGCATGGTAGTAATCTGCCGGGATACCATGATCATTAAAAAAACGGGAAAGCTCGGTGGTTTCTTTTCGGCTACGAACATAAACAATACCGCTGCCTTTTACACTGCGGGCAACATCAAGCATACGGCGCAACTTATTTTCTTCACGTACTATGCGGTAGCTGATATTTTTACGCTCAAAGCTTTGCTGAAAAACGTTACGTTCTTTAAACTGAAGCTTATCCTGTATATCATCGCGCACATCAGCAGTGGCTGTGGCGGTTAGCGCAATTACAGGTACTTTGGGGTGAAGTTGACGTAAACCGGCTATATGCAGGTAAGGCGGGCGAAAATCATAACCCCATTGTGAAATACAGTGAGCTTCATCAATAGCTATAAGGTTAACCTTCATGTATTTTATACGCTCGCGTACAAGATCGCTCATGAGACGCTCGGGCGAGAGGTATAAAAACTTAACGGGGCCGTATATGCAATTATCAAGCGCAATATCAACCTCGCGCTTGCCCATCCCTGATACTATGGTCATAGCTTCAATACCCTTAGCCTGCAGGTTATCAACCTGGTCTTTCATCAGGGCAATAAGCGGTGATATTACCAGGCAAATTCCATCAATCGCCATTGCAGGCACTTGGAAACATACCGATTTACCGCCGCCCGTTGGTAACAGTGCAAGTGTATCTCGCCCCTGCATAACCGACTCAATGATGGGTTGTTGTAGGGGGCGAAAGGTATCGTGCTGCCAGTATTGCCTTAAAATTTGCTGTATAGTCATTTATTTCAGTAGCAATTATACTGTATTTGCTTAAAAACAGTATCACCACCCAATGAAAATGCAATTACCGGCAGTTTGTTTACATGTATTTGTGATGCTATAAGGCGATGTTATCCGGCCATTGCCATGAAGTAATCCATCATGTCATCATTATCGGGCCTGTAGTTGTACTGTTGCCCCATCAACCTTACCTGTACAGGTTCGGTTATACCTTTTAGTTTAACGTAGCGGCTCTCGTAACTATCGCCTGGTAAATTCAAAAGTGCAAACATATCTTCTGATACTAGCAAATCATTGTTCAGGTCTTTAGTTTTTGATTGCAAACGTGATGCAATATTAACAGGCAAACCCATAACGGTTGTGTGGTTGCTATAATCAATATCATCCCGGCCCACCAAAATGCTACCCTGGTGAAGGCCTATACCTACCTCAAAAGGCATGTTAAAATATGGCTGAGCATAACCTGCATTAAATACCTGCAGATCATGAAATATAGATCGTGCTGCGTCCAGTGCGCCTTGAGCGGCATTTTTAATACCCGTATTAAGACCAAAAACGGCATAAATACTATCGCCCTGTGTTTCAACAATACGGCCACCTGCCTCCTGTATCGAATCATTGAACAAGGCAAATAATTTACGTATTACAAAAACCACATCATAGGGCGATTGCTGCTCCATAAAAGGCGTAAAGTTGCGTATATCTAAAAACATCAGCGCAAGCTGCTTTTCTTCACCTACAATGTTCTGCTGCGTAATATGTTCATGGGGTTGCACCGCCCGACCTAGCGTTGCGGGTAATGATTCAACTTCCTGAGTTGCCGGTTGCAAAACGGGTTTGCTTACAGGAGCCGGCAAAGCCAATGCCGATAAATTACGGTTAGCAAGTCGGTTCTTTTTGCAAAATGATATATTTAATTTCATGTACGGTGTTATTTTATGAATAGTACAAATTTACTATACCAGCAGAGGCGGGCGTTTGCAATTATCGAACGAAAAATTGCAAAATTGAAACCTTTACTACCAATATGTATTAAGCATGACTTATGTGCAGCAAACAGACTTTAAGCAGACAAATTGAACACGGAGGTGGCAAATAAAATGGTACAAATTTTACATCAACCCTTCTTGTTTGTTGCCTGGCATGCTTATCATTGCCTTATAAAAATCGCCTATGTTTTCTGAACCTTCATACCTGGCAGCCCGCATGGTAGCCGAAACCATTGAAGCACACTTTGCCGAACATATTGAAGTTGCACGCAACCTGGGCGAGCAGGATTTGGCCACGGCTTGCAGTTCGGGAATAATAGAAGCTGTTATTGATATTGCATTTTGGGCAAGCCTGCGCCGTGAGGAAGGCCGCTCGGTTAGTATATCACTGGCATTGCTGCAACCCGAACAAGCCGGCAAGCCCCTGATTTTTGGAAACCGCTTGCGGCTTACACCTCAAAACCTGGTAAAACTTGCGCCGGCTGTTGAACAACCGGGTATACATTTAGGCGTATGGCACGAAAACGACGAACTTTATATTTGGGGCACCACGCACACGGTACCGGGCATATGCTTTGTGCTGGAGGTAGTTGAGCCGGGATTGCTTGTTATCAAGCACCGCAGGTTGGGCGGCTTTGGCAAGTTTGTGAACATTGCCGTACTGCATGGCGACCAGATAAAAGTACTTGATGAAAAATCAATGGGTATTGCTGAGTGCCCGGCGCTGCATGCCTCGCTAATGAATATGTCTTTGCCCTCTTTTATGGGCGAAACATTTAATATCCTTTTGCAGCTGTCGGCCGCTATGCGCCTGCACCGCCGCGGAGGACTGGTTTTAATTGTTCCGCGCGATAATCATGACTGGCGCGATTCTATTGTGCATCCCATAAAATATGAGGTTACTCCGCCCTACCATGTTATTGCCGACTTGATGCAGCATACAGAGCAGGAACGCAGCACCTTTGAGTGGCAAGAGGCGCTATTGCAGGCCATTGATATAATAGGAGGCTTTACTGCGGTTGACGGTGCTACCGTTATAACACAGCAGTATGATTTGCTTGCGTTTGGGGCCAAGGTATCACGATCTGAAAAAAGTGTGCCTGTTGAGCAGGTTATAATAACCGAGCCAGTATCAGGCGTACAGGCCACGCGCATACACCCGGCTCAAAACGGTGGTACAAGACACCTGGCCGCCGCACAGTTTGTGCACGATCAGCATGACTCAATTGCACTCGTAGCATCGCAAGACGGGCAGTTTACGGTGTTTGCCTGGTCGGAAAAGTTAAACATGGTGCATGCACACCGTATTGACGTATTGTTGCTTTAAGGGCGCACAAGCATATTGTTATGCCTGCTGAGCGGGCTGCTCGCGCTTAAACAATATGCCTAACACAGCAGCCACGGCAAAAACCAAAATAATTGATATGGTAAGTGATTGAAAGAAGCTGCCTATGGTAAAGTTGCTTGTAGCCACAAAGTTCTTGTTCATGTCGGCAATTTCTTTCTCAATTTTATCGGCAGGTTGCTTTTGTGATTGCATCGCCCCGCGACGCATATCAACCAATCCGGCGTGCGCTTTTTGCGCTACCACCGGATTGATTTTTCCTGAATAAAGAGTTACCCCGTTATTCCATATAAGCGAGCTGACAATAAGCATTACAAAAATGCCGGTTATTGCCTGTTTTAGGCTCCAGTAATTACCAATTTTGCTACGCAGGTTGCTGATAAACAATAAAGCCAAACCAAACAGCACGAGGTAATATACAGGATAAAGCAAGACGAAAGTCACCAAAGGAGACTTTGCCACATAAGCAAGATAAAACAGCTTAAGCACATCAATGATGAGCATAATGCTGCCAAAAAGCAATCCGCGTAATGCCCCCTGTTTACGTACAGCTGCATTTAAGTCTACCATAGCTTTGCTTAGTCCTTGTTAAACTCAACCAAAATGCTGTAAACAGCCATATCAAATCCCTTATCAACGGCATTTTGGGCCACTAGTTCCTCATCGCTGGTTGACGGTTGTGTGTTTTGGAAAAAAGTCATCATCGGATAAAAAATATCACGCAACTCTGCATCTTCAGATAGTTTAGAGGCAACTTTCTGAACTTCGGCAGGTGAACTTTCAACCAGTATTTGATTGGCAATCACCGGCTCATAAATCTGGTGCTCATCCTGAAACTCATCATCTTCAACCAAAAGGAACTCTGTAAGGTAATCTTCCAATGATGGCTCTATGGCTTCATCACGGCACTCGTTCAAATAAAGCAACAGGTTAAGAAGCTCGGTACCACGATCAAGGGTTTGCTCTTCAATATCTGCCCATTCAGGCGAGTCAAGATAATCTTCTTCCAAACGGTCAATGTCGGCACTGAAGAAATTAACCATTAGCAGGTCAAAGAAAACTTCGCGCAATGCATCAGCCTGTGGATAATCATTAAAAACTGCATCCAATGCATCGGCTTTGCTCAAAAAATCGTCCTCTGCAGAAAATACGGCTGTAAGTTTGGTTTTTAATTCTTCGGCGTTTATGGGTGTGTAAGTTGTATATGCCTGTAACGCCGCATTTATAGCGTTTTTTATAGTTGAATCAATCATTGGTTTACTTTTAAATGAGTAGGTTAAATATCTACAGTTTATTTAGTGAATTTGTTCTGACGTAGCTTTTTTATATGCCGAGAACAGTATTTGTATCATAGCCTGGTTTTTGCCAAGCCGGTTAAAAATATCTTCGTATAGTTTTTTTCGGTAACCTGCCGACTCCACATCAAAGCAAAACTTCCATACCGATTCAATTTCGGCGTTGTTAACTTTGTTAAGTTCAGCCAAAAAAGTTGCAAAGTTACCTTTAACAAATTGGTGCAGTTTGTATTGAAAATGGCTTATCGCATCGGCATCCCATTTACCGTTTAACGCAATATGAATGAGCTTACGCGCTTTAACATTTACCTTGACTACTTTGGTAATAAAAAGCTTGTCGGTGTATTGATTTGCTTCATTATATAAAGGTGCAGCACCCTTTTTATCGTCATAGCCAAAAACCTCATCAAAGGTGGCAAAACTACCCGGGAACGTATTAAAGAACAACTTTTGATAGGTTAGCGAGTCCTTCTTTTTATGTATAAACCCTCTGTCAAAATAAATTTTAAGTTGCCTGCTGCGGCTGCTGGCATCAATACTTTGCGCATGCGCCACTCCGGCACAAAAAATTAATGAGATATAAACCAGCCACTTCAATACTTTATGCAAATTTAAGTACCTGGTTATTATTGCAGGTTAACATCACTTTGCCTTTAAGCGTTTGGCCTATGAACGGCGAATTGGCTGACTTTGACTGATTCGTGTGTTTATTAAAATCCCATTCCGTTTCGGTATTAAAGAGTACAAAGTTTGCATTGTCGCCTTCAGATAATCCAGGCAAAGCTACTTCAAGTATGCTTCGCGGATTAACAGCAAGCTTGCTAACAATAACTTCGGGCGTTAATCCGGCTTTTAGCGCAAGGGGCAATACTGTTTGCAAGCCGGTTATACCGTAGGCTGCAATTTCAAACTCAACCTCTTTAAATTCAATCTCGTGCGGCGTATGTTGTGATACGATGGCATCAATGGTACCATCATTTAAACCTTGAATAAGTGCATCAACATCAGCCTGTGTGCGCAAAGGTGGTTTTACTTTGTAATTACTATCAAATCCAAGCAAAGCTTCATCTGTTAAAACCAAATGATGCACGGCAACATCACAGGTAACTTTCAAACCTTTGGCTTTTGCATCGCGAATAAGATCAACCGAACGCGCTGTTGATATAGTACTAAAATGTAAGGGCGAATCGGTGTATTCGGCAAGATAAAGGTCTCGTGCTATCATAAGCTCTTCGGCCAATGAGGGTATCCCTTTCATGCCAAGCAACGTACTCACCACACCTTCGTTTACCTTTGCTTTGCCTGCAATGGCCACATCTTCTGGATATGAAAAAATCAACGCGCCAAAGCCTTTAGCATACAACAACGCACGCTCCATTAAACCGGCATCTTTTACCGGGTTATTACCGTCGGTAAAAGCTTTAGCACCGCTTTTAAACATATCGTACATCTCGGCCATGTCTTTACCCTCTCGCCTATGCGATATCGTACCTAACGGATACACATCAACCAAATTTCCCTTTGAGCGGTTTACCAAATACTCAACCTCTGTTTTTGAATGAACCGGAGGCTCAGTTTGAGGCATTACCGCTAAGCCTGTAAACCCACCTGCGGCGGCAGCTTTAAGCCCGCTTACCAAATCTTCTTTGGTTTCAAACCCAGGCTCGCCAACATTGCAGTTTAAATCAAAAAAGCCCGGTGATATATAGCAGCCCTGCGCATCAAAAATCTCGGCGTCGGCATCAAAACCAGAGCCTATGCTTTTTATAACGCCATTTTCAATTAAAATATCAGCTGTTTGATTATTAAGTGATGAACCGGGATGTAAAATGGTGGCATGCTTAATGAGCAAATTCATGTAGAGTTGGCTTTTGTTTTTGAAAGTGTATCATACCAGACCTGAAACCTGCTTGTTATTTACACGGTAATACCGCAAAAGCAATATTTCGGCTGCCACAAAAATTAGTGCCAAAATTATACAAAGTTTCCATAATTGCAGGCCTAAATTTGAAGCTGATATTGTGTCTTTAACCGATGCTTTACCAGGCTGTATAACTTTTGCGTTGTGAGGAATGAGGCGTTCAAGCTCACTTTTATCTAAATAGTCCAAGTCAGATTCGCTCCTGTTGTGATTGAAAGCTAATATAGCTGCAGTACTATCCTGCTTTTTAAGCTGATAATTGCCGGGTTGCTGTACCTGATCGGCAAGGTAAAGCATGGTGCCGCCTTCCTGCTGCCTTACATCTGGGATAAATGTTTGTTTACCGTTAACCAATTTAATAACTTGTTTTTCATTGGCCTGTAACGGTATAGTTTCAATAGCCAGGTTATCACCAATAGTGTAAAATAACGGCTGGTCGTGCCCGCTTAATAATGCCATTCTGAATAATATTGGCAAAAATAAAGCATGGCGCGGCAGGTTACTAAAATCTTCACTTAATGGCACTGCCGATACATAAATTTTTCCATTTCCACTACGATACCCAATCCAGAATGGTTGGCGGCCGGAAAGTTCCATTAATGCCTCGGCGTTGGTTTGCGTAGCAGCCTCAATGTGATAATACTTTTTTACAACAGGCAAATCAGGGTTTTGCGGTGCATCTTCAAAAACGCTTTTAAACAATGCATTTTTTGTGTTTAAGGTACTTACCCTTGTTGCTTCGGTATTTAATGATACGGGGTAGCCGGCCCCGGCAGATTGCAAAAAACTGCGGTAGCTTTGTATATTAGCCTCATTGGCCGGAAAAACGGCTAGAGTACCGCCTTTGTTTACAAAAGCTTTTAGCTGTTGCGCCATACCGGCCGATATAGTTTTTACATCGCTCATCACAATTAAGGAATAGCCTGATAAGCCAGAGTAATTTATACTTCCGTCAGTAGTATTAACAGGGGCAAAAAAATCATCAGCTTTAAATGCGGCCTGTAAATAGTTGTTTGGCATGCCACCATTTACCAGCAGTATAGGCATTTTTTGCTTAACGTTAAATGTGAAGTAAAAACTGTTATCAAATGTTACGGGGTTGTCCTGCAGCTGAATTTGCCCTTGTTGCCAGCCAGGCTGCAAGCCCGAAAATGTAAGCGTATCCTGCCGGGTTTTACGTGCCTGAACGCTGTAACTGCCCAAGGCCTTTTGCTCGCCGTTTATCAATAATTTAAGCGGTACGCCTTCGGCATTTTGTGAGGCGTAGTTGTGCAGCTTCACCACTATTTTTTCGGTTTCTCCCGGCCTGTGCATGGCGCCAATCATCCAAACGGAATCAACCGCAACATTGGCAATGGTGTTGGCTCGTATTTGCAGGAGTTGGGTATGCAAATTGCCATCGCTTTTTATTCCGTCCTTTCCTGTTGCAAGCTTTTGAAAGTCGGATATAATATATGCTGATTTTAATGAACTGCCGTTAGTGCTGAGTAAACTTTGCTGCCTTGCATTGATTTGTGCAAGCGTTCGGCTTTGCGGACTTATTTTAATGGCATCTACTTCATCATTAAACTCATCTCGGTTAAGCAGACGTTGATGCCGGCCTTCAAAATCTTGCGTTAAAAGTTGAAAACGGTCATTAATATCGTATGCTGATGCAATTTCTTTAGCGCGCCGTTTTGCCTCATCAAGCAAACTACCTTCGGCATTAAGGCTTTGCATAGAATAAGAATTATCTACAAAAATACTTACTGCCTGCTGTGTACCTGGTGTAACAGCTTTTTGAGCTGCAATGTAAGGCCGGGCAAACGCAAGTACCAGGAAAAACAAGGCTAATAAGCGGCTTGCAAGTACAAGACGCTCACGTAGGTTGCGGCGTGATGACTGCTGTTCCTTTACTTCCTTCAAAAATTGCACATTGCTGAAGTACACCTTTTGATACCGCCTGAAATTAAAAAGATGCACCAGAACCGGTATGGCAAGGGAGGTTAGTGCAAACAAAAAGTAAGGCGATACAAAGTGCATGGATTATATTTTTACAGGCGCAGTAAACAAATATAACCCTCTTACCTTAACTTACAAACCGGCTATCAGCAATTAACGTGCGTATGGGAAAGCTTATGGTGAAGGCGCTACCTTTGCCAGGTTCGCTGGCTATTTTAAGCGTGCCGTTGTGTTTTTTCAACAAATCGCGAATGAGCATTAAACCAAAACCACTTCCCTCTTCATTTTGGGTACCCTTGGTGGTATAATAATTTTCGCCATTTATACGATTTATAACGTCGGGACTTATACCAATACCGCTATCTTTAACGGTAACGCAGGTTTCAGTATCGGTTACGTTAGAGTAAACTTCAATGCTACCACCCTCTGGTGTAAATTTAATAGCGTTATTAAGCAGGTTACGAAATACTATACGGATGGTTTCTGTTTCTGTCATCCAATTCATGTCTTCATCAACCCGGTTATAAATAGTTATTTTCTTATCGTGTGATGGTATCTTTTGCTCTTCAATTATGGCGTCTGCTACGGTGTGCAAATTCACCGGCTTAAGTTCAACTGCTGCACCACTGACTTGTCCGCGTATCCAAAATAAAAGGTTGTCAGTTAAAGTAATTACGCGGTTGTACTGCGCTTCCAACTGAATGAATAGTTCCCGCGCCTCCTCCTGCGTAACCAAGTTCATATTTACCAAATGAATAATACTTTGCGTATTGGCAAGCGGCTTGCGTAAATCGTGCGTTATAATGGAAAGTAGTTTACTTTTCAGTTCATTATCATCTTCCAACTGTTTGTTGGTTTTCATAATATCGTTATTGAGCTTATCAAGCAAACTCACCTGCTGCTCTATTTTCTCTTTACGAAGATTGAGCTCATAACTGTAGCGCTTTGCCTTTTTGTAGTTATAGCTCAGCATAAATACTATTACCACAAATACAAGCAAAAAGCCTGTATAAAGCGCTATGAGGGTTTTTTGCTGCTCGGTTTTACGACTCACCTCAAGCACCCTTTGCTGCACTTTCAGTTGCTCTTCTTCCTGAGCGCGTAAAGCGTCAATAAAATTATTTGATTCGCGGCGCTCGCGTTCAGCTATTTCATTATCAATAAAAATAAGCTCCTCCTGCCATTGTATAACGGCGTCTTTGTCTAAACGGGCACGGCTAATGCGCAACAATAACTGCACGGCGTTGCGTAGTAATGACGGTGCCTGTGCGCTATCAGCAGCAGCGTAAGCCAGGCGGGCGTACTTTTCAGCCTGATCTTTATTGTCATCGCCTTTATAAATGCGGCTCAACTCCAGGTATGATTGTGCCTGGCCCAATTCGTCTCCCGATGAAACATCAATTGCGAGTGCCTTATTAAGGTTTACAATTGCTGAATCTGGCTCGCTTAGCTTTTGATAAAGCAATGCACGGTTGTAAAAGCTTTTCTTTTTTCCGTACAGATAATTAGAACTTATACTGAGTTTTTCGGCCTGGTTAAAGTACTCAAGCGCCTTCGGGTAGTCCTTTTGTTCGGTTTTAAGTAAACCAAGCTTCAATAAAGCGTTTATAATATCATTAGGCTTATTGAGCGCTTTGAAAACGCTAAGTGTATGATTTAGTAACTTCTCTGCTTCTGTAAAATTACCATCGTCGCGCTTTATCACGCTTATATATTGTTCGGCGCGGGCAGCGTTATAAATATCGTTATTAGCCAGGCTTAGCTGCATGGAACGGTAATATAGCTCAAGTGCCCTTTTAGAGTAGCCCTGCTGGTTAAGCAAATCGGCCTGGTTGAGGTAAGCTACCGCAAGCCCCGTAGTATATTTATACTGCGAGGCCAGCATTTCGGCTTCGTTTAAAATAGCGAAGGCTTTTCCGGCATCTTGCTTTACCCGCGGATAAATGACATCGTTTAATGAATCTATATGTGCCGCTATACGCGGACGTATTTGTATTGTTTGCTGTGCGAAAACCTGAGATGAGAGCAAAAATGCTCCCCATAATACCAGGCAATACTTTATTAATATGTATTTAGACACACGGTTCCTTAACCGCATAAAATATGTACTTAGTTAGTTATAAATTATTCAACACCTGCTAAAGCCCCCGTGATACTACACCAGTCTAAAGCAGCAAGCTGTTATTTGAGATTACAAAACCTGATAGCTAACCATATAAAATTTGGTAACACCCATTTAGCAATCACCTATAAAAATATTAAACGACTGTAAATGTTTCATATGTGAACAAAACTCAATCACAACCTTAGGTTTTATTTGCTCATTTTCCTTTTATCGCAACTTTAATACCAATGCTCTGTTTAAACCTATATTTAAATGTTATGGAATACAGAAATTTAGGCAAAACCGATCTTGAAGTTTCGGCAATTACTTTCGGAGCCTGGGCTGCCGGAGGATGGATGTGGGGCGGAAACGATGATAAGGAAGCAATTGAGGCTATGCAAGCCGCATATGATTTGGGCATTACCAGCATTGATACGGCCCCAATATACGGGCAGGGAAAAAGTGAGGAGCTGGTTGGCCGGGCCATAAAAGATTTGCAGCGCGATAAGGTGCAAATACTTACCAAGTTTGGCATGCGTTGGGACTTAACTAAAGGTACCTTTGGTTTTAAATCAAAAGATAACTTTGGTAAAGACATTGACATTTATAAGTACGCCGGAAAAGAAAGTGTAATTAAAGAATGTGAAGACAGCCTTAAACGCCTGGGTACCGATTATATTGATTTACTGCAAATTCACTGGCCGGATGAAAGCACTTCTATTGCTGAAACCATGGAGGCTTTAGTAAAACTTAAAGAACAAGGCAAAATACGCGAAGCAGGCGTAAGTAATTACAGCGTTGCACAAATGCAGGAGGCTGAGCAAACCATAACCCTGGCATCAAATCAGGTACCATTCAGCATGGTTAATCGTAAAATTGAGTCTGATATTGTTTCATATTGTATGGAGAACAACAAGAGCATTTTAGCCTATAGCCCTATGGAACGTGGACTGCTTACAGGTAAGATTAAGCCGGGGCATAAGTTTAGTGAAGGCGATCACCGTGCGGGTGTAAAGTTTTTTAAAGAAGAGAACATTAAACGCACCAACGAGTTCCTGAATAAAATTAAACCATTGGCTGATGATAAGAACGCCACCTTAGGGCAATTGGTAATACGCTGGACAATTGAGCGCCCCGGTATTACCGTTGCACTTGTTGGTGCCCGCAATGCCGAGCAAGCTTCACAAAATGCCAAAGCAATTGAAGTAAAACTTAGCGCTGATGAAATTGCATTTATAAACGGTGAATTAGAAAAGGTAGAAATAGTAGACTAACAGCTACATTCTACCCATTTCAAGGCACAGATAGTTTATCTTAAATTTAAGATAAACTATCTGTGCCTTCTTCTTTTCTTTCTGGTTTCCTTTTTAGAAGTTGTCTTCTTTTTTGACGATGAAGACTTGCGGGCGCTTGAACGATTATTTGATGAAGATGTCCTTGTTTGTCGCTTAGGCTTATCGGCTACTGTAGTAGTTTCAGTTTGCTTGTTATCAGTTGAATCTTTGCTTACCTGACTTGCCGATAATGAATTCCCACGTAAGCTGTACTCAATTAAACGCTTTTGAATAGGTTTTTTTGCAAGCGTGTCTTCTTCATCAAAAACGTCAAACTCACGCATGAGGTTACCGTCCTTTATAAAAAAGTTATCATTACCACGATATCCTTTCCGCTGTGAACGGGTTAAACGGGGGAAATCCAGCTTGCGCGATCTGTCGTCATTATATTCAAAGGCAAATACTTCAGCGTAGTTAGTGCTATCGGCGGCCTGGGTATGAATGAAAATTTCAGGGTTACCGTCAGTATCCATATCCGAATTAAATACATCTACTATACGGCCATCATAATCGCCCGTGGTTGTGGTGTATTTAGCCGATGCAGAGTCAGACCGTAAGATCTGGTATGCACCAACCAATTCCGAGCCTCTGCCCCAGCCTAGTACGTCATAGTACAGCCCGGGTGCAACCTCAATAGTCTTATGGTACCTGAATGGCTGCTGTAATTTAGGTGCTGCTGTGGCTACAGGTGCTGCAACTTCTGATCCTTTATTGTCAGATGCAGTATTTTTGCAGCCCGTAACAGCAGTTGCTAAACCCGCTAGCAGGTATAAATAGTACTTAAAGTTCATAAGCTTTGGTAGCCCCTCCAATTGAGAGAGCTAAAAGTTTAATTATATAGTTAATTAATCAGGTTATTGCAACAACCTCCATGATATGGAAAGGTTATCTACAGCTAATATACTAAAGAGGCTGCTGAAAACTCACCTTTGGGCTTACCGGGCATGGTTAAGTACACTCTCAAAGTACTAAAAGCCCCGGCTTCAAAATACTTAAGGGTAAATTTATGCATACCTTTTTGCAGTAAAACCTCTCCCGGCTGCTCATACAAACTGTGCTTGCCATCGTTATCAACCACCATAGTATCATCAACGTAAATTACAGAACCATCATCACTCTGAGTTGAAAAGATGTATTTGCCATCAGCATCTACATTGAAGTATCCCTCATAAGTGACACCAAACGTACGGTTGGCTTTTTTAAACGCTGCCGTATTAAACGTTTTGGTTACGCCGGTATCAAGCACCCTTGCTCCATCCAACTGCCCCGTACTGGTAAATAAGCCTGCTACCAGCTCATATTTAACGCCCGGCTGTTTACCAGTAAGCGTTACCGCAGGTAAGGGTGTATTATTTGTCACCAGCGTGCGGGTTATTAAACTGCGTTTTCCTGATGGAGTTATAACGATAGTTTTAAGCTCACGGTATTGATCAGACGGAATATTTAACGTGAACGGGTGTGTATACACCTCGTTGGTTTCGTTAGGATCATAACCATCAATGCTGTAGTATATTTTGGCCCCGTTTACAGGTACCTTTAAATTAACCGTTAATTGCTGCGCGGTGTAAGCAGTATCTTTTGCACCCAAAGCCGTTGGCACACGATAATTAAACTTATTGGCATCAAACCAAGCCAGATGCTTAGGTATACGGGCTTCATTAAAATCGGTATAGTTCTTATTGGCCAAAGGAGTCCAGGCCACTTCTGATAGGGCCATTAAGCGTGGCAGCACTAAGTATTCTACCTTATTTTCGGTGGTTACGTACTCCGTCCAAAGGTTGGCCTGTACGCCCATTACAAACTTTTGCTGCGCTGCCGGTATTTGCGATGATACCGGGTTGTAAGCATATACTTTTGACAATGGCGCAAAACCGCCAATGCCTAACGGTTCCAAATCTGACCGTGCCTGCGAGTGATCAAAATAATATCCTGCGCTGCTTGGCGTCATAATTACGGTATGATTTTGCTTGGCTGCGGCAATGCCACCGGCCTCGCCACGCCAGCTCATAACTGTTGCATTTGGAGCCAAGCCACCTTCTAAAATCTCATCCCAGCCAATAATACTGCGCCCTTTGCTATTTACAAATTTTTCAATACGCTGTATAAAATAGCTTTGCAGTTCGTGTTCATCTTTCAACTTCAGTTTTTTGATGAGTGCCTGCGCATCCGGCGATGACTTCCAAACCACCTTGGGTGCTTCATCGCCACCAATGTGAATGTATTTACTCGGGAAAAGGTCAATTACTTCGGTCAGTACATCCTGCAAAAAGCTGAAGGTTTTTTCGGTAGGGCAAAATATATTGTTAAATACGCCCCATGTTTCGGCAACCTTGTAATCCAGTTTAGGGTCGCAGCTAAGCTCGGGGTAAGCGGCCAGTGCAGCCATAGCATGACCCGGCATTTCAATTTCGGGTATAATGGTAATGTACTTACTTTGAGCATAAGCAATAACATCACGTATTTGATCTTGCGTGTAATAACCGCTTACCGGCATGCCATCAAATTGCTGTGGCATACGGTCGTGATAGTTGCCAATAAGGCTTTGCGCACGCATGCTACCAACCGCCGTTAAGCGTGGGTACTTTTTGATTTCGATACGCCAGCCCTGGTCATCAGTTAAATGCCAGTGAAATCTGTTAAGCTTATAAGAGGCCATCAAATCAAGATAGCGCTTCAAAAATTCCACTGAAAAGAAATGACGGCATACATCAAGATGCAAACCCCTGTAGCCAAAGCGCGGGTAATCTTCAATACGGGCGCATTGCAATTTTGCTGTTGCCGCGCGCTCAAGTGGCAGCATTTGTATTAAGCTTTGTACCCCGTAAAACAAACCCGCTCCTTTGCCGGCAATAGTTATTTGTTGTGGCGCTATGGTCAAGCGGTATCCTTCGGCAGGCAGGTTTTCAGTACCGGCCGTGGTTAATATAATAGCGTTACTTACCGTACCACCTTTGTAGTGCTGCACTTTATTTTTTAAGGCGAACTTATTTTGCAGATAGCTGCTTAAAAACTGAACAGCCTTGTTTTCAGTTGAATCAGCCTGAATAGCAGTTTCCTGACTCAACACAAATGTTCCCACCTGTTTTTGTACACTAACCGGTGCAGGTATTATACCCATATTAGGGTCGGGTGCGGCGGTTTGTGCGTTCACATAACCCGTGGTTAGCAATGCCGATATATATAATAGTAACCGTTTCTTGATGATCATATAAGGATTCAATCAGTTTGATTTATAACGAATGGTGAAGTTAAAAGATTTTAATGTTTGGCCATAAATTTATAAGGTAAAAAATGGATTAGCGCTGCTGACTTTTTGCTGTAAAGCTTGTTATTGGTACATAACATAAAACCATGAAGCAATTATTAATAGCTGCCTTATTATTTACGGGCACACTAAATACAGCAACTGCTCAAATTAAAACCAAACCTTTAGCTGCGAGTATGATACCGCCGGTAATAAAATACAGTGGCAAAGTGACTAAAGCCCTGCAATTTACCGATGAAAGCGGCACCTATGTAACTTTTACAACCGAAACAGGAATTACTAACAGCAAGGAAGATGATATGGGTAAGGCTGCCTTATATGCTTATTGTTACAAAGCGACCGGCAATACAACGGTACCTGTTTGGCAGGTAAAAGATTTTGTAGACGAGTGCCCGGTTGATATTAAGGCCAAATTTGTGCCCGGAAGTTTTGCTGTAACCGATTTAGATAAAAATGGTATTGCCGAAGTTTGGATGCTATATCAAACTGCCTGCCGCGGAGATATAAGCCCTGATAATATGAAACTTATTATGTACGAAGGCGGCGTAAAGCACGCTATGCGCGGAACAACCAAAGTTGAAATATCACCAAAAAATTATTATGGTGGTAAATACACTATGGATCCGGCATTTCAAAAATCGGCGCCCGCTTTTAAGCAATATGCTACCGCACTTTGGAATAAAAACGTAAAGCAAAAATGGGAATAAATTAAAAGGGCCACTCTTGAAATAGAGTGGCCCTTTTAATTTATGTCTTTCCCTTAAAAGAACTTGTTGGAATTTTAAACCAATTCTTCAGCTTCCTTAGCGGCCAAATAACGTTCGGCATCTAAAGCGGCCATACAACCGGTACCTGCGGCCGTTACAGCCTGGCGGTATACGTTGTCTTGTGCATCGCCGCAGCAAAATACGCCTTCTACGTTTGTTTGCGTGGTGCCAGGCTTGGTTTTTATATAGCCCGTTTCGTCCATATCAATAACACCTTTAAAAATATCAGTATTAGGATGATGGCCGATAGCTACAAAGAAACCAGTAACATCAAGTGTTTTTTCCTCACCTGTTTGGTTGTTAAAAACGGCAACACCATTAACACCCGTTTCATTACCTAAAATTTCTTTGGTTTCGGTGTTATACAGAATTTCAATATTAGGTGTGTTTTGTACGCGGGTAACCATTGCTTTTGAGGCACGGAACTCATCTCTGCGAACCAACATGTATACCTTGCGGCAAAGTTTTGCCAGGTAAGTAGCCTCCTCGGCAGCAGTGTCACCTGCACCTACAATAGCGATATCCTGTCCGCGGAAAAAGAAACCATCACACACAGCACAGGCGGAAACGCCAAAACCGTTATATTTTTGCTCAGACTCAAGGCCTAACCATTTTGCAGATGCACCTGTAGAAATAATTACGGTATCGGCCGTTATAGTTTTCACTTCATCAACCACCACTTTATGCGGCATACTTGAAAAATCAACCGAGCTAACATACCCAAAGCGGATGTCAGTACCAAAACGTTCGGCCTGCTTGCGGAAATCTTCCATCATTTCAGGGCCCATTATGCCGCTAGGATAACCCGGAAAGTTTTCTACGTCGGTAGTTTGCGTTAACTGACCGCCGGCCAGCATGCCGGTGTATAAAACGGGTTTCAGATCGGCACGGGCCGCATAAATGGCAGCAGTATAACCTGCAGGGCCCGAACCTATAATAAGGCATTTAACGTGTTCAGTATCTTGAGACATCAGCGAAATATTTTAACGTACAAAAATAAGCTTTTAAAGCCATACCACAAATGCTGTACCGTCAGTTGAGCGCAACTCTTTTATGAGAAAGTGATTATAATAGTTGTTTAAATCAAATACTAAAACAAACCACAAAATAAATGCGTAAACGGGTTTATATTAAATTCATTACAAGGAAGGATAAGGAGCGGCTATGATAATAATGACAATAATTTATTTGTGTAAGCGATACAATGTGGCCGCCTGGCTAAAAAAACAAAAGGCAGCTATTCAATAGCCGCCTTCAATATTCTTAAGTAAGATTACGATCTTTAAACCACACATCATCAGGTTCGGCTTTAAAATTGGCCATGAGGTCAACCAGCTCAATAGGGCTTACCGATGTTAAAACCAGCTCGCGGTTTGCAGGCTTTAAAAAGCGTTGCTCTACCATTACATCCATTTGTTGCAGCAACAAATCATAAAATCCATCGGTATTGAGTATGCCTATTGGTTTTTGATGCAGGCCCAGTTGTAACCAGGTAAGCACTTCAAAAAACTCTTCGAGAGTGCCAAAGCCACCGGGCAACATTATAAAGCCATCGCACAGGGTAGCCATCAATTGCTTACGCTGATGCATATTTTCTACCACATGCAGTTCGGTAAGACCGGTATGGCCAACCTCTTTAGCCATCAAAAATTCAGGTATCACACCAATTACAGTTCCGCCTTTCTGCATCACGGCATCGGCAATCATACCCATTACTCCTACCCTGCCGCCGCCAAATACCAATGATATGTTGCGGCTCACCATTACATCGGCCAGCAAATCTACAGCTTCAGTCAGTTTAGGGTCGCCGTTAAAGTTGGCGCCGCAGAATATGGCGAGTGATTTCATTTGTTAATTGATTGGTTTGTTGATATTGAAAGCATTGTCATCTCGACGAAGGAAAGATTCTTTTGAATTAATGAGCTAATTGCTTTAAAAAATTTCTCCTTCGTCGAAATGACAGTTTCCCTATGTTAAAAGTTTTTTTGCCGTTATACTATAACTTAGTAACCAAAGAAACTACCTTGTGTAATTAGGTGCCTCTTTAGTAATGGTAATATCATGCGGGTGCGATTCGCGGATACCGGCAGCTGTAATGCGTACGAACCGGGCTTTTTGCAAAGCTTCAATGTTTTTAGCGCCACAATAACCCATACTGGCTTTTAAACCGCCTACAAACTGGTAAGCAACCTCAGCCAATGTACCTTTAAATGGCACACGGCCAACAATACCCTCAGGTACCAGCTTTTTAATATCGTCTTCTACATCCTGAAAATAACGGTCTTTCGAGCCCGATTCCATGGCTTCGATAGAACCCATACCGCGATATGATTTAAAACGACGACCTTCGTATATGATAGTTTCGCCCGGAGATTCCTCTACACCGGCAAATAATGAACCTGCCATGATTGAGCCTGCACCGGCAGCAATAGCCTTAGCAATATCGCCCGTGTGTTTAATACCACCATCGGCAATTACCGGAACGCCGGTACCTTCTAAGGCTTTAGCACACTCGTAAACAGCATATAACTGCGGTACACCTACGCCGGCAATAATACGGGTGGTACAGATACTACCCGGACCAATACCTACTTTAACTGCGTCGGCACCTGCTTCAGCCAATGCACGGGCTGCATCGCCTGTGGCTATGTTACCGGCAATAACTTGCAAGTCGGGGTATTTGGCTTTTACGGCTTTTAACTGATTAATTACACCTTTTGAATGACCGTGAGCCGTATCAATAGCAATAACATCCACACCCGCCTTAACCAGTGCATCAACACGGTCCATAGTGTCGGCAGTTACACCAACGGCAGCGCCTACCCGTAAACGGCCGTGCTCGTCTTTACAGGCAATAGGGTAATTTTTAAATTTCTGGATGTCTTTAAAAGTAATTAATCCGCATAAACGGCCGTCGGCATCAACAACGGGAAGCTTTTCAATTTTCTGATCCTGTAATATCTCTTCGGCCTGCATCAGGGTTGTGCCTTGCGGAGCGGTGATGAGGTTTTGGCTGGTCATTACGTCACGTACCGGCTTGCTCATATCTTTCTGGAAACGCAGGTCGCGATTGGTAACAATACCTTTAAGTTTACCCTCAGCATCAATAACCGGAATACCGCCAATACGAAACTCGCGCATAATTTTAAATGCATCAGATACTAAAGCATCCTCATTTAACGTAACCGGATCTTGTATCATTCCGCTTTCAGAGCGTTTAACTTTACGCACCTCATCGGCCTGACGCTGAATGGTCATGTTTTTATGCAGCATACCTAAACCACCCGCCTGCGCAATAGCAATAGCTAATTGCGATTCGGTTACGGTATCCATAGCCGCCGAAACAATAGGAATATTAAGTTTTATCTTTTTTGTTAGATACGAGCTGGTATCAACTTCGCGGGGTAAAACTTCTGAATATGCCGGTAAAAGTAGAACATCGTCATACGTTAAACCTTCGGCAACAAATTTGGAGGGGTCGAGCTGCATGGCAAATAATTATTGTTATTTGCCGGGCAAAGATATGATTTTATTTTGAATGTTGAATGCGAGATTTCGGAATTAGGTTTGCACAATAGGTTTTTACGTTAGCGTGTCATAAAATTCATGAGACAAATCTGCCTACTCTATCACCCAATATCTGTTAATTGCAATTTGGGCGTTGCCTGCGGCCCGGGCTATCCGTTTCAACTCCTCACTTCGCTATGCTACGTTGCGGGGTTTCCACTTCTATACCTAACGCAAACTGCAGTGGTCTGAATTACTGAATTGATAGCTTTTAAAATTGTAAAACGCCATTGCAAGGCACAAGAGATTTTGCGGTGCTGCCAAAGCAACCCCGGTGTGAATCGCATAAATTATGCTGATTCAGATCTCAGCGCTTCTTCCCCGCAATGACGTGTTATGTTAAAATTCGAAATTGAAAATCCGACCTCCGAAACGCTTAATATTTTCCTACTATAACTTTATGAAACTCATCAAAGTTTAAATACTTGTTGGCAAGGGTCTGTAGTTCTTCGGCGGTGATACTTTTTATAACCTCGGTATAGCGATCATAATAATCAAGTCCTAAACCCGAAAAATATACGTTTTTGAATTTATCAGCATGTGAAAAAACGTTTTCCAAACTTCCAAGTAAAGAGCCTTGCATATAGTTTTTCACCAGCGACAGCTCTTCTTCAGAAATTAGCTCATTTTTCAATAGATTGATTTCTTTTTCAATCTCCTCAACAGCATTACGACAAACATCAGCTCCTACCTCGGTAGCAATAAAAAATGCAGCACCGTGTTTAAGCGATGATATGCCCGAACCAATACCATAGGTGTAGCCTTTGTCTTCGCGAATGTTAGCCATCAGCCTCGATCCAAAGTATCCGCCCAATACGGTGTTCAGTACCTGTAAGGCGGGAAAATCGGGGTGAGAGCGATTTACCATAGGCAAGCCCATACGAATGGCCGATTGCAGTGCCTCGGGCTTCTCAGTGTAGAAGAAACGTTCAGCCACGGGAGTTATGGTTGGTTGTGTTGTATCGGCCGGGTCGGCACTGTTTTGCCAGTTAGCGCATGCACCGGTAACTTGCTGCAGTGTAGCTTCATCAACCTTGCCTGATATAACCAGTGTACAATTGGCCGGTTGGTACATTTGTTTAAAGTGCGCCAGCATATTGGCACGCTGCAATTGCTGGTAATCTACAGCGTTGGCACTTAACCCGTAAATGGTATTACCATAAACAGCTTTATTAAAGGCACGGCGCGCCAGTATATCGTTCTTTTGCAAACTAACCTGTAGCTTTTGCTGCTGGTTACGAACAAACGTATCTAATTCATTTTGCGGAAACTGGCTATTAGTTAATACGTCAACTACCACCGGCAATGTGTGCTCCAAATGGCGGTTAAGACTGTAAAGCGTTAACTGCGATTGATCATAACCATATTCGGCCTGCAAAAAAGCGCCGTAGTAATCAATGCTATCAGCAATTTGTGCAGCGGTAAGATTAGCCGTACCTTCTGTAAGCATGGTGTTAACAGCCATGTTTAGCAAAGGCTTTTGCGTGTCAAACCTCAAATTATTAAAAATCCATTCCACACGCACCAGGTCCTGGTCGCCCGAGTTGAACCAGTATACCTGACAGCCATTTGGCAGCGCAGTATGTCCCGGCTCAATTAAATTTATATGATTTACCGCCTGCGATTCAGGCGCTATTGTTCTATTCAACATAAGCTCTATTTTTCGGCCAGGTAAATTAAGGTTGATGAGTTGTCCTTACGGAATATGCTTTTACAAGCTTTCTGTATTTGTTCAGCTGTAACGGCCAGGTACTTATCTGTTTCGTGGTTAAACTGGTCAGCATCGCCTAACAATTCGTAATATGCCAGGTTCATTGCCTTATCTAACAGTGCCATTTCGGCAAACACCATGGTGCTTTCGGTTTTATTCTTCACCTTGGTTAACTCGTTGTCAGGAATGAGCGTATCACACATTTTGTTCAGCTCTTGCCAAATGGCAGCTTCGGCTTTATCAATGCTTACGTTTTCAAGCGGCTTACCTTCAACCACAAGCATACCTTTATCAAAGCTGCCGGTTAAGTAAGCATGTATTTCACTAAATAAAGGCTGCTCTTTTACCAAAGCACGATAAAGGCGTGATGATTGTCCGCGTGAAAGGATGTCAGATACCAAATCTAAGGCATAATAGTCGCCATTGGTACGCGCCGGAACCTGAAATGCAATATATACATCGTTAAGCGGCACTTTGGCTGTTACAACCTCCCGGCGCTCCTCATACTGATCAGGCTCTTGCGGCAGGTTACGCACATATTTTTCGCCGGCTGGAATTGGAGCAAACCATTTTTCTGACAGCTGCTTTACCTGCTCTGAAGTAACATCGCCACCAACTACCATAATGGCGTTTTGTGGGTTGTAATGCTTTTTAAAAAATGCTTTTACATCCTCAATTTTAGCATGTTCAATATGCTCCAAATTTTTGCCTATGGTTGCCCACTGGTAAGGATGCGTTTTGTAAACCATCGGACGTAGGCGTAACCATACATCGCCGTAGGGCTGGTTAAGGTAGCGCTGCTTAAACTCTTCCATTACTACGTTCCGTTGCACTTCAAGGCTCTTTTCACTAAAGGCAAGACTCAGCATACGGTCACTCTCCAGCCAAAAGGCTGTTTCGAGGTTAACGGCAGGAAGGGTAACGTAGTAGTTGGTTATATCGTTACTGGTAAAGGCGTTGTTTTCGCCACCTACGCGCTGCAACGGTTCATCATAAACAGGAATATTTACCGAACCGCCAAACATCAGGTGCTCAAATAAATGAGCAAAGCCGGTTTGATCGGCACTTTCATCGCGGGCACCAACATCATATAAAATGTTAACTACCGCCATTGGTGTAGTATGGTCTTCATGAACAATTACCCGCAGGCCGTTGCTCAGTGTAAAACGATCGAATTTAACCATGTAATTTTAAGAACAATTTTAGTTAAGCGTCAAATGTAAAACATTTAAAATCGAATTTGTTGGATTGACTTTGTTACTTTAACAAATGTTGCAGCGAGTTTACATTCAAAATGCCTTGCTTGATTGCCCATCATTTATCATACTAGTAACTGCCAAAATAAAAATCTTAGCATGGCACCCTATGCAAAATTTGTAATTTTAACACTGCGCTTAAAGCCACATTCAGATGATATTGTAATTACGCTTTCCATAAATTTGACAGTAAATGTTTAACGAGGACAGTATCATTGCCGCATTGCGCTCGAGAAGTGCGAAAGGGTGGATTACGGAACTTTGCGCTCAAGTTAGCGACAAAGGCTTTATACTTACAGACCTGCTTGACCTTACCCTACACAAAGAAGCTGTAATAGCTTTCCATGCTGTATGGCTGCTTGATACTTTAGTTGAAAACGACCTCGAAAAATATGCAGTAAACATTGATGAGTTTATACATTACAGCAGTCGCATAACCAATCACAGCTGCCAAAGGCACTATGCGCGTATATTTATGCACTTTACTAAAGCAGCGCATAAATCATTAAACATTAAAAACAAGCTGGCGCAAACAGATTTAGAGCCTATGGTGGAACGCTGTTTTGACTGGTTGATAGACCCTAAAGTAAAAGTTGCCGTAAAAGTATCAGCCGGAGAGGTACTTTATAATTTGTGTAACAGGTACGATTGGATTGCAGAAGAATTACAAAATCAACTACGATTTTTAATGCAAAACGGCAGCCCGGCAATTAATGCAACAGGCCGCCGCTTGCTAAAGTTATTGCAAAGAAGTAAATAACTTATTGCTTAGGGCGATCTTCGCCATGCAGGTTATCACTTACCTGGTGATGGTGCAGCTTAGCTTCAATTGCCGATGAGCTGTTGTTAGCATAAGTGCCATAAGCATCAACTAAAACTCCTTTAAGGTTGTATTTTGCCGATGATATTGCGTAAACAATTGACATATCTGAAGGGTTGCTTGGACCCTCGAAACGAAAAAACTCATCCACTTCAAAGTCTTCCGCATTCATTTGTACGTTGTTGCTTTTATCGTCAATGGTATTACCGTTATCTTCAAAGCTAAGGTTAGCGGTATATCCTCTTTGCATCAGGTCGTTAGTGGCATCCACTAAAGTTTCATAATTTTTCATGGTAGCAGTATGTTTAGTGTTTAAGTTAGTTTTAAGGCAATGCTGAATGCGTTGTTATATTGTTAACCACCATTACGGTAAAGTTGTTTTGCTCATTAAGCAGGCATTTTAAGCTTGTTTACAGCACATATATTAAAAGCACATTGCTTTTAGGCTGATAGTGAGGCTTAAGCGCTTTACAGGTAATGCGTTGCGCCGCATTATAATATTGCCCGCACCAACAAAAAAGTTACATGTAACGAACTGAGTTTTATTTAAATTGGGCATCGAAACTATTACGCTTAAACAATCCTGATGAAACTAAAACTACTTGGTACTCTAGCCATTTCTGTATGGCTAACCTCAACGGTGCAGGCTCAAACGGTTCCATCGCCTAAAAGTCATTTTGGCTTTAACATTGGTGATGACTATCAGTTGGCTACGTACACCCAAACAGAAGCTTACTTTAAAAAACTATCGGCATCTCCACGCACCAAACTGGTTGATATTGGCTTAACCGAAGAAGGCCGTCACCAATGGATGCTCATTGTGTCTTCGCCCGAAAACATCAAGAACCTTGATAAGTATAAAGAAATATCAAGAAAGCTGGCAAGGGCAGAAAACCTTACCGATGCCCAGGCAAAATCAATGGCCGAGCAGGGTAAAGCCATTGTTTGGATAGATGGTGGCCTGCATGCAACCGAAACTGTGGGTACGCATCAGCTTATTGAAACAGCCTACGAACTTGTAAGCCGTACCGATGCCGAAACCATGCGCATTTTAAATGATGCAGTGGTGTTACTGGTACATGCTAACCCCGACGGTCAGGAGTTGGTGTCAAACTGGTATATGAGCCAAAAAGACCCTGCCAAACGCAACATGAACATTCCGCGCCTTTATGAAAAATATATAGGTCATGATAACAACCGCGATTTTTACATGATGAACATGAAAGAATCGCAGAATATTACGCGCCAGCAATTTTTAGAGTGGTTGCCACAAATTGTTTACAACCATCACCAAACCGGCCCTGCAGGTTCTGTTGTAGCTGGTCCGCCATACCGCGATCCGTTTAATTACGTTTATGACCCTTTACTGGTAACAAGTATTGATGCTTTAGGTGCAGCCATGAGCAGCAGGCTTAATGCCGAAAATAAGCCGGGCTATACTGAACGTAACGGCACCAGCTTTTCAACCTGGTGGAACGGCGGATTGCGTACTACCACTTACTTTCATAACATGGTTGGCTTGCTTACCGAAATTATTGGCAGCCCAACCCCTGCAAGCGTTCCGCTGGTTCCTGAAAGATTAATACCCAGCAGCAACACGCCGTTCCCGGTAACACCACAGCCTTGGCACTACAAACAATCTATTGATTATTCCTTATCGTTAAATTACGCCGTATTAGGTTATGCCGTACGCCAGCGCGACCAAATGCTTTACAACATGTATGTAATGGGTAAAAACTCCATCAATCGTGGCGGTAAAGACAACTGGACGCTGTCTCCTAAACGTGCCGACTCCATAAGCGCTGCTTATAAAAAAGACCAAACGGCAACAGGCAATGCTGCAGGCGGCCGTGGTTTTGGTGGCGTACCAGTAAAGTATTATGATCAGGTATTAAAGGATGTAACCCTGCGCGATCCGCGTGGATACATCATTCCGGCTAATCAAACCGATTTTCCAACCGCGGTTAAGTTTGTAAACGCCCTTATACGTGCGGGCTTGGTTATTCACAAAGCAACCGCCAATTTTAAGGTAAACGGTGTAAGTTATCCTGCAGGTTCATATGTGGTGAAAACCGATCAGGCGTTCCGCCCGCATATATTAGATATGTTTGAGCCGCAAGATCATCCAAATGATTTTCAATATCCCGGAGGCCCTCCTATTCGCCCGTATGATAATGCCGGCTGGACTTTAGCTTACCAAATGGGTGTTAAGTTTGACAGGATACTTGATGGGTTTGACGGCCCGTTAAGCCGCGTGCCTTACGGACAACTACAAACACCGCCTGCACAGGCAGTAGCAGCAACCGCTAAAGGTTACTTGATTGATGCAGGCATTAATAACGCCTTCACGCTGGTAAACGATATGCTTAAAGCAGGTGCCGAAGTTTACAGGGTACCTACCGAGGGAGGTGCATTTTATATACCTGCTACAACTCAGGCCAAAACAGTGTTTGATAAAGATGCAAACCTTGGTGTAAAAACAAAAGCAGCTTCAAAGACACCTAAAGGTGCCGTTAAGGTTTCAAAACTACGCATTGGCTTATGGGATACCTACGGAGGCTCCATACCATCGGGCTGGGTACGTTGGATGCTTGAGCAACAGCACTTTGATTTTGAGCGTGTGTACGCACAAGAAATAGACGGCGGCAACCTTAAAAGTAAATTTGATGTGTTAGTATTTGTTGGCGGCGCTATACCATCGGCTACGCCACGTGCAGGGGGCTTTGGAGAATTTGGCGGTGGTCGTAACGTTAACGCAGACGAACTGCCGGCCGAGTACCGCAATCAAACCGGCCGCATAACTGCCGATAAGTCTATACCGCAATTAAAGGCATTTTTAGAAGCCGGCGGCAGTATTGTTACTATTGGCAGCAGTGCCAACCTGGCCTATCACTTAAAACTTCAGGTTACAAGTGCATTAGCCGAAACTGTGAACGGACAAACACGCCCGTTAAGCGGTGATAAGTTTTACATTCCAGGCAGCGTATTAGAGGTAAGCTATGATACCACACAGCCGGCTAACTGGGGTATGGCATCAACCGGTAATGTTATGTTTGACAGCAGCCCGGCCTTTACCATTAATGATAGCAGTATTAAACCGTTGGCAATTTATGCTACCGAAAAACCGTTGAGAAGCGGCTGGGCATGGGGACAAAAATATTTAAAAGGCGCAGCGGCTTCATTTGTTGCCCCTGTTGGTGTAGGTAAGCTCTATGTATTTGGTCCGGAGATCACCTTCCGTTCACAAGCACACGGAACTTTCCGCTCATTATTTAATCAACTGTACGCTACAGCTAAATAACAATTTTACATTTACAACGAAGGGGAATTGCTGCGCAGCAATTCCCCTTCGTTGTTTTGAAGAGTCGTTTAGTTTTTTGTACAATAGTTTACCTGTTGACATCATTGGTAGCTAAAACCAATTACTGGCACATCATTTGATTACACTAAGCCGTAATGTGAGTGTTAGAATAGATGCAGAGGAGAGGAGCCGCCATACGAAACGTAGGGCGGCTTTTTTTTGTTAAAATCATAAAATTGCACGCAAGATTAAGCTTCATAATTTCATTTTAGTAATTACATTTGCGGCTTATTTGAACGCAGGTAACTGCCCTCTTCAATATGAAACAGCATTTGCAACATCCTGTATTTAAAACAATATCTGCCCTGGCAACAGAGCAGCAGGTTGAGGCTTATGCTATAGGCGGCTTTGTACGTGATATTTTTTTACATCGCACTTCAAAAGATATTGATGTTGTAGTAATTGGTAACGGCATTCACTTCGCCGAGGCTGTAGCCAGAAAGCTGAACGTTAAAGTATCAGTATTTAAAAGCTTTGGTACGGCTATGTTGAAGTACCAGGACGTCGAAGTAGAATTTGTAGGTGCACGTAAAGAATCATATCGTTCACAATCGCGTAAACCTATTGTAGAAAACGGCACGCTTGATGATGATCAGAAGCGGAGAGATTTTACCATAAATGCTTTAGCTATTGCTTTGCATGGCGCTGAGTACGGCGAATTAATTGATCCGTTTGGCGGTATGGCCGACTTGGAAAGCAAACTGATTCGCACGCCGCTTAACCCCGAAGAGACATTCTCTGACGATCCGTTACGCATGATGCGGGCAATCAGGTTTGCCTCACAACTCAATTTTATAATTGATAAAAAAGCAATTGATGCCATTAAACTTAATAAAGACCGCATCAATATTGTATCGCAGGAACGGGTTACTGATGAATTGAATAAGATTATTCTTTCCAATCAGCCTTCGGTAGGTTTCAAATACTTGCTTGATACCGGCCTTTTAAAAATAATATTTCCGCAAATGGCTGCGTTGCATGGCGTAGAGGTTGTAAACGGCCGCGGCCATAAAGACAATTTTTACCATACCCTGCAAGTACTTGATAATATATCGGCTACAACAAATGATTTATGGCTCCGCTGGAGTGCCATTTTGCATGATATTGCCAAACCTGCCACCAAGCGCTTTGAAGCCGGACACGGCTGGACCTTTCATGGCCATGAAGACAAAGGCGCACGCTGGGTACCCAAATTGTTTGCCCAGCTGAAACTACCGCTTAACGACAGGATGAAGTTTGTACAGAAACTTGTACAGCTGCATATGCGCCCAATTGTTCTTACACAGGAAATTGTGACCGATTCGGCCGTTAGAAGATTATTATTTGAAGCCGGCGATGATATTGAAAGCCTGATGTTGCTTTGCAAGGCCGACATAACCACTAAAAACGAATTCAAGGTAAAGAAGTATCGTCAAAATTTTGAGTTGGTGCAACAAAAGCTTAAAGATGTTGAAGAGCGTGACCGTGTACGCAACTGGCAGCCCCCTATTACAGGTAATGACATCATGAAAATATTCGGGCTTAAAGAAGGCCGTGAAGTTGGAATTATTAAAAGCAAGATACGCGAAGCCATACTCGAAGGCGAAATTTCTAACGACTATGATGCGGCGTTAAAATTCACAATTGAAAAAGGCCAGGAAATTGGCTTAAAAGTTGTGGAAAACTCAAAATAAATTTTAAACTGTATTTTTACACTTAAATCAACCTATAAAAAATGGCACTATACCGTTTCAGGGTAACATTTGAAGATTATGATGATATAAGCCGGGAGATTGACATTAAATCTACCCAAACATTTGCCGATTTGCATCAGGCAATACATCAAGCAATTGGTTACAATCCTGATTACTCTTCTTCTTTCTACATCAGCAATGATCAATGGACAAAGGGAGAAGAAATTGCTTTCAAACCCAGTGACCGCAAGGTTGACAGGGGTGTTGCATTGATGGAAAAATCAAAGCTCAGCAGTTTTATAGATGATCCGCATCAAAAATTTTATTATACCTCAAATTTCGAACGCCCCTTTGACTTTCACGTCGAATTAGTTAAAATTCTGGACGAAACAGCTGGCACCAGCTACCCTGCAGTAGTTAAAAGTACCGGCGAAGCACCGAAACAATTTGGCAACGTTTACACTCCGGCTGCTGCAACGGCTGAAGCGAATGAAGACTTTGACTTTTTAAACGAATTGGAGTACAACCCTGAAGATACTGAAGATTTTGAGGAGGTTAACGAGTCGGGCAGTAGCACCAAAGACGGTGACGACGATAGTGGCGAGGAGGAAGACGAGTTTGGCAACGAGTTTTCAGATAATGAAGGCTTTGATGATGACGAACGTGGTGGAAGCCGCGGCCGAAGCGACGATTATTAAACACCCGTAAATTTATTTAAGCCGGTTTTATACGGCATCTTAATGCTTGATGCTTTTGCAATTTGAAGCTTATAAGATGCCTCAATAAAACCGGCATATTTTATTATACCCTATCAGTTTTGAACAAAAGCAAGTACTTAATTAGCATTGCAGGTCCAACTGCGGTTGGTAAAACAGCTGCTGCAATTAAACTTGCCAAATACTACAACACAGAGATTGTTTCGGCCGATTCGCGCCAGTTTTACCAAGAGATGAGTATTGGTACCGCCAAACCATCGGTTGAGGAGCTGAGCGCAGTTCCCCATCATTTTATAGGGTCGCACAGTATTAAGCAAAGCTTCAATGTTGGAGATTTTGAACGCGACGGCTTAGCAAAGCTTAATGAGCTATTCAGTAATCATGATGTAGTGCTTATGGCTGGTGGTTCGGGCCTGTATGTAAAAGCAATTACTGACGGATTTGATAATCTTCCAGACATAGACCCTTCGGTTCGGCTAAGTCTTAATGAAACTTTTGAGCAGGAAGGCATTAACGTTCTACAGAACCGACTTAAAGAGGTTGATCCGGAATACTTTGAAATAGTTGACAAAAATAACCCTCAACGTGTCATACGCGCTTTGGAAGTTTTTGAAAGTACAGGTAAACCCTTTTCTTCCTTCCATAAAGGCGCTGCCAAACAACGCAGTTTCAACATCATTAAAATTATACTTGACCTGCCCCGCGAAGAGCTCTACAACCGTATTAATAAGCGCGTGGACGTGATGATGGAAGCAGGACTACTTGAAGAGGTAAAACAACTACTTCCCTACCGCTCATTGAACGCTTTAAACACGGTTGGATATAGCGAGATATTTGATTATTTGGATGGCGCCACAGATTTAAATACGGCAATCGAATCAATCAAACAAAATACCCGTCGTTTTGCAAAACGACAGCTCACCTGGTTTCGTAAAGATAAAGACAACAAATGGTTTCACCCCTTGGATGTTGATGGGATGAAAACCTATATTGATAATTTTATTGCTGCAAACGGTTGATGCATTTCTGCAAGCTGTGCCTCCAGTATGGAATACTTATACCAAAGGTTGACTTTACTTTGCTTTTATCCATAACCGAAAAAACAGGTCTTGTTGCCGGGGTTGGATATTGAGAAGTACGAATAGGATTAACCTTAACGGTAGCACCTGCAATATCAAAAATCCCTACAGCAAAATCATACCACGATGTTACCCCCTCATTGCTGTAATGATAAATGCCGTATTGCTGATTATCGGCTTCAATTATGTCCAAAATACAAGCCGCTAAATCAACGGCGTAGGTTGGTGTACCAATCTGGTCGGCAATTATATTCAGTTCTTCGCGCTCGGCACCAAGCTTCAGCATAGTTTTAACAAAGTTGTTACCATATTCGGAGTACAACCAACTTGTGCGCAGTATATAATGCTTATCTAAACTTTGAACAATGTCTTGCTCTCCTTCAAGCTTGGTTAGGCCGTAAACGTTAATCGGTGCAGCAACATCACTTTCGGTCAGCAAAAATGGCGTATTGCCTTCAAATACAAAGTCGGTTGATACGTGCACCAGCACTGCACTAAATTGCTTACATAATTGTGCTAAGTTGGCTGCGCCGTCTTTATTAACTTTTCTTGAAGTCTCTACATCGCTTTCGGCCTTATCAACGGCAGTATAGGCAGCACAATTGATAACGTACTCAGGCTTATATGTTTCAAACAGATTTTCGAGCGCTTCTATATTCAATACATTGGCTTCCTCTTCGGCCGGAAACTTCAGGAATTCAATTCCACGTTCGTTGGTAACTTTTTTTAAACATTGTCCTAATTGGCCCGAGCCGCCAAAAACCAGCGTTGTTTTCATGATAGCAGTTATTTACACCGAAATTAATAAAAATACCATTGGATAAGGTATCGCTGTACGACAACTTTAATTAACTGTTATGAAACATTGGCAAAATTTTTGAGACCATATCAATAAATTAAAAGAGGTGAAGTTTAAAATTAGTTGTTAATTTCTAATTAGATTTTCGTTTGAGAGACAGTTGGCAACAACTTTTTTACAAATGATAAACATTTTTAATTAAAGATTATTTTATTAAAATATTTTTTGTTGAAAACACCTATTTTATAAAATTTAATTATACACAAACAAAATATTATTATTATTGTAATGAATATCGTGGTTTTTTTAGTAAGTTGTAAGTTAAGATTACTAAATTGAATGTTACAATTTTATGTTTAACTGTAGCTTATTCATTTCATTTAGTATCATATTCCTGCTCTCTCTAAGTAAATCATTTGATTTTGTTTCAATTTTTAGTAAAGGCACATAATCAACCAGTTCATATAATTTTTGTAATCGAATCATAATTTCATCGTCAATGAATATTAAGTTTTCACATTTTGCTCTCACCTTTTCGGTTGCTGTAGCTTTTACGGCCTGTAAAACCAACCGACGCCTGGATGGCATGGACAGAGTAGGTACATCTAAAACTACTTTGCAATCACTTACGCCACTTGCCCCACACGGAATGGTATTCGTTCCTGCAGGTTCTATTATTGAAAAAGATGTCGTTACCGACACATCAATGGCAGTTGATACTGTTCCAAGAACAGTAACAGTAAGTGCCTTCTTTATGGACCAAACAGAAGTAACCAATAAACAGTACAGAACCTTTGTTGACTGGGTTGCAGATTCGGTTGCTGTGACTGATTACCTTAAAGACGATAAGTACTTCCAAAAGAAAAAGAATTCTACCGTTAAAGCTAAAAAAGGTACCGGTAAAAATCAGCAAACTGTTGATATCCCTACCTTTGCTGATACTACACGTGCTATTGACTGGAGCAAAGTAGGTGGCAAAACACCACTTTGGCAAAGTAACGATCCGGTAATTAAAGGTGCATTATATGGCAAGCTTTATACCATGGAAAATGGTAAGCCAACCCTTATTAAAGATGCCGTAGTTTACCGTTTTGACAGACTATCTGTAAACCGCTCAGGTGCCAGCAAGTACATTACTGATACTGTTGCTGTACCGCCAAACACCAAAGTTTGGTCTAATGATTTTCCTAACTCCCAAATGGAGATGATGGATAATAACTACTACACCAACCGTAGTTACGATGAGCATCCGGTTGTTGGCGTAAACTGGAAACAAGCCCGTGCATTTACCGATTGGAGAAGCAAAATGATTTATGCTACCACTGGCGAACGTTCACTTGCCCGTTTATATAACTTACGTTTTAACCTGCCTACAGAAGCCCAATGGGAATATGCAGCTTCTGCTGATAAAAAGCAGGAAGACTTTGACAAACTTGCTACCGTTAATCTTAAAGACAAAAAAACAAAGAAAAACGTTGACATGCTTGCTGTAAACTTTAAACAACAGGAAGGTGATTACCGTAAAGATGGTGGAACTTTTACCATGCACGTTAAATCATATGCACCTAACAAAGTTGGTTTATATAATATGATGGGTAACGTATCTGAATGGACGCTTGATGCTTTCAGCCCTTCATACAAAGAGCTTGTGCATGATCTTAACCCGGTGTTATTATATGATGCAGCAGATAACGAAAGTGAAGCTATGCGTCGTAAAGTTATAAGAGGCGGATCATGGAAAGATAATGGTAACATGCTTACTCCATCAACCCGTAACTATGAAATTCAAAATGTATCTCACTCGTACATTGGTTTCAGATGTGTTATGCCGGCACCTGATATTGTAATTGAACAAACTAAAACCAGAAAACTGGCTAAAGGCAACTAATAACAAACACATAAGATTGATTTAGCAGATGCAGTGTAAGCAGTTATACTGCATCACAACAACAACTTAGAACGATGAAAAAATTAACGCATAAATTTTACGTAACTGCCTTTAGCCTTATAGCCTTGGTGGCAGTAACCACCACTGCTGATGCGCAAAAAAGAAAAAGCAGAAGTACGAAGGCTCGTACAACAAAGTCGAAACCGGTTGTAAAACCTGCGTACACTGCGCAAACTGAACCAGTGGTTACTGAAACGGCAACACCTGTGGTAACTCCGCCGGTTAATGCCCAAACCAATATGCCTAAAGATTCGTTACCTACAGACACTTTGCCTGTAATGGACGGTTTCTTCAAAAGCGAAATGTTTAACAATGCTAAGGCTTATAACTATCCGGCAATACAAGCCCGCGATGCTCGTTTTTACAAACGTATTTGGAGAGACATTGACGTAAACGACCCTAAAAATGCATTGCTTAACGTACCTGGTGCAACCCTTGCAGAAATTGTATTAGAAGGTTTACGTTCAGGAAAGCTTACTGCTTATGATCCAAGCCCTACCAATAACGATAGCACGTTTGCAACTCGTATCAACATGTTAGGTGCAATGTCTCGTTTTCAGGATAGCACGATGGTAGATCAGTTTGATGCCAACGGTAATAAAATTGGTTCAAAAATGGTACTTAATGACTTTAATCCGGCATCTATTACTAAGTTCAGAACCAAAGAAGATATTTACTTTGATAAAAAACGTTCAATGGTTGTAACCCGCATTATTGGTATTGCTCCTTTAAAAGCAATACAAGCTGCAGGTACTACTGTAGGTGAAGCACCGGTGTTCTGGTTATATTTCCCTCAGTGCCGCGACTTCTTTGCAACTAAAGACGTATCTGATCCGGACCGAAATCTTTATGACACCAGCTTAGATGATATCTTCTTACAAAAAAGATACACCAGCACAATTGTACGTGAGAGCGGATCAAATACTCAGCGTACCACCGCTCAAATTGCTTCAGCAAATGCGGCATTAGCAGGTACAGCTACTGATGTTTTGAACGCAGAACAAGACAAGTCGGCAAAGTCGAAGAATATCGAGAGCAAAATTCAGAACTTCAAGAGCAAAACCTGGAGTTACGAAATTCAAAAAACGCAAACTGCTGCTGAGAAAAAAGCTGCAGAGAAAGCGAAAAAGGACGCTGAAAAAGCTCAGAAAGATGCACAAAAGGCAGAATCAAAGACTGCTTCTGCGCAGGGTAAAAAGAGCTAAGCTATTTCGGTCTAGTAAAAAGGCGGTAAGTTCACACTTACCGCCTTTTTTTATTCGTAATATTTCTTTAATTACCAATTGAATATCATTTACAAATTAGTTAATTTTATAAATCATTAGCCGATACTGCTATTGTTGAAAATAATTCAAATTTCAACGACTTCTATTACGGTATTTATACTTTATATTTCACATCTACATATTACATGCATTCACAACTTGCGCCATTTTTAAAAGATGGAGTTACTTTTATTGAAAGAGACTCATATGTTGAGTTCCCTATATTACGCCATTCTGAAGGGCTAAAAGCAAATGCCTACTATTTTGGTAATGCTGAGTGGGCAGAAGAGTATTTAACCTATTGCCACCGTAGCGATACTTTTAAAAGCCGCTGGGAGGCCGCCAGTGGTGATTGGACCGACAAGGTGGTAATTGACATTGGTTGTGGCCCTGGCAATGTTTATGCTACACTGCAAGGCAAACCAAAGCAGTTAATAGGTGTAGATGTGGCCCCAAAATCGTTGGAGCTTGCAGGTAAGTTAGGCTATACTTCTGTGTTGGCAGATGCTAATAATCTTCCATTTAAATCGGCTATTGCTGATGTAGTTGTCTTAAATGCTGCCTTGCATCACTGTGAAAACATGGATTCAGTACTTAAAGAAGCTGCGCGGCTTGTAAAGCCGGGTGGCGTGTTAGTTACCGACCATGACCCTCAGTACTCCGCATGGAATTATAAAGGCTTAGGAAAGCTTTTATGGAATCTAAGGCTGGTTTACTACCGCCTGATAGGCTACAGCTTTCATAAGACCTCCGATCAGCAAAAATGGGGGCTTGCCTGCGAAATACATCACCAACCCGGACATGGTGTTACCCGCGAAATGTTTGAAAGCGTTTTAGAGCCGCACGGCTTTGAGGTTAAAGTATACCCGCATAACCATGATTTAGGACGAGAGGTTTTGGAAGGTAAAACCGGTAAAGCTGAGTTTAAATATCGTTTGGGCCACGTTCTTTCAGGTCGCAACCCATCATCGCCCAACAGCGCACTTACTTTAATGTGCGTTGCAAAAAAGGTTAACCCAATTGCTTAATACAAGAAAGGCGCGCATTTAATGCGCGCCTTTTATATTGGCTCTTCAAGCTAATTTCTATCTGTTGTATTGAGAGAATTCCTTGTGCTCGATAACGTGCTGAGGAAGTGACTTGAAATACTCGTAAGTAATTTTCAAACCTTCCTGGCGGCTTACCTTTGGCTCCCAGCCCAAAATGGCTTTTGCCTTGGTAATGTCAGGTCTTCTTTGCTTAGGGTCATCAGTTGGCAATGGTTTGCCTACCAGTTTCTGATCCGTTCCGGTTAGCTTAATGATCTCCTCACCAAATTCTTTGATGGTGATCTCATCCGGGTTACCTATGTTCATTGGCTGTACATAGTCGCTCAGTAACAAGCGGTAAATGCCCTCTACCAAATCATCTACAT